>CAVYWR010000028.1:0-512119 GCA_963772185.1 uncultured cyanobacterium | reverse complement strand
CCTTCACCAAAGAGATAAAGGAGACATCCATTACACCAAGCGTGGCGATCTCTTTACCGTCATAAAGCTCGGCTGAGGTTAGATGGCGGATGTTTGTTCTTTCTTTTAGGACGACTTTGGGATTCTGTCGAATCTCCCAAGCAACCTGCCCGTACCCGACATCGACGCCGTAGACCTGCTGAGCTTTTGCCTGTAGCAGGCAGTCGGTAAAGCCACCCGTTGAGATTCCACCGTCTAGACAGACTTTTCCTTCGACTTGGATATCAAACGTCTTCAGCGCTTTGGCTAGCTTTTCGCCGCCTCTAGAGACGAAGGGTGGCTTCTGCTTTAGCTCAATTACAGAGTCAGCGGCGACTAGGGTACCGGGCTTATCGACTATCTGCTGGGAGATTTTCACTTCCCCAGCTCTGATCAACCGCTGAGCCTGCTGCCTGGAGGGGCAGAGGCCCTGCTCTACTAGAAGGGTGTCGATACGCTGTTTTGCCAAGGCGATAAGGAGAGTTGAACAGTGTTGATTGTATCGTCAGAGCGGCTTGATATGGGCAACCTGCTGTAGGAAGTAGCGATAAAAAGTCGTAGAAAAAAGTCACAGGGCGGAACGCAAAATGAGTGTTAAACCAAAGCAGCAGGTTGTCTTTATTATGGGCACGGCGCACTGTGGCTCTACGCTGCTAACGCTGGTGCTTGGTGGACATTCGCAGTGCCTATCGCTGGGTGAAATTAGCAATCTGCCTGACTTTTATCGAAGGAATAAGCCGATCTGCTCTGTGTGCGCAGACGATTGTAGTCTTTGGAATCATCGGTTCTCTGAGCAAGACTTGCGGGCGCTGTCGCAGGGATTTGCCGAACGGCGACTGCATCGATTTATTCCGCTGAAAGTTGAGAAACAGGTTCGCAGAGCGCTAAAGACGGACGCTGTGTTTAATCCTTATTCTTTGATTGCTTCTAGGGTAGAAGAAAGTGTTTTGATAGATTCTACTAAAACGGTGTGGTGGTTAGAAAAGAAGCTAGCCGCTAGAGAGTTTGATGAAAATCTGTCGCCCTATCTAATTCACCTGATTCGAGATGGGAGAGCGGTGATGAGCTCTTACTCCAGGCGAAAGCAGTATCACGGACTGACGCCACAGCAGTTTGGCCAGCAGTTTGGTCAGCTTTGGCAGGAGAGGGTCACGAATGAAAATAACTTCTTTGAGGGTTTTTCTGGTGAGAAGATTAGGCTGAGATATGAAGAATTTGCGACAAATCCAGAGGCAGTGACTCGGACGCTCTGCGACTGGCTAGCGATTGACTTTCAGCCGGATATGCTCAGCTATTGGCAGCATCAGCACCATACGATTTCTGGAAATAGCGGCACTCGCGCTTCTGTGCAGAAGTACCAGAATGAGGCTCAGCCAAAGCAAAGCTTCGGGATTAGGCTGAATCAAAAATGGCGAGAGGTGCTCTCTAGTGACCAGATAGCGGCTTTTTATCAGGCGACTGACAGCATGAATCAGGTCTATGAATGGCAGTAGGGAGACAGCGCGTTGCGCTACCTGGTCAGCGAATGTTCCTATTCGTCTTCAGATTTGCTGATCGGGCCACTGTGGAGATTCTTCTGCGGCGATGGGTAGGGAGTCCGGCTTTCTTCTTTTAGTTGGATAGGGCGATCGCACCCCATCTCGATTCCCATCTTGCTTCTTACCCTGTCCAGTCAAATCGGGCACCAAAGAAAGCTGCCGATCGGCTGACGAGACTGGTTCTGTAGCGGGCTGCTGCTTTCTTCGTCTAGACACACCTTCCTCGCTCGTCTGTTCTGCAACTACCTCGTACAGCAGCGCAACTTTGCCATCACTACCTTTACGCAGTACCCTACCGAGCCGCTGAATATATTCACGAGTAGATCCGCTGCCAGATAGCAAAACGGCGATTCGCGCGTCGGGCACGTCCACACCCTCGTTTAGTACGTGGGAAACTACAATCACGCTGTAGTCACCGCTGCGAAACTTTTGCAAGATGGTGTGTCTTTCTTTAACAGGAGTCTGGTGGGTGATTGCCGGAATGAGAAATTCTTGAGAGATTTTGTAAACAGTGGCGTTGTCGTTGGTAAAGATGAGCGTGCGTTCTGGATAGTGCTGCTTGAGGATTTTTTCTAATAGAGACAGTTTGCCAGCGGTGCCCAAGGCAATATTTTTGGCTTCTCGATGGGCGATCATGGCGCGGCGACCCGCAGGCGACTGAGCGCTGGCTTGAACGAACCTTTGCCAGCCCTCGGCACTGCTAAGCCAAATATTGGAGGCTTTAAGAAAGTCGTTGCGCTGCTGCTGTAGGCTGTCGTAGCGATCGCGCTCTTCCTGATTTAGCTGCACCTTTAGCTGCACCACCTGATACGGCGCTAGCGCGGTCCCCGATAGCTCTGCTGCCGTGCGCCGATACACTACCGGACCGAGCAGAGTGTCTAGATCTTCATGCCGACCGTCGGTGCGCTCGGGTGTAGCCGTCAGCCCCAGGCGATAGGGCGAGATGGAATACTCGGCGATGCAGCGATGAAAGTCGCTGGGCAGGTGATGGCATTCATCGCAGATCAGCAGCGCGTACTGGCTACCGAGATCTTCGGCGTAGATGGCGGCGCTGTCGTAGGTGGCGACCAGAATGGGGGTGCGATCGCGCGACCCACCCCCTAGCAAACCAACCTCCACGCCTGGAAATGCCGCTTCCAAATCCGCATACCACTGATGCATCAGATCTAAAGTTGGGACAGTAATCAGCGTTCGTCTCGGCGTTGCTGCCATCACCATTTGAGCTAAATACGTCTTTCCCGCCGCCGTTGGCAAAACTACGACGCCGCGTCGTTCTCCCTGCTTCCAGGCGTCTAGCGCTTCTTGCTGATGGTCATAGGGCGTTAGCATTAAATTATCTTGCAGCTCGAGCGGTTCAAACGCTTGCACCTTATCTTCAAAGCGCACACCTTCTGCCCGCAGCGCGGAGACTAGTAGCCGATACTGGTCCGCAGGCACTCGAAACCGCTCAATGCGATCGTCCCAAACTGCATAGTCAATCCATGCCTTTCCCCTCGGTGGCGGATGTAAAACCAATGTTCCCCGATCAAATTTTAGGGTTGGAGTTCTAGACATGAACCGGACAATTTCGTTTGGCAGCTAGCGCGATGTTTGTAGCATAGCGTCTGCTGACTATTTGTTAGCCCCAAAGGATGCTGCTGATCTCCGGACAGTTGCGAATGGGTTCAAAGTTAACGTCATTGCGGGCCATCAAACTGTAGATGTGAGGATTGATCTGAACGGCCTGCCTGAGATAGAGAGCCGCTGTCTCTACATCATTTTGCAGAGCATGACTAGAAGCAATGCCGTACAGCGCGTTTGGATTAAGACGGCGACGCGCTAAGGACTGCTCGAAGCTTTCTAGCGCCGCCTGGTGTTTGAAAAGACGATTGAGTAAAGTGCCTCTGTAGTTCCAGGCGTAGTGACAGTCGTCCTTTAGCTGTACCACTCTGTCTAAGCTGCTGATTGATGCCGAAATCTGTTCTAGCGCTGCTTGTGCTAGAGCTTTGCTATACCAGGTGCGATGCTTATCCGCCTTGATTTCTATAGCTTGATCAAAGCTCTTCAAAGCTTCATCAAATTGTTCTAGCTTCAGCAGTGCTTGGCCCCGGTTGTACCAGATTTTGTCATCATTCGGCTCGTAGGCGATCGCCCGCTCGAAGCTGTCAATCGCTGAAGGATACAGCCGCAGCTTAGCCCTTGCCACCCCTTGGGCATGCCATGCCTTTGAGTGGGTGGGGTCTATCTGCAACACAATACGAAGATCTTTAAGCGCCGCATCGTAAGATTTAATTTGAATATGAGTCTGTGCCCGGTAGAACCAGGCTGTTGCATCTTTGCTGTCTTGTGCGATCGCCTGACTCAAAACATCAAGCGCCTCCCTACGCCTGCCTCTATTCAGACATGAGAAACCTTGTTTTATCAGCGTTTTAGCATCGCTAGAACCACTGGAACTAAAAGAAGAAGTCACTGCATAATACCGAGTATAAAAAGATGCTACTGGCTGTTTGGGCTAATAGCCAGTAGCCGGACCTCTACCATTGTTCCCGGCGTAATTTGATGCGTGTTGTTCAGTAGCATTCTAGAATCTGGAAGGTTAGGTATTGTCCAAAAGGACTGCCCAGGCATAGAGTCAACCCTTAGTAACTCGCAACCCGCAGTAATCATCATGGTAGAAACCGCTCACAAAGCCCGGATCGAGAAAGATTCTATGGGAGAGCTAGAAATTCCAGAGAGCGCCTACTACGGAATTCAGACGCTGAGAGCAATACAGAACTTTCCGATCAGTGGACTGCGGCCGCTGCCTACCTATGTAGATGCCTGCTTACTCATCAAAAAGGCCACTGCGATCGCCAACCAAGAATTAGGCTGCATTCCTACCGACATCGGCGATGCGATTGTCCAGGCCGTAGACGAAATCCTTAGAGGCGAGCTGCGCGATCAGTTCGTGGTTGATATCTACCAGGCGGGTGCGGGCACTTCCCACCATATGAATGTGAATGAGGTGCTGTCTAATCGCGCCTTAGAAATACTAGGTGATGCAAAGGGGAACTACAGCCGAGTCAGTCCTAACGATCATGTCAACTATGGTCAGTCGACTAATGACGTGATTCCCACAGCGATTCGAGTGGGTGGAATTCTGGCGCTTGAGCATTCACTGTATCCGGCCTTGGCAGGTGCGATCGCCACCGTCAAAGCCAAAGCCGCCGAATTCCAAGACATCGTCCGCTCGGGCCGCACCCATATGCAAGACGCCGTCCCGGTCCGACTTGGCGAAGGCTTTCGAGCCTGGGAGCATATTCTGAGCGGTCACCAGCAGCGAATCCAAGCGGCTGCCGCTGAGCTAGCTGTGATTGGCTTGGGCGGTAGTGCGACTGGCACCGGGCTAAATACGCATCCGCAGTATCGCTTTCGTGTAGCTGAGATCTTGAGCGATTTTCTACAGCAGCCTGTAACTAGCGCGCCTCATCTAATGGCGGCGATGCAGAGTATGGCTCCTTTTGTCGCGGTTAGCAGCGCCTTGCGAAACTTAGCTCAAGATCTAGTGAAAATCTCTCACGATCTGCGCTTGCTTGATTCTGGTCCCAAAACTGGATTAAAAGAAATTCAACTGCCCCCAGTGCAGCCTGGATCGTCCATCATGCCTGGAAAGTACAATCCGGTGATGGCAGAGATGACCTCAATGGTCTGCTTTCAGGTGATGGGATATGACCAGGCTATCGCCCTAGCCGCGCAGGCCGGACAGCTAGAGCTAAATGTGATGATGCCGCTAATTGCCTATGACTTGATCCACAGCATTGAGATTCTGGGTAATACCGTTGAAGCCCTCGATAAAAAGTGTTTGCAAGGAATTACCGCTTTTCCTGAGCGCTGTATGGACTATGCGGAAGGGAGTCTGGCCCTAGTGACGGCGCTGAATACGCATATTGGGTATTTGAATGCGGCTGCGATCGCCAAGGAATCATTAGAAACGGGTAAGCCGCTTCGCCAGCTTGTTCTAGAAAATGAGCTAATGGACGAAGCCACGCTCAATGAAGTGCTCAATTTACAGAAGATGAGCCAGCTCATGAGTGATGAGTAGAGGTCTAGCGTGCTACGCCCATACAACGGACTTTCACCTAGCCTTTCACTAGCGGCAGACCGTCTACCTTGTTGAGCGTGATTAGCAGTGCTGCCATCAGTACAACAATAACAATAGGAGAGATCAAAGCGTTCAAAGCGATTGAACAAAGAGAGAAAACAGCTAGGAGCGATCGCCCCAAAATTGCCTTTCTCGGCAGGCAAGTCGGCGATGCCCACTGTAAAGTAGTCACGCCAATCAAAAAGACAGCAATTCCGCCACATAGCGTGCTCTGCATCGGCAGGGTAAACGCTTCTCCGGACGCCGCTTCGATTGCAAACTGGATACCGACTCCGGTCGCCACGATTCCCATGAAGGCGAATACATGGCTGTAGCCGTAAACATAAGAGCGCAGCAGAGCCATCTTGCCGCCGCGCAGTGCCTGGTTGATAGTGGATTCTTCTGCGCGCTCAAAGTACATCCACCACAGGCTGACCGCTACGACAAATCCGCTGGTCGCTGTCAGCACGTTCTGCCATTGCCAGTCGGTATCGGCCACACCGGAGGCCACCGCAATAATCGCCTCACCTAGAACGATGATCACAAATAGACCAAATCGCTCGTCCATATGGGATTCCTGGACTGGGACGTGGCGGATAGTCAGGTAGGTAATCGGGCCGTTGCTGATTTCGATTAGAAGTGCGATCGCCCACAGCCAAAACCGAGCGGGACCGGGTACCCCAATTGAAACCAGCCAAAGAAAGAACGCTATAGAAAAACTCATCGCATATCGGCTCGTCAGCTCACGTGATTGAGGCACCAGTCGCCATGCCTGCATATACAGGCCAATAATTACCAGCCGCAGCGCCGCGTACACCGCTGCAAAATTAGTCGAGCCTACGCCCAGCGCCTCGGGAATGGTCAGTGCCAGCACCACAATGCCAAACATAATGCCAAAGTAGATCAGGCGATAAATCCCCTCATCTACATCGAACTGATCGGCGTAGTAGCTAAAGTCAATCCACAGCCACCAAACCGGAACAAACAGCACCGCAAAGCTAATAATTCCACCCCAGTCTGGATGGCCGTGTAGCAGATGCGCCAGCTCCGCCATCGTCAGTACAAATACCAGATCAAAAAATAGCTCTAGCCAGGTAGCGTGACGCGGTTCACCTTCACTAGCATAGAGCCGCAGCCGCCTTGGGTTCATCGGCAGCTTGGACACAGGAGTAGAGACACGCTCTAGAGGCGATGGCATAGTAACGGTTTGCTGAACTGCCTTTTTATATTACGGGCATATTCGATGCAATCATTTTGGCTCTAGCAACAGGCCCCAGAGCGTATCGTAGGGATGTACCTCGTCAGTCGAGACTACCTGTCCATTCCGGTTAGTGACTAGGGGTCTATCCTCGTTTGCCCACTGGAAGATAGACCCTTCTAAGTTCGTAGCTTGGTAGCCTACTTCATTGAGCGCCTGCGCGAATCTGGCTGAACGATAGCCAATAGAACAATAGACAACCACTGACATATCTCTAGTGATACCTGCCTGCACAACCTCTGCGATTGTTTGTGCCTGATACGCATTCGGTAGATGGCTCAGCGCGAACTCTTCTGGTTCGCGAGCATCGACTAAGACTGGAGGAGCTGACAGTTGCTCTAACTGGTCTGCTAGTTCTGCTGTAGAAATTGTCGGAACCGTTGGAAAAGACTCTCTTACCCAGCGCTTAATTCTTTTCCACGCTAAGCTACGCACGTAGGATGAGAATAATGAGAACCCGTTCATAGTCGACTTGCTTTGAAATGCGAGAGGAAGATTGCTTTGATTGACTTTACACCCTGGTCGCAGATGCTGCGAACCTATGTCGCCGAGGGAAAGGTGGACTATGCCCGCTGGCAAAAAGAATCAGCTGGAGCGCTAGACAAATGGCTAG
Source organism: uncultured cyanobacterium (assembly GCA_963772185.1). Lineage (GTDB taxonomy): Bacteria > Cyanobacteriota > Cyanobacteriia > Phormidesmidales > Phormidesmidaceae > Phormidesmis. Next base: position 504,593 of record CAVYWR010000028.1, on the reverse strand, counting down.
ATAGCATTCGCTCTGCTGATTTAGATTCTATTGATCAGAGAGAGTGCGATCGCCTACCTGATCAATCTCTACAACGCTCTAGTCATCAGACAGGTACTGCAAAAGTATCCAATTGACTCAATTCGCCCGGAGATTCTCGGCGTTCCGAACTGGGCAAGCTTTGCATTGTTCTTCAAGCGGCCTGTCTATAGCCTGGGCGATCGCTCTTTGAGTCTGGACAATATTGAACACGGTATCTTGCGCGATCGCTACGATGAGCCGCGTATCCATTTTGCGCTGGTCTGCGCGGCTACGAGCTGTCCGCTATTGCGCGCCGAGGCATACACGCCTGAACTCGTCTCAGATCAACTAGAGGCAGACGCACAGCGCTTTATCAATAACTCCGCTAAAGTCAGCTACGACGCAGTGGGCAATACGCTCTATTGCAGCAAGATCTTCCGTTGGTATGAGAAAGATTTTGTGGCCCAGGCGGGTTCTGTCGCTAGCTATATTCAGGGTTACTTACCGGAAACGACCATTCCAGCCGCCGCTAGTCTGGTCTATTTGCCCTATAGCTGGCAGCTCAACGATCAGCGAACGTTTTTGTAGAACTGGCTGAGCGTTGTCGAAGAAACGCCTACGCCCCACAGAAAGCCAATCGATAGGTAAATCAAGTTTGCCTTTACAGGGCCCCACTGCGCTACCCGGCGGTCCGACGATTCGACAGTGCGATTGACCTGCTTGATCCGTCCTTTTTGCGTCAGCCTAATGCATAAATCGGCCTCTTCCATGATGGCGATCGCGCTATCAAACCCACCGCAGGCAGTGAAATCTGATTTTCGGCAAAACATCACCTGATCGCCAAACAGCAGCCTCAATCCTTTTTGAAAGAAAAGGCGAGGGCGAAACAACAGCGGCGCGTAGTAAGTCTTGAGACTGTTGTGCAGTGAAGTGGCCCAGCGAGTGGTTGTCTCTCCTCTCATTAGCGAGATAAATCCGCCGCAGGCCACGGCAGAATCGCTCAAGGTGTTCACCATCACGCTGACAACGTCACCGGCACAATCGTATCGCCGTGCAAAAAGCATAAAATATCCCCGCTTGCCTGTTCAGCACCGAGGTTCATCTGTGTAGACCGTCCTGCCTGCGTGGCGAGAATAATGGTGGTCTTATAGCTGTGGGTTTGGCAGTCTGACAGTCTTGAGCGATCGCCACCGTATCGTCCTGGCTACCACCATCTACGACAATCACTTCCTTTGCGGGTGGATCGAGTACCGTTAGCTGCCGCAGCGTTCTAGCTAGCGTCTTTGACTCGTTTAGCGTAGGAATGATGATAGAAACACTTGCCGTATCTGACATGCTTGAAAGTGTCTCGAATTGGCTGCGGATTCTCAAGCTACCGCAGCCAAAACAGCGAGAAAACGACCTAAGGCAGTAGGCTACGCGTCTACTCAGTAGTGTCTAACGACTGATCTTCTGCTCGCGCTAATCAGTAGTCAACCGGGCTGCTAGCTGAAGATCTAGTCTAAAACGAGACAGAGGATCGAGTCAAAAAGGATAGACCAGCGGTGCAATCACCACAGTCACAATTCCGTACAGCAGATTCAGGGGAATGCCTATTCTCATAAAGTCAGCGAATTTATAGCCACCGGGTCCGGCTACCATGAGGTTGGTCTGATAGCCGATGGGTGTGGCAAAGCTGGCAGAGGCAGCCACCATGATGCTGACCACAAACGGCATGTAGCTAACGCCAAGCTGAGTGGCCAAAGATAGCGCAATCGGGAAAACTAGCGCCGCCGCCGCGTTGTTAGTCACGATTTCAGTGAGTATGGTGGTCACTGCGTACACCGCCACTAGGGATAGCCAAGGATTGCTGCCTGCCATACCAATGACGCTATTGGCGATCGCCTCAGCCGCTCCGGTTGCATTGAGTCCTTCGCCTAACGCCAGCGCTGCCGCAATTACTAGCAGCACCGACCAGTCAATGCTGCGCATGGCCTGAGCAGGCGAACAGCAGCCCAGCATAATCATTCCCACTGCTGCGAGCACCGCTGCCTGTAGCATACTTAGCCAACCAAATGCCGCGAGTAGCACCATCGCCAGCGTAAGGATGAAAGCAATGCGCGATCGCCCGTGCCGCATGGGTTCAGAATTGGGAATGCCACTGACTAGATAAAAGTCGCGAGAAATTCTACGCTCATCTAAAAAGGTCGAAGGCGCTTCTAATAAGAGCGTGTCACCGCTTTGAAGACGAATGTCGCCAATTCTGCCAGCGAGGCGATCGCCATTACGAGCTGCTGCTAGCACAACCGCGCTGTAGCGTGTCCGAAACTGACCTTCGCGAATCGTCTGTCCTACCAGCGGGCAGGTATTAGAGACGACCACCTCGATCAAGCTCCGCTCTGCCCTAGGGCTATCGAGCTTGAACACCTGATCGGTCGCAGGCAGCAGCCCTCGTATACGCTGCAAATCTAGAATAGAATCGACTCCGCCGACAAACAATAGCTGATCGTCGCCCACCAGCACTTCTTGTGGCCCCACCGCTGGCAGCACCTGCTCTCCTCGATAGATTTCTGCCAGGTATAGATTTGGCAGATGTCTCAGTCCAGCTTTCTCCACCGTTTTGCCGACTAGCGAACTGCCAGGCTCCACCCGCATCTCTACGGTGTACTCTCGCAAGTCATCGGTCTCGCTGAGCACAGGCTGGCGATCTGGCAGCAGCCACGACTGTGTCAAAAACAAAAACAAAAATCCAAACAGCGCACAGGGTAGGCCAATCCAGGCAATGTCAAACATCTTCAGCCCGCTAGTCCCCGTCGCATCAATCAACAATCCGTTGACAACTAGGTTGGTACTAGTCCCAATTAGAGAACAGAGTCCGCCAAAGATCGCCGCGTAGCTAAGCGGAATCATTAGCTTAGACGGGCTAAAGCGCAGCTTGCGGCACCAGTCATTCACCACTGGAATAAACATGGCAACTACAGGTGTGTTGTTGAGAAACGCGCTCGCTCCAATCACCGGTAGCATCAGCCGAACCAGAGCTTTGCTGGGCGTTTTAGGCATTCCCAAGACCTGTTGAGAGACCCACTGTAGAGCGCCCGTCTGCTGCAACCCAGCAACCACGATATAGAGTACGCCAACCGTAATCATCCCCGAGTTGCTAAAGCCAGCTAGGGCTGCTTTTTCGTCTAGTACGCCGCTGAGGAATAAAACTGCCGCCGCGCCTAGAAACACGATGTCCGCAGGCAGGGTAGTCAATGCATTTCCTAGAAAAGCAGCACAGACCGTTGCGATCGCCAGCCAAGCCTGCCAGGACATACCCATCAAGTTCTGATCGAGTAAAAGGGCACACACCACACTGAGCACAAATCCGATCCCGATCCATAGAACCAGGTCCATTCTTTTAGAAACTTGCGATCGCCGCATCAACAACTGCCATGCACTCATAAACTAAGCCTCAAAAGCTAATTGAAATAGTGAGCTGTCCAAAATTCTACTCTGTAAAAATGTAATTGAATCAAAAATGTTTTCAGATTCAACTAAAAAAAACGCTAAATCCTGCTGAGCTGCGTGGCAGAATGAAAAAGAAAGCCTTGGCAGGTTGTATTCCAGTGACCCAAAAAAACATGCAGACCGCTGCTGATTGGGCAAGCAGCCTTACTCAACACTGCTTCTTGTTTCGAGGGCTAGACGCTAAAGCACTTTCTCAACAGCTAAATCCAGATACCTGCGTCTTAGAAAAGCTGTATGCTAGTCGACCGATTTATACAGCGCATCTACCAGATGCCCCAATAAACGATCTGTATGTCATTCTGGCGGGCGGTCCGGTGATCATTCGCAGCGCACCGCTTGATCGTGTGATTGCGCTGATCTATTCAGGAGGCTGCTTTGGCATGCTGAATCTAAACGTCAGCTACGGCCAGATTTACTACGGGTTTCCCAGCCTAGTAGAGGCATATAAAACAACCGATGTCGTCAAGATTCCTCAGACGATTATCCAATCACTGTGCCAAAGCAGCGCTGAATTTCAGCAGCGGTATACGCTACTGTTTGAGCTCCGTGAGAAGTTTCGCTATCACCTGCTCAATTGCAGCACTTATCCTCCTCAGGCAGTAGCCGCACTGCTGCGAGCCTTGATCTATCAGGAGCGATCGCTAGGTGCTCAGCCCGATCAAAACGGTATCTACAGCTTTGATCTACCGATCGATATTATTGCCAGGGCCTGCCAGCTCAACCATCGCACCGTAGAGCAGGTGCTCAAAGGCATGACCAAAGTGAACCTAGTCAAAGCCAACACCAAAACAGAAACTGCAACAGATCTAGTTCAAGTGTCTGATCCCGAAGGTATGAAGGCAGTCTACGGCGCTACTAGGGATAAGGTTTCTTGGTGGCCACTTCGATAGAAATTTTTACTGAATCTGTTTACTTCATGAAGCTATCTACAAAACGGCAGTAGCTGCACTGATGATCTAGCGGTTTTTTCATGTAAAAGAAAAACAGAGGATAGTGCAAAGCTGAACATATTTTCAGTTTTGTCAATAGATTTACCTAATGAAGATAAATATCTACCTGATTCATGCAGATATTGAAAAGTCGAAGTGTAGAATCTACTGACAAAAGTACTCCGAGCTATTATCGATGCATCCTTGGTAGATAAAGATCTACGCGAAATTTGCATTGACAGGGGCTGTTTCCCTCCAGGAAGCTATGAGCATGTGCCTGTTCCTAATTCTTGAAACACTCCCTTAGACTTTGAGCCTTGGTCGCCGTAACTTCTTATAAATCCCTACTATGATCCGCCAAGACAGCACTACGACCTCTTCTAGTCAGGTCATCTTTGACACCGCTCTTTGCGAATCAGTGGGCACGATTCGTCTCACCCACGCCTTTACTGTTGTTGAAGCTGTCGCTTTCAAGCGAAGCTGTCAGGAGGCGTTCGAGCAAGGGCCAAATTTAAAAGAAATTGTGCTTGATTTCGCTGAGACTCAGTTTATAGACAGTAGCGGTATTGGTGCGCTAGTCATTTGTCACAAACTCTGTCAGTCAAAGTCAGCGCAGCTTCACCTAATTAACGTCCGTCCGCAGGTGATGATGGCGCTGTCGCTAACAGAGCTAGACAAGGTATTTTCTATCAAAGAAGCCGTCGCCCCAGAGGATGTTGCTGTAAGACAGAGACAGGCTGTGCGCCCGTCTCGGATGAAGAACGCGCTAGAAAATCGGCCTGAAACGCACCCATCTGTCCGCTCAAAAGCAAAGCGAGCGATGGACATTGTAGGTGCATTAGTCGGTCTAGCGATTACCGCTGTGCTCTATGTGGTGGTTGGTATCATCATTAAACTAGACGATGGCGGTCCTATCTTTTTTAGTCAGATTCGCTGCTCCTGGATGGGTAAGCGCTTCAAGATCTGGAAATTCCGCTCGATGGTAACAGACGCTGAGGCGCGTAAGCAGGAAGTCGCCAACAAGGTAGAAGGGCCACTGTTCAAAAACGATAACGACCCTCGTGTCACAAAAATTGGCAAGTTCTTGCGCCGCACGAGCTTAGACGAATTTCCTCAGTTTTGGAATGTGCTCAAAGGTGACATGAGCCTAGTCGGTACGCGTCCCCCTACGCCAGATGAGATCGAGCAGTATGAAGTTTCGCAGTGGCAGCGGCTCAACGTTAAGCCGGGAATGACGGGCGAGTGGCAGGTCAACGGCCGCTCTACTGTCACTAAGTTTGAGGATGTGATTCGCTTGGACTTGCAGTATCAGCGCAAGTGGAGCCTAATGTATGACGTTCAGCTAATCATCAAGACAGTGATGGTGCTCTTTAGTAAAGACTCTGGCGCGGTGTGACTTCGGCGTTGCTCAGTCACCGTTGGCCTGCTCAGTGATTGCTAGCTGAGTATTGTGTATAGCAAAGGGCGGATGCATTCGCCCTTTGCTGTAGCCCTTCGCGCTACGGAATCCGGGGTGTAGCTTCTCTTAGTGTAGTAAGCGAAGGGCAGAAAGCTATAGTGTCAAATTGACCTCGATCCGACACAATAGTGAGGGTTCGTAAGCGGTTGGCGATGCTCGCAAATGTTCTGGCTGCGCTGTTAGGAATTGGCAGCTTTATCTTTTATATGGCGGCGTTCTTGTATCCGGAAGTGCACCGTCGTTCTGACTGGGTGTGGAGCGGGCTAGGACTGCTGTATGCGGCGAATCTGTGGTTTGGCGCTGAGCAGGTGACGCCGATTGTTCTACTTGGTCAGGGCATATCGGTGATCCTATTGGCTGGGCTAGGTTGGCAGACGCTATCAGTGCGCAGAGAGAAAACGCCTATTCATCAGCAGACGCCGGTTGTCCTGACGCCAGAAGTGGTGGGAGCCTGGGCGAAGAGTCGATTAAATCAGCTGCGGATTGCGCCAGTCGAAACGGTACGGCCTGCCACGCTAAAAGATCGGCCTCTGACTGGTCCTTCTACTGATCGGCTGCGTCAGGGACTCAATCAAAGCTTGGATCCTCGTAGGCGACCACTGTATGATTATGAGTTTGTTGAAGACGGCGTTTTAGAAAGCGCAGCGCCGGAGATATCAGAAACTTTGGTAGAGGCACTAGAGACGGCTGCTATGGAGTTGGAGCCAATTGATCCGCCGTCTGCGATCGCAGAAGTCCTCACCATACAAACAAACGAAATTAGCCAATCCGACAGCCTCCAGACTCGCAGAAGCCGAGACCGAGGCACTTGAGCCCGAAGTTGATAAGCTTAAAGGGCTTGAATCAGAAGCGGTCGAGTCCGAAGCGTTTAGGATAGAGGCCGCTGAACCAGATACTTCAGAGCTGGAAACTTCGCAGGCCAAGTTGCTAGAAACAGATACTCTAGGGCCGAAAAATCTGAAGCGAGAAGACGACTGGAGTGATGAGCTAGACCTAGAGAGGCCGAAACCAGACGAAGCCGGTTTAGCCAGAGCGCAACCGACTACCGCACAGGTAAAAGCATTAGAGCTAAAGACATCAGAGCCTCTAGACCAGTCTCAAAGGAAGCATCTAAGAGAAAAGCCTTCACTTTTAGCAGTGCCTGGTATTCTCATCGACTGGCTCAAAGACGTTGCCCAGTCGATGACAAAGCCAAAGCCATCCAAACCAGTGATTGATATTCCTCGCCGAGAGGCACCGCCTATCCAAACCGACAGTGACGACAGTAACTGGGACGACAGTAATTGGATTGATTGACTTGAAGCGGACCAAACTTCAAGGCAGAATGTCTTAATCTATTATCTCTAGCTAACACCAATTCTATTGCACCACTTCCATCGCACCCGTTCCAAAGCACACCCGTGACCCCCTGTGAGTGAATCTAAAAGCTACAAAGAAACCGTTCTACTGCCTCAGACTGATTTCAGCATGCGGGCTAACGCGGTCAAGCGCGAACCAGAGCTTCAAGCCTATTGGCGAGAGAAGAAGATCTACGAGACGCTAGCACAGAGCAGTCCGGGCGAGCCGTTTATTCTGCACGATGGGCCACCCTATGCAAATGGTGATCTGCATATGGGTCACGCGCTGAATAAGATCCTTAAAGACATCATCAATAAATATCAGATGTTGCAGGGACGTAAGGTTCGCTATGTGCCGGGCTGGGACTGTCACGGTCTGCCGATCGAGCTAAAGGTGTTGCAAAAGCTGAAGTCGGCTGAGCGAAGAGAGCTAACGCCGATCAAATTGCGATCGCGCGCCAAAGAATTTGCCCTAGAAACCATAGAAAAGCAGAGCGCAGGCTTTCAGCGATATGGCGTGTGGGGCGATTGGGACCATCCCTACATGACGCTGCTGCCCGAGTATGAAGCCGCGCAGCTCGGTGTGTTTAGCAAGATGGTAGAAAACGGCCATATCTACCGGGGGCTGCGCTCTGTACACTGGAGTCCCTCGTCGCAGACGGCGCTAGCTGAAGCGGAGCTGGAATACCCAGAAGACCATATCTCACCGAGTATCTATCTAGCTTTTCCAGTCGTTAGCGCTTCGGAATCGGCGCAGGCCGTTCTATCGCCTTACTTAGAAAGTTTGGGTGTGGCCATCTGGACAACGACGCCTTGGACAATTCCGGCAAATGTGGCGATCGCAGTAAATGCTGATCTGACCTACGCAGTCGTAGAAAGCGCTTCGGGTGAGCCATTCAAATATTTGATCGTTGCCAAGGAGCTAGCCCAGAAGCTAGGTAAAACCTTTGGCAGTGGTTTGCAGGTCATCGCCGAAATCAAAGGCGAGGCGCTAGCCGGTACGACCTACCGTCATCCGCTAGCCACCAAAGAAGAAACCTTCAACCGAGTCAGTCCTATCGTTATCGGCGGCGACTACATCACGACCGAATCGGGCACGGGCCTAGTCCATACCGCACCCGGACACGGCCAAGAAGACTTTACCGTTGGCCAAAGAGAGGGCCTGCCAATCTTATGTCCGGTAGACGAACGCGGCAATTTTACCGCTGAAGCTGGCAGCTTTGAGGGATTGAACGTACTAAAAACAGCGAACGATGTGCTAATCGAGGCGCTCACTGAAGAAAAAGTATTGCTAAAGCATGAGCCTTATAACCACAAATATCCGTACGACTGGCGCACTAAAAAGCCAGTGATCTACCGAGCGACAGAGCAGTGGTTTGCCTCTGTCAAAGGCTTTGTCGGTGACGCGCTCAAGGCGATTGATCAAGTGAAGTGGATTCCGGCGCAGGGTAAAAATCGGATCACTGCGATGGTGTCCGAGCGTTCTGACTGGTGCATTTCGAGGCAGAGAAGCTGGGGGGTGCCAATTCCGGTGTTCTATGACGAAGAAACGGGTGAGCCGCTGATGACACAAGAAACCATTGCCCATGTCCAGGCGATTGTGGCGGAAAAGGGCGGCGATGCCTGGTGGGAGCTAAGCGTAGAAGAGCTGCTGCCAGAGTCTTATCAGAACAATGGAAAGACCTATGTCAAAGGCACGGACACCATGGATGTGTGGTTTGACTCTGGTTCGTCTTGGGCCTGCTGTAGTCAAGCAGCGAGAGGGGTTGGACTATCCAGCCGAGATGTATTTAGAAGGATCGGACCAGCACCGAGGCTGGTTTCAATCGAGTCTGCTGACTAGCGTGGCAGCAAATGGCCACGCACCGTATCGGCAGGTGCTGACTCATGGCTACGTGCTCGATGAGAACGGGCGCAAGATGAGTAAGTCGCTGGGCAACGGCGTCGATCCGAAGGTGATTATTGAGGGTGGTAACAACAAAAAGAAAGAGCCCCCGTATGGAGCCGATGTGCTGCGGCTGTGGGTGTCTTCTGTTGATTACTCAGGCGATATGCGCCTGGGCATGCGCAATGTAAAGCAGATGTCGGATGTGTATCGCAAGATTCGCAACACGGCGCGCTTTTTGCTGGGGAATCTGCATGATTTCGATCCGGCGAAAGATTCAGTGCCCTATGACCAACTGCCCGAGCTAGATCGGTACATGCTGCACCGAATGACAGAAGTATTTGCCGATGTGAAGGCGGCGTTCGAGTCTTATCAGTTCTTTCAGTTTTTCCAGACGGTGCAGAATTTCTGCGTGGTGGATCTGTCGAACTTTTATCTAGATATTGCGAAGGATCGGCTGTACATCAGCTCGGCGGATTCGGCGCGTAGGCGGAGCTGTCAGACGGTTTTGGCAGTGGCGATTGAAAGTTTGGCGAAGGCGATCGCACCCGTCCTTTCTCATATGGCTGAGGATATCTGGCAGTCGCTCCCGTACGCGACTGAGGCAGAGTCTGTCTTTGAATCCGGCTGGGTGAATATAGAAGAAAGCTGGCAGCAGCCGCAGCTAGCTGAACGCTGGGAAAAGCTGCGAACAATTCGCGATGAGGCCAACACAGTGCTAGAGAAAGCCCGCTCGGATAAGGCGATTGGATCTTCTTTGCAGGCGAAGCTGAAGCTGTTTGTAGCTGATGAAGCGATTAAGTCTGAGCTAGCTGCCATGAATCCGGCAGAAAGCATGGCGACTGATTCAAACCAGGTGGATGAGCTGCGCTATCTGTTCTTGGTTTCTCAAGTCGAGCTAGCAGATAGTGCTGAGGCGTTGCAAGGTGCTTATAGTAGCGAGTTTGAGAATATGGCGATCGCCGTCGTCGATGCAGAGGGTGAAAAGTGCGATCGCTGCTGGAACTATTCGACACATGTAGGTGACTCGGCAGAAGATCCGACAATCTGCGATCGTTGTGTAGCTGCTTTAGTCTGACCATTTTTAGTTCGTTTGTTCGCGATTGATATGAAAATCTATCTGTAAACCTAATTTTTCGGAAAGCTGCTGAGGATGAATAAGCCTGTCAATCGTATGCGACCAGTTCATCCCGGAGAGGTTCTCCGTGAGGATTTTTTGGTGCCGCTAGAGATGAGCGCTCACTCGCTGGCGTTGGCGCTGAGTGTCTCGGCGACGCGGATTCATGAAATTGTTAAAGAGCGGCGAGCTGTGACTGCGGATACTGCTGAGCGTCTAGCACGATATTTCGGTGGCGATGCTGCCTCTTGGCTCAGCCTTCAAGCAGCCTATGATCTCAAAACGCTGACAACACGAGATGAAATTATGAAGAGAGTTGAGCCTCGTGCTGCTAAACAAATGACCTGAGCCGACGTTCATAGAGTTTCTACTATTTGTCTTCCCTGTTCATAGGCTCGATCAAACAGCGATTCTAGCTCAGCGTGGGTTCCTCGAATCTGGTCAACTACCGCCTTTCCCCATTCTACATAGTCGTCTGATTCGCTCGGTTGACCAGCCACCAGGCGGGGTAGCCGCTAACATCTCGTAGGTTGGCGGTTTTGTCGGCGAGTTTGACTAGCTTGGCGCGATCGCTCAACCCCGCCGCATGATCAATCTGTTGCTGTTTCCTTACCGCCTTTGGCAAAGACTTATCGTCCGTCACTTCTGCAACAATCTCTCTGACCGCCTTGCCAAACTGTTGTTCAATCTCCTCAAACGTAGTCTCTGTATCTTCTACAGTGTCATGTAACAAGGCCGCAATCAATACGGTTTCATCCGTCACTCCCGCCTCGCTCAGCAAGATGTTGGCAACCGCAATCGGATGATTGATATAAGGCGTTGCATTGTCTTTTCGTCGCTGGTGACGATGTTTGTAAGCTGCAAAGCTCAGTGCCTGCAAGAATTTGGCACTCATCACCTTGCCCGCACTGGAGTTTGGCGAATCAGAAGACTCTTGGCTCGATGCTGTAGAAGTCATAGAAAATAGCTGAGAAAGACGGCGCTTAAACGGTTCTTAGATCACGCCTTTAGAGCTAGGAATCTTGCCCGCTCTACGCGGATCGACTTCGGTTGCCATTCGCATTGCCCTGGCAAACGCTTTGAAGGTAGCCTCGATAATATGATGAGAGTTGATACCGTCTAGCTGACGAATGTGCAGCGTCATCTGCGCATGATTAACAATTGCCACAAAGAACTCACGCACTAGCTGCGTATCGTAGGTGCCAACTCGCTGCGTGGGAATTTCTAGGCCGTAGCTGAGGTGAGGCCGACCCGAGAAGTCCAAGGAGATTTGGACCAAGGCTTCGTCTAGGGGGGCGATGAAGTGACCAAAGCGGGTGATGCCCTTGCGATCGCCTAGCGCCTGATGCAATGCCATCCCTAATGTGATGCCCACATCCTCATTGGTATGGTGATCATCAATTTCGATATCACCAGTTGCCCGCACCTCTAAATCAAACAAACCATGAGAGGCAATCTGATGCAGCATATGGTCTAGAAAAGGAACGCCGGTATCAGCGGTACATTTCCCTGTACCGTCTACGTTTAGCGTTACCTGCACGTCTGTTTCCTTCGTTGTCCGGCTGACTGACGCTGTCCTTCCCCTGTGCGAACCTGTCTGAGAAGCATCATGCGATGCTGCCGTCGAAAACGAACTAGACGAAACTGAACGAGTACTAGAGACCATAGCTTATGCAGTAGATAGACCAACCCTAATCAGGTCAGCCAATAAATTGAGGAATGACCTAATTCTACGACCTCATCTAGATACCTACAAACAAGCCCTTACAAGGGCAGAGCAGAGCGCTCAGCGTAATCATTCTCAACGATGAATTGAATCTAACTGCCAAAACTAGCATAATTGGGGATAACCCACCTGCTGAGCGAGGCTAGCGTCCTATGTCTATTAGTGAACTCAATCACTTCATGACCTACGTGATCGAAGGCTGGGCGCTGCTGAGCTTAGGCTCTATCAGTATTGGGTTTGTTTCATTCGTGGCCCGCCGCATTCAAGAAGATCTTGAAGCAGAAGCGTTAGCGTTAACAGAAAGCGTGGAGGAAACGAGGAGGTCGCCCTGGTTGAAGCGGCTCCGGTCGAAGAAGATCTGGTTGCCGCAGACGCTGCTCGGCTAGAAGAAGTCGCGGCTGTCTCTGAGCAGCTAGCGAAGACAAAGGAAAATCAGTCGGATAGCCCGTCTGTTTCTGTTTCTACTCAAATAGAGTAGATAGTACTAAAGACAACCTCAATCGCTTGAGTCCAATACACTAAGTAGATACTCAAGTGGCCCTCGGATGACCTACACACTCACTCGCTATCAAAGCTACCAAGACTACTTGGACAACTGCACACTCAGCGATGGCGACTATCGCCTGCTCAGCACTGGAGAAGTGATTCGATTGCCGCCAGAAGATGACGACAACATACTTTGGGGGACTGATCTTAAGTTTCGCCTGATGTCACTACCAGGACTCAGAAAGCTTGTGCGTGGTAATGACACAGAATTAGAAGTGCATCCTGTGGGCGATCGCTGGATGAACCGAAAACCTGATGTAATGGTTTTACAGCCTGAGCACCGCGAACTATTTAAAGCTGGAAGATACAGCGCAGTCAGGTTTGGTATGCCTGCGCCTGCTTTCGTCGCTGAATTAGTCAGCCTAGGTGGTGAAAGCAGCACCAATTACAAACGAGATTACATCTGGAAGCGACAGCAGTATGAATGGTGGGGTATTCCAGAATATTGGATAGTAGATCGACACAGGGCTCAGGTAACTGTACTGATACTGGTTGATGACGCTTACGAGGAAACCGTTTACACGGGTGATATGAGAATTCAGTCAATCAGCTTTCCTGAGTTAGTCGTGACGCCGAAAGAGATGCTCGACTAACTCAGACTGCTATCATCCTCCCAAGCTGGTTTTTTGAACCAGTCTTGTAAGAACGCGCTCAATAGCTGAATTTTGGTAGATAGGTGACGGTTGGTGGCGTAGCAGAGTCTAGCGGTAAGTTCGGGCGGGCAATAGTCTGGCAGGATGATGTTCAGCGCGTTTGATTTGAGAGCATCGCCGATGATGAAAGTAGGCAGTAGGGCAATACCGACTCCGGCGATCGCACTTTCCCGCAGCACTTCTCCATTATTAGAGTAGCTTCGGCACTGGATCGAAATCGTATGGATCTTATCTGGTCCGATAAGCTGCCACTTACTGCCTGTCGCTAAATGGCCGTAGTGCAAGCAGTGACGCGATCGCAGCTCATCGGGATGACTCGGAATGCCGTAAGTGTCCAAATACTTTGGCGCGGCGCACAGAACGCGGCGAATCGGCGTAAGCTTGTGAGTGACTAGGGCATCTTCTGCCCGGTTTTCGGCAATTCGTAGGGTGACGTCAAAGCCTTCTTCGATCAGGTCGATGAAGCGATCGCTCAGCGTGGTCTGAACCTGGATGTCGGGATATTGGTAGGTGAACTGTGCGATCGCCTTCGCCAAATGCATCGTGCCAAATGACATCGGTGCATTGATCCGCAGCGTTCCTTTTGGCTGCGCCTGCATCTGAGTCACCGACAGCTCTGCCGCCTTTACTTCTGCCAAAATATCTACGCAGCGCTCGTAATACGCCCGCCCCATATCCGTTGGACTTACCCGCCGCGTCGTCCGCTGCAAAAGCTGCACATTCAAATCTTCCTCTAGCTGCGCTACTAGCTTGTTCACGACTGAGCGAGAGAGTCCTAGATGCCTGCCTGCCGCTGCAAACCCGCTGTGATTGACGACCTCGATAAAGGTCCGCATGCTCTCTAGTTTGTCCATAAATAGTCATCGCTACCAGCAGCACTATTGTATCTATTTTAGCGACAATATGAATATGAAGTAGACTATTGTATTTTTATTGAAGCCAATGCATAATAGAAACAAGCAAACAGACGTTTCTATGGAGCAAAAAACAATGCTAGCTATTCGTAAAGCAACAGATCGCGGCGCTTCCAACTTCGGCTGGTTGGATAGCAGACATACCTTCTCCTTTGGCGGCTATATGGACCCGCGCAACATGGGATTTAGCGATCTGCGAGTCATCAATGAGGACCGGGTCGCACCGGGTGCAGGTTTTGGCACGCATGGCCACCGCGATATGGAAATTATCTCCTATGTGATAGAGGGCGAGCTAGCTCACAGAGACAGCATGGGCACAGGCTCGGTCATCCGTCCTGGCGACGTGCAGCGGATGAGTGCAGGTACAGGCGTCACTCACAGCGAAATGAACGCTTCTGAAGAGAATCCCGTACATTTCTTGCAAATCTGGATCTTGCCGGAGTCGAAGGGGCTAGCGCCCGGTTATGAGCAAAAGCACTTTGCGCCTGAGACTCGTCAGGACCAGTGGCGGCTGGTTGGCTCTCGCGACGGTAGAGAGAATTCTGTCACTATTCACCAAGATGTCAGCCTGTATGCCGCGACTCTGGCTAAGGGTGCGCAGCTTGGCTACGATTTGGCTCCTAACCGCAAAGCCTGGTTGCAAGTTGTCACAGGCGCACTACAGCTAGATGGTCAAACCTTAGCGGCTGGCGATGGCCTTGCCTTTGCAGGGCTAGATTCTCTTTCTGTTGTAGGTGCTAGTGACAAGACGGAAGTTCTGTTGTTTGATCTAGCCGAATAGATAGATGAAGGGATGTGTCCGGCACTTGACAGGATGCATCCCTTCATTTTCTAGGAAGACGTGCAGAGTCAGTTTCGGCATTCGAGCCCGGTAAGGCGGTAAACTTTAGAAAAACCGATACAAATTTTCTTACACCGCCTTAATGCTCTTTTTGAAGTCTCTGATCGTTGATAAATTTTTGTCGGTTTGGTGGGCCGTTGTCATTTTGCTGCTAGCGCTGCCTTTTGCTGTCTGGCTGCTGACCTTTCTAAATGCGCCTGCCGATTCGGATATCTGCCGAGTTTTCAACGGTCATCAGGTCTGTATCAACAGCATTCGTCGCAGTGCTAAGAGCTATTGGGAGTATCGTACGGTTGTCAGCATAGATGGCGCTAAGCAGCCGCTAGAGCTGTACAACTGCCGCGATCGCAATCGCATTCTAGCCAGCGACGGCAGTATCGTTCCTTTCCTCACGGGTAAGACGGGCGACTGGGTGTGTCAGCTCACTGTACCGAAGCGATCGCAGCAGGTCAGAGAGCGCGGTGAAATCAAGATGCGCTAGGCGACTTCGCCCGAGGGGTGAGCGTAGCCGAATTCTAGTTTTTCATCCTGGCTTTCTAAGCCTGGCTTTCTAGTCCCGACTTTCTAAAAGTGCGATCGCATTCTCCAGCGTATCGGCTTCCTCCATCGGCTTATCCGTTCGCCAGCGCAATATCCTCGGGAACCGCACCGCAATCCCTGACTTATGCCGCTTCGATTCCGCAATCCCTTCAAAGCCAATCTCAAACACATGAAACGGCTCTACTGAGCGCACCGGGCCAAACTTTTCGTTCGTATGTCGGCGAATCCAGCGGTCTAGCTTCTCAATCTCCGCATTATCTAGACCCGAATAGGCCTTGGTAAACGGCACTAGCGTCCTGTCTTCTCCTTGGCCTTTCCACAGGGCAAACGTATAGTCGGTAAACAGGTTAGAGCGTTTACCCGTACCGGCCTGCGCATAGATTAACACCGCGTCTAAGGTCATCGGATCGACCTTATGCTTCCACCAGTAGCCGCGCTTTCGGCCCACCAGATACGGGCTGTCGAGCGCTTTTAGCATCAGGCCTTCTGCGCCCACTGATCGAGAGTGCGATCGCCACTCCTCCAGCGCCTCAAACGTCTCAAACTCCAGCGGTTCTGCATAGCTAATGACCTCACTCGGATGCGCTTCAATTAAGCTAATCATCGCTGCTCGCCTATCCTGCAAAGGTGTCGTTCGGATATCCTCGCCTGCCTTTTCTAATAGGTCATAGGCAATAAAATGCACCGGATTTTCTGCCATCAGCTTCTTTGTCACCCGCTTACGTCCCAGCCGCTTCTGTAAAAAGTTAAAGTCCAGTGGCTTTTCGCCATCCCAGCAGACAATTTCGCCATCTAGCACCGTGCCGTCAGGCACTACCCCAATTGCCGTCTCAAACTCGGGAAACTGGTGCGTGATCAAATCTTCTCCGCGCGACCAGGTAAATAGCTGTCCTTCTCGGTAGATGAGCTGGGCTCTAATGCCATCCCACTTCCACTCCGCTTGCCATCGGTCCATTTGCTCAGCGGCAAACTTTTCCAAATCAATCGGCGCTGCCAAAAAGAAAGGATAGGGCCGACTCGGACTAGCATCTGCCTCATCCGGATCGATTAATGCCCGGTAAAACTGCCCGGTTGTCTCGATATCGCCCATCAGGCGATGGGTCAGCACCGCTTCTGTCAGCTCATACTCTGCTGCTAACGCCTTTACCACTAGCTTCGTACTCGCACCCATCCGAAAAGCGCCTGTTAGTACCTTATTAAGTACAAAGATCTGATCGTCTTCTAGATTTGCCCACCAGTCGATCACTAGATTTTTCAACCGATCAGGCTGTTCATCTGTAATCTCCTTTACCTGTGGGATCACCGACTCCATCCACTCATGCAGCGGTGTGTCGCCTCCTGCGCTCGAAGTTCCCGTCGGTTCAATCGATGTGTCGCGCAGCAGCAGCGCAATCGTCTCTGCCGTATCGCCAACGTGCGATGCACTTTCTTCAAATAGCCACTCCGGCACGTCTGAAATTTGCAAAAAAATCTCTCGCAGCACCCGCGAGGTGATTAGCCGCTTACGCGTTTTGCCCATCAGTAGATGGAGAGCCCACACCGCATTTTCCGGGCTTTCCTCATGAAAATAATGCTGCATCGCCCGAACTTTTGCATTCGTTGAGGTCGTTGCGTCCACGTCCAAAAATAGCTGTGTAAATCGTCTCATACTGTGTGGTGCTGATGGTCTGACTGGCGGCTGGCGAGTGGCCTATACCATTCCTTAAATTATTTGCTGCCATTTGAGAAAGCAGCCTGTTCACCGATTACGATGTTAAAGTTCGCAACATTTTGATATATCTAGAATTCCATTGAAGACATCTGATACCGACTTGGCCAACACAGAGGTGATGCCTCCGTCTGATATGAAAAAAGCCAGCGAGAACGCCAGTCACTATGCTAGCCGGACAAAGGTAGCTGGTTGCGATATCAGTCCTTTAGCTGATTCTGTGGTAGCAACTGCGATCAAATCAGAGATTTCTTATCAAGAGCCTGCTTCAATATTTAGTGCTGATAAGAATAGTGGCAGCAAGCAGCCTGAGCTATCAGGTATGGTGACTAGTGCGATCGCCGCCAGCGATTCTTCGCCAGAGCCTCCTAAGGTATTGAGCAGAAAAAAAAGTCGAAATGCCAGCTCTGATCTGTCTAAATCAGGGGGAAGTGCATCTACCCCTCAACCTAGCCTGCCAGTAAATTCTCCATCTGTGAACCAAAGTAGCGATCTCATTACCATCTTTATTGACGGCTCCAACCTTTTCTACGCCGCTTCCCACCTAAGTATAGAAGTCGACTATCGCCGTCTGCTCACCTCTCTAGTCAGAGGTCGCCGTTTACTCCGGGCATATTTCTACACGGGCGTAGATCCGCAAAACGAGAAGCAGCGAGGCTTTTTGCTGTGGCTAAACCGTCACGGTCACCGGGTTGTTAGCAAGGAGCTGACCAATTTGCCCGACGGCTCGCGCAAGGCGAATATGCACGTAGAGATGGCGGTCGATATGATGCGCATCTCGGAATACTGTCCGAATATTACGCTGCTAGGCGGCGATGGTAATTTGGCCTATGCGCTGCAAGTGCTCAGCCAGCGCGGCATCTTCATTGAGGTGGTGAGTCTGCAGTCGATGACTAGCGATAGTTTGATCGACTTGGCGGATTCGTATACGGATTTGGCGGATTTGCGAGATGAGATTAAGCGCTAGGAGGCCCTCATCCCCTAGCCCCTTGCTCCCGGAGGGAGAAGGGGGACCGGAGTCAGAGTTTTTTCAGGTAAACATGCAAAAATCTCTTTGAGTACTTTGTCTAGTTCGGTTGCTACTGCCTCATTCTTAAAGCGAAGAACTTTCAAGTCCGCAAGCTATCATCCAATCGTCTCTCGTCCTGTCCTGGGTTTGTTGTGTTTGGTGAATATCTCCATCAAGTTCGATTACTAGCCGTGCTTCGTGGCAATAGAAATCGGCGATGAATTGTCCGATATTATGCTGACGTCGAAATTTTGCGCCCTTCAATCGACGCCCGCGTAGGAATATCCAGAGAAGCTGTTCTGTAGAGGTTTGCTGCTTTCTCAGTTCCCTTGCACGCAGCAATAGAGTATCAGGGATTTGTCGATAGCGGCCTGAGAGTCGGGAGAGATCGGCATCCATATAGATAGATTGCCCCATCTAACTCCCTTCTCCTCAGGGAGAAGGGCTGGGGATGAGGGGCCGCAGAACAAAACGAAACCACTCAGCTCCACTACAAAATCATCCACCAAGATGGATCTAGGAGAACAGCCACCAGACTAATAGCACTAGTGCCAGAGCCGCAAAGAACCACAGGATGACTCGGCATCCGCCGCTGGCGACGCAGCTTCGTAGGAACAATCTCTGGAGCCTTGATCGGAGCTACCGCTATCCTCTGTCCTAGCTCTCGGATAGCTGTCTCACACAACTCTACTTTTTCCTCTAGCTCCAAGCTTTCAAACAAAGCCTTTGCCGCTTCGTAAGCTGATTGAGCTTCCCATTTTCGGTCGAGTCTGGCAAGCGCATTTGCTTTGTTGAAATGGGAAGCTGGCTTCGCCGTTGCGATCGCCTATCTCTCGCTTAATTTCCAAGACTGTTGCTGAAAGTCAATCGCCCGCTGATACTGGCCTAGCGAATAGTAGGCATTACCTAGATTACCGAGAGAATTGGCTTCGCCGTTGCGATCACCGATCTTGCTCATAATTTCTAAAGACTGTTGATAAAAGTCAATTGCCCTTTGATACTGATTGAGCGAATAGTAGGCAAGACCTAGATTGCCAAGAGAACTGGCTTCGCCTCTGCGATCACCAATCTTATGTACGATTTCTAGCTGTTGTTGGTAGAAGTCAATTGCCTGCTGGTCCCGACCAAGCGAATGGTAGGCACTACCTAGATTGCCAAGAGATCTCGCTTTGCCATTGCGATCACTAATCTCGCGCGCAATTTCTAAAGACTGTTGATGAAGGTTAATCGCTTGTTGATACTGTCCAAGTGAGTGGTAGGCAATGCCTAGATTAGTTAGGGAACTAGCTTCGCCTCTGCGGTCACTAATCTCTCGTGCAATTTCTAAAGACTGTTGATGAAGGCTAATCGCTCGTTGATACTGGCCTAGTGAGTGGTAGGCATTGCCTAGATCAGTTAGGGAACTAGCTTCGCCTCTGCGGTCACTAATCTCTCGTGCAATTTCTAAAGACTGTTGATGAAGGTTAATCGCTTGTTGATACTGTCCAAGTGAGTGGTAGGTATTGCCTAGCCATGAAAGTGAATTAGCTTCGCTGTTGCGGTCACCAATTTTTCTAAAGGTTTCTAGTACTTGCTGGTGAAAGTTGACTGCTTGCCGATACTGTCCAAGCGAAAAGTAAGCAATTCCCAGATTGCCGAGGGAGTTAGCTTCGCCTTGGTGATCGCCCATCCTACGGTTAATTTCTAAAGACTTTCGATAGAAGTAAATCGCCTGTTGATACTGTCCAAGTAAGGAATAGACGTTGCCTGTACTATTGAATGATGCAGCTTCGCCACTGTGATCGCCGCTCTCCTTAGCAATCGTGATCGTCCGTTGATAATACTCAATCGCCTCAGCCACCCGCCCGCTGCGCCGCAACGAGTCACCTAAGTTTCTCAGAGCCCTCATTGTCCTGCTAAGTTGTTTTTTCTCTCCGCCAGCTTCAGAGACTTCTGATACAGCCTCAGCGCATCGTCATACGCATACTCTCTCTCATACGCCTCCCCTAAAGCGTTATACGACGTAATCAACAAAGAAGACTCTGGCGAACTTTCTTCCAAACTCGCAATCTGCGCCTGCAAAGCCTCAATTGACAGCGTACTTTCTTTGTCCTCCTATCCGAGCTCTAGCCACCGCTAAACCACCGACTCTGCAATGGCTCCCTCGCCTTCGCCGCAAACTCAAACACTCCACCCCGCCAGCTCCAAAAATCCGGAGCCCGCTGCCCAATCCGTCGTCGCTACCACATCCGGCACCCACAGCACCACCGCAAACTCAAACCGCAACAGCGCCTCGCGCGTCCACTGCAAGGAATAGAAAAACCGCTCCTGCTCCGACTTTTCTTCCCCCAGCGTCACGCCCAGTAGCGCCTCTGCATTCAACACCGTCACCAGCGCTGGCTCCCCAGACCGCAGCCTCGGCTCTCGTGCTACCAGTTCCTCAATGCTCGCCCGCATACTCGGCTGCTTCGGATTCAGCCGCACCCGGAAAGGCTCAATCCCCTTCTCCCGCAGCGCTGCCTCATATTCCTCAATCATTGCCGCCTGCAAATTCCGATCATCACAGACCGCAATTATCAACTCTAAACTCTGCGAATTTGCCTCAGTAGTAACGATCAGTCGCCGCAGCGCTCTACGATTACTCTGTTCTATCTCGCCGTTTTCTCTCTCAGAGTTAGAGCCTAGAGTTAGATCAGCTTTAGCCATAGCCTCTCCATCACTCCTCGATCAGCTTGCGGCGCTTTAGCAAATCCAGAATCAGCGGATGCAAATCATACCAAAGCTCATCATTCTCGTATTCCAACACGTACAGCCCGTGCAGCAGCTCTAGGAACTCCGCGCTGTTGGCATCCGGCGGCGCAAACTCTGCATACGTCTGGGCTAGCAAATCCAATAGATTGCTGCCTAGGGTCCGTGCAAACTGAATCCGCAGATTCTTGGCCGCTTCTTTTAAAACATCAGCGTCTATTTTTATGGTTGCCTGCTCAGCATCTTCATCCATCCTCGCCAAACACTCCCGACAGCATTCCTGCGCTAGCCGCACCATCTCTCGCAGCACCCCGCCGCTAAGCATGACAATCTCTCGCTTGATCTCAGGCTCGATCAGTTCTTCAGGGATGCGTTTTTCTAAGATGGTTTGCAGGGTCTCTACGCTGCCGTCAATCGGCTCGGCATCTGGCTGATGCGCCGCTTCTCGATGAAAGAATTTCGTCACCGATAGCTGGATAATCTGGCTGCGAGTGTTGATCGTCGCAATCAATCCAGGATCGCGAATGACTGCAATTGGGATGGTAAAGACAATCTTGATATTGGGCAGATACAGCGAATTGATATGTTCTTGAAAGAGAGAACGAACCACTGGCAGATCCAGTTTGTCCAGGTCGTCGATGATCACTAAAACGGTTTTCTTTGTTGCAATCTGGATTTCAGCCGCGATCAGATCGATCTGACTGGCTAGATCCGAAACGCTGTTCTGATAAGTCTCTTTTATCTCTTCTCGAAACGCTTTCTCCGTTTGCAGCTTGCCACGAAAGAATTCGAGAATATTTGCGCCAATCGACATCTCTTGCGCAATCTGTTTGACATAGACATCAGACTTCACCTGTGTGAACCACTTGATTAGTCTAGTCTTAGTCTCTTCTGGAATTGCTACGCCTTCTGCTATTGCCGTTTCCATCAGCGTCAGCGCAATCGAATACAAGATATTGATGTGGTTCACATCCGACATCTCTACCCGGTCCGCAATCGAAAAGCCAACTGCAAACAGCCCCTCGTGCCGCATCTGCGCCGATAGCTGGCCTAGCAGCGTCGATTTGCCACAGCCCCGGTGCCCGGTAAAAAATAGCTTACTGTCATCGTCAGAGGTCAATATTTCTTGCCGCAGACTTCTGAGCGTCTTTTGACCATAGGGCACCCGAAATTCTGCTATCTCCTTGGGTTTGAATAGAGGAAACAGCCTTAGATTACGATAGACCTGTATGAACTGGGCGGTTCGATCCATGTGCTACATGCTAGAAACCATGCCCCATCATACCGCTCAGCTCAAGAACAAGGCCCAAACATAAAAGTCCCCAGCTCAAGAAATGAACTAGGGATGCTTCGACTTGAATTTTTAAAAGCGAACTTACGATCAAGATGGTTGAACTTATACGGCCTTCTTGCTACTGACTTTGGCAACGCCTAGACAAGCGGCTGCGATCGCAACTCCACCTACCACCATCCAGGGCGAACCCGCATAGTGCACATCGCTGCTGCCAACCTGCTCTAAACCAGTCTGAGCCATCAGACCTAGGTCAATCCCTTCTTCAGTGACTGGCACAGTCAAAATATCCTGGTGGCCCTCACGCTCGATATTAACTTCCCAATCACCGCTAATTGGCTCGTCAGGAACGAAAGTAAAGCGCCCCTGACTGTCAGTCTTGCCGACAGCGCGGACGCGATAGGGCTGGTCGGGTGCATAGACATGCACCTTTGCGCCTTTCAAGGGCTGTCCATTGCTGAAGGTGGTACGCAGCTCCAGACTGTCAGTTGATTCACCACTAGCCTGTGAGTTCAAGATGTAATTAGTCTGAACCTGATGCGCCAGTGCTTTTGTCGGCATGGTCACTAGGCCCACAGTCGTGCCTAGAACCGCCGCGAGCGTCAAAACCTGACGAGAAAGTATCTGTTTCATAGAATCCCCTTCTTTCGATAGGTCAAAGTGTTGAACCTAAATAGATATCAAACAAAATATAAAGCCAGCTCTATATTTGCCCACTTCAAGCTCAAACGCAACAAATTGGCCTAATACGACGCGCCCGTCTATAGTCAGATATCATATCGTAGGTGTTTAGGGCAGAGTGCCAGTTTCTACAGTACAGACATATTGGCACGTCGAAGGATCAAAGATAACAATGCACTTGCTGTCTAGTCTGAAGCGACATCAGTCAGGTTCTTCGCATCCCATTTCAGCACAGAGGCATCAATTCCTTCTAGCTGCTTACGCTTGGAGTCGGCTTCAAACCAGGCAATAATCTGCTGGTTGGTAAGCGCTTCTACACTCGTGCCTAGGTCTTTGGCGATGTAGACCAGCAGCTTGCCTGTAGATAGCGTCAGACGAGCGAGAAATTTTTCAGGTGTGGTCAATAACGCCGCGTCTACAGCGGCAGATTCATCTTCAGTTAAGAACTGTAGGGACATAGCTTTGAGAAGTGTCTTGAAAAGTAGATATTTTGAAAAGTCTCGGTTTGATCACTCGATTTGATTCGGTTGATCTCAAGCGTTCACGGCTTTGGTTTTGACGAGATAGCCGCACTGGTGCTCGCCGTTGACTAGCCAGTGAGTGCGCTCTACTGAACAGTCGGGTAGGGCGATCGCAAACATAGCCAGCTCGTGACCGCAGACAGTGGGATAGGATTCGGCAATGTGGGCGATCGCACAGTTATATTCTGTAATCACAAAAGCTGCTACCTTCGACTCTTCTGACTCAGCCGGGTAACACTCTGCCATATACCCTTCCGCCTGACGCAGCTTCACTAGCGTCTGCATCCGCTCTTCGAGTGGCGCGTTCCCCAACTGCTCTCTATACTCTTTTGCCTTCTGCTGCCACTGATGCTTTAGCAGCTTGGTCACATGCTCTGGACCTAACGTGTCAGCCACAGTATTTAATAGCGAGAGCGCAAACTGATCGTATTGATCGGGAAACTGCTCGCGTCCTTGACGGCTGAGCTGATAGACGTAGTTAGGCCGACCCATACCTGCTTGGCTGGTCTGATGCTCTATGAGGCCGTCAGATTCTAGCTGCTTGAGATGGCGGCGGATGCCTTGCGGGGTGATGTCTAGGTGCTGGGCGATCGCGCCTGCTGTAGCCGTTCCGCGCTTCAGCAAAAACCGCAGAACATCCTCTTTCATAGAGGACGCTCCTTTTGCAGCAGTCCCCTTAGAAGTCGCTTCGGCAGTACTCATAGTCAGCATTTCAGGCGTTCCTGTAGAAGTTGGCTCCGTAGAAGTCGGTTCTAGAAAAGTCGGCCCTAAGGTTGATTGAGAAGTCACTTTCTGGCGCACAAATCTCCCTCAGCTCCTTGTCATGACAATTTCTTAGCCCTGACAAATTCTTGTGATTCTCCGCAGAAAGCGAATTCGGCTTTCCACAGCAACCCTCTACAGCAAACCGGGCGTTAAGTCGATTGCTACGTTAATAATACTTTAGAAACACTTTTGTTGCTAAAACCGATGTCCTTAAAGTAACCTTTATTTATGTAGTTAAACAACACGTATGTTGCTTTAGTCATTCAAGCTTAGCACCTGCTTCTAGCGCTTTGGCTTTTGCTACTTCTAGAATTACCACTTACAGAACTACCCCCTACAGAACTTCAGAGGCACCACAGGCACGATGAGCACCCCCAACAGCACGCAAGGTTCCGACAAAAGTCTTGAAATCATGCGGAATTTCGCCCAGAGCTATGCTAAACGCACTGGCACTTACTTTTGCCAGGACCTAGGGGTCACTGCGGTTGTACTAGAAGGGCTTGCCAAGCACAAAGACGACCTTGGTGCGCCGCTGTGCCCGTGCCGTCACTACGAAGATAAGGAAGCCGAAGTCAAAGCCACCTACTGGAACTGTCCTTGCGTACCAATGCAAGAGCGCCAAGAATGCCACTGCATGCTCTTCCTAACAGAAGACAATCCTTTTTCCGGTACAGAGACAGAAATCACCTTCGAGCAAATTCGCGAAGTCACTAATAAATAGACCGTCTCTCTTACTAGCTCCCTTTCCTAACCACACATTTGCCCTCCTTTGGGTCTATTGATCTTCTATGAGTTCTAGCGTTCAATCTGTCGTCAGCCAGCCATACAAGTACGGTTTCGTCACGGATATTGAGGCCGATAGTCTGCCTCGCGGTCTCAGCGAAGACGTTGTTCGGGCCATTTCTGCCAAGAAAGAAGAGCCCCAATTCATGCTCGACTTTCGCCTGAAGGCGTATCACCGCTGGCTGGAGATGGAAGAGCCAGACTGGCCAAATGTCAAATATCCACCGATTGACTACAACGAGATCGTCTACTACTCAGCCCCAAAGCAGGCCGAGAAGAAGCTAGGCGGTTTGGACGAAGTCGATCCGGCCCTGCTAGATACCTTCGATAAGCTAGGCATCTCTATTAATGAGCAAAAGCGCCTAGCCAATGTCGCTGTAGACGTCGTCTTTGACAGCGTTTCGATTGCGACTACTTTCAAAAAGGATCTTGCGAAGCACGGCGTGATTTTCTGCTCCATCTCAGAAGCAGTGAAAGAGCACCCAGAGCTGATCAAAAAGTATTTGGGAACCGTCGTTCCGGTTGGAGACAACTACTTCACCGCGCTGAACTCTGCGGTCTTTTCTGACGGTTCGTTTGTCTACCTGCCAAAAGGGGTTAAATGCCCAATGGATCTGTCTACTTATTTCCGGATTAACAACGGCGATTCGGGTCAGTTCGAGCGGACGCTGATCGTGGCTGAAGAAGCTAGCTCTGTCACCTACCTAGAAGGCTGCACTGCGCCAATGTACGACAGCAATCAGCTCCACGCTGCTGTGGTTGAGCTAGTCGCATTAGACAACGCTGAGATCAAATACTCCACGGTTCAAAACTGGTTCGCCGGTGACGAGAATGGCAAAGGTGGAATCTATAACTTTGTTACCAAGCGCGGACTGTGCAAAGGCGTTAATTCCAAAATTTCTTGGACTCAGGTAGAAACGGGCTCGGCAATCACCTGGAAGTATCCTAGCTGCGTTTTAGTCGGTGACAATTCAGTGGGCGAATTCTACTCCGTCGCGCTGACGAACAACTATCAGCAGGCAGATACTGGCACCAAGATGGTCCATGTGGGCAAGAACACCCGCAGCACTATTATCTCGAAGGGAATCTCGGCTGGGAAGTCAAAGAACAGCTATCGTGGCCTAGTCCAAATCAATCCAAAGGCAGAAGGCGCTCGCAACTATTCGCAGTGCGATTCAATGCTGCTAGGAGATACGTCTAATGCCAATACGTTCCCCTACATCCAAGTGCAGAACAGCTCGGCTCAAGTAGAGCACGAAGCCTCGACTTCAAAGATTGGAGAAGATCAGCTTTTCTACTTTGCTCAGCGCGGTATTTCGCCTGAAGATGCGGTCTCGATGATCATCAGCGGTTTCTGTCGCGATGTCTTCAACGAGCTGCCAATGGAATTTGCGGCTGAAGCCGATAAGCTCCTCAGCCTCAAGCTAGAAAATTCAGTCGGCTAGAAAATCAGCCTAACAAAGCCAGAAAATAATACACAGATGATCAACGAGAACGCTAAAACTATTCTTTCTGTTCGCAATCTTCGTGCTAGTGTCGACGGCACAGAAATCCTCAAAGGCGTCAATTTTGAGGTAAAAGCCGGAGAGGTCCACGCCATTATGGGGCTGAATGGCTCTGGTAAGAGCACTTTTTCAAAGGTGCTAGCTGGACACCCAGACTATGAGGTGACGGCGGGTGAGGTTGTCTTTCAAGGTATCAACCTGCTTGAGCTAGAGCCGCATGAACGGGCGAACTCAGGCGTTTTTCTGGCGTTTCAGTACCCACTAGAAATTCCAGGGGTCAGCAACCGTGATTTTCTGCGGGTGGCTTATAACGCTCATCGCAAAGCCAACGACGAAGAGGAAATCGACGTTTTTGATTTTGACGATTTGGTAGAAGAGCGCTCTGAGATTGTGAAGATGGACGTTAGCTTCTTGGATCGCAGCGTCAACGAGGGCTTTTCGGGCGGTGAGAAGAAGCGGAATGAAATTTTGCAGATGGCGCTGCTAGAACCGACGCTGGCGATTCTAGACGAGACCGATTCAGGGCTAGATATTGATGCGCTCAAGACGGTGTCTGAAGGCGTCAATCAGCTGAGTACGCCAGAAAATGCGTCTATTTTGATTACGCACTATCAGCGGCTGCTGAACTACATCGTGCCGGACTATGTACATGTGATGGCGCAGGGGCGAATTGTCAAAACCGGCGGTAAAGAACTTGCCCAAGAGCTTGAGTCTCGCGGCTATGACTGGATTGTGGCTGAGGAGGCAGTGGTTCGATGATGACAAAGACTGTGGGTTCAGTTTCTGGTAAAGGGTCTGGTAAGGGGGCTACGGCTGCGATCGCCCGTCAGACCTATCTAAAGCACTTGCTAACACAGGCAGCAGCGGCAGCGGATGAGTCAGCTTTGGCTGCAAATGCGGATCTAAAGGCGCTGCGTGACCGGGCGATCGCACTTGTTAGCGAGCGATCTTTCCCCTCTGGCAAAGACGAAGAATGGCGCTTTACCGATCTGTCTGATATGCTGGCGCGGCCCTTCCAAAGAGCGCAGCCAGTGTCTGGAGAAGGTGATAGCTGGAGCGACCATCTTGGTTTGCTAGCAGAGGGCACTCGGCTAACGACGGTCAACGGCTACTATGAGCCGACCCTTTCTAATCGCGATCAGGCTACAGCAGGCGTAATTATCGGGCCGCTATCGAGCCTACTAAACGATCCTAACTATGCTGCAAAGCTAGCGCCGATTTTAGAAAAGCGATTGGCTCAGCTAAAAGGCAGCGGTGAGGTCTTCACAGCGCTCAATACGGTTGGCTTTACGGATGTGATGGTGGTCTGGGTGCAGGCGGATCAGGTGGTTGAGCAGCCTATCAGTATCGCCCGTGGATCGCATGGGGAAGTGATTTCTCATGTGCGATCGCTCATCATTGCTGAAAGACACTCAAAATTCACCCTAGTCGAGTCTTTCTTTGGTCAGGACGAGGAGCGAATTGCCGCTTGTCGTGTTGATGAAGCGGCTATCGATGAAGAGGCTATTGATAAAGCAGCTGTCGATGCTTGCTGTAACAACAGCGTCACCGAAATTTGGCTAGCAGAAGGGGCGCAGGTTGACCACATTCGAGTGCAAGACGAAAGTGCCAACACCTTTCACCTTGCCAAAACCGCAGTCGATCAAGCCGCAGGCAGCCAGTACAAATGCACCGCCATCGATCTAGGTGCCAAGCTATCGCGCCACCACATAGAGGTCTACCAGTCTGGCCCACAGACCGACACCCAAATGTATGGCCTCAGTGCGACAGGCGATCGCCAGCTAGCCGATACGCATAGTCTGCTTGCCCTTACCTATCCTCACGGCAGCGCTACCCAGCTTCAAAAAAATATTGTCGATGACCGCGCCCACTGCGTCTTCAACGGCAAAGTCTACGTCTCCCGCGTCGCCCAGCTCACCAACGCGGCACAGCTCAATCGGAACCTAATGCTTTCAACCAAAGCCAGGGTAGACACTAAACCCGAGCTAGACATCGTCGCCGATAACGTCAAGTGCGCTCACGGGGCCACGGTCAGCCAGCTTCAGGCTGACGAAATTTTTTACCTCCAGAGTCGAGGCATCTCCGCCCAACAGGCGCAGCGCTTGCTGCTGTATGGCTTTGGGATGGAGATAGTCGAAAAAATCTCGGTTCTTGCAATTAGAGAATCTCTGAGTACACGCCTAAGAGATTGGGCGAGCTAGCATCGCCTCAGCCCACCTGATACTTCCTCCTATGACAGTCACTACCCTCGCCCCCACTCTACTCGCCAACCAGGTCCGCTCTGATTTTCCTATCCTCAATCAAAGCGTCAACGGCAAACCGCTAGTCTATCTAGACAATGCGGCAACATCGCAGAAGCCACGGGCCGTTTTAGATGCAATGGTTCACTACTACGAGGCTGACAATGCCAACGTCCATCGCGGTGTGCACACGCTAAGCGCACGTGCTACAGAAGCTTACGAAGGTGCGCGTGATAAAGTTGCCACGTTTATCAACGCGTCTTCTCGCGATGAGATTGTTTTTACCCGTAACGCCAGTGAGGCAATTAATCTAGTCGCTTATGCATGGGGGCTAAGCAACCTAGAAAAGGGTGACGAAATCCTGCTGTCTGTCATGGAGCACCATAGCAACTTGGTACCCTGGCAGCTAATCGCGCAAAGAACCGGGGCCGTGCTGAGGCATGTGACACTAACAGACACTCAAGAGTTTGATCTTGCGGCATTTCATCAGCTAATAGGTAATAGAACCAAGATAGTCGCGGTGAATCATGTCTCTAATACGCTGGGCTGTATCAACCCGGTTCGAGAGATTGTCGAGACCGCTCAAAAGTACGGCGCAAGAGTTTTAATAGATGCCTGTCAGAGTGTGCCAAATATGCCAGTAGACGTGCAGGCGCTGGGCTGTGACTGGCTAGTTGCCTCTGGTCATAAGATGTGTGGACCAACAGGCGCAGGATTTTTGTATGGCAAGCTAGAAGTACTTCAGGCGATGCCCCCTTTCCTGGGCGGCGGCGAGATGATTCAGGATGTATCGCTTGATCACGCTACTTATGCGGAGCTGCCTCATAAGTTTGAAGCGGGCACCCCTGCGATCGCAGAAGCCGTTGTTCTAGGCGCAGCTGTTGACTATCTAAGCCAAATTGGCATGGACCGTATCGCCGACTACGAGCACTTCTTGACCGCTTATCTCTACGAAAAAATCACCCAAGTGCCTCAGGTGAAGCTGTATGGACCTAGACCTCAAAAAGATGGATCTAGCAGAGCTGCGCTTGCGACCTTTACTGTCGAAGGCGTCCACGCTCAAGATCTCTCTACTCTGCTAGATCAATCTGGTATTGCCATCCGCTCTGGTCATCACTGCACACAGCCACTGCACAACATTCTGGGGGTCAACTCTACAGCAAGAGCCAGTCTTTATTTCTACAATACGCCGACAGAAATCGACACTTTCATCTCTTCCTTGAAAGAAACAATTGATTTCTTTGGTAGTATTTTCGAATAGCGTTAGCAGCAAACAGACTGTAATAGTATCTAAGCTCTTTTATCTATATCTAGACGGTTTTCCTAGCCATACTGCTGCGAGTCGAAAGTTTTACAGTGACAGCGAGCAGATGAATCACTCTGAAAGCTAACTGTGGAACTTTGGGAAAACAGGAGGGAACCATAGTGATATGAACTCACTAGCAGGAAAGGTTGCTTTAAAATAGAATGTCAGTTCTCTCAAAGCGATCTGTAAAGTCAGGGGCTATCACTCAGAACATGGAGCTAGCTGACACCTCACAGGGAGATTCTTCAGGAGATTCTCCAGCTGAATCACTTATCTCCATAGCTAAGCGTCAGGAAAAAGGTCTAGAGAGCGAAGAACTGTCCTCAGAAGTAGCTTTCTTACCGGGTTATTCTTCTACTCGCTATCTACAGTGCCTGTGTCAGCATCCGGTTCTACATAGTGGTGATACAGCAGAAGCCGCCCGCGTCATCACTAAAGCTGCGACCTGTATACTCAATATCGAACGGGCTAGCATCTGGCAGTACAGCACGTCTACAGCGTTTACTCTACTGTGCCGATACGATAGGACGCTAGATACCTATTACAAGGGGACGGTGCTACAGCCTAGAGACCACGCGCCGTATTTTGCAACCATAGACAGTCGCTCTGAGCTGATCGTAGAAGATATTTCTCAGCCGGTGCCTGCCGTTAGCCATTTGACTAAAGCAGGCTTAATTTATCAGTGCTCCGGGGCCTTTTTAGAGCTACCGATTCGATGTCAAGGGGTGGTGATAGGGGTGCTCTGGTGCGAACATACCGAGACCCGGCGATGGACAGCGCTAGAGAAAGCTAGTGCGCTCTCTATTGCGCTATCGGCGGCTACTGCTGTCGATACCCAGCATCACAAAGCGCTGGCCGACACCCTTCACCAGCAGCACCGACGGCTAAGACGAGAGACTATCGAACGCGAACAGGCTGAGCTTGCTTGGCAAGAGAGTCAGCGATTTATTCAAGGTATTATCGACGCTAGTACTAATATTTTGTACATTGATAGCTTTGCGGATGGCAGCAATTTCTATGTCAACCGCTGGATTGAGAATGCGCTGGGCTACGAACCCCACGAGGTTCAGCAGCTAGGCGCACACTACTTAGAACAGCTAGTTCATGCTGAAGATAAGGGTTTGATGATAGAAGAGCGGCAAAAGCTAGCTGCGATTAATGATGGCGAAGTAGTTGAAAACGAGTATCGTTTTCGGCACCGTCAGGGGCACTGGCGCTGGCTGCTATGTCGCGAGACCGTTTTTCAGCGCGATCATGAAGGTGAGCCAGTCCAGATATTTGGCACCGCTACGGATATCACCAAGCATAAACGCGCAGAAGTCGCCCTCAAGGAGTTCAATCAGGAGCTAAAGCGGCTAGCAAGAATGGATGGACTTACGCAGGTAGCCAATCGTCGGTCTTTTGATGAATTTTTAGAGCAGGCGTGGGGCAATATTGGCTCTGGCCGCTCGTCTCTATCGCTGATCTTGTGTGACATTGACTATTTCAAAAGTTTCAATGATACGTATGGGCATCAGGCTGGAGATGCCTGTCTAAAACAGGTAGCTAATGTGATCGCTCAGGCCGTGAAGCGCAGTACGGATTTGGTTGCTCGCTATGGCGGTGAGGAGTTTGCCGTAGTTCTCCCGAATACTAACATTGCTGGGGCGGAATACGTCGCCGATCAGATTCGTTTGGCAGTGAGACTGCTAGATATCAAGCACAATCAGTCCGAGGTCAGCGATCGCATCACACTTAGTCTAGGGCTCGCCTCAATTAGCTCTACCGAAAACGCTCAGCCCGATGTTCTAATTGCGGCGGCTGATCAGGGTTTGTACAGTGCCAAGTACAGTGGACGCGATCGCGCTTGCACTGGCAAAATCGACCAATGAAGACAAATGCCGTTCGTGTCTTGGACACGCTAGGTATTTCATATGAGCTGCTGACTTATGCGGTCGACCTAGAGGATCTAACAGCTACAGCGACCGCGCGAAAGCTGGCTCTGCCACCAGATCAGATATTTAAGACGCTGGTTGTTGATGGAAACCGTCAGGGGGTTGCTTTGGCCGTTATTCCCGGTAGCTACCAGCTAGATCTTAAGGCGTTAGCGAAGATCAGTGGCGATCGCCATATTAAACCTGTTCCACTTAAGCAGGTGCAGCCGCTGACTGGATACATCCGAGGGGGCGTCACCGCTTTGGCTTGCAAGAAACCTTACCGCGTTTTTCTAGATGAGTGGGCTCAGCTATACGAGAAAATTGCGGTCTCAGCCGGGATGCGCGGTCTGATGGTGATGCTGCGCGCAGAAGATTACATCAGAGCGACTAGCGCAACGATTGCTCAGATCGCTTACGAATAGGCTAAGTAGCTAGCGCTGTATTAAGAACATATACCCGCGTCCGCGAATCGTCACAATGTACTTTGGATTGCGAGTTGTGTCATTCAGCTTAATTCGTAGCCTAGAGATATGTACATCAACTGTCTTAGTATCCGCTGCGCTGCTAGCGTCGTAGCCCCATAGCGATTCAAGAATCTCCCCTCGCGAAAAGATATGTCCTGGTCTGTTTGCAAGCAGCTCGATCAGACGGAACTCTATCTCAGTTAGCCGGAGGCGATGCCCATCTATGTATGCTTTACGAGTGCTCGGATCGAGCGTCAGCTTTCCAATTTCAAAGACGGGTGGTGCGATTGCTGGTGACTGCTCTAGTCGTCTAGGGACGCGGCGTAGGATAGATCGAATCCGGGCAATGAGCTCTTTGGTTGAAAATGGCTTAACGATATAGTCATTAGCTCCGAGCTCTAGACCAGTGACTCGATCTGATGAGCTGCCTAAAACCGTCGCCATAATAATCGGTACATCAGAAATCGCTCTTATTGTCTGACAGACCTGAAAGCCATCTAGCCTTGGCATCAGCACATCTAAAACGACAAGATCGATAGTCTCAGTGGACGTTTGAAAGTATTTCAGCGCTTCTTCGCCGTCGGTAGCGGCAATTACCTGATATCCAGAAGCTTTGAGACTGTTGATTAGTGCTGTTCTGGTGCGCTCATCGTCTTCAGCAATCAAAATGGTGTAGCTTGACTTACTCACTATCAAAAAAGAATTATTAAAAAAGTAGGTTTTGGAAAAAAGAAAAGTGGGCTACGGGGAAAGCCGTAGTTCCCGAGAATCGAATGGTTTAGCAAAGTTGCCAGGTACGCCAGTCAAAAATCTACACGGACCTGTAAGCCAATCAACCAAGAAAGGCTCAATCTATCTAGACTGAATGTTCTTCTAAAGCTTTTTTACCTAGCAGAACTCAAGCAGCGATCAACACGCTGCTTTCCGATTCCAAGTCTGCCTCAGCGCTTGGAAACAGCATGTCATCGGCGACATGCTGTTTCCAAACATCTTTCCAAAAAGCGATCAATTGCAAGTTCCTATATTTATATAAAGCTATATCTGGTCATTAAAACAAGCTTTCTGGGATTTATCAGGAATCTATCGATCTGAGAATATGCTGCCGGGTGGACCAAGGATGGGCTGTTTGGTTTCTGCTGTAAGGCGATCACGAGCCCTAGGAAAGGAAGCGAAGTAGCCAAAGTTTGCAGGTGTAAACTGCTCTGTTCTTAGTTGAATGGTGTGAACGGATGATTAGGAAAGAATGAAGTTTTGAGTGCTTATGCACGTCAGCTCTCATAATTCGCACGTCAATAAGCAACTAGAAAAACGCTGGAATCTTCTCCTCGCAAGTAACTATAAGCACTTCTGCACTTAACCTTTCTTGAGAGAGTGTAAGCAAATGATTAAAGGTCTTAACACTACGATACAAATTTAACGTAATATTTCATTTTTAGATCTAGGTTGTGGTCTTTTACTAAAGTCATTAATATGTCGTTCAATAGGCTGAATGGTTCAGGAACCTGCTTCTGCGCTAGCAACTTCTCTGTTGCTACGATCTGATGGTTTTTGACCTGGCGGTTTTCTGTGCTGTGTATGTTCCCGTTCACAGCTAGTCCTGTCCTCTCTATTGGCGATCGCTATTGCAAGTTCCTCTCATAGCGCTGCCTTGTCTCCTTATATTATTTCTCCTATCTCACTGCCGAAACTTTTCGTACTGAAAATCACTAAGAAATCTGGGCTGTTAAAATTCTCGTGACCTGATTGCTCTAGACTTGTTTGAAAACTGATAGTGCTGTGCTTTTTTGTCTGCGGCGTCTATCTTTTTCAAAAACGTTTGGCCTTGGGCTACTGAACTTAAAGGGAATTTCAAGCTTATGCGACTGTCTCAGATGCTTTTTGTCACGCTGCGAGAAGATCCAGCAGAAGCGGAAATTCCTAGTCACAAGCTTCTACTCAGAGCAGGCTATATGCGCCGCATTGCCAGCGGTTTGTATGCCTACCTGCCTCTGTTGCAGCGCGTGCTCGATAAGGTATCGGCAATCGTGCGAGAGGAGATGAACGCAACGGGCGCGCAAGAATGCCTGCTGCCGCAGCTTCAGCCTGCTTCGCTGTGGAAAGAGTCCGGGCGGTGGGATACCTACACCAAGGCTGAGGGGATTATGTTCAGCCTGGGCGATCGCAGAGATCAAGAGCTAGCGCTAGGCCCTACGCATGAGGAAGTGATCACCGCGATCGCCCGCGACATGATCCGCTCCTACAAGCAGCTGCCGCTGCACCTATACCAGGTTCAGACCAAGTTTAGAGATGAGATTCGCCCCCGATTCGGACTGATGCGGGGCCGCGAGTTCATCATGAAGGACGGCTATTCTTTTCACACCGATGCAGAGAGTCTGAAGGTCACCTACGACCAGATGTATCAGACGTACAGCAATATTTTGCGCCGTACCGGGCTGGCGTTTCGAGCGGTCGAGGCGGATTCTGGCGCGATTGGCGGCTCTGGATCGACTGAGTTTATGGTGCTGGCTGAGGCGGGTGAGGATGAAGTGCTCTACACCGAGGATGGCAAGTACTCGGCCAATGTAGAGAAGGCGGTTTCTCTACCTCCGGACGCGGTGCCTTCAAATTTCTCGACTTACGAAAAGCGCGATACGCCCAACACGCCGACGATTGCTAGTCTGTGCGATTTTCTAGACTGCTCGCCGACGCAGATTGTAAAAAATGTGCTGTATCAGGTCAGCTATGACAACGGCCAAAACGTACTGGTACTAGTCAGCATTCGCGGTGACCAGGACGTGAATGAGACGAAGCTGCAAAATGCGCTGACCAATCTAGCGGGTGAGTACGAAGCGAATACGGTTTTGGCCCTAGAAGTGCCGGACGCGGAAGCGCAGGCGAAGTGGGCGACTAAGCCGCTCCCGCTAGGCTACATCGCGCCTGATCTATCAGATGATCTGATCGGTAAGCAAGAAGGACTCGCTCCCGCATTTTTGCGCATAGTGGACGAGACGGCGGTCGATCTAAAGGACTTTGTGACGGGCTCCAATGAAAGTGGATTTCACGTGGTCGGCGCGAACTGGGGTAAAGAGATGACATTGCCGGAGCGGCAAATGGATTTGCGGACGGCGATCGCAGGTGATAGAGCCGTTCACGATCCTGCTCAGACTATCCAAACCGCACGCGGCATCGAGATTGGTCATATCTTTCAGCTAGGGCACAAGTATTCTGAGGCTTTGGGCGCGACCTATACCAGTGAAGAAGGGAAAGAAGTGCCGCTGGAGATGGGCTGCTATGGCGTGGGGGTGTCTAGACTGGCGCAGGCGGCGGTGGAGCAGTCCTATGACCAGAATGGAATTATCTGGCCGGTGGCGATCGCGCCCTACCACGTCATTGTCGTCGTGCCGAATATCAACGACGCCGACCAGATGAGCGCTGCCGAAAAGCTGCATGACGAGCTAAACGCAGCCGGGGTGGAAACGCTGCTAGACGATCGCAAAGAGCGAGCGGGCGTCAAGTTCAAAGACGCTGAGCTAGTGGGGATTCCGTTTCGGGTGGTGACCGGGCGATCGCTTAAGACACGGCAAAGTTGAAGTCGTCAAACGAGCCGACGGCGAAGCGGAAGAGATGGCGCTAGAGGATGTGGTTAGCACTCTCAAAGACTGGGTCGCTGCTGCTATAGAAAAATAATGGAAATTATTACCGTTCTACTCTCTAGTCTGCTGCTGCTGATTTCGCCCGTGGGAATTGTGGTGGACCAGGTGGCGGAAAATGCGATACGCGATCGCCTAGCCGGAGCCGAAAGCCTAGACGTACGCATCGACAACGGTCCTTCCTATCAGCTTTTGCAGGGCAAAGTCGATAAGGTGCGAATCGCCGGACGCGGCATTTCACCGATTCCGGGACTGCGGTTTGAAGTCGCAGAGCTAGAGACCGACCCGATCGATCTGGCCTTTCGGCCCTTACGGCGGGGCGAAGTGGTTCTGGACAAGCCATTTCAAGGAGCGGCGCGCATTGTGCTGACAGAAGCAGACGTGAATGCATTCTTGCTCTCTCCTTTTGTAGCGCGGCTGCTAGAGAATTTGGACTTGGGTGATTTTGCCGCGAATCCGGCGCAGGCTAGGGAGGGCGCTCGCTATCGGATCAATAATCCGGCGGTTGATTTTTTGCCCAGTGGTGAAGCGGACGATGAAGGCGCGCAGAGAATCGTATCCGGATTAGCGCCGAGCTAGAAGATTTGGTTGAGGACGCTGGGTTTGCGATAGAGACTGAGACTGGGCTGAGCGTTTTAGGGGGCGATCGCCTCGATGTTGATCGATCCTATCGTCAGTCGTCGATGGAACCCCGGTCGATCCGCGTCTAGTCAATATCCTGCTCGGCGGATCTGAACGATCGACTGAGCCTACAGCAGTTCGACGATAGCGGCGTAACGGCTAGAGTCGTTGACTTTGGCGTTAGTGCAGAGTCTCTGAACTTCGCCCTATGGGTGCGAGTTGAGCCCAGCTTTACCGCAGCCTACAGCAGCCCAGCCTGACGACATAGAATAGAGCTATTGAACGCTCCTCACCTTTGCCACCGCTGCTCTAGTCAGGTCCTGCTATGACGTATGCTCTAACGCGCTACAAAAGCTACCAGGAATATCTAGACGACGAGACGCTTTCTCCTAACGGTAACTATCGACTACTCGACACAGGAGAGCTGATCGAGTTGGCAGAAGAGAATGACCTAAATGTGCGTATTGTGCTACCGTCTGCTAACACGCTTGTTTCAGATTGAGGGGGGCATCTACGCTGAGCGCCTTCGCAACGGCAACAGAGAAATCCAGGTAAATCCTGTCGGCGATCGGTGGGTGAATCGCAAGCCGGATTTAATGGTGTTGCAGCCTGAGCATTTAGATACCGTGAAGCAGGCAATTTTGCTAGACATGCTGCCACCGCTATTCGTAGCAGAAGTCGTCAGTCCGGGGAGCGAGAATAGCGATAACTACTTGCGGGACTACGTCTGGAAGCGACAGCAGTATGAGGAGCTAGGTATTCCTGAGTATTGGATTATCGACCCGCATCGAGAAAAGGTGACGGTGCTAACGCTAGTAGAAGAGCGCTACGAGAGAGAAGCTATCTACAGAGCATCTGAACAGATTGTCTCTACCGTATTTCCGACGCTGAAGATTTCGGTGCAGTCGTTGCTGAAAGGAGACTCGTAATGACGTATGCAGCCACTCGCTACAAAAGCTATCAGGAATATCTAGATGACGAGACGCTTTCTCCGGATGGGAACTACCGCTTGCTCAGTACGGGAGAGTTAATTGAGGTGCCGCCAGAAGATGATGACAACTCAATGCTGCTTACGTATTAGGCTTCTTGATAGGTAGATTGTCTAGTACAACACTAGTCGACTTAATCCGACCTGGTAACGAAAGAAATTCAAGTGCAATCCTGTCGGTGATAAGCAGGTAAATCGAAAGCCTGACTTGCTAGTGCTTCATCCGGAACACAGAGAAGTAGCCAAACGGCAATTCTGTTTGGCATGAAGCCGCCTTTGTTCGTCGCGGAAACGGTAAGTCCAGGCGGTGAGAACAGCAGCAACTATAAACGCGACTATGTTTGGAAACGTCAACAGTATGAGGAGTGGTGCATTCCTGAATATTGGATTGTGGATCGGCACCGGGCGAAGATTACGGTGTTGGTGCTGGTGGATGGACGCTACCAGGAGAGTAGTTTACGCTGGTGAAGATGAGATTACCTCTACGATTTTTCCAGAGCTGACGGTGACTGCTCAAGACTGTCTGAGTGGCGTTGTGAGATGACGCAGTGAGGGGCTTTGATGGGAGCATTGCGTGCGATGGTATGCGTTTAGCGTATACACCGAGACCCACCCCGTCACTACGTGCCACCCCTCCCGTGGAGGGGATTTACTTCAGGCAGGGTTATAGGAGGTGGCCGACCTCGACTCCTAAACGTTGCATAGCCGGGACAAATCCCCTCCTGCGGAGGGGTGGCCGAAGCGTAGCGGAGGTCGGGGTGGGTTCGGGAGTTCGTGCTAAGCGCTGAACACGTACAGCTTTCCGCACTTTGCTTGCTACACCACGAAAGGCTACACCTCTTATTCCATAACGCAAAGTGCCATAGCAAAGTGCGAATGCATCCGCGCTTTGCTATACATGCAATGCCCCTACCGGAATCGCGCTATGCCTGCATAGTGACCCGTTTGGTCAGTATGGCCATTACCTCATTCGGTTTGCCCGTAGAGATGGGTGGGCTCCAGTCGTTGGGTTCTGCGTAGCCGCGTGAGTGCAGGTTGTGGACGGTTTGCTGGACGGCTTCTAGGGTGCCAAAGAGCAGGTGGCGAATGTTGCCGTCTGAGGCTTCGTGCGGGGGCAGCGCTGGGGGTGGGCTGTTGGGTGCGGGCTAGCTGAGGTGGGCTGGCTGTAGTCGATGAAGGAGTCGATGAAGGAGCAGGTGAAAGGGTGGACGCGGATGCGCCGGAAGCGGTGGGTACATACATGATGAGTCTGGTTCTCCGAATGATATCGAGGGAGGAAACCAGAACTCAGACCCTCAACTACGCTGGCAAATGTAGTGCAGGTGCGGTAGCTAAGGTATCGTGTACCGTAGCTGGCAGACTGGCTGTGACAGTTTGTCAGTTAGTCATCGGCTGGGTGCTGGATACACCTACCGATGGCGCTAAAGGTATGAGTTCTGTGGGAAGGGCTGCGATAGACACTAGGGTGCGTCACAGCTTGCATTTGAAGATAGTCTGATTTTTGCGCTGAGTCAAGCGATGGCTCAGTATATTTGCGGAGCGACTGAGCGAATAGATAAAGCGGAATTGATGCCGGGTGCGACTGATAAAGTGCAGTTGGTGAATGAACGATTCCCGAGTGTGACTGAGCCTTTCCCGAGCGCGACTGATAAAGTCCCGTTAGTGGATGAGTGATTCCTGAGTACGACTGATAAAGTGCAGTTGATGGATGAGCGATTGCTGTATATGACTGGTTGAATATCGTTTGGAACTGCGTTGTTTTGCGGTGCTGTTGATGATCTGCGCAGAGACAGCGGGCCTGGGAGGAGCGATCGCTCGCTCATAAAAGCCGTCTGAATTCATCTTTGGTGAGTTTGCAGTCACGCAAAATTTAAGAAAACAGCCCCCTTCCGAGTGTTTCACCCGAGTGAACAGGCACCACCGTTTTTCTCCCGGACGGGTGAACCAAAATATGGTGGCTGCCTTTCGCTCTTCCAACCTCAAAACCTACTTTCTTCAAGGCTTTAATAACCTCTTTCCCAGTTAGGCTAGGTAGCTGGCTCATGCGTTTACGGTCACTTTCTGGACGCCCACAAATTCTAAGGGCTCATTGGTATCTTCTTCAAACTCTAGGCAAAGGGAGATTGCTTCTCGAATGCGCTCTATTAGCACGTCTAAAGACTTTGATTGGGTATGGCACCCTTGCAAGCTTGGCACACTGGCAACGTAGTAGCCGTCCGCGTCTTTTTCGATGACGACGTTGAATTCTTTGCTCATAATCAATCTTTATCGCTGTTGTGATGCTTTATTGTGTCACGTCAGCGTTTTGACGTGACAGATAGGGTCGTACAATAGCAGTGAGGCTATATGACCGACAGACCAATGCTTTTTGCGGAAATACCGAGTTCAGATATCAAGCGCAAGCTTAGTGAAAACAGGCAGGATATTCTTTCTACAGCGGCTAAGCATGGCGCATTTAATGTAAGGGTGTTTGGTTCGGTGGTTCGAGGCGAAGCTACTGAAGATAGCGATGTTGATTTTTTGATTGACTATGACATCGCCAAAATAACGTCTTGGTTTCCAACAGGGCTGGTTCACGATCTGGAGGCTTTGCTAGAGCGTAGGGTCGATATCGTTCCGGCTAGTTCTATTCATTCCTTCATCAAGGATCGGGTGTTGGATGAGGCAATCCCGTTGTGAAAGATCCCAGAATATTTATTATTCATATCCGCGATTGTATTACTCGCATAGAAACCTATACACAATCAGGGAAAGCAGCTTTTTTGGAAGACTTGAAGACGCAGGACGCAGTCATTCGCAATTTGGAGACGTTAGCGGATGCGACCCAACGCTTGCCCGAGATGTGGAAAAGTGCCTATCCGAATATCAATTGGCGTAAAGTAGGAGACTTCAGAAACTTCCTAGCTCATCAGTATTTAGAGATTGACCTGGATATTGTTTGGGAAGTCGTAGAAAATGAGATACCCGAGTTAAAAACCTGTATTGAGTCAATGGCCGAAAGGTTTTGGAATGAGCAGTAGCGGCAGAAGACTCAGCTTTCAATACTTTTCGATTTATCGAGTTCCTGCTTAATAGCTTCCAAGTTTCCCTTGGCCGTAAGAGTATTGGGATGAGCGGGACCGAGTAGGTCTTCAAGGAGTTTGACTACATCGAACATAACAGCAGCGGCCCTGGGTAAGCGATTTGTGTTGTAGTACAACAATGACAGGTTATTCAGACTGGTGGCGGTGGAGGGATGGCGATCGCCCAGTTCCGCTTTCCTGATTTCGAGCGCTTCTACATACAACGGTTCCGCTTCTCCATAGCGCCCCTGAGACTCGTACAGTCCTGCCAAGTTATTCAGACTGCTGGCGGTGTCGGGATGGCGATCGCCCAGTTCCGCTTTCCAGATTTCGAGCGCTTCTACATACAACGGTTCCGCTTCTCCATAGCGCCCCTGAGACCGATACAGTGCTGCCAAGTTATTCAGACTGCTGGCGGTGTAGGGATGGCGATCGCCCAGTTCCGCTTTCCTGATTTCGAGCGCTTCTACATACAACGGTTCCGCTTCTCCATAGCGCCCCTGAGACTCGTACAGTAATGCCAAGTTATTCAGACCTTGTGGCGGTGTCGGGATGGCGATCGCCCAGTTCCGCTTTCCAGATTTCGAGCGCTTCTACATACAACGGTTCCGCTTCTCCATAGCGCCCCTGAGACCGATACAGTTCTGCCAAGTTATTCAGACTGCTGGCGGTGTCGGGATGGCGATCGCCCAGTTCCGCTTTCCTGATTTCGAGCGCTTCTACATACAACGGTTCCGCTTCTCCATAGCGCCCCTGAGACTCGTACAGTGCTGCCAAGTTATTCAGACTGCTGGCGGTGTTGGGATGGCGATCGCCCAGTTCCGCTTTACTGATTTCGAGCGCTTCTACATACAACGGTTCCGCTTCTCCATAGCGCCCCTGAGACTAGTACAGTACTGCCAAGTTATTCAGACTGGTGGCGGTGTCGGGATGGCGATCGCCCAGTTCCGCTTTCCTGATTTCGAGCGCTTCTACATACAACGGTTCCGCTTCTCCATAGCGCCCCTGAGAATAGTACAGTCCTGCCAAGTTATTCAGACTGGTGGCGGTGTCGGGATGGCGATCGCCCAGTTCCGCTTTACTGATTTCAACCATTCTCTGGCAACACCGTTCCGCATCTTCCCACTGACTCAAGCTTTCATAAAACCGCCCTAACCCTTCACAGCACCAAAGCTTGTCAATCCCTTCTAAAACCGCAGTCCATCGCAGCGCCACCTCTTCAAAATGCGGAACGGCTTCTGCCACCTGTATCCTCACTGCCACCGTCGCCACCTGCGGTATCGTCTTCGCCAGCTCCGTCATCGCCACCGCAAAGCCACGCTGCAAGCCTTCATCACCAGCAATCTCACCCCGCTTCACCGCAAAAAACTCTCTGACTAACGGATGCACCCGATAGCGCAGCGCCTTCTGCGGCTCTTCCACCTTTTGCAGCAGGTTCACCCGTAACAGCTCCGCCTGAGCCTCTTCCAGATCTTCCTCATCCAGCGCCGTCCCCGCCTGCGCCCAGGCCGCTGCCACCCACTCCCACACTATCGGCGCAGCCGCAAACAGCCCCATCAACCCCGCTAGCACTTTCGCCGCCTCGCTCAACGGCTCCCAGCTCACCTCAAACGCCGCCGCCACTCCCAGCTCCGCCGTCATCTCCGGATGCGTCCGCATCAGCACCTTCGCCGCTAGCCGCTTACCCTTCAGCCGCTCTAGCAGCGTGGCGATCGACAGCTCGGGCCGCTGCTGCAAATGCCAGCCCATCAGCTCAATTCCCAGCGGCAATCGCCCCACCCACTCACAAGCCTGCCACCGCTGCCGCCCGCTCTGCCTCAACCCGATCTGCTCCCGGCCAAATTCGTCAGCAGTTCCAGCGCCGCTTCTGGCAGCAGCACCTTCAGCGCCAGCCGCTGACCCTCGGGCAAAATCGCCTGCCGCGTCGTCAGCAGCACCCGAAAGCGTCCGTCACCCATCCCGCCGCTGGGCAGCATCGCCTTCAGCGCGCCATAGTCCTGCACATCATCCACCACCATCAGCACCGCACCCTCTCCCGGCCACCGCTGAGCGCACCAGGCCACAGGCGATTCCGTCTGCTCCGGCACCGGCAAATCTAGATAATCTCTCGCAAAGCTAATCATCTGCGGCGCAATCGGCTCCACCCCCCGCAGCCAGCACACCCCACCCGGAAACGCATCGCCGCGCCGCCGCGCATACTGCCAAGCCAGCTCCGTTTTACCCACGCCGCCCATGCCGACCGCCGCCGCGATATTCACCCGGCTGTTTTGACTCAGCAAAGCCTCCACCGCCGCCAAGTCCTGCTCACGACCGACAAACTTACTGACATTACTGACTGGCAAATTGTTGGGGGTGCTTAACTTTGGCGGTGCCTCTCCCGCCGCTGTCAGTCAAAAGTTGAAGTTCGTTGCTTGTGTCCGACATCGTGCCAAAGTT
Source organism: uncultured cyanobacterium (assembly GCA_963772185.1). Lineage (GTDB taxonomy): Bacteria > Cyanobacteriota > Cyanobacteriia > Phormidesmidales > Phormidesmidaceae > Phormidesmis. The sequence goes on along the minus strand of CAVYWR010000028.1, from coordinate 461,505 downwards.
AACGCTACCAATCTTGTCAGCCAGCTTCGTCAAGTTTGGAAACGAGCCGCTATCCGCCGCTGCTGCCGCGACGGTCTCATTCATCGCTGTCTGCACATCCGGCTGCGTGGCGGCGACGCGATTCACCTCTTCTAAAATCTCGACATCAATCACATTCGGGTCGCTCACCCCCGCCAAACGCTTCACCGTCTCAGGCGAGTGCTGTCCCAATCGCTCTAGCCACCGCTGCGCCGCCGCGATCAAATCCTCACCCAGTTTCCCAGTCGCTCCAGCCGTCACACCACCCGCCACAAAAACAAGCGCACTCACCGCCAGCGTCAAAGGTTCCATAGCTGCCACTCGATAGAAAATGAACAATAAAAATCGAAATAATGCCCTTAGCCTACATCCCTTTCCCTCATCCCTTTTCCGACTGATTCTGGAAAAAGAATAAAAGTATTCAAAACCTTACAACTTCTCGCCGCCAGCTCCAAAAGTCGGAAGCCTGTCGAATCAGTTGCTTTTACAAAGCTAAGGACGACGCATACGAATCGCATCCTAGCAAGTAGCCTTACAATATACCTATCTCCTAAAGTCGCTTGATATGACCTATACTCCCGTTCAAAACCGGACTCGGTACAAAAGCTACCAGGAATATCTAGATGATGAGAGCCTATCGAATGAGGTTAACTACCGCTTGCTCAGCACGGGGGAACTGATCGAAGTGGCTTCAGAAGATGACTTGAACCTGTGGATAGCGGTTCGCCTACTGATCAGAATTGCGCAGCTTGAGAAAGGTCTTTTCGCTGATAGGATTCGCAACGGTAACAAAGAAATGCAAGTTTCACCCGTAGGCGATAAGTGCGTAAACCGTAAGCCAGACGTGATGGTGATGCAGCCCGAACATTTAGAAGTCGCTCGGCAAGCCGTTTTGATTGATATGGTGCCGCCGCTGTTCGTGGCCGAAGTTGTCAGTCCTGGTGGTGAAAATACGGCTAATTACAAGCGAGACTATGTTTGGAAGCGGCAGCAGTATGCAGAACTTGGCATTCCGGAATATTGGATTATCGATCCGCATCGGGAGAAAGTAACGACGCTAGTGCTGACTGATAGTGGCTATGAAGAGACAGCATATGCGGGTAGACAGCAAATCAAGTCGCAGGTTTTCCCTTCGCTGGCTGTGACGGCTGATGATTTGCTAGTGCGATGATGTGACGGTGACTTCAGGACAATCCGATTCCAGAGCTGCCTGGAGAGAGTGAACTTACTGATGGTTAGATAGGCCCGCTTCAATTTTGCCTTCAGCTTCGTGTGCGATCGCCCGCAACCCATCCACCATCTGCTCATCCGCCCCTTTCCACAATCCCCGCTGATTCGCCTCTAGCAGCCTTTCCGCCATATCCCGCAGCGCCCAAGGATTCGACTTTTCAACAAACTCTCGCACTTCCGAATCCAACACATAGGCTTCGGCAACGCCCGTATACATATGATCTGCCACGCAGCCTGTGGTCGCGTCGTAGGCAAACAGATAGTCCACAGTCGCGGCCATTTCAAACGCGCCTTTGTAGCCGTGACGCATGACGCCTTTGATCCATTTGGGATTGATCACGCGCGAGCGATAGACACGGGCGATTTCGGACTGGAGCGATCGCACCTTCGGATTCTCCGGCACCGCATTATCCCCAAAGTAAGTCACAGGCGCTTCACCCCGCTTTGCCTTCACCGCTGCGGTCAGTCCACCTTGAAACTGATAGTAGTCGTCAGAGTCCAGCAAATCATGCTCACGATTGTCCTGGTTTTGCAGCACAATCTGCATATTTTCTAAGCGCTGACTAAAGGCTTCTGGGGCGCTGTGGCCGTCTGCGTTTCCCCCCTTCCCACTAACATAGGCGTAGCTACTCCAGTTGATGTAAGCGCGGGCAAGATCGGCGTCGCTCTCCCAGTTTTGCGATTCGATCAGTCCCTGAAGTCCTGCGCCGTAGGCACCGGGTTTGGAGCCAAAGATGCGGTAGCGCGATCGCTCTAGACTCTGTGCCTGATCCAATCCTTTTTGCTGCCACTGCTCGTAGTCCTTTTGCACCTGAGCGGCCAGCGGATTTTGCTCAGCAGGTTCATCCAGGCTAGCGACGGCAGTCACCGCCTGATCAAATAGAGAGATCAGGTTGGGAAAGGCATCGCGAAAGAACCCAGAGACTCGCAGCGTCACATCGACTCTCGGTCGACCTAGCGAGGACAGCGGCAAAATTTCAAAATCGATTACCCGTCGACTCGGTCCGTCCCACACGGGTCGAACGCCTAGCAGCGCCAAAGCTTCGGACATATCATCGCCGCCTGTCCTCATGGCCGAAGTTCCCCACATCGAAAGGCCAAGCGTCTTAGGATATTCGCCCTGTTCTTGCGTGTAGTTTTCTATCAGGATTTCAGCCGCCTTTCGACCGACATCCCAAGCGCTTTCGGTCGGAATGGCGCGGATATCGACGGAGTAGAAGTTGCGCCCAGTAGGTAGGACTTCGGGGCGGTTGCGGGTGGGTGCGCCGGAGGGACCGCTGGGAATGTAGCCGCCGCTGAGGCCGTGGAGGAGGTGGGTGATTTCGTTGGTGGTTTGGCGAAGATTGGGGAGAAGGGTGTGCTCAATCCAGGTGAGAACGGGGGCGAGGGGAGTGAGGGGGTGAGGAGGTAAGAGAAGTGTCTGGGTTGATGAGCTGATTGACTAGGTCGGCAGCGTAGGTTTCTATTTGTTCGATCACATCGCCGATGGTGCGGCAGGTTTGGGTTTTAGGATTGGTTGATTGGTAAGGGGTGGATGGATCGTCGGTGAGGGGATCGAGATCGAGGTTCCAGGTTTGGGCGATCGCACGGCTAAGTCCACTGTGTTCTGAGTTTGGATGGCGGGCGATCGCAACCACCAAATCTCGTAGCTGGTCACCCGTCGGACACTGACCAAAAATATGTAGTCCATCTCGAATCTGGGCCTCTTTTAGCTCACAAAGATAGCCGTCAATCTGAGGTAGCCAGATTTGCAAGTCGGAAGATTGGCTTGACACCTTGTCAACAGACAACCTTAAATCCTGCTGGAGCTGAGTGCTGTTCAACAGCTCTACAATTTTGGGGCTAATAACCTTGAGCCGAGTGGGATCGAGATTTTGAGCTTCGTAGTATTCATCGACCAGGCTTTCTAACTGCTGCAAAGGGGCCGTAGAGTTCGGCGCGGGTCATCGGCGGCGTCAGGTGGTCCAAGATGACGGCGTTGGCTCTACGCTTAGCCTGCGCGCCTTCACCCGGATCGTTCACGATGAATGGATAAAAATGCGGCATCGCCCCAAACGCCGCTTCGGGATAACAGTCAGAAGAAAGCGCAATGCCTTTGCCGGGTAGCCATTCTAGATTGCCGTGCTTGCCGACGTGTACCACCGCCTGCGTTCCAAAGTGGTTCCTCAGCCAGTGATAGAAGCCTAGATAGGCATGGGTCGGCTCTAAATCTGGCGCGTGATAGTTCAAACTAGGGTCGATGTCGTAGCCACGGCTAGGCTGAATTCCAACGAAAACGTTACCGAACTGAACGCCTGCGATTGGCAGGCAGTCAACTTCTGTTTGGGCGCTGCTAAACCGCTGCCATTCCTGACTGGGTTGGCCCCAGCGGTTGACGATGCCTGATTGAACTGCGCTAGATAGGGTTTGAAAAAATGACTGGTAGCTGTCTATAGATAGCGTTTGATGGACTGGCTTTAGTCCGTGCCCTTCCGGGTCGTTGGTAATGCCTGCGGCTAGCTGAGCCATCAGCGCGTCGCCTGTTTCTGGGAGATCGGTAATGGTGTAGCCCGCTTGCTGGAGCGATCGCAATATCGCCAAACAGCTTGCAGGCGTGTCTAGTCCCACCCCGTTCGCCATCCGCCCGTCTCGGTTGGGATAGTTTGCCAAGATCAAAGCCACCTTGCGATCTTCTATAGGCGTATGGCGTAGCTGAGTCCACTTCAGCGCTAAATCAGCGACAAAATCAACGCGATCGCCTTCTGGCTCATACACCACCACATCCGTCTGCAAACTTCTTCTAGGGCTTTCTTCCCTCTTCCCCGGCGGCTGAGCGAAGTCGAAGCCCAGCGGCTGAGGAGAATTAACCGCCTTAAACGACACCGCTCGCGTAATCACCCGCCCGTCCACCTCCGGCAGTGCCACATTCATCGCAATATCTCTCGGCGTCAGCCCCTGCGGATGATTCTGCCAATAGTCACGCGGACTGCCACTACAAATTAGCTGAAGCACAGGGATGTCTAACTGCTGCCATAGGGTCAGTGCTGACGTTTTAGAGGAACCGCCAGAGGTTTGAAAACCCGAAACGGCGAAGCTAGTCGTATTCAGCAGTAAATCAACTGCCTGACTTTTGTCTTCTGGACGGCAGTATCGAATCAGCGCTTGCTGCACGTCTTGTTCTTTGAGCGAAGAGACGTAAATGGGAACTGAAGTTAGATTGCGCTTTTGGAGAGCGGCGGCGATCGCATCGATTATCTTTGTGTTTCCTGATAGATAGTGAGACCGATAGAAGATAATACCGACTCGACCAGTTGCCTGCTTTTTCTCTGAGTCTTCGTGCGGACTATCTCTTAATGCATCTATGGGAATGGAGTTGCTTTTCTTCCTAAAGAAACGGTCTTCTTTTTCTACAGATATCTCAGCATTACTTAACAAATGGAAATCACTTTTATCAAAGCTTTTGCTTAAACGATCTAGTGACTTTCTAGATGTGGTTTTTGGTGTTGCTTTTTGCGACAATTGATCGGATTTCGTCGGCTTTTGCTTTGTTTCTACCTCTTTTGATGGACTTCGATCAAACGGGTCTTCTATGTCGGTTTCCATATGAGGATATCGAGCCAAATTAGCCTGTGTATAAATACCGACTTTAGCAACTGTTTTAGGAAGCGAAGGGCGATAGTCAGTTGATAGAATACAGTCGCTTGCGTACATCATTCCATGACGCAGATTGTCAGCGCCACCTTCGACAAAGTACTGCCACAAGCGGTTGGCAACCGCTAGAGGAACTGTAGAATGACTCATCAGATCTAGGTCTGGTTTGTCGTCTCCTGGGATTGCAACTAGCGCAGCACCCGAACTAGCTACGACTGACTTAGCAACTTCTAACCCGTAAGACCAATACGCCCGCCCGCCCAAAATTCTCAGGATAATTAGCCTTGCATGACTGAGAACTGCCTCTGCGTAGGTATCAATAGTCAGCTGCTGCTGAAGCTGAAGCAGGCTGAGCGCGCGAATCTCTTCAAATCCTTTGGGCAGTCTGTCTAGAGCCTGATTTAGCGCCGAAATGTCGGTATCAGCAGCTGTCAATAGAACGATTGGTGCAGGCGTCTGCTCAACAAAAATGACGCCTTCTGTTGTGTTGTCCCAGCCGCCTGGCGTCGCTGCTAATCGATGCATAGATAGCGAAGTCTGAAATGTTAAAGAACTAGGGAGATAGTAAAGCTGTAGATAAACTCGCGTTATTCTTTGGAAAGAGGGAGCACTCAAGCTTCAAACAAAACGTTGAATAGGCAGTCTAAAACAAATCGTCAAATAGGCTTGTATAGCATTATTTGATTACTTCACTTCGGTCTGTTCTTTCACTTTAATATCTTTCTTTATCAAGAGAAAACAAAGTATTTATTCCTACACATTATTGAACATCTCATCCATCGCTCTAGCCCAAATTTCGATAGCCTAGCTAGCAAGCTAAATACGAAGCAGCGCTAACAGCGACAGTTTTTGGTTAACAATTCTAATGCTGTGAGGCAGATCTTCGATTTTATACGTTATTTGTGGCGCTGTGGGTATCATCCACCCTTTGCTTAGTCGCTTCGTTTCTAGCTGATTTACCTCTATGGGTAAGCTTACTCACCCTGTCCGATCTTTTTCCTTTCTGGTCGCTTTCTAAATAATGCAAATCTCTCAGCATTCTATTGATAATCAAACCTTCTCTCTTAGCGCCTACCAACGCTTAAGAGAGTCTTTGATCCGTCAAGAGCATTTTTTTGAACTTGTGATCACAGAAGCTCACCTCACGGCTCCTGTTCATCACTCTAGGCCAGCCAGAATAGATAAGGGATTATCGGACAAGACGTTATCAAAACAGACTAAGCATAGCGATAATAATCACGCCAATACTAAGACCACCAGATCGTCTGATAGACCGGTCAAATCGTCCACTAGGCTAGCTAACGGATCAGCCGCTGCGCTAGCGGATACCGATTTTGTGTTGATGCGATCGCCTACCCTTAGCGTTTTGCTAACTGCTTCACCGCTGACATCATACAAAGCAGACACCTCTAGTCAAGCCGCGTCTGCTCGAGCTACAGCCGACTACTACCATACGCCGCTCAACGCCCGCTCGTCTCGTAAGCGATCAAACCCGCGCTACGCACCTTACACCGACCAGAGTACTAATCACGGCAATCACTATTCAGGCGATCTCTCAAGTGGCACGGGTTCAGGTGAGAGCAGTTCAGTTGGCCCTCAAGGGCTCTCTCCAGGAATTGCGCGATCGCCGCAGCTAGAGACGCCTCGCCAGCAAAGAGCTGATAACTATCAAGTCAATCTCACGTTCGATCAAACCAAAGTCGAGAAATTTATGGCGCAGCTACCACTCAACACGGGCGTCCTCGGAATTAGTTCAGAAGCTAGTAGTAGAAAAGATGCCGACCTGCATCCCGATGCATTCTTTCTCTCGTGGGCTAAAGGGCTAGCTGCCGCGCCAGACGGCGATAGTCAGACTGCTCACCAATGCGTTCAATCAGACACGCTCAAAAATGAAATTGAGCAGAGCCTACTGCTTAACCAGGTGATCACGCGGATTCGGCATAGCCTGGATCTACCGTCTATTCTAAAAACGACCGTCGCCCAGGTCCGTGAGTTTCTATCCGCTGACAGATTGGTACTCTACCAGTTCGACTCAGCAACAGAAACTGCTCGCTTGGATGAGCAATCTTTAAAGCAGCCTATTCAATCTAGCGCAGCCCCTATCAAACGAACTAACAGCACTAGCTTGGTCGGAGCGCAAACGCACCTAGGACACATCAGCCACGAAGCTAGACGCTCAGAAGAGATCTCATCCGTGTTGAACTCTACTGAAGAAAGCTGCTTTGGCCCTACTTTACCTAACTATTCGCGCTACTTAGACGGTCAGCCTGTCGCAATTGACAACGTAGATGAGCAGTATGCTCACATAGGCTGTTTGGTCGATTTCCTACGCAGAGCTCAAGTCAAGTCCCAAATTATTGCGCCAATCGTTATTAAGAATAAGCTGTGGGGGCTACTGATTGCCCATCAGTGCCAACACTATCGCCAGTGGCAGAAGACGGAGACTATCTTTCTACAACATATTGCTGAGCACTTAGCGGTTGCGATTGAACAAGCCTCTTTGTACGATCGGCTACGACAGCAAACAGTGAGTCTAGAAAGCTGCGTTGTAGAGCGGACCCAAAATCTGCAAGATGCCCTAGCGGCCGCCGCTTCTGCCGATCGGACAAAAGGAGAGTTTCTCTCAACGATGAGCCATGAACTGCGCACGCCCTTGACCTATATCATTGGTATGTCAGCGACTTTACTGCGCTGGTCTTTTGGTGAATTAAGCGAACGTCAGCGTAGCTATCTAACAACCATTAACCACAGCGGAGAGCAGCTGCTGGGGATAATCAACGATATTTTAGAGTTTGCCAAAATCGAATCTGGGCGATCGCAGCTAAACGTCAGCGGCGTTGCTTTGCCTAAGCTGGTACATGCTGTTGTCGAGCATCATCAGGATATGGCTGCAAGTCACGATGTCTGTTTGAGCTTGGACTCTACGCTAGATCCCAACTACGCTGATTTTCAGGCGGATTCGAAAAGAATTGAGCAGATTCTCTCTAACTTGATTAACAACGCGATCAAGTTTACTCCCGCAGGCGGGCAGGTAAACCTACGAGTGCACAAAGAGAACAATGCAATCTCAATAGAAGTAGAAGATACGGGTATTGGAATTCCCGAGTCACAAAAGCAATTTCTGTTCAAAAAATTCAAGCAGTTAGAATCTCCCTTTCGGCGTCAGTATTCAGGAACAGGACTAGGACTAGCGATGACAAAGCACCTAGTCGAACTGCACGGCGGCACTATTCAGGTTGATTCGGCTGTAGGCAAAGGCTCTACTTTTGTTGTAAGTCTACCGATTCGCTCAAAGCATTCCTCAGATATTCGCTATCAGGTGCCCGCTACTTTAGAGCGCAGCACGAAGCCAGTTGTGCTGCTGCTAGAACTAGAAGAAAACAGCGCCGCTGTCATCTGTGAGCTATTGACCGCTGACGGGTATGAAGTCATCGGGCTAACACCTGATAAAGATATCGCAGTTCAGCTAACGCTGCTAAAGCCAGCTATGCTGATTGCCGATCTAGCTTTGCTAAGCCACAGACACGACGAAATTAAAGCCATAGAGCAATCCATCACTGCGGTAGGCACCAGGGTGCTAGCTCTGCTGAGTCAGCCAGCTTCTCAGTCTTCTCACATTGCCCACCACGATACTCTCGATAAACCAATCGATCCTAAGGAACTAATTGAAAAATCGCGCCAGCTAATGTTTGATAAGACACAGCCTGGTTAAACATAAATAATCGAATCAGATCGGTAAGACAAACCAGTACAAACCAGTAAGGTAATCGCAAATATGTGTGGGCAAATATACGTAAAGCTCACACACTAAAAAGCACTGTATCCAGGGCAACTTTTTGGTTAGAAGATTCATCAGTATTTCTTAATGAATTGTCAATATTTACATCGGTAGTGCTTATGAGACTTCATGCAATGCCTATCGAGAGAGAAGTTTCAGGGTACATTACTTATCAGATACTCAGCCTATAGAAAGTTAGTTACGTCTTTCGACTGATTCATTTCGCAATTGAGACCACAGTTCTTTTTAGTATAAATATCTAAATTTCGTTCTCCACACAACAAACTTTTCTCTTTTGTATGAAGCGCTCCTTCCTTTCCTCTTTACACAACAGTTGGACATCTCTTTCGCAGCGATTCTCTCAGTTTTCTCAGCGGCCTCTGCTTGAGCAAAAGCTTTCGAAGAGGCAAAGTATTGTTTCCGGTGGTCTGTTAGTGGCCGGTGGTCTGTTAGTGGCCGGTGTTGGTGAGATGGGTCCGCGCTCTTTCAGACAGGCTGCGATCGCTGTTCCCGATGCTCAAATCGCTCGGGCCAGTGAGCCCTGGCAAATTGCTTCTTTTCCAGTCGAAAACTTTCAGGCTTATACGTCTCCTTATGGCTATAGAGGATCTGGTTTTCACTACGGGATCGATATCGCTGCGCCGACAGGCAGCTACATCCGCAACTGGTGGGAAGGGCGCGTGGTAGAAGTGTCCGACGACAGCGCCTGCGGAACCTCAGTTATCGTTGAATCAGGTGATTGGACTCATGTTTACTGCCATATGCAGGGCTATGTCACTACCGATCGCGGTCGCCGAGTGTTTGTAGATGGTTCAGGCGGCGTTCGGATTGTAGAGGGACAAGAGCTGTATACGGGTGATCGCATTGGCAGAGTTGGCATGACCGGTCGTACAACGGGTCCACACCTTCACTGGGGTATGCGCTATCAGGGTGACTGGGTAGATCCGGGTTTGGTTCTACAGGCAATGGCGGATGGACAGCGCCGCGCTTCACTACCACGCTAGAAAGGTAGTTTTCTATAAAGATAGAAAGCCGCTACAGAACTTCGAGGTTCCGTAGCGGCTTTTTGATATCACAGGGGCGCAGCACCAGCTAGCTGATTTTGACTGCCTCTTTCTTTGGCAGTGTGACGTACTCGCTGACAATGTCGCGAAACTCATCACCTTCAAGCGTCTCTCTTTCGATCAGAATATCTACTAGCCGATCGACTAGGACACGGTTGTCACCGATGATCTGTCTGGCTTTGTCTAGACATTCCTGTGCGATTTCTCTGATTCTGTCATCAATTTCGGCGGCCAGTTCATCAGAGTATTCTTTACCCCCACCCATGATGTCGGTGCGTACTGCCGATGTCCTGGCATCACCTCTAGAGGAGCTTTCAGAAGAATCTTTGGGAGATAGAGCTGCCATGCCGTAATTAGTCACCATATCTCTGATTAGCTTGCTGATGTAGCTAATATCGCTAGAGGCACCCGAGGTGACTTCCGCTTCGCCAAAAATAATCTCTTCAGCAGCTCTGCCACCTAGCGCCATCACCAAATCGTCAATGATCTCACCATAGGATCTGAGGAATTCGCTGTCTAGCCGGTCTTCTTGAACGGCGAAGCTAGCAAAGCCACCCACCCCACCTGAGCGAGGAATGATAGTGACTTTGTTGAGCAGTCCGCCGTGCTTGCTCAAAGTGCCAATTAGCGCATGACCGACTTCGTGGTAGGCCAGCAGCCGTTTCTTCTTGCTATCCATCAGCGGATTTAGCGTTAGACCGATGGTGAGTCGATCAATGGCGTCGTTGACTTCGAGCATCGTAACGGCTTCTTTTCGTCGCCTTGCTGTGAGGATGGCGGCTTCGTTGAGTAGGTTAGCGAGCTGAGCGCCTGAAAATCCAGTGGTACGGCGGGCGATCTCATCTATCTTGACATCGCTGGCCATCTTCTTGTCGCGTGCGTGGACCTCTAAAATGCCTAATCGACCTTTGAGTCCTGGCAGATCAACCATCACCTGACGATCGAAGCGACCAGGCCGCAGTAGCGCTGAATCTAGAACATCAGGCCGGTTAGTCGCCGCAATCACGATAATGCCGCTGTTGCCTTCAAAGCCGTCCATCTCGGTTAGCAGCTGGTTGAGGGTTTGCTCTCGCTCATCGTTGCCGCCGCCGATACCAGTTCCTCGCTGGCGACCCACTGCGTCAATCTCGTCGATAAAGACAATACAAGGAGCGCTCTCTTTTGCCTTTTTGAATAGGTCTCGAACCCGGGACGCGCCGACGCCAACAAACATTTCAACGAATTCTGAGCCAGAGATACTGAAGAAAGGCGTACCGGCTTCACCTGCGATCGCCTTTGCCAGCAGCGTCTTACCGGTTCCTGGTGGACCAATGAGCAATACGCCCTTGGGAATGCGAGCGCCAATTGCAGTGAAGCGCTCAGGCTTTTTCAAGAAAGTCACTACTTCTTGGAGCTCTTCTTTGGCCTCGTCAATACCCGCAACATCTTCAAACATCACGCCCGTTTTCGCTTCCATCTGGAACCTAGCTTTCGAGCGGCCAAAGTTCATTGCCCCGCCCCCGGAGCTAGCAGAGCGACGCAGCAGCATTAGCATGGCAAATACAACTAGCATCGCTACAACGCCGGTTGTAACCAAGCTAGTAATAGCGCTGTTATCAGTGCTGCGTGTGACTTCCCAGACGACGTTGTTGGCATTAAGGCGATCTTGCAAATCTAGATTGCGGTCGTTTCTAAATACCCTTACCTCAACCGGATCGGCATCTTCTTCGGCGGATTTGAGCTGAACTCTAGCAATGCCGTTGATCTGGTCGAGTTCAACTTCTCTGACTTCGCCGTTGTCAATCTTTTCTAAGAGATCCCCATATTCCAGCGCGTTTTCGTCCTCTTCTGGTTGATTAGAAGGTAGCTGCGCGGTTAGTTCGCTGGTCTTTGTGGTTGTTTGGGCGATCGCAGGCGTTCTGCCAGCAGTGCCACCTATCAACAAAGTGGCTGCCAACAGGCCAGCCGAGAGTGATCCTGCTACTTGCTTCATAGCTCCTCTATGCGCATAACTGCGGCCTAGTCTAACCTTTTAACCCAGTAACTGACCGGGAAATGACCACACAACTGATGATTCACAGACAATCTATCTCCTTTGAGTCATTTTTTCAGGTATAGTGTGAGATCTGCAAACATACTTTTGGAGACAAAATGTCCCGATATAGAGGTCCTCGCCTAAGAGTGGTACGCCGCTTAGGCGACCTGCCGGGTTTAACCCGCAAATCGGCTCGGAAAGCGTATCCCCCTGGACAACATGGTCAGGCTCGGAAAAAGAAATCCGAGTACTGTATCCGTCTAGAAGAGAAGCAAAAGCTTCGTTTTAATTACGGCGTTACCGAGCGCCAACTCCTTCGCTACGTGAAAAAAGCGCGTAGAGCCGGAGGGTCTACAGGGCAAGTAATTCTGCAACAGCTAGAAATGCGCCTTGACAACACCTGTTTCCGCTTGGGCTTTGGACCAACCATCCCGTCGGCCCGTCAGGTTGTCAATCACGGTCACATCACGGTCAATGGCCGGGTGGTCAGCATCCCTAGCTACCAGTGTCGTCCTGGCGATGTAATTGGGGTACGTGGTAAAGACGCTTCTAAGAAGCTAGTAGAAGGCAATCTGGAGTTCCCAGGGCTGGCAAACGTTCCAACCCACTTGGAATTTGATAAAGGCAAGCTAGAAGCCAAGGTCACAGGCGTGATCGAACGCGAATGGATTGCGCTAAATATCAACGAGCTGCTGGTCGTTGAGTACTACTCGCGTCAGGCTTAATTTGCGAGAAGACACAACAAAACTCTTCTACTGGAGTGAAAAGCCTCTCAATTCATGAACTGAGAGGCTTTTCGCGTGTATTAAAAGAATCTTCTACGAAGCTTTAGATCATATCGTCGGCATGGTTTGGAAGCTTCACCTGACACCCTCTTTCCTGTGTTTTATGCTGCTGCCTTCAACGATTTGATTGATTTTTGCCTAGCCGCCAATTTGGGACATGGTACGGCTGTAAGCTCCGGTGACGCCGGATTCGCGCATTTTGAAGTTGATTTCGGGCTTTTGACTCACTAGAGCCCCAACCTGCTCACGTAGCTTTGATAGGGGAACGCCAGCGCGGAGGCTGGTGCGCAGATCGATTTGACCGCTTTCGTTGAGTAGGCAGGGGCGTAGAAGTCCATCGGCGGAGAGGCGCATTCGGTTGCAGCGATCGCAAAAGCATTCCGACATTTGACTAATGAAACCGACGGTTCCTTTTGCGCCAGGAATCTGGAAGACATCTGCGGGTCCGTTTCCTGTGACGGTGCCTGTGGTGATGCCCCAGCGATCGCGAATCTGAGTGCGAATGGCTTCGCTATCAATCCAGCCCTTGTGCTCAAACAGGGCGTCGTTGCCAATTGGCATGAACTCAATGAAGCGAATGTGCCATTCTCTATCGATGGAGAGCGCGGCTAGATCCACCACTTCGTGGTCGTTGATACCAGGAATGATAACTACATTGAGCTTGAGCGGGGAAAATCCGACTCGGTGAGCGGTCTGAATGCCCTGCCAAACGTCTTGCCAGCGCGATTTTCCTCTACCTCCAATAATTTTTTGAAAGGTTTCGGCATTGAGAGAATCTAGACTGATGTTGATACGTCGCAAGCCCGCATCGTAAAGTGGCTGGGCCAGCTCGGTGAGTAGAAAGCCGTTAGTGGTAATGGCGAGATCTTCAGTTTGTGGGAGCTGAGCGATCGCACTGACCAATTCCACAATTCCAGGTCGCAGCAACGGCTCTCCGCCCGTCAGCCGAAACCGCGTAAAGCCCAATGGAATAAAAACCTCGCGCAAAAGCTGCAAGATTTCGTCGTGTGTTAACCAGTGCTCTTTGATGGCGTAGCGTAAATCTGCACCTTCTGGCATGCAGTAAACGCACTGAAAGTTGCAGCGGTCGATTAGGCTAATACGAAGGTAGTCGATTCTGTTCGCGCTGACAGGGGCATTCATAGCGTCGCTAACTAAAAGGCTTTTAGTACAATTTGAATAGTTTTGTTTGATTTCATTATGAACGGTCGGCATGGATAATCAGCCAAGCAGCGGGTACACGCTGCCGGTGTTTGCCTGCGCGGGTGCGATCGCCTCCCTCCACCACCTGCTCCATGCTGACGCGCTGCCAACGGTTTCTTTCAATCTGCTAAATCCCGACGAAACGGCGACTGTTCTAATTGAGCAGTCAGCCTTGCTTGGTGCAAACGCTGCGCTGGCGATTACTCGCAGCGATCCCGGCGATAATTTGGACCTTACTCGCCATACCCCTATCTGGTCTGTTGTCAGCTGGGCCGAGGCTGACCAGACAGAACAGATTCGACTAGAAGGCGGTGAAGGCATCGGTCACCATTCTAAAGGCGATGCTATCTACAGCTACGCTCGCCAGCTGATCACTACTCACCTATCAGCCCGGCTAAGGAGCGATCAGAAAATCAAAGTGACGATCATTCTGCCTGAAGGTCGTCGGCTGGCCTTGCGAACTTCTAACGCAGCTTTTGGGGTGATTGATGGTCTGTCACTATTAGGCACTGGCGGCATTGCCCAACCTTTGAGTGCGCCTGACCAGCTAGAAATCTATAGAGAAACGCTGAAGCAAAAGGCGACTCACTACCCGGATCTGGTTTTCTGTCTGGGTGAGAACGGATTGGATTTAGCTTTACAGCACGGTATCGAGGCTGATAGGCGACTGAAGACGGCAAACTGGTTAGGGCCACTGCTGGCTGAGGCGGGTGAGCTGGGCGTACGCTCTATTTTGCTATTTGGCTACCATGGCAAGCTGGTGAAGCTAGCAGGTGGAATTTTTCATACGCACCATTATGTAGCAGACGCTCGGCAGGAGATTATGGCGGCTTGCTGTGTGCAGGCAGGGCTGACGGTAAAGACGGCGCAGCGAGTTTTGGCAAGTGCGACGACTCAGGCGGCGCTGCAAATCTTGAGAGAGTTGGATCATGCAGATACGGCGAATCGGGTGGAACAGGTGTACGCGGTGATGGCAGAGCGAATTGATGCGCGATCGCATGCATACGTTCAAACCCATACGGAGCGCTCTGTTCAAGTTGGCAGCGTTCTTTTTGATCGACAAAGACAGGTCATTATCAAGAGCAAAATCGCTCAGGCTTTATTGGCTGCTTAGCGTTCTAAGGCGCAAGCGGTTTGCTACTGTAATTAGAAAGCAAAATAATATACTCGCCGCCTCTCATTTTCAACGTTTGTCGTCCTCAAATCAGTTCAACTTATCAATCTACTCGTCCAACGAGTTAGTCAAGCCGCACTGCTAATGGCGTTCAATCAGTGATGTCTAAGCTAAGTAAAATCTAAGCTAGGCAACTTGCTTAAGTAAACGATGTCGAACAAAGCTGGTATATCTTTGGCCTGTTTCAATAGCTATGGTCTTAGTTTCAGACTGATTGACGCTTGCTGGTGTTCGCGTTTCAGTAGTTCGAGATAGGACTAGGCATTCTCGTTTTCTCTTGTTTTGGTGTGTTTAATTTCTAGAAGCGTTAGATTTCTAGCAATTAATTTCACAGCCGAAGTGACCTAGTCTCTGTTGTCTGTCTTCACAACCTAATTTTTAGATGAGTGGTGGTTTTCACCAGCGCCGCAAGGCGTGCAACCTGGACATACCTGTAACTTAGACATACCTGCAACTTAGACATACCTGCAACTTAAAAATAAAGGATCGATTGTGACTTCACACACTCCCCTCTCACCCGCCCAAACTGCTAACACCTTAGATACTGTTGAATCTTCAAAACTTAATCGTCAAATGCTGGCGATTTTAGACTTTGGTTCGCAATATTCCGAACTAATCGCCCGTCGCATTAGAGAGACGGAAGTGTACTCAGAAGTGCTGTCTTATCGCACTAGCGCTGAGCAACTGCGTCAGCTAAATCCAAAAGGGATTATTCTCTCTGGTGGACCTAGCTCCGTTTATGACAAGGGAGCTCCAGCCTGCGATCCCGAGATTTGGAATCTAGGAATTCCGGTATTAGGCGTTTGCTATGGCATGCATCTAATGGTGCAGCAGCTAGGCGGACAGGTAGAGCGAGTGGACCGTGGTGAGTATGGAAAAGCCTCGCTGCTGATTGATGCGGATACTGACATTCTAGAGAGTGTGACGAACGCCTCGACTATGTGGATGAGCCATGCGGATTCGGTGACTCAGCTACCAGCGGGATTTGAGGTGCTAGCCCATACGGTGAATACGCCACAAGCTGCGATCGCCAACTCAGAAAAGAGATTCTACGGTGTCCAGTTTCATCCAGAGGTCGTTCACTCAACTGAGGGCAGCACGCTGATTCGCAACTTCGTCTACGACATCTGCAAGTGCGAACCGACTTGGACGACTGAGGCTTTTGTTGAAGAAGCGATTCGTGAAGTCCGTGCCAAAGTCGGCGATCAGCGAGTTTTATTAGCTCTTTCTGGAGGGGTTGATTCTTCCACACTCGCCTTTTTGCTGCATCAGGCAATTGGCGATCAGCTCACCTGCATGTTCATTGATCAAGGCTTCATGCGAAAACGCGAGCCCGAGCGCCTAATTGAAATCTTCAATAATCGGTTCCATATCAATGTGGAATATATCGACGCTAGAGACAGATTTCTAGCCAAAATAGAGGGTGTCACTGACCCAGAAGAAAAGCGTAAGATTATTGGCGGTGAGTTTATCCGTGTCTTTGAAGAAGAGTCGGCGCGTTTAGGTCCTTTTGACTACCTTGCTCAAGGAACGCTCTATCCCGACGTGATTGAGTCTGCCGATACCAACGTCGATCCCAAAACTGGGGAACGGGTTGCAGTCAAAATTAAGAGCCATCACAACGTCGGTGGCTTGCCCAAGGATTTGAGATTTAAGCTAATTGAACCTTTGCGCAAACTATTCAAGGACGAGGTTCGTAAAGTTGGCATTGCAGTCGATCTGCCAGACGATATTGTGCGGCGTCATCCTTTTCCGGGACCAGGATTGGCCATTCGCATTCTAGGAGAAGTCACGCCTGAGCGTCTGCATATTCTTAGAGAAGCAGACTACATCATTCGCCAAGAGATTCGCCGCAGCGATAGCTATCACGACTTCTGGCAGGCGTTTGGTGTGCTCTTGCCGGTTCGCAGCGTAGGTGTTATGGGCGATCAGCGTACCTATGCCTACCCAATTGTGCTGCGCTTGGTCAGTAGTGAAGATGGTATGACAGCTGACTGGTCTAGAGCGCCGTATGAACTGTTAGAAAGTATCTCTAACCGGGTCGTGAATGAAGTAGAAGGCGTGAATCGGGTTGTGTACGACATCACCTCCAAGCCACCTGGAACTATCGAGTGGGAATAAGTATTCTATCTACGGGACATGGCCAGGTTTGGCGGTTTGCGGCACAATTACAGGTAATCAGATTACAGAGCAGATAGATCTATAGCGCTATGAATACTGACACACTGACCGAACTACTACAAAAGGGCTACCGAGTAACGCTTGGAGCCGCTTCTACGGCGGTAGAAGCGATTCAAGACCCAGAGCGAGCGGCGGCTGATTTTTCGGCGATTGGGACAGACTGGGAGCGCCTAGCAGACAAGCTAGAAGTTCGCGGTGCCCTCACTGAAAAAGAGGCGCGTGATTTTGTTGAAGGCGTTACTAGCCAAATGCCAGAACCGTTTAGAAGTGCCTCATCTCCGTTTACACCAGGGGCACCGGCTGAACCTCAGACAGTCACGACGGTAGCCACACCAGTTGTCGATACAGAGCTGAAGGCAGAGGTAGAGTCTTTGACTACCGAATTGATTGCGATGCGTCAAGAGATTGAAGCACTTAAGCAAGGTAACGGCTAGTTTTATCAGGTGATCAGCGGTGTAGGTGCTGCGAGGGTCTTGGTTGACTGTTTCGGTTAGCTTAGGCGATCGCAGAAGTCCCCAAATCCGGTGGTACATCCTGCCATCTTCCCGGACCCACTGCTCTGATCGCATCTTTGAGCGAGACGTCGCCTGTATAGAGCGCTTTGCCAACGATCACGCCAGAAACACCAGCAGGCACCAGGCTTAGCAGGCTCATCAGATCAGAAACAGAACTGACACCACCGGAGGCAATCACAGGGGTTTTAATTGCTGTGGCGAGCTCCTTGAGTGCTGCTAAGTTAGGTCCTTTCATCGTGCCATCGCGTTTGATATCTGTATATACAATGGCCGCAGCGCCCTGTGCCTGCATCCGTTTCGCTAGATCAATTGCCATGACTTCAGAGGTTTCTAGCCAGCCTCTAGTGGCCACTTTACCTTCACGGGCATCGATGCCGACGATGATGCGGTCGGGAAACTGGCTACTAAGCTGGCCGACCAGATCTGGGTTCTCGACAGCGGCAGTGCCAAGGATGGCAAACTGCACGCCTAGATCGAACAGGGCGCTGACTCTATCGGCATCGCGCAAGCCGCCGCCGACCTGAATGGGTAAGTCGACCGCTGTGGCGATCGCTTCAATAGCCTGCCAGTTTTCTGGCTTTCCCACTTTCGCACCGTCTAGATCGACTAGGTGTAGACGAGTTGCGCCCTCGGCTTCCCACTGTTTTGCAACCTCTACAGGATTGTCGTTAAAGACTTGAGATTTCTCGTAGTCGCCCTGAAATAGGCGTACACAGCGCCCTTCTAGCAAATCAATCGCTGGAATCACATCCATTGCTTTCGTCCGTTGAATTAGGTCCAAATTGTAGCAAGGGAAGGTCATTGCTTCGTGTCGTTTCTAAACCGAGCTGATGACTGATTCGATCCAGTCTATTTGAGTAGACACCCTGGTGTAATACTCCTGGACTCCGTAGTGGCCTTCACCTAGGTTGAATGATTTCTGGCCTGAGCTGACACCGGCGATCGCCCATCCTGCTCCGGTCTCAATCAGCGCCGGTCCCCCACGATCTCCCGGCCCAGAAATTCCTTCTAACTCTGTACAGTTCGGCGGCTCATCAAAGTTAAACACCAGCCACTGTTCGTCTGCTTGCTCAATTTGGTTTGTGGCCAGTCGCTTCTTGCCGTCCGCCTGGTCTGGACCAATTAGCCCTGTGCCAAAATCGCCGTTGCCCACAAAGGTGACTATTTTTCCTAGCTCGTCGGCGCTTTGGTGTAGGGGGAAGGGCGCGATCGCCTCAACGGACCGCTCTAGCTGAATCAGCGCAATATCATACTCAGCTAGAACCATCTTGTCACTAGAGTTACGAGACTGTGGATGCAAAACTATCTGATTAATTGCATAGGCACAATCTGCAATCTCAATTGTTTTATCCAAAGAGATCTCAGTAGCTACATGAGCAGCGCTCAAAATCCAATTGGACCGAATCAATGTTCCCATCCCATCGCAGCACGTATAGAATTCCGGCTCCGGCTGCACAGAGGCAATTAGGCTAGGCTTCAACAGCTCATCAATCTGGTCATAAGTCACTAATACTTCTTCTTTAAAGCTATCTACAGCAATGACTGCCGGAAACTGCTCTGGTCCGACTAGATACAGAGCTGAATCAATGTCATGGCGAACAATCATAGAAGTCGTGCGTTAAATAAATTTGACCTAAAAAATATGACTATAGTTATATATCACATCGTACAGTTTGATGAGGTTTCGAGGTGGAAATCGCAGCAGGCCAGTTTAAATCTCAATGTTTGAAGCTGATGGACCAGGTTCAGCAGACGAGAGAAGAAGTCATTATTACGAAATATGGTGTACCTGTCGCTCGACTAGTCCCCATCGAGTCGGAACCATCAAAGTCGATTGTTGGTTGGATGAAAGACTCAGTAAAAATTACTGGTGATATCGTTGCGCCCTTAGATGAAACTTGGGAAGCCGATGTCTGATCAAGACAGTTTCGCTGACAATACCAATGACTACCTGCTCTTAGATACCCACGTTTGGATCTGGCTGACGACTGGCGATATTGACAAGCTATCTGACTCTAGCTTGGCAAAGATTATAGGGGCTAATCAGCTAGGGGTTTCTGCCATCTCTATTTGGGAAGTCGGAATGTTGGAGGCAAAAGGCAGAATACAGCTTAGGAGTAGCTGTTTAGACTGGGTTCGCAATGCGCTAAAGGCCCCTAGAGTGCGCTTACTGCCGCTCACACCTGAGATCGCTGTGGAAAGTTCTAGACTTCCAGGTGGTATTCATGGTGACCCTGCCGACAGAATTTTAGCCGCAACCAGTCGAGTAGAAGGAGCAAGCTTGGTGACCAAAGACCACATGCTTCAACAGTACGGTCGACAATCATTTATCTCAGTTGTGGAAGCATGATCTGCGATCAAACGTTTCTTAGACTCGCTGCTCTTAGACTCGCTGCTCAGAGGGCTTTGCAGCTGGCTGAGGCTGCGGCTGGAACTGGAAGAGGGTATAGACAACGTTGCGGCGAATGCCTGTCATCATCTCTAAAAAGACTTCGTAGCCTTCGCTTTTGTATTCAATCAGCGGATCTTTTTGACCGTAGCCGCGTAAGCCGACAGTTTCGCGCAGCGCGTCCATCTGCTGCAAGTGCTCGCGCCAGAGCGTATCGATTTGCTGAAGGATGAAGAATCGCTCGGCTTCGCGCATTAGGCCGGGCTTGATCATATCGACCTGGGCCTCTTTTAGGTCGTAGGCGATGCGAACCTGCTCTGAGAGAAAGGTTTTCATCTCACCCATTGACAGGTTCTCTAACTGCTCTGGGGTTAGGTCGGCTAGCAGATAGACGAACTCTTGAACTTTGCTAACTACGCTGCCAAGATCCCATTCTTCTGAGGGAAGTTCTGGGTTGACGTAAGCCTCAACGATGTCATTCATCGTCTGGACTGCATAGTTCAAAACTAGCTCTTTGAGCTCTTCACCTTCTAGAACGCGGCGGCGCTCGGCGTAGATAGCGCGGCGCTGATTGTTCATGACTTCGTCGTATTCAAAGACCTGTTTGCGAATGTCGTAGTAGTAGGTTTCGACTTTCTTTTGAGCGCCTTCTAGTGAGCGGGTGAGCATACCAGATTCGATCGGCATGTCTTCTTCTACGCGAAAGGCGTTCATCAGTCCAGCGACGCGATCGCCCCCAAAGATCCGCAGCAGGTTGTCTTCTAAGCTAAGGAAGAACTTCGTAGAACCAGGGTCACCCTGGCGGCCTGCCCGGCCTCTTAGCTGGTTATCTACCCGGCGAGACTCGTGGCGCTCTGTGCCGATTACGTGCAGACCGCCTAGCTCGATGACCGAATCATGCGCTGCTGAGGTGATTACTTCGTAGGCTTCTAAAACCTGGTTGTAGACATCGCGAAGCTTTTGGATAACGGGTTCATCGGTAGGTGCTTTTTCAGCTGCGATCGCAATCTTATCTTCCGCAGCTAGTTCCGATAGACTCTGCGCACCATAGGTCTTAACAGCAAAATCAACCGCTTCTTTCAGATTATCTTTAATCTCTTGTGGCAGATCTGTAGGAAAAATCTGTGGAGCAACTTTCCAAGTCTTTACCTTTTTCTTGTCGGCAAACCCTTCTGCCTGGCGGCTGTTCTTCGCCGCAGAGACCTGCGCTACGCCAAACTTCTCGTCGTCTTCGGGCTTGACGAGTCTGGGCATAAAGTACTCGCGCACTTTTAGACGAGCCATATAGTCGGCGTTACCACCGAGAATAATATCGGTGCCGCGTCCAGCCATATTGGTAGCAATCGTGACTGAGCCGCTGCGACCTGCTTGAGCAACAATTTCCGACTCACGCTCTACGTTCTCGGGTTTGGCGTTGAGCAAGTTGTGAGGAACGCTCAAATCACTAAGCAAGGCAGAAAGAACTTCCGATTTTTCGACGCTAGTAGTACCGACTAGGACGGGGCGACCAGTTTTGTGCATCTCGGCGCATTCTTGGGCGATCGCATTCCACTTAGCGTTCTCAGTTTTGTAGACCACATCTGGCATGTCATAGCGCTGCGAAGGCCGATTGGTCGGAATGATCGTCACTTCTAGCTTATAGATCTTCTCGAACTCAGCTTCTTCTGTCTTGGCAGTACCGGTCATGCCTGAAAGCTTCGGATACAGCAGAAAGAAGTTCTGATAAGTAATAGAGGCTAGCGTCTGAGTCTCTGGCTGAATCTCGACATGCTCTTTAGCTTCGATTGCTTGGTGCAAGCCATCGCTCCACCGCCGACCCGCCATCACCCGGCCAGTAAATTCATCGACGATCACGATCTCGCTATTACGCACGATGTAGTTCACGTCTTTGGTGAACAGCTCTTTCGCTTTGATCGCGTTGAAAATGTAGTGCGCCCAGGGATCTTTTGGATCGAACAAATCACTGACTTCGAGCAGATTCTCAGCTTTCTCAAAGCCTTCATCTGTCAGCAGTACGTTGCGGGCTTTCTCATCGACTTCGTAGTCGACTTCATCGCCTTCTAGCTGCGCAGCCACTTCAGCCGCCTTCGTATACTTTTCGCCAGGACGTTCTACTTGACCCGAAATGATTAAAGGTGTGCGAGCTTCGTCGACCAAGATTGAGTCGACTTCGTCAATCACACAGAAGTTAAAAGGGCGCTGAACAACATCGACCATCTGCGTTGACATATTGTCTCGCAGATAGTCAAAACCGAATTCACTGTTGGTTCCGTAGGTGATATCGCGAGCGTAGTTCTTCTTACGATCCTTTGGGCTCATACCCTGCTGAATTAGGCCAACGCTAAGCCCTAAAAATCGGTGAACCTGTCCCATCCACTCTGCATCACGACGCGCCAGGTAGTCGTTAACCGTTACAACATGAACGCCTTTTCCCGAAACTGCATTCAAGTAAGCAGGCAGGGTCGATACTAACGTCTTACCCTCACCCGTTTTCATCTCAGCGATTTGGCCGTCGTGTAGCACCATACCGCCTAGTAGCTGCACGTCGTAGTGGCGCATTCCTAAGACTCTTGAAGCGGCTTCTCTAACCACAGCAAACGCTTCGGTGAGGATGTCATCTGTATCTTCACCGTTCTCTAGACGCTGCTTGAATTCAATCGTTTTACCTGCTAGCTCGTCATCAGAGAGCGCCCGCATCTCTTCTTCAAGCAGGTTGACCTCTTTTATATCAGGCTGATATCGCTTGAGCTTTCGAGTATTGGGATCGCCTAAGAGTCTTTTTAGCATGTCGGGCCGGAGAAACGATGGGCGAGGCGAGTAGAGTAGAGCCTCGGAATATTAATTCTATCTAATCTTATGGGGAGAGCTGACGCATGGGAAAGGGGTTAAGCTGGGCGGGTTTCCCTACAGAGATTTTCTAAGGCAGGGAGACTAGGTCTCGATAGTTTTGGGTAGGGGCTGATAGGTGACAGTTCGTACAGGTGCGTAGGTTGAGCGACTGGGGAAGAACGACTTGAGGGTGAAGGGCGTAGAAGTAATCGGAGTCGGCAAGTCTAAAGGGAAGTGAACCGCTGTTGGTATGAGCGCGAGAGTAGGTTTGGAGGTAATTGACAATGAGCTGCTTTTCGAAGGCAGTGATATCGGTGAGGGTAAGGCCGTAATGAGCTGGATCGACGACTAGGGTTTGCCAGGTTTGGGTAGGCAGTACAGCGGGAGGAAGGGCTACGTGGCAAGTAGCACATTCGTTGAGATAGATGCGGTAGCTAGCTGCAAGATCAGGCGCGATAGGATCGACCATGCCATAGGGCACTACCGCGCTGGGCTCTATGGTACTGGGCTCTACGCTGTTAGCAGCAGTAATGCCAAGCAGAAGGCTCAGTGCAAAAGCTAGAAATCCGGTAAATATAGCGGAAGGACGAGCTGGCCAGAAGGACATAGTTTGGGTTTAATGGCCCGTTTAAGCCAATAGAGATCACCGAAAGGTCATGAAAGCGTCACTTTAGTTTGAGGCAGTTTGGGACAGATGGGTAACCGCGCAACTATATTAATGATTAGTTGTGTGAACAATTGTTTTCCTGCGTTTTCTTTGGTGAGGGTCTATGGACGGTCGGAATATTCAGTTTCGCTATACGGAGACACTTTCGTCCTTTCAGCTTGAGCAGGTCTGTGACTTATTCAAGCGAGCGGCGTTTTGGGCAAAGACGAGAAGTCCAGAAGAGATGGCTAGGGCGATCGCACATAGCTGTCCGGTGGTGACTGCCTGGGATGACGCGCACCTCATCGGATTTGCGCGGGCGACGTCAGACGGCATTTTTAGAGCCACTATCTGGGATGTGGTCATTCACCCCAACTATCAAGGCATCGGGCTCGGTCGCAGGCTAGTAGAGACCCTGATCGCCCATCCGCATATGAACAAGGTAGAGCGCACCTATCTAATGACCACGCACCAGCAGAGCTTTTATGAGCGGATTGGGTTTGAGTGCAACAGCACAACAACAATGGTGCTGCACAATCGACCGATTACAGACTGTCCCCGACTAGAGGTCTTAGCAGACGCCGATAACCTTCAGGCAATTGAGGTGAGCTAAAGGCGTTGATGAGTCATGGCTGGCTTAAGTCATTCTCGGCAATCAGGCTAGACGGTTCGGTAATGAGAATAGAGTATCTGACTCAATGCTGTGGAAAGTAAGTGATAATTCTTATTAGCTACAGTAGCTCTTACCAACCGTCTGATTTTCTATGGCCCTCACTCAGTCTTTCTCACCGTCCCTGCCAAAGTCTCGCCTGCTTGGACTCAACGCGGATCACTTTCGCCATCCGCTTGACCGGCAGGCGACAGAAACACTAAAGCAGATACCGGGTATAGATATTGCCATCCGTAGCCTGCTAGGGCCGATGGGTGAACAGTTCTTCTATCTAGAGAACATTGCAGCTAGCGTCTTAGTTGGCCCTGAGCAGCTGCCTGATATTCATCAGCTACTGGTTGAAGCCTGCCAAATTCTAGATCTAGACATTCCCCAGCTTTATATCAAGCAGCACCCGGTCCCAAACGCCTATACCTTTGCTATCAGAGGAAAGCAGCCTTTTATTGTCGTTCACACTGCTTTGATCGAGCTGCTCAATCCAGCGGAGCTTCAGGCCGTGATTGGTCATGAGCTGGGCCACCTAAAGTGCGATCACGGCGTGTATCTGACGCTGGCGAACCTGCTGACCTTGGCTACTGGTCAGCTTCCTTTTGGCGCGGTTCTAGTCCAAACTTGGCAGTCGCAGATTATGGAATGGGTTCGGTGCGCTGAATTTACCTGCGATCGCGCTGCCCTACTCGCTACCCAAGATGCCCGTACGGTTGCCTCCGTCTTGATGAAGCTTTCTGGCGGATCGCCTACGCTCTCACCTCAGCTCAATCTAGATGCCTTTCTAGAGCAGGCCGCATCCTACGACGCCATCAGCGAGAACGAGATTGGCGAAATACTTAAACGTCTAAAAACAGACGAACTCAGTCATCCGGTTCCAGTTCTGCGCGCTAGAGAAATCAACCGCTGGGCAGAGAACGCCTAGCTATCAGTCACTTCTAGAAAACCGACCTATACCTAAGCATTCTGTAGCTGCAGCAGAAAGACAAGAAGGGCGATCGCAATAGCGAAGACTCCAGAAGAAACGGCTTCTGAGCAGACTGGCAGCTGGCTTAACTGGTAGCCTGTGAACTGTCTACAAAATTACCAACAGGTCTGTAACAAAGTCGCTTAGTTCTGTATACTGAAAAACCTACCGGGCAAGTGGCGGAATGGTAGACGCACCACACTCAAAATGTGGCGTAGCAATACGTGAGAGTTCGAGTCTCTCCTTGCCCATCAAAACAATCGCTGAAAGATAGAATAGCTAGCCCTACAGCTAATGGATAGACGAAAAGGAGGTCAGACGCTCTCTCTTTTTGTCTCTTCCTTTATGTCTATTATTAGCCTAGATAAATTAGCAAGTAGGACGCAATTTTTTGGAGCTGACCTGGGCATGATAGTACTAGACACTTTGTAAGGGTTCAGGGCGTCCGTTGACAAAAATCTCGAAGAGCCAATCATCTACTGAAGCTGCACTCTACTACGTGCAACTAAGAACCCACAACAGTGACAGTTTATTTGAGCTAGAAGCGCCCTGCGAACTAGCTGCATCGTCTCGTCATCCACTTGCAAAGGTTGTAGCGGATGAGTTGCATCAAATCGTGACCAACTACAAGGGAATCGCCCTTGATCAGTGGATGCTAGAGCCAGATTCACTGCATATACTGGTCTCTCTACAGCCGGAATATCCGCAGCAGTCAGCTAAGAAAAGTAAGCCGACACTTCTAACTGCCTTTGTCGCTGGGTTGAAAGCCGCTACTGCTAAAAGAATCAACCTCATTCGCAACGAACCCGGTTCTCCAGTCTGGCAAAGAAGCTATCAAGAGCAGCGTATAGAAGATGACATGATGCTCGGCCGTCTACGTAGGAAGCTCAGCGATTCTGCTGGCAAAGTACGTTCTAGCTAGAGCCAGTCAGAATATAGCTATTAAGCTAGCTCGATTAGCCCCTCTGGCGGCGTGATCTCTATATAGCCTGAGGCGATGTCGACTGTGGGCACGATATCTTCGACGAAGGGGATTAGCAGCGTTTTCGGTTTCTTGGGCTTGCGTTGTCTTTTCTCTTTGCGCCGTAACTTTTGAGCGGCTTTAGCTCGCAGCGATGGATGCTCTTCTAGATTGGATGGCGGCTCTATCGCTGTTGACTGGCTAGCTGCTGGCTGGCTATCTTCATTCTCAGAGGGCGCTGGCTCTTCTGTGGGCAGCGTGACTTCTAGCAGATCGTGACCGGTTGTGAAGATATTCGTGATGGTTCCTATCTGCTGTTGACTCGATTGCAAGATAACGCTTAGACCAATCAGGTCGTCTACGTGGAACTCACCTGCTTCCAGTGGCAGGCGATCGCCTACTGGTACAACTAGTTCGGCGCTGCGCAAATCTTCTGCCTGATCACGAAAGTCAACACCTGCTAGCTTCACCAAATAGTTGTTCTTTCCTTCTAGATATCGGCCGCCAGTCAACTGCACAGAAATAGGCGGTGCGCCTGGTTTCTTGATCCAGCGTTCTCCGGGCTGTGTGAATCGTTCGGGAAAATCGCTTTCTGGATAGACCTTGATATGACCGTTGATGCCATGAGCTCCTATGATCCGGCCAATTAGCAGCCAGTCTTGACCTGTTGCTTTATCTGTCGTCATTGCTTAGTAACCTGCCTTGCCGCAAAGCCTAAAGACTAAACCGCTACCATCGCAGGCTTAGCCGCGTATACCTTGTCAGTTAGCGTTGCTAGATGCTTAATTGCGGTCACAATTTGTTCTTCTGTAGCAGTCAGGCTTAGGCGGAAGCACTGACGCATGTGGGGCCAATCTTCGCCATTGAGACTGGCTTTTAGCCCTGGGAAGAAGGGACTGCCCGGTACGATGATAACGCCGTAGTTCTTCAGCTCGTTGTAGAATTCCCAGTCGGTGATGGGTAGATTATCGAACCACAGCCAGGCAAAGATTGCGCCTTCGCCTCTGTGCAGTCGCCAGGGCACTTCGTCTGGCATGGTGGCGACTAAAGTCCTTTCTAGAACGGAAAACTTGCTTTGATAGTGAGGACGAATGATATTTTCAGCGATATCAGCTAGAGCTCCGCTGCGGATAGCGCGAGCGGCGATCGCCTGACCATACCGACTCGAATGAATACACAAGTTAGTCTGAAAGGACTCTAGAATCTGAATGATGCTTTCATCTCCGATGGCTACGCCGACTCGCTCGCCGGGTAAGCCCGCTTTGGATAGGCTCAGGCAGTGAACAATATTAGAGCCGAAGATCGGCGTCATCTCAGTGAAGTTCAGAGCCGGGAAAGGAGGAGCGTAGGCTGAATCGACAAAGACAGGCACATCAAATGGAGCGGCAAGATCGGCAATCTGCTGCACTTCTTCGCCAGTGAGCACGTTGCCCGTCGGATTGCAGGGGCGTGAGAAGAGGACGAACCCAGTGTTTTCATTGATTTCTAGCTGGTTGAAGTCAGGGCGATATTTGAATGAATGTGCGTCTTCGCCGAGCTCAATGAATGGGCGATAGGCTTTGATGGCTTCGGGATGGAGGGTGACGCCGCCATAGCCTGTGTAGTCTGGGCTCAAGGGGTAAGACGATATCTTTGAGCTGACCGCTGGTACTATATCCTCCTAACGCATTCGCGGCCAGAAAGTATAGGTTTTGACTGCCGGGGGTGATGAGAATATTGCGAGCGCTCAAATTGAGATCGTAGCGCTGGTTGAAGTCATCGCGGATCGCTTCGATCAAAGGCTCGTAGCCCTGGCTGGCACCGTAGCGACAGACGACTTCACCGTATTCGCTGCTAGCTAATAAATCTTCGGTGCAATCACGCCACAGCTGCTCGACTTCTGGCAAAATGACTGGGTTGCCCGCACTCAGGTTGATGAATTCTTTTCCTGAGCCCTTGCTAGAATTTAGGGTCTCAATAATGTCTTTCATAATTGCCCGCACCCCGGTTAGGTGAGACATACGATCGCCAAACTGGGTAAGAGCAAGAGTCATGGGTACGTCGAAGAAATTTTCCACAGCCTATTCGACTAAATATAACCTTATTTGTAGGGTGAGGCAGTGTACGTTGTATATTCGCACAGTTGAAACCTGGCGGACTTAGCTTCTTCTAGTGCGACTGAATCTTTTTCTCACTCAAATGCTATGAATGCGATCGCTCAACTCAGCGCCAAGCTGCCTGCCCCTGTGAGGCGTTTGGCCGATTTTGCCTATAACTACTGGTGGAGCTGGACGCCAGAGCGAGTGTCTCTGTTTAGCTCGATTGATCCGGGGCTGTGGCAGCAGTGTAATCACAACCCAGTAGCCCTGCTAGAGAGCGTTTCTCACGATCGGCTCTGGCAGCTAGCGGAAGATCCACAGTATCTGACTAGGCTAGAGAAACTGGCTGCACAGCTAGATCACTACTTGAGCGCGGAAGGCACCTGGGCGAGCCGGGAAGTGCCTGAAGTTTCTAGTGACCATCCGGTGGCGTATTTCTGTATAGAGTTTGGCGTTCATGAATCGCTGCCGATCTATTGCGGGGGTCTAGGCGTATTGGCCGGGGACTATCTCAAGTCAGCATCGGATCTGGGTATGCCAGCGGTTGGCGTTGGCTTGCTGTACAAGCAGGGATATTTCCAGCAAAAGCTGAATCGCAGCGGCTGGCAAGAGGCTCAGTACGTTGACAACGATATTGATAAGCTACCTCTGTTAGCGGTGTGTAACGAGTTTGGTCAGCCGATCACAGTGAAAGTGGCGATCGGTAAGCGAGCTGTCAAAGCGCGGCTGTGGAAGACGCAGCTGGGTCGAAGCACGCTGTATCTACTAGATAGCGATCTGATGGAGAATGATGAGCGCGATCGCGAGCTAACAGGTCATCTGTACAACGGCGATCCGGAAGTGCAGCTAGGGCAGGCGATGCTGCTGGGCATCGGCGGCGTAAGAGCCCTACAGGCAGTCGGTATAGAGCCCGTGCTGTATCACCTGAATGAGGTGCACCCGGCGCTGGCGCTGCTAGAGATTGCCCGACAGCAGCAGGAAGAAACAGGGCTAGAGTTTGAACAGCTACAGCAGGCGGTACGCGATCGCGCCCGGTTTACTACCCATACGCCTGTGCCGTTTGGCAATACTTTCCCGGCCAGTGCAATCAGCGAAGCGCTAGCTGCCTACATGCAAAATACTGGCGTATCGGCCAGTCAAATTTTGACGCTGGGTCAGCTCGGGACAGAGAACGACCAGTTTAGCCTGACTCGGCTGGCCCTGCGATTAACTCAGTCTGCTAACGGGGTCAGTGAGCGCCACGGCTATACTTCTCGTCAGCTATGGCGCGATCTCTACCCCCAGAAACCAGTAGAGGCCGTACCCATTGGGCACATTACCAACGGCGTTCATGTCCGTAGCTGGGTAGCGCCTTTAATTGGCGATCTGTTTGATAAGTATGTCGGACCCGAGTGGGCCCAGTCACTGACTCGCACCGAACAGTGGAAGCAAGTAGAGTTAATTCCCAATGCTCAGCTTTGGCATCGGCACAGCATTTTGAAGGCAAGACTGATTGCCTACACGCGCGATCGCATCCTTCAGTCTCGTCTAGCTAGAGGTGAAGCTCAAGACGATATCAATGCGGTAGCTCGGCTGCTAGATCCCAATATTCTAACGGTAGGGGTGGCTCGCCGATTCAGCGTCTACAAACGCAGCGATTTACTATTTAGAGACTTGCAGCATCTGACTCAAATTGTGTCTCATCCGAAGCGCCCTGTGCAGATTATCTTTGCAGGCAAGGCGCATCCTGACGATGACGGCGGCAAGCGCATTATCCAGCGCATTATGGAATGGAGTCGCCATCCTGATTTGCGCGATCGCATCGCCTTTATCGAGAACTACGACCTCTATACCAGCAAGCTCATGGTCCAGGGCGTCGATCTGTGGCTGAGCACGGCGAGACGAACGCTAGAAGCCTCCGGCATTGGCGGTCAGAAAGTAGCCTTGAACGGCGGATTGAATTTAGGCGTATTAGACGGCTGGTGGTACGAAGGCTATCGCCCCGGTATCAACGGCTGGGCAATCGGTGAAGCGGCAATTACCAGTTTGGGAAATACGCCCGAATCTGATAGCTACGCCCAGGATGCGCAGGACGCTAGAGATGCAGAGCTGATCTATAACCTACTAGAGCGTGATATCGCCAGACTGTACTACAAGCGTGACCACAGCGGTATTTCGCCCGGATGGCTGCGAATGATGAAAGCCTCAATCAGCAGCATAGCGCCGTTCTTCAACACCGATCGAATGGTGGCCCAATACGTAGATCAGCAGTACTTTCCGCACGCCAGTGTGAAAACTGAACCTGTATCAGCCCTGGTATCGTAGATGAAGCAGTGAGCGAGCCTTCCACATTCATCCTTCCTCACTTCATCCTTCTCTTCTATGCCCTGGCAGCTTGATTTTTATCGCCGTCCGCTAAAAGATAGCCAGGGCAGTCCCCTTTGGGAGCTGCTGGTATGCGATGAAACGCTGAGCTTTACCTATGGTGAGTTTTGTCCGCAGAGTGAAGCTAGCGGTCCTTGGATACGGCAGCAGTTGGAAATTGCGAGCGATCGCGCTGGCGGCTGGCCTAACTATATAGAAGTCTTTCGCCCGCAGTCGATCAGCCTAGTCGAAGTGGCCTGTCGCGATCTGCCAGTGACTGTTCAGCCCAAACGCGAGACGCCTGCGATTAAGCGCTGGCTGCTACAGCGAGCTGCCTGGTATCCAAATCTGGAGGGCTATACCGGTGACGCCTACGAGCCAATTGCTCTAGATCGCCCTGCCCCTGTTCCGATTGCCGATCACCTAATGGGGGAAGGCTGGCAATTTGCCGCTATTGGCACAGACGAGTTACAAAGGCTGGCCTACGAACCGATTCCTATCCAATCGATTCCTTCTGAACTCCTGCCTATTCGACTAGGACTGCCGAGTACGCTGTCGATTCCGGGCGTGGTGATCGACGGAGGCAGACAGTCGATGGCGCTGGCGCAGTGGCTACAGTCGGCTCGGCCAGTGATGCTTCAGTACATTGCAGGCGTTCCAGATGGGCTGCTGCTAGAGGCAGGGCTAGTTGATCGTTGGATCATGGCGACGTTTGAGGATGAGACGGTTGCCGCTGCTGCTCGGACATTCACTGAGCGCAAGATTGCTGCCAATGGGCTTCACTTTTCTGCTAGTGCGACCGGATGATTCGGGGCTGACGTACACCGGGCTGTGGCTGCTACAGTCGAGGCCGGAGAAAGCGGTGTCTAGAGCGAGTTCTGGCTCTGTCTGAATTAGCTCCGACTAAATTAGCTCTAACTAAATCAGCTCCAAAACGTTTTGAGCTTCTTGATGCCTGTCCGACTGCTGAAGCAATACGGCGAGCCCTCGATAGGCGGCTTCTAATCGAGGAGAGAAGACTGACTGGTCTTGCTGACGAAGCTTTTCTGTGAGGGCGACGACTTGCTGAAAGGAGGCGATCGCAGACTCTGTCTGACCGCTTGCAATCTGAGCTTGAGCAATGTTGACTAGCAGATGAACTTCTTGTCCGGGGCGATCTAGCGCTCTAAAGATGCTCAGCGCCTGCTGGTAAGCATCCAAAGCGGTTTCTGGATCGCCGTTTAGATCGGCGGCTCGGCCCAAATTGTTGAGAATAGCGACCTCTTGGGGGCGATCGCCTAGCTGCTGGAACAGCGCTAGAGCGGGCTGGTAGTAGGCAGTGGACTGAGCGTAATCTTCTAGGAGAAAGTGAGCATAGCCCAGTGCTGAAAGCGACTCGGCCTCGACTGTAAAATTGTTTGTGCGCCGAGCAATTTCTAGAACCTGCTGCTGGTATCGGATGCTTTCGGGATAGTTCTCGCTGTCGGCGTAGGTGTCTGCGATTAGGGCTAGGATGATGCGTTCGCCGGTGGAATCGTTTGCTTGCTG
This sequence comes from uncultured cyanobacterium, assembly GCA_963772185.1. GTDB lineage: Bacteria > Cyanobacteriota > Cyanobacteriia > Phormidesmidales > Phormidesmidaceae > Phormidesmis. The sequence goes on along the minus strand of CAVYWR010000028.1, from coordinate 429,515 downwards.
ATAGAGGCGCAGACCACCTTGGTAGATGGCGATCGCCTCTGGATACTGCTGAGCAGCTCGATAGGCACTCCCTAGATTTAGAAAGACAGGGGGCTGGCTATTTAGGGAACCCAGATCCTGATGGATATTGAAGGCGCGTAGGCCAGCATTGACGGCTTCTGCGGGGCGTTCGGTTAGTCGGTATACGACGCTGAGATTTTCGAGCATGAGAGCTTCTTTGGTGCGATCGCCTGCGGATCGATACAGCAGCATAGCCCTTTGCCAGTAGTCAAAGGCAGCGGCGCGATCGCCTTGAGTGAAAGCCTCTACTCCCTGATCCGATAGCTGATTCGCTTCTAGAATCTCTGGACTAGCTACCGATAGCGGTAGGGTTGCTGATGGGAGAGCGGCTACCTTAACGACTGCCGCTTGAGCTGGCAAGAGCGGCGTTGCCAACGCTAGAGCGCCTATTGCCAATGCTCCAAAACCAGATGCTCCAAAACCAAACGCTCCAAAACCAAACGCTTGAAAATCCTGAGCCGCCTGCTTAACTGACAACATGAGTAGCGCTCTCCCTTCAGTAAATCTATCTATGCTCTTGTTATCGCACTGGCTAATTGTCTGTGGAACCCGCGATCGCAAAGCCTTGAGTCAAAAAACATCTCGGGCCATTTGCACTTAAAGATGAACGCAAACGGTAAAATTCCTCTTGACAGTCCAATAGGAAAATTTGATGGTCGCTTCTGGAACAGTGAATTTAGAGTATCCAGTCAAGATTGGCATTATTGGCGGCAGCGGTCTCTATCAAATGGATACGCTGAGCGATGTCCAAGAAATCAAAGTCGAGACACCTTTTGGCGATCCGTCTGATGCGTTGATTGTCGGTAAGCTCGAGGGCGTTCCCGTTGCGTTCCTAGCCCGTCATGGGCGCGGCCATACTCTAACGCCGTCAGAGCTGCCTTTTCGGGCCAATATCTACGCAATGAAAAGCCTAGGCGTAGAGTATTTGATCTCGGCTTCAGCCGTTGGCTCGCTGAAAGCGGCAGCGAAGCCTGTTGATATGGTTATCCCCGATCAGTTTATCGATCGGACTAAGAACCGGGTGTCTACTTTTTTTGGAGAGGGCATTGTCGGCCATATCTCTTTTGGCAATCCGGTGTGTGACAACTTGGCGAAGGTAGTGGCTGATGCAGTAGAAAGCCAAAATTTTGAAGAGGTCACGCTCCATCGAGGTGGCACCTATGTCTGTATGGAAGGGCCCGCTTTCTCGACCAAGGCTGAATCGAACCTGTACCGGAGCTGGGATGCAACCGTAATTGGCATGACCAACCTGCCAGAAGCCAAGCTCGCTAGAGAAGCTGAAATAGCTTACGCCACCCTAGCGATGGTGACTGACTACGACTGCTGGCATCCCGATCACGATAGCGTCACGGTAGAGATGGTGATTGGCAATCTGCAAAAAAACGCTGTGAATGCCCAGCAGGTGATCAAAGAGATCGTGCGGCAGCTAGATGCAGCCCCGCCTGAATCAGAGGCCCATTCCGCGCTTAAATTCGCCATTATCACTCCTTTAGACAGAGCGCCCGAGGCGACCAAAGAGAAATTGTCTCTGCTGTTGAAGAAATATCTTTAGGGTGTGCTGCTGCTCATGTAAAAGGGACACAGAGGCACCAAGGCCCTGCTTCTGTGTCCCTTTTCAAACTCTCTCTTTTAGCTTTAGCTGAAAAATGTAGGAGCTGGAAAGCTAAGTCGCTAGAGTTAAATCAGCTTGACTGCTCTTAAACCAAAGTAGAGTCCCAATGCCGTTACAACCAATGCGGTTAGCCATCCGCCATATACAACTGCGCCCATAGTTATCTCCTAAACTAGTTTTAAACACCTTTCAATTGAATCATAACCCTTCACCTGTCACCTATGAAGACCACCATTCGCGTCAATATTCCTCAAGACTCTTATGATATTCGGATTGCGCCGGGTGGGTTGGACTATCTAGGGCCGTGGCTTGCAGCGGAAGATCAGCCGCTGATCAAGCCTGGGCAAAAGGTGCTAGTCGTATCAAATCCGGTGGTGTTTGAGCTGTATGGCGAAAGGGCGATCGCGTCTCTTACTCAGGCAGGCTATGACGTTTGCCACTGTATCTTGCCCGCAGGCGAACAGTACAAAACTATGGCTTCTATCGCTGAAATTCACGATGCAGCCTACGAAAACCGCTTAGAGCGCAGTTCGGCGATGGTTGCGCTGGGCGGTGGTGTGATCGGGGATATGACCGGGTTTGCCGCTTCTTCCTGGCTGCGCGGCATTGCGGTCATCCAGGTGCCCACTTCTCTATTGGCGATGGTCGATGCTTCCATGGGTGGCAAGACCGGCGTCAACCATCCCAAAGGCAAGAACCTAATCGGCGCATTTCACCAGCCCAAGCTGGTTCTCATCGATCCGCAAGTTTTAGAAACGCTGCCTGTGCGCGAATTTCGAGCGGGCGTCTCGGAGGTGATCAAATATGGCGTGATTTGGGACCAGCCACTGTTCGAAACGCTAGAAGCGGCTGAGCGGCTAGACGGCTATACCGAAGTCAGCAATGAACTACTACAAACAATGCTAATACACTCCTGTCAGGCTAAAGCTGATGTTGTTAGTCAAGATGTGAGAGAAGCAGGCATTCGGGCCATTTTGAACTATGGTCATACTGTGGGTCATGCGGTGGAAAGTTTGACTGGCTATAGCAAGATTAATCACGGCGAAGCTGTTGCAATTGGCATGGTAGCTGCTGCAAAGATCGCAGAGGAATTTGAGGAAAGCTTATGGGATAGGGTGGCTACGCAAAGACAGCAAGCTTTGTTAGAGAAGACTCAATTGCCTACCGACTTGCCCACAGAAATCAATATCGAAGATATCATCGTCGCACTCAAAAGCGATAAGAAAGTGAGATCGGGTAAAGTCCGCTTTGTGCTACCCAGGAAAGTTGGCGAGAGCTTTGTAACTGATCAAGTGAGCGATAGTAGCGCGCGGCGGGTGTTGAACAGCATGATAGATAGAATTCGCTAGTTTGGATATAAACATACTCTTAGACAAGAGGATATAGAAAGATCAACAGAATAATGTTGAACAGAAATACTGTTGAATATCGCAACTACTCAGGCTTAATTCTTTAAGTTGATTAGTATATAGCCCATACCGGATGCATACTCTTCGAGAAGGCATGGCCTACGGTACAGGCGCGTCACTTGACCTGTTGTCATATAAGGCTTTTATCCTGCAAGCTGTAACTCAGTCGAGTGACCAAGGCTATAAGGATACATCCACCACCGCTCGTGGATGAACTTGCCTTCGAAAAGCGGGGTCGTGCGAAACAATCGCCCCCAAAAACTTGCTTGACCGTCTGCAAGCGCATCATTCGGCGGTCTTAGCCTTCATTGATAACAACCAAGCCGAACACGATGTCCGCATGATGAAGCTCAATCTGAAGATTTCGGGCTGTTTTCGCTCGCCGCTTAGCGCGCAGTCATTCTGTCGTATTCGCGGCTATCTTTCTATAGCTTTCCGCACTTTGCTTGCTACACCACGAAAGGCTACACCCCTTATTCCATAACGCAAATTGCCATAGCAAAGTGCGAATGCATCCGCGCTTTGCTATACTTTGAAAAAAGCAAGGAATACCCGTCCTTGATGCACTCAAAAGAACCTTCCTCGGTTGCCCTCTCTTTCCAACACTTCTGCTTGAGTAGTTACTCTAGGCCATAGGTTCCGTCTGCGCTAGTGGCGTTTGGATCGGAAAGTTGGGTTTGCGATCGCAAGCTCAAAATCAGCGCAACTATTACCCGGCAGACATCGCAGAGCAAACATATAGCTCTTAGTGTTGCGGGTCTAGTCGTATTCTCTGCCTTCGTACTCACGGCAGCCCTCGCACGGGCCGCTAGGGTTAGGCGCACAGCGCAGGAAAGGAGATCTAGCATTGAGCTGGCAGGTGATATCGCCAATTACAAAGCCCATGCCCTCTACGTAGTGTTCGTCTGGGTCACGAGAGCGGACCCGAATCTGGCGAAGGCGTTCATTGGCGGCGAAGTCGGTTGCTAGATGGATCTGTTCTTGCAAGGGAGAGCGGGTACGCAAGCCGACGACGAGAGAAAGCAACGCTGGTAACAGGCCGACTGCAATGATGAGCGCGATGAACATGAAGGAATTAAAAGGGCGGTTGAGGCAATATCGTTAGAAAAATTCTAACGTGCTCCTTCTCGAAATAGGTACAACAGTACTTGCGTTGTAAGAAGAAGCGAATCTAGCCTATGTTAACTCTGGATATCAACTTAATGCTTCTTAGAGTTTATACGCGCTTTTGATGCTGACTCCTTTCCTATCGAAATAAGTGTGAGTAGCAAGCACAGCAGCGAAACAACTAAAGCTACGTTGCTAGCGGAAAGCAGGAAAGACTCATTGAGTTCCATAGTTGAGATAATTACGCTTTGAGAAGCAGACGTTTGAACTTCGCGGACAGCAGTAACGTTCTGCATACCAACATCGCTCTTGTATACCGCCTTGGAGTCAGGTAGTTCTTTAATTTCGCTATGAGTCATTACTTATGTTCAAAATATAGTATTCAAAAGAATTTATTTCACTCGACCGCTCTAGCTAACTACTAGGTGAAGGTGACATTAATTTACAACAAGCGCTAACAACAAAGGATGCACAGAAGAATCGGAGAGACATCTGTGATATTGCAAACGTTTCTAACCTATCTTGGGAGGGAACATATGCCGTAACGGCAGCAAACAGAAAAGTAGTGCTTATTAGTAGCAGGACGCATACTCCGCCTACTACGGTCGCGATAATTCCTGTATTTTTTGAGGCGACCAGATCTCCTACTGACTCTCCCAAAATAGCGGTCGAAATAATAAATAGCTCACCATTTCTAGACAGAGAATTTATAAATCCTTCGCCATTAGTTTCAGCAAAAAGTATTGCCTTTAAGTAGTTCAAAACTAGAGGAGACAAAGCAATGCAGACGTTGAAGAGGAGCCAGCGAGGAAGTTGTTTTAGTATTTCATTCCATATCCCCTTAATGAAGTTAGCAACTACTATTATAAGATTTCCCATTGATAAAAATATATACAGTCTTGAGGAATTTTAAGAGCTGCTCCTAACCTATTGCTGCGGGTCTACGCATCTTTCAATACATAGAAATTAAGAATGTATGCAGACAAGCCGATAAGTCAACTTACCAGCGAAGCAAATCACTCCGGAATTTAGCTAAAATTAGCAGATAACCTTCCCCATTACAACTGCATTAGAAGCCTATCCGTCTTTTGGTTGAAAAGTTGATTTTACGTGTAGGTCCTTGAGCTGCTTGTCATCTACGCTAGAGGGCGCGTTGGTTAGCAGATCTCTGGCTTGCTGAGTTTTAGGGAAGGCGATCGCATCCCTGATCGACTGCTCGCCCGCTAGCAGCATCACCAATCTATCCAAACCATAGGCAATCCCCCCATGTGGAGGTGTACCGTACTCAAACGCTTCTAGCAGAAAGCCAAACTTGTCATTAGCTTCTTCTTCGGTCAGGCCAATCGTTTCAAACACTTTTGCCTGCACCTCTGGCTGATAGATCCGCAGACTACCGCCGCCGATTTCGTAGCCGTTGTACACGATGTCATAGGCCACAGCGCGAGCGGTAGTAAGGTCTTCTACATCGTCTGGGTGCGGTGCGGTGAAGGGGTGGTGCAGCGCTTCGTATCGGTTTTCGTCAGCGTTCCACTCAAACATGGGAAAGTCAGTGACCCACAGCAGATTAGTTTTACTTTCGTCGATTAGGTTTAGCTCTTTGGCGATCGCCTGCCGCAATTTGTCCAAAGTCGCATTCACCGTTGCCATATCGCCTGCGCCAAACAACAACAGATGTCCGGGCTGCGCCCCTGTTCTTTCTAGCAAAGTCTCTTTTTGTTCTGGCGTCAAATTGTCTTTAATCGCGCCGATAGTATCGATTTCGCCGCCTTCGCGCACGCGGATATAGGCTACGCCGCGCGCGCCCGCATCTGTTGCAACTTTGAACAAATCGCCTTTTGGCTTGATTCTCACATTAGAGATTGCCTCGTTTCCGCCTGGAATCGGCAGCACTTTCACCTGTCCCCCACTGGCAACCGCACCCGAGAAAACCTTGAATCCCGAGTCTTTGACAATATCAGAAACGTCTACTAGCTCCATGCCATAGCGGGTATCGGGTTTGTCAGAACCATAGCGGTCCATTGCTTCTCGGTAGGTCAGACGCGGGAACGGTGTGGGAATATCCACTCCTTTGACAGCCTTGAAGATATGAGAAACGAGCTTTTCGTTAAGATCAAGAATCTCTTCTTGATCCATAAAGCTCATTTCCATATCGAGCTGAGTGAATTCGGGCTGGCGGTCAGCGCGTAAATCCTCGTCTCGAAAGCAGCGGGCGATCTGGTAATAGCGATCGACGCCTGCCACCATCAGGATTTGTTTGAATAGCTGCGGTGACTGGGGCAGCGCGAACCATTCGCCCTCATTCACGCGAGAAGGAAGAATAAAGTCTCTAGCTCCCTCTGGCGTAGAGCGAGTCAGAATCGGCGTTTCTACTTCCATAAAGTCTTCTTGATCTTCGAGGAAGCGACGAATGGCTTTGACGACTTCGTGGCGTAGTCGCATGTTTCGAGCCATGCGATCGCGTCGCAAATCTAGATACCGATACTTCAGTCGCAGATCTTCGCGCACATTTTCTTCTTCAGCCGTCGAGACCTGAAACGGCATCTGCTTGCGCACTGCGTTCAAAATTATCAGCTCGTCAGCGTAGATCTCGACCTGCCCGGTCGGCAGCTTTTCATTGAGCGATTCGGGCGGACGCTGGGTGACTCTGCCAACGACCTTCACGACATACTCATTGCGGACGTCTTCGGCCACTGGGTAAGACGCTGGGGTGCGTTCGGGGTCGCTGACGATCTGGACCGTACCAGTGCGATCGCGCAGATCTAAAAACACCACACCGCCATGATCGCGTCGCCTGTCCACCCAGCCGTAGAGCGTCACCGTCTTCTCAATTTGCTCGGCTCGAAGTTGACCGCAATAAAGGCTACGCATAATGGACAGATCAGGTAAAACAAAACCTTTCCATTATGAATCAAGAATGCCTGATCAGAAAAAATTAAGTAGTTAAGAATTACCCGCATGGGTACCGCATCATCGCGAGAGCTGTCATATGTTTGGAAAGTGCCTCGTATCTGTATAGCTAATTGAACTAATCAATGACTACCTATAAAGCCGACGCCAAAGCCAAGGTAGCTGGATCGAAAGCAACGACCAGATACACCGATCCAGTCAACTATGCCAAAGCGATCGCGACTTTACTAAGTACCCGACTCAATGAAGGCCAGCTTAGTGAAGGCACCCACCCAAAGCATTCTCAGAAATATTTGACAGCCAAAGTAGGGCTGCGTCAGCCAGACCACCTCCTCTACGTAGCGCTAGAAGCAGTAAAGCCGCCAGGTGCCGCGCAAGTTCCTCCTGGCCGAATTCCTAATCCGCAAAGGCTACTGCCCCAGCTACGGCAATTTTTCGGCGAAGTGAAGACTGACCTGAAGCTAGATTGGGTCCAGCTCATCAAAGTCAGTGGCCGACTACCAGGACAAAGCACGCCGCTGTGGCAAGAAGATCTGCTGCTGCGTTCAGAATCGCCCCTTGCCAACACACTGATGAAGCCTGCGCCTGCGCTGACTCCGGTAGCGGCAGGTCTATCAGCGGCAAATCCGGCCACTGCTGAGGGCGATATCAACATCAGCATCGGCGGCAACCTGAGCGGCCAACTGATTGTCGGTGATAACAATCAGGCATTCAGCTATACCTACAACGTAGAAACTGGCGGTGTGGTCAATGTGGCTGCGCCGCCGACCGTTCGGCCTCGAGCTACGCCAGTTTCTTTGAAACCGAGACCGTTCAGGCACTTGCTCGATCGAAAAACGGTGTTACCGGTACTGCAAGAGACGCTGCGACAGAGGCTGCCAGTGGAAGTATTTGCAGACGCTGGCTTTGGCAAAACGGTGCTGATGCGGTATCTCGCCCATGACCAGGCGGTAACAAGCGCTTTTGCCGATGGAGTGGTGTATTTAGCAGTGCAGCGCCAGATGGCGGCAGATTTACTGCAATCGCTGTACGACGCTTTCTATGAGACGGTGCCCGCCTTCAAGCCCAGTCAGGGGCTGCTACGACAGTCACTAAAGGACAAGCAGGCGCTAGTGATCCTCAACGGGCTAACGCTGACAAAAGACGAGGTAGCCGCGCTGCTCTCTATCCTGCCAAATTCTACGTTTGTGCTGGTGTCAAAGGCTCAGATCTACTGGCAAGACGGCGCTGCGATCGCCCTCCCCGGTCTTCCCCTCCCAGAAAGCATTACCTTAATCGAGCAAGAGCTTGCCCGTCCGCTTGCCCATGCCGAACAGGCACCTGCTCAGTTTCTACACTCAAGGTTTTTGGGCAATCCGCTACAGCTACGCAGAATTGCGGCGCAGGCGAGAACAGCTGCTCAGTCCTTAGTCGACGTCGTGCAGTTGATTCGCGCTGAGTCCGGTGACAGCGAGCAGTCTATAGACGAACGATCGGTCTTTGCTGTTCTCACCGGACGGCTGTCGGCTAAGCACAAAAGTATTCTGGCGTTGATGGGTGCGATGGGCGGTGTCGCCATTACCGCCGCGCAGGCCCAGGCCATTTCTGGTGTGCCTGATGCTGCCAGCGTTTTGAACGATCTGAGCGAGCTGCATCTACTAGAGCCTGCTACCGAGGGCGCAATTGGCAGCGTCTCCAGCGGCTATCAGCTCAGCGCCGACCTGACTGAAGCCGCCGTTCAAAGCTTCGATCCTCAGCCGTGGCTAGCGAGAGCCACCGACTATTTCTGCGAGTCAGCAGCGGCGCAAACGATTCAGTTAGACGCTTTGGCACACCTTTTAGAGTGGACTCAACGCACTGGCAACTGGCAGCAGAGTCTGGCGCTGTGCAAGAGTCTAGACCAGACCCTGTCGCTCAGCGGGCAGTGGGCGCAGTGGCAGCAGGTGATGAACCACAGCCTCCATGCTGCTGAGCAGTTGGGTAATGGTGCGGCAGAAGCCTGGTCTTTGCATCAGCTCGGCTCTCAGGCGCTGACTACAGGTAGTGAACAGGCAGAAGGGCTGCTGTCGCGAGCGCTGTGGCTACGTCAGCAGCTAGGGGATAAGGCAGGGGCGGCGGTCACTCGACATAATTTAGGGCTGATATTGCCGCCGCTAGTTGAGGAGTTTGAGGTAGAAACAGGAACAACATCCGGTGGGGCAGAAGGCACGTCAGAGGGCGTGGCTAGTAGTGGCGCTGCTAGCTGGTCGTCGTTAGCGATTGGTGGGACGATCGCGCTCGGTATGGTGGTGGCAGGAATCACAGGATTTTTCGGCATTCGCGCCTTCAGATCGCAGCCAAAGACAGCCGTTGTAGATCCCATTCCAGCCGAAACGCTACCGCTCGAAGATCAGCTTCCGGGTGCTGACTCAGTTGCTAGAGTCAGCTTTGATAGGACCGCCTTAACGTTTGGCAATACGATCGTCGGCCAGCAGGCTCAGCAGTCTTTGGAGATTTTGAACAGCGGCGTCATCCCTCTATCGATCGCCGCTTTAGAGATTGCTGGGCCACAGGCATCAGACTATTCCGTTCTATCGGAGGACTGCACAGCGGCCCCTTTGGATTCGGGTGAACAGTGCAAAGTGACGCTGATTTTTAATCCTGAGTCGGTGGGCGATCGCACTGCCAACCTCACACTTCAGAGCAACACGCCTAATCCAGTCACGCTATCGATCACAGGCACCGCAGTCAGTGAATCAGCGCCAACACCTACAACTGAACCCGACCCCGATTCTGAATCTACGCCCGATCTGAATCTACGCCCGATCCTGAATCCATAACTGAACCTGAACCCGACCCTGAATCCAGTCCGCCTCTGGCCAGAAACGATGAGGACTTTGTAGCGGTAGAAGGGTCGACATTTATCAGCGTGCTGTCGAACGATTCTGATCTAGCAGAAGGCTCGCTGAGGATTATTGAGGTGACGCCGGGCCAGTTTGGCCAAACCGAAATTAGTGACGGGGGTATCGTTTATTCTCATAGCGGCGAAGAGAATAGCCGCGATCGCTTTACCTACACGATCCAAAACGAAGCTGGCGAAACGGCCACCGCCAGCGTATTTATCACTGTCGAAGTGCCTGAACCGATTGCCAACAGGGATCCCGTGCCAATTAATCATCTTTTTGAGATCGCAGAAGGCGAGTCTATCACCGTCAACCTTTTACAGGGCGCTACCGACCCTGATGAAGACCCGATCACGCTAGAAGATGTCGCGAATCAATCGATTGGCGGTCAGCTCAGCAACAACGGCGACGGAACCGCGACCTATACCCCTTGGGAAAACACCACAGGAGCGCAGCTACAGGTAGCCAGAAATCGGTTCCAGTACAGAGTGACTGACGGTCGAGGCGGGTTTGGGACTGCTGTGGTTGAGATTGTCGTGGGGCCCGTAGGCACTTCGTCTGAGTCTTAATAGCTTCAGCGGCCACCATGCAGTCGACGGTGAATTCTGCGCCCATTAGATAGGGATAGGTGGGCCTGGTTCGAGGATGAGGAAAGGTAGTAGGCGCGATCGCATCTATTGCTTTTCATCTGACTAGAGTCATTGAAGAGCAATAGCAAGTGCTACTCGTCAAATCCTGGCTCTAACCTATGCAATTGTTAACAACATGTAAATAGAGCTCGGCTGAGGTGGTAGCATTTGAGTCGATTAGCGCTAGGGGTGCTCTGATACCAGTCGGTGTTAGGGCTGAGAACATACCCTCTGAACCTGAACCTGGTTAATGCCAGCGGAGGAAAGCATGAAAAATTTCTCAACAGTCGATCCGAGTTTGAACCGTCTGCGCCATCTAATCTCTGGTACGGACGGTCTCGCTAGCTCACTTCGATCTGCCTACGCGCTGCGGTTGTATCAGGCGTACGCAGAGGCGTTAGAGCATGGGATTGAGTTTGTTGGTGTTGCTGGTGGCAGTCGCTACCTTTGCCCTCATTGGCCTTAGCCAGGTAGGCAAAACAGTTGACCTAGAAGAGTACACAGTCAGTCGCAATCAAATTGGTGGGCCGATGGCACTGGCTACCATCACGGCTTCAGCTTTGGGAGCCTGGATTCTATTTAGTCCAGCCGAAGCAGGCTCGACCTTTGGCGGACTGAGCGCGATTCTAGGTTACTGCGTCGGCTCAGCGGCGGCGGTGTTTGTATTCTTCTTCATCGGGCCTAGGCTACGGCAGATCATGCCGTGGGGACATTCACTCAATGAGTATGTCCGCTACCGCTTCAGCCAAAATAATGGCCTAGATACTGGCCTGAATACCGATAGGCCAAGTCCCTGGGGACAGGCGATGTATCTGCTAACCGTCGGCGTCATGCTGCTGTATATGTTCGTCTATCTAGCGGCGGAACTAACTGCCATAGCGCAAGCCTTACAGCTAATCGCCAATGTGCCGCTCTTTGTCACTTCTCTAGTAGTCATCACAGCCGTCTTTTTGTACACTACCTACGGCGGTCTCAAAGTCACGATCTTGACCGATGCCATCCAGTTTGTTCTGATTGTGCCGCTGCTGCTGATTTGCTTTGTGGCCACCATTACCTTGCTAGGCGGATGGAACGTCGCTTTTGCGCCTGTCGCCGAGAGGTTCCCGGCACTGCTGTCATTTAGCAATATTGACGGACTTAGGTTTGGGGCAACGCTGATAATTGCGATTGTTGCCGCTGAACTGTTCAACCAGGGCAACTGGCAAAGGGTCTATGCCTGCAAAGACGATCAGACCGTACGGCGTGCCTTTCTAGGTTCAGCGCTGGTGATCTTGCCACTGCTTTTTCTCTCGGGGTTGCTAGGGAGTGATCGCGGCTGGGTTTGACCTGAGCGGCACGACGGCGTTTTTTGATTTGCTGCAAACGCTGGCAATTCCTAACTGGCTGCTGGGCGCGGTAGTGCTCTTGGCCGTAGCGCTGGTGATGAGCAGTTTGGACACCTTACTCAGTGGCATTAGCGCTGTATTTACGATGGACCTGCTGCGGCTGTCTGACCGGCCCGATCAGGTGCTGATGATTTCGCGGATTTTGACGCTGGCTGTAGGCATTCCGGCAGTCGCGATCGCCTCCCAAGGCTACAGCGTTCTCTACCTGTTCTTTGTCGCCGATTTGATCTGCGCTGCGCTCCTGTTCCCAATTATCTTCAGCTTCTACAACCGCTATCAGAGCGCTAGCAATGCCTTTATTAGTTCAGTAGCGGGCATCGCTATTGGCGCGCTGTTCTTTCCCAAACCCGACTTTTCACCGCTAGTGGCTGTTCCTGGCGGCGGCGATCTGCTCAACAGCTTCGCCGCCGCCCTGCTCAGTTCAACGCTGATCACACTGGCCTATCAGGCTGTTGCCAAGGGCAAAGCAAAGCCCTTTAACTACAGCGACTTAGCACAGGTCAAACCTTACTAATTCACTGTTCTCCTTCGATTATTAATCTTCTAACAGGTATCTCCCAATGGACAATCAGCTCGATCTTTCCAATCAGTCAACTCAAACGATTGCTGCTACACCTCCTTCGCAGTCGTCCACTAGCGCTAAACCAGCGACGACTAAGCCACAGGCACCGCTACGGACTCGCTGGATCGCCAGACGCAAAGGGCAAAAGAACGTCACCCAGATGCACTACGCCCGCCAAAGCGTAGTCACTGAGGAAATGAAATACGTTGCCAAACGCGAAAATCTACCCGTTTCTTTGATCCAAGACGAAGTCGCCAGAGGCCGAATGATCATTCCTGCCAATATCAACCATCCCAATCTAGAACCGATGGCAATCGGCATCGCCAGCAAGTGCAAAGTGAACGCCAATATCGGTGCATCACCCAACTCTTCTGATATGGATGCAGAAGTTGCCAAGCTTCACCTCGCGGTCAAATACGGCGCGGATACGCTGATGGATCTGTCCACTGGCGGCGGCAACCTAGACGAAATTCGCACCGCCATTATCAACAGCTCGCCAATTCCAATCGGCACGGTACCGATCTACCAGGCGCTAGAGAGCGTCCACGGCAGTATCGAGAACCTAGACGCGCAAGACTTTTTACACATCATCGAAAAGCATGCGCAGCAGGGCGTAGACTACATGACCATTCATGCGGGCATCTTGATTGAGCACCTGCCGCTGGTCAAAAATCGGCTGACGGGTATTGTCTCTCGCGGTGGCGGCATTATGGCCCAGTGGATGCTGCACCATCACAAGCAAAATCCGCTCTACAGCCACTACGACGACATTATCGAAATCTTCAAGCGCTATGACGTGTCCTTTAGCCTGGGGGATTCTCTGCGTCCGGGCTGTCAGCACGACGCCTCTGACGAAGCTCAGTTTGCAGAGCTAAAGACATTGGGCAACCTGACGCGCAGAGCCTGGAAGCACGACGTGCAGGTGATGGTCGAAGGCCCAGGCCATATTCCTCTAGACCAGATTGAGATGAACGTGAAAAGACAGATGGAAGAGTGCTCTGAAGCGCCTTTCTATGTACTAGGTCCGCTGGTGACCGATATCGCCCCTGGCTATGACCACATCACCTCTGCGATTGGGGCGGCAATGGCAGGCTGGCACGGTACGGCGATGCTGTGCTACGTCACCCCAAAAGAGCATTTAGGCTTGCCCGATGCAGAAGACGTCCGCAACGGCCTAATTGCCTACAAGATTGCGGCACATGCGGCTGATATTGCCCGTCATCGACCAGGCGCGCGCGATCGCGACGACGAACTCTCTCGCGCCCGCTACAACTTCGACTGGAACAAACAGTTCGAGCTATCGCTAGACCCTGAGCGCGCCCGCGAATATCACGACGAAACGCTCCCTGCCGACATCTACAAAACAGCCGAGTTTTGCTCTATGTGCGGGCCAAAGTTCTGTCCGATGCAGACGAAAATCGACGCGGATAAGCTCAGCGAACTAGAGAAGTTTCTAGCGAAGTGATAGCAAAGTCCGCATCTCGGCCCAGTCATCTTGTCTAACTAACCACGGCGCAACGGCCACCGTCTTGGTGATGCCGTTGTCGTCTATATAGATTCGGCGGCTGTCTGCTTTGACATACTTCCACGATTCAAAGCTATAGCGCTTTTTCTCCATTCCCAGCAGGCTGTATACCGTTATCTGCTGAGGCTCTAGCAAAAAGTAGGGTCGTCGCCAGCAATAGCAGCCAAGGCCGAAGACAATAACCGCTAGGCCAACAAAAGGGGAAAGCTGGCTGCCCATCTGAGTGGCACTCCAAAGATAGTAGATAGCCCCTGCCGTTCCACCTGCCAAGAGCAGGACACCCGGCGTCTTATTGTAATAAGCCATCAACTGCTGCGATGAACGGGTCGGTTGCATCATGGAAAGGAGGTGAATAGAATACCACCAGGCTAGTCAGATTCGGGGAGGTATCGCCAGTGCCAAGGCTCAGAAGAAGCGCTACCTACTAACCCTTTTTTCGGGGAGGATAGTTCAAACCCATACATCTGAGCGTTCGCAGTTAGCCATCTAAAAGCATCTGTCTCAGTAAAGCTGGGCTGTCGGTCAGTCGCCTCGTCACGTCCGCCAATATCGAGAGCATACCCTGTGTGATAGTCGTTGACGCCTTCAGAGGCATCACCGTCTACTGCTAGGACAGTCGGCTGGTCCGGATCCTGATAGCCAGAGAGCGCATATAGCTCAACGCCTGTTTCTTGAGCTGCCGCCACCATATTCCAATAGGCGTTTGCCGCCTCGGTTCTCAGTAGAATGCTGCCATCTGCTAGTAAGTTGCTGAGCTGATCGGGACTTGCAGCATCGGTCGGTGCTTGTGGTGTTGAAGCGGCTCGGTTTTGCCAGGTTTGCGGCAGCTGGGTCAGCCGGTACTGACCCCACTGGTAGGTTTTGACACCGATGCCGATTGCCAGCAAGATAGCAACGCTAGCGGTAAAAGCTTTGAATAAACGAGGATGGAGCGGCTGTAGCCTAGATTTTGTGGATGCAGAGGTAACCGGAGCGGCTGAAAACGTGTTGATAGGAGAACCGCTGCGGCCAAACGCAGTGGACTGCCAGTTAGAACCGAGCTGGCTAGGAGGGGCATACGGTCTGATGCCTGGTGCTGCAATTACCGTGGGCAGGCGGCTGTCTTTGGCGATTCGCTGGTGATCGCACACCCGGCTTAGCGTATCCATTGCCTGCGCCGCGCTCTCAAAGCGATCGCGCCAGTCTTGCCGCACCAGTCGATCGATAAATTCAGCCAGGTGTAGACCGATCTCCACATGCTCACGCCACTGTAGTCCTTTAACTGGGTCATAGCCAAAGTCATAGTGCGGGCGACCCGTCAGCGCTTCAATGGCAATGAGTCCTAGCGCGTACAAATCGCTAGCAGGCTGCTGCTGCTGATCATAGTCCGGCTGCAGCTGTTCGGGTGCGGTGTAGGGATGCGGCCCAACTGGGATGGTGGTGATGAGAGTGCCGCTAGCGTCTACTTCACTCCTAGCGAGTCGAGAGAGCGCTGCAAAATGAGTCAAGAATATTTGGCCGTCTCGATTCCGGCGGATCAGATGCTGAGGATGTAAATTCTGATGAACGACGCCTTGGGCATGAATGGCACTAAGACTCGTTAAAATATCTTGAATTAGCCGACTGGTGTAGCTCTCGCTAAGCGGCTTGCCAGCAACAAGCTCTGCGCTCAAAGGATGACCAGCGATGTGAGGCTGCACGAGATAAAAGAGGTTGGGCTGATCGGAGCTAGTTTCTCTGCTAGCTTCTACGTGGAAGTAAGCAAGCAGTTGAGGAACAGCCGCAACCGTACTCAAGCGCTCCAAAATCTGAGCTTCGCGCTCTAGGCGATGGCGAATCGCGCGCTGTTGGTAAGGAATAGCGACCACCTGACAGGGCGGACACTGAATGTATTGACGGTCATACGCTAAATAGACTGTCCTAAAGTCTGTGCAAACTAGCTTTTTCTTAAGCTCAAATCGACCTTGCAATATCCGCGTACTCATTCGCTAACAGAGAAATCATCATAGGTATCACTACCATACGTAACTTCACTACAAAATTTTCATCTTCCCGCTAATTTTTTCTATGATTTCCACATCTATTCAAGAAAGTGGTCCAAAAGTCTCAGTAGCTGTCCTTTAGCCGCACCTCTATAATGCGCTCTCACCATCCAAAAGGCTCAAGCATAAACAGCCTACTTCAAGCCCTTTGACAGCTCGAACCTACTTCCTTTGATGAAGGTCTTCGTTGGAGGAAGTCGCTCTACTAAGGAAGTAATTTTATAAAGGATATTACTTGATGGCAGTTCGCTACTTCTCACTTATTACTGGCCTAATTTATCTAGTGCTAGGCGTTTCAGGGCTGATTCCCTCGCTGATATCACCTATCGATGCCGTTCCTGAGATTATGGAGGCCGTCGGTGTCACCAGCGGTTTGGGCTATCTTTATGGCCTTTTTCCTATCAACGCCTTTGAAGCGTCTCTCTATCTTGTCGTTGGTTTAGCTGGCCTAGCTGGCTTCGCCGCCGGTACAGAGGCATTTGCCCGGCTGTGCGTAGATAGCTTTGCGGTTTGGCTTGGCTTTTTAGGAATACTAGGGCTCATTCCAGTTGCCAACACCTTTTTTGGCTTGATGCCGCTGTATGGAAACGATGTTTGGCTACATCTGGGAACTGCGATCGCTGCTGCTTACTTTGGCTTCTACCTCGATAAAGGTCGTCCAGGCAAAGACCCCTCCGTTCCCGATAGCCTCAAGCCAGAGCCACTTGCTCGCACCCCATTCAAGTCGGATTCGTAAGGTCTAGTTGGTGAGGGCTAACTAGCAAGAAAAGGCTTCATGCTCACCTTCTTCAAAGGCTTCTAATAAAAGCTTAAAGAAAGTCAGAGAGTAGTTGTTAATAGTTGGTAGAGATCGCCGTGTTCTTTTTACAAGAGTTACGGCGATCTTTGCTATCTGCTTAATATAGTCTACAGACAAGCCCTTCCTATGAGCTTATCCTTGGGTTGGCAAAATCATAGCGGCGTTTGTTCTAGTGCCTTTTGCGTAGAATCCACAGTTAACTCTATGAAGATATATAGCAAAGCGCGGATGCATTCGCACGTTGCTATGGCACTTTGCGTTATGGAATAAGGGGTGTAGCCTTTCGTGGTGTAGCAAGCAAAGTGCGGAAAGCTATACTTATAACGTTTTGCTAGTAGCCGAGTATTTTCTCTAGTCGGTTGCTGTAAGCCAAAGCGGAATACAACTATGCTTAAAGTGATAGTCGGCCACAGCGTTAAGATCTGACACTGCGATCTTAGAAGTGCTAGACCAGTGCAAGGCTCAGCTAGATGGACAGCGACCTCAGGCGGGTATGTTAACGCTTTAGTGCTTTCTCGTCGTATTCAAAGTGCGTTCCCAAAGATGGCCGTCACATATAGCAAAGCGCGGAAAGCTATAGCTTTATAGCCAGCTCTCAAAGCTCCCGGTAGCTCTAGCAATATCTGCCAACGGGATTTTCTCTAGCGGTAGAAGAACGAGCAAAGTTTGGTCGTTCTTCTCTTTCGGCTGCCACTGTGGGACTTCGACAAACTGCGGTGTGACCCCGCGTCGTCGTACGGCGCTAATACACTACCAAAGCAGATAAGGAAGGCACATTCCTTATCTTGCGAATTAAACCAGACTGACATGTATAGCAAAGCGCGGACGCGTTCGCACTTTGCTATGACACTTTGCGCTATAGAACAAGAGGTGTAGCCTTTCTAGGTGTAGCAAGCAAAGTGCGGAAGGCTATACCAGGCTTAGTCTGGTTTCTTTTCTGGCATGAGGCACTTGTCAGAATCACAGCCTGCTGGTCCAGCTTCGACTAGTTCCCCGGCGTCATGATTTTCTAGGGCCGCGTGGAAATTTTCGGTTTGACGACGCGATCGCACCTCCCCTAGCATTTCCTCATACCGCTCCTTGCTAATCGGCTCAAACGGCAGCCTAGGAAACGTCTGCAAATCATCAAATCGAGCTAGCAGCGCCGCCGATACGTAGCCTTCATCATTCTGAATCGCTTCAGTAATCCGCTCCGCTAAAGGCTCAATCTCATTCTCACGCAGCTCGATCGTGGCCGACGTATTGTGCGCTGTGTAGTATTTCTGCACCTGCATATAGAAATCAAACTGCGCTAGCGCAGAAAATTGTTCAATCGGTACCTGATCTGCCCCTGGCATATTTGCCCAGTCCACTTCCACGGGCAGCTCTACTAGCCACTCAGTACAGCGCGGATCGAACGGATCATTCAGCAGATTCCCTTTCTCGTCCTTATCAGACTGCGACGGTATTACCGAATAGCCATAGTCCATGCAGGCTAGAGCGACCGGATCGTCTTTGCGGAAGGTGATGCGTCGAATGAACCGCTGCGCTTTTGGCGGATGCCAACCCGAAGATGCGCCTGTCAGCAGGCTTTTGGTCCCGGCAGGTTGGACGGTTGTGCAGCGATTGGGACGGCGGATGTTGATGGCGATCGCAATACTCCCACACCGTCTCATGTACCACCTGCTTCCACCGACTCAAATACGCCTTTTCCTTCTCCTGGAACTCCACTCCTTGCATAGTGTCCGGGCGACCCGCCGCGAACCACTCTAGCCATTTCGACGCCAAACGCCTTCACACAGAAGTCGAAGAAGCCTGTGAAAGAAACGCCCACAATCGGATCTTCCTCACGCGACTTCTGATAGCGTTTTTCTAGAAACTTGTGGTTTAGCAATGCTGCTACTGCAATACCGCCTGCTCTAAATGCATCTTCCTGCGCCTTCTCATCGCTAGGCGAAATCTGGTTAAGGTGGATCTCAGCCAAGTTGCAGTGAAAATCTTGACCCAAAATTTCTCCACAGTTGTGAGCGACCAATCCATTCGCATCAAAGCAAGCGGGACCAGGCACGGTACAGTCATACACCTTTTCGATGCCATCAGGCACGACAGACTGCACAGTCACGGTAAAGCGTTCTCTGTAGAGCTTGCGTTTGTAACCACTCAGCAATTCTTCTAGCTTGTCAGACTTCTCCGGTTCGCGGAACCCAACAGTTTGCTGGAAATGGTATAGATTATCCTTGCTAATAATCAGCTCATGCTGCGCTTTGCACAGATACTCAGCAGGCTGTCTTTGGGCATCGGGTAGCATTCGATAGCCTTCTGGTCGGCGCTCTTGATAGAGCTTAGAAACAATACCTAGTCGAGCTAGCATTCTCTGAACCGCCTGCAAGTTTGGCAGATCGCTCTGTGCTAGGCGAACACTAACGCCCTTTGTCTGCGTCCCTTGTACGCTGCCATCTGCATCAAAAAGACCCTTTAGAAAGCCAGTGTAAAACTCATAGCTACTTTGCTCCACAGCGTCAGTAATATTTTTGTTGGCCTGAGTAATTCCAAACTCACCTGCTAGCTTCGCCAGGCCAGTTGAGTTAACAACTCGATGCTTCAGTTGCTGATGATAGTGTGCTTCTTTCGTTCTTCTCTCATAGCCCACCGCCGCCTCTAATAGCTGAACGGCATACTGGCTCATTTCATCAGAAGACGATTCCCAGCAGTAGCGCAGTAGGCCAGTATCACTCCACGAAGTCCTCGCTAAGGAACTATCTCCTACCAAACTCCCCAGCAACCAACCTTCGTCGTGGCTCCCCCGACCATCCCAGGGCTGTAGGCCACGATGATCATGTAGCAGAACAGAATCTCCTGGCTGAAGCTGCCCAGCCTCAGTCCATGCGGTATATTGCCGCTTTTGAGTTTGCGCCGTCACTTTTAGAACGCGATGATTTTCTGTCAGCCGTAGCTCAAAGCCTTCTTTCGTTACCAGCTTGACAATTGGCTTCTCTCCAGAGAAGAAGAAACCATCAGCAGTTGTACTAAACAGCTCACCATTTATGTAGGTACCATGCTGCTGAGCAATCAAATCTTGAACCTGACGGGGGCCATCGCTAGTGTGTACCCACGTATCAGCTGTAACACAAGGATTTAGACCATAGCGCCCCTTACCTTGCGCTCTTCTTTCAGCTTCGCCTGCCCACTGAATTGCGCCCTCTCCAGAATAAAACTGCTTGCGCACCGCAGTCTCAATTTCTTCAGGTGATGGCTTTTCGTGAAACACGCGAGTGTGGTTCGCCATCCTCAGTGCGTCTTTGGTCGGGTCAATGCTCCAGTTACCATCCGCATCCTGTCGCCACAGATTTTCCTTTGCACCAGTGGCAACGTTGTCGTTGCTGTCGAACTGACGCATACCAGCTGACCTTCGGATGTTCCCGGCAACTACGCAGGCAGCGGCCTCATCAATTAGCAGACAGCACTCAATCGAATTGAGCTGACGACCCACCGCCGCATTCAAGATCTTGGCACAGCGTTCATACAGCTCAGGTAGCTTCACCGGGTTAGCCATGCCGCCGAATCCCTTCAGCCGCTCTCCTGCTGGGCGAATATCGCTAAGGTCGATAATGGCTTCTACTTCTCTGTCAAAACGCTCATCAGTCGAAAGCTCTAGCAGCGTTTGATAAGACTTCACCCATCCCTGGCGGCTATCACCCGCAAGGATCTCAACGCGATTGTTTGCCTCATCTACCTTAATTTCAGCTTCTTCGCGGCGCTGACTTTCAATCGTCATGCCGACATCGCCGCGCATTGTCACCTTAATTTTGTTGCGAATCGGTGGAAGCTGGTTGATGTACTTTGGCTCTAGCACTGCGCCTGTGCCGCAGCCCATCATGGCCAAATCCATCATCAGGCCAAAGGCTCGCCAGTCAACTACGTTCGTGCTCGTGCAGTTATAAGCGCCTGAGAAGTTCTTGGGGTTCTTGCTCCAGTCTGTGCCGCCGACCCACAGCCAGCGGCCTGATGGCATCGCTTTGAGTTCGCGCTGCATTTTAGAAACTAGGTCGCGCTCTGCGTCGGTAAGGGTGCCGAGTTCTACTAGTCCGGTTAGGGTGCGATCGCATACATCTTCCCAAGTCTCCCGTTTTCCGTCTTCAGAGCGACGGCTGTAGGTGCGATAAAAAACGGGGTAGGCCGCAGGCGCTGCTGCTGGAAAAGGGCTTTTGATGCGCGATCGCTCAAGTTCTTGAACCATGGGAGTAGAAGAGATAGAAAGATACAAAGTGCATCTGCATAATGTCTAGCTAATCCTGAGTAGGATGCTAGTCATCTTTGTACAGCTCCACACCTATAGCAACAGACATTAGCACACTATAGTGTTAAATAGTGTCCGCTCCCATGCACAGACGCTACATATAGAGGTTGTGAGAAATATAACGGAGCCTACTAGGTTTATTTCACCAGTAGCTCATTGAAAGCTGCTTTAGCTTGCTTTCCTACAGCGGCCCAGCTCACATAGTTTTTGTAGTATGCAAACGTGCTGCGTGCCAGCGTTGCATAGCGATCGTTCTCTATATACTCCGCAATAAACTGGCAGTAAGCTTCGGGTCCGCTTTCTATTGAAAACGTTTTTCCAGTCACGTTTGCCTTTACAACGCTGGCAATACCGCCTACATCGCTCGCTAGCGAAGGCACCCCAAAAGAGGCCGCTTCACTTAGCACCACGCCCATGGCATCCGCTCTAGTGGGATATAGCAGGAAGTGAGTCTTTCGAAATAGCTCCGCTAGCTTCGCTTGTCCTACCGCAGTTGATTTGTTGACAAACCCGTGAACCTGCACGAAGTCAGGCGGCTCGAAAGGCGGTTTACAGCCGACTATGTGAAGCTCTGCCTCTATCCCTTGCCTGTTGAGCGTTTTTACAATTTCAAAGGCAATATCCCCGCCTTTACGCTGCCAATCTACGCCCAAAAACAACATCTGGTAAGGTCGGCGCTCTTTGCGCTGCTGTAGAACCCGCTCAAACGCTTCATCGGATAGGCTGTGTGCCTGACTAGCCCCTCTAGGAATCACTTTGATCTTCTCTACAGGAACGCCATATAGCTGCTGAGTTTGATCTGAAGCCCATTGAGAATTTAAAATTACCAAACTGCATCTATCAAGCACCTTTTGCTCTAAATGCAAAATACTATTGCGAGCTTCGTTGCATAGATTGCTGAGATAAGGATAGAAATTGATCAAGCTGCCAAGTGTAGTATCAGTCCAGAGCACAATCGGCCGATCGGATTCTACATTTGCTAGCGGAATAGCGTTCTCTGGGCAAAGCAGAATATCGGCGTTTGTCAGCGGTAGCTGCCTTTGAATTTGACGAGCACGCGATCTAGCGACCCAGGGATCTGTACCGCCGTAGAAATTCTCTCCACGTACGTTTTTGTAAAACTGCCACTTTAGTTTGCTAATCAGACTACGCTTTCTACCTAATGGGCCTACCGCTGTAATATCAATATCCTCTTCTCGTAGGGTTTGGATAATTTTGGCTCCCGCTCCATACAGCCCTAGGTGTCGTCTTGGCCAGCTATCAGGATTTTCTAGATCGTAGGTTGTAGCGTAGGCGATTTTCATAGGTTCTCTACAGGGAATTCAAGTCAGCTATTCAAACGGCGACTCCAGTGGGCCAGTCGCAGTGCATTTCTTACTTCCTAAGCTGCCCGTCTCTTGTAAAAACTCTGTGGTTGCAGCGTATGGGTATGGCTGTAATGTCTGCACACTAGGTGAGGAAACCCGCACCCATATGCCAACTCACCACCCTTGTCAGTAGCGCTGAAGTTCGCAACATTAGACAGTAGCTACTTATCACACCTTAAAGAGGCAAAGTATTATCATGACGACGGTTTTGGAACAGGGAAATATTAGTATCCATACCGAAAATATTTTTCCCATCATCAAGAAATGGCTGTATTCTGACCACGAGATTTTTTTGCGCGAGCTAGTTTCCAACGGCGTTGATGCGATTAGTAAGCTCAATATGCTATCTCGCTCGGGTGAGTACAAAGGCGAGATCAGCTCGGAAATTACCATCGCTGTTGATAAAGAAGCCAAAACGCTCAGCATCAGCGATAGCGGTATCGGCATGACCGCTGATGAGATCAAGAAGTACATCAATCAAGTCGCCTTTTCCAGCGCTGAAGAATTCATCACTAAGTACAAAGATGAGTCGGATCAGCAGATCATTGGCCACTTTGGTTTGGGCTTCTATTCCTCTTTCATGGTCGCTGACCGGGTAGATATTGATACGCTCTCTTGGCAAGACGATGCGCAGGCCGTTCACTGGTCTTGTGATGGCAGTACGTCTTTTGAATTGAGTGAGAGCGATCGCACCACTCGCGGCACCACCATCACCCTCCACCTCAACGACGACGAGCACGAATATCTAGAAGACGCCCGGATCAAGCAGCTTGTCAAAACCTACTGCGACTTTCTTCCCGTCCCGATTAGCTTCGACGGCGAAGTCATCAACAAGCAAGACGCTCTCTGGAAGAAGTCGCCTAGCGATCTGAGCGACGAAGACTATCTCAATCTCTACCGCTACCTCTACCCCTACGAAGAAGAGCCCCTACTGTGGGTTCACCTCAATACCGACTACCCCTTCGTCGTTAACGGCATTCTCTACTTTCCTAAGCTAAAGCCTGATGTAGAGCTCAACCAAGGTCAGATCAAGCTGTTCTGTAATCAGGTCTTTGTCAGCGACAACTGCGAGGAAGTAATCCCCAAATTCCTGACGCCCCTACGCGGTGTCATTGATAGCACTGATATTCCGCTGAACGTATCTCGTAGCTTCTTGCAGGCCGATCGGACAGTCAGAAGAATTTCGGACTACGTTGCTAAGAAAGTGGGCGATCGCCTCAAAGAGCAATACCGCGATGACATCGAAAAGTACATCAGTATCTGGCAAGACCTCGGCACTTTCGTCAAATTCGGCTCACTCAACGACGACAAATTCAACAAGCAGGTTCAAAAATACGTTATCTTCCGCTCTACTGCGGATCTAGCTAAAGCTGATGAACCGAAAGTCTCCGTGGAAGTAGACACTCAGACAGAAGGTGACGATGCCTGGTCGGATGTCAGTGAGAAAAAGGCAGTTGACACTAACGGCAATTCCTACACCACTATTCAGGAATACCTAGATCGCAACAAAGAAAAACACGAGAACCGAATCTACTACGCCACTGACGAAGTCTCGCAAGCTACCTATATCAGCCTGCTGAAGGGCCAGGATATAGAAGTGCTGTTCATGGATTCCTTCATCGACACCCACTTTGTCTCTTTCTTAGAGCGAGAGTACTCGGATGTTAAATTCTCCCGAGTTGACTCTGATATTGACGATACCCTAATCGATAGTGAGGACAAATCAGACGAAATCGTTGATGGCACTACTAACAAAACTCGCAGCGAACGAGTCAAAGAAGTCTTCGAGAAAGCGTTGAACCGTCCGCAGGTTACAATTCGGACCGAAGCACTCAAGTCTGATAAATCCGCTCCGCCTGCCATGGTGCTTCTCCCAGAAGAGCTCCGCCGCATGCAGGAGATGAGCGCGTTCATCCAGCAGCAGAGCGTTCAGTTCCCAGACACTCACACGCTGCTAGTGAATACCGCTCACCCCTTGATCAAGAACGTCGCCAACCTCGATCAAGGCATCGTGCAAGCCGACGGCAGTCCATCCCCCTCTAGCCAGCTTGCTAACCTAATCTGTGAGCAGGTGTACGATCTAGCTCTAATGGCCCAAAAGGGCTTCGATGCAGACGGCATGAAAGCCTTCACTGAGCGGTCTACAGACTTGCTAACACAGCTAACTGAACGGTAAAGGCTCCCTATCCACCTTCTGCCCTTTCGCTTTTGGTCAAGCCTGTCTATAATGAATAACTCCGTTAGCATAGAAAACCCATGTCAAAGAAGTGCGACCTCACCGGTAAGAAAGCCAACAACGCCTTTTCCGTCTCTCACTCTCACCGTCGCACCAAGCGTCTTCAGGAAGCCAACCTTCAAGACAAGAGAATCTGGTGGACAGAGGGCAATAGATTCGTTCGTCTGCGCGTATCGACAAAAGCGTCTAAAGACTCTAGAGAAGAAAGGTCTTAGTGCTATGGCCCGCGAAGCAGGCATTAATCTCAATAAGTACTAGAGAAAGTATCTTTCGCTTGATCAGCTTAATATCTATCAAGAGAATACTCTTGAATTAAAGAGTCCTTCTGTGAAAACACAGAAGGATTCTTTTGTGCGTACTCCCACAAATTCCACATTTCCGTATTCTCTTCTATCCGTAGCCTTCCGCTTTCTCTAAACTACTTTTATACAAGACTTTGGCTGAATTGCAGATGTGATTGTCCGCAAAACCCCTACGTTCCGCTACTTTTGGATGGGTATCTCTACTGATCATCATGTTCATGAAGATTGGGTAATCTGAGCAGGTAGCAATGTCAAAAGTATTTGAAAACTTATTTTCTACTTTTGCATTTCCCCAATCAGTTAGGAAGCCTACCATGTCCGCCAGCAAGCAGACTCCCAACAGATCTCATCGGAAATCCCAATCAACCTTCCAGCGACTTGCCCGTCGCTTTATGAGCGGTCTATTGAGAAGCCTGTTCTTTGTTCATAAGCCAGCTCGAAGAACAAGTCAGTCTGGATTTGTGTTACCCACAACGGTTTTGTTGCTTCTGGTAATGACACTAACAGTAGGGGCACTAACCTTTCGGACTGCGAGTCGGACACAGTCTGCATTCTCAGCGCGTGAACAGCAAATTCTTGAAAATGTTTCCGCGCCAGCTGCTGATCGTGCAAAGGCAAAGCTGGAATATCTTTTCTCGAAAGATGCTCGTTTCCCAGGCACTAGCACACCTGCTAGCGATGTGCTTGTCGCTTTAATGCTGAATGTCGACGTTCCAGGTCTTGGCATTGATGCGTTAGGCACAGACCCTTACACACTGCCCGACGAAACACGTATTGATATTAACGGTGATGGCGCTGACAATGCTTGGTCATTCTCTTTCGATGTGAACGGTGACGGCACCTTGAGCGACGACGAAGTAATTGCCTACTCAGTTCTGATGGATGATTCTGTAGATCCGCTGGCTGTAGATGGTGACCCAGCGACCGATCCGACGCCACAGAGAGATGACGATATCAAGTTAGAAGATACCGGTGCGAGTGAAACTATCGCCAAGGCAAACAACTTAGTAACACGTAACGGTCCGATTAATACTAACAACTCTCTATCAAACTGCGGTGGCGCACGTGCGCCAGCTCAGGGTTGGCTGACAGTAGGCCCAGCAGCTTTGGAGAAAAACTTCCAGATTACAGCTTTTGCTAGTAATGGCAAAAATCCTGGTCGGGCTAATAGTGCGCTTGAGTTGCAACAAGTTCGTATTTCTCAACTAGGAAACACTTGGGGTGCCTGGTTCAAATACGATATGGAGATTCATCCAGGCCCTGATTTTAATTGGAACGGTGCTATCCATACAGATGGGAACTTATTAATCACTAACAATTTTCGAGGGCACATGATTAGCTCTCATAATTCTTGTCTGTATAGCCAGAATGCATCAGCTATCACAATGGACGCGGTTGACAACAACAATGATAAAGTCATCAACATTAATCCGGCTGACAGCCCAGATTTTAAAGGGCAGCTGATTGCAGGTGCACCTACCTACCAAAACTTGAATGGTAGAGGTAACCCACTGACTCACCTTTTCACTAACTTGAACAGTAGACCTACTACTGGTGGTGACGATGCGAAGATAAACAGAAATCGTGATTCTGTTACTGGAACTACTTATCAAGACATGATAGATGTTCTCCTAGACCCGCTACCTCTCTTTACTCGAAATATTCAGCGACATCGACGCACAGGCACTTGGACAAGAGATTCTGATTGGGCCGGACGGGCGATGGTAACCAGTGGGAGAGTAACCAATCAGAGTCAAAATGCACCTTTTCTTGACGATTTCTTTCGCGCTGACGATCGCTATGGCCCCCGACCCTCATATGAAAGCTACAACTGGGTGACCTCCACTGAAGTTGACGGTGTTGTTAATACGAATCGTAATGAAGTTGCTTATGACAAGCAGCTAGGCGACGAGATTATTGCTACCGATCCACGCGCCAGCAATCTAACTAATAACGCCTCCGGTTCAGATGGTTACTGGGAGCGTCAGTCTATTCTGAATGGAATGCGTGTAATCGTCGGGCAGCGTTTAGAGTTAGGAAACATGTTTGGATGGAACTTTGATGCCAATGGAGGGACTGCCGATCCGCTGTATCCACCTGAACAAAATGGCATGGCCAACAAGCAGAAGCAGCGTGTCACCTTACGAGATAATTTATCTGCTGTACAAGGCATGGTGGTGTACCACTACGATACTAATACAGGTCAGTATCCTCTGGCATGTATCGCCAATACCGCCCATCCCGGGACTATAGAAACTATCAGAGCAAGTCGTACTTTCAACACCTACGATGAGACAGGTGATTTGAATGTAGATTTCCTAAGCGGAAATGGTACGAACGGCTGGGAGTTTTCTTTCCCTACTGCTTTTGATACTGAGGTGAAATTCGGAGCTGCCCTGGGCATCAACCAACCTCTTGGTAGGGCGCTTCGTAACCTAGCCTATTTTGCAGGTGATCCTAATGGTGGCTCTCCTTCTTTCACGCCTGTGCAGGATGCAACAGTTCATCCTTTTCCTCAGCAGGCAATGTGGGGTGACTTTTCCGTTCTCAGACGTATTTTTGATGAGAGGTTAGATAGCTTAACCTGGCGCACTGCTCTCAATCCGCCGCAGCTAGTTGCAATGGCCGACCGCTACAGTGCATTGAGTCCTGCGGATAAATCTTCTTTGCATTCAGCGGCTTGTACTCAAGGGCTGTTAGCCTACAACCTATCAACAGTAGAAAATGAGTATGCTGCAATTCCAGACGATGATGGGGTTGGTCTTGGGCTAAACGATATAGGGTTAGAGCTGAGTAATTTGATGGATGGAGATGCTACCAACGGCGAAATTGGCTCTCCACCTTCGCCCTATGACCCTGATTACTACGCTCAGTTCACAGCACAAGACTGGATCGATGCTCTAGATAGAACTGGTTCGCCGTTTACGACAGCAGAGCGAGCAGAAGTTATCAGAAGAGCTCAAGTTGTTGCTCAAAGACAGCAGATAGAACGCGATAGGTCACTAGGGTTCATTCCGGCTAACGAATCGATTGGAACGCCTAGTGCCGGTATTGGGTATGTTGCTGCCCTTGGAACCTACTTGTATCCAGGGTTACTGGAGCTCCCATTCACTGCTAGTACTTACAAAGTTGGTTGCGACCCAAATAGTTTTGCGGTGACAGGTACCAATGCAAACAAAGCGAGACTAGGATTAGCAATGGCATTTTGCTCAATTGCAGAAGGACCAAAGTACCCATCTCTGTATTATTTGTTTCCGAAAACGATACACGGTCAAACGGGACTTGTTCCTTCAGTTCCTCTAGGGCTTGTTCCTTACCCGCAACCTAATACTGAAGAGTATGTGAGTCAGTCATACCTAAGTGATCCGACGAATGGTGTTAACCGAGCTGTTTTCTATCAAGTTGTTGGAGACGATGGAACAGGAGTAGGTAACCTACCCGCTGTTGAAGACGCAACTGATACAGGTATTGCAGCGATCGCCTTCGAACCACGCCCTGATGATGGTAGTGACTGGATCTTGCCAACTACCGTTCTAAGCAGTGAAACTTTGAACCCTGAATCTATGACTATACGAATACCAAACGGCAATCGGATCTCACTTTCGCTGCTCGACAAAGTGATGTATAACGGTCGCGAAGAGATGGCTGTACGAGTATTAGACATAGATTTAGGAAAACTGACGCAGAATAGCAACGGAGCTGATTTTTGGATTTCGGATGCTAGAGATACCAACAATGGGATGTTGTACGCAGCTCGCGAAGATGCGGCTCGCGAAGATACTATTACTCGTCCAGCAACTGCCGGAACTACCTGGGCCGATTGCGATTCGCTAAACGAGATTTTGACAGCTAATGCCTGCTGGATGCGACCTAGCCTATCTACAGGTGCAACAGACCCACCGTTAAGTCAGCGGACGGATGGAAGCATAGTAGGTATCAGTGTGAAGCCAGTTGATTTTGCACCAGATCCTGACCGCCGTTCCTATGGCTTTCGATTAAACGCAGCGCTAGACGGTAATAACGGGGATTTGAGCAATAGCAATGCTCGGACTTCAGGATTCACATTCGTAACGGATAATGCGGCATACATAAAGGGCGAATTTAATCCGCATACTTCAGATGGAACAGACACCTTAGAAGAATTTACAGAAACACTCTATGACGGTGCTGTTGCCTTTGGCAACGAGTTTTATGATGATCGCGTCACTTCTAATCTTTCTAACTTTGCGACAAACGGTACCGACCGATGGCGAGTCGCGGAAGTTCTAGCAGATGCTGTTTATCTGCTGTCTGATAACTTTGTAGATGGTGCTGTTCAAGAAGGATTCATTAGAGACCGAGACCAAGTATCTACGGAGTTTCAGAACACAGGTGGTAATGACTCTAGAACCTCCTTTCATAATCAGCAAAGACCTTTGAAGAATAATGATGATGCCTGGGATGGTGCTGATAACTGGCTTAGAGTAGATGGAAGCTACGGTAACAATTCGATTCCTATCTGGGTCGGTCGCAACGGAGAATCAAGAACTAATCCAGCCTCCTCTGACAAATTGTTTAATAACGCGGCTAGCGGCGCAGAGTTCGAGCTGCCTAATCAACGTGATCTCGGTGCATTGATCGATGCGGCCACTCCAGAGAGAATTAACGCCACTATTATTTCTGGAATCGTTCCTTCTAGAAGTAAACAAGGCTATGGCGGCTTACATAATTTTCCAAGATTTCAGGAAGATTGGAATGAACAAGCTCTGTTCATACAGGGCGCTTTCTTACAGCTTAACTTCAGTACATCCGGAACTGGGCCTTTCGACCTAGACGCGTGGGAACCGGGTGACACTCCGGTGAATGCAGAAGACATTGAATATTACAGACCACCAAGTCGTCGTTGGGGCTATGACGTTGCGCTCCAGCTCGTGCCTGCTGGGCCAATTGCCTCACGCTTTGTTACCGTAGGCCGACCACGAAGCGAGCATTTTCGAGAACTCTCGATCGAAGATCCTTACGTCACAACACTGCGATGTTCGCTAATTCAGCAAGACCCTAGCAATCCTGCGAGCCCATGGATTCGACAATTTCCTGATGAGGTCTGTCCATAGACGCTGAGATAGAAAAATCGGTATCTAAACCCCCTGGAGAGGTTCTTATGTTGGGTAGAAATTTAACGATAGTTGGTGCGAAAGATAATACCTGCTCTTCAGAAGCAGGACTTACTTTAATTGAATGTCTTGTGGCTCTTGTCATAATTGCATTGACAACAGCGACAATTGCTCCAATGGTAGTGTTTGCAGTTGCGACAAGAGTTCAAAATCAAAGGACAGATCAAGCCTTACAGGTGGCGCAGTCTGAGCTCGATAAGGTTCGACTCGTGGTAGAGCAGGGGGGAGATTACGGCGATCGACTAGCTGCACTCAACTTGTTTGAAACGACTGCTTCTACTGTCGGGACTGTTCCTGCTCCAACTCAGTTCATTGCTAGTTCGACAAGTATTACAGCGGATACTCAAGCGAGAATGTTCGACATAGACGGTGATGGCGATGACGACTTTGCAATTCAGCTTTTTAGAACTGAGGGCATAACACTTCCCTCTGAGACAGTTGGCGTTGTTAATAGTACGCCAGTAGTTTTTGATGTAGGCGTGAGGGTTTATGATGCTCGTTCCGAGAGAAACTTAACTTCGGCAACACCGTTAGTTACAGATACGGCAGGGCTTACCTTCACTAGCGGAGAGGGCGATCGAGGAACGCAGCCATTAGCTGTTTTGTACAGTCAAATTACACAGGGTGATCGCGATGGATCGCTGTGTCAATATTGGCAATTTACAGGAAGTACGCCAGTCGACCTACAGTGCAACTAGCTGAGCTATACAAATATTCTCTTCTCAACTAACTATGCGTCCTTCAGTCTTACTTCTATACAAATGCTTGTTCTCTATCAAGCAACGTCAGCGGACCAAAGGGTTCACTTTAATAGAGCTTTTGATATCTCTAATCATTGCTAGCATGGTTGTTGCTGGTCTACTGTATGGCGTTGTAGAGCTGACCTCTATAGATAGAAGAGAATCAATCGTCGACCAGGTACAGCGTGATATGAATCGCGCTATGGAGTACATGACTGACGATCTAAAGGAAGCAGTGTATGTGTATGCGGATCCACAGCCAATTGCAACCCAGTTGGCTGCAGATTCGGTGTTCCCCGACGATGCTGGAGAGGTACCGATTCTAGCGTTTTGGAGAATTGATCCTATTGAAGAAAATCTGCCTGACTGCACTAGCGTGGCATCTGCTCTTGTTGCAGATTGTCAGCTACTAGAGATCAGACAAGCAGCCTATACTCTTGTTGTATACGCGCAGAAAGCAAACGATGGCAATAGCAACTGGCCCGGACAATCTCGGATTGTTCGTTATGAGCTTTCTAGATATTCTGACTTAGCAACTCTAACTGATAAGTCTGGGTACCGCGACCCAACGGATCCTGAGGACGAGTTTGCCGCATTTGGAAGTTGGCAGTCGCAAGGTATCCCAGATGGAGTGTCCGCCGTATTGGCCGATTATGTACAAGCGCCGACTTTTCCAGTCCCTGTAACGTTAGATAGAGCTCCTCTATCAGACGTAGATGGACCTTGTTCAGGATATGGTAACGATGCGAACGGCAACCAGCTATATAGTGTCGTTCCTACTAATGCGACTGTAGACCTCAACAATACTTTCTTTGCTTGTGTTCGGAATCCTGTTCTTGATACCGGCTCTTCTGGAAATCAAGACGTGTACCTTTTTCTCAGAGGAAACGTCCAAGGCGTTCAGGGTGGCGTACGTTCTTTTAGTGATGAAACCTCACTACCTATTATAGAAAGGCAGGTGCTGGTGAGAGGTATCGTTAACAAAGGATTTAGACAATAGTACTCGCTATCTGGAACCTATTCAAGAATGAAAAGAACATTGTACGAACAGAGTTGTTACAGGAAGACAGAAGGCTTTACCCTGCTTGAGTTACTTGTTGTTATAGCGATGGTAGGCATTATTGCGGCTATCTCGGCTCCTAGCTGGTTAGGGTTTCTAACCCGACAGCGTATGAACGCCGTACGGACTGACCTTATTGGGGTTCTAAGAGACGCTCAGACTGAAGCTCAAGCAAGACAGCAAGATAGACAGGTGATATTCTCTTCAACTGATTTATCTGTTACCGTGCGCAATCTTTCTGCGAGTACGGGAGGAATAACAACGACGCTAGCAGAGCAAACTGCCGGGTCAAAGCTAAGTCTGTCCGCATCAACTCCTATCGTTTTTGACCATGACGGCCGGGTTAATGTGCCAACGCCGTATGTGATAAAGATTACTAGCAGTGACTTGCCTAGCTATTCGTCGACACAAAGTTGCGTGATTGTAACAACTTTACTAGGTGGGCTAAAACCCGCTAGTAATGATGTATGTGATAGTTTTTGATATAGGTGACGGTTGCTCTGAGCGAGCACCTCTACTTTTTCAGTCATACTACGCTTGATGCTGCACTTCCACCTCATATAGATCATATTGAGTTTTGATATATAGCTATGCGACTAAAACAGAAACAGAGCGGATTCACTTTGTTAGAGTTGCTGGTCGTCATCTTTGGGGTAGGCATAGTCGCTGCGGTTGCAGCACCTAGCTGGTCAGGATTCCTCGAAGGAAGTCGCCTGACGACAGCTAGGGACAAACTTTATCTAGGCATCCGTGATGCCCAAATGAAATCGCAGCATCAAGGAATTGCTTGGCAGTTTAGCTTACGAGAACGAGATGATCTCGTAGAGTGGGCTATTCATCCGAAATCTACCTCACCCCATCTTGTACAGCAGTGGGAGCCGTTAGAGTCTAAGTCTATTAAGGTAGATGAAGAGACGACTTTTGCACGCTCTAGTGGTGTCTATTACGTTCGCTTTGATGAGAAAGGTAATGTCCAGTACCGACTCGGGCGTGTCACGTTATCTAGCGAACAGACTTCTAGTATTAAACGTTGTGTGATTGTTTCTACTTTAATTGGTGCTATGCGCGAATCAAAAGAACAACTAACTCCCCGTGATGGAAAATTCTGTTACTAACTCTCTATTCTTATCAGCGGCCACCCCCTTAATCGCGGCTGCCGTTGATGCCGTCGAAGAGGAGAAAAAGTCCGCCGAAGAAGATGGCGATCGCAATAACACCTAGTATCCAATCAAACGAAGCAGTACTTTCCATAAGGTCTTAGTTCTGTGAATGTGCAGTGATTATAAGGCTTTGCAAGCAGAGACGAACCTTTGGATGCCTGATAGGTCTCTATGGATAGCGATCTGAGTGTATCTATCTTGGTGAGCTATCAGGTCTGCGATTGTCTCTGCCTGTCCGTCCATCAGCTCTGTGAGAAAGAGACCGCCAGGGTGTAGATAATCGCTGCTGTTAGCGATTAGATGCTTGAGGCTGTCTAGTCCGTTGGTTCCGCCATCTAAGGCAAGGTGAGGTTCGTGATCGGCGACTTCGGGTTGAAGAGTAGGAACGGTGAGAGTTGGAATGTATGGCGGGTTTGAGATGATGGCTGATAGGTTGTTCCTCAAAGAGGCTAAGGGAGCGAGCCAGCTACCTTGGTAAAAGGTGATGCGATTGACGAGGTTGTTTCTTTGAGCATTTGATCTAGCAATTCTAAGAGCGGCGCTGCTAATATCAACAGCGTGGATGGTGGCGGTGGGAAGTTGTTTGGCTAGCGATAGGGCGATCGCACCACTCCCGGTTCCTAAATCCGCCCAATGCCCAGCCAGTATTTGCTTTTTAACGGGACTTTGGCTAGCTAAATCCGAGGCGATTTCGAGGATCAATTCGGTTTCGGGTCGGGGAATGAGAACATCAGGCGTGACGGTCAGGATAAGATCTCGCCAAGGAGTCTCGCCTACTAGATACTGCACCGGAGTGCGTTCGGTGACGCGTTGCTGCCACTTTTGGGTGAGTTCTTCTAGAGAAAAGGTAACTGGAATGTTGATCTGACTGTGGTAGGTTTCTAGTCTAAGCGCACTGCTAGTAAGCGAGGTGACGCCTTGCAAAAGCCAATCAACCTCAACAAGATCAACTTTGTTCGACTGTGCGAGCTCAACCGCCCAGGTTCTCCACTGATGAATTGCTTGCCCGGATACGGCGTCACGCATTTGATTGCAAGCGTCTAGAGTACGTGCAGCAGACTAGGAATATCGATGACTTCTGGAAAATCGCGAATTTCTTTGAGGGCTTTGTGAAAGGCGCTTTCTTGGACTTCGTGAGTGACGACAACAAGCTCGACCAGACTGTTTTGGATGCCGATCTGGACGATGGATTCTAGGCTGACGTCGTGCTGACCAAAGCAGGTGCCAAGCTTGCCGATGACGCCGGATGTATCTTTGACTCGGAGCCGGATATAGAGCCGGGTGACGACTTCGGTAGTAGGAACAATTTCGAGTGTGCGGTCATGAGGACAGGTGAGCAGCGGATTTGGCGATCGCTGACCCGTTGCATTGGCGGCAACTGCGATTAAGTCTGAAACAACAGCGCTGGCTGTAGGGCCTTCTCCAGCACCAGGACCATAGAGCATGATCTGGCCGATGGGATCGCCTTCGACAAGCACGGCGTTGTTGACGTCGTTAACGCTGGCCAAGGGATGATCGATAGGCACTAAGGTCGGATGGACGCGGACTTGAATACGGTTTGACCCGTCGGCTAGGTCGGTGTCTTTTGGTAGCTGTGCGATCGCCAGCAGCTTGATTACAAACCCTAGCCTTTCCGCATACGAGATATCAGCCGTGCTCACATTGCGGATACCCTCACAATAGATATCTTCTCGGCTGACGCGCCCGCCAAAAGCCAACGCTGCTAGAATTGCGATCTTGTCAGCTGCGTCTAGGCCATCTACATCCGCTGTTGGATCGGCTTCGGCGTAGCCTAGCGCTTGAGCATCGGCCAAAATTGCTTCAAAGTCTCCGCCCTCGTTTTGCATCCGAGTAAGGATGTAGTTGGTCGTTCCATTGACAATCCCCATAACTGCCTGAATTCGATTCACACTAAGGGCTTGCTTTAAAGGCGCAATGATAGGAATGCCTCCACCCACGGCGGCTTCGATCATGACGTAAACGCCTGCTGCGGTAGCTGCCGTGTAAATTTCCTCGCCGTATCGCGAAATCACGGCCTTGTTGGCGGTGACGATGTGCTTACCGTTTTTGATCGCGGTAAGGATAAGAGAGCGAGCGGGCTCTAATCCGCCGATGACCTCGACGATAATGTCGATACTAGGATCGGTGACGATGCTATCAAGGTCGGTTGTGTAGATTGCGTCTGGGAGATCGACCTGGCGGGGTTTGAGCGATCGCACCCCCACCTTCTTAATCTCCAGCTTATTCAACAGCGCATGACGACCTTGCGGCTCTAGCAGAATCTTTGCGACTCCTGTGCCCACTGTGCCTAGGCCCAGTATTCCGACTTTTAGCGTCGCCTTAGAATCCAATGTCCTGCAATCTCACGAAAATTTACCCTCCCAATTGTATAGCTTTCTGCACTTGGCACCATCGTAAAAAAAGACCGCTCTCTTTCAAGAACGGTCCTTCTTTTATCTATTCATTACTCAGCTAGTAGTCTGGTTTTAGCCAGTGCTCAACACCCTTACAACCTAGCCCTGAAGACCTAGTAAGTCTCTACGTTCCAGCGATGAGCCTTCTTGAGAGTACGACGGTACTCAGTCCAGTCAACGTCAGACTTAGCCGCTTCTGCCGCCATCGCTTCGTCAATCCCGTCTTCCATACCCTTTAGACCACAGATATAGACATAGGTATTGTCTTGCTGGACCATCTGCCAGAGACGCTCTGCATTCTCAGCCACTCGGTGCTGAATGTACATGCGACCGCCCTCTGAGTTCTTTTGCTCACGGCTGATGGCGTAGGTAAGCTCAAAATTGTCGGGATATTTTTCCTTGATCTCCTCTAGCTCTTCCTTGTAGAGGATGTTCTCAGTCTTTGGAATACCAAAGATAAGCCATGCTTTGCCATTGAACTGATAGTCAGGGTTTGCCGCTTTCTCTTTGTCTTTGAACATACGCCATAGGTAAGCGCGGAAAGGTGCTATCCCTGTGCCGGTACCCATCATGACGATGTTGGCATTGGGATCATCAGAGAGCAGCATCTCTTTGCCCACTGGGCCAGTAATCTTGACCTTGTGTCCCACATCCAAATTACACAGGAAGGTAGAGCAGACGCCCTGGACCGGTTCGCCAGTTTCAGGATCTTTGTACTCTAGCTGACGCACACACAAGGAGACGGTTTTATCGTCTACATCGTCGCCGTGCTGAGTAGAGGCGATGGAGTAGAGGCGAATTTTGTGAGGCTTGCCATTTTCGTCTTCGCCATCGGGAATGATACCGATACTCTGCCCTTCTAAGTAGTGCAGGTCACCTTCTGAAATGTCAAATTTGAGATGCTTAACGGTACCGATGCCGCCTTCTGCAACCAGCTCGTCGTTAGAAAGACACGCGCCTAGATAGGGCGACTTGGGACGGTAGATATTGACGGGAACCTTCTTCTTTTCTTTGGCTTGGGTCATTGGGCTCTTCTTAGATTCTGAGGATGTTGCAGGCTGTGCGGTAGGTGTACTGCCGTTGGGTGAATTTGACGCTTCATTAGCTGATGCGGTGGCTGCCTCGTTAGCCGGACGAATGCTGACGATAGTGCCACCCATTTTCATGATGCGCTTAGTCTCTTGCTGCATCCGAGCATAGGGCACAACAATAGAGACAGTACCGCTACGACGAACGGGCACGCCCATATCGGATGCCTGACCGTTTTGGCCTAGACCTTCCACTTCGTAAACATAGAGTCGGCTGTTTGCACTGGTGAGAGTGCTGCTGGAGTTGTACATCCTTGGTAATCGCCTCGGGTGGCTTCATATAGCTATATGAAATCTAGATTATCATTGCAAGCTGATGGATTCCATCTAGCCCGACTGAATATCTCCTAGAGGAGACCAATTTGGGGATGAGGCAAGCGCTTTTAGCAGAAATTGTAGTGCGTCTGATGGTATTCGAGGTCATCATTCGTTGAAACTTGCTCAGCCGTTTGCAAAACAGTCAGTGGGGATCGCCCTGATGAGATCGCTTGTTGTGACGACGTAGTGTCTGATAATATTCAATATACGTAATCAAAAGTTTCAAATCATTAATAAAGTGTGATTTGTCTGGGTTCATACTTGGGATTGGTGGCTAGTAGGCTACATGCTGCCGTCGGATACCAAGAAAGCCTTTTCTTTTAGGCAATCCTGGCTGGCGCTTTGTCATGCAAAAGATTGTCTGTCTTTGATTCTTTAAAAATGATTTTGTTGTAGAGGACCCTATGACCAGTAAAGACGGCCAGGTAGTTTTAATCGGTGTTGCCGGAGACTCAGGATGCGGCAAATCGACTTTTTTACGTCGGTTGGCGGACCTCTTTGGCGAAGAGTTTATGACGGTCATCTGTTTGGATGACTACCACAGTTTGGATCGCAAACAGCGTAAGGAAAAGAAGATCACAGCGCTGAATCCAAAGGCGAATAACTTCGATCTAATGTATGAGCAGATCAAGGCCCTCAAAGAGGGTAATACCATTGACAAGCCAATCTACAACCACGAGACTGGCGAGCTCGATCCGCCTGAGAAAGTCGAGCCCAACAAGATCGTTGTGATCGAAGGGCTACACCCTCTGTATGACGAGCGAGTGCGCAAGCTTCTAGACTTCAGCGTGTATCTAGACATCAGCGACGAGGTGAAGATCAACTGGAAGATCCAGCGCGATATGGCTGAGCGTGGCCATACGTACGAGGACGTACTAGCGGCAATCAATTCGCGTAAGCCCGATTTTGAAGCTTATATCGATGTACAAAAGCAGTACGCGGATGTCGTCATCCAAATTTTGCCGACGAATCTAATTCCCGATGATAAGGAGAATAAGATTCTACGGGTTCGCCTAATTCAGCGAGAGGGCATTGAGGGCTTTGACCCGGTCTATCTATTTGATGAAGGATCGACAATCAACTGGATTCCCTGTGGGCGTAAGCTGACCTGTTCCTATCCAGGACTGCGAATGCAGTACGGCCCTGACAGCTACTTTGGCAATGAGGTCTCTGTGCTGGAGCTCGATGGTGAATTTGACCGATTAGAGGAAGTGATCTACGTAGAGAGTCATCTCAGTAACACTTCGACTGAGCATTATGGTGAGATGACTGAACTTCTGCTGAAGCATCGCGACTACCCAGGGTCCAAGAACGGCAGCGGCTTGTTCCAAGTCTTGGTTGGGCTGAAGATGCGTGAGACCTACCGTACGCTGACAGCGGCTAAGGTGCCAGCGGGTTCAGTTGCTTAGTTCATGCAATCCGGCGTTAGTTAAAGGGCATGATCAACTGGCTCTACTAATTGGTCCGGTAGTGCGTGGCTAACACTGTAGATATGAGTAAGGCTGGCTGTTGAGAAGATAGCTTTAAGGAGGTTGTTTTTAGAGAACAGCCTCCTTATTTGCGTACTTGCTTCACTGTTGTTTGGGTTACGGTTACCTGTTGACCTATTCTGAAGTGGCTAGACTGGCTTTGGTAACGGCGATGTGAAAAATTATAATAAGCGCAGTTGTTTCGCGATGCTTGTTCGGGCTTAATCACTAAAAACTCAGTAATCAGGTGCGGCAGAAGGGCTGTAGAGTACTTACGGCCCTTAGGTACTTGCTTGACCTATTTCTATTTTGATCACTATTTTGGCAATTCCTCGGTAATTTTTATGGCTTCTGATTCTGCTCGGCTCACCAGCATTTTGATCGTTGAGGACAGTCAAGGGCGGCGTGAGATCTCGTTGGATAGTTCGGTTTATTCAATCGGACGAGACCCAAAGTGTGATATTCGACTGGCCTCTCAGTTTGTATCGAGGCACCACGCGACGATAGTACAGCTGCCTAAAGATAACAAGACGCTCTACCGGATTGTGGACGGTAATTTGAAAGGGAAGCCGAGCGCGAACGGCATGCTGATCAACGGGCGTAAGGTGCAGTCTCATGATTTGCGTAACGAGGATGAGATTGTGTTTGGACCGCAGGCAAGGGCGATTTTCTACCAGCTAGCGCGGGATACTTTCTCTGGAGTTGCACCGGATGAATTTGATATCACCTTGATTAGTCCCAATATGATTGACGAAGACGAGGGATAGCGGAACGGCGTTTGCTCGAGGGTCTGATGAGTCTCTAGCTCAAGGTGCTGATTAGCCTTTGATTCAAAAAGTCATGGTAGGCGGTAACGATTGCTAGAGTCAGCTGCTGGGTTTGGATTGGAAGCTGGCTGGAAGTAAGTAGAGTAGTCCTGATATCCAGGTAAGGGCAACGGCTATCCAGAAGAGTAGCACGGCTGTTGTCTGCCAGGGGCCGTTTAGGGGGGCGAGTAGAAGGGCGATCGCAATTATCTGCACAACAGTTTTGGCTTTCCCCCAAAGCCCTGCGCCTGGCACCTTACCTTGCTGAAAAGTTGGGTTGACTCGCCATCCAGAGATAGTCAGCTCTCTAGCAAGGATCAGAAATACGCCCCAGGCGGGAATTTCACCCATGCCGACTAAAGCCATCAGCGGAGCCATGACTAGCAGTTTGTCGACTAGTGGATCTAGGAATTTTCCTAGATCCGTGACCTGATTGAGCTTGCGAGCTAAGTAGCCGTCTAGCCAGTCAGTCCCGGCGAAGATAACGAAGGCAACAACGCTGATCCAGCGTCGGAAGTCGGTTGGATCTAGCAGCGCTACTAAAACAATAGGAACGCCTAGCAGCCGAGAAACGGTAATCCAGGTAGGTAGATTCATTCTGGTTATCTAAAAGCTGAGTTTCTATGAGGTCTCTAGTGGTTGTGGTGATGGCCGGGCCCGAAGGAAATCTGAGGTTCGACGTAGTTTGGCGGTTCGACGTGAATAGTCACTCGGCTAGGGCCAAAGGCTTCGGCAATCTGCTGCTCGATTTGTTCGGTGATGTTGTGAGCGCTAAGGATGTCTGTTGGCTCAACGATTAGGTGCATGTCGATGAAGACCTGTCGACCTAGCAGCCCTCTAGAGGCGATATTGTGGCAGTTAAGGACGCCGGGGACTTGCATGACGACGCTATGAATGGCTTCGGGTGCGATCGCCATCTCATCTACCAGCCAAGGCAAGTTTGCCGACAGCACCACCCAGCCGCTGCGGATGACCAAGAGAGCGACTGGGAAGGCCAATGCAATGTCTAGCCACTGGACACCAAGCCAAACGCCGATTAGGCCAGCTAGCACGGTAATGGTGATCCAGATGTCGCTCATCGTGTGCTGCGCATCGGCGATTAGAATATTGCTGCCGAGCCTAAGGCCCGCTCGCCGTTCGTAGAAGGCGACGAAAATATTGACGCCGAGTACCAGCAGCATGATCCAAAGAGAGATAGCGCTCATGGTCACGGGTTCGCTTTCAAGAAAAAGGCGCTCTCCCGTTCCTTTTAGAATCTCGAAGCAGGCAATGCCGAGAAAGGCAGCAATGCCCAATGCACCGACCGCTTCAAACTTTTGGTGGCCGTAGGGATGGTCGCGGTCTGGTTCCGGTGAGGCGAGCTGATTGGTAACGAGTCCTAGGACATTGTTGGCACTATCGGTAACGCTGTGAAGGGCATCAGCCATCAGGCTCAGCGATCCTGTCCACCAGCCGACAGCCGCTTTTAAGACCACAACGATAACGTTTAATACCAGGGTTAGCAGCAGCACTCGCCTGACTTCGGCGCGGTACGTATAGAAGCCTTTACGAGCAGAATGGCTGTGACCAGAATGGCCAGTGTGGCTGTGATTGGTATGACTGTGACTGGTGTGACGATCGCTGTTGTGAACATCACTGTGGCTGTGAAGAGAGTCAGGCTGATGTTCTCGGTTTGAAGGCTCTAGTGAGTCAGTTTTAGTCACGTTTTACGAGCCTCCTGAATGGCGCTACTAGCACTGTTAGCCTATCGTCTTCTTGAGAACTTAGGCGCTAAGATTCGTATCGCCTCTGTAGGTTCATGCTTTGGAGGTAGGTATCTAAAACTTGAGATTTAGATACCTACGCTAAATGACCAGTGTGGGCATTCACACGTTTGCGCCTTGGGCACTGACTTCTAAAACAGCTTGGTTGACTTGAGTAAAGACGGTATGGCAGTGGTTCTGCTGGCGTAGCGGCAGCTCTTCATTTTTGACAATTAGATCAATCTTTGCCCCTTGAGTTTTGAGGGCAGGAGGATTAAGCAAAATCTCGACAGTTGCGAGCTGAGCGAAGGAGACTTGGCCTGGTTTTTCTTTAGCAACGATGTAGACGGGGTCTTGGTAGACCAGATCGAGATTACAGGCTTCTAAAGCAGTGACCAGTCCTTGATGGACTTCTTCTTTGGGTGCGCCAGTCATAAATAGATTGGTGTAGCGAGCCATAGTGGAGTTAAGAGATGGGTGATAGCGCGGCTAAAACTCTCGCCGTGCCTGTTATCCTATCGAAGACCAATGACAGAATACCGTTGTTTCTAGGAATAGGGAATAGGCAGCTACAAAACCGGGTATAGATTAGCGCTGCGTATGCTAAGTAGAAACACTAAGACGGTGGCTAGGAGATGGGTGGATGCGTGGAAAACTGATCGTGTTCGAGGGGGGAGAAGGCTGTGGGAAAACGACTCAGCTTCAGCGATCGCACGGTTGGCTAGTTCAAAATGAAGTTTGGCAGCTGCTATGCGAAAGGAAGCAGATAGCGGGAGTAAAGATGACGCGTGAGCCGGGAGGAACAGCGCTAGGACAGCGGCTGCGTCGGCTGCTGTTGAATGCGCCAGGGTCGGCTGATGATGAGACGCCGCCGATTGTCAGTAAAGCTGAGCTGCTGCTGTATGCGGCGGACCGGGCTCAGCATGTGGAGGAGACTTTGCTGCCTTGGCTAGAGACGGGGTACTGGGTACTGTGCGATCGCTATACGGATTCGACGGTGGCCTATCAGGGCTATGGCCGTCAGTTAGATTTACCGCTGATCGATATGCTAAACCGGATTGCGACGGGCGGGTTGAGGAGTGATTTGACGCTGTGGCTAAAGGTATCGCCTGAGGTGGGGCTAGCTCGGATGCGATCGCGTGGGCAGGCAGATCGGATTGAGCAGGCGAGTATGGCGTTTCACCGGCGGGTGGCGTCTGGATTTATGGCGCTAGCTGAGGGTGATTCTACGGTGACGGTAGAGGGCGATCGCGCTGTCGAAGCGGTGGCTGCTAGCATTCAGCAGGTTTTGCAGTCGCGCTTAGAGATGTGGTATCCCGAATGACGACTACAGATCCTTTTGCTCGCTTGGTGGGTCAAGAGCAGGCGGTCGCTTTGTTGCAGCGAGTAGTGCAGCTGCAGCGAGTAGCGCCTGGCTATTTGTTTGTAGGTCCGGCGGGAACGGGTAAGTCGCTGGCGGCGGCGGGGTTTGCGCAATTGTTGCTCTGTTCTAAGCGGGGACAGGCTGCGCAGGATGATGCGGTGTTGATGAGACGGATTCGCGATCGCAATCATCCAGATTTGCTGTGGGTGGAGCCGACGTACTTGCACCAAGGTAAGCTTTTGACGACTGCTGAAGCGGCTGAGGCTGGGTTGAAGCGT
Organism: uncultured cyanobacterium; assembly: GCA_963772185.1. Taxonomy (GTDB): domain Bacteria; phylum Cyanobacteriota; class Cyanobacteriia; order Phormidesmidales; family Phormidesmidaceae; genus Phormidesmis. The sequence goes on along the minus strand of CAVYWR010000028.1, from coordinate 386,866 downwards.
AAGAGTCCGCCTCGGATTCGGCTGCCGCAGATTAGAGAGATTGCGAGGTTTCTAAGTCGGCCTGCGTTGGAGTCGGAGCGGGCGGTGGTGGTGATCGAGCAGGGGGAAAAGATGGCGGAGGGGGCGGCTAATGCGTTGCTAAAGACTCTGGAGGAGCCGGGGCGGGCAACGTTGATATTGATGGCACCGGATCAGCAGGTTTTGCTACCGACGTTGATTTCTCGCTGTCAGTCGATTCCGTTTCGTCGGTTGAATGGTGAGCAGATGGTGCGGGTGCTAGCTGAGTGTGGGTATGGGGAGATTGTAGGGGCAACGGAGGTGATGGCGATCGCGCAAGGGCTCGCCGGGTCGGGCGATTGATAGCTGGCGGCAGATGCAGGGGCTACCGTCTGAATTGTTGGTGGCTTTGGCGGAGCCGCCGGGTCGGACGCAGGATGCGTTGGAGATTGCGAGGGATGTTAGTCAATTGTTGGATACGGAGGCGCAGCTATGGTTGTTGGATTATTTGCAGCATCGCTATTGGCAGTGTGGATTGGCGCAGGTGGGTGACCTAGAAGATTTAGAAGAGGCGAGGAAGTATCTGCTGGCGTATGTGCAGCCGCGGTTGATTTGGGAGGTGTTGTTGTTGGGGTTGGTGAAACGTAGGAGTTTGAGTTTTGTCCCTTCTTCTGGAAGCAAGGCGGCAAGATTAGGGGAAACACATTAAGATGCCTGACCTGGTGCCTCTAGTGCGTTTTCCCCTAGACCCCTCCTCTGCTTGGAGCCTTAATATTCTGCTTGGGGTCCGCACGGCCTCCCCCAAACCCCCCGAAGGGGAGACTTTCGGCTGGTGATGGGGGGCGTCTGCTGACTAGTGCACTGTTGATTTATGAGAAGGTGCTAGCGGCTACTGAGCCTGTGGTCGAAATCGGGATGGGCCAGCAGTCCCCAAGTTGCCATGCCAGCAGCAAAGCCAAGGCCAAGGATAACGGGGGCAAGCCAGGCGGCTGTTTTGCTAGAGAAGGGATGAATTTGTGAGAGACCGTTTTGGATGGCCATGACGGCGTGAGAGCAGGCCCAAAGGGTAGCGGCTAGCAGGCTGATATGAGCGAGCCAGGGTCCGCGATCGCCCGCGATCATTTGCGCAGTATTGGGGAGAAGCGCACTGATAGCAGCCAGCAGTCCGATGGGAATGGCGGCGGTGCCGAGCATAAAGATATCGGCTGACCACGGTCCGCGTATGCGTAGCCCAACTTTGAGCAGAGAGGCGACTAGCACCATTGATACAAACATCAGACCGCCAGAGACCCATAGCCAGGAGGCGACTAGCCAACTGCTATCTTCGAAGTGTCGGATAGCGCCGAGTACGAAGCAGAGGTTGGCGAGGACCGCTAAGCCATAGCCGACTACGGTTGTCTGATCAGAGTCGAGCTGGCGATAGAGTGGGACCATTTCTCCAGCTGGGTTGCTAAGCAGTTTGAGAATAGCGACGTAACCGGATAGATCGGCGCCTGAGCTCTCTTTTCGGCTGGGATTTCCTCCATGCGCTTTGCGATGCCGATGGGTGAACCGGTGGGTCAAGCGGCGAAGCGAGCGGATAGGACGCGATCGCACTTTCTGCTTGAAGGTGCGCAAGACCTTTTTCAGGTGGTCATAGCTGGCGATATCCCCTTGGTCTTGATAGAGCTGCGCGGAGCGTTTGATATCTCTATAGGCTTCGCTGTCGCTGTGCAGGTCTTGGTAGGCGATGCCGCGTCGGTAGAAATAGCGGGCGTCTTCGGAGTCGTGTCTGATGGCATCGGAGTAGGCGGCGATCGCACTTTCTACATAGCCTAGTCGATAGCGGGCCATGCCCTGGTAGTAGTAGATCTGGCTATCGATGGTGTATCTGTCTTGGGAGTGGGTGGTTTGAGCATGGAGCGCGATCGCCCGCTGGCAGTCGACTAGCACACCAGGATCGTCGTCTAGCAGGTAGCGTACTTCTGCTCGGCGCAGATAGGCTTCTATAAATTGGCCGTCAAGGACGATTGCCTGGGTGTAGTGGGCGATCGCGTCCTCGTATTGATGAGCGATGGCGGCGCGAATGCCTCTGAGATAGCACTCATCGGCGGTGCGAGGAGATGATGCGCTTCTATGATTGTCTGGCCTGGGCTGTCGCTGCGGCAGGCTCTGGTCGTAGTATTGCCTTTGAACGCGATCTCTAAGCACTTCGTAGGCTTCTTGAATAGCCTGAAATTTAGCAGCGGCGTCTGGTCGGTGAGGATGAAGATCTGGGTGATATTGCCTAGCTAGGCGACGAAAGGCCGTTTTGATGTCTTGATAGCTGGCCTGTGGAGACACGTTGAGCCGACGATAGTAGTCGCCACCAGAAGAAGCCATAGTCAAATTTAAGGAGAGCGAAGAGGGTTGGAGCAAGAGGCTGTAGTCGCCTCATTCTATCCAGTTTCTCGCGGCTGATTGGATGAATAAGTAAGCACTTATACCTAACTTTATCAATTTTTTTTGATACTTTTACTCCGCTAGGCGCTCTTGGTGATTTATGAAGAAGTTGTTCTTCGCTCTACTTGAATGGGCTCAGCGAGCAGCACGTCTAAGAAGACGAAGACAGCTCGAGGGAGTACAGCATTTTCTAAGATAGCTACGCCGATGACTCGCTCTAGAGGTTCTGGCAAAGATTTTACGCGAACGCCGAATGGAACTGGTTCTGCTTCTAGTCGAGTTAGGACTGCTGCGCCTAGCCCCTTTGTGACTAGGCTGATCAGGGTGGAGTCTTCCCTAACGGCGTAGTCGATAGGAAAATGGTGCCCGAACCGAGCTAGGTGCGCTTCGACTAGGTTGTTGTTTTGGGTGGAGCGTTTGTTGGCAGCGCGTGAGTAGCTGAGCAGTTCTTCCCAGGTGAGCGGGCTATCAATTGTAGCGGTCTCTTTAGTAGGGGGTAAAAGTGCAACAAAGTCATCGTGTAAGATCTCCCAGGATTGAAAATCAGCAGAGGTGGGCAGCAATACGAATCCTAGATCGGCTCTGCCTTCTTTGAGTGCCTGTTCGACTTCTGAGTAGCGATCGTATTCGTTGATCTCGACGGTGAGGGTAGGATGAGACCGTCTGAAGCGAGAAATTACGCTGGGTAGAACGTGGGTCGCGACTGTGCGAAAGGCGGCGACTCTGACTCTGCCGGTTTGTAGCTCTTTGGCCTGTTGGGCGGTATGACAGATGCCTTCTAGCTGGGTGAGGACGGCTTTGGCCTGCTGGCAGATCTGGAGACCGAGGGGGGTAAGCACTGCGCCAGCACGGCCACGCAGCAAAAGGACAATACCCAGCTCTGTTTCTAAGGTGGCGATCGCATGACTAACGGTAGACTGGGCTAGCCCCAAGTGCAGCGCTGCGGCGCTAAAGCTACCCTGATCGGCAATGGCTACGAGCGCGGTGAGCTGTGAAATTTTAAGCTGCGCTGCATTTGCCATGAGGTTTGCTGCCAAAAACACTATGCCCAAGCACATTACCAGTAGAGCGGAGTGCGATCGCCAGCGCCATCGTTTTTATCGATGCAATCTATCAGCTTTACACGTTGTAGGGAATAGAGCGCACTGCCTAACCTTAGGGAATTTAGTATGGGATTTGTACGTCATTTGCCAGCGCCACTTCTTCGCACAGAGTCAACATGATTGAGCATCGCAATCAGCCTAAAGGCGATCTAAAGAGCTACATAGATGTGATTGTTGTTCTTGTGATCTCTTTTTGCTTGCTAGTAAGTAGTGCGCTGACGGGCGTTTTTATTGCTTATCCTCTAGCGGTTTCTCTTCTACTTTTCGTTCTAGCGTTGAATCGTCGAGGATTTGCGATTTCCACTTTGTTGCAGATGGGGATAGCGGGTGCGCGTCAGTCTTTGCCTGTTGTAAAAGTGCTGCTGCTAATCGGAATGCTAACGGCGGTATGGATGGCCGCAGGAACAGTGCCTGCGCTGGTGTATTACGGAACGCAGATGATCTCGGCGCAGTTTTTCGTGCTGTGGGCGTTTGGACTGACGGCGGCAGTATCTGTGCTAATCGGTACGTCTTTTGGGTCGGTTGGTACGATTGGAGTAGCGCTGATGGTAATTGCTCGGGCCAGTAATTTAGCTGGCGATTTGGACAGTGGCTTGGCTGGAAACGTGAATCCGGTAGCCGGGGCGATTATTGCCGGAGCGTTTGTGGGCGATCGCTGCTCACCAATGTCTTCTAGCGCTCATCTAGTGGCAAGCATCACCCATACGGATCTGTACAGTAATCTGCGCAATATGGTGACTAGTAGCCTATGGCCACTGGTTCTGTCGGCTGCATTCTATACGGGGCTTTCTCTTTTATACCCGGTACAGCTTTCGGCGGCGTCAATGCTAGCAGAGCTGCCAGAGGTGTTTGACCTATCAGGGGTTGTGCTATTGCCTGCGGCGACGGTGCTAGTGCTAGCGGTGCTGCGAGTAGATGTGAAATGGGCAATGGGGGTAAGTACTGGGATGGGATGCGCGATCGCCCATAGTCTTCAACACTATTCTCTAGCTAGTTTGTTGCAGTTTTTACTTTTCGGCTATCAGCTAGAGCAAGATATTCCTTTGCAGGCTATCTTGCTGGGTGGCGGACTGCTGCCTATGTTAAAAGCTACGCTGATTGTTCTACTTTCGACTGCGTTTGCGGGGCTGTTTTCGGGTAGCCGGGTTCTGAGCTTTTTGGATCGGTGGTTGGCGCGCGATCGCAACAGCCAACAGCTAGGACGGGCAACCGTTCTAGTGAGCATTGTCGCCAATCTATTCGGCTGTACGCAAACGATTGCTATCCTGCTGACAGAGCAAATTATGCGGCCTTGCTATCAGAATCAGCTTCCTAGCCAACTTCTCGACCACCTTCCCAACCAGCAAAGCGAACAGCTAGCGCTGGCTTTAGAAGATACAGCAGTGGTAATCGCCCCTTTGATTCCGTGGAACATTGCCGGATTGATTCCAGCGACCGTGCTGATGGTAGGTCCGGGCTTCATTCCTTACACCGCCTACTTAATGCTATTGCCTCTGTTTGTCTTACTCAGGGGAACCGTCCTACCCAAAACTCAATCAAACCGCGAGAATATCTCCCTTTAGGTACTGTCTTGGTAGCGCGAACTGCCCTATTTTGCAGATGTCTAATTGCTAGATTCCTATCTTGTCAAAAACAATGAACAACCAGCAGATATCAGACTCTTTCGCTCAGGCTTTTTCTACCGCAGAGCAGTTAGGGGGGTTGGTCTCAGCTGTAGGCACTCAGATATTCAATAAGGTATCTGCGTCTGCGATGGACACAACAGCTAAGGTTGGCGAGGTCGCCACAGAATCAGCTCACTCCGTTCTAGAGCAAACGACGGAAAGCGTGGGTAAAACGCTAGAGCCAATCGCCGAGAACCCAGCAGTCGACTACGTTGCGAAGGTACCAGGGTTTAAATGGCTAACGAGCGCGCTAGGCCGAGTAGACAAGGACAAAGCGGTTGCAGATGTCACAAAACTAAAAGCTGAGCATCCGTATGAGTCGGACGAGGAAATTGCCCATCGGATCATTGTAGATACGACGATTAAGGCAGGCGGGGTTGGTTTGGCGGCAAATATCATTCCGCCGGTGGCACTAGGACTGTTCGCAATTGATTTAGCAGCCGTCGCAGCGCTACAGTCAGAGATGCTGTACCGGGTAGCGGCGGCGTATGAATTTGATGCTAATGACCCGGCTCGAAAAGGGGAAGCGCTGACAATATTCGCGCTGTCGCTAGGGACTTCTAGCGCGCTGAAGAGTGGACTGAGCGTAGTCGAGCTAATTCCGCTAGTGGGCGCAGCGGTCGGCGCAGGGAGCAACGCTGGTATCCTGTACAGCTTTGGTTTGGCATCGTCTCAATTTTACAAGCGTAAGCAGAGTCGGTTGCCAAAGGCTTGATCACCTGCTCAATTTCTCGCTTCGATACTCAATTTCTTGCCTTGAATAGAGAGATCCAACAGCTCCATTGGGTGCTTTAGCATTATTTTCTCTCCTTGTTTCTCTAGAGACTGCTTAATTTGCAGGGCGCAGCCTGGATTAGCAGAGGCAATCAAGGTTGCCCCTGTCTTGACCAGGTTAGTCGCTTTCATCTGACCTAGCTCTTGAGCGATTTCTGGCTGAAGCATGTTGTAGACGCCTGCACTGCCGCAGCAGAGCGCCGCATCTAAAGGCTCTCGTAGTGTCAGTCCTGGAATCTGCTGGAGCACTTGCCGGGGCTGACGGCTGATCTTTTGGCCGTGCAACAGGTGGCAGGCGTCCTGATAAACCGTGACTAGTGGCTCGTCTTGTAAAGGATGAAGCTGAGCGGTCAAACCTACTTCAGCCAAGAATTCTTGGACATCACGAACTTTAGCGGCAAAGGCTTTGGCGCGATCTGCGTAGGCCGGATCGTCTGCTAGGATGTGACCGTATTCTTTGAGAGTGTGACCGCACCCAGCAGCGTTGATGATCACATATTCAACCCCTGTCTCTTCAAAGCTGTCGATCATCTGGCGGGCGAGCGCTTGAGCCTGCGCTGTTTCACCTTGATGCTCTGGTAGCGCCGAGCAGCAGCCCTGACTTCTAGGAACAACAATCTCGCAGCCATTGGCCGCAAGCACTCTAGCAGTCGCCTCATTCACGTTAGAAAAGAAGACTCTTTGAACGCAGCCGAGTATCATCCCGACTCGGTAACGCTTTGTTGTAGTTGCGGGAATTTCTTCGGGTAAGTTGTCAGAAAAGCAGCTAGTCGTCACTGGCGGAAGCAGGCTTTCCATCGCTGCTAGGTTTGGCGAAACCCGTTTGAGTAGTCCAGTTTTTTGGATAAGTTTTGAGATGCCTAGCTTCTGGTAGAGGGCTAGCGGTGTTAGCAGCAGCCGAATTCGATCTGGATAGGGAAAGAGAGAAAAAATTAGCTGGCGAATAGCCTTTTGTGGGAGGGGGCGAGGATGGTTTCGTTGGATCTGCGGGCGGACGCTGGCGATCAGCTTGTCGTATTGCACACCCGAAGGACAGGCCGTAGTGCAGGCTAGACAGCCGAGGCAGGTGTCGAAGTGTTGGACGGAAGTTGGGGAGAGCGGGGCTTCTCCTTTATTGATCGCATCCATTAGATAGATCCGGCCCCGAGGAGAGTCATTCTCTTTGCCTATGACGCGATAGCTGGGGCAGGTAGGCAGACAGAATCCACAGTGAACGCAGGCATCAATCAGGCTCTGCTGAGGAGGCGCACTGCTATCAAAGCTAGGTGATTCGTTAGGGACTGACTTGTTCGTAGCGAGGCTGGTATCTAGCTTTAGCGGGCTGGAGCTGGTCTGCATGGTAGCTACTCATCTGTTCGTTTGGGGCGCATAGATTGCCTTGGGTTTAGCTTAGCGTGTTTGCGGAATGCGATCGCCCGTCTCTGTAGAACTCCAAAGCAGGGACGCAACCGGCTGAACACAAAGGAACGCATCAAAAGCAGCCGCTTCAAGCAGACATCAATACGCAGATAGAACCAGAACAGGAGCGCTCACCGACATGAACCAAGACTCACTTAAAGTACGACCCAAAAGTCGTAGCTCAAATCATTTTTCCGTTTTAATTCGGCTACTGCGCGATCGCCGCACTTTTCTAGAAGAAGTCCGCACGGAAACCAAGCTGGAAAGCAAAATTGGCTCTCTACTGATTGCTAGTACCTTCTTCTTCTCTATTTACGGCGGTATTCTAGGGTCATACGGCGGCGGATTGCAAATTATCTCTTCTGCTATCAAGTTGCCAGCACTGTATCTAATTACGCTGTTAATCTGCGTACCCACGCTCTACTTCTTTGATATTTTGTTCGGCTCTAAGCTCGAGTTCAAGCAATACGTCACCATGGCCTTAACTTCCGTTTCGGTAATCAGCGTCCTGCTGTTTAGCTTTGCACCGGTTGTTCTATTCTTTCTGATTTCAATCAGGGAGTATGACTTTTTCTTACTGCTAAACGTGCTAGTGATGGCGGTCACTGGCTTTGTCGGGATTAGGCTGTTCTACAAGGGCATGGTGGACATGGCTGGGCCGGATGGATTCGATCAAAAGATGCGCTTAAGGCTGTTGAAAGGCTGGGTTTTACTCTATGGCGTAGTGGGTTCTCAGCTAGGCTGGACCCTGCGACCCTTTGTTGGTTCTGATAGTCGCACTTTCCAAATTTTTAGACCCGAGATCGAAGGAAATTTCTATTCTCAAGTTTTTCGCACTATCGGTTCCATGCTTGGCCTGTACTAAGAAAGGAAACGCAAGGACAACGATGAAGAACTTGGATAATCTAAGAATCTCACAGCGGGAGCTAGATGAAATCACTGGGCTAGACATAGGTGATGCGACTATCGGTTGGGCCTATCGACAAACTGCTTTTGTGTTAGAGAATCGACTGGCATTACTCTGCGAGCTAGCCTTACTGCTAGTCGTTGGCCTGATTTTCTGTCTACCGCTGACGATAATGCTAGCTCGAACAATCAGCGGTGATAATGTGCAGGTGGTGTGGAGCGTTTTGCCGTTTGGGGTTTTGGGTGCGATCGCTCTCACCCTCGCCTGCGCCTACTACCGGTGGCGCGAAGGCAGACGCCTACTTACCCTCAGCCATCTGCTCGACGAGATTGATCGCTTCAATGAAATGGTCTCCGCTGTTGAAATCCTTGAAGAGTTAGGTGCGGCTAGAAACAGCAGCCTCAGCTTAGAAAATAGAGACGACGTTATAGAGGCACTGCACTTAACTAGAGAAAGTCTAGTTTGCGGCCTGATGACCGAAAAAGTCATGCGCAAGCATCAGCAGTTTATGGCTAGACGGCAAGAAATGTTCTCTAGCATTGAACGTAATCTAGCCACGCTACAGCGACTCCAAATTAACGACGCAGCCAGTGACTATGGCCGATTGCTAAATGAAGCTATTCAAATTGGCACGACTGTTCATAGAGAGTTGGCAAATATAGAAAACCAGGTTCCGGTTGCTGATCATTACTCATAGATCAAGTAGCTACACTCAAGAATAAGTAACTGCCTGCTTCAGTTAAAGACGAAGACTTGTAGCAAAACAATTAACAGTACTTTGCAAAACTCAATCAATAGAAACAGTTATGTCATGATCTAGCTAGAAATCTCATAAATTGTCAGGGTGTGTGACAACGCATATGCAGATTGCTGGCATGTCTGTTGGAGGTATGTCTCTGGAGTAGAGCATTGATCAATAATATCTAGGAAGCGAATGCAGCCTAATCCAGATAGAAGCGAATATGCTTGCGTGAAAGCGGCGGTTAATCCTCGGCCGCTGATGGCTTCTGTCCAAGCCAGGCTAGCAGAAGTGATGAGGCTGATGAGCGCGAAGCCTGAGGCGAGCTGTATTGTGGCAGTCGATGGCCAGAAGGTACGCGGAATTGCGACTCGCACCGATTTACTGAAGGCATTGGCGACCCGCGTAGATTGGCCGAATCTTCGGCTTTCACAGGTGATGACGTATCCCGTTATCACGCTGTTAGCAACAGCGTCAACAACACTTACAGCCCTTTTAGAACAGCTAGAGCAATACAACATTAGCTATCTACCGATAGTGGATTGCCAGGAAAATTTAGTTGGGCTGATTGAGCGATCGCATCTATTGGAAGTTCTGCACGATCAAATACTCTTTGCTAAACGCCCTCAACAGTCTCAGCGCCCTCAACAGTCTCAGCGCACCCAGCTACTAGCAGAAGCTACGCTCAAAATTCGACAGTCGCTTCAGCTCAGCGAAATTTTGCAAACCACGGTGGATGAAGTCCAGCGGCTACTCAGTGCTGATCGGGTCGTGATCTATCAGATCTTGCCTAATAGCACCGGCAAAACTATCAGCGAAGCAGTAGTTTCGCCCTATCCATCAATTCTAGATATGTCTTTTCCAGAAGAGGTCTTTCCAGAAGCGTACCAATCGCGGTATGCACAAGGGCGAGTGCAGTCTATTGCCGATGTGCGATCGCCTGATGCAGGGCTATCGGACTGCCTGGTAGAATTTGTGGAGATGTGGCAGGTTCGTGCAAAGCTGATTGTGCCGATTGTGCAGCCGATGAATCCTTCGGCAGAGTCTGTTCCTTTGAGCCAGCAGCTATGGGGCTTGTTGATTGCCCACCAGTGCAGTCAGCCTCGCCGTTGGTCTGAATTTGAGCTAGATTTAATGCAGCAGCTAGCCGGACAAATTAGCCTATCGCTTTCGCAAGGGCTTCTGTTGGAATATTTAGAAGATCGCGTAGCGCTGCGCACGGCAGAACTGACTGAGGCGAACACCGCCTTGCAGCGAGAAGTTAGAGAACGCCAGCTCGTAGACGCGGCCCTACAGCACAGTGAAGCTCAGCTGCGGCTGATTACAAACCATCTGCCGGTGCTGATCGCCTATGTCGATCGCCATGAGCGCTATCGGTTCAATAATCAAGCGTATGTGCGTTGGCTAGGACAGCGCCCAGAGGAGATTGCAGGCTGCTCAATCGAATCTGTTGTTGGCAAAGCTGACTATGAACAAATTCGAGGGTATGTCGCTAAGGCGTTAGCAGGACAGAGCGTCAGCTATGAAAGTGAACTGACGTTTGAGAATGGGCGATCGCACGCTGTAAATGTCACCTACGTGCCTCATATTGAAGAAATAGGAGAAGATAAAACGCCTCAGATAAGAGGTTTTTTTGCACTGACCACCGATATTAGCGATCGCAAAGCCATTGAGCGAATGAAAGATGAGTTCATTGCCGTGGTCAGCCACGAATTGCGCACCCCTTTGACCTCTATCCACACCTCCCTAAAACTGTTGGCAACCGGACGACTAGGAGAACTCTCTGACGACGGCCAGCAAATGCTAGAAGTCGCGGATGAAAATACAGATCGGCTGGTGCGACTGGTGAATAATGTGCTGGATTTGCAGCGGATAGAGGCTGGTGAAGTCACTATGGACAGACAGTCTTGTCAAGCAGCTAAGCTACTAGAACAATCTGCCGAAGCGATGCGATCGCTAGTACAGCAGCATGAGGTCGAAATTAAAATCCAGGCGGATTCGCTCTCTATCTGGGCCGATCCAGACTATATCATTCGGGCATTGACTAATCTGATCGGCAACGCCATCAAGTTTTCACCGATCAAAGATATTATCCGCCTTAGCGCAGAGCTTGATAGCACCGGAACTCAGGCGCTTTTTTGTGTAGAGGACAATGGCCAAGGGATTCCTGCTCCCAAGCTAGCGGTTATCTTTGAAAGATTTCAACAGGTGGACTCGACAGACTCTCGGGAAAAAGGCGGTACCGGATTGGGACTGACGATCTGCCGAAAAATTATTGAACAACATGGCGGGAAAATCTGGGCAAACAGTCAGCTAGGCCAAGGGAGCCGCTTTTATTTCACAGTGCCACTCAGCGGCACTCACCTCTAATCATTCGTTTCGCACCAGCCTCATGCTGAAATTGCTCTATGTCGGTTAAAAGCGTTTTGATTATTGATGATGAAGTCTCGATTCAAAAGGTGGTGAGTCTCAGCCTCAAAATGGAGGCAAACTGGACGGTCGTGACGGCCTCTTCTAGCCAGGAAGGGATTAGTCAAGCCCAGCGCCACCGGCCCGACGTGATCTTACTAGACGTGATGATGCCAGAAGTTGACGGTATTGCCACCTTTGAGGCTCTACAAAGCAACCCAATCACTCAGACTATTCCAGTCATTCTACTAACGGCCAAAACTCGCACCGCCGAAAAGCTGCTGTTTGAGAAACTAGGGGTCGCAGGGGTAATCACCAAGCCCTTTCCCCCTTTAGCGCTTGCCCGCGCAATTTCTGAGCTAGTGGACTAGGCAATTCTAAAAGTCAGCTACTGCCACAACGACCTCTTTAAAAACCCTTGTTTAAACATCTTTTTGACCGATGAGAGTATTACTCGTAGATGACGATAGCGCCCTGAGTACCTTGCTTAGCCAGCAACTGAGCAGTCAAAATTATGTGGTCGATCGCGTGGCCGATGGCGAAACTGGCTGGGCCTATGCCTCTACTTTTGAATACGACCTAGTGATATTAGATTGGATACTGCCTCAGCTCAATGGCATTCGTCTATGTCAGCGGCTGCGGCAGCAGGGATACGAGATGCCAGTCCTGCTGCTCACAGTCAAAGACCAGCAAACCGACAAAATTCGAGGGCTAGAAGCGGGCGCAGATGACTATATCGTCAAGCCGTTTGATATGGCTGAGCTACTGGTGCGGATTCGGGTGCTGCTGAAGCGATCGCACGCCGAAATAGAATCAGCCCTGCGCTGGGGCGATCTCTGCCTAGATCCGGTCAGCTGTCAGGTCACCTATCGACGGCAGCTGGTCTCTTTGACGGCCAAAGAATATGCCCTGCTAGAGCTATTTTTGCACCATAGCCACCAGACCTTTAGCGCCACAACCTTACTCGATCGCATCTGGTCTTCTGAAGAGTTTCCCAGTGAAGCTACGGTGCGATCGCATATTCGCGGACTGCGGCAAAAGCTCAAGCGTGTCGGCGGTGCGGCTGATTTTATCGAGACCGTTCATGGGTTGGGCTATCGGCTCAAAGCGCCCACAGCCGCAGCTGTACAGCCCGGAGGACGAATCGAAGCTAAGGGCGATCGCGAAGCTCAATATCTAGCCGGACTGATCCAAGCGTGGCAGGCTCACAAAGGAGAAAGCCTAGAGCGGTGGAATAGTCTGGCAAAGCTAGCCCAAACGCTGAACACGCCCACAGCCGATCTCGCCGTACCTCACTCAGACACATTCAGTCTTCGCCGCCTCAGCGAACAACAGCGCACTCAGGCGCAGCAAATCGCCCATAGCCTAGCAGGTACCCTTGGTACCTTCGGTCTGATGGCAGGCTATCGGCTATCGCTCCAAATAGAAGCGCTGCTGCTCGATTCAAATGCCGCGCTTTCATCAGCGCAAATCACTCAGCTTCAGACTCTGGTCATGACCTTGGGTCACGCTCTCGACGAGGCTCCCAAACTGGTGCGCCCGGTCGATAACACGCCTCAGAGCTCCCCGATTTTGCTAGTAGATGTCAATACCATGCCCTACGTACAGCAGCTAATGGCGCTGGCGGTAGCTAGAGGGTTAGATCCGACTGTCGTCGCTTCAGTTGAAGCGGCCGCTCACTTGCTCTCATTCGGCTCTCCACTAGAGAGCGTCCCAGATCGCCTCGCGCCTCATCCCGAACTAGTGGTGGTCAATCTGGTGACTAGTGAGACTAACTCGGTGCTAGACGAACCCATTTTACAAAAGCTGTTGCACTTTATTGCCCAGATCAACGGGCGCTGGCCGCAGCTACCGGTTGTTGTAATTACGCCACAGGCTGATTTTGGTAATCGGTTGGATTTAGTCCGTCGCGGCGGTGCGATGATTGTGGAGTATCCGGTGGCTCCGGCTGAGGTATTAGATCTCATTGGCCGATCGACTCATCTCAATCACCGCTTGAGCAAGATTATGATTGTGGACGATGACGCTCATCATTTAAAGCAAGTCATTCAGCTACTGCATCCCTGGAACTTTCAAATTACGCCGCTGACGAATCCTCAGCGCTTTTGGATGCTGTTCAATCAGGTCCGTCCCGATTTAGTGATTCTAGACGTTGAAATGCCGCACATCAACGGCTTTGAGCTGTGCCAGGTGCTCCGCAGCCATGCTCAGTGGCAGCAGCTGCCAATTGTGTTTATGAGCGTGCATAGCGATCGCGCCCAGCAAGACCACGCCTTTGCCGTAGGCGCAGATGACTACATTATCAAGCCGATTCAAGGTAAGTCTTTAGCCTGTCGACTGTTAAACCGACTGAAGCGAGCAAATAGCCAGAACGTTTCTCAGCCCTAGCTTCGTTCTATCCCGCTGCATTGTCTCTTATGGGCAGATCGAGTCTCTCCCTTCTGCACAGCGTCTGCACAGACAATCGGTCAAGCTATACCCAGCACAACCCATTTTCTGAGGTGACGTTAATGGTTCAACCCCGCTCCCGTACAAAGCAACAGGTCAAGCAGCAACATCCGCTCATTAGCCGACTAGCCGACTCGATCAAAAGCATCTGGCAAAGTCAGCTCATGATCTTTCCCTACGAGACGCCTAAAGACTTAGGCTACATCGAAGGCAGCTTAGAAGGAGAACAGCTAACCATCGAAAACACCTGCTACCAAACTTTTCAGTTCCGAAAGCTGCACTTGGAACTTGCCAAAGTCGGCAGTCATCTCGATATTTTGCACTGTGTGATGTTTCCACACCCTTGCTATGACCTACCTATTTTCGGCGTCGATATTGTCGCGGCTCGCGGTGTGATTACCGCAGCGATTGTTGATCTCTCACCGGTATCAGGCGATGCTAGGTTGCCAGCAGGCTACGCCGAGGCGCTTGGCAAAGTGCCTCCTTATGCCTTTACTCATCCTCGTGAGCTCCCCGCGTGGGGGGATATTTTTTCAGAACACTGCCTGTTTGTTAGCCCCAAGAGCCCGGAAGAAGAAAGGGCTTTTCTCAACCAGGCCACTCAATACTTGTTCTTGCACTCTCAGCTAGCTTGTGTAGCTACATCCTTCGACACGATAGAAGATAGAGCCCAAATTCTAGCGGGACAGCGAAACTACTGCTTGCAGCAACAGAAAAACGACAAAACCAGGCGTATTTTAGAACGTGCCTTTGACAGAGAATGGGCTCAGCGCTATCTCCAAACAATGCTGTTTGACGTAGCGCCAGAGGCTATAGCAGAAACAATTTCTAGCGAGTTTTGATAGCTAAATGTAACGCAATGCGAAGTTTCTTAAAGCGTTTAAAGCCTGTGGCAATGCTTTAAACGCTTAGATGAGAAGCCTTCAGCGATTGTAACTATTTAGATATAGTAGCCTGCACAAAATCTGCACAAGCAAATTGATTAAATAGTCTTACTGGTTTGAAGCACCTAGCACGCATGCGTTCAGGCCATCGCTATTAAATTCTCTTTTCGCCCTTCTCCCCTGAGGTCTCAAGCATGTTAGGACAAGGTTTTACGAGTGATGTGTCTGATGCCAGCAGCCGAATCTTCGTCTATGAGGTAGCTGGACTGAGTCAAAACGATAGGACAACACTCTCTCAAACCCCTATTCGCGCTAGCGGTAATCAATTTTTTCAGGTGCCTTACAGTCGTATGAATCAGGAAATGCAGCGGATTTCAGCGCTTGGTGGAAAAATTGTGGACATTAAACCCTGGAATTCATTTGATGAGGTGTTTTTACATACTCAACGTTGACTAGTCGAGCGGTTAACTGTTGTTTCTTGATTGTTCTACAAAACATCACCTGAAACAACAATTGACCGCTCGCCCAAAAACTTTATTAGGAGATCGATTCAATGTTAGACGTCTTTACTAAGGTGGTTGCCCAATCTGACCAGCAAGGTCAGCTGGTTAGCAACACTCAAATTGATGCCTTGCTTGCGACCGTTAAAGAGGGTGCCAAGCGCACCGATGTGGTCAATCGCATTAGCAGTAATTCTTCTGCGATTGTCACTAACGCGGCTCGCGCTTTGTTTGCCGAACAGCCTCAGCTTGTGGCTCCTGGTGGTAATGCCTATACCAATCGTCGGGTATCTGCTTGCCTACGCGATATGGACATTATTCTGCGCTATATCACCTATGCAATCTTCCTAGGTGATGTCAGCATCCTGGACGATCGCTGCTTGAACGGTCTGCGTGAGACCTATATGGCCCTGGGTGTACCTAGTTCCTCTATGGCTAATAGCATCAACAAGATGAAAGAAGCCGCGATCGCACTGGCAAATGACCGCACCGATATCACCCAAGGGGACTGTAGCTCTTTGATCTCTGAGCTATCTGGCTACTTCGACCGCGCGGCAGCTGCCGTTGGCTAATCGCACCACAGCGCTGGTTGTGATTCCCTTGTTTGACAAAAGACCCCCCATAACAACTATTTAGAGAACTTCCAAGGAGAGAGTATTCCAATGAAAACACAACTTACTGAGGCAGTGGTTGCTGCTGATTCTCAAGGTCGCTACCTGGGCAATACGGAACTGCAAGTGGCCTTTGGCCGCCTGCGCTTGGCAGCAGCTGATCTAGAAGCGGCTAAAACGCTAGCGGCCAAAGCCGATCAGCTAGCGAGCGGCGCGGCCAATGCAGTGTATCAAAAGTATCCTTACACCACGCAAATGCAGGGTAACAACTACGCTGCTGACGAGCGGGGTAAGGCCAAGTGCCTGCGCGATATTGGCTACTATTTACGCATGGTGCAGTACTGTCTAATTGCAGGCGGCACCGGGCCCGCGGATGAGTTTTTGTTAGCCGGTTTGTCAGAGATGCACAGTAGCTTTGAGCTGGTACCAAGCTGGTATGCAGAAGCGCTCAAGTATATCAAAGCAAACCACGGTTTGTCGGGTGACCCTGCGCTTGAGGCCAATTCCTACCTCGACTACATTATCAACGCATTGAGCTAGTGCTAGGCCGCGCCTGGAAGAATAAAGTAGGCGATCGCACTGTTGAATCGCACTGTTGAGATCGGTGGACTTGTTCTTCTAGGCGCGACTTAAATCGTAAAACGGTTGGAAACCCCATTAACCCATTACTTGCGCTCGAGGACTTGCGCTTAGGAGAAAGAACATGGTTGGACTACAAGAGGCAGGAAGATTTGGAATTCGGCCCTTTGAGGAAACTGAAAGTGCTGAACTGCGTCCCAATTGGACTCACGACGATGTCCAGGCCGTGATTTCGGCGGCCTACCGACAAGTGTTGGGCAATGAGTACCTGATGCAGGCCGAAAGACTCGTCACCCAAGAGTCGCTTTTAGTGCAGGGCGTGATTAGCGTAAAAGGCTTTATTCGAGCGATCGCACTTTCAGAGCTGTATCGCAAAAAGTTCTTGTATCCCAACTTTCATGTCCGTTTCATAGAACTCAATTTTAAGCATCTCTTAGGCCGCGCGCCTTACAATCAGGCAGAGATTTCCCATCACCTAGATCTCTTTATCTCCCACGGCTACGAGGCTGAGATTGAGTCTTATTTAAGTTCTGCTGAATATAACGACAGCTTTGGAGATAATACCGTTCCTAGCTATCGAGATTTTCAAGTGGATCATCCCGGTCAACGATCGATTGGCTTTAGTCGGTTGCTACAGCTATATCGGGGCTATGCAAATAGCGATCGCGCCCAAGGGCAAAAGCAGCCTCGGCTGACCTGGGAAGTTGCTAGAAATTTAGCTACCCCGATTGCCGCGACCTCTCCAGGCTCTATTTCCGGCGCGTTAGGCGGCGCACGCGGCGATGTGTACCGACTGCGCATCGTGGGGTCTGCGGCAGGTTTAGCGGCCAATAGCGCTACTGTGCGCCGAGCCACCACAGAACTGCTAGTTCCCTACGGCCAGCTAACAACAAAATTAAAACAGCTGAATCGCAGTGGCAAGCGAGTAGTGAGCGTAACGGCTGTTTAGTGGCTACCGCTTGCTTGAATTGTTCTATTTCAAACCCATTAAAACGCTATTAATTAAGGAGAATTTCAGGTGGCTATCACAACAGCAGCCTCTCGCCTCGGCACCTCAGCCCTCAGCGATGCCGCCCCAATAGAACTACGCCCTAGAGCTAGCCTAGGAGAGATCGAAGCGGTTATTTTAGCGGTGTACAAGCAGGTATTGGGAAATCCCCACCTGCTGAAGTCTGAACGACTGATGATTCCTGAATCTTTGCTACGCGATCGCAAAATCACCGTTCAAGAATTCGTTCGCCAAGTAGCCAAATCAACCCTATACAAACAAAAGTTTTTCAATAGCTGCTTTCAAAGCCGCACCATCGAGCTGAACTACAAGCACCTGCTCGGGCGCGCACCTTATGACCAGTCAGAGATTACAACCCATCTAAACCTGTACGAAGCTGAAGGGTTTGAGGCTGATATTGATTCCTATATTGACGCCCCCGAATACCAAACCAATTTTGGTGAGAATATTGTTCCTTACTACCAAGATCTAGTCACCACAGGCATTGGACAGCGCTCAGTGGGACTGCCGCGTCTGCTACAGCTATATCGCGGCTATGCCAGTAGCGACGCCGCTCAGCTCACTGGTAAAGCCCCTCGACTGGTCAAAGACCTCGCTCGCAATACAGCATCTACCGTAGTACCTACCTCAGGCAGTGGCTTTGCCTATCAAGGAGCGGCCAAAGGCGACCCGTTATCGACCACCTTTGGCGGATCAAAAGCACTCGGCTCTGGGCGGCTCTTCCGAGTAGAAGTTGCGGCCATCAGCAAGCCAGGGTTTCCCAAGGTTCGCCGAGTG
The DNA here is from genome assembly GCA_963772185.1 of uncultured cyanobacterium. Classification (GTDB taxonomy): domain Bacteria; phylum Cyanobacteriota; class Cyanobacteriia; order Phormidesmidales; family Phormidesmidaceae; genus Phormidesmis. The sequence goes on along the minus strand of CAVYWR010000028.1, from coordinate 368,646 downwards.
AACAAAGCGGTGATCATTCCTTACGAAGAACTGACGCCTCATATGCAAAGGGTACAGCGTCAGGGCGGAAAAATTGCCAGCATCACACCGCTCTAAAACGCCTGCACCCGCAATTTGCTATCTGTTCAACTGTTGTTAGGTTTAGGGTTTGTATAAACATGAGTATTCCTCTATTAGCTTATTCTCCGTCTTGTCCCAATCAGCGGGTGGCCCCATTAGGCGCTCGCGATGACGAAGCGGTCGTCTATTCATCTGACGATCAGTTCTTTGCAACCGATATGGATAATCTGATCAACGCGGCTTATCGACAGATTTTCTTCTATGCATTCAAATGGGATCGAGAGCGCGTTCTAGAGTCTCAGCTACGTATTCGGCAGATTACAGTCCGTGACTTTATTCGCGGACTGCTGCTCTCAAATACTTTTATCGACAGCTTTTACAACAAGAATAGTAACTATCGATTTGTAGAACACTGTGTTGAGAAGGTACTAGGACGCCGCGTCTATAGCGAGCGTGAGAAAATAGCCTGGTCTGCTGTTGTGATGACAAAAGGCGTCAAAGGATTTGTCGATGAATTGCTAAACAGCGACGAATACATCGAAAACTTTGGGGAGAATACCGTTCCTTTTCACCGCAGGCGAACGCTGCCTAGTCGTGAAATCGGAGAGACTCCGTTCAACATTACATCACCCCGTTACGGTGCCTACCACCGCGATCAGCTAGGATTTCCTCAATTTATCTGGAAGGAAGTGGTTCGCAGTTTTCGACCTTACGACCAGCAACCGAAGAATGGCGATCCGACCTTGTTTACTGGTATGGCCCAAAGCATCAACCCCAAAGCATCGGCCGTACCATCGAGAAACCTCGACAGCCTCGATTTTGAAAAAGCGGTTCCTTATCGTCGTTGAGTGAGGTACAGTTTGTAGGCTGAAAGCCTTGTACTACAACGAGTCAACTGATGCGCCTGTACCGAATGCATCCGGTACAGGCTATGCTGTAGCTTTCCGTACTTTAGTCTTGGTGCGCGTTCCTTAGCAGCGGTACAACGACGTGCTCACTAACGCTCTTCTAAACTGCGAGGATCGAGCGCGTCTCTGAGCCCATCGCCCAGCAGATTAAAGCAAAGAACAACAATCACAATCAGCGCAGCAGGGGGCCAAACTAGCCAAGGATTGAGCACTAAAATTGAAGCGTCGGTACCTGCTGAGAGCATGTTTCCCCAGGATGGATCGGGCTCTGTGATGCCTAGCCCGATCAGGCTGAGAACCGCCTCGGAGACGATGTAGCTAGGAATTGAGAGCGTGGCAGCGATGATTACATAGGTAGCGGTCTGCGGCAGGATGTGGCGAGTGATAATATGCAGGCTGCGTCCGCCCATTGAGCGAGATGCCTGAACAAAGGTTCTCTCTTTCAGTGAAAGCACTTCGCCGCGAATGACCCTAGCAAGTCCTGCCCAGCCAATGAACGAGATAATTAGAACAATTAGCAAGAATCGCTGGGAGCTATCTAGCTGAGGTGGCAGAATCACCCCAAGTGCTACTAGCAAGTAGATAGAAGGGATAGTCATAATTACCTCGACTAGGCGCATCAGGACAGAGTCGACTACGCCACCAAAGTAGCCAGAAATTCCTCCGACTAATAGCCCTAGTGGAAAAGAGATAGAAATTCCAACTAGTCCGATGCCAAGACTAATACGGCCACCAAAGACCAGTCGGCTAAATACGTCCCTAGCGGCCTTGTCAGTACCAAATATGTTGAAATAAGCAGACGTTGTCGCCACCGGACTAGCATCCTCAGTTGGGATAGGCTCAGCGGCTTCTAGAAAATCGCTGTCTGGCTGCTCTACGGTTTGGTCTTCGGACTCTGTGTCTAGAACTGGTGGCGGCGTAGCATTACCCACCGGGCCAAACAGGTGTCGATTGCCGGGAATGCCTGGAAAAACAGAGATTTCTGTGAGTGAAATGTTGTCTTCAAATGAAAATCCGGTAATCAGCGGCAGGGTGAACTCAAAAAGTCGATACTCGTCACCTTGTACGAACAAACGCAGTGGGGCAGGGCGGCTAAAGTCTACTTCTCTATCGCTGCGGCCTGTGGCTAAATCGATTGGCCCCTGGATTGTGGGGTAGATATGAGGGCCGATGAATCTGCCTGTTTCCTGGTTAGTCCAGTAGATCTGAGTAGGGGGTAGCAGAGAACCGTTGGGCTGCTGAGCGAGCGGGCTGTAAGGGGCAACAAAATCAGCAAAGATGACCGCAATATAAAAGAAGATCAGTACCAGTGCGCCAAAGCGAGCGAGGGGGTTGCGTTTTAGCTTTTGCCACCAGGATTTTGTTTTCATGGACGCTGTTCTGTACTGATGAGTTTTGTACTGATGAACTGATGGACTATAGGGTAACAGGTTTGGTCCTGTTTTTTCGTTGGCTAGTTGATTCACTCAAACGAGGGATGGTGAATGATAATAGAAGTTATTAAACTTTTGTAAATACGCCGCCAGCTAATACCTGAATCTGTGACTTACCAAAACTTTCAAGATAATCTTCAAGACGATGGGAATGGCTCTGAACCACCAAAAGCGTTTCCTATTCTAGAATCTAGCAGTGTTCCTGGCAAAGCGACTCAAGAAAATAAGCGCAAGCGATCGCACTCCAACTTACCCGGTCGAATAGGCGGCTGGCTCAGCGGTCCCAAAGGACTGCTGTTAGGACTCGGGTTGGGTTTGGGCCTGGCCTTTGTGGGTCAAAATGTTTTGTCGACGATAGGTCAGCGAGGAGGCGCGCCACTAGCTGAGACAGCGGCGGTAGCGAGTGCGACGGTGACGACGGTGCGATCGCAATCCACTCCTATCCGCCAAACAATCGAAACCAATGGCACGGTCGAGGCGTTTGATTTGCTCTCAGTCTCGCCTCGAGCTAGCGGCTTACAGATTCAGGCGGTGAACGTACGAGAGGGCGATCGCGTCAATGCGGGCCAGGTGCTAGCGGTGCTAGACGACTCGGTATTACGCAGTCAAATTGACCAGGCGAGAGCACAGGTAAGCGCGGCAGTCGCTACCGTGCAGCAAAGAAGCGCAGAAGCTGCGCAGGCCGAGGCTTCCCTAGCAGAAGCTAGAGAGAACCTAGAGCGATACAATTCGCTATTTAATCAGGGTGCAGTCAGCGCAGAGACTTTGACTGAGCGCCGAACAGCAGTGGCGACAGCCGAGCAGACCGTTGGGGCGCAGCGCGCAGCGATTGCCAGCGCTGAAGCTTCGGTTCGTAGCGCCGAAGCTGAGGTAAATCGGTTAGAGACTCAGCTCGATCAGACTTTGGTGGTTGCGCCTAGCGCTGGCATCATTGCAGAAAGATCGGCGACGGTGGGAGATGTGGCGAGTACGGGCACGCCGCTATTCAAGATTATCAACGGCGATCAGCTAGAGCTAGCGGTCAAGGTGCCGCAGACTCAGATGGCTAGGATAGAGGCAGGAACGCCGGTTCAGATTTCGTCTAGCGCGGACGCTAATCTACAGCTTCAGGGCTTTGTTCGCTCAATCGACCCAACGGTTGACGCGCAGACTAGAGAGTCGACGGTGAATGTAGGATTGCCGGGTAGCGATCGCCTGCGTCCTGGTATGTTTTTGCAAGCTGCAATTGTGACAGGTACCCGACAAGGAGTAGCAGTCCCAGCAGAGGCTGTGCTGCCGCAGAGTAGCGGCGGATTTGTTGTCTACCAGCTTGCTACAGATGGCACTGTGAAGGCGCAGTCTGTAGAGATTGGTGAACAGATTCCGGCTAGCGGTGATCGCCCAGCTCAGATCGAAATTGTTTCTGGTTTGCAAGCTGATGTGCCAGTCGTCCTAGAAGGAGCCAGCTACGTACAAGACGGTGACCTGGTCAAGGTAGTTTCTGAAGATAGCTTCACAGGCAGCAACTGATATGTTCAATATTTCTGAATGGTCAATTCGGCGTCCGGTGCCGACGATTGTTTTATTTCTGGTGCTGACGATTACCGGGCTGGCTGCTTTTACTAATTTGGGCATTGACGCTAACCCCAATATTGACGTGCCAGCGGTACTGGTACAGGTCAACCAGACCGGGGCTGGTCCCGCAGAGATGGAGAACCAGATCACCAAGAAGGTGGAAGATGCGGTTGCAGGACTGGGCAATATTGACTCGATCACTTCGACGGTGAGTGATGGCGCATCCGAGACAGTTATCGAATTCAACTTGGGCGTTGATACCGACCAGGCTACTAATGACGTTCGCGATGCGGTGACTCGAATCCGTCAGGATTTTCCTGAAGATGCTAGAGATCCGATTGTGCAGCGCATCGAATTTTCGGGGGGGCCTGTGGTGATCTATACCATTGGTTCCAACCAGCGCTCGGTAGAAGAGATCAGCGATCTAGTAGATAGAGAAATCAGTCGCAAGCTGCTAGCGGCTAAAGGCGTTTCACGTGTAGATCGCGTCGGCGGCGTAGACCGAGAAATTCGTGTCAATCTCGACCCCAATCAGCTAAACGCGCTGGGTATCACAGCGACAGAAGTAAATAACCAGATTCGCCAGTTCAATATCAATCTGCCAGGTGGGCGCAGCGACATTGCGGGTGTAGAGCAGGGAATTCGGACGCTGGGCAGTGCGGCGACAGTAGATGAGCTGCGATCGCTTCAAGTTGTTCTCCCTTCAGGCAGCACCGCGCCGCTAAGTAGCTTGGGCTCTGTCGAAGATGACTTTGGAGAAATCCGTCAGTCTGCTTATCTCAACGGCGAGCCGGTGGTGGGCTTTCGAGTCTACCGCAGTAAGGGCAGCGTGGTCGTCACGGTAGAAGAATCGGTAGAAGCTGCGATCGCCGACCTCAAGCAAACCCTGCCAGAAGACATCACTTTTGAACTAACCTACACTAGCGCCACTGATATTCGAGATTCTTACCAGGCATCTATCGATGCGCTAATACTGGGCTGCATCCTGGCCGTAATCGTCGTGGGTCTGTTTTTGAAGAACTGGCGGACAACGCTGATTACGGCGATGGCACTGCCGCTTTCGATTATTCCGACCTTTTTAGTTCTGCAAGCGCTAGGCTACACGCTTAACAGTATGTCTTTGCTAGCGCTGACGCTAGCAGTTGGTAACCTAGTTGATGATGCGATTGTAGAAATCGAGAATACTGAGCGTCATATTCAGATGGGCAAACGGCCTTTTCAGGCGGCGATTGATTCAACCGCAGAAGTTGGACTTGCAGTCGTGACGACTACGGCCACTATTGTTGCAGTTTTCATTCCAGTCGCCTTTATGGGCGGTATACCGGGTCAATTTTTCAAGCCGTTTGGAGTGACGGTGGCGGTGGCGACGATGTTCTCTACGCTAGTGGCTCGTTTGGTCAGTCCGATGATGGCGGCCTATCTACTACAGCCAGCGGTTAAGAGCGATGAAGCAAATACCGTATTCGCGGCTGATGGACTACGGGTGCCGCGCTATCTTTTGCCCTATCACAAGCTGTTGAACACGGCTTTGAATCACCGCTTTTTGACGATTGTTTTAGCGCTGCTGTTCTTTATTGGCAGTATGAACCTAGCGCAGTTCATCCCTACAAGTTTGTTTGATTCTGGCAATACAAGCCGGACTTCTATTGGCATTGCGCTACCACCAGGAACAACGTTAGAAAAGACTGAGATGGTGAGCGATCGCATCACCGATCTGCTCCTCGCCAAACCCGCAACAGAAGATGTGTTTATGACTAACACGCCAGGTGATGCGTCGGCCTCCGTACAGCTCAAGCCCAAGAATGAGCGAATCGAGCGCAGCGAATATGAAGAGCAGCTACGTGAAGAATTTCAAGATGTTCCAGGCGTTAGAATCAACTTTGTCAGTCAAGGTGCAGGCGGGGGCGGTAAAGACTACGAGCTAGTTCTGACTGGCGAGAACCCTGATTTACTCACGCAGACCGCTCAGGATCTCACACAGCAGATGCGACAGATACCAGGGCTAGTTGAAGTCAACTCTACCGCCTCGCTGGTGCAGCCAGAGGTGCTGATTAAGCCCGATCCGGCTAGAGCCTCGGACCTGGGCGTGTCGGTTAGCAGCATTGCTCGGACGGCTTCCCTGGCGACGCTGGGGGATACGGAGTCGAACTTAGCTGATTTTGATGTGGGCGATCGCCAGATTCCCATTCGCGTCCGGCTCGCTCCAGAGACGATCGACGATCTCAGCACGCTAGAAAATCTTCAGGTTCCTGGCCAAAACGGTCAGATGGTTCCTTTAATTGCAGTTGCTGATATCGAATTCGGCAGTGGCCCAGCACAGATTGATCGCTTCAATCGCTCTAGGCAGATTACTGTGGGTGCCAACCTGCAAGGAATCACGCTTGGACAGGCGGTCGAAGCAGTCTCAGAGCTGCCGGTGATGCAGAATCTCCCCGACGGTGTTAGAGAGCAGTCGACCGGAGATGCCGAAATTCAGCAGGAGGTATTCAGTCGCTTCGGACTAGCACTCGGCACGGCCATTTTGATGATTTATGCGGTCCTAGTGCTGCTGTACAACGACTTTTTGTACCCGCTGGCGGTCATGGTAGCGCTGCCGCTATGTGTGGGCGGTGCGCTTTTGGGTCTGCTGATCACCCAAAAGCCGATGGGACTGTTTGCCCTAATTGGTATCGTGCTATTGATTGGTCTAGTGACAAAGAACTCGATTCTGCTAGTGGACTACGCGCTGATTGCCATGCGAGAAGGCAAATCGCGACGGCAGGCGGTGATCGAAGCGGGCATCACCCGACTGCGCCCAATCCTAATGACGTCGATTTCGACGGTGGCGGGTATGGTGCCGATCGCCCTAGAGATTGGCGCAGGCGGTGAGACCCGCAGTCCGATGGCGATCGCGGTTATTGGCGGCTTTTCGACCTCTACCCTGCTGACTTTGGTAGTTGTGCCAGTGTTCTTTACCTATATCAGCGGCGCAAGGAGCCGAACTGCTAGGGTGTTGAGCAGAGCCACAGGAATTGGATTGTCCCCGCCCCTAGATCCTCTCCCAATCTTGAAAGAGGAAAAACAGAGTGGGATGTTTTAGTTATAGGACTCACGCACTCTAAAACAATTTATCAGTATGCATATCCTATCAACCAACTCGACTACTGTCAGAATCTTCTATTGAGCTAGATTAGCCATACACTGACTCACTTTGCAGAGCACTGATTGCAGTGGAGTCACAACCAAGTATAGCTTTCCGCACTTTGCTTACTACACCACGAAAGGCTACACCTCTTATTCCATAACGCAAAGTGCCATAGCAAAGTGCGAATGCATCCGCGCTTTGCTATAAATCGCTATCCAACATTAACTCTGGAGTTTGCTCCAACCCTATTCACGCGACAAACCGTAGGGACGCAGCATGCTATGCCCCTACGGCAATCCGGGGAGCAAGTCCTTTGCTTGGTGCGCATTCCCTCGCGCTGCAAAGCGGTTAGGTGCCCATTGGCTTCGGCGAAATGCTTGAAGGCAGCTAGGTCGCTGAACGTATCGAGGCACGACTGGAGCGCCATCCTACTCTACCGAAGCGGGACACCTTCATTCGTCCTAGCTGATGGTACTTTTTTCGCTGGAAATCGCCTTAGCTATCGAGCTAGATGGTTGTGTTTCCTTCAAAAACATGGTTCAAGACGATATCACAAACGTCCACTGCTTTGACTGTGTTTGACTCAATATATCTATCTTGACGAGAGATCAGTAGCGCTCCCTCGTTTGGGTGAGTGGGAAAAGCTCCGTGAGAGCCTTTGACTAGGGTAGCGTCCAACGGCGTAAATTCCATTAGAGTTCGGAAGCCTAGCTTTTTCTTTAGCAGCGTTGCTCCAATCTTTGGCTTCGCCAGCGCAATGGTTGGATCGATGAACATCTCTGCGGGGTCGTAGCCAGGCTTGCGATGAATATCAACGGTGCGCGCAAAATCGGGCGCACGGCTATCCTCTAGCCAGTAGTAGTAAGTAAACCAAGCATCTGGCTCGGCGATCGCAACTAACTCTCCAGATCGAGCATGGTCTAAATGATAATCACGCTTACCTTTCTCATCTAAGACTTTAGCAACGCCATCAACCCCTTCGAGTAGCGCTTTTACGCTGGGAATATCAGCAGGATCATCAACATAGATATGAGCTAGCTGATGGTCAGCAACTGCAAACGCTTTACTCTCACCAGCGTCTAATAGCTCTCTACCTAGCTCTTCTCGAAAAGCCACCAGCCCGTGCTGCCGCAGAACTCGGTTGAGGTGAACCGGTCTGGAGACAGGCTGAATGCCATATTCCGAAAGCACAATCACCTGCGCACCTGCTCTCTCGTAATAATCAATCAAGTCGCCACAGACTTGGTCAATTTCCTGCAAGTCGGCTGCGATCACATCAGGATCACTACCCACTTTTTGACAGCAATAGTCCAGATGCGGCAAATAGACTAGCGTCAGGGTTGGATCGTGCCTAGCATCTACCCACTTCGCAGACTCCGCAATCCACTGACTCGATTCAATCGAAGTCACCGGTCCCCAAAACTTGAAGAGTGGAAACTGGCCGAGCGTTTCTTGTAGCTGAGGGCGCAAGCTAGCTGGCTTGGTATTAATATCTGGCAGCTTGCGACCGTCCGCTGGGTACATCGGACGCGGTGTCACTTCATAGTCTGCGCTCGAGTACATGTTGTACCACCAAAACATATTGGCGCAGGTGAAGTCCGAATCAAGCGCCCGCGCTTTATCCCAGATTTTAGGCGACTGCACGAGTTTGTTAGATTGTCGCCAAAACTTCACCTCGCAGTCATCACGAAAGTACCAGCCGTTGCCAACAACCCCATGTTTACTGGGATATTCACCGGTTAGATAGGTCGATTGAACCGTGCAGGTAACTGCGGGTAGCACTGGTGCGATCGCTACCTGCTTTCCCTTATCCATCCAGCGCGATAGATAAGGCGTATGCTCACCAATCAGATTTCTAGTCAGACCAACAACATTTAGAACAACAGTCTTTTGCATAGGTTAGGTAGTGCTATACGTTTTTTAAAAAGCTTAGGCCGAGAGCGACAGCAAATAACTAATCGAGTCCTGAGTTCTCATGCTGGCAGTGCTTCGCTTAGTGTTCCTAGAACCCATTCATACTCGCGCTGAATAGAAGTCAGCATATCGAGCTTCATATCAGACGGCAGCACGTCCCAAGTATAGGTTTCTATTTCGAGATGGGAACATCCCATATTGTTCTTCAATGCCGTTAGAAAAGCGGTAATGTCTGCCTGAGTCGATTGAAACGCCTGATAGCGATCCACAAAAATCGGCACGTGAAAATGAGTACGCCATTCTTCCGCATCGCTATCGACAAAGCCAGAAAGCGCCTGAGTTAAATCCCGATGGCGCTGCAACTGTCCGTCAGAGTGACGTTCAATCACCTGATGGAGATAGGTTGACTCAGCAAAAGCTCCAAGCTGACTGCCTATCCATCGACGCTTTTCACTATCTTCTGGTAGCTCAATCCGCAAGGCGGCACTAAGCTGTCCTTTACCAATGCGAATCCCAGCAGCGTTGAACTGTTTAAACACCTGCTGCGGCTGTTCATATTCGACCGCAAAGTGACAGGTGTCGTAGCAGATCTGAATATGCTCTAGCAGATATTGTTCCGCCTGATCCTGCGAGATTCCTAACTCCTGGATCAACCAAGCACCACCAACAGGTAATAGCCAGTTCTGAAAATAAGCAACTACCTCAGCGGCATTTTCAAGCGATCCATCGGGCTCAGGTTCTAGATCTATGTGTATCTGCTGCCCTTTCGTTTGCTGCAGTAAAACTAGCCTAGCGGTGAGTTGAGCTAGCTGTTGGGTACTTACCCCTAGAACGGCATCACGAACGTCAGCATCCGCTATCCACCAAGGCTTGTACGACAGTGGGACAGTCGAGATACCGCCGTCCATTCCCTCAGGTAAACAAGCTGAGAGAATATCAACTAGACGTAGCGTATAGTCTAGTCGCTCAAGCTTTGACCAGTCTGGCGCATAGACCTGATCTTTCACTATCTGGTGATGAAATCCGCCATAGGGAAAGCCGTTGATCGTAAAAACATACAGATCTTCTTCTGCTAACCAGGTTTGAAATCTCTGAAGGTGATCTGCTCTTAAGATTTCTCGCGACGCTAGATCTGACAGTCTTAGGCCGACTCCAAAAGGGGCTTCTGGAGAGAGCCGCTGCTTTAAAGCAGGTAAGTACGTCTCTAGGTTCTGCTTTACTTCTGCCCAGGTCTCGCCAGGATGAATATTAGAGCAGTAAGTTAGGTGCAGCGCGTCATTGACTTTCATAGGGTTAGGACTCCTGTAGCAGCGCGATCGCCTGCCGGTACACTTCGAAATTCACCTCGTGTACCTCAAAGCCATGACCGAGAGCATCCAATAGCATGATGGTTAGCTCGCCGCCCAAATGCTCTCGAAACTCACTCAATCCTCTAAAGATTGAGTCAGGATGGTCGGGCTGATCGAGATAGTTGCTAAGTTCAGGCGCGTACAGGACAAATCCCAACATCTTCAACGTGTTAATAACCCGCTGGTACTCATCGGCACGCAGGTATCCCTGAAGGTAAGAGTAAGTACTATCTAGCGCAATCCCAATAGCGACGGCTTCACCATGACGTAGCCTGTAATCAGTCAAATGCTCTAGGCGATGGGCAGCCCAATGACCAAAATCTAGAGGACGAGAAGACCCTTTTTCAAATGGGTCGCCATATCCACCAATGTGCTCTACATGGTGCTTCGCACAGCGGTAGACTAGCTCTTTCATTGCCTCCATGTTTCGCCTAGCGAGTGCGGATGCAGATGTTTCAATAAAGTTGAAGAAGTCAATGTCCCGGATTAGAGAGACTTTCACAGCCTCTGGAATACCCGATCGCCAGTCGCGATCGCCTAACTTAGTGAGAAAGTTAAAATCATTAAACACTAGCGTCGGCGGTGCAAAAGCCCCCAGAAAATTCTTTTTGCCAAAGGCATTAATTCCGTTCTTGACCCCAACACCAGAATCATTTTGTGCGAGCACGGTCGTAGGTATTCGGATTAACCGTACACCGCGATGGGCCGTTGCCGCTGCATAGCCAGCCATGTCCAAGACAGCGCCACCACCAATTGCCATAACATAAGAGTGGCGGCAGATTGCAGTTTTGTTGACCGCATCTTGGATCTGCTCTACCCACTCTCCGCTCTGCTTAACGATTTCACCACCTGGTACAATTAGCGGCTCGGCTACTAGCGTAATTGCCTCTGAATGCTGTTTAGCGTACGCTTTTAGCTGGCTAACTAGCTGCGGATGTGCCTGCGCCACGCCCGAATCAACCACTGCAAACACTTGTGTCGAGGTTGTTTTAATCTGCGAGAGAACATCTGCTAGGAGCGGATTGCCAATCTGAAATAGTCCCTCAGTAAAATGCACATCATAGGTAAAGCGTACGCTGAAGTCTTGCTGAATTGGTTTTAGCGCAGTAGGTCTTGGCGGAGTGGGAGCGATAGTCGCAGATGTCATAGCAAGAAGAGAAGTTACTCAGTGGACAAAATCAGGAGATAGAAGGTAAATGCGCCTTTGAAGTAGATGCTTTGGTTCAAAATCAGTAAACGCTTTGGTTCAAAACCAAAACTTAGGTCACAGCAAAAAGCTTAGCCAGTCCTTTTGAAGCTGGCAGTAGGGCAAGAACACCTAGGCCGTAAGCCCAGTTGGCAAAGCCAGCTGCAATTGCCGCATCCAAAATAATCAAGCAGATAATACCGGCCTTAACCGCGCCTCGGATCTGCTCTGCGGTAGGGCTAATAGCAGCGCGGACAAACTCAGGTAGCACTAAAGCAACAAACAGAATCCCGAAGGGAAGAACGCTCAGTCCGCTATAGCTAGGCAAAAGGTCCAAACTGACCATCCCACCAATCACCAAAGCGAGCATCAACAGCGCGACTATCCCGGTTGAACGGCTACCCCCATGCACCTCTCCTCTACTGATCGTGGTAATCGCTGCGATGTAAACAACTGGAATCAGCGCTAGAAACCAATAGGTTTGAACAGAAAGAGAGATAGCGCTAACGCCCAGTAGTAGATTGGCTCCTCGACAGGTACCCATTGTCAGCGGTCCAATCAGGAGGTTGTGCTTGGCGATCGCATCATAGCCCAGCGCAGCCGCTGCAATAAACAGGGCCAAACCCGCACTTAGCAAGGACACCTGAGTAGCTGCTATCACGCCAAGAGCTAATAAAACAACGCCTAAAACAATAGCCTCTTGTTTCGAGGCTCTCCCAGAAGGAATAGGACGTTCGGGTCGTTCTTCCGCGTCTAGATCAGCGTCAAAGACATCATTGAACACCACCCCACCGCCGTACAGTCCAGAAGTAGAAAGCAACAGCCAGCCTAACGATATTAGACTTTCTAGCTGGAACGCACCGGTAGTCATATTGGCTGCCGCGCCCGAAGCCGCATAGCCCAGTAGAATATCGGCCCAGGCGGTCAAAATATTGGCAGGCCGCATCATTTGCAGACAAGCCCAGAGAGTAGAGGTGCGAGAGGCCGTTACAACCATAGTAGAAATATATTGTTCAATCGGTTTGTCAAAGCAGGCCGTTCCATCAACATATCCAGCCAACCTACTCAATCAATAGCGAAGACAGTTCTTTGGAATTCGTCACTGGCTTTTGCCCACGCAGGACAGAATTGCCATCATAGAGCTGCCTTTGGTCAACAGCGGGTGGGTTGGTCCAATCGGTCTCTTTTATCTCACCGCTTTGTCCGTAGGCGATAAGAGCATTTTCGTAACACACCTTGCGAATATGCTCTGCGGGAATTCCCATATCAGCCATCAGCTGAGCCGTTTTAGGCACCGCTAGCGGATCGCTCAGGCCCCAGTCAGCAGCGCTATCGACAATGATGCGATCGCATCCATACTGGCGCACCAACTCGACCATTCGCTTATTGCCCATTTTAGTCTTGGGATAGATCGAGAATGCCGCCCAAAATCCTCTGTCTAGGACTTCTTTGGCAGTCTCTTCATTTGCATGATCAACGATCACTTTAGAAGGATCTACGCCATACTCTGCGCACACATCCATGCTGCGAGAAGTCCCTTCCTTCTTGTTGCGGTGCGGCGTATGCACAAGCACAGGCTTATCGACTTCTTTCGCTAGCTCTAGCTGTAGACCAAAATACTTATCCTCAGCGGGTGTCATCTCGTCATAGCCGATCTCACCGATCGCAACTACACCTTCTTTGCAGGCGAATAGCGGCAATAGATCCATTACTTCATCAGCAATATCTGGGTTGTTGGCTTCTTTGGGGTTCAGGGAAATTGTGCAATAGTGGCGAATGCCAAACTGTGCGGCTCGGAACCGCTCCCATCCCACTAGGCTACTGAAGTAATCTTTGAAACTACCGGCGCTAGTACGTGGCTGTCCCATCCAGAATGAGGGTTCGATGATAGCCACCACACCATATTCTCTTAGCACCATGTAGTCATAGGTGGTGCGCGCTGTCATGTGAATGTGTGGATCGATAAACATTGTCTCGCGAGAAGCGTCTGTTGAAGTCATGATTAGAAAATGAAGATGCTAGGGTTTTCTGGGACTAGCCAGGTGGAACTGATTGGGCTTAGGCAGCTATGTACTGTTGACTGAATTTTGCCCAGTTCAACTGATGGGTTGCTACTTCTGCCTGTACGGTGGGATGCTCCGATAACAGACGCTGAGCAAATGGCACTGAAGACTGGACGCAGGCGATCGCGGCTGCTAGCTGCTGGCTTTTATCCGAATTGTTTAGGGCCTGCTGAATATCTGCTAGAAGCTGATTATTCAAAGCCGGGTCGTTTAGAAACGGACCAATCAGTCGCCATAGCTCAGGCGTAACCTGTCGCTTAGCGGCCCAACGCTCGTGAGCATAATCTGAGAGCATCCGAGCTAGCTCAGGATTAGCGCGCTGGTCTAACTGCTGAATTAGATACAGCGGACTATCTACAAACACCGCCTTCAGGACCATCTGATTCCAAGCAAGCGTTTCAAAATAATCGCCTGGGAAAGGATTGTTTAGAGCGATCGCATTAAAGACAGCGTCCATGCTGGTCCTTAGTCCCTCTGCTGCTCTAGCAACAAACAGGTGGGGATGAGGAAACAGCGGCAAACTTTGATAGAGTGCAATTTGTTCGCTGACATCAGCCGCACCAAATAGTTTCTCAATCAAAGCATGATATCTTTTTCCATCTTCAGCGGGCAGTGACAAGAGCAGCAAAGTTCGACCGACCTGATCGAGACTCCAACTGTTAGGTAGCCAGCCGCTACGTGCAGATGCAGCCGCCTGAAGATCGGTCTCCGTCAGCTCTAGATCGGCTTTGGTCGTATATCTAGGCATTGCGCTAAAAGTTGTAAATAGCGATCGCTCTAGAGTCTTCAAAGCGTTAGCATCTGCTGAAAGGCTGCCATTAGCTATCTGTTCTAACCTGTTGTCTAGCCACGTAAGCTGTTCTAAAGCTATGTGCTGCTTTAGCCAGCGATATAGTAGCGCTTTAACTTGAGAGATATTTGCTACGGAAGCCATGATTGGAAAGCTAGGTGAAACAAAACCAAAAGCCTGAAGGGTAGCTTCTCTTTTAGTATCATCAACTTTCTCCAGAAGATTCCAAGCTTTCAGTAAGTAACTTATAGCTAGCTAAAACAAAGGATGCAGATGATTCGGCAGCAGGCACAGAAAAACTTAATCTAGATATAAACACTTAGTAAACTTGTTCAATTAATGCATAGGGGTGCATTCTCTACAAAGAGTCTACCGAGAAAGACAATTCTGCCGTCTAGCTCAGCTCAAGACTCAATCGTTTCGATCTTAAGATTTTCTTTTCTATGCCACAGGTCTCTTTGAACACAATGGTACAGGTGTTAGCTATTCGGCCAGCACTAGTGAGTTTCCCAACGGACACAGTCCCCGCGCTAGCAGCAGCACCTGCTCAAGCGGGGCTGATCTTCGCAGCAAAACGGCGTCCACCAGCAAAGCCACTAATATTGATGGGCGCATCGCTTTTAGATCTATTACCTTATGTATCTGCAAAAGATTCGGCAGTAGCAGAGTGGCAGGTAATCGCACTTCGACACTGGCCAGGAGCGCTCACCTTAGTCCTACCTGTGAGCAGTCGCCCACCCCAAGATCTCGGTCCGCTTCTAGCTGGAACAGACGCTAGTACTCTTGGCATCCGCGTTCCAAATCATCCCACCGCTTTAGCACTGCTTTCCCAAACAGGACCGCTGGCGACAACTAGCGCTAACCTCTCAGGTCAGCCAGCAATAACAGATGTCACAGCGATTGCCAAAACATTTCCAGAAGCGCTGACGCTAACACCAGAACTTTACCAAAAAGATGCTGTTAGCGGTACGCCTTCTACCGTTGTCAAGTGGACCTCAACAGGCTGGCAAATCTTACGTCAGGGTGAAATTCAACTATAGCTATCGAGATTCAAGCTAATGTGAGGCATTGCTACTAGTTTTTCTGGCGTTTTATGACTTCCGGCAATTCCTCAACCACCGCCAATATAGACCTGGCTTACCAACAGCTGCAAGCGCTTGAACGCTTCAAAAGTGGATTCCTAGCCCGTACCTCCCATGAGCTGC
Source organism: uncultured cyanobacterium (assembly GCA_963772185.1). Taxonomy (GTDB): domain Bacteria; phylum Cyanobacteriota; class Cyanobacteriia; order Phormidesmidales; family Phormidesmidaceae; genus Phormidesmis. The sequence continues at coordinate 353,060 of CAVYWR010000028.1, read as the reverse complement.
GATCGCCTATCAACACAATTGTCAGCCTTAGCCAGCTAATCTTAGAAGATCTGTGTGAAGGGCCTGAAGAAGAAAGAGAATTTGTTGCCCAGTCCAAAGCAGCCGCACTTAAAATGCTAGCTTTGTTTGATCAAATTGCTGCTGTTTCAAAACTAGACATTGGTAGAGAGCCAGCTAGCCTGAGCCAAGTCGATCTTAGCTTTCTACTACCAGAGATAGAGATGCTGACAACACTTCAAGCCGCGAACCAAAACGTTCGCTACACAGTGAGTGCACCTACCGAAGAGTTCGAAATATACACCGATAGCAAATGGCTAAAGAACACGCTGGTTAGCCTTATACAAGACGCGTTGTTTCACACAAAATCGCTAGGTCTGTTTCTAGAATGTGATCAGACTGAAATCGCTATTGTTATAGAGTGCGATCGCCCTGCCGACCAGCTTCAAGCAGATCTAGATAACCTATCAAACTTCAACCTAGAAGCAGCAGATCCATCTAATCCGAATTCCAAAGATATTCAGCTTTCGACCGCGCTGCTCCTAGCTACGGCTACAGTCACGCTTCCTTTGATCAACGGCAGATTTGAGATCGCTTCTCCTTCTACCTTGAGCGATCACACGCATTTGAAGTGCATCTTTCCAAGTCTTACTAGATAATCCCTTCTCAAGTTCTTGAGTCTCAAAGCAAGCAGCAAACCATGTCTTTTTCACCGATATTACCGACCGAAGATAGTCACTTCAAAGCCTACTATCCTGTTTGGATTGGTAGTCTATCGCTCTTAATAGGTATTGCTCTGTGCGCTCTTACTATAGGTTCGATGATTCAGTCGAGTTCGTTCAACAGTTTCATCATTATAGGTATTGCAAGTGTGATCGCTGGCTACTTCTATCTGACTCAGCCTTACTTTACTCTAGCGCCCAATCGACTAACCATCTACAACCCGTTTGGCAAAGTTGTCAAACGCTATCCTTTTAAGACTTTTAGCCATCTGAAGATAGAACGCGATACTCTATACGTAGAGGGCAGCTTTCTAGAGCGTGATCGCTACGAACCTACAAACATCAAGAGATTGCTGGTCAAACCAAAAGATTGGGAAAAGATAAAAGCTATCACAGAGCAACATCACTGAGCAACGGTTGTTTCTAATCTGCTTCGACCGCTCGACTATCAGATATAGCAAAGCGCGGATGCATTCGCACTTTGCTATGGCACTTTGCGTTATGGAATAAGAGGGTAGCCTTTCGTGGTGTAGCAAGCAAAGTGCGGAAAGCTATAAATAGTGATTTGAGTTTATGCGATCGCGTAAATCAATTGTGTAGTGTCCTACCAAGGTAATTCGTTCGTAGGACATTGGATATAGGTGAAGCATATCCGGGTTCGACAGGCTGCGGTGCATCACCAGTCCGTTTAGTCCAATGTCCTGACGATAATTAATCACCTTGCCATCTTCGTCCAATATCACACTGAAATAAGGATCTTCGCTAGGCGGCATCTGCTTCAGACTTTCGTAGTCCTGTGTAAACGTTGGACCAAACCCAAGCGGCCGATAAAAGCCGTCTGAATAATCTTGTGGCGATAGCTGTGGCAAACTCTTAACATCCACGCCACTGATAATCCAGCGCCGCATCTGGCCCGCCTCATTTTTGAACGTGAGTTCTAGTTCGACCAAGGACTCGGCAGATGTTTGACTAGCGTTCGGCAAGGTTATATTGCGGACTACTGCGCCTTGCAAGTGAGCAATTTGGCTATAGTCCGAATCCCAGGATCTCTCCGGCAGATAGATTCCAGGCGGGACAAAGCTCTGATAGGTGATCTTAGAAGATCGCAGATTAGCCCACGTGAGTAGGTCTTCTGATGATTCGGTGACCATTAGCTTAGCTTTATCCATCTGTTCTTCTGCGACCAGAACAGGTTCTGTAGCTAGATCTGTAGCTGCTACAGAACGCGCTTCATTCACCTGGCGTAGCGATGCCAAGTCAAAAGGCAGCCTAGACAGAAATCGAAACCCTGGCCAAGCTTCCATTGTGCGTGCTTGAGCTAGGTATGAAGTTGCATTCGCTTGTGCTACTAGCTCGGCGTAGGCTCCTTTCGGAAAGTCGAAATAGCCCTGATAGACTTTTTGACTTTCTCCGCTTTCATCTACAGCAGAAACTGCTAGCTCCCAGTGACCAGCACCTAAGCAGTTGTTAGTTAGTGATATAGAGATCTGCTCGGAGCGATAACCGCCTAACCCATCGGATAGTTTGATATGGGAAGATCCTGCTGCAAATATGATCCTCTGACGATTGAACTCCCGCTCAGATAGAAACCACCGCACCAAGTTTTTGCTGTGACGAGCTCGCATCGGTGCCATTGGAATCATTAAGCTTAGATTGATATCTTTCAGTGTGAGCTCAGTATGTGATTGCTGATGCCGCAAGCTAAAAGAGATATCGTAAGTACCACCTTGCACTTGTTCAAAATGAATGAGCTGTCCTTTGTAAGCATGTCCTTTAACCGCTTCCGTTTCTAGCGAGATGTTGCCTATATCTGTTTGAGAATAGTGATGATAAGCTGAACCTGAAGCGACAGATATAACAAGTACAGCAGTAGCTCCAGCACTATAAAGTATCGGTTTGAGGATGCTTTTTCTAGTTAGTTTGAACATATGTACTCTAGACGCGTGATATTTCGACTTTTATAAAGGACTAAAAGTTCAAGGTCAACAAGGATTTTAGCGCTGCTTTGTGAGTCGTGTTGACCTGTTCAAGACAAGGCTCAATCGCGCCCTTAACACAATCTGAACAGTCTCGTACGGGCGTAGAAGAAGCGAAAAGAACAGCTACTCGATCTATCGTTGAGGCTCAAGCGATATCTGCATATAGAGGACAGATGAGTCTATCAGCATCTGCGACTACTCCGTCTCTAGACTATTCGTTTTTCTGCTCTGAGGTTACTAGTTTTTTCTATTGAGCCTCTACGATCTGCTGTTCAGTCTTGAGCTTGTCTAGCACTTCAACACCTCTATAATTCGCATCTATAACGTGTAGCTATGGATAATATAGAGCAGTTTTTTTTGCCTGGAACATACCCGACTGAACAAGTCGGGTATGTTTGCTAGTCGATAATCTCCGTGCTACTATCAGTCCACTTCAGCAAAGACAGAGTCGTAGACCTGCTTTGCGTCTCCTCTACGCTCTCATCACAGGAAACACACCATGACACAGGCTATTGATCGTCTTGCTGGTTCACAAAATCTCTCGGCGGAGCTTTCTAATACAGGGCGCTCTAAAAGGACGTTCACAACGCTACAGTGCAAGGAATGTGGAGAGCAGTACGGTCTAGGTGCTAAGCATGTCTGTGAAGATGTATGCTTCGGCCCATTAGAGATTGCCTACGACTACGAGGCGATCAAAAATCAAGTTTCTAGAGAGATCATCGAAGCGGGTCCTCACTCAATCTGGCGCTACAAAGCCTTCTTACCTGTAGAGACTGATACTCCTATAGATGTTGGCACTGGAATGACTCCGCTGTTGAAGGCTAATCGTCTTGCTCGTCAGTTGGGTCTAAAAGAGCTCTATATCAAGAACGATGCGGTCAATATGCCAACGCTCAGCTTCAAGGATCGGGTGGTCTCGGTAGCGCTGACTCGGGCTAAGGAGCTAGGCTTTACGACTGTTTCTTGTGCAAGTACTGGAAATCTGGCCAATTCTACGGCGGCGATCGCAGCCCATGCCGGTTTAGAGTGCTGTGTCTTCATCCCCGCTGATCTAGAAGCAGGTAAAATCCTCGGCACTTTGATTTACGACCCTACTCTAATGGCCGTCAAAGGAAACTACGACCAGGTCAACCGTCTCTGCTCTGAAGTGGCTAACACCCACGGCTGGGGCTTCGTGAATATCAACCTACGTCCTTACTACTCCGAAGGTTCTAAAACTCTTGGATTCGAAGTCGCCGAACAGCTTGGCTGGGAACTGCCTGACCATGTTGTTGCACCTTTAGCTTCCGGTTCTCTATTTACCAAGATCCACAAAGGATTCCAAGAATTTGTTAAAACTGGTCTTGTCGAAGATAAAGATGTGCGCTTTAGCGGTGCGCAGGCAGAGGGCTGTTCGCCAATTTCTCAAGCGTTTAAAGAAGGACGTGACTTCATCACTCCGGTCAAGCCTAATACTATTGCCAAATCGATTGCTATTGGTAACCCGGCCGATGGTATGTATGCTCTTGATGTGGCTCGTAAAACCAAAGGCAATATTGAGGACGTGACCGACGAGGAGATCATCGCCGGTATGAAGCTGCTGGCCGAGACTGAAGGAATCTTTACTGAGACCGCTGGTGGTACTACCATCGCAGTCCTCAAAAAGCTAGTTGAAGCTGGTAAAATCACCCCCGACGAGAAGACAGTTGTCTTTATCACTGGCAATGGCCTCAAAACGCAAGAAGCTGTTCATGGTTACATCGGTGAGCCTCACACTATCGAGCCTAAGCTAGATAGCTTCGAGAGAGCCTGGGAGCGAGCTAGTACTTTGAATCGTTTAGAGTGGCAGCAAACCCAGGTTTAGGCTATCAGAGCTATGCTTCTAAAGCTGGACCTACTTCATATGTAAATGCTTTGGCTATAAGTCTCTTAGCCTTCTATCTAAAACATTCCTGCACTAGTCAATCACATCAGATACAACTCAAAAACATGTCGGTAAAAGTTCTCATTCCCACCCCCTTGCAAAAGTTCACCAAAGATGAAGCTGCTGTTGAATGCGATGGCGGTAACATTACTGAGCTAATGAACACGTTAGAAGCAAAATTTCCCGGTATTAAGAAGCGCCTGTGTGACGACAACGGTGAACTGCGTCGGTTTGTAAACTTCTACGTAAATAGCGAAGATATTCGCTTTTTGGACAATAAGGAAACAGTGCTAAACGACGGTGATGAAGTTAGCATCGTTCCGGCGGTTGCGGGTGGCTAGACTAGGGTAGCTGGACTAATAGCCTAGCTAGTCCATGAATCGGATATTGAGAGCGCAGAGGAGCTTCAGTTATACCGAGCTCCTTTCTTGTTAGGTCCTAGCTATCCGAAAAACCGTGTGACAGTAGAGAAAGTGACTAGTGGTGTACACAGAAGTAGCGATGGACTAAGGATAAATAGACAGCGATTGATTTTTTCTTATGAAGATTTAGTCAAGTATGTACTGACTTTGAGCACAAAAGTTCGTGTGAACGATGAAGTCCAAAATATCTCGCTAAGATGAACAGACGTAGATTTATTTGGCTGCTGCTGTGAATGATTCGCAAACTATCACGCATGTGATCGAGCGATTGAGCTTGGGCGCTCGGCCGGGCGATCGCACCCAAGTCGAACGTATGGGCGTCTCTACCTACATTCGCCAGCAACTCAACCCCGATTCGTCGATTGAACCGGCCTCATTAAAGCAAAGACTAAACCAGCTGCCTAGTCTATTCCTATCACCTGCCGAACTATTTGATCAAAACGCACCGCCGACGGGGCCATCGAGAGCAGAACGCGATGAGTCAAAACGACGTCAGCAGCAGGTTGCTAAAGAGACAATGCAGGCTCGGATACTGCGAGCCATAGAAAGTCCGAATCAGCTACAAGAAGTGATGGCGGACTTTTGGTTTAATCACTTCAACGTATTTATACCCAAGCGTATGATCCGGATGTGGGTGGGTTCATATGAGCAAACGGCCATTCGCTCCCATGCCTTTGGCAGATTTCGAGATCTGCTAGGAGCAACAGCGAAGCATCCAGCCATGCAGCTATATCTAGACAACTGGCTCAACGTTGCCCCAAACAGTCGACAGGGGAAGAAACGGTCTGACCAAACGCTCAACGAAAACTATGCTCGTGAGCTGCTAGAGCTACACACATTGGGAGTAGATGGCGGCTACACTCAGGCAGATGTCGAAAGCTTGACTAGAATTTTTACAGGCTGGGACTTGGCAAGGCGCGAGGAAAGTCCTGAGAACAATGGCTTTCGCTTCAGGCCCAATCGTCACGATCCGACGGACAAAGTATTTCTAGGCCAGCGAATTGCTGGTGGCGGCGTCGAAGAGGGTGAAACAGCGCTAGATATATTGGCACGTCATCCTTCTACTGCGCATCATATTAGCTACAAGCTAGCTCAGTATTTTGTGAGTGATTCACCTCCAGAAACTCTAGTAGGTCGACTAGCTAGCCAATTCCTATCAAGCGATGGAGATATCAAAGCTGTATTGACGATGCTGTTTGATAGCGATGAGTTCTGGTCGCTAGACAACTACCAAAATAAGTTTAAGACGCCTTATCAATACTTATTTTCGATGGCGCGAGCAACTGGATTGACTTCACCTACTGAGGAAGTTTTGCAGCGTTTGGAAGGTGCGTTAGCTCAGCTGAGTATGCCACTCTATCATTGCCTTTCTCCTGATGGCTATGCCCAAGTGGAGTCTGCCTGGCTCAACGCTGACGCGATGATGCGCCGCACTAGCTTTGCTTCGGCTATCTACAAGCTCAACAAACAGAACCAGCCTGGATTCTCGGAGTTGCTTACCACCTTAGGCGATCAGTTTTCCGACCAAACGCTTGCTGTCCTGAACAGTTCGTCTGCTCAGCTAAAGCCTACTTTAGTCTTGGGTAGTCCAGAAATGATGTACCGCTAGGATTTAGAGATTGATATGAAACGACGTCAGTTACTACAACATACGGCTCTTTTTGGAGCATCTAGCTTGGTAGCGTTAGGGACTCATGGGTGGGCTTGGCGAAATGAGGCTCTAGCTAGCACAAGCTTACCTCGGTTAGTGGTGATCATGCTCAGAGGCGGGGTGGATGGGCTCAGCGTAGTGGTGCCCTTTCAGGACCTTGACTATTATGAAGCGCGACCGACAGTTGCGATCGCCCGCCCCGGAGAAACTAACGGTGTACTCGATTTAGACGGTCAGTTTGGCCTACACCCTGATCTAGCGCCGCTGATGACCGAATGGCAGTCAGGAAATCTGGCATTTGTCCATGCAGCGGGCTCGCCTGATCAATCGCGATCGCACTTCCAAGCGCAGGACTACCTAGAAAATGGCACGCCTGGCGAAGCCTCTACTTCTACTGGCTGGCTTAATCGGCTGCTGTCCTTTCTTCCAGGTACTACCTCGACAACCGCACTCAACGTCAGCTCCGGTGGTGGTACGCTACCGCTGATTTTATCCGGCCCGGAAACGGTTGCTAATCTCAGACTCAGCGGTGGCGGCTCTCCGACATTGGCAATCGATCGGCCCAACTTGCAATCGGCATTCGATCAGCTGTATGCCGGAGATGACCGGATGGCGAGTGTCTATCAGACAGGACGGCAGGCTAGGGATGTCATTCTGCAAGAACTCAGCAAAGAGGATAAGGCCGCTTCGCGAGGAGCGCCGACGCCGACACAATTTGCTCGGAGCACTAGCCGCCTCGCTCAGCTGATGAGAAGTGATGCGAATACTCGAGTAGCCTTTATGGAGCTTGGCGGCTGGGACTCTCATGTAGACCAAAGAGAAACACTGCACCGCTATTTACCACTGGTAGGGACTGGACTAGCAACGCTAGCGCAGGAGCTAGGACCTATCTATCAAGACACAGTAGTGGTGGTGATGTCCGAGTTTGGCCGCACTGTTTTGGAAAATGGTAACGGTGGTACCGATCACGGACACGGCAATGTTATGTGGCTGATGGGCGGTGGGCTACGAGGTCAGCAGGTATATGGAGAGTGGCCTGGGCTGGATTTAGATAACCGGTATGAGTCGCGAGACTTGGCGGTTACTACAGACTATCGGGATGTTTTAGAGTCGGTACTGAGGCCGCATTTTAGTCTAGATGATGGAGCGATCGCGCAAATCTTTCCAGATTATCAGTCTCAAAGGCAGCTGAATCTTTTGTCGTAGATTTCACGCTTTCGCCTAAATCCTGAATATTCTGCTTCTATGGTAAGGTGGCACCGGCTAGTTTCTTTAGCTGCCTAGTATATCTAGAAACATCTTCACGGCTGGAGCAGGCGGAGTGCTAGCTAGCGTTGCCGCGCCGATAATTCGATCTAGTCGAATGGGCAGCGATCGCACATACACATCATCAGGAATCGGCATTGCGGCCAGTCTAGGTAGAATGGCTGCACCTAGTCCCTGAGCTACCATGCTCACAATTGTAGAATCTTCTTTGATAACGTAGGCGACCTCGAAAGACTGTCCCCACTTAGCCCAGTGATCTCTGACTGCGCTAGTGCATTCGGCATAGTTGAACAAGATGAAAGAGTACGCAGACAACGCTTCCCAGGTTAGCTCTTTGGGCGGCGGCGGCTCACTCTTTGGGAGTAGTACCACATACTCATCTTGAGCGATTTCAACTGTGCGAAACTCTTCCGAGCGAGGCAATGGAACTAGCCCAATATCGGCTTGCCCTTCTCTTAGAGATTGTTCTACGCCCGCAGGATCTAGCTCAAAAAGAACAACTTCGACATGAGGAAATCGATTCCTAAAACGGGCAATATTAGCTGGCAGTAGGTGAGTCGCGGCGCTTCGAAACGATGAGATTCGCAAGCGGGATCTATACAATCCCTTTTCTAGATTTACCTCGTAGTCTATCAACTCTTTGATGTCTAGCATTTGATGCGCGTGGGCCATAACGCGTTCACCGACGGGCGTCAGCTTTGCGCCCGAGCGCCCTCGAATAAATAGTGGCACGCCTAGTTCTGCTTCTAGCGAGGCGATTGCCCGGCTGACCGCAGACTGCGATACTTCTAAACTCATCGCTGCATCAGAGAAGGTTCCATGGACAACAACAGCCGCGAGCACTTCAAGGTGAAAGATGTTCATACCTGCTATTTATTCGCTTTCCGCATAGGTGTGCGTCATTAGACGGTTTGCTCCCTCTAGAAGCTAGAGCTAGTCTGGAGTCAGCTTACAAATAGGACTCGTAAGCGCGCAGCTATATTGACATCAGTAACTGTAGTGATGTTCTACAGCTACCAGTTGGCGAGACCTACTGGCTATTAGATTTACTAATTTACTAGCTAGCGCGGGCAAAATGACCGCACGTCCGATCATAAGTTCAACCACGCGACTCCCGATTCTGAAGGGTTCCTTATCCAATGTTCCAGCTACTCGACTTTCAAAAGTTTAGAGACACACCTAGCGTTCAGTTTTTTGATATCACCGTTCCCGCCTCCAATGCGAGAGACTTGGTATACCACGAGGGGCCCGCTATCAGTCCAAACGATGACGACAACAATGCCTGGCAGTTTTACCTCCATCCTCATCAGGAGGATAATCTGCTAGCACTTTCGGGTGGAAGAACCTTTCACCTAATCAACTTTGAGTGGGACCATCCTTACCATGTAGTGCGCCTAGATGCCAACCGCCACATTCTGCGGATTCCACCGGGTACGTTCCATCGTTCAGAGTCGGACTTAAAGGGATCTTTGGTTATCAACCAGGCTGTACGCGCCGAAAACGCTAACATTCACCACGAGTTTAGAGTTTATAGCAGCGGCAATGTGCCAAAGCTAGGTGAATTGCTAGCTTCTCGCAAGCAGCCACATTACCACGGCTTTGAAGAAGTTGATTTTCCGCAAGCGGCTTAACTCATCGGCAAAGGCTTGAGGAAGAGTCTTCCTCAAGCCTGCTATGGCGTTTACTCTAGAGTCTCGAAAGAATTCAAGAAGGTCATCATCGTTTGCGATCATGTTTCTATAGACAGGTCGCTGTTCTCTACCGGCTGTAAACCAGGACCTGCTTGAAACGGCATTCAAAGATATATTTGAGCGCCTGTGATAAGCCTGATGTTAGAAAAGCAAACGCCGTAGGTGAGCTAGGCATAGACACGCTGAAGTTTCCGGCGCTGCTGGTTAGCAGTTACCACCCGAAGAGGCATGGAAAGACATACGGGCGAGCCCTGCTAAATTACGGCAAACTATCCCAGGCTGTCGCAGCTTACCAAACACCTGGAATGGAATCTAAATGAAGTTTTGATGCGATCGCAACCATCGTCAAATCCGTTCGCACGATTAGAACAGGCCCCTATAAAATAGAAACCTAGCGTTGCACCATCTCAAAATCAGGAAGCTTTTGTAATGACTCAGCATAACCAAGCTGCGCAAGCTGAAGAAAATTTGTCTACCCGCAATCTATCTACAGATAGTTCCGCAGATGGGCGCGTGCTGATTTTTGACACTACGCTGCGTGATGGTGAGCAGTCTCCAGGCGCTACGATGAATGTAGCCGAAAAGCTAGCAGTCGCCAGGCAGTTAGCTAGGCTCAATGTGGATATCATTGAGGCGGGTTTTCCGTTTGCCAGTCCTGGTGATTTTGAGGCGGTTCGTACCATTGCCAGCGAAGTAGGGACACCTGATGGCCCTATCATTTGTGGCCTAGCAAGAGCGACCAAAGGCGATATCGAAACCGCTGCGAAAGCAGTCTCTGCCGCCGCTAAAGGTCGAATCCACACCTTCATTGCGACTTCAGACATTCACATGAAGTACAAGCTCAAGAAGTCTCCCCAAGAGGTGATTGCTATCACAGAAGAGATGGTGGGCTTCGCCAGTAGCTTTACAGACGACGTGGAATTTTCTCCAGAAGACGCGGGGCGCAGTCAGCCTGAATTTCTTTACGAAGTGCTAGAGACAGCGATCCAGGCGGGCGCGACAACGCTCAACATTCCAGATACCGTTGGCTATCTCACCCCTAGTGAGTTCGGCGACTTGATTCGCGGTATTAAGGAGAATGTACCTAGCGTTGATAGAGCAGTTATCTCCGTTCATGGCCATAACGATTTGGGGTTAGCCGTTGCTAACTTTCTAGAAGCGGTTAAAGCCGGAGCCCGGCAGCTAGAATGCACCCTTAATGGCATCGGTGAGCGCGCTGGTAACGCTGCGCTAGAAGAGTTAGTGATGGCTCTGCACGTTCGCCGACAGTATTTTAATCCTTTCTTCGGCCTACCAGTAGAATCCGAGGCACCGCTGACAAATATTAAAACTCAAGAGCTATACAAATCCTCTCGCTTAGTCTCAAACGTGACTGGCATGCTAGTGCAGCCTAACAAGGCAATCGTTGGTGCTAATGCGTTCGCTCACGAGTCGGGCATCCACCAAGACGGCGTGCTCAAAAATCGCCTAACTTACGAGATTATGGACGCGCAGCTAATTGGTCTAAACGACAATCTAATTGTCCTGGGCAAGCACTCTGGTCGCAACGCGTTTCGCACTCGCTTGAAAGAGTTGGGATTCGAGCTAGGCGATCAGGAATTGAACAGAGCTTTTTTGCGGTTTAAAGATGTCGCTGATAAGAAGAAAGAAATTAGCGATCGCGATCTAGAAGCCATCGTCAACGATGAAATACTGCAAGTCGCTGAGCACTTCAAAGCCGAACTAATTCAAGTCTCTTGCGGCAGCAATGCCCAGCCCACAGCCACCATCACGATTCGCACTCCCGACGGTCAAGAACTTACCGACGCCTCTATTGGCACTGGCCCAGTAGACGCTATCTACCGCGCTATTAATCGAATCGTAGATATTCCCAACGATCTAATTGAATATTCTGTGCAGTCGGTCACCGCAGGCATCGATGCTATGGGCGAAGTCACTATTCGACTACGGCACGGCGATAGAATTTACTCGGGTCACGCTGCAAATACAGATATTGTTGTTGCTTCTGCCTATGCCTATATCAGTGCGCTAAATCGACTGTATACAGCAATTCAGACAGGCGATAGCGTTCATCCTCAGCGAGATAGAGTGCCTGTTGGCACAGGAGTTTAGTCCCAAGGGTTGAACTGTTGTGTATGCTTCTCAATATTCAGGAAGCTGAGGATAGTGGTCGGGCTGAGCGATGGAGCGCAGTCGGCCAAAAGTGTCACCTGTTAGGGTTTTACTAGCTCTTAAGCCCATCTTCATTAGGATATTAGGGCCCGGAACGACTTTGACGCCAAGCTGCTGGAGCAGCGAGAGGCTATCGCCTAGGCCCCAGTGTTCGACAATCTTGCTGTGGCTAACGCGGTCAATATGCATGATGCTAAAGCTGACTGACTTGCCGGTAGCGGGAATGCCTTTGAAGGTATCTAGGTGTGTACCCGTGAAGATTCCGCAGGTTGTGACCATATCTTTGCGTGCGACCGTCTGAGCAAAATGATGACGACCGTCTGGGAAAGCATTGTAGATCTCTGCGCCGAGCGCAGCGAAGCTAGCCTGTGTAAGCGGTTCTTCTATTCCGGCCATGTGGGCAACTAAGGCTGGCGATAGTAGGGAGAGGCCAGTTTGCAATTGGCGGTCGTCAAAGGCTTTGTAAAACCGCAACACAAGCGCTCTGTTCTGAGCGGTTAGCAGATCGTGGAACATGGGCGACACGCTGAAGAATCGTTTTATTTTTGGTTGTGCAAATTATACGGTACGGTTCAGCTTAGTTGCATTGAGGCGACTCATCCAGACTTGTCTTGAGATGATGTCTTCAGGTTCTTTGTTGGCTTCTTAGAGCGTTCTCATCTTTGGAAGAGCGATCGCGTCAAAATAAGCTGCTAGAAAACTCTGTAACAACGCTTGCTGAAAAGAAAAATCGTCATGGTATAGCAAAGTAAGGATGCATTCTTACTTTGCTGAAAGAGTTGCCTGTTGCCCTGTAACGATTTCGGCCGATAAAAGTGTACTAAGCAACTCTTTGGAAGCTATAGAGATGAACGTAGATAGAGCTGTGATTAGCACGCCCATTACTCGGCGGGTCTCGCGAGTGCTGCTGCTAACTAGGCTTAGCATTTTTATCGCTATGTTTATTTGGGTGGTTGACAAGTTTGCTCGGCCTGATCATATGGCTACTGTTTTTCAAGCTTTCTACGGAATCAGCAATATTGGTACGCTTGTATCTTATGCGCTTGGGACTATTCAACTGCTGATTATGCTAGGCTTTTTAGCTGGCTTTAAAAAGAGAATTACCGATGGTCTAGTGCTGCTGATGCATGCCGCATCTACGGTAGTCTCTTTTCCAAAATACATAGCGCCGTTTGAGTCAGCTAACATTTTGTTCTATGCAGCTTGGCCCATGTTAGCGGCTTGCTTTGCCCTCTACTATCTAAGAGATCTAGATACACGCGCTACAGTCGAATGAGCCCGGTTAAAAGTGAACCGATTAGAAGAAGCGCTCTTGGCAGGTACATTTTGGCAGGTACAATGATTGACAGCGTGTCTGGTTGAATGTACTGATATGAGTTTTGTGGCGTCTGCTGTCCCTAGCTGGGCTAGGAAATGGACAGGTTTTATAGTCTTTTTTATGGTGTGGCTACTGGCAATGGGGACAATTGTACCTACTGCGATCGCCGCGCCAGATCTTTCTCATGCTCCTACAGAGGCTAAAGTTTACCTGATCTCTCCAACTGACGGGCAAACGGTACCTTCAGAATTCACCGTCAAGTTTGGACTTTCTGGTATGGGTATCGCTCCAGCTGGCATTGACAAAGACGGGACCGGACACCATCACCTGCTAATTGATGTAGATGAGCTGCCTAGTTTAGAAAATCCTCTGCCTTCTACTGCGCAAATCAAGCACTTTGGCGGTGGTCAAACCGAAACAATGATTCAGCTAGCACCGGGTAGGCATACGCTTCAGTTAATATTGGGTAACTATGCTCATACACCGCACGATAATCCAGTCCTATCAGAACCAATTGAGATTACGGTGGAATAGCTGCTATATCAGGTTGTATAGCAAAGCGCGGATGCATTCGCACTTTGCTATGGCACTTTGTGTTATGGAATAAGGGGTGTAGCCTTTCGTGGTGTAGCAAACAAAGTGCGGAAAGCTATACTAATGCTTTAGCGCAACTCACCGCAGACGAAAGCGCTAAGACAAAAGCCCTAGTCACAGTAGAGTGGTTAGGGCTTTTGTCTATGGTCTTATCGCTGATCTACAACGTTTCGCTCTTTACGTCGCAACACCCACCTATGCAGGAGGCAACTAGTCGTCTCGCTCTAGAGAATCGTTTGACATGCCAGGGATAACGCTCTTGGCGTTACCAGGATAAATTTCGCCCATCTCTTCAACCGCGTCTCCGGTTTCTTTGGCGATACGTTCGATACGCTCTCCGGGACTGCCTTCGAGTGCTTCATTTTCAGCTTTCCACTGGGCGCTAGTAACAGGCCGTCCGTTTTCGCCACGTGCGATCATGTCATTGAGCATGGTTTTGGTGCTGCCACTTAGATTGGAATTGTCTACGCTAGTCGTCAGCAGGATCAGACCTACGCAGGCGATCGCAGCAAAGCTCTGTAGCTTCTGACCAATTTGAAAGCGCTTCAGCTGCCTTGTCAATGCAGCGAAAGCAGCGGTCATCAGTTGAAACATAAAAAATTTCTCCTTGTCATCAGTAGCAGCATAGTGCCGAAAAATAGACAAAAGCTTCTAACAAAGGAAAGAGACGATAATAGTCTTAATGACATAGATCTGCGCTTTTGACTTATGCTAAGGCAATTTTTCTACAGCATATCTAGCTTGATAGCCGCATTCTGGACAATCACCAAAACAGCAATACCAATCATTGCGACAAGTAACATGCGGGTGCCGTAGAAAGATAGCCATGCCATAGTATAGGGTTTGCTTTTCTGGCTAAAGGCTTCATTCGGTTTGGTTTGAATTCTCCACACCATCACCGCTGGCACAATTCCGAATAGAACAGAATTTCCAAACGCGCCAGCCCAACCAATAGCGGTTAGAAAAATGTTGGGATTGACTGCGCAGAGTGCTAGCGGCGGCAGGAGAATTAGCGTGTAGAACAGCGTTCGTTTGAGAATGGGACTATCAATAGTCGAATTTCTAAAAACATCTTCAAACACGCTGAACAGACCCAGGGCGAAACCAATAAAAGAAGTGGCGATCGCAAACTCAGAAAATACCGCCGCTGTTGTTCCCAACCCTGGCTGACCTAGCCCGCCTCTTAGCAGCTCAGTCGGGTCCACTCCGTCAAACCATCCGCCTCGCCAGTCCACACTGCCCAAGACCGCAGCATTCCAGATTGAAAACATTAATAGGGGCACTAGCGAACCTAGAACGATTGCCCAGCGCACCCGCCGCTTGTCTCCTTCTAGCTGGTAAGTCACTACCGGCACGACATTCTGATAGACAAAGGCCACAAACATGACCGGAATAACTGCACTGACCAGTTCCCAATGCTGATTGGACCAGCGAGAGACTTCTACTTTCTGTGCAGTGAGCCACACTAGCCGAAGGAAAGACCCGATCACAACAGCCACGAACAAACTGTTTAGTCTACCGACAAAGCGCTCGCTCCCTAAAAAGAGAACACCACCGAATACAGTAACAAATAGAACATATCCGGCGAGAGGCGGTACGGTTTTAGGAATCGAGAAGTACACATATAAATTTCTCAGCGCCGTAGTAAGAACGCTGCCACCTCTAGAAACGTAGGCGACTAGTAGCGCGTAGTGAATGAAGATATAGACAATACCCGAGGCGATCGCCCCGCTTCGACCCAGGCTATTTTGGATAGTTGCTAACAGACCTACCTGCGATCGCCCCACTCGCTGCATGACCTGTAGATTTGCCTCAGCGATCAACAGCCCGGAAACCAGCATGTACAGCCAAGATGACACCATTAGAACGGTTGAAGGCAACAGCCCCGCCGGTGTTGTGACCAAAGGCAACGCTAGAATGCCTGCGCCTACCGTTGTACCAGCGATCAGAGTAGCGCTGGTAAATACGCTGCCCTTCCTGTGCTTTAGACTATTTTCGCTGGGCTCTACGTTGGAGAACAAGGTCATACTCAGCAGTTAGACGAAGAAGCCATAGACAAAATGAAAGACAAAAGGAAGTGGATATGTGTCTTAGGATACAAAAAATCGGTCCGGAAGAGGGATTCAATCGCTTCGCAGAATTTCCTAGAGTGGTAGCGCAGCAGTACTTCAAAAACTAAGGTGATAAAATATGAGAATCAATCTAGCAGATAACAAATCCACGAACAGCTCGGCAAAAAATAAAGCCAGTGCTCTGAAGCTATTGCTAGCTACCTCTTTATTTTTGCTGCCTGCTTGCGCATCGCCTCAAGCTAACGACACTGTCGCAGAAGAAGAGAACGTGACTAGCGAAGAGCTAGTAGACGATACTGAAAGCTATGTAGGCGAAGAAATCACCATCCGCGCTGCGGTCGAAGAAACTGTCGATGATACTGCCTTTCTACTTGCAGACACTGACTACTTCGACGGGGAAGGTATCTTAGTTGTGAACGCCTCGTCAGAACCTTTCATCGTGCCTAACGTGGGTGAGACTGAAGTACAGGTTACCGGTAAGGTAGAAACCTTTGCAATGACCGCGCTTTCCACAGAGTACGGTTTAACCTTGGACGCGGAGCTATACGGAGACTACGAAAATAAGCCTGTCATCATTGCTCAATCAATTGCACTTTCACCCAATCCAGGGGACATCACCGAAAATCCAGAGTTTTACTACAACAAGAGAATCGCTGTAGAAGGCGAGGTTGAAGATATTCTCGAATCAGGCTTGTTCACAATGGATGAAGAGCAACTGTTTGGAGGAGAAGATTTACTGGTCATTCCTAGTACGACGACAACAATGGTCAAAGACGGTGAGATAGTTGCTGTGACTGGTGTACTGCGCCCCTACATCTCTGCTGATTTTGAAAGAGACTATGACATACAGTGGGATCTTTCTGTCAAAGAAACCATTGACGCTGAGTATGAAACGATACCAGTGTTTGTTGCTGATGGCGTTTATCCTTCTGCGGTACCGGAATAAAGCGAGTAAGGATGAGTGCGCGAATGCTGCTAGATGCGCGCTATTGATTGCGTTTCGTCCTTCGTCAATCGGCCATAGGGACTGACTGAACGAGGGTGCCGATCGAGCGTGGGTATCATGAGCTGACCGCTTTAGTCGTGGATCTTATGGTACAACCCAGCTTTTTCCTGGTGGGCGCGCCCAAGTGTGGGACAACAGCATTCTGTACGTATCTAGACCAGCATTCTGATGTCTTCATTTCAAAGCCGAAGGAACTAAACTACTTCGACACGGACTTGAAGACGAAACAGAGAGTCAGTGGGCTATCAGAGTATCTATCAAAGTTTTCCGAAGGAAAAGACAAGATTTGCGCAGAAGGTAGCACATCGTATCTGTATTCGAAGGTAGCCGCTGAGAACATATATCGGTTCAATCCCGATGCGAAGATCATTATCATGCTTCGAGATCCGATTGTGGTCATGCAATCTTTTCATTCGCAGCTGCTATTCAACGGCTCTAGCGAAAACGTTCAGGACTTTGCCACAGCCATAGCATTAGAGCCAGAGCGCAAGCTAGGACGACATATTCCTCAGCGATGCATAGTGCCTGAGATGCTGCTCTACAGAGAGGTCGTCAGCTTTTCAAATCAGGTGCAAAGATACCTTGACCGCTTCGGTTCGCAGCAGGTCAAGGTGATTGTGTTTGAAGACTTTAAAGAGAAAACGGCTACTGTCTATCGAGAAACGCTTGAATTTATTGGCGCTGACCCCACGTTCGAAGCTAGCTTCGTCAGAATAAATTCAAACAAGAAGGCGCGTAATACTTTCGTTCAATCGCTGGTGAAATATCCACCGAAGAACGTACTCGAATTCGGCAAGTATCTGCTCCCAATCCCTCGTAGCTGGAGACGCTACATGTTAGAAAAAGCTAAGCAAGGATTAAAGAATCTGAATACGCAGAAAACGTCTCGTCCACCTGTAGATGCCGCCTTGAAGAAACAGCTGAAAGCAGAGCTCAAATCAGAGATACAGCAGCTTGAAGGTCTAATCGATCGAGATTTGAATGCTTGGTACCGCGAAGCATAATACCTTTCTCAATGGGAGGGGGCTCATTCTTCAATAAAGCGTCCTCTTCTATTCGTTTTTCTCTATCTGCGCCAACCGCTTGCGTTCGGCTAGCTTCAGCATAATCTCAGCGTGCATTTCCTTGGTCAAGGGATAAAAATATACCAGTATCATGCCGCAGATTAGCAGCACTAGTGGGACTGGCCCAGCAAAGAAACGAATAGCGGTGAGAGCAGAGTCAGACTGCTGCACTAGCTCGTTGTCAAAGCCAGAGACCTCTAGCGCTAGCCCGACGAGATAAATTCCTAGTGCTAAACCAATCTTTTGCAGCAGCGTCATGAATGCGTAGAAGGTGCCCTCCCTTCGCCGCCCGGTATTGAGTTCGTCTAACTCAATGACATCTGGCAAGATTGACCACGGCACGACGTATGCAGTGGCTACGCCAAAGCCTGCGATCGCACACAGCCCGAACAAGATTCCGGTCTGCCCAGGCTGCAAGAAAAACAGCGCCACCTGCACCAGAATCCAAATTCCCGAGCCTAGAAAGTACAGGTTTTTCTTGCCGATTCGATTGCTCAGCGCCGCACAGACAAACATCATAATCACGGCTACGCCTTGGACGATCAAGGCCAGCGTACTGCCCTCTATGCCCATCCAGTATTTGCCGTAGAAAGGGATGACGGCGGCTGTAATTTGCAGCGCCAGCCAAGAAAATAAATAGATTCCAGTGACAAACAAGAAAGGCCGATTGCGGACCACTACCTTAAGCTGATCAACGAAAGACTCTTGTAGTTCGTCTTCAGCATCGCCTAGGAAATGTCCTGCTGCTTTTGCCTTTTGCTCCATGTATCCATAGGTGCCAAAAATGCACCAGTAGATCGTCACTATTGAGACGATGCCACCTAAGATTCCTAGTATCAAATACTGCTGAGCGGGGTCTGCAACCCGAGTAAATATCTCTCTAGCAACAATCAAAATCAGCAGTCCGCCGACAATTGAAAACGCTAAGCGAAACGAGGTTAGCGACGTGCGTTCATCGTAGTCCTGGGTCATTTCAGCTGTTAGCGTGCTGTAGGGCAAATTAGTCGTCGTAAAGAACATTTGAAAAACGGCTGTAATACCCACGTAGTACCAAAAGCTCATCCATTCCCTTTCAAAACCCGGCACGATCCAGATCAGGGCGTAGGTAAGGCCGAACGGAACTGCCGTTAGAAATATCCAGGGATAGCGACGACCCCACCGGGTATTGGTGCGATCGCTCAGCATACCGACTAGCGGATCGTTCACCGCATCCCATATTTTGCCAACCGCTAGTACCGAGCCTGCCACCACAGGCCGCATTCCCACTACGTCGGTCAGAAAAATTAGCAAGAAAAACGATAGAAACTGAGACGTCAATCCCGCTCCAAAATCACCCGCGCCATAAGCTAGCTTCACTGGTAGCGTTAGCTTTGGCGATAGATAGTCAATCGTTGCCTTTGGCTGCGGCTCTATATTAGCCATGAGAAACCCTGTATAAATAAGTAATTGTCAGCAGAACTCAAAGGCAAAATGCCAGATCTTCCTCCACTCTCCTACGCCTCAGATCTTCCAGGTTCAGACCTCTACGTAACCTGGTCAGACTACCACCGAAGTATCGAACAACTGGCCTTGATGGTACACCGCTCTGACTGGCAGTTTAATCAGATCGTTTGTTTAGCCAAAGGGGGCTTGCGAATTGGTGACATTCTCTGCCGTATTTCCGACCAGCCACTAGCTATTCTCTCAACCGCTTCCTACGGCGGAGAAGGGAACCGTACTCGCGGCTCGATCACCTTTTCCAAGGACTTGAGCATGACAACGGCGAATCTGGGATCGCGGGTACTGCTAGTAGATGATCTAGTTGACTCTGGACAGAGTTTGAAACGTAGCATCTCTTGGCTACAGCATCGATACGGTTTTTACATAGACGAGATTCGTACGGCGGTGCTGTGGCACAAAGCCTGCTCGGCAATCACCCCCGACTACACAGTTCATCACCTACCCAATAATCCCTGGATTCATCAGCCTTTCGAAAAGTATGAAGATATGAACTGGAAGAGCCTTGCCGATGCTGTCGAGACAGCCGACTAATCAGCTCGTTTGGCTAATCATTTGGCTAATCAACTTATCTTGGTGCATAACCGATGGCTGAATCGTCCCACTTGCTATACACTAAACCCCGTCACTCAAGCCCACCTGCCGCTGTGAGTAATTTACCGACCCTGCCTCCTTCTAATGAGATTCCGCCCGCTCGCCGTGAGTCCACTGGAGTTTCCGTAGCAGAGATTGACAGCACCAGTCATGGGCGAAAGTCTTCTAGAAAAGGATTGATGCTAGCGCTAGCACTTTTGAGCTGCGTCGGGACTTGGCGGTGTCGGCATCTGGCAAAAAGGACAAGTCTATCCGGCGATGGCTACGACTGCTGCCAATATCCACAGAACAACGCTTCGCTGGCAGAGAACTCTTGGTAAGACGCTGACACAAGATCGCACTCGCCTACCAAATACTGATAGTCCAACCGAAGCAATAGCAGATCGGCCAACCGATAGACTAGGCGCTGCTAGCGCAGACACAGAAGTAGAAGAATTGATGCTCCCATCAGAGGAACTGCTAAACCATCGCCGCTACGATATTGCGGATACGCGCAAGCTAGTGCCGCTATCGCCCAACAGCGAGATTTTGCTACAGCCAGATGTGCAGGCTAGGCTCGAAACTATGCTGGCAGACGCCAAGGCTGATGGCGTGCGACTAGGCATTATCTCCGGCTTTCGGACCATAGAAGACCAGCAGTATCTCTATTTTGATCTCAAGGCAGAGCGAGGAGAAAGCGCTAGAACTCGAGCCGAAGTCAGCGCTCCTCCCGGCTATAGTGAACACCACACCGGCTATGCGGTGGACTTTATCGACGAGAGTCAGCCAGCTACCCACCTCGAAGAGAGCTTTGAAACAACAGCGGCCTACCAGTGGCTAGTTGCTAATGCGCCGTACTACAACTTTGAGATGTCTTTCCCAAAGGATAATTCAGCTAATGTCGCCTTTGAGCCCTGGCACTGGCGCTACGTAGGTAACCAAGAAAGCCTAGAATTATTCTACAAATAGCTTTCGCCATGAATCCGACTACGCTCAATTTGCTCGCCGTCTCAGTTTTTGCATTTACTATGCTGAGCCTGGTAGGGCCGCTATTCAATATTTCACCGAGTGCGGTGGCGATCGCCCTGACCGCCATCACCGGTATCCTCGCCGCTGATCGCTTCATTGCCAAAGGAACAGGCGGCAATATCTTGATCGATCTGGTTTCGCGCCAGTCCTCAGACTATCGCCAGCGGATTTTACACCACGAGGCCGGACACTTTTTAATTGCTCATCTGCTAGATATTCCAGTGCAGAGCTACACCCTGAGCGCTTGGGAAGCCGCCAAAGCCGGACTTCCTGGAATGGGTGGGGTCGTTTTAGATACGAGCGCTGTCGAAAGTGAGCTAGAGATAGGCACGCTTTCGGCCCAGCAAATGAATCGCTACTGCATTCTATGGATGGCCGGGATCGCCGCCGAAACTCAAGTCTATGGCAACGCAGCAGGCGGAGATGACGACCAGATGAAGCTGCGGCTGCTTTGGCAGCAGACCCAGCGCACCGCCGCTGCTGCTGATACTCAAATTCGCTGGGCGCTTTTGCAGGCGCAGACACTGCTAGAAAAGCAGAAAGCCGCCTACACAGCGCTCGTAGAAGCCATGTCTACTCGGGCCTCTGTAGAGGAATGCCTGCAAGCTATCGAAGCCAACAAGACCGAGTTAGATAAAGCTAAAGCCGATAGAGCCGATACCGCAATACCCGAAGCGTTACTCTAGATTCATCTCAATAGAAATCCCTAGAAAGCTCTAGAGTGTGGCAACATTGATCGAATCTAGGGAGGTGCAACTCTAGAGTGTTACTGGGAGCACGTCTGAGTGCTGTTGGGTAGCTAGCTGTCTTCGAAAACCTAGATTTGTATACAAAGTTTGCGTCCTTCCCTATGTCTGTCACTACCTCGAAGTCCAACTCACCCCAGCTTCCTTTCCTGAGTGGCGCTGATATTCGCAAGCAGTTTTTAGCGTTTTACGAAGCTAGAGATCACCGCATTCTCGATAGCGCCTCGCTTGTCCCTGAAGACCCAACGGTACTACTGACAATTGCTGGGATGCTGCCGTTTAAACCTATTTTCTTGGGTCAGCGTCCGGCTGAGTTTGCGCGGGCCACGACCTCGCAAAAATGCATCCGCACCAACGATATTGAAAACGTAGGCCGCACCGCGCGTCACCATACGTTTTTTGAGATGCTGGGCAACTTTAGCTTTGGTGACTATTTCAAAGAGCAGGCGATCGCCTGGGCCTGGGAACTCTCAACAGAAGTCTTTAAACTACCCGCCGATCGCATTGTCCCTAGTGTCTTTCGAGAGGACGACGATGCCTTCGCTATCTGGCGAGACAAAATTGGCATTCCTGCCCATCGCATCATTCGCATGGGCGAAGCCGATAACTTTTGGAAATCTGGCCCAACTGGCCCCTGTGGTCCTTGCTCCGAGCTTTACTACGACTTTCACCCAGAACGCGGCGACGACAATATCGACCTAGAAGACGACACTCGCTTTATCGAGTACTACAATCTCGTCTTCATGCAGTACAACCGCGACGCCAGCGGTAATCTAGAACCCTTGCAGGCACAGAACATCGATACCGGTCTGGGCTTAGAGCGAATGGCTCAGATCTTGCAGGGTGTCCCCAACAACTACGAGACTGATTTGATTTTGCCAATCATTCAGACGGCTGCCAAGATTGCGGGGCTCGACTATCACAAAGCCACTGACGCTCAGCAGGTATCGCTGAAGGTGATTGGCGATCACGTTCGAGCCGTGATGCATATGGTGACTGATGGTATCGCTGCTTCTAATGTAGGGCGGGGCTATGTGCTGCGCCGTCTAATCCGCCGGGTGGTGCGCCACGGCAGGCTGTTAGGCATCGACAGGCCATTTACTACCGAAGTGGCTGAGCGGGCGATCGCCCTTTCTGAGACAGCTTATCCAGCCGTCCGCACCCGCGAAACGGCGATCAAAAACGAGCTTGATAGAGAAGAAACCCAGTTTCTAAACACGCTAGAGCGAGGCGAAAAGAGGCTAGCTGATATCTTGGCCGAACAGCCCAGCGCAGGTCTCGGGCACAGACGCCTTTGAACTCTACGACACCTATGGCTTTCCCTTAGAGCTGACCCAGGAAATCGCAGAAGAAAGCGGTATTCCAGTCGATGCAGACGGGTTTGAAGTGGAGATGGAGCAGCAGCGGCAGCGCTCGAAAGCCGCTCACGAAACGATCGATCTAACAGTGCAGGGCAGTTTGGATACCCTAGCTGAGAAAATTGATTCGACCCAGTTCATTGGCTACAAAAGCGCTGATAGTCAGAGCCAGGTAGAGGCGATTTTGCGCGCTGGTCAGGCGGTTGAACAGGCAAAGATGGGCGACGAGGTGCAGGTAGTGCTAGACCAGACGCCGTTCTATGCGGAGTCGGGTGGGCAGATTGGCGATCGCGGCTATCTCTCTGGAGACAACCTGGTTGTTCGAGTAGAAGATGTCAAAAAAGAAGGTAGCTTCTTTGTACATTTTGGCCGCATCGAACGGGGTACTTTGGCTACAAACGATACCGTCAGCGCTAAAGTAGACCGGGCCTGTCGCCGTCGGGCTCAGGCTAACCACACAGCGACTCATCTGCTTCAAGCCGCGCTAAAGCTGCTAGTAGACGAGTCGATTTCGCAAGCTGGTTCTCTGGTTGATTTTGACCGCCTGCGCTTTGACTTTCACTGTCCGCAGGCGCTAAGCGCAGAGCAGCTACGGCAGGTAGAAAAGCAGGTGAATACCTGGATCGCAGAAGCGCATAGCGCCGACGTGCAGACCATGCCGATTACAGAAGCGAAGGCCAAAGGAGCCGTGGCGATGTTCGGCGAGAAATATGGCGACGAAGTGCGCGTGATTGACTATCCAGGCGTTTCGATGGAGCTGTGTGGCGGGACGCACGTAGATAACACGGCTGAAATTGGCGTGTTCAAGATTATCGCTGAAACTGGAGTCGCGGCTGGAATTCGTCGAATTGAGGCGGTGGCGGGTCCGGCGGTGCTGGACTATCTAGAAGTGCGCGATCGCATTGTCAAAGACCTCAGCGACCGATTCAAAGCCAAGCCCGAAGAAATCGGCGATCGCGTTAGCGCCCTCCAAGCCGAGCTCAAAACCGCTCAAAAAGACCTAACGGCGATCAGGTCCGAGCTAGCCCTAGCAAAATCTGATCAGCTACTAGATCAGATCGAAACCGTCGGGAAAACGCCTGTCATCGTCGCTAATTTAGACGCTGTAGAACCCGATGCGCTCAAGCTAGCAGCAGAAAGACTGCTTCAGAAAATAGGGGAAGGCGCGGTCGTTTTGGGCTCTGTCCCGGCTGAAAACAAAGTGTCTTTGGTCGCTGCTTTCAGTCAGCCAGTCATCGCTCAGGGGCTACAGGCGGGTAAGTTTATTGGGGGCATTGCTAAGCTGTGCGGCGGCGGCGGCGGCGGTAGACCAAACTTCGCTCAGGCAGGCGGACGTGACGCGGCTAAGCTGCCTGAGGCCCTAGAAGCCGCAAAAGCGCAGCTATCGGCTGTACTTAGTTAAGAACAGACTTGGATCGAGAGCAAACGTAGGTAGATAAAGAGAATTAACCCCCTAATTCGTTAATGATTTGCTTTCAACTGTGTAAAACTACCTGAACTGTGGGGCAGATACCGAATCTTTATTAGCTGACTAATCATACTTCTACTGTCTAGCCGGTTTAGAGCTAGATTGTCACCATAAAAAAATGCTTGAGACGAAAGTTTGTGTAGTAGGCGCATTTGCGACAGGAAAAACGAGCCTGGTCGCTCAGCTATTGGAAGGTACCTGTGGGCAGCGCTATCAAACGACTGTCGGCGTGAGGATAGAGCGAAAGCGGATAGAAACAGCGCAGACGCAGATAGATATGGTGCTATGGGATATACATAGCGAAGATCAATTTCAGCAAGTGAAGATGTCTTACCTGCGGGGGGCGTCAGCCTATGTCCTAGTTGTAGATGGCATCCGTAGAGCTTCTTTGACAACGGCGCTGGATCTACAAAAGAGAGTGACGCAGCGCATAGGCAACGTTCCTTACGTAATGGTAATCAATAAGTGTGACCTACAGACCGACTGGGAAATAACGGAGGACGATATCGCGCTATTGAAGACCCAAAACTACGATTTGATTCGGACTAGCACTAAGACCGGCGTAGGGATCGACCGCTGCCTCTCAAAAATACTCGAAAAATTGTCAGCGGTGAGCTGATAGGCGCTATTCTAATAAGCTCACAGATGATAACTTGTTATAACAGGAACTTAATTCAGGGTTCAGTAGACTTAGCTTATAGAGTGATCACGCATCTATCATCGCCTTTTCTATCCTCGACCTTTGCTGGCGTTATTCCTTGCTGGCACAACAGACATATACGAGAGAATTATGGTTTCTACTCTGCCCTCTAACGAGAGTGGTCCTAATCAGAATCATTCCGATGAGAACAGCTTTGATAAGAACAGCTCTAATCAGAACAATTTGGACAGTACAGACAAACCTCTATCAAATTACATACTAACGGCTCTAAACATCCTATCTCTATCCTGGCTTGGCGATAATTTGCTAGTCGTCGCCAACGCTTTGCCTGGATGGGTGTTAGAAGATTTTGAGGGCGTTTGGTCAGAAGAAGAGCTCCATGAAGTTGAACCGTTTGAGGCGGCAGAATTTTCTCCTTTTCTAGACAACTTTATTGTAGATGCCCAACAATACTGGGAAAGCGACCCGTCAGAGCCGCTGCGCTCGGGGATTTGGACGGAGATGGGCACATCCGGACAAGAAATTCATTTAGAGGCGATCGCGCTATTGGTCAACGAACGGCCGATGATTCTGATTGAATCCTCTGAGTCTGCCGTTTCTGAAAAAACAAAATGGCTCCAGGTTGCTAGGAAAGCTCAGCTAGAATATCTCTTGCAGAGCAAGCGCACAGCAAGGCAAATCAATCAGGCGGAGCTTTATGATTCACTGACAGGGCTGCATAATCGTAGCGCTTTTGTCTCTCAGCTCAGCGCTCAGTTTGAGGCCAGACAGTGGTCAGAGCAGCGTCGCTTTGCGGTCGTCTTGCTCAATCTCGATCGCTTTAGCTATCTCAATAACAGCATGGGGGCTGCGGCTGGCGATCAGGTGCTAGTAGCGGTAGCAGACCGAATCCGAGAATGCCTACGCAAACACGATATTCCAGCTCGGCTCGGCAACGATGAGTTTGGAATTTTGGTGAACTACACAGAACAAAGCCAAGATGTAATTGCTTTAGTCGGTAGACTGTTGACAAAACTAGCTGAACCCTTCTCAGCGCAGGGGCAGACAGTCACACTGACTACCTCCGCAGGCATTGCAATCAGACAGGATTGGCACCAAAGCGCACAAGAGCTAATCGGCGATGCGGATCTGGCAATGCGCCATGCTAGAGAAAAAAACGATCGCTATGCGCTGTTTGATAGAGAGTTGCGATCGCACCTGCTCGCGCAGTGGGATCTAGAGAATGATCTCAGTCACGCTATCGAGCGGTGTGAGCTAGAGCTGTGGTATCAACCCGTAATCGACCTGACCACCTTTACACCAGAAAGCTTTGAGGCACTGCTGCGCTGGGTGCATCCGGTGCATGGTCTGATACCGCCAGATCAGTTCTTGCCACTAGCCAAAGCCTCTGGGCTGATTGTAGAGATTGACCAGTGGGTGCTGAGGATTGCCTGTCAAACGCTACAGCGATGGCAAAGCGAAGCGACTACGCCAATCCAGATAACCATTAACTTTTCTAAAAAGAGTCTATCTAGATCTAACTGGGTTGATCAGGTGCAGGCAATCATCGTCAGCTCTGGAATTGAGCCTAGTCGCTTATGTCTAGAAGTCGGTGAATGTTTGCTGCTAGAGAGAAATCCAGGCGTATTAGCGACGCTAGCTCAGCTTAAAGCGCTGGGAATCTCAATGGCAATTGACAACTGTAGTACAGGGTATGCGTCACTGAACGTTCTTAAAGAGCTGTCTCTAAATCGGCTGAAAATAGACGGCTACTTTATCGAAACGATGCAGGCAGACGAAGCCGAAATTGTCGGCACGATCATCGAGCTAGCACACAAGCTAAACTGCGGTATCGCAGCTAAGAAAGTAGAAACAGTCGAGCAGTACAGGGCGCTACGAAGGCTAGGCTGTGATGCAATTCAGGGATATATTTTCTCTCAGCCGGTATCTATAGTCGATGCTCAACATCTCATTGGTAATGAGTTTGTTGCTTCTAAGCCAAACTTTTCAAGTAGAGAACATAGATACTTTTTGTAAGCACTTTTTGTGAGCACTCTTATTGTGTTTTTGCTTTTCCTTGCTTACGGGGTTTTAACCAGACCAGATAGAGTCGTCACCCGATAGCCGCGTCTGTTTAGTTCTGGCAAGATAATCTCTAGCGTTTTAGCTGTCCGGGCTCCTCTATTGTCTCCGTTTTTTTCACCGTCGTGAAGAACAACAATATCGCCAGAGCGAACGGTTCGTAGGATAAATTCGCTGGCAAAGCGAGCGGAATGAACATGAGTATCGTAGGGAAAGGTAGACCCTAGCACTAGCTGATAGCCGTGACGCTGAGCAACGTCGACCATATCACCGCTGTAGAATCCCATGCCGGGGCGCAGCCACGCTAGCTTGGAGCCTACGGGCAGGTAGGGGAGAAGGGCGCTTTCAGCGGCGAGCAGATCTGATTCAAACGCCTCTATGTTCAGGCGGATGCTAGGCTCATCGGCGGTGAGATGATTGCCTAGCTCATGACCAGAATTGACCGCCTGCTGAACGGTTGACTCGTGGACAGGAAGGTTACCGCTGATGTTGAAGAAGGTCGCTTTTGCTTCGTAGCGATCGAGGATGGTCAGGATTTCGGGCGTGGCAGAGCTAGGACCGTCGTCTATGGTGAGGGCGATGACTTTTGACTGGCTGTCGGTGCGCGGGACTGCGTAGAGCGCGCCGGGGAAAAAGTGGCTAGCGAGGGTGAACAGCCAGCGGGGCTGACTGAGCAAAATGACGCTAGAAAGCAGCAGCAGCGGCAGGAAACAGTAGCGCGATCGCCTGACTAACTTTTTCATCGTCGTATTATAGCTTTGCGCACTTTGCTAAGGCTGGGCATAGAAAAAATGAGCTGGAAGTGGCTGGGTTGCGATCGCCCGAATGTGTAAAAATGCAGACTGCAGTTCTGCAAACTCTTTTTAGGAACAAGCGTAACTATGGCGTCTCCCTCCGGTATAACGGTTCAGGCCGTGCAGGCAATTGGCCTAACGGTCTCTGATGCTAGTCAGGCCGCTGATTTTTTTACAGGTGCCTTTGACTACACCGTTGTCTCCGATACTGTCATCAGCGGCGACGAAGCCAGCTATCTATACGGCGTACCGGATGCGCAGGTTCGAGTAGTCTCGCTAGAGCTAGGCCAGGAGACGATTCGGCTGATGCAATTTTTGAGTGGGACAGGCAAAGCGGTTCCAAAGGATAGCAAAAGCAATGACCTATGGTTTCAGCACTTTGCGATTATCGTCAGCGATATGGATAAAGCATATGCGCAGCTAAAGAAGTTCTCTTTTACACCGATTTCGCCAGAGCCACAGACGCTGCCAAACGATATTAAAGCGTTCAAGTTTAGAGATACTGATGGCCATCCGCTAGAGCTGCTGCAATTTCCGCTAGGGTTAGGACCGGACTATTGGCAGTCGAAGGAGGCGCTGTTTTTGGGGATGGATCATTCTGCGATCGCCATCTCCAGCACCGAAACCAGCCTAGCGCTCTACCGAGACGTACTCGGCCTCACCCACCAGGGCAGCTTTACCAATATTGGCATCAAGCAAGAGACGATGGACAATCTCTTCAGCGCCAAAGTGATTGTGACCTCTTTGACACCTGCCAAAGGCCGACTGGGCGTAGAGTTTCTGGACTATCTAACGCCACCTGGGGCCAGACCTTTCCCTCTTGAGCAGCAGACCAATGATTTAGTCCATATGCATTTTGAGCTGCTAGTAGATGATATTGACGCGGCGGTAGAGGCGCTAGAAGAGGCCCACGTGCAGTTTGTATCGCCGAAGGTGATTGATCTGCCGGATGTAATGCCGTTTCAGCGGGGGGCACTATGGCGGGGTCCGGATGGTCATAATGTGTTGATGGTAGAGGCATAGTGGGGGCGAGTAAGGGTGTGTAGCGTACACGCCGAGACCCACCCCTACATATTGGTGAAGAATTACGGAGAAATTAACTTGGATACGATCACTACTTTCCTCTCGGCGCTATATCCGGCATTTATTGAGGGGACTCAGGGCTATATGCTGCTAGTCTTTCGCGCTGCTGTCGGATTCTTGTTTATCCTTCATGGATTGCCAAAGATCAAGAATCTTCAAACCTGGTCGAAGGCATTGGGCGCGCCGCTACCGCTGTGTTTCCTATCGGCAGGATTTATGATCGCAGGCGGCGTTTGTTTGATTCTAGGACTGCTGACGCCGTTTGCTAGTCTGTCTATCTTAGTTTCTATGATCTATGCGCTGATCCTAGAAGTGATCGATGGCCTGCCGATTGTTGCACCCGATCCGTATGAGCTAGGAGAGTTTTACGAGGGGCCAAATGGCGATAAAGGCGAGCCGCCTAGTATGGAAAAGGCGCTAATCTTTACGCTGATGCTGACGTTGATTATTTTGTTTGGGCCAGGGGCTTATTCGGTGGATGCGCTGCTGCTGGGGTAGATTATGCGGGTTTGATAGTGTATCAGGAAAACTATGTTCAACTGAACTATGCCGAGTCTGAATATTACAGCCCCGAAAAGAGTAATTCACGGCTACCAGTGATAGTAGGTATAACCTTCCGCACTTTGATTGCTACACATAGCAGGGCTACACCCCTCATCCCATAGCGCAAATACCATAGCAGCGGTAGGAAGAGCGCGTCGTCGCACGGCGCTAGGGAACGCCTACCAAGACTGCTATGGAATATAATTTTAGCTATAGCTAACAGCATCTAGCGCTGACTAAGTATCTCTAGTTAGAGAGCTAAGCAGCGCTCATTGAGTTCGTGCTTGATGAGAAGAAACCGGCTGAATCAATTTGAAATTGCTGCTAATTTCTACCGACCCTCTCATAGAC
Source organism: uncultured cyanobacterium (assembly GCA_963772185.1). Lineage (GTDB taxonomy): Bacteria > Cyanobacteriota > Cyanobacteriia > Phormidesmidales > Phormidesmidaceae > Phormidesmis. The sequence continues at coordinate 323,039 of CAVYWR010000028.1, read as the reverse complement.
TGACTGCCCATGAGATTGGCAAACAGTCTACGGACATTCTGGTTACGGATTTGCCGGAAAAGAGATTCCTAAACTTTGCGGAGTCACGATCAGCTGACGACGATGCACACTGAGCCAGCCTTCGTCTTTGAAGTCGCGCAGTAGCCGCGTGACAGTTACTCGAGTGGTACCGATGATAGTGGCTAGCTGATGATGAGTCAGCCGAATAGTAATACGTACGCCGTTAGGACCGACCTGGCCAAAATCCTGAGCCAGTTGAATAATCAGGCTGCGCAGCCGATCGGTCACTAGCCGCTTGCCTGAGAAAGCTAGCCATGCTTCCGTTTGCTGAAGGCGACGCACTAGCTGCGGAAACAGGGCTGCTGAGAGTGCTGGAGACGCTTCTATCTCGCTGATAGAGAGCGGCAGCAGATGGGTCTCACACAGCGCTGTTGCCCAGTAAGGGTGGATATGGGTGAGCGATGCGCCAAATGCCATCGTGGGGCCGCATAGTCCGACAATAGTCTCGTTACCATCTGCGTGGATAGTGTGTAGCTGAACCGTTCCTCGGCAGATGATGTAGATGTGCTGGGTCTGTAGAGGAATCGTCAATCCCGTCGTGTAGGTGACTAGCGATCGCTCTTCGTACAGTCTTTCCAAATGCTCGACAAATGGAGTCGATGCTTCGCGAACAGGTATAGACGTAGTCAAAGACAAAACAATAGCCCCAATAAGATCTAATCTTTTAGGTCATTCTTAAATACGAAAATTAAACGCAAAAAAAGGCGAGGTTAAGAGATGTATTCCAAAATACAGTTGTTTCTAAACCTTCTCTTAACCTGCAGGTCCTACGTGACAGCGTTTCTAGGCAGCGGCTTTTAGGTAACGGCTTCTAGGTGATGGCTTCTAGGTAATGGCTTCTAGGTGTCGCACGTCGGTCACCTGTCCGGTGACTGCTGCGGATACCACCATTGCCGGACTCATCAGCAAAGTCCGCCCCGAAGACGAGCCCTGACGCCCTTTAAAGTTGCGGTTAGAAGAAGACGCGCTGATTTCTGTACCTTGCAGCTTGTCTGGATTCATCGCTAGGCACATAGAGCATCCTGGCTCGCGCCACTCAAAGCCAGCCGCCTCAAATATCTTGTCTAGTCCTGCGGCTTCGGCCTCTACTTTTACTCGCTCTGAGCCAGGTACGACGAAGGCTTTGACGCCAGGCGCAACCTGACGACCCTGTGCAACTTTTGCAGCTTCTTCCAGGTCGCTTAGCCGTCCGTTGGTGCAGCTACCAATAAAGCAAACGTCAATCTTTGTGCCTTCTATCTGCTGCCCTGGAGATAGCTGCATATAGCGATAGGCTTCCTCGGCAATTGGCCGCTCGTCGGCTGGCATTGTCTCGGGTGTTGGAATCGCTTCATTGACACCGATGCCTTGCCCTGGTGTAATTCCCCAGGTGATAGTTGGGGCGATCTCAGCCGCCTCAAATTTGACTACATCGTCATAATCAGCGTCGGCATCGCTGCGCAGACTCTCCCACCAAGCGACAGCATCGTCCCACTGCGCGGCCTTGGGCGCAAAGTCACGTCCTTTTATGTAGTCGTAGGTCACTGGGTCTGGGTTGACGTAGCCACAGCGCGCGCCCCCTTCAATTGACATATTGCAAACCGTCATCCGCCCTTCCATCGACAGACTTTCAATGGCGCTACCGGCAAACTCGTAAGCGTATCCTACGCCGCCTTTGACGCCTAGCTTACGAATAATGTGCAAGATAATATCTTTAGCAAATACGCCTGTGGGCAGCTCGCCGTTGACTTCGATCCGGCGGACTTTGAGCTTGGCCAGCGCCAGGGTTTGGGAAGCGAGTACGTCTCTGACTTGGCTAGTGCCGATGCCAAATGCGATCGCACCAAAAGCCCCATGCGTAGACGTGTGGCTATCCCCGCAGGCAATGGTCATACCCGGCTGCGTCAGTCCTTGCTCTGGTGCAATTACGTGTACGATTCCCTGAGAGCCAGAACCCACATTGAAAAAGCGGATGCCGTGCTCAGACGTGTTTGTCTCTAGTGCCGCCATCATCTTCTCCGCCATCGGATCGGCAAAAGGTCGCGACTGGTCTTCAGTCGGCACGATGTGGTCGACCGTTGCTACGGTGCGCTCGGGATACATTACCCGCAGCCCACGCTCGTTTAGCATGGCAAAGGCTTGTGGGCTAGTCACCTCATGGATTAGGTGCAGGCCGACGAATAGCTGAGTTTGACCAGAAGGCAGTGTGCCGACGGTGTGTGCGTCCCAAACCTTGTCAAAAAGTGTGCCTTTGCTCATAGCGATACTGGGCTCCTCGAAATGCCAGGCCCCTTAAGAGAGGTGCTGAAAGTTACTAAAACGAACCGATTAACTATAGTAGACTATCCGACTGCTCAGTAGTACTAAATACCCGATCAGAGGTCAAGCAAACGCATACTCAATTTGTGCCATCCGGTTCTTTAGACCAAACCACTGATGTTCCAAAGGGTTTAGATCTAGCGAGTAAGGAGTCGTGTTCAATCTCTGCGAAGGACTGCTGACAAGCTTGTTCCAACAGTTGAACCACACCGTCAAACAAGTCTCCTTGAGCACGATTCGATTCTGCATGGCCCAAGCGCTCACCACATGAACCATAGTCCGCCTGCCGCTACGCTCGTAGCTTCCTCTCAAGGTTTCGTCATCGACCGCAATCAAATGGCCCCACTTATCCCAAAGACAGACTGCGCCCGGCTACGAGTTTAGGTTTATTGATACGGAGTTCCATGTATCAACAAACGAGTGCTAGTCGGTAGTGATAATCGGTTTTATGTCTGTGGGTAGCCGTTTGTAGAATTCGGTTTTGATACTCTTGAATGCTAATAGAGTACATAGGCAGGGCCCAAGGCTTTGCAGAAAGGCATATGGATATTGGTGCAAGGTTTGAAGATGGCTGTCAGTTCGCCGTGTGGGCACCGCTAGTCGATAGTGTCGCTGTGGAGGTGCTAGGCCATCAGTATCAGCCTGTTGCCCCTAGAGTGCTAGAGATGGAAAGAGATGAGCTGGGCTATTGGCGAACCCACGCCCCCGAGCTACCGGCAGGCACGCTCTACAAGTATCGACTGGACAATGAGGACGCCTGGCCCGATCCCGCCTCTAGATATCAGCCTGAGGGCGTACATGGCCCGTCGGAAGTAATTAATCACAACCAGTTCGCCTGGAGCGACCAGAACTGGCGAGGCGTTGCGCTAGCAGACTATGTCATCTATGAGCTGCACGTTGGCACCTTTACGCCAGCAGGCACATTCGAGGCGGCGATAGAGCACCTGGATGATTTGGTAGAGCTTGGCATTACTGCAATTGAGATTATGCCCGTGGCTCAGTTTCCAGGCGATCGCAACTGGGGCTATGACGGCGTTTTCCCTTTCGCTGTCCAAAACTCATACGGCGGCCCCACAGCGCTAAAGAAGCTAGTTGACGCTTGCCATAATGCGGGACTAGCCGTGATTCTAGACGTGGTCTACAACCACTTTGGCCCCGAAGGAAATTACACGGGTAAATACGGTCCGTACATCACCAAGCGCTATCAGACCCCCTGGGGCAGTGCAATCAACTTTGACGATGCCTACAGCGACGGCGTCCGAGGCTACTTTGCCGAAAACGCAATTAGCTGGCTGCGCGACTATCACTTTGATGCGCTGCGGCTAGATGCGGTTCACGCTATCTACGACTTTGGGGCGAAGCATTTTCTACAGTTACTATCCGAGTCGGTCGCAGAATTTACCCAGCAGCGATCCTACCCTGGTTTCTTGATTGCGGAGAGTGACCTGAACGATCCGCGTCTGATTCGGCCCGTGCAGCAGGGGGGCTATCAGCTTAGCGCGCAGTGGAGTGATGATTTTCACCATGCGCTGCACACCAGGCTGACGGGTGAGAATATGGGCTATTACGGTGATTTTGCTAGCCTGGAATCTTTGGCAGTTGCACTCAAAGATCGCTTCGTCTACGCTGGACAGTACTCTCCTTTTAGGCACAGACCTCACGGCAGTCCAGCAGGAGATCTGCCTTCCTATCAGTTTGTTGTTTGCAATCAAAACCACGACCAGGTCGGCAACCGGATGATGGGCGATCGCCTCTCTACGCTAGTCTCTTTCGGGGCGCTGAAGCTAGCCGCTGGGATCACGCTACTCTCTCCCTACATTCCTCTTCTATTTATGGGCGAAGAATATGGAGAAACTAATCCATTTCTCTATTTTGTTGATCATGGCGATCCCGATCTAATCGAGGCGGTTAGAAGAGGTCGAACAGAAGAATTCTCTGACTTCTACGCGCAAGGGGCACCGCCCGATCCGGTCAGCGAAGACACCTATGAAAAATCAAAGCTCAACTGGCTATCTAGCAAAGATAGATCTGCCGCCGATCGTCAGCAGCAGCGAATCATGCGCAAATTTTACCAGCGGCTGCTGGAAGTTAGACGTCAGTGCCGAGTGATGAGCCCGACGACGGCTGCTGATATTGTCGTCACGCACACCACCAACACCTTGCAGTACAAGCAGTCTATCGCTAGCGGCGATCTGCTCTGCGCTATGAACTTTAGCGACCAGGCAGCAAAGATAGATCTGATTTTAGGGTCGCAGACTTGGTGGCAGCAGCTAAACTCGGCAGATGCGCAGTGGTGTCCGAAGGAATCTAGAGAGTTTACAAAATCAGAACCACTACCCGCTCGACTCTCGGCTGAAGAATCCGATCAAACGCTATTGCTTAGCCCGTTTAGCATTGCGCTATATCGAGCCGAGCCGATCTCTTCCTGGTCGCTTTCTCAGACTGCACCGTAGGTACTGTTAAGCAAACAGCTTAAGCAAACAGCACTGTCTAGCTACCTTCGATCCTTTTGTCTTTAACCTTTTGAACTGCTATGCGTATCCCTGTTGCTACCTACCGTCTTCAGTTCACACCCGATTTTGGGTTTTCTCAGGCCAAAGAGATTGTTGACTATCTCGATCTGCTAGGAATTTCCGATATCTATGCTTCACCTATATTCAAAGCTAGGACCGGCAGTCAGCACGGCTACGATGTAGTTGACCAAAACCAGCTAAACCCAGAGCTAGGCGGGATGGAAGAGTTTGATATCTTAGTTGCTACGCTGCACGAACGGGGCATGGGCTGGTTGCAAGATATCGTGCCAAACCATATGGCCTACGACCGTCAAAATCAATATTTGATGGATGTACTAGAGTATGGACCCGATTCGCAGTATTTTGACTACTTTGATATCGAATGGGAGCATTCCTACGACGATATTCAGGGCAAGGTGCTTGCGCCGATGCTGGGAGATTTTTACGATCGCTGCCTAGAAAGAGGAGAAATTCAGCTGAGCTATGGCGAGGACGGTCTGCGAGTCAACTATTACGCGCTGAGCTTTCCGATTCGCGTAGATTCGTATGATACTTTTCTCAACAATGAGCTGTCGTGGCTGCGGCGGCAGATGGGACCGCAAGAGCCCGACTATATCAAGCTAATTGGCATTCTCAATACGGTAAAAGAGACTTTGCCCGCCATGACTGGGCGAGATAGAAAAAACCAGTGCGCTTTTGTAAAGCATGTGCTGTGGGAGCTGTATAGCTCAAACAAAGAGGTCAAAACTTTTATCGACCAGAATGTTGAAGTTTTCAACGGTCAAGCTGGCAGAGCCAAGAGCTTTGATTTACTAGATAGTCTGTTGTTAGAGCAGTACTACCGACTCTCCTTTTGGAAAGTAGGCGCAGAAGAGCTGAACTATCGGCGGTTTTTTACAGTGAATGAGCTGATCTGTCTAAAGGTCGACAATCCGAAGGTATTCGATCAGACGCACGCACTGATTAGAGAGTTGGTCAAAGCTGGAAAGATCAACGGATTGAGAATTGACCATATTGATGGACTATACGATCCGTTGACCTACCTGGAACGGCTTCAGGAGAAGATGGATGGGGTCTATACCGTCATTGAAAAAATTTTAGAGCCGGGTGAGAAACTACCCCTCCACTGGCCGGTTCAAGGAACCTCTGGCTACGAGTTTTTGACCTATGCGAATCGGCTGTTTTGCTGCCAAAAAAATCGCAGCGACTTCACCCGCTTCTATCAAGAGTTTACGGGGATGCGCAATAGCTATCACAGCCTGGTTCTAGACAAGAAGAAGCTGATTGCGGATACAAACCTGGTTGGAGATATTGACAACCTAGCTCGCTTCTTGAAGAAGGTGGCTAGTCAGTATCGATACGGCCGAGATCTGACGGCCAACGGTCTAAAGGCAGCGATTCAAGAGGTGCTAGTCTGCTTTCCCATCTACTGTACTTATATCAACCAGCAGGGCAGCACAGAGCGTGATATTCAATATATTCAAACGGCGATTAAACAGGCGAGAAAGCGGATTCCTCAGCTACGTAATGAGCTAGAGCTAATTGAGAGGTTCTTGCTGCTGCAATACGAGGAGTCTTTGCCTTCTGAGGAGCGATCGCAGTGGCTCCATTTCGTCATGCGCTTGCAGCAGTTTACCGGGCCGCTGATGGCCAAGGGTCTAGAAGATACGCTCTTTTATGTGTACAACCGATTTATCGGACTCAACGAAGTCGGCGGCTCACCGGAGAACTTTGGCATCGCCCTGGCAGATTTTCATCGCTACAACCAGTATCAGCAGGAGCACTGGCCGCAGGCGCTGAATGCGACTTCTACGCACGATACGAAAAGAAGTGAGGATGTGCGATCGCGCCTAAGCGTTCTATCCGAGCTGCCCAGCGAATGGGAAGAACAGGTGATGCTGTGGAGCGAGCTAAACGCAGACAAAAAGCAAACCGATAATGAGCAGGCAGTTCCAGACAGCAACGACGAATACTTTTTGTATCAGACGCTAGTCGGTGCATATCCCTTTGATGACGCAGAGCTGCCCGAGTTCAAAGAAAGAGTAAAAGACTATGTTGTCAAAGCCGTCCGCGAGGCCAAAGTTCACACCAACTGGCTCCGGCCTGACGAAGATTACGAAGCGGGCTATGTCAACTTTGTCGAGGCGCTGTTAACGCCTAGTGACGACAACACCTTCTTGAGTAAGCTTCAGCATTTTCAAGCCAAGACGGCGGCCTACGGCATCTTCAATTCACTCTCTCAGCTCCTAATCAAGCTAACCGTGCCCGGCATTCCCGACTTTTACCAAGGCAGCGAGCTGTGGGATCTAAGTCTAGTCGATCCAGATAATCGCCGCCCGGTTGACTACTCAAAGCGCTCAGCCGCGCTCGAAAAAATTCAGTCTCAGTGGCAGCAGCAGCCTAACGCGCTGATAGAAGAGCTGCTAAGCACTAGAGTAGACGGGCGAATCAAGCTGTTCTTGACCTTTAGAGGCTTGGCTGCGCGAAACTATTTTCGCAACGTGTTTAGGAGCGGCGCTTATACACCGCTAAAGGTGACTGGTGAGCATGCAGAAAATGTAGTTGCCTACGCTCGTCACCAGGGTGAGCATACGCTGATAGTAGTGGCACCGCGCTTTTTGACTAGTTTGATAGAGCCGGATGGGCTACCCTGTGGAATTCAGCTATGGGGGGATACGGCAATTGAGGTACCCGGTGCGGAGCAAGGAGACTGGAAAGACTGGCTGAGTGATCAGCCTATGCAGCTAGAGAAGTCTATTTCTGTCGGTGGCTTGCTAGAGCGATTCCCGGTAGGACTCTTGGCTAGTGAAAATCATAGCTTTGAGGTCGCTAAGTAGGGTTTAAAGTAGCTGATACCCTGATTTCAGGCCCCAATCTAGGCAAGTGTGGTGCGTTGCAAACAATTGATCTAGCGGTTTTTCTGATATTGATATTAGAGTGTCTATTGAGCCTAGTGCTCCACAGTATCTGCTTGGGTGCGTACACCAAGATCGCAACAACTAAGTTCAACTACTTTTATACCGCCTGTGACAAAAGACGCCGCTACGAATTCATCTGTCAAGCTGCCTGATCTACTCACCGATTCAGACACTGCAATCGACCAGGGCTATCCTACCGCTGAGCAGATTGCAGCTGTAAAAAGATACATCAATCTGACCTGGGAAACCCTTAGGCGCGGCCACGACCATATCTTGACTGCGGCTAGAGATTCAAAGGTGGAGCATGAATCAGGAAAATCTTGGCCTGTGTATATCTCTGCCAAAGAGGATGCTGAAGCAGTCGCCAATACGCTAAAGCAGACAATGTCGGCTGAATTTAGTCGCATTCGGATAGAGACGCTGCCAGAAGATGGTGAGATTGAAGATCATGGTCTGCTGTATTTACCGGGTGACTACATCGTTCCGGGCGGACGATTTAATGAGCTGTACGGCTGGGATAGCTATTTTATTCTGCTAGGGCTGTTGCGAGACGACCAGATAGCAATGGCCAAAAGCGTAACCGATCAGCTGCTGTATCAGGTGGTTCACTATGGCACGGTGCTGAATGCGAATCGGACCTATTTTTTGGGGCGATCGCAACCTCCGCTGCTAGCTAGTATGGTCCTCAAAATCTACGAGCAGACCCAAGACGCCGACTGGCTAAAGTCCACTCTACCGACGCTGGTAGAGTACTACGACTACTGGCTAACCGAGCCCCATCTAAACCAGGAAAGCGGGCTGTCTAGATTCTACGCATCGGGCGAAGGCCCCGCGCCAGAGGTCATCGTCTCCGAAGTAGATGAAGACGGACAAACGCACTTTGACCGGATTCGAGAATTCTACAAGCACGAATCGATCAAAGACTATGACGTGTCGCTCTTCTATGACGAGAAAGAAGACAAGCTAACTGACCTGTTTTACAAAGGCGATCGCTCCATGCGAGAGTCAGGCTTTGATCCGACCAATCGGTTTGGCCCATTTAGCGTAGATATCGTCCATTATCTACCCGTGTGCTTGAATGTGCTGCTCTACATGATGGAACAAGATGTTGCCGCTGTTTACCAGGCGCTAGCTGAAGCAGAGCAAGCAGACTATAGCGTTGAAATCAAAGGCTGGGAGCACAAAGCGCAGCTACGACAGCAAAATATCAATAAGTACCTGTGGGATGAAAAGCACGGCCTATATTTAGACCACTACCTCACAACCGGCGAGCGTCACTACTACGAGTTTGCCACGACCTTTTATCCGCTGTGGGCAGGAGTCGCCTCCCAAGAGCAGGCTGCTGCTGTGGTTGAAAATCTCGCCAAGTTCGAGGCTCCTGGCGGCGTACGCACCAGTACCCATGCCTCTGGAAACCAGTGGGACGATCCCTTCGGCTGGGCACCGCTACAGCTAATTGCGGTAGAAGGGCTAAAGCGATACGGCTATGATGATGCCGCGCTGCGTTTAGCTAGACGCTTTATTACGCTAGTTGTTGCAGACTTTGAGCGAAGCGGTAGCCTGCTAGAAAAATACGACCTAGAGACCTGCTCGGGTGAAGTATCTGATGAAATTCAGTACGGCTATAGCAGTAACGAGATTGGGTTTGGCTGGACCAACGGAGTCGTGCTAGAGCTGCTATCACTGCTGGAATAAACGCTTGAAATACTCCGTAGGGCATTTGTCTCTCTCCGCCCTCATCAAGTACTAATGTATCTGCGTGGCCTGACTCTATAGCCTGATCCAGTAGCTTGACTAATAGGAACTGATAGTTGACTAAACTGCTCGATAAATTACCTCAATGGCTAGTGTGGGAGCTGACAATTCCCCTGACTATCTTTAACTTTTGGCTGTTGCTTCGAGGTATTCAGTACTTTCAGTCGCTGTTGAGTATGCTGGTGATCGCAACTCTGCTGGCGTTCTTGCTGGACTATTTGGTGTCTTTAATAGAGAAAGCAGGCATTGCGCGGGGCTACAGCGTACTGATCATTGTTTCGCTAGTGCTCTCAGGTTTGGCCTTACTACTCGTGACCGTTGCGCCAATCCTGCTCGATCAGCTCACAGATTTGACCACCCAGCTACCGAACTGGCTGGCCTCTGGCAGTCAGCAGCTAGAAGTACTTGATACTGAAATCGACAAGCTAGAGACATCTGACAATATCGATGTCACTGATTTGACCAACCAGCTCGCCAATCTACTGCCCGTAGAGCTGAAGCTTTTGCCTGGCCAGCTCTTGAGTTTCCTCCTGGGCTTTGCAGACAAGCTGTTTGATATTGTCCTGACGATTGTATTAACGCTGTATTTGGTGCTGTATGGCGAACCCTTTTGGCAAGGGCTGTATAGGTGGCTACCAAATGATTTGGGGAGCCAGCTGAGCGAGGCGCTGAGCATACAGTTCAAAAATTACTTTTTTGGGCAGGCGGTGATTGCGGCGATTATGGGCGTGACGCTAGCGCTAATCTTCTATCTACTGAGCGTTCCTTTCTGGCTAGTTTCTGGATTGGGCATTGGCCTTTGTGTGTTTGTTCCTTTTGGGGACTGGCTGGGCATGGCAACTGTTAGCTTGTTGGTAGGGCTGAGCGATCCGCTATTAGGCTCTGAGGTACTAGCTGCCTGTGTAATTACTGACCAAATTGTCGATAACGTATTTACGCCTCGAATTCTGGGTGATGCGGTTGGGCTCAATCCGGTTTGGGTGCTGCTATCACTGCTAGTGGGCGCTCAGACGGGTGGACTGTTGGGCGCGGTGATTGCCGTACCGCTAGCGGCTACTGTCAAGCAGATTGTCGATAGCTTTCAGATAGCAGATCTAGAAGTCGATAGCTTGAAAGGGGTGGATCTGTCGTTAAAGCAGAATGATCGACTTGCGATTTATACGGTGCTTGCACAGACTAGAGCGTGCTACAGTTTATGGCCTGAAAGCGTCGGGCAACCTAGAGTATCTCATTCAAAGCCAGGTGCATGGTACCTGCTCTAAACGATGGCTTTCCCGACTAGTTCCTTGCCCAGTTCACTAGCTCAGCTTTCTGGCTATACCGTGGTTGAGGTGCTGTACCAAGGGACTAGAACGGCAGTCTATCGTATGCTGCAAATAGCGCAGCAGCGTCCGGTTGTGGTTAAGATACTGCGCCGCGATTACCCTAGCTTCGGTGAGCTGGTGCAGTTTCGCAATCAGTATGTGATCGCCCAATCTCTACCCATTCCCGGTATCGTTCAGCCCCTGTGCCTAGAACCTCTAAACAGTGGCTACGCCCTGGTCATGGAAGACTTTGGTGGTTTATCGCTAGCGGAATATGCACAGAAGCGATCGCTACCGCTGATAGAAGTCCTGTCGATTGCGCTACAGCTTAGCGATATTCTGCACGATCTCTATCAACACCAGGTTGTGCACAAAGACATCAAACCTGCCAACATCTTGATTCACCCCGAGTCCAGGCAGGTGAAGCTGATTGATTTTAGTATCGCTTCGCGGCTGCCAAAAGGAGACTCAAGAGATCCAGTGTCCTAACGTTCTAGAGGGAACTCTGGCCTACCTATCGCCAGAGCAAACCGGACGGATGAATCGGGCGATTGACTACCGCGCTGACTTCTATGCTTTTGGGGTGACGCTCTATCAACTGCTCACTGGCAGCTTGCCGTTTGCCTCTGAAGATCCGCTAGAGCTAGTTCACTGTCATATTGCTAAATCTCCCAGAGCCCGCTAATCAGATCGAATCCTGAGATACCTAATATGGTGGCGGCTATTGTCAGTAAGCTAATAGCGAAGAACGCTGAAGATCGCTATCAAAGTGCGCTAGGTCTTAGAGTACGATCTAGAACAATGTTTGACTCAGTGGCAGGTAGATGGGGAGATTGCTGATTTTGAGCTAGGGCAGCGAGATCTGTGCGATCGCTTCCTCATTCCCGAAAAACTCTATGGTCGCGAGTCTGCCGTCCAAACCCTACTCGCAGCTTTTGACCGCGCTGCTATCGGCAAATCTGAGCTGATGCTAGTAGCGGGACTTTCTGGCATTGGCAAAACAGCAGTAGTCAACGAAATCCATAAGCCAGTCACGCGTCAGTGCGGCTACTTTATCAAAGGCAAGTTCGATCAGTTCAATCGCAACATCCCACTCTCTGCCTTTGTACAAGCATTACGAGATTTGATAGCGCAGCTGCTATCAGAATCTGACGCTCAGCTAGCGAAATGGAAGTCATGCATTCTCGAAGCCGTAGGAGAAAATGGCCAAGTTCTGATTGAAGTGATACCAGAACTAGTAGAGATAATTGGAGAACAGCCAGCAGCAGCCGAACTCTCAGGCAGTGCCGCGCAGAATCGATTCAATCAGCTTCTAAAGAAATTTGTCGAAGTTTTTGCGACGCGAGATCACCCGCTAGTGCTGTTTCTAGATGACTTGCAGTGGGCTGATTCCGCCTCACTAGAGCTAATCAAGCTGCTAATGCAGGGCAATGAGTCATCTGCTAATGCTAGGTGCGTATCGAGACAATGAAGTTTCGTCTGCTCATCCGTTTGTCTTGAGCATAGAAGATATAAAGCTAGCAGGCAAAGCTGTTAATACAATTACCCTCAAGCCGCTAACAGTCGAAAACACCAACCACTTAGTTGCCGACACGCTGAATTGTTCTATAGAGCTGGCCGAACCACTGAGCGCGCTGGTCTATCGAAAAACCGAGGGTAATCCTTTCTTTACAGCGCAGTTTCTAAAGTCTTTGCACCAAGATGGCTATATTTACTTCGCAGCAGATCGGGGTTACTGGCAGTGTGATATCGCCAGGATTAATGTCCTAGCGCTAACCGATGATGTTGTAGAATTTATGGCGCTACAGCTAGAAAAACTGCCAGCCGAGATTCAGCAACTACTAAGGCTAGCTGCCTGCATTGGTAATCAGTTTGATCTAGCAACGCTATCGACTATCTCCAAACAGCAGCGCGCAGAGGTGGCGATTGCCCTATGGAAAGCCTCGCAAGCAGGACTGATCGTACCCACTGACCAAATCTACAAGTTCTTTCAATCTACAGAACAGATAGAGATAGGTACTGAACCAGCCGATACTAAGCACACTGTCAATCCAAGCTATCGATTCTTACATGACCGTGTTCAGCAAGCAGCCTACTCGCTCATTCCTTCGACCCAGCGCTTAGCAACTCATCGCCAGATTGGTCAGCGACTATATGCAAACACGCGTGAGGCAGATCTAGACGCTAGCATTTTTGAGATTGTTGAGCATCTAAATATAGGACTGCCGCTAGTTAGCAAAGCCTCAGAGAAGCTAGAGCTAGCCAAATTGAATCGGTTAGCTGGCCGTAAAGCAAGAGCATCTTTTGCCTATGAATCAGCGCTCAGCTACTTCACAACAGGAATTGAACTCCTCCCGGCGTCGTCCTGGGAAGATCACTATGATCTGATACTGGTGCTGTATGAAGGGGCCTCTGAAAGTGCTTGCTTAGTAGGGCATTTTGATATAGCGGATAGCTTCGTTCAAATTGTTCTAAACAAGGCTAAAACTGTTCTTGATCAGATCAAAGTCTTTCAGGTAAAGATTCAGGGATACACCTCTAAAGGAGAGGCAGAAAAAGCCATACAGACAGCGCTAGTCGCTCTAGAAAAGCTCGATATTATCTTTCCGAATCCACCTTCCCCACAGGATATTGGACAAAGTTTTGAGAAAGTCGCCATCAGCTTAGCCGATAGAAAGCCTACAGAGTTGGTTCATCTACCTGAGATGAGCGAGCCAGAATCGCTAGCAATCATGCAGATTCTCTGCGCAATTATCGGAGCAGCCGCGACTTCGTCATCTCCACTATTTCCTCTAATTGTTCTGACTCAAGTTGAACTATCTATCCGCTTAGGCAATGCAAGCGTATCGCCTTTTTCCTACGCGATGTATGGCGTGTTCCTATGTGCGCAAGCTGGCAGGTTTGAAATTGGCTATCAGTTTGGTCAGCTAGCGATGAACCTTGCTTTCACGTTGGAAGGATACGCCGGTAAAGAGCAGCACTCTATACATCGTCAACCACTTGATCAACCACTGGCAAGAGCCGATTAGAGATAGCCTGTCTCCCTTTCAAGTCGCCTATGTCGCTGGTTTTGAAAGTGGCGATTTGGAGCATGCGGCCTGGTCATTAGCGGCGCGCTCTGCGAATGCATTGACTGCCGGTCTACCGCTAGAGCAGCTAGAAGTAGAGACTGCTCTACATGCCCAACTGATCGCCCAAACCCACCAGATTCCGCAGGGTTACATCAACTCGATCTCTCAGCAGTGCGCTGCTAATTTGAGAGCGCAGAATAGTCACCCCTGGCACCTAGCTGGTGCGTACTACAGCGAAGAGACCATGATTCCGGTTCATGAACAGACAAACGATCGCGGTACGCTCAGCTATCTCTATATGAACAAACTGATTATTGCTGTACTATTTCGAGACTATTCACAAGCTCACCGGGACAGCAAAGAAGCGCGCGACTATCCTGCGGGCATGGCTACTACACCGCAGGCCCCGGTGGTCAATTTCTACAGCTCTCTAGTAGCTTGTCATGACTATGCCAATGCATCATCAGAAGACAAAGCGGCGCTGTGGGCCGATCTAGAATCAGCGCAGGCGCAGCTACAAAGCTGGGCTAGTCATTCTCCAGCCAACTATTTGCACAAATTTCATCTGGTAGAAGCAGAGATGCAGCGGCTGACTGGGAACAAAGCTCTGGCGATTGATTTATACGATCAGGCGATCGCAGGGGCAAAAGCAAATAAATACACTCAAGAAGAAGCGCTAGCCAACGAACTCGCCGCTGAGTTTTACCTAGGCTGGGGTAGGGAGAAAATTGCTCAAGACTATCTAATCAGTGCCTACTACGGCTACGCCCACTGGCAATCTAGTGCAAAAGTACAAGATTTGGAGCAACGATATTCAAACCTGCTTGCCCCCATTCTGCTGCGGCAGCAGCTAACCCTATCGACAACTGAAACAGTTTTTACCGTAGACTTGCCATCTTTTCACCGATCGGCTACTAAGCCTACAGCCGAGTCTACTATCTCTGGAACGACGACTGTCTCTGCTGCGCTCGATCTAGCAAGCGTTCTCAAAGTTTCGCAGGCGCTTTCTAGCGAGATTCATCTAGACAAGCTCTTGTCTACCCTGCTGAGTATGGTCCTAGAGAACGCTGGTGCTAGTAAGGGCGTATTGCTAATGCCACAGGCGGATCGGTGGTTTATTGAAGCGATTGCAGCGCTAGGTCACCCTGCTCAGGTGAACTCTGTTGCACTATCAGAGAGCACAGAACTGCCGCACGTCCTAATAGACAGAGTCAAGCGCAGCTTGCAGCCTGTAATAGTCGTGGATGCTAGTCGCTAGTACGACTCTAGCAACCGATGAGTATATCGTGCGGCAGCAGCCCTAAGAGCTTGCTATGTACGCCAATTCTTCATCAAGGCAAACTTGTCGCAATTTTGTATCTAGAAAATCAGCTGGCTACTGGCGCTTTCACGGGCGATCGCATCAGTCTGTTAAACATCATGTGCGCTCAGGCAGCTATCTCTCTAAAGACTGCCAAACTCTACGCTCAAAGCCAAATCGAACAGCAACGGCTTACTACGCTGCTAAGTAATCTGCCTGGAATGGCCTACTCCTGCGACAACGACGCGAATTGGACAATGAGAGTCGTCAGTAAAGGCTGCTTCTATGCTCACGGGCTATCAGTCAGAGGAGCTGGTCAACAATTGCGGTATTGCCTATGGTGACCTCATTCATCCCGATGATGCTGATATGGTTGATACTGCGGTGCAAGCAGCAATACGCGATCGCACTCACTTTCCAGATTTCCTATCGAATCCGAACCAAACAAAACCAAGAGAAATGGGTCTGGGAACAGGGAAAAGGTGTTTTTGATCAGACAGATGCGCTTTTGTTCATCGAAGGGTTCATCACCGACATTAGCGCTCACAAAGCAGCTGACATGCTCATTCAAGAAAAGAATGAATCGCTAATCTCAGCGCTGGCACAGCTTCAAGAGAGTCAGGCGCAAGTTGTTCAATCCGAGAAGATGTCTGCCCTTGGCAACCTGGTTGCAGGCGTTGCCCACGAGATCAACAATCCGATTGGATTTTTGAGCGGCAGCATCAGAAATGCTAGAGACTATGTGCAAGATTTGTTAGAACATCTAGCGCTGTATCAGCAGCACTATCCCGATGCGACCGAACCCATAAAAGAGCACGCGGAGGATATTGATCTAGACTTTTTGAGTGAGGATGTGATCAAGCTGATCGACTCAATGCAAAAAGCAACTAAGCGCATCAAGTCGATTAGTACCAGTCTGCGGACCTTCTCCCGCGCAGATACCGAGGATAAAATTCCGGCTACTCTCTATGAAGGCATTGACAGCACTATTTTAATTCTTAAGTATCGGCTCAAAGCAAACGAGCACCGGCCCGACATTCAAATCAACCGGGAGTATGGCGAGCTACCGGCTATTCAATGCTTTCCTGGACAGCTCAATCAGGTGTTTATGAATATTCTTGCTAACGCCATCGATATGTTTGACGAAGCGGCGCAGCAATCTACCTTTGCCGATCTCAATACTAGTCCTCAGATCATTACTATTCTGTCTAAGCTGGCTGATGAAAATACTGCTGAAGTTCGTATAAAAGACAATGGCACTGGCATGCCTGAAGCGGTGAAAGATAGAATCTTTGACAACCTGTTTACCACCAAAGGGGTGGGTAAAGGGACTGGGCTAGGGCTGGCGATCGCCCGTCAGATCGTGGTAGAAAGGCACGGCGGCAGCTTGGCCGTACATTCTGAGCCAGGACAGGGAACTGAGTTTGTCATCCAACTGCCGATCACGTAAGGATTATGAAAGCGCCTACCGTTAGTCAGTTTGCTTTTGTCACGCTAGCTAGCGTAAACCTAGCAGCGCAGGTCGAGTTCTATAGAGCTTTCCTCGCGATTGAGCCTCTGCCTCATACCCCTACCTACGCGGAGTTTGGGCTGCCAGGGTTACGCCTAGCACTCTTTTTACCCAAGCCCAGCAGCACCGCAGAATTTACGGCTGCTAACAGCGGGGCAATGAGCCTCTGCCTTGAGGTAAACGATTTGAACAGTGCGATCGCTCGGCTTAACAACCTTGGGCATGGTCCGACAAAAGAGATTATGCATACCTCTCATGGCGACGAAGTCTATGCCTATGATCTAGACGGTAATCGGCTAATTTTACACCAGGCATTCTAGACGCGCTCGGACTAGCCGGGGACCGCTATAGTTGATACGATATCTGTCTAACAAATTACTGTTTAATAGATCACTGTGACCCTAGACCTCACTACCAACACTAGTCTGATCGCGAGAACTAGAGCGGCGATTGCTCAGATTACAGATCAGCGACTGGTGAGCGAAGGAATCGATCTGACGAACTGCGATCGCGAACCTATTCACATTCCTTCCGAAATACAGCCTCACGGGGTGATGCTGATCCTTCGGCAAGACGACAATGACAAGAGCTGGCAGATTATCGGCATCAGCCAAAACACAGCGGACCATCTAGGCATCTCCCCCGAACTTCTATTGGATAAACCGCTCAGCGAACTGATAGATGCCGATCAAATCAAGACGCTAGAAAGCTGCTTGGATAGAGACTTTGAAGCAGTCAATCCGCTACAAATCAAGATAGAAGTCAACGCCGAGATCCAGATCTTCGCTGCCGTCTGCCACCGCAGCGATCGCGTATTTATCTTGGAGCTAGAGCCAATCGGCGAAGAAGAGAGTATTACCTTCTTCGATTTTCATAGCCTGGTCAAGCGTCCTATCAGTCGCATTCAACAGACGACAACATTAAGTGAATTGTGCGAAGTTGCTGTTCAAGAAATCCAACAGATCACCGACTATGATCGCGTGATGATTTACCAGTTTGCTGAAGACGAATCAGGTAGCGTCATTACCGAGTTCAAACGGCCCGAGATGGAATCCTTTTTGGGGTTGCACTATCCGGCAACGGATATTCCCAAACAAGCGAAATACCTCTATATTTTGAACTTGTTGCGGATAATTCCAGATATTACCTATCAGCCCGTAGCGCTGATGTATGCACCGTCTCTAGCCGCTGAACCGTCGGTTGATATGAGCTTGGCAGGTCTACGCAGCGTTTCGCCGCTGCATGTAGAGTATCTATCAAACATGGGCGTCAGAGCGACTATGGCCATTTCTCTAGTCCGAGATGGCCAGCTGTGGGGACTATTAGTGTGCCATCACAATAGTCCCAAAGCAGTTTCCTACGAACGCCGAACGGTCTGTGAATTTCTCGGTCAGGTAGTTGCAATTGAGCTCAACGCTAGAGCTAATAACGAAGATGCTGACTACAAGCTCAGTCTAAAGGCGCTTCAGGCTAGCTTTGTACAGGCGCTCTCACAGAGTGAAAGTCCTAGAGCAGGACTGATTCAAAATACTGAGAACCTGATGACGTTAACCGGTTCGACTGGCGTTGCCTTTAGTGATAAAGATGAGATCACTCTAATTGGGAATACGCCTGAGCTATCCGAGATAGTGCCAATGATTGGCTGGCTAGAAGATCGTTTTGATGACCATGCTATCTACCACACGACTGCGCTTAGCGAAGTATATCCACCGGCAAAAGGATTCGCAGCAGGCACAAGCGGCCTATTAGCGCTGGCAGTTTCAAAGTTTCAGCATCTGTACGTGCTGTGGTTTAGGCCTGAGGTACTACAGACTGTTAATTGGGCGGGCAATCCAGATAAACCAGTCGATATTGACGAGTCAGGGGCGCTAAGAATGTCGCCGAGACAGTCTTTTGAACGGTGGCAGCAAACGATTAAAGGGCGATCGCTGCCGTGGAAGTCTTGCGAAATCGAAGCGGCGCTAGAACTGCGCGGCGCTGTAATTGGTCTAGTGTTACAAAAAGCAGACGAGCTCTCTGCGCTAAACTCTGAGCTAACTCGTAGCAACATAGAGCTAGACTCATTTGCCTATATCGCTTCGCACGATTTAAAGGAGCCACTAAGAGGCATTCACAACTACTCTAGCTTCTTGATAGAAGACTACGGCAGCACGCTAGGAGACGACGGCGTCGACAAGCTCAATACGCTGATGCGATTGACGCAGCGGATGGAGGACTTGATTAGCTCGCTGCTGCACTACTCTAGGCTAGGCCGAGCCGAACTCGATCTAAAACCCGTTGATCTCAATCAAGTTGTAGATGGAGTAATCGAGGTCATCAACATCAGCCAGCCAAAACAAATTCACTTTGATGTAATGCCGCTGCCCGTATTCAAGTGCGATCGCCCCCGCGTTACCGAGCTGTTTATGAACTTAATTACCAATGGCATCAAGTACAACAGCAGCCCAGAAAAACGCATTGAGATTGGCTACTCTATCAAAGACAACGGTGATACACAGGATGACGGCAGCGCTACTGCTCAGACAATTTTCTACGTTCGTGACAACGGTATCGGCATCCGCGAGAAGCATCTAGAGACTATCTTTCGTATTTTCAAACGACTTCATGCGCCAAAGCGGTTCGGCGGTGGCACAGGCGCAGGTCTAACGATTGCCAAAAAAATTGTAGAACGTCACGGCGGCCAGATCCGAGTCAGCTCGACCTATGGCGAGGGCAGCACTTTTTATTTCACCCTAGAGGCTGAGGATCATGCCTAATACAGACCTATTTACCGAAAAAGCACCTTACCTACTAGTTGTCGAAGACAGCGACGAAGACTTTGAAGCGCTAAAACGCGTCTTGCGTAGGAACTGTGAAACACAGATTCCACTGATACGCTGCTGTGATGGGGATGAAGCCTTGGATTTTCTAGCCCAAGACACAGGCCGTAAATCCGTAGATCTACCCAGCCTAATCCTGCTTGACCTTAATCTGCCCGGCCTAGACGGTCGCGATGTTCTCTGCGAGGTCAAGCAGAACGACAGATTGAAAGTCATTCCCGTAGTCGTCTACACCACCTCATCTAGTCCAAAAGACATAGAAACCTGCTATCGGCACGGTGCAAACAGCTACCTAGTTAAACCGATGGATCTTCAGCAGCTCAAGAGTTCACTCTGCCTAATGCTGAACTATTGGTTTGATGTGATCAGTCTACCGGCTACTGTAGCGCCACCTACGCTGTCCTAACAGGCCATACCGCTAGGCGCTGAGTTTGTGAAGTTTCTTTTCGCAGTGTTGTGTATAATTAGGACTAAACAAAATTCGTTAAGAATCTGTCAAAAGACATAGAATTGCGTGGCGTAACGGTTGAGCTCAAAGCTCAAAAAGGCCATCTCAGTTGATTAGAGGTTGATATTAAGACAATAGGCAAACTGCGCTCAGTTACTGCAAATCATCAGGTAGATAAAACTCTACTATTTCAACCTAATAGTTTCAGCTCAATAGTTTTGTAAACGCTGTTATCGCGGCGCTTATAGCTTTCAAAGAGTTGCTTAGACATTCTTGTCGGCTTATGAAAATATCAAACGGTCAGTTTTTCCCTAGAGCTAGTAGATCTCTTGCTAGGTACCAAGCAGCGGAGGAGCTGCCTATTGATACTGCAAGTTATGGGGCGACACTAAGCACCCAAAGACCTTATACCGTTTTACTTATTGATGACTCAGAAGTAGATCGCTCAACCTATCAGCGCTACATCCAAACGTCAGACGTAGCTAGCTGTTGGGTTGTAGAAGCTGACTGTGGAGAGATGGGACTATCACTCTGTCAGCAGTATGCACCTGATCTAATCTTGCTAGATTATGTCTTGCCCGATCTGGATGGCCTAGAGTTTTTAGAGGAGCTAGCCGACTCGATTACACTGCTGCCACCCGTCATCATGCTAACGGGTGAAGGGAACGAGAAGGTAGCAGTCGAAGCGATGAAAATGGGCGTTCGAGACTATCTAGTCAAAGGTGACCTGACGCTACAGTCTTTTTCTCAAGCGCTACAGCGTGTCTTTAGCCAGCAGGCACTACAGCAGTTAGTCAGCAGGCAGCAGCGTCAGCAGCGACTGATGGCGACAACAGCGCTGCGCATTAGCCAATCAATTGACTTAACCAGCATTCTCCAAACGGCTGTAGACGGTATCCGCGAACTCCTAGACTGCGATCGCACCGTCGTCTATAAAATCAAGCCAGAGCTAGACGGCGTCATCATGGCCGAATCTGTCTTACCCGGCTGGACATCAAGCATCGGCACCGAGATTAAAGATACCTGCTTTCAGGCCAGTCAAGGTCTTTCTAAATACCTCAATGGCTACAAAACAGTCATCAGCGATATCCACCACTCAAAGCTGAACGCCTGTCATATCAAGATGCTAGAGCGGTTTCAAATTAAGGCTAACTTGGTAGTGCCAATTGTCTTAGTCAACGTTGAAACCCAAGAGAAGAAGGTATGGGGTTTGCTGTTAGCCCACCACTGCCGATCGACTCGTGAGTGGCTAGAAGATGAGTTAGCCCTGCTTGATGCGCTGGCTGTACAGTTTGCGATCGCCATTCAGCAAAGTGAGTTTGTCACTGCCCTCAAATCTAAAGCTAGCGAACTATCAATTACCAATTGCAAGCTGGTGTCTACTATGCGACAGCTTGAAGAGCGCAATCAGGAGCTAGACGACTTTGCCTATATTGCCTCTCACGATTTGCGCGCTCCGCTAAGGGCGATCGCGAACCTAGCTAGCTGGCTAGAAGAAGATATATCAGACAAAATTCCCAATGAAAACAAGCAGCAGATCCAGCTAATTCATCAGCGAACCCAGCGGCTAGATAGCTTTATCGTTGGGCTATTAGACTATTCTAGAGCGGGTCGACAAAGTCTAGAAAGAGAGGCGGTCGATACCCACGCACTAGTATCTGATGTGATCGAGGCGCTTGCCCCACCCAAGACATTTACCATAGTGCTACCTGATCATATGCCCGTACTCAACACGTACAAGCTGCTACTGCATCAAGTATTTAGCAACCTGATCGGCAATGCGATCAAATACCACGACAGACCAGACGGCACCATAAAGATAGAAGCCGCTGCTCTAGGTGAAAAGTTCTTATTTTCGGTGATAGACGACGGACCGGGTATTGATCCGGCCTATCACCAAAAGATATTTGGCATTTTCCAAACGCTCGACAGCCGAGACCAAACAGAGAGTACCGGCATCGGCCTTAGCATTGTCAAAAAGATTGTCGAAAAGCAGCAGGGCGCGCTCTCAGTCGACTCGGCACTTGAAAAAGGCAGCACCTTTTCGTTTACCTGGGCTCAATAGGAGCGCGATGCTTGCGCTCGATAATTGCCTGCCGAAAACCCAGCACAACCAAAATATTCGAGAGCGTTAAGAAAAACTCAGCGCTGCCGTGCAGCCAGTCTACGTTGGCTAGTTCTAGTCCATAGGCTTGCTTGGCATAGATGCCTGCTGGGATGGTCACAGCAACAAAAACCAGCAGAACATAGAAGCCAATTAGCGATAGCCGAGGCGTTTGCCCGCTCTTGGTCAAAAACCAAAGAAAGCCCAGATAGGGAAAAAGCGAGAGCGCAAATAAAGTCTCTTTTGTCATGCGCCGCGCTCCTGTGCCAGTTCGGCTACCGACTCGGCTGCTGACTTGTCTTTAGAGGCGGGCGACTGCTTCCAAATCCACCAGGCAGAAGCGCAAACCGTACAGTTACCGACAACGGTCATGGCCGCTTGCGTAGTCACTAACCAGTTAAGCGCGGTGGCATTGTCAAAAAAGTGCCAGGTACAGGCGCACATAGCGCTGACCAGAGCAGGCAGCATGGCAAAAGACATTGAGCGCCAAGCTATGTAGCCGCTGGCTTCAGCGTACTGCCAGATAAACCAAATAGCGGCGATCCACTCGATTACGCTAGAGACGTGGACTACCCAGGTGGGAATTGAGAGAGCGTGCATGGGAAGAGCAGGATGAATGATGAACGATGAATGGAGTATTTCTTATATTCTAGGGAGTTACGGGTTTTAGGAAATGAGTCTAAGGACTTTGGCCTGGAAATTTACAGGGCCGTTGGGGCGGTGGGGAAGTTATGCGGGTGGTGCTGTGCGGGTATTACGGGATGGGCAACGGAGGGGATGAGGCGCTGCTGGCTTCGCTATTGCAGATGCTGCCTGAGCAGGTGACGCCGGTTGTGCTGTCGGGAGATCCGGCGCAGACGCAGGCGCGATACCAGGTAGAGGCCGTTCCGCGAAAGTCTTTTGGCGCGGTGGTGCGATCGCTTTGGGGGGCGGATGCGTTTATCTGGGGTGGGGGGAGTCTGATGCAGGATGCGAGCAGCGTGCTAAATCCGGTTTACTATGCGGGGCTGATGCTGCTAGCGCAGGCGATGGGGAAACAGACGATTGCTTGGGCGCAGGGGATTGGGCCGCTAAATCAGCCGACGAGTCGGTGGCTGACGCGGTGGGCGCTAGCGCGGTGTGGGTCGGTGAGCGTGCGCGATCGCAATTCTGCGGACCTGCTTAGCCAGTGGAAACAAACCTGTTTGCTAGCGCCCGATCCGGTTTGGGCCTTGGAGTCTGAACCAGTCAAAGGACTGTGGGAGCTGCCTGCCCCGCGTGTGGCAGTGGCACTGAGGCCGCATCGGCATTTGACGCCGGAGCGATTGGGTGCGATCGCCACGGCACTAGACCGGTTTCAGCAGGCGACTGGCGTCTGTCTATTGTTAGTGGCTTTTCAGCCTAGCCGAGACTTGGCGATCGCTAAGCAGATTGCCAGTCAGCTCAGCGGCGCTCACTTCATCTATCAGCTAGAGCAGCCACAGCAGATCAAAGGGCTTTTTCGCGGTGTAGAGATGACTATTGGCATGCGCTTTCACGCCCTGGTGATGTCTGCTGCCGAGGGCTGTCGCAGCTTTGCCATTAGCTACGACCCTAAAGTCGACGCGCTAGCGCGCTCACTCGAACTACCCGGCTGGGACCTCTCCCCTCAAGCAACGGTGCTGCCGCTCATGCCAGAAGACCCTAGACAGCTCGCCAAAGCACTACTCGACTGCTACGCCAATGGCGATATGCTCAGCCCCGACCAGATTCAATCTAGAGTGGACCGAGCGCTCATGCACAAAGATTTGCTGTCTGAATCACTGCTTCCTAATGGAAAATAGACCTGTATTCCTACCCTGCTATTTAATCAGCAAAGGCTGCAAAAACTCTCTAGCTGTCGATTGTCGCAGTCTATTCTTTTATTACATTCATGTAACAATATAGATTCTCATTTAGACGAGACAGCTGGCATTTTGGCTAGTTAAGGCGATTTTACGCTAGTTTTCCTATCTAGGTCTATTGTTATTGCCTTTTCTGTGCTACTACTTTAGGGAACTGTGCTAGAAGCTCTCTTAGGATTGCTGTAGAGTCGGCACGTTTTAAGCCTTTTGCCTGCTCTTTGGTAGTTAGTAAGAAAGCTAATGCGTAAAGAGCTGCGCACCCACGCATCTTGTCTACCACCCCTGTCTTGTCACCTATCAGTCTGTAACCCACGGAGCTATGAGCGAAAATCAGAGCGAAAACCAGAGTAAGAACCAGCCCAAAGAGCAGTCATCTAAGCTTTCCTCCGCTGGTGGGTCCAAAAACAAAGCTGGTTGGTCTCATAGCGCAGATGGCCTGGTTGTAGAAGATGTGCCTAGACAGATGACGATGGGAAATATTACGCCTGAAGCTGGCCTGACAGAGCCAAATATAGAAGAAGACGATGCTTGGGACGTAGTTAGCTTGCCGGGTACGGTTAATAGTACAGAATCTACAGCGGCCAGATCCGCAGCGGCTAAGCCAATGAGCACATCTCGCGAACAGGAACTGCTCACGCTAATTCACGATCTCAACAACTGCAATGATGTACTGCTAGGCAAGGTCTCTAAGCTAGAAGCGGCGCTAAGCGAATCGCAGCAGTCCGTTCGAGCGGAGGTAGAAAAAGCTCAAACCGCTCAAGAGAAAATGCTAGAGCAGGTGTTAGAGCAGCAGAGCGCCGCTCAACAGACTGCGCAAACCGCGCAGCAGCAGGTGGCTAAGCTCGTAGGTCAGCTAGATACCACCGAGCAGACGCTACAGCGGCAGCAGCTAATTCAAGAAACGCTCGAAGCCGAACTGAACGAAGCTCAAGAGAGAATTAACCAGCTAGAGCGTGAGTGCGCTTTGACCACGCAGCAGCATGCCGATGAAGCTCAAGCGCGGATCAAGGCAGAAACAACCAATCGAGATCTGCGATCGCGTCTTCAGCGTCAGCAGCGCTACACGCTACAGTTCAAAGCAGCCCTCGAAAAGTCGCTGACCGTCACCGGTTCCACTGCTGCGGCTAATCCCTCAGTGGTTTCAGCGCCCGTTTCTTTCAACGAAGAAACTCTCCACAGCTCGGTCACTATGCCTAGAGCAGAGCGCATTATCCCTTGGAACGCGATTGGTAGTGCTCCCTTTGCAGGCATCGATCCGCATTTAGAAAATTTGATTAGAGACCAAGCAGATGCTGACGAGTCCGCTGAACCCGGATATCTAGAATCGAAGCGCTCAGAATCGGTTCGCGCTCAGAATAGCTTAGACACTGGATCTGCGCAGCCTGAGTCAGCGCCAGCAGCAGAGGCTCAAGTTCCAGTCGTAGATATAGAAGCAGAGACAAAGCTGTGGCAAGACCTAGAGCGAGTCATGGGAATCGCCGCTAAGGTGACCAGTACTGAGGCTATTGAAGACTCAGCTACTGACACAGAAACAGTAGAAGTTGAAAAGACAGAAGAGACTGCTAAAGAGGTGCTTGACGGCGAACCTCGCCTGAACTGGCAGGCTAAGAGTACGCCGCTACCTGTAGATCCAACAACCAACGATCCTGTCACACCGCAGCCGCCACAGCCACAGCTACCACAGCCGCAGCTATCACAGCCGCAGCTACCACAGCAGAGCACAGGCTATCTACCCTTGATAGACGGCGAAGCTTCTGCTGTTTCGCCCGTTGTTAATCCCCTTCGCACTCAGCGAAAGATTGGTTCTATGGCAGCAGTGCAGCTACCGACTTTTGAGAAGGCCAAAGCAGGAAGTTTTAAGCGATAGAGGGACAGGACTTCTGCTTTTAGACAGGGAAGAACCACGCCCGCAATCTATCAAAGCCAACGGTAGTCAACATCAACCCTAGGATAATTACACAGCAGCCTACCCACTGACTGATTGCCATGTGCTCATTCAGGACGATTCTAGCGGTTAGCAATCCTGTGATCGGGACTAGCAAAGACAGGGGCGCTACTACGTTAGATGAATACTGCGACAGCAGCTTGCTCCACGTTCCAAAGCCAAACAGGGTTGCTCCGAACGCTATGAAAAACACCGAAAATATAGACAGTCCGTCCAAGGAAGTCAAAGCCTGAAGAAGGGTTTCGGGTGTATCTACCAATAGCGCTAATAGCAGTAAAGGAATGGGCGGCACTAGGCTAGACCATACGATGACGCTAAGCATGTTTATTCCTCGCTTAGCCGTGTTTGCTGCTGACATCTGTTTGATCACAATATTGGCAGCGGCCCAAGAAGCAGCGCCCGCTAGCGATAGGAGAAAAGCCGCTGGTGGAATAGCGTGGATTTGATCGAGTTCACTGCTGCGCCCGACTAATCCCAGTCCGAGTGCTGCGATCGCCAACCCCACTAGCTGCGATACTGTAATCTGCTCTTTCAACAAAACCGCTGCCAGGATCAGCGTGAAAAAAGCCTGCGACTGTAGCACGACCGAGGCAACCCCAGCAGGCATCCCGATATGCATGGCATAGAACAAACAGCCAAATTGACCAATGCCAACCGTCGCACCATAGGAAATCCAGTACCCAGCGCTGACCTTTGGGCGAGGAACAAACAATACGGCTGGAAAAGAGACTAGTAGAAAGCGCAGCGCGGCTAGCAGCATGGGGGGTACGCCGTTTAACCCTAGCTGAATAACCGTGAAGTTCGCGCCCCAAACCATAGCGACTAGCAGCGCTAAAACGTAATCTCTGCGGGTCATTTTCCTGCCGATTTTGGACTGTCAGCCTGTGCGTAAGCTGAAGCGTTGTGCGTTTTTTGCAATAGCTTACTGAATGCCCCTGGTCTTTGTCTTGATTGTGTAGAGAGAAGTACTGGTTGTAATATAGCTTTTCGCACTTTGCTCACTACACCACGAAAGGCTACACCCCTTGTTCTATAACGCAAAATGCCATAGCAAAGTGCGAATGCATCCGCGCTCTGCTATAAATAGCCGATCGCGATTCTTTCCACCGAAGACAAGATTCGTACAGGTCTCTGGAACCAGTATCTTTGCTAGCTGTTCGCATGAGGGTGAATATATCTGAACGCTATCTTGAGAGCTCGTAAAAACGCTGCCTGCCCTATCGATACACAAGCCGTCTGGCTGTCCGGGCTCTACAACGGCGAATATTCGCATGTTTGATGCCTTGCGGCCATCGTCAATATCGTATACGCGAATGTCGTGACACATTTCAGCTTTTTCGACAGCAGACGTATCGGAAATATACAAGAGATCTTCGTCTGGGCTAAAGGCCAACCCGTTGGGCCGCTCCATATCTGTAATTACTGCATCAATTTCACCGGTGACAGGATCAAAGCAAAAGACAAAGCTGCCGGGTTGTTCTTGTTCACCACCACAGCCTTCATCTGCTTGGGTCAGACCAAAGGGTGGATCGGTGAACCAGATGGATGGTGCCATCGCTTTTGACGACTAAATCATTTGGACTGTTGAGGCGTTTGCCCTGGTAGCGATTAGTGATAGTAGTGACCTCTAGGTTGCCAGTTAGCTCAACTAATAGCAGGCATAATCGCGTAATAGCAGGCATAATCGCGCTGCATGTTATTGAGAAAAGCAGCGGTAGAGTCGACTATAGGAACACGTTTTCTCTTCTGCAATCTGACTGTTTTTCGTCTTGGCATGACTGCCTTAATATGGCCACAGCTTTATTGTAAAAGCATTGGCATAGGACGCTTCAACAGCCCTGCATTGTATCAAACTAGGCCACTTATTCTTTTAGACTTTCGATTGTCTACAGATATGAAAAATATTGTTCAATCGATACCGAATTTGATAGGTCTATAGACAGAGGTTGCTATTAATCTCCTGTGAAAGAATAGATCTAGAACGAACCTAATGAAACTCCATAAGCGCATGATTACTCACGAGCCAAGGCAGCTTCACCTGACTCGATGCAACCGAGCTTTGGTCGAAGTCATTGAATCGTTAACACCCGAGCAGCTACTTTTGGTCGCTCGGTGGCTAGATATTGAATCTGAAATGCTAGAGCGCACCCTAGCTAACGTCACCGTCTTGCCTGACATCAGCGATGCTCTAAGAATTTGCGCAAGGCTAGCAGGTTCTCACGCTAACCATCAGACTGGCAATCAAGCTAGAAATCAAACTGGAAATCGGGCTGACGAGTTGTCAGCTGCCGTTAGGGAAATTTGAGATCCGTTCTGGCTCATTCATCGACTGCCTGTATGCCGCAATCGACAGCGGCTGTACAAAGAAAGTCTGCGCTGAAGAAGAGAGCGGCTCCAAAGGTAGCACGACTCTAAATGTGGTTCCTCTACCGACCTCACTTTGCAACTCAACAGTGCCACCATGCAGCGCCACACACTGTTTGACAATGCTGAGTCCTAGTCCGGTGCCATCTACAACACCCGCATTTCGGGCTCTAAAGAAGGCATCAAACAAGGCAGACTGATCCTCCGCTGGGATACCTTTACCATTGTCGATAACCTCAATAATCAGGTGGTTTTCTTGTCGCTCTAGCAGTAGGCTGACTGGACTGTCATCTGGAGAATACTTCAGCGCATTAGATAGCAGATTATTTAAGATAGTACCGATTAATTCAGGATCTGCGAACACATTAGAGCAGTCGCCTTTTGTCTGAAAGTGGATCTCATACATTCCCTGATTAATAAACTTAAAATCGTTCAAGATAGCTACGCAACGACCTTCTAAGTCTACTTGTCTTGGATCGAACTGACCTTTTACAGATGCGTTTCGATTGAAGGACAATAGATCGTCTGTCAACTTCACTAGCTTACCAATCGCTACTTGCATGCGATCTAGCATCGTATTTCGCTTGAGTGACGGCATGCTATCCCCACCTCTTTTGATCAGCTGCGTTAGAGAAGATACGATAGAAAGCGGATTGCGAAGCTCGTGAACAACTGTGGCCGTAAATCGAGCGCTTGATTCTGTTACTTTTGCTATTGCTTGATTTGTCTGTAGTAGCTGGAGAGAAAGCTGCCGTATCCGCAGAAGAGTCGTCACAGCGACCTTTAAATCAACTGGATTGATAGGTTCGTAGAGTAGAGCATCGAACTGCGTAAGTAATTCTGGTGGTAGGGTACTAGCTTTACCTTCTGGCATCAGAAGCAGCGTTGGCAGATAGAGCGGCTGCGCGCCGTCTCTGTAGGCGGTCAATTTATCGATGCAGGTAGCGATCGCGCCAAAATCAACAACAACAAGCTCAATACCATTGCCTGTAGTATCAGCGTCTTGCTGCGACAGTAGCAATAGATCAAGATCAGGTAGGTAGTCAACTAGCAGACGTTCGCTGCTGCGGTCTTTGACTAATAAAAGAACCCGAGACTTACTCATGAAATTAAGGGCTTGGAGATAGGTTATTGAACAGACCACCACACCCTACAGATCTGTCAGCGGGACCATCTTCAGGCGTCTTTTATTTTATATACCAATGTTAATGAAACGTTACGAATGAATAACTGCACTTTACAAAATTAGGTTTGTGTTGTAATAGCGTTTTGCTTTTTCCTCAGCGTAGCGATCGCCATACGGATGGGTACAAACATACACAGGCACAGTGATCTGTAAGCTAGATGCTTGTGTACTGCTTTCCTATGGCTGATTTATCTGCTCGCCGATTCCTTCGCGAGATTGATTACGCCATAAACGTTGTGGTTATCGGTTTGTAGTTCTGCTGAGCTAGAGGCGATGTTATTGACGAATATTGGCGGCTTGCCGAGTGCTAACACACTAGGGGCAGCTCCACGACTAGCACTTGTTGAAGTGCCTATCTCGGTGTTTGGCAAGATAAAAATTGCGCCGCCTTTTCCCTGCGCCGGTGCAGACAACAACAAAGCTGGGCTAAAAGCTAAGTTATTAGATAGCGGCTTTGCGGCTAGGGCAGCATTGTTCTCGAATCGCGTATGGTGCAAGATCAGGTGGCCAGAACGAACAAAAACTGCGCCGCCAAAGCCGCCACCGCCGCCGCCCTGGCCAAGGGTGCCATCACCGCCCCCAAAACCGCCTGTGCCGCCTACGCCATCTACGTCTGCATGACAATTACCGCCAACTCCTCCGAAGCCGCCCGCGCCGCCGCCACCGCCAAAGCCACCGTTTCCGCCACTGCCACCGTTTCCGCCGTTGGCAGTTTCCGTGGTCGCGTTGCCGCCATTGCCGCCATTACCCGCATTGCCGTAGCCACCGAAGCCGCCACCGCCGCCAAAGGCGATCGCACCCACGCTGCCGTCTTGTTCCCAGCGACCAAAGCTGCCGAAGATACCCATACCGCCATCACCGCCATCGCCGCCGTTGCCCCCACTGCCGCCGTTGGCTCCGGCATTACCGCCATTACCACCATTGCCGCCGTTAGCGAATCCACCAAAGCCGCCACCACCACCAAAGACAATGCTGCCGATGCCGTTGACGCCGACACCGTTAACACCAGCGATCGCTCCTCGATTTACCCTATATTTCTCTTTTTCCTGCACAGTTTTCAAATCCGGCAGACCCATCGATAGGTCGGCTAGGCTTGCTCCGTTGACTCCGCTGACCGCTCCCCGATTCACCTTGAACCAAGTCTTTTGGGCGCGGCCTTTTTTAGTGACTTGGTCAGGGATTTGAGCTTGCTCTAGCAGGCGCTGACTGCCGCTACCACCAATCGCCTGATTGTCCAAGAAGTTGACCCGTACTAGGCGAACCGTCCCCTGATTAATCAACAGTCCGCCGCCCATACCAGCGCTGCCACCGCCGCCGTCAAGACCCGATTTTCCCTGGGCCAAACCATTTGCCAGCGTTAGATCGCGAATGGTGATATCTCCGTCGTCAATTTGGAGAACGCGGTACTGATTTTCACCACTAATCGCTAGCTGAGTGCTGCCTACCCACGTTTGGTTAGTAGTCAATGAAGGCAGCGGACTTTGTAGGGCAATCGCACCTTCTATCCCGCTCAAGTCAATCAGATCGTCGTCAGGTGCTGCATTTGCCTGACCAATCGCCCACCGCAGTGAACCAGTGCCTGAGTCTGCGGTAGTCGTAACTCGAAGTGGCTTTAAAAGAGGGTTAAAAGTAAGAGAAGAATCATAAGAAACGGAGATAGATTCCATTCCAGAGCCTACTCCGGCAGCTTCTACCGTTGGAGTCAACCATCCCAGCCAATACCAGCCAAGTAAAAGACTTAGCGCCGCAATAGATAGAACAACATTCCAGCGACCGTAAAGGTTGTTCATAAGCTTATCTTCGTAGCTAGAATCCGTTGGTTAGCAGTGATTGAAATAGATTAAATATAAGCACCATTGCACCCAGGGCGCAGAGCACCGTAACCAAGCCTAATACTTCTACTTTCAAGCTGGTAGGTCGAGGCGTTGGCTGTAGCCAAAATCTCAGCAGGCGGGTGACCAGGGGCATCACCGCCCAGGTCAAAAGAGACGACGTAATGATGTTGTTCACGATCATCGAAGTGGGCAGCGGCCAGGACTGCATCAATCCCAAGACCGCAAACAGGGCTGACTGAATCATCACCGTCGGATATAGCGCCAAGATAACCGCCGCGTTCTGCTTCCAAGCGGGTGGGCCAAATCCCACTTGTTCTGTGCCCGTGCTACTAGAAAACCAGCCTTCGAGACCGGTCGCAAACGAGATGAACTGATAGGAAGCGACTGCGCTGCCGCCCGATTTGATCATCGTTTCGCGATCGCGCGACTTCATCCATTTATTCAGCAGCTCTGGTGAATCAAAATGAACAATCGAATACCATTTCATTGGCTGATCCGGCTGATTGCCTCTGACTGGCGCGCACAAATCCGTGCGAATATGACCCTTAAACCGCTTAGCTTTGTGGGTCAACCTAGCATGCCACCAGCGAAAGGCCAGTCCCTCACCACTAGGAACAGTGTGCTCTATCACTAGGCTAGCTGCCGCCAGCGTGGCTGCATTGGAATCGGCCATTAATTCTGATTGCGCTGCGAGTAGGATTGCGAGTAAGACTGGGCGCTATTACGCTGGTTAGATTGCGATCGCTGGTTGGACTGTGAGTACTGTCCAGACTGCGCGTACTGGTTAGACTGTGACTGCCCGCTGGCCTGCGACTGCCGGTTACCCAAGTAGCGATCTGCTGTAGCAGCAGGAGAAGAGACGGTGCTTCCTTGTCGCTGACTTTTGTTCTCAGGCATCGCTGCTTTTACGGAAAGAAATGTTTGTTGCACCCAGCCTTCAGCATAAGGTGGATTATTAAAGCGAACGTGATTCCAAATCAAGCTTTGGTTGTCGCTTACTTGTTCTAGAACTGTGACCGCATCGCCGTCGACACCGTAGCCTGCCTTGCCTTGATCGGTGTTAGGCTGAAGATAAACAGCAATCTCGGTATCCGGTTCTAGAGCGACTAAATCAGCCGACTGATTGAGCGCCTGGTTGCTAGAAAAATCAGCCGCCCAGCTCAAGGCAGGCACGGCTAGAATCAAATAGAAGAAAACGATTAGCAGCGCAGCAGCGCCCACCAGTTGCCGATATAGTCGCCTGTTCATAGGGTTACGGAGAAAATTTCTGCTGTATACGGTATGCACAGATAAAATAATAGTGCCTCTGTGCAACTTCGGCTGCCCTCTCTCACATCGCCATGCCATCTTCTGATGACATTTTTAGCAAAACTGTTCCTCGTTGAGTAATTCCTGTGACCCTATCGACTCTGCCTTCTCGACCTCGTATCCAACGCCGACAGTCTCTGTCTGAACAGGTTTATTCCGCTCTACGGGCCGGAATCCTAAAAGGTGAGTTCGCACCGGGCAGTCGTCTGATCGAAACCCAGCTAACCGACTGGTTTCAGGTGAGCCGGACCCCACTGCGAGAGGCGCTGCGTCAGCTACAAAAAGAAGGGCTAGTTATAGGTGATACGAACGGGCTACAGGTGACGACCCTTTCGGCCGTTGATGCGATGGAGCTGTATGACTGCCGCCTGGTGCTAGAAAAACTGGCAGTAGCTGGTGCCTGCGAACACGCTAGCCCAGAACAGCTCAAATCTTTAGAGCAGTGCGTTGTTCAAGCAGAAGCTAAAGAGCTACAGGTAAGCAACGAAGAGATGCAGCTACAGCTGTTAGATCTGGACTATCAGTTTCACCACGTAATCGCTGAAAGCTCGGGTAATCGGCGGCTGGTTTCACTACTCGATCAGCTATTTGACTCGATGGCACTGCTTCGCGTTCAAACGCTATTGCAAAATCCATCGGTACTCAATATCAAGCTAGAGCACCGTCAGGTCTATGAGGCGATCGCGCGAAAAGACGTGGACAGTGCGATCGCCTACATCCAAATTCACCTGCTCGCTAGCAAAGCCAGAGTCGTCAAAGAGATTCAAAGCCCGTAGACCTAGCCTTTCTTAGAACGTCTCTACACACAGGTTATCCCTATTGAAATGACTACCTATTAAGATAGATTTTCTCAAATCTACCTGAAAAAATATGATTTTATAGCTAGTATGGTATCGAAATATACAGTTTTCATCTAGGATAGACCGTGCAAAACAAGTTTCAGACTCCTTCATCTTCCGATCAAAATCGGTCCATCAGCAAACCAGTCCAGGAACTGTGGAAAGCGATGCTTGGCTTTATGGTGCATCAACCCCAGGCATCAGCCCAATCGCCCACAACAAACCCTGAAGATCGCTACGGCGCTAAAGCAAGCCTCTACACTTACCTCCCTGACAGTGAAGAGCAGCGAGACTGGCTAGAGCGTTCTTACAAGGACTAAATCGAACTTGATAGATCACAAAGACCTCCAAACTTACCGGTTCGGAGGTCTTTTTATTGAGTAAAAAGTGTAGCTTCTGACACAATTGCTCATCGTGCGCTTGTATACAGTATGCAAATTGAGATATGTGTATCGATGACTCGCAAGTCCCTTTGACTTGAAGCAAGTGTATCAAAACAAACATATCTCTCAGGCTAGACAGTTTTAGATAAGACAGTCCATTCTCTGGAGAACTTTTATGAGTCAGACCAATATAGAGATTCAGCCTAAGCCGCCGTCGCCGCCACCGTCGCCACCGCCTTATTCAGGCTGGCAGGCGTCGGTTGCCAACTACTTTCACTTCGAGCACTATCGCACTAATTTCCGTACAGAGATTCTGGCTGGTCTGACGACCTTTATGACGATGGCCTACATCTTAGTGGTGCACCCACTGATTATGTCAGATGCGGTGTTCTTGCAAGAATCAGGCGATCTGTTTAGAGAATTAGTGGTGGTCACAGGCATCACTTCTGCTATCGGCACCTTAGTGATGGGCCTCTATGCCAAGTACCCGTTTGTGCTCGCGCCCGGAATGGGAACGAACGCCTTCTTTGCCTATTCTGTTGTCTTGGGATTAGGGATTGACTGGCGCACGGCACTGGCCTGCGTTTTGATTGAAGGCGTTATCTTTATTGCGTTGACCGTAACGGATATTCGCCGCCATCTAATCTCGGCGGTTCCTAACTGCATTAAAGCTTCTACGACTGTAGGCATTGGCATGTTTTTGGCCTACATCGGCCTTAGCGGCGATACAGCGATTGGCGGCGCAGGTCTGATTGTGGCAAATGAGGTCACTAAA
The DNA here is from genome assembly GCA_963772185.1 of uncultured cyanobacterium. Lineage (GTDB taxonomy): Bacteria > Cyanobacteriota > Cyanobacteriia > Phormidesmidales > Phormidesmidaceae > Phormidesmis. The sequence goes on along the minus strand of CAVYWR010000028.1, from coordinate 288,442 downwards.
ACGGCGTTTGGTAGCTTCCGAGAGCCTGCTACTTTACTAGCAACTTTTGGTATTTTGCTCTCTTCGTTCTTCATCATCAGACGGATCAAAGGCGCTCTGCTCTGGGGGATTGGCGGCACTGCCATCTTGGGCTGGATGTTTGGCGTGGCTCAAGCCCCTACGGGGATTATGGCTATTCCGGCATTTCCGTCTAATCTTTTTGGTCAGGCATTTGTAGGACTAGGCGGCATCAACGGCAGCAATATTATCGATTTTCTAGCCGTTCTGCTGGTCTTTTTGTTTGTCGATATGTTCGATACTATCGGCACGCTGATGGGCGTAGGCACTCAGGCAGGCTACATCGATGAAAGAGGCGAGCTGCCTCGGGCTAATCAGGCGCTGTCTGCGGATGCGATCGCTACTACCGCAGGCGCAATCATGGGCACCTCTACTGTGACTACCTTCGCAGAATCTGCGGCGGGCGTTTCCGAAGGGGGCCGCACCGGGCTAACCGCCGTAGTCGCTGGCATTATGTTTATCGTAGCGCTGCTGTTTGTGCCTATTTTTGAGGCGGTGCCTGCCTTTGCGACCGCTCCGGCGCTGCTGATTGTCGGTGTGTTGATGATGGCTAGCGTCAGTAGCATTCGCTGGGGCGATTTGACCGAGGCCATTCCGGCTTTTGTCACGATGTTCTTTATTCCTCTGGGTTTCTCTATCGCCGCTGGACTATCAGCGGGTCTAATTCTGTATCCCTTCGCCAAGCTCGCTGCTGGGCGCTCTCGGGAAATTCCGGTGATTACCTGGGTCTTAGCGGCTATCTTCATCTTCCGATTTGCGTTCGAGGCGCTACGCTTCGGCTAATCAAATGAAACCTCGCGATATACATGAGGCTCACCGAACGGCGACGCCTCTAGAGCTGCTGTTTGATCTAGTCTCAGTCATTGCGATCGCCTCTGCTGCGGCTGGGCTGCATCACGCCATCGCCGCAGCCCATTTTACCGAAGGTATTCTCAAGTTTGCGGCAGCGTTCTTTAGTATCTGGTGGGCCTGGATGAACTACACCTGGTTTGCCTCTGCCTATGACGATGACAGTACGCTGTTTCGACTGCTGACGATGGTGATCATGGGTGGGGCGCTGGTGATCGCAGCGGGCATTGGCACCTTTTTTGAATCGGGCGATCTGACGCTGATCGTGATTGGCTATGTGGTGATGCGCCTGGCAATTGTCCCGCTGTGGCTGCGGGTCGCGTCTTATGACCGGATAGGTCGAAGCACGGCGCTGTGGTATGCGGGTGGAATTGCGATCGCCCAGGCGTACTGGGTATCGCTGCTAGCTAGCCGGATAGAAATAAGCCCGCTCTTCTGCTTCTTGTTTACGACCGGAGTCATTTTAGAGCTGGCGGTTCCCACCCTCGCTGAGGAAAAGGGCAACACCTCCTGGCATCGGCATCACATCGTTGAACGATACGGTCTGCTGATTATCATCGTGCTAGGTGAAACCCTTCTTTCTGCGGCAATGGCGCTTGAGCCCATCACCGCAGAGTTTAATCGCACGCTAATTGAGATTGCGTTTGCGGCCCTAGTCGTGGTGTTCTCTCTGTGGTGGCTGTATTTTTCAAAAGAAGAACAGTTAGAAACAAACACGCTGTCTAGGGCGCTGATCTGGGGTTACGGTCATTCGCTTGTCTTTGCCTCGGGCGCGGCGGTGGGGGCGGGCTTTGCCGTACTGGTTGATATTGTTACAGATCATGCAGAGGTAGGGCGACTGGTGGGTGACTATGCAGTGGCTATTCCAGTGGCGCTCTATCTGCTAGGACTGTGGCTTGTGCGCGATCGCTGCGTACTTCGCGGCGCGGCCCGGTTCGTTCTGCCTGCGTTTGCGGGTCTAATCCTAATCGTACCGCTGCTATTTTCCTTCACCGGCATAGCGGTGTCGTGCGCTCTGTGCGTACTGACCAGGCAATATGCCGTTGGATATAAAGCCGCCTTCCAATAGACTGACATTTTTCTCATCAAATGATCACATACTGGCCTCTATGTCAGCTCTGTGTACGAAGCTACAAAACCATCCTTATACGTATTGTATACAGTACACATACGCTCTATAGACTCCACTTCTATGTTAGTTACTCAGCAGCCTGTCTTCCGACGCTTTTGGTATCCGGTGGTTCCATTCCAGCAGCTAGCTCAAGGTCCGCAGGCTTTTGAGCTGTTAGGAGAGCCTTTGGTGATCTGGCTGAATGAAGCCGGTGAAGCGGCAGCGGTGCGCGATCGCTGCTGCCATCGCACCGCAAAGCTTTCTTTGGGAAAAGTCAAAGCGGGCCGGATCTGCTGCCCTTATCACGGTTGGGAGTTTGGCGCGAATGGAGCCTGCGAGCACGTGCCACAGCTCAAGCCTGACTGCGCAATTCCTTCAAATTACCGGGTCGATGCTTTTCGCACCCAGGAGCGCTACGGCTACGTCTGGGTATGCCTAGAAGAGCCCCTAATTGACATTCCTGATATTGCCGAAGCGAGCGATCCAGACTATCGCCTGATCCAAGAATTTTATGAGCTGTGGCAGTGTGCCGGACTGCGAGTGATGGAGAACGAGCTCGATCTAGCCCATCCAACCTTTGTGCATACCAAGACCTTTGGCAGTGAAGAGCATCCCACCCCCGACGAGCTAGAAATTACCGAAACTGACTGGGGCATTCACGTTTTTGGCAAGCTAGGTGTGACCAATCCAGCGCTACAGCAGAAAAACCTGAACATGGACGAGGCCAAAACCTTTCGGACGCTGAGCATGGACTGGCTAATGCCGTTCACCATCAAGCTAAAGATCACCTATCCAAATGGGCTAGAGCATATCGTGGTGAATACGATGACGCCTGTGAGCGATCGCACCTCTCAGATGGTGCAGTTTTGCGTGCGCAACGACACCGAAGCCGAGACGCCTGCTGTAGATGCGATCGCCTTTGATCGGGCTGTCACCCTAGAAGACAAGCGCATTCTAGAATCAACCGATTATGACGTGCCCCTCATGCCCAGCCGAGAAGAACATATGTTTACAGATCGCCCCGGCATTATGATTCGTAAAAAAGTTGCCGCCCTACTCAAAGCATACGGCGAGATAGAGCAAACTCAGCCTTCGTTAGCTAGCTCAGCGAACAGCGTCGGCAGTCCATCCGCTGCGCAACGCCTGCCTATCCCCGTTTCAAGCACCCTTTGAGCGTGTTACTGTCACCAGGTATTAGGCTCGTTGATTGATCATGTCATTAAGTCATGATTTTTGAAGCGCATTGTATACAGAATTCAGCATACAATAAGCTGAGCAAAGTCGAATCTGGTAACAAGCTTATCGGTCGTACAAGCTGTTTTCTCCTAAAGTCAAACACTGTAGTGACTGATTGTGACTACAGTCTTCGACACTCTCTTTCTGACAGGCTTATGCAGCTTCAAAAGACTGATTTAGCAAAATCTCCTGTTTTTCTGGTTTCCCCTTTCTTCTTTCTAGGAACAGCGATGGTGGTGATGAAGTATATTCTTCCTCACACATCGCCGCTTTTCCTAGCCGCCTTTAGGCTTCTACCAGCCGGACTACTGACGCTGATAGTCGCCGCCGTGCTCAAGCTGCCCCAGCCTAAAACCTGGAAAGCCTGGGCTTGGATTGCGCTGTTTGCCCTCGTAGACGGCACAATGTTTCAAGGTCTCTTAACCCTGGGACTTGTGAATACAGGCGCAGGGCTAGGCGCGGTGCTAATTGATGCTCAGCCGCTGGTCGTGGCGGTACTGGCTCGAATTCTCTTTGGTAGCTTGATTGGTCTGTGGGGCTGGCTAGGTCTAGCGATTGGAATTGCAGGCATCAGCTTGTGCGGTCTGCCAGCCGCCTGGATCTACAGCCTTTGGCAAAATGGCATTCCGCTAGAAAGCTGGCTACAGACCCTTCAAGGCTATGGGGCAAGTGAGAGCACCTGGGAAGTCGCCAGCTTATTGCAAAATGGTGAGTTCCTGATGTTGCTAGCCGCGCTGTCAATGTCAGTCGGCACCATCATGATGGGCTATGTAAAACGCCATGCCGATCCAATTGTGGCGACTGGCTGGCACATGATTCTCGGTGGCATTCCGCTAGCGGTCATGTCCGGTCTGTGGGAGCCCTATTCGATTGACAATTTACTGCTAGGCGACTGGGTCGGCTTGCTCTATGCCACTGTATTTGGCACAGCGCTAACCTACGGCATATTCTTTTACCTAGCGGCTAATGGCAATATGACCAGCGTCAGTGCGCTAATTTTCTTAACGCCTGTCTTTGCGCTATTGTTCAGCAGTCTTTTCCTAGGAGAATCCTTGAGTGGCCTTCAGTGGGGCGGTGTCATGCTGACGTTGGTAAGTGTCTATCTAGTCAACCAGCGAGAACAGATTGAAGGCGCTGTTGCAGGGTTGAGGCAGAGGCTTTCACAAGATAGCGCAGATCCAACTGTTGCATCAGGGACTGAACCAACAGAAGTCGATGCTGTAGCAGATTAAGACTTTGTTTAACTGCAAGATTTTGTTCAAAGACACGATTTTGTTTAACGACAGATCTGTTTAATTAGATAATTTTCAGGAGATAGCTCTAATGATTCGTCAATTCTCAGCCGCAGTCGCGGTGCGCGTAGCCATGCCTTTGGCGATCGCATTTCTCATGATTAGCACGCTGCTAGGATCGCCCCTATCCGCTATGGCCACTGACTACGGTCAAAGCCAGACGGCCAGTCAAAGCGCCAGTCAGCAAGAGAGCCAGTCCTATCCCGACCAGTCTAGCTACGGTCAGTCTCAAGACAGCGACTACAGCTACACTGGCAAGCAAAGCGGCCAGAACAAGCCCCAAGAAAATCAGCAGGGAAAGCAGTCGAGCCAGGCCAGCGCTAACGAAAAGCAATATGCTCAACAAGAGCAGTCCTATCAAAAGAAATAGTTCAAATAGCCGTTAAACCAATCGACAGGTTCCTTTCAATGGTTCTTCCACAAAATCAACCAAATCAGCCACCAATCAAAGCTATTCGCGGCTCTTTCCTAGATTTTGTGGACGATCCCTTCTACGTAGCAGAAGAAGAGAGCGTTCGCTACTTGCCTGATGGTCTGCTAGTGCTAGAGAACGGCAAGGTCAAAGCCTTTGGGTCTTACGACGACTTACAAGCCGACTATGGAGAAATTCCAACAACAGTCTATGCTGAACGGTTGATTATGCCGGGGTTCATTGATACTCATATCCACTATCCTCAAACCGAGATGATCGCGGCCTATGGAGAACAGCTTCTAGAGTGGCTAGATCAATATGTTTTCCCTACTGAGGCCAAGTTTCAAGATAAAGACTACGCCAGAAAAGTTGCAGATATTTTCCTAGATCAGCTGTTGAGTAACGGCACGACAACCGCACTGGTATTTGCGGCTGTATTTCCTCAGTCTGTAGATGCCTTCTTTGAAGCCGCCGATAATCGTAATCTCTGTATGATTGCCGGAAAGGTAATGATGGATCGCAACGCGCCAGACGCTGTGTGCGATACCGCAGAATCGTCTTACCAAGAAACCAAGGCTTTGATCCAGAAATGGCATAAGAAAGGACGCTTGCGCTATGCGGTTACCCCACGATTTGCGATTACCTCTACTGACGAGCAGCTTCAAAAAGCAGGCAAATTGCTAGAAGAATTTCCGGACGTATACATGCACACCCACATCTCTGAGAATTTGAAAGAGGTAGAGTGGGTAAAAGAGCTGTTTCCCAACTGCAGTGGCTACCTAGATGCCTATGATCAAGCAGGATTAGTGAAAGAGCGCTCAGTCTTTGCGCACGGGATTCATTTGACCGATAGTGAATTTCAGCGACTGTCTGAGGCGAAGAGTGCGATCGCCTTTTGCCCTACTTCAAACTTGTTCCTAGGTAGCGGCTTGTTCAAAATTGAGCAGGCAAAATCAACAGACTATCCGGTGAAAGTCGGTCTTGGAACAGATGTTGGGGCCGGTACGAGCTTCTCGATTCTACAGACGGCCAACGAGGCATACAAAGTCGCCCAGCTCCGTCAGCAGAAGCTCTCCCCGTTCAAGGCTCTATTTCTAGCCACCTTAGGCGGGGCAAAAGCGCTGTGTTTAGAAGACACCCTCGGTAACTTCGATATTGGCAAGGATGCTGACTTTATTGTCCTTAATCTGCGAGCGACGCCGCTAATGGCCTTTCGCAACAGTAGCGAGGTGCCTGAGTCTTTGAATGAACTAGGCGATCGCGCTTTCTCCCTAATTATGATGGGAGACGATCGCGCTATTGAGTCAGTCTATATACAAGGAAATATGGCCTACCAGGCAGGATTCACCCCGGCTGTGTGATGTTTTGCTTGAAAGAGGAAGATTACCTTATCGAGAACACAAGTTCAGTTTATAGATACTAGCTTGATCACCGCTAGTCGCTTGGCCTGTTGTTACTGATAGCTTATAGCCTGTGAACTGTACCTCGGCCAAGTGACCAACGCTATAGAGCTGCTAAGCGACATTTAATCTGTCACCAATAGTTCAACAAGAATAGTCTACCCTGATGACAGAGTAGTGCCATTAGAACAGACTATTGTTACTGTCCAATAAAAATGGACGTACGCCGACTCGAACGGCGGACCTCATCGATGTCAACGATGCGCTCTAACCAACTGAGCTATACGTCCTTAGGGTTAGCCTAATAGGCTTCACTTTCACAGTGGCTATTGAATATACCACAGCTATATCAATAGAGGCAAGGCTTGATTTGCGATCTACTGATGACCTGTGAGTGAGACGCTCAGTCACTAAAATAAAGCTATCAAATAGGGTTAGGGCGTTTGGGTTCTATGTATTGGCAAGAGGTTTCTGGCAACTGGTTTTTGGTGCCTGAGCGGCCTAAGGCAATTGTTCACTTTCTGGGGGGGGCTTTTGTGGCGGCGGCTCCCCATTTGACGTATCGGTGGCTGCTAGAGGCGCTGTACGTTGAAGGGTATGCGGTGATCGCAACACCGTTTGTAAATACGTTTGACCACAGGGCGATCGCATCTGAAACCCTCACCACTTTCAACCAGGGCCTGATTTTTCTCTACAAGCAGCGCCCCGAGCTGGAAGGTCTGCCCATCTATGGACTAGGCCACAGCATGGGCTGCAAAGTACATTTGCTGATTAGTAGCGATCTAATCAACGCATCGAGTGCCCAAAGAGCAGGTAATATCTTTATCTCCTTTAATAATTACCCAGCGCGCAAATCCATTCCACTGCTAGAACAGTTTACTCAGCTTGTTCCCGACCTTCAGCTAGACACTCGTATGGAGTTTGTACCTAGCCCCGAACAAACGCTAAGCCTAATTAGCGCCCACTACAACACGCCCTACAACCTACTGCTAAAGTTCCGCAGCGATACTATCGATCAAACCCGCCCGCTGAGCGATGTTTTAGTCAAGCGGTTCCCAGACACAACCACTGTCAGAATTTTGAAGGGAACTCACACCACACCTATTGCCCAAGATGTTCAGTGGGAAGCTAGCAGCTCATTTAGCGCTTTTGATGCGATTGGCCAGTTTGTAAAGCAAGAATTCTATAGAGATATCAAACTGTTAAAAGCAGAAATCCTGTATTGGCTAGCTGGAGAGTAAAACTTTCTTTTGTAGAAACGCTTTTTTCCTAAACTGGATTTTCAACACCTGAGCATTCAATATCTGCCTTTCGACACTTCATCTTTTGAGGCTTAAGGAATAACAAAAACGGTCGGCGCTAGAAATTGTTCTACCCTGCACAACAGGCACTCGGTGTTGGGTATAAGCAGTGTATTGATAAACGATCAAAGGATTGCCTAGAGGCACTTCTAGATAGTCGCTAGTCTCATAGTCAGCATGAGTACATTCAATTGTGGCATCGATCTTTTCAATGGGAATACCGTTTTTCTCTAGGGTAGGAAAGGTCATTTCCCGTTTGAGCTGTTTGCCAAACTGCTGCCCAAGATCTGTCAAAATATAGGAAATGTCGAGAGCGCCTACCACGCTATCCATACGTAGCAGCTTTTTTTGTAGATAGACAGTTGACTTTGAATCTAGACACAGGGCGCTTTGTATCTCTTCGGACGGACGGACCTTTCTAAAGGTAAGGTTGTCGAATGTGAGCTGTATGCCCTTCTCAGCAATATCTTGCTCTAAGAACACTAGGGGACTAGACAGCGAGTAGGCAGTTTTGACCTGTGGGGTCACAAAAACGCCTTTGCCCTGCTGCGATCGCGCCAATCCCTGATTCACCAAATTAGCCACCGCCTGTCTAACGGTGATTCGGCTCACACTAAAAGTGTCCATTAGCTGATGCTCACTCGGCAGCTTTTCGCCAGGTAAGTAATCGCCGCTATCGATCTGATGCCGCAGCTTTTCAGAAATGCTGATGTGAAGAGGAAGGGTCATGGATAGAAAGGAACTCTGGGAAAACTACGATAGGAAGTCACACGCTTAGGTGTAGTCAAAGCCTTGCTATGCTAGTTCTAATGTGTTAATTTTACTTGTCATAACAAGTTGCCTAATAGGCACTGTTCTGCTGCTTCTTTTTCCACCCTTAGCTAGTAGACTGCACTCATGCTTACTCACACTTTAAAGGAATCAATTGAAAAGTCGGCTTCACCTATGCAGAAACCGCATCAGCTGCTAACAGCTCAGCAGCTAGTGCCTTTAAACCAGCAATCCAACCTCAAAGGGATTGTCAGGCTTGCCGCTCACCTTTCTATCCTATGTATTAGTGCGTACGAGTGGGCGGTATCAGATGCATTGATTATTACTCTACCGGCGCTGATAGTTTACGGCGCTAGTCTGGCATTTATGTTCTGCGCCGTACATGAGTGCGTGCACAGGACTGCTTTTGCCAGCACTCGGCTAAACAACGCGGTTGCCTGGATAGCCGGACTGCTCTCTTTTTACAACAGTACGTTCTATCGGCGCTACCACAAGTGGCATCACCGCTACACCAGAATCGAAGGCAAAGATCCCGAACTCAGCGACCTAGAGCCTCAAAATTGGCGGCAGTACCTGTGGGTGCTAAGTGGATTGCCCTGGTGGAAAGGAAAAATCATTGGCCATGTGAAAGTAGCGTCAGGTCAGCTTGATGAGTGCTTCTACTTACCAGAAAGCGCTCATGCATCGGTGATTCGTTCTACACGGTTACAGCTAGGAGCGTATGGTGCGATCGCCCTGATTTCAGCCGCATTAGGTCACCCCTGGTTTATAGCTACCTACTGGCTGCTACCGCTAGCGGTCGGTCAGCCGCTGCTGCGCTTTGCGCTACTAGCCGAGCATACTGGCTGTAGCTACGGCGACGATGCACTTAGCAACACTCGCACAACCCTGACCTTCTGGCCAATGCGCCTGCTGATGTGGAATATGCCGTACCACGCCGAACACCATCTATACCCTTCAATTCCTTTTCACGCTCTACCTGCCGCTCACCATCAGCTAAAAGATAAGTTCGCTCACGTTGATTCTGGCTATGTGCGGGTGAACCGAGAAATTGTTTCAGCGTTTCGCGCCTAGGATTTGATGACGACACCTGCTAGCTTCACGCTTCAAGACTTTCGCCTACAGTGCGGCATTACGCTGCCAGAGGTAACAGTCGTCTATCAAACCTACGGAAAGCTCAATACCGATCGTAGCAATGCGGTCCTCTACCCCACTTCCTACGGCGCTCAGCATACAGATGTAGACTGGCTGGTACGTCCTGGTGGCATATTAGATCCAACAGATTGGTTTGTGCTCATGCCAAATATGTTTGGTAATGGCCTATCTACCTCGCCTAGCAACTGCGAACTGGCCAAGCAGCCGGGGTTTTATTTTACGCATTATGACAATGTGCGATCGCAGCGCGAACTGTTGAACAGTCTAGGCATTGAGCAGCTCGCTCTGGTGTATGGCTGGTCGATGGGAGCGCAGCAGGGCTATCACTGGGGAGCGCTCTATCCTGACCAGGTGCAGCGGATTGCGGTGATTTGTGGAACGGCCAGGACAGCCGATCATAATCGCATTTTTCTGTACAGCTTACGAGCCGCGCTACAGGGCGATCCGGCCTGGAACGGTGAGCGGTTCACGGGCACTCCCGATAAAGGTTTTCACACGTTTACTCAGATCTACGCAAGCTGGGCGGCTTCGCAGGCTTACTACCGGGCCAAGCCCTATCTCGAATGGGGCTATGATTCTCTAGAAGATTACCTGCTGCGCAGTTGGGAAGCGGGCTATCGCAGGCGCGACCCGCATGACTTGCTAGCGATGATCGAGACTTGGCTGCGCTGCGATATAGGAGATAACCCCGTTTATGAAGGGGACTATGAGAGTGCGATCGCCGCTATTACCGCAAAGACACTAGTTATGCCTGCTACAACAGATCTGTACTTTACGCCAGAAGACTGTGAAGCAGAGGCGGGGCTAATTGCAAAAAGTGACTATCGGCCCATTCCTTCGATCTGGGGCCACCGGGCAGGCAATCCGTATCAGAACCCAGAAGATGAGCTGTTTATTAAACGGGCGGTTAAAGAGCTGCTAGCAAACTAGCTATTTCGATACCCCGTGTCCTATCAACAAGTCGGAATTTCTGACGACTGGTGCTCTTCTTTAATGTCGTCTGTTATGGCTGTGCCATTTTTCCATAGCTCGTACTCACTAACGTCGATCTCTTCGTTCCAAATAATGGCGTAGCCGCCAGGCCATCGCCTTCTATTTTGCAAAGCTTTTTACAAGCAAAGGCGAAAGCAGGTTGCTGCAACAGCGCAAACATTGGATTTTCAGCAAGCTGTTGGATACTGTATTGCTTGACTACCTGATTTGAAAATCGAACGACTAAAGTGTGGTCGTCAATAGCGCTTGCGTCGATGATTCGTGGATACTGCATGACAGCTCACTGACCTATCGTATCGCTACAGCCTACTAGTTTGTTACGCAAGTGGCAGAACAGTTAAGAGTCTTCTTTTAAAAATCAGTATTAATATTAGTGCGACGTTCCTTTTTCTAGAAAATGACAGTAGCTGCTTCTTTGACATCGAAAGAGAACTATACGGGTAAGCGGACAGAGAAGCGCTATCCAAAGAACTGCACTTTTGCTAAGACGGACTGGGATGCGATCGCCCCCTTCTGGTACCCAATCGCCTTTAGCAAAGATGTCCAAGCCGGCCCCGTCAGCGCTACGCTGCTCGATCAGCGACTAGTGATTTGGCGCACCTCATCCGCACCCGATGCAAAGCTTTGCGTCGCCAATGACATTTGCCTGCATCGCGGCGTTCCGCTCAGCATGGGCCAGGTTGAAAACGAACAGATTATCTGCAAATACCACGGCTTTCACTACAGCGTCAGCGGCCAGTGCACCAGAATACCGGCTAACCCAGATGCTCGCATTCCGGCTAAGCTGTGTCTGAAAACCTATCCGGTCAAGGAAGCTTACGGACTGATTTGGACAACTCTAACGGGTGATGAAGAGATGCCGATACCGCTTTTCCCTGAGTGGAACGACGGTAACTATCAGCAGATCTTGCCGGATTCTGTTGATGTGAACGCAGCCGCTGGGCGGCAGATGGAAGGTTTCTTAGACGTAGCACATTTTGCCTGGGTACATGCAGAGTCTTTTGGCGATCGCACCAATCCTGTCGTCCCGACCTACAGCGTCACTTCTACCGCCTACGGGCACAAGGCTGACTACATTAGCACCGTCAGCAACTTCCCCAAAGGGCTTCAGCACAGAGCCCCCGCAGATTTTGAATGGCTCCGCGCCTTCGAGGTCTTCTTGCCGTTCACCGCACTGCTTCGGGTGCATTTCCCAAAAGATGGCCGCCTGTGCATTCTGAATGCCGCCTCACCTGTCTCCGCTCGTAAAACCCGCGTCTTTTGCCCAATCGTTCGCAACTTTGATAAAGACCAGCCGCTTGAGCCAGTCTACGAATTTAACTACCAAATTTTTAATGAAGACAAAGAGATAGTTGAAGCTCAATACCCTGAAGATTTGCCGCTGGACCTACGAGCAGAAACGCATATCGAAGCAGACCAAAGCTCCATCGCCTACCGTAAAGGTCTAGCAGAACTAGGCCTTAGTAAGCTCTATACGGCGTGATTTTGGGAGGTTTGTTCTTTTCGGCGGCTGCGAATGAACAGTTTTTCTAGCTCTAGCCAGACGAACAATAGCGAGCTGAAGCCGACGCAGACCAGTAGTTCTGTTGGGGACAGATAGTGGGTGCCAAAGAAGTTTCGCAGCGGTGCTACATAGATCAGCAATAGCTGCAATATTGTTGTTCCTACAACTGCTATCAGCACATAGGGATTCGAGAACTGAGACATTTCTATGGCCAGTCGGTTGCTGGATCGAACTGCGATCGCATGACCCATCTGGGACAGACACAGCATCGTAAATACCATCGTCTTCCATCGGTCCGGGTTCCCCACTGCCTGACGCGCGCCGCTGTCAAACCCACTGTGCGTATAGCCATAGGCCCACAGCATCAACGATATCGCCAGTATCGCAAACACAATCCCCACCCGCACCATGTACAGCCCCAACCCTCTAGCAAAAATACTCTCTTCTGGGTCGTGCGGCGGTCTGTCCATAATGTTTGGTTCCGCTGGCTCTAGTGCTAATGCCAGCGCTGGAAAGCCATCTGTGACTAGGTTCATCCACAGTATCTGTAGCGGCGTCAAAGGCACAGCCACAATAGGCAGCAGCAAAGGAGAAAGCGCAATGGTAATCACTTCTCCAATATTCGAGCCCAAAATATACTTCACAAACTTGCGAATATTGCCGTAGACGACTCTGCCTTCTTCTGTTGCGGCCACAATCGAAGCAAAGTTGTCGTCTAGCAAGACCATATCGCTGGCCTCCTTGCTCACATCGGTACCCGTAATGCCCATTGCGATGCCGATATCAGCCTGCTTTAGCGCGGGTGCATCATTTACCCCATCGCCAGTCATCGCCACGACCTGCTTTTGAGTCTGCAATGCCTGCACAATGCGCAGCTTGTGCTCTGGCGAAACGCGAGCATACACACTGGTCGAAGAGACAACAGATTCTAGCTGCGCTTGGCTCATTTCTTCTACTTGCGCGCCTGTGAAGACCTCAGATTTTCCTTGAGTTACCAATCCAAGATCGATCGCCAATGCCTTGGCCGTTAATGGGTGATCGCCAGTGATCATCACCGGGCGAATTCCCGCATGTTGACAGCGTTTGACGGCTTCTCGCACCTCTGGGCGAGGGGCATCAATCATCGAAACTGAACCTAGCCAAATCAGATCCTTTTCAGCTTCAGCTTCTGTAAAATCAACGTCGCTGAAATTCTGTTCCTCTAAAGGCTGATAGGCAAAGCCCAACACCCGGCCACCTTTGGCAGCAAAGAACTCTACCTTTTTTAAGATCTCTTGTCTGTCTGCATTCGTCAGCGATCGCCCTGCTTTCCCGACTCGACTGCAGCACTCTAGCAGCAGTTCTGCCGATCCTTTGGCAAATACCACATAGGGCGCATCAATTCCCAGCCGATTGCTATCGGGGACAGACACCACCACACTCATCCGCTTCCGCTCAGAAGAAAACGGAAATTCCACACGACGCTCAAACTCATACTCTAGGGTTTTCTTCTCTAATCCCGCTTTTGCTGCCAAAGTCACTAGCGCGCCTTCTGTTGGATCGCCGACAATCGCCCATTGACTATTGCCTTTATCGTCAGTTTCGGTTTGTAGCGCCGCATCATTGCAAAGCGCGCAATCTAGCAGCAATAGAGCGAGCACTGGTTTTTCTAGTGGTGCAACTGCTTTACCACCTAGCTGAAACTCGCCCTCCGGAGCATAGCCCTCGCCGCTCACCTCAAAGTCCTGCTCAAACGGCAGTCCAGACACATGGACCTGCTGCACTACCATCTTGTTTTGTGTCAGCGTCCCAGTTTTATCCGAGCAGATCGTGGTTACCGAACCCAACGTCTCCACCGCTGGCAGACGACGAATCAGCGCCTGCCGCTTCACCATCCGCTGCGTTCCCAGCGCCAGCGTCACTGTGATAACAGCCGGTAATCCTTCTGGGACTACAGCTACCGCCATACTCAGCGACACTGTCAGCAACTCCTCAAAGGCCGACCACCCAATCGCCAGCGAGCCGCCAATCACAACTAGGGCTACCAAAGAAAGCGAACCAATCACCAGCGTTCTACCGAGCTGGTCTAGCCGCTGCTGCAAAGGGGTTTTCAGCACTGATACAGACTGAATCATCGTGGCAATTTTGCCTAGCTCAGTCTTCATGCCAGTCCCAGTCACCAGCATCTTGCCGCGACCGTGAACAATCTCCGTTCCTTGAAAAACCAAATTCTTTCGTTCCGCCAGACTCGTATCGGCGGCGAGGGTAGAGTTTGCCCGCTTTTCTACGGCTGTTGCTTCGCCAGTCAGGGCCGATTCTCTTGCCTGCAATGAAGCCGACTCTAGCAATCGACCATCTGCTGCAATCTGATTACCGGCTTCTACTAGAACCAGATCGCCTGGGACGAGCTGCTTAGCCGAGATCTCTTTGGTCTGCCCCGCTCGAATCACGGTGACGTTGGGAGAGGAGAGTCCTTTGAGCGCGGCTAAGGCATCTTCTGCTCTACTTTCTTGGAGATAGCCCAGGACTGCGTTTAATAGGACAATGGTACCGATGGCGATCGCATCCTTTGGAAAGTTGCCTGCGCGTACGTCTAGCACCGCTGCTACAATCGCCACTCCAATCAGCATCAGCAGCATAATGTCGGCAAACTGATCGAGCAGAATCTGAAAGCGGCTGCGTCCTCTAGCTTCTACTAGCTCATTGGTGCCATGTTCTCTTAGCCGATCTGCCGCCTCTGTTACCGACAGTCCGTCTTTAGTGTTGGTATTTAGTGACGCTACCGCCTCATCAATATCGAGCGCGTGCCATTGTTGAGATGTTGATGTGGAGACTGTCGCCATAATGGTAGAGCTGCCTTTGAGTTCAGCCATCAATGGTATCGCTCAAAGTATATATTCAGCCTATACAAAAAGTTGAACATCGAGCTTGTGCTCTGCCTACTCCAAGTCATTGTTCACTACATTAAGTTCTCTATTGCACCGATTCTATTGCACCAATTCTATTGCACCGGGCTGCTTCAAAGCAGATCTTTGGGCGATGCTCAGTCCGCTTACACAGTTGCAGGCTACGCGGCCATTGGCCATGCTATAGCAAGCTAACAGAATTGACAATTGGTTCACTAATTGGCAATTCGAAAAGAACATTCCCCAAATAACCCCATGAACACTATTTCAGCGCTGCCCTACGATTACCCACTGCCTGATTCAATCGAGCATCTAGCGCTGGTGATTATTGATATGCAGCGTGACTTTTTAGAGCCAGAGGGCTTTGGCGATGCCTTAGGCAATGATGTGACTCAGCTTCAGGCTATTGTCCCAGCGCTCAAAACGCTCCTTCACATCTGCCGCGATCTTAATCTGTTGGTAATTCACACTCAAGAGTGTCACGAACCTGATCTCTCTGACTGCCCAGCTTCTAAATTAAATCGGGGGAATACCGATCTGAGAATTGGCGATCGCAGCGCGATGGGACGCATTTTAGTCAAAGGTGAACCGGGCAATGCCATTATTCCTGAGCTTGCCCCGCACCCAGATGAGGTGGTGATTTATAAGCCCGGCAAAGGCGCTTTTTACAGCACGCCTATGTCATCTATCCTACAGAAATACGAGATTACTCATCTGCTAATTACTGGCGTCACGACCGAAGTGTGTGTGCAATCTACTATGCGCGAAGCCAACGATCGCGGCTATGAATGTTTGCTGGTTGAAGACTGTACCGCTAGCTATTTCCCAGCGTTCAAAGCAGCCACTATTCAGATGCTGCGCGCCCAAGGTGGCATCATTGGCTGGACATCAACAACAGAGAAAGTTTGTCAGACACTATTGAAAACCGATAAAGGCAATCAGTGGACATGAAACCAAGTAGATTTTCCGCCGCATTAGCCCTAGTATTGGTTGTTTCAGGCTTTTGCGTTCGTTCAAGTGAGGCTAGCGTGACGAATAATTTCGAATCTGCGATCGCGATTCAAGCAGAAGCATTGGAGGTCACTGTCTCAGATGTCACTGACTCAACGGTGATTGATCTAACTGACCTGACAACAAATCCAACAAACTACGACTTTTTTACGTTCAGACCAAACTTAGAAAAGCTCATTCTTGCTGGAGAGGCAGATACTGAGCACATCAGCATCCTGTGGTACACCGTTCCCGATGGTCAGGTAGGACTGCACTATCATGCTATGACCGAGTCAGTCTATACCATCGAAGGAACTCAAACAGATGCCAAAGGAACCTATCCTACTGGCTCTCTTTACTTCAACCCCCCCGGTAGCGGCCACCAGATCTTAGATAGCAGCGGGTTTTTCATCCTAGCCTACGCAGCGCCGCCTGATTTTGCCAATACAGATAATATCGAAGACTACACGCCTGTTCAAATCAACACAGCCGATCCGAACTTAGAAGAGATTTATCCGTTTACAGAAGTACAAGACAGCGTACAGCGTCGCGACATTCCCCTAGATCGAGAAGGTGGAATGAATGCACTATTCATCAAAAGCACTTCGCTAGAGAGTTACCAATATGTAGGGAACTATCTACTGGTCTTATCAGGTAGCTGCAACATCAATGGCACAGCTTATAGTGAGAAGATGCTGGTAGTCTCTAGCACGGTTGAACCGCAAACATATCAAGTCAGTACTACAGAAGGCAGTTCTTGTCTGTTTATAGGTCTATCTTTCTAGCTATAAGATCTTGCTGCACAACGCTGTCAAGCTGGCTAAGGCGTATTTCAATTGCCTCTACGCTCGCAGCTGATTAACCGCAGTTAGAACATATAGCCTGTACCGGATGCATTCGGTACAGGCGCGTCACTTGACCCGTTGTAGTATAAGGCTTTCAGCCTGCAAACGGTACCTCAGTCAAGTGACCAACGCTATAGTCTCGTAGTCTTGGTTCACCGCTATCTACCTTTGCTTCTTGGCCGTCTTGTATTGCAGAGAAGACTGTGATTCTGGTGAGGGAGCGTCACTTATAAACTGTTCAATCGGAATGACGCTGACGTTTAATGTGACGGGTCGCTCTATTTCTTTTTCAAGGTCATCACGAACTTGATCTACCTGCTTAGCGGATATCGAATCTGGTAAAGCCTCCACGTCTAGGTAGACAACCAAGGTATCGTCTTTTCTGACAATATTTAGCGACTGGATATCCTTGCCAGCAAAAGTACTACTGTTACGAATCAGAGTGTTCACACTGATACGAGCTTGATTTTTGATTACCAGGTCTTGAAAAGAGAAGCTGAGCGGAATGCCTAAGCCTACCAAGGTAGCGATCGCGATGACCATGCCCCTTTTTGCCCGCTGCATCGAACCGTAGCGTAGTGCGAGAAAGACCAGTCCACCGCTAAAAATGATCCCTACTAGGTTGGTCAAAAACAGCAGCAGCGAGCCAGCGAACACAGTCATTGAGCCAAAGGCAATACCCACGCCTACTACGCTGAGCGGCGGGACTAGAGCGACTGCGATCGCCACTCCAGGCAGCGCATCCGAAATCCCTCGACGAGATTTGGCTAATGCACCTGCCGCACCCGCCGCTAGCGCCACCCCTAGATCTAACAGCGTTGGCTGGGTCCGAGCCAGAATCTCACCAGTTAGCGTCTCAATTCCCGCAACCTTCGCAATCAGCGCAGCTGTTATCACTGTCAGCAGTGAGCCAAGTGCCAAAGACAGGCTGGCTCGCCTGAGCAATCGACGGTTTGCCATAATTAGCGCAAAGGCAATACCAGTAATCGGTCCCATTAAAGGCGCAACAATCATCGCGCCGATGACGGTAGCGCTACTGCCAGAGAGCAAGCCAAAGGTTGCGATCGCCCCTGACAAAAACAACAACAGATAGTAGTTAGAAGAAGACTCCGCACTGCGCCACAGGCTGCGATTTAAGCTCGCAATCGGCACTGGCTTAGACTCCATCCAGTGCCACTCACCCCGATGACGATCCCTCAGATTCGATAGCTTCTGATAACCCCATCCAAAAAACCGCTTGCTCACAATAGCCAACATACCGATACGTCCTTTTTTGGGCCGAAGATTAATCAGACATAAGCAAACCCTCTCAAGGCCCTGGTCCAAAATCCAAAAGCTCGCAGATGAGAGGGTAATCCTCTAGAGGAGAAGTTGCGCTCAAACGCCAAGATACAGGTTGTAATGTCAATCGTATGGCCTGAAATCATTCAGGCATAGGCGACATTGTAGCAGTGTTTACTTTTATTAAGCTGTATATCCAAAGGCATACTGTCCGTAGCGATTAGCCGATGGCTCGCGGCAGACGGCATCATATAGCAATCCGCCCTTAGCTTAAACCACTAACAGAAGCGGTAACCCTGATTCTATAAAGCGCTAAGTGCATAGCAATCCGCTAATGCATCAGCGGATTGCTACACATTCGAGACTAAAAACGAAGTATAAGCGACAAAAGCTATAGCCTGTACCGGATGCATTCGGTACAGGCGCGTCACTTGACCCGTTGCAATATAAGGCCTTCAGCCTGCGCACCGTACCTCAGTCAAGTGACCAAAGCTATATTGAGGTTATGGGTCACCTGCCGCGAACTTACGCTAACTTATGAATTTGGCACAGGAGTGGGGCGATGGGACGCACAGTTAAACTTTCTAGCGGCCAGGAGCTGCCTGTTTTTGGGATGGGAACCTGGCGAATGGGCGAGGATAGCAGACGAAAACAAGACGAGCTTGCGGCGCTCCATCGTGGTATGGAACTGGGCATATCACTGATCGACACAGCAGAAATGTATGGCGAAGGCGGAGCAGAGAAGCTTGTAGGCGAGGCAGTGGCCTCTAATCGCTCCAACGTCTTTCTAGTTAGCAAGGTGTATCCGCACAACGCTTCGCGGCAAGGCGTAGTAGCAGCGTGTGATCGCACCCTAAAGCGCCTGAACACAGACTATCTCGATCTATATTTGTTGCACTGGCGCAGTTCTGTTCCTTTTGCCGAGACCTTAGCAGCCTTTCAAGCGCTAAAGCAAGCTGGCAAGATCCTTGACTACGGCGTCAGCAACTTCGATATTGACGAGATGAAAGAGGCAGCTGGGCTAGAAGGCGGTAGTGCGATCGCCACCAATCAAGTTCTCTACAACCTCAGCAGGCGAGGTGTAGAGCTAGACCTGCTGCCGTGGTGCAAACAGCGCAGCATTCCAGTAATGGCCTACTCACCCATTGAGCAAGGTAGACTGCTGAACAACTCGGCGCTAACGAAAATGGCTAAACAGAAAGAAGTGAGCACAGCGCAGATCGCGATCGCCTGGCTACTGCATCAAGACAACATTATTGTCATTCCTAAAGCCAGCAAAATTGAACATATCGAACAGAACTACGCCGCTTTAGATATCGCTTTAAACGCCGAAGACCTAGCCGCTCTAGAGGCAGCCTTTCCCAAACCCACCCGTCCGATCCCACTAGAAATGCTGTGAGTACATGGTTCGTTACCTGGTGCTATGGATTACAGCAGGGGCAGTAAGTCGGATCGGCGAACTGGTTGCCATCTGGAAATTGGCGAGTCTGCTGAAAGCGGCAGTGTTTGCATCTACAGACAACCGAGAGAGTCAGTAGCGTAGCCGCCTGACAGAGACCACAGGGAAGACCAGGGTAGCGCTGAGCAGTCGTAAATCCTGGAAAGCCACACTCGGGGCAGAGCTGTTTGATATTTTGCACTAGCGCCGCAGTTGCTTCACCAATCACCTGCATTCGGGTTGGATTGTACAGCGCGCGCATGTCGGTTTCGATGTGGGCTTGTCGGTCAGGGGATTGCTCTAAAGCTAGAGTAACGGCCTCTATCAGGCTGGCTTCTGTGGTGATACCCTTAATGATTGCGCTGCTCACCACAACCAGACCATGCTCAGGAAACCCGACCGCTTTAGCAAAGTCCAGCGCCGCTTGAACGCTGCGAATTGTCTGACCTTGAAAATTGGTTTGAGTCGAAAGGGCTTCGCCGACAATTTCAAGCTGGTGCCGAGTATCCAATAGCAATACCAGCTCGCGATCGCAGGCCGCAAAAGGAACCTGAGGATGAGGACCAAAGCTGCCTTCGCTAGCGATCGCAATACTTTCACCCGTCAGCGCTAGCGCCGCTTCTGCCTTTAGTCTGGCGGTAGCTAGCTGATCGGCGGGTCGCTGAATGTCTCTAGTAAAAGTGCCTAGGCGATCGGTATCAAAATCGTCTGGAACCTGCGTTTTGACACGAAGGGCTGATTCTATCAGAGGCGCGATCGCCTGCTCTTTATGGTGCATCGTCGCAATGACGACAGTGCGGTTAGCAAAAAAAGAAGATGCAGACATCACTGATACAATTTTCGAGTGCAAAGCAACCATTCTATAGCTTCCACCGGGTTGCTTATGACCGTCGGCTCAAAGCTGGACCTCAGGCAAGTGACCAGAAGCTACAGCGCTACCCTCTTAAATCACATAGATTTGCCAACCAACCCCCCCAACTAATTATGATCTGTATGCTTAGCATCTCAACAGCTGTATTTATTCAGTTAGCGCAGTGATTTTGAACGATCAGTTTGGATATATCCACCAGCACTTCACTCAGCTGCTAGCCTATCTGCCAAAAGTAGACGCCTTTAGCCAGCTTTGGGGTTTGCTAAAGGGGGCGATCGCTCTTCGCCCGCTCACCTTTCAAACCCTACAAAACCAGCCAAACAGCTTGCCTGCTGCGCTCACTATCGTCTTTATTGCTGGCATCGCTCAGTCCCTTAGCCAGATCGTCGTCCTCTTCGTCAACCAGGTTCGCCCGCTGCGCTTCGTGTTAAGTCTAATCATTTCCGCCATCCTTTTTGTCATCGGCTTTGGCTTCTGGGCACTGAGTACCTGGATAATCTTAACCACTGTTTTCAATAGCTATCTACCGCTAAGCGCAGTCATTCGGACCATCGGATTTAGCTACGCGCCGCTGATGCTAGGCGTTTTCGTCGTTATGCCCTACTTCGGTAGTGCCGTCTTTATCCTACTTTCTACCTGGACTCTGCTAGCCGTCGTCGTCGGCATAGACGCTATCAGTACCTTAGAGCTATGGGAAGCCTTCGGCAGCGTTGCGCTCGGCTGGATCGTCATCCAGCTCATTCAAAAAACCGTTGGCCAGCCGATTGCTTCTCTCGGTCAGTGGGTAACTAACTGGGTTGCAGGTGAGGATCTCATTAGGAATCGCAACCGCCTTGCCGAAGAGCTCTACGCGGGCCTCAGGTCGCAAGTAGCGCAGTCCGATCCATCTGACCAGGTGCAAACTTCCTCTCGCAACGTTCCTTTTCAGCCCAGAAAGTAAATTTCCCTACCGCCTGTACTGGATACATATTTTGTGAGATAGAAAGAATACTATAGTCAGTCTCACTGTTGTTTCGTTCGTTTATGCGTCGCCATTTCATCAAGCTCTGTGCCGCTATCTTTCTAGCCATCGGCACGATCATTTTACTTTCCCCCGTCAACGATCAGTGGGTGCAGTGGTATCTAGCCTTTAACAGCAAGCTATTTGGCTTCGTCTTTGATCTCATTCGCGTCGGTTTGATTGCGCTAGTCCTAGCGGGTCTGCTTTCCCCTTTTGAATCTTTGGGCTGGTGGGCAGGCTGGTACGGCGATGGCATCGAAACTCACACTCTTTTCCCACCAACCCTGACTGCACCCTCTCCGGCGGCTGAGCGGAGCCGAAGCCCTGTCCCACCATCCTCCTCCCCCCAGCGCTACATCATCTACCTCGACGGCATCTCCCAAAGCTGCGCTGACTACCCCAAGCGTGTTCAAAACTTTCTAGACACCCTAGAGGCGGCGCTGCCTGAAAGAATGGTCTTTATTCAAGACATCATGGCCTACTCTGCTCTGAACCGGCCTCTGACTAGCCAAAGACCTTTTGCCTCTTTCTGGCGCTGGGTGAACCGCATCGAAGCGCGCAATCCCAACAGTCCACTGGACATCTTAATTAACTTGCGTAATACATTTCAGGTTGCTGTCTCTACAGACAATCGCTATGGCCCTGTTTTCAACCGGGGAACGGCGCAGGTAATTTTAAATAGTCTGCGACAAAAGGGCTATCAGCCAGGTACGCCGATCACGCTGTTAGGATATAGTGGCGGCGCTCAAGTTGCACTAGGCGCAGTCACCTATCTGAAATATGCGCTGAATGTACCCATCGATATGATCTCAGTAGCAGGGGTTGTCAGTGGTGATAACGGAGTTGCAGAAATAGATTATCTCTATCATCTTCGTGGCGATCGCGATCTGTTAGCCAAGATAGGTGCGCTCATGTTTCCAAAACGCTGGCCGATCATCGCTTGGTCTAGTTGGAACCTAGCTAGATCAGAAGGCAAAATCCAGTTTATTTCGCTAGGCCCTGTCAGTCATAACGGGGCAAATGGACCAATTGATCCGGTAGCACGGCTACCCAACGGTCGCAGCCATCTCTCTCAGACAATGCAGATCATTATGGAAATTTTGACAGGTGATCGCCCGTAGGAACACGTCGATGCTTTACTATGCAAGAGACTTCTTGGTCTCGTAACTTTGTTTTATTAGCTGATTCGAGATATCGCCGAAAACTTCTTTTAGCTTACTTTTTGCCTGGTCGAATTTAGGACTTCGCCAGTCAGGAACAGCCTCTATCTCTAACTGATCTTCTGGTAGGTAGACCGGATAGCGAATTTCAATCTGTAGCGCTTCTACGTCGGGCTGCTGACCATAGTGACGGGTAATGTGGCCGCCTGTGAATACTTTGTTTTTGACAACCTGATAGCCTTGGCTTAGAAAACTGTTGTTGACAGTATCTAGCGTGTCCTGCGTACACGTTTTGCCTTTGGCATTACCTAGGCAGACTTCATCGGTGATTAATCCAATGAAGCTGTGAAGATCTAGCAGATAGACTTTGCCGTGCTGGGCGATCGCATCCTCCAAAAGCTGGCTTAGCCGACGATGATACGGGTCGTAATATTGCTCGATACGCGATCGCACATCCATATCAGAGGGCTTCGTAGTATAGATATCCTGCTTAAACGCAGTCTGCTCTGGCACCACCGCCGACCAAAAAGATCCAAACAATGGCGGCCTTACCGCTCGGTTGAGATCCACCACATAGCGGCTATAGTTGGCCTGCATAACGGTGATTCCTAGGCTTGGCAGAAAGTCGTAGAGCGGCTGTAGGTGCCAGTCCGAATTGGGCAATGACTGAAGCTGATGCGGTGTGAAAGTTTGCGCGATCGCCTCTGGCACTTGCAGTCCGCTGTGGGGCAAATTCGCAATCATAGGAATGCGATCGCCTTCAGGAAAAAGCACCGTAAACAGATCATCAGACATATGGATTCCAAAGAAAGCGCTGATCCTTACCCTACTTCAATCTGTCTAACCGCTGTCATGGCCGAATAGCTCACCCCAGCCGTTCCTTCCCCTGGATGCGTACTATCGCCCACCAGCCACAGATTCTGAATCGGGGTACGAGTGGCAAAGCCAAACGGCCCAAAAGTCGGCACTCGCTGCCCAATGCCGCCGACAATGCCCTGCGCTCTGCCCGTATAGGTTTCAAAGCTTCTAGGCGTTGCAGCTTCTACATGCACCAGATATTCTGGCTGTAGGTTGAAGTAGTCTTTTAGCCTAGAGATTGCTGTCTGCGTATAGCTCTCTTTCAGCGATTTGTATTCATCTTCATCGCAGTCATACCACTGCTGCACATCGGTAAAAGAAGAGGCAATGATTGTTGCTTTTCCTGCGGGTGCGCGGCCATCACCAGGTCTACTGACCGAAACAAACAGAGAATTGTTTTCGGCAATAGGGCCATCGTAATCGTACAAAAATTGCAGATGAGGCGGACAGCCATCGGGAATAGCAGATTGTTCTACACCCAGATAAATTACAAATGCACCAGACGAAGGCGGCAATTGTTTTACTCGCTTTTCGTAACCGCTCATCTTCTTGTCATTTGCCAGCTTGACTAAATTTTGCACGGTGACGTTTGCTACTACATGGTCCGCTGGCTCGAGCCAGGAATCGCCTTTTTTATTGGTTATTTTGACCTTAGTCGGCTTGCCAGTTTTTCGTTTCTATCGCTTCAGCAGTGTGTCTCATATGAAGTTCACCGCCGTCTCTTTCTAGAGAGGCGAGTAGGCGATCGCTTAGCACCTGCATACTTCCCTTCAGGTGAAACAGCCCGTGCGGCGCTTGTGAAACGCCCAGCGCGGTTGCTGCATACAGCGCCGCTGTTTTATCCGCTGTAGTCTGTGAATACAGCTTTAGCTGCATGTCTAAAAAAGTACGCAGTCGGCGATTTTCGTACAGGTCATAGCCCCTTAGGATGTCGCCCACCGTAGAGAAGGTGTAGGGCACCGTTAGCAGCGTATCAGGGCGCAACGCTTTGGCCAACTGCCAAACATCCCACGCGCTGCGAGGCGGCAATACTGGCTCTCGCTGCTGAAAGCGCCAGCTAAACTTAAACATCGCCTGCATAAAGGCCCAAAAAGGCGCACTGCCTGGAAACTGCCTCTCTCGTTCCAGCTTCCACTGCTGCGGATCTCGCCACACGCTAATCGGCTCAGTCTCTCCTGGTAGAAATACCGCACAGGCCGGGTCGCACTCGCTCGCAGGCGGTAGCTCAATTTCTAATTCTTCAAAAATCTGATGGTGAATGCCACCCGGTTCTAGCCCTGCAACCTGAGTCGCTCCTACATCAAAAGTAAAGCCTCGCCGCTTGAACGTAGAAGCGCATCCGCCCGGAACAATTGCCTGGTCGAAGACTTTTACCTGATATCCTCGGTGGGCCAGTAGCGCTGCGGCTGTCAGTCCACCAACTCCGGCTCCGATTACGACTACTTTCTCTGAGGCGCTGCTAACCATGCAATCGTTATATTTCTTAAGATTCCTCTCTTCATTCTAGCGCCCTATTCCGCACCCTCGCAGGGCTCTATCTGGAGACGCAAATATTTCTCTCGTCCGGTACATAGAGCCGGTTTTCATTAGTTCGTAAGCTATGAGTGCCGAAATATAGGTAAAAAAATGGCAGACCCCAACAACATTCCTCAAGAAGCGCAGCAGCTAAAGGAAGCAATCAGTAACGAGAATAAAGAGAAAGGGAACGAGGAAACCGGCGAACAGGAAAAGCCTGATATCGCGAGTACAGACTTTGATAAGGAATATGAGATTGCGGAACAAAACAAAACCGGTTCCGGCAATCAGACTAGCAATCCCAGCGCAGTAGGCCGCAAGGATACAGACGCAGGCGATCATGCCACTAAGGAAAAACGGGTGGACAATATCGACAGCCCTGGCGATAGCGACCCAGATGACTATATGGACATGGCAAAGGACGTTACTAAGAACGTTGAAGCGAGTAGGAACGCTGAAGCAAGTAAGAACGCTGAAACGAATAAGAATACTGAGGCGAAGTAGATCGCCGCAGGAAATCTAGGATTAGATCTGAGATTTCCTCTCTATGGTCAAAAGAAAGAGGGGGTTGAAGCATGTGCAAGCGTTCACCCTCTCCCTCTAACTTCCCAACTCCTCATAAATCGAGTGAGTCGTCTATCTATAGCAATCCGCACTTAGCTTAAACCACTATTAGAAACGGTAACCCTGATTCTACAAAGCGCTAAGTGCATAGCAATCCGCTAATGCATCAGCGGATTGCTATGCTACTGGTCGCCTTTCTCTAGATTGAAGATAAACGGTACGCTGGCACCGTCACTGCCGTTGGTTACCAAGACCCGAGGCATCTGCGCACCGCCAGCCCGCCACGCTTCGATTGCTTCTTTTTGCAGCACTAGACTACCGCCTTGCGCTTTTAGCGTTTCGGCAATTAGCCTTTGCGCTTCGGCTCGGCCTTTGGCTCGGTTGACTTCAGCCTGAGCCTCTTGTTCTGCTTCTTGGGCGACGTATACTGCCCGCTGCGCTCGCTGTTCGGCAATTTGTTTTTCTTCTACCGCCTTTGAGAATTCAGGCGAAAAGGTCAAATCGACCACGCTAGTATCTAGTACGTCGATGCCGTACTTTTCTAGACGCTTGGCTAGCGCAGTGTCAAAGTCATCTTTTAGCAGCTGTCTCTGAGTAATTGCTTGCTCGACCGTACGACGAGCAGCCGCTACTTTGAACGATTCTTGAGTCTGCGGAGCGATAATCTTGTTGACAATATTTGCTAGCGACCCCTGCTCACGGCGAATGTCTACCACTTCTGTGGGCTGCAAGCGAAAGTTGATTGCAAACCTTGCTCTTAGATCTTGCAAGTCCTTAGTAGAACTCTCTGCGGGTACCTCGAACTTTTGAACGGTGATGTCGTAGATATCGACATAGGACACGAATGGCGGCTTGATATGGATGCCCTCTAGCAGCGCGCCGTCTTGCGCCTTCCCTAGTATGCTTAGCACGCCTGCTTGGCCGGGGTTGATGATCACAAAGCTGCTGGCCAGAATTAGGGCCACTACAGTTGCGATCGCAGCAATTACAATCGGTTGACTATTGCTTTTAGTTGCACTCAAAACGCGTAAAACTCCTCTTTATATATATAGACGTGATTAATAGCTGCAATTTACAAAGCTAATCAGTCACAGGCAAGACATTTACAGTCTTAGACAGCTTTGGCGCTTGGTATTCCTAGCAGCTCTCCATCGCCAGCAACTACCTCGCCAATGTCATAAGCAGCGATGCCCTCACGCTCAAACTGCTGACATGCAGCCGCAGCCTGATCGGGTGGCACAATTACTACAAAGCCAACTCCCATGTTAAAGGTATTAAACATATCGCGCAGACTAACCTTACCTGCCGTTTGTAGCCAGCTAAAGATAGGCAGTACTGGCCAGCTATCTAGATCGAGCTGAATAGACTGGCCTTTTCCTATACAGCGCGGCAGGTTCTCGGGCAATCCGCCCCCGGTAATATGTGCCATACCGTGAATCGCCAGCTCAGAGGTCAGCGCGGTCAAAATTGGCTTTACATAGAGCTGCGTCGGCGTCAGCAGCGCTTCTCCTAACGACTGCCCCTGTAATTCTTTTGGCTTTTCTGCCCAGTCATATCCTCTTGGGCGTCCGGCTTCTCTCGCATCGCGATCGCCTTCTGCCATGATTTTTCGCACTAGGCTAAAGCCGTTGCTGTGAACGCCGCTGCTAGCGAGTCCGATCAGGCGATCGCCCACCGCCACCGCACTGCCATCCAGCATCCGATCCTTCTCAACGATACCGACGCAAAAGCCCGCCATATCGTATTCGCCCGCCGCATAAAAACCTGGCATCTCCGCCGTCTCACCCCCCAGCAGAGCGCAGCCAGACGTTTTACAGCCGCTCGCCACACCCGCCACTACCTGCGCTAGCTGCTCAGGCGCTAGCTTTCCAGTTGCCAGATAATCTAGGAAAAACAGCGGTTCTGCGCCAATAGTCAGGACATCGTTGACGCACATTGCCACCAGATCTATACCCACCGTATCGTGTCGGTCTAATGCCTGAGCTAGCTTGAGCTTTGTGCCAACCCCGTCTGTACCTGATACCAGTACAGGCTTTTGATAGCCGCTAGGCAGCTCAAAGCAGCCACCAAACCCACCCAACATACTGAGCACTTCAGGTCGGTAGGTGCCTTCCACCATGCTTTTGATTCGATCAACAAAAGCCCGACCCGCTTCCACATCTACCCCTGCCTGTTTGTAGTCCATCTACCACTTTCTCCCAATCGCTTAATACAGCGTTACAAATACGAAGATGTTGAGCCAATATCTATATGTAGCGTCCAACAGTGCTTGTCAGATTCTCACAACGCCATCTGAACAAACAAGCCAGTGAGTCTTCAGAAAAAGGACAGCCAAACACGAGGAGGCGATGAGTAAATCCTCACGAAATGTGTAGTTTTATATGCAACTAACTGCATAGTCCTCAGAAAACTATTCCACTATGCACATTGAAAATCGGGTTCTATTGATTAGTTATCTAGATTACGTAGTATCCAATACATAAGCATCACCAAATATCCGCCTAGTGGGCAGAGGGGATCAAAAGCCTTTACATTTCGTCACTTCAGACTTTTATGAAGGACTCATAAAGTTGTTTTGATGGATGGCCCTCGCAAAAACCCCGAGTTTTACCCAGATCGGTTCGTGTAAATTAGCCACTGTTGATTTAATTCACTCAGAGGTTAAGTACTGCTCTCACGTGGCAGCCTAATCGTCACCTAGATAAATTCTTGTCTAGTGCTAGCGCTGTCGCAACGTAGTCAATTATGTTTTTGCTTTCTAAAGGTCTGCTCAACAAAAAGTCAAAGCAACAGTTTGCTACTAGTCTGGCAGCAGCCGTTCTGCTGTCGGGGATCAGCGCTACTACGGCAGGTGCTCAGCCTGCTAACCGCGCAAACGAGTCCCTTACAACTGAGTCCCATACGCTTGAGTCCCCATCTAGCGACAAGCCCACCCAGCTTCCCGTTACATCGGCAGCCAACCCTTCAGAGTTTCTAGAAACTTCTGGCTTTGTATCCGATTCGACGTTGAGTGAAGACGTACTGGTCTACCCTCACGACGTTGATGGTCGTCAGGCCGCCACGCTGTATATCAAAGATATTCCAGTACTCACTTTTCTCGGTACGGATGTAGACAGCTTAGCGAATGGCACAGAAATCGCTGCTGTTGAAGTTAGCGAGGTGGCTACAGACCTTCCGCCAGAAGTGGTTCTAGAGAATAACCCTGTTTTGCGAGCCACAGAATTAGGTGCTCAGCTCAATCCTGAAAACGTTGAGGCTGCTGATATCTCGGTGCGCTGGCATGAGGAGTCTGAAGGCTTTGTGGTGACCCTATCAGACGAAGACCTGATTGCTCTAGACAGTCGCACTGTCTTGGCCGATACGACAGAAGATGCTGCTACAGACGCTTTGCAGGTGACCAATCGACTGCGTCGTCTAATCGGTGGGGCTGATCCCGTTGCCGAGATTGAAGGCATGCCCGAGCCCGTGGTTGAGACACCGCCGGTCCAGCAGGTCGCCGTTCTCTCTAGCACAGTAGGCAGCGCGTCTTGGTACGGCCCCGGCTTTAATGGCAGACGCACTGCCAACGGTGAGACTTTTAACCAGTATGCGCTGACCGCCGCGCACCGCACGCTGCCGTTTGGTACCAGAGTTATGGTTACCAACCTCTATACAGGTCGTCAGGTAGTCGTTAGGATCAACGACCGAGGTCCGTATTCGGGTAATCGGATTATTGATTTGTCCAAAGGCGCAGCAGCGGAAATTGGTCTGGTTAGTTCTGGTGTTGGGACTGTACAGGTAGATGTGTTGGGGTACTAAGGGTAGTGGCTGATTTGGTTTGAGCGCCAGTTAGCATTTAGATCAGCGCACTAGACTGGGCACATCGATTCTTAAGAGGCTTCTTCTATCGTGAGGAAGCCTCTTTTTGCGTTTGGCTTGTGTTTAGTGAATTGCACCAATCCGCCCTCAGAATCTGCGCCAGATCGATCTGCGTTAGATTAATGTGGGTTGATTTGACTAGAGGGGGCTAAGTGCAGATACTCAACACGCTTTCTGAGCTGCATACCTATCTAGAGCGGCACCGCCGGACTATCGCTCAAGCTGGCGACTCAGATGGGCATGGGCTTAGTCCCGACGATGGGGGCGCTGCATGTAGGGCACCGTAGTTTGATTGAGCGATCGCGCCAAACCGATCGCATCGTCATCGTCAGCATCTTCGTCAATCCGCTTCAGTTTGCACCCAGTGAAGATCTAGCCCGCTATCCAAAGTCTGATCAGGCAGATCTAGATCTGTGCAAAGCAGCAGGGGTCGACGCGATCTTTATGCCTACGACTAGCGAGCTGTACGGCACAGAAGATCTAGACCTATCGAAGGTCACTCAGGTAGTGCCGCCAGCATATTTGTCGGGTCATTTGGAAGGGCGATCGCGTCCTACCCACTTTCAGGGCGTGGCCACAGTCGTCACCAAGCTGCTTAATATTATCCGCCCCACCCGTGCCTACTTCGGACAGAAAGATGCTCAGCAAGTCGCCATCATTAAGCAACTGAGCGCGGACCTCAACCTACCGGGCGAGATTGTGGTTTGCCCAACTGTTAGAGAATCCGATGGGCTGGCTTTTAGCTCCCGCAATCGCTATCTAGTCGGCGCTAAGCGGCAGCAGGCGACCGTACTGTATCGCAGCTTGCAGGCAGCTCGCACGGCTTTTTCCCAAGGTGAAAGAAACGCCGATATGCTGATTGAATCGGCGAAGGCTGTCGTTTTAACGGAGCCCGCTGCTACGTTAGATTACTTAGCTTTGGTTCATCCTGATACACTAAAACCTTTGCAAGTAATCGATACCGTAGGCATGATGGCGATCGCAGCAACCATAGAATCTTCCAAAAGCTCACCCAAAGACTCGTCACCAGACCCGCTAGAAGATCCATTAAAGAGGAAGAGCACCCGGTTAATCGACAACATTATCTTGAGCGACCGCACGCCCATCATCGCCATTGACGGACCCGCAGGCGCAGGTAAGTCTACCGTCGCTCGTCAACTAGCACACAATTTGGGACTGCTGTACCTAGATACAGGCGCTATGTACCGCGCCCTCACCTGGTATGCCCTAGCGCAAAATGTGGAGCCCCAAGACGAAGATGCGATCGCTCAGCTACTGCCCCACTGCGAGATTCAGCTAATTGCCAATATTCAAGACGATCGGCCTCAGCCGCCCAAAGTTCAGGTCAACGGTGAAGACGTTACCCAGGCAATTCGCAGCGCCACCGTCACAGAATTAGTTTCTACCATTGCCGCTCAGTCAGCCGTCCGCGCTCACCTAGTGCGATTACAGCAGCAGTACGGCCAAAAAGGCGGCGTTGTCGCTGATGGCCGCGATATTGGGACTAAGGTTTTTCCCAATGCCGAGCTCAAAATTTACCTGACGGCCTCCGTTGCAGAGCGCGCTCAAAGGCGCTATCAAGACCTAGAAACGGCGCGCTCAAAGACCGATCAACCACTGCCAAAGATCGCTGAATTGACCGAGGCCATTGCTGAGCGCGATCGCAAAGACAGTACCCGTGCAGTTTCCCCTCTGCGCAAAGCCGAAGACGCGATTGAAATTGTCACCGACGATCTCAGCGCGCAGCAGGTGATCGCCAAAATTTCTGAGCTCTATTTGGCTTTATCAAAAGAACATGCTCTATCAAAGACATGAATGACAAAGAATCGCAGCGGCGATCCTTATTAAGAGCAAGGCAGGCTATGCCCGAGCGGATCAGAGCCGAGAAGTCCGCTAGGATCTGTCAGCACATCCAAAACTGGGCCGTCTTCGGCCAGTCGAGGCTAACTTTGGCCTACTGTGCTTCCAATGGCGAACCCGACTTGGGCCTACTTTTGCAGCAGCAGCGAAGCTGGGGACTGCCGCGCTGTGAAGGCAAGCGGCTCGAATGGCACCGCTGGTATCCGACTAGCCCTTGGGCACTACGCTCAGGCACCTACGGCATCACCGAACCTGACCCAGACTCGCCGCTAGTTGAACCTCGCAAAGTCGACTTGATTCTGGTGCCCTGTATAGCCTGCGACGTTAGCGGCTATCGACTAGGGTACGGCGGTGGATTCTACGACCGCATGCTTAGCCATCCGATCTGGGCAGACAAACCTAGCATCGGCATTGTCTTTGAATACGCCCGCATTCCTCAGCTACCTAGAGACACTTGGGACGTTCCACTAGACGGAATCTGCACAGAGAGCGGACTATTCTTCAGGCGATGATTGCTGCTGATGACAGCTGCCGATAACTGCTGCCGATAACTACTGCCACAGTTTGATCCCGCCTAGCAGTCCTAGCGTATTTGAAACGATGGTCACGTTTTCAGGTAGCTCTACCTCGATATGTTTTACCTCACCGCCGCCCAGATAGAGCTGGTCGTAGTTCAGCACGCGCGATAGTGAGTCGATTGCTTTTAGCAGCCGGGAGTTCCAGGTTTTAGATCCGATTCTTTTGAGAGCAACTCGTCCTAGCTGTTCTTCGTAGGTCTCGCTCTTGCGGAAGCGATGGTGGGCTATCTCTATGTTGGGCACTAGGTGCCCTTCAGTAAATAGCGCCGTGCCAAAACCAGTGCCCAGCGTAATCACCATCTCTACACCTTGACCGGAGATAGCACCCATTCCCTGCAAGTCGGCGTCGTTTGCGACCCGCACAGGTTTACCGACTACCTTTTCGAGCTGAGTGGCCAGATCGTATTCTTGCCAGTCTGGATGCAGGTTCACTGCTGTGTAGATCACACCTTTACGAACAATTCCTGGAAACCCAACAGAGACTCGGTCAAAATCGCTTTGATTTTTGGCCAGTTCTTCTAGTACGGCCATGACAGCTTCGGGCGTAGCGGGCATGGGCGTTTTGATGCGATCGCGCTCCCCTATCGGCTCCCCCTGCTGATCTAGCAGCAAGGCTTTGATCCCACTTCCACCAATATCTATCGCCAGCGTTTTCATATCGTCTCTCTTAAAACTTTCAAGTATTCCATTCTTACTTCAGCTATTTAACTTCATTGAGCAGACTACTCAATCAACTTCAAATGAATCAACTTCAAATGAAATAATTCTCCAAGCTAGTGACCTTTATAGTCCTTCACTTCCCGGTGTAGGATCCGCCGGGCTTAGTCCTTCAAACCGATAGATTTCTTCTAACACCTTTACCCAGCCGGTCGACACAGATTCTAGAATCGCTTTTCCCTTCGCTGCGGTCGCTACGGTCGCATCGCCAATAACTCCACTTCGACTCAGATCCTTCATCGTCCAGGACATCGGCAGGTTGCCTTCTAGGCTGAGCAAACTCTCCGATGGAAACGGCTTTGGAAACTCCTTTACTGCTGCCCCCATATCCACCTGTCCAGGCAGCAGCGCCAGTAGGACACTCGTTTCGACATCTCCCGCATGAATGCCTTCTTCGTATTCGCGCGTGCCTACCAGATCGGCCACTTGATGAGGTGCTCCCCATACAAACAGCGGAAACACCATGAAGTCACTGTGCTCTACGCGCAGATCGCGCGCCACAATCTCTAGAATCTGCGGCTGACCGCCGTGACCGTTCACCAGCAGCAGCTTTCTAAAGCCTGCCCTGTAGATGTTCTGCGCCATCTCTGTCAGCACCGCCATGAGCGTTTGGGCCGATAGGGCAATGGTTCCCGGAAACTGAGCATGCTCGTTAGATTTGCCATAATAGAGAGACGGCAGGGCATAGGCCGGGATCGCCTCATCTAGCTGGTGCAGCGCTTTGCCAATAATTGCAGTGGCGATCGCCGCGTCTACTACCAGCGGCAAGTGAGGGCCATGCTGTTCAATCGCACCAATCGGCTGAATGATCAGCGTATTTGCCTTGTCTGGCATGTCTTGGATCTGAGTCCAACGCAGATACGGAAAGAAACGCTCGGGATGGAATGTAGTTATGCATAGAAATACGGTAGAACAGTTAGCCATCTGGCCCTATCAATTGGGTAGCTATTAAGAAACTCACTACCATCATGCTGTTTGGGCGCTATCGGCGAAACAAATGGCGTGCAAAACATATGGTCGGCAGAACCTATCGATAGATCGGATGTATAAATAAAACGTGATATTTCCATAAACCTATGGCGATCACCTATTTACGGGATCGGGGTTAACCACTAACTTTAGGAAGCCGCATATGTTTTTTGATATCGCTTCTGCCAGTACACACCTCTAGTCTGTGTATGCTGAAGCTAACGCTCTACCTTTGATTTTGTCCCCCCGATTCCGTCTCATCACGCGCTTTTGTCTCAATCTTTTGCTGCCGTTGCTCTACATGAAAAATACTGCCTGTGCTCTAGGCTTACTCAAAAATTGCTCGCTAGGTGCGATCGCCTTCCTTCTCCCGGCGATGGCGACAGGCGTCTTACCACCCACCACTCAGTCCGCGATCGCTTCTAGCTTTCAAAATAGCCCCAAGACAGTTTTGGATGAAGCCTGGCAGCTGGTTTATCAAGAATATGTTGACGGCGATTTTAACCGGGTTGACTGGCTAGGCGTACGCCAAACTCTGCTAAGCGGAGAGTACACCTCAACAGATGCCGCCTACAGCGAACTGCGCCGGGTTCTCGGTAGCTTGAACGATCCCTACACCCGGTTTCTGAATCCAGCTCAGTACAGCGCTCTGACAGAGCAGACTTCTGGAGAGGTGACTGGGGTTGGCGTGCGGCTACGAAAGCAGGGCCAAGATCTGATTGTGACGAGTGTCCTAGATCTCTCACCCGCCAAGCGAGCGGGCATAGAACCTGGTGACAAGATTTTGATTATTGACGGTCGCTCTAGCCGAAATTTGACGACTGAGGGAGCTTCTCAGCTGATTAGAGGCGATCACGGCAGTCAGATTTCGGTGACGCTGCGCCGTTTGGACGGCAGCGAAGAAACCCTGATTCTGACTAGAGAGATTGTCAATGTTCCGACAGTCAGCTACGACTTGCAACGAGAAGGAGACGTCTCGGTTGGCTACATTCATCTAGACGAATTTAGCGCGCACGCGGCTGAGCAGATGAGCGCGGCGATCAATACGCTCACAGAGCAGGGCGCAGAGGCATTTGTACTAGACTTGCGAGGCAATCCAGGCGGACTGCTCCAGGCAAGCATCGAGATCAGTCGGATGTGGCTGCCGCGCGGCAGCATTGTCCGCACGGTCGATAGAGACGGCGACAGCGATGAGATTCTGGCAAACCGCACAGCGATTACCGATTTGCCGATGGCGGTACTGGTGAATGGTCAGTCGGCTAGCTCTAGTGAGATTGTCACTGGCGCACTAGGTGATAATGACCGCGCGGTTGTCGTCGGCAATCCCACGTTTGGTAAAGCCTTAGTGCAGAGCCTGCACGGCCTTTCTGACGGCTCTGGGCTCGCGGTTACCGTTGCCCATTACTACACCCCAGATGGCACAGATATCAGCACTCGTGGCATCACTCCAGATATCAATGTCTCTTTAACAGTTCAGCAGCAGCGAGAGCTAGAAACTAATCCGGCGATTCGAGGCACCCAAGCCGATCTTCAGTTCACTCGTGCGGTAGACGCTATCCGCCCAGAAATCTTGGCCAGAAGACAGGCTGAAATGCCCGTTCTAGCTTCTCCTGTGACTAAACCGATACTGCCAAGTCAGCTAGGCCGGATTGAGCCTTAACATTTAGCTGAACTAGGATCTAGCTGAAGATTTAGCTGAAGACGTAGATTTGCTGTGTGTCTAGCTTCTGACAGATATCGCTGGGCATGAGGCTCTTCTCACCTTTGATATCTACTGATAGTGGAAAGGTCTGACGATCTAGCCGAACTTTTAGCTGAGTGAAGGGATCGCCGCCGTCAGAGATCAGAAATTCTAGCTGTTTGATGTCTTGCCAGCTAATGAGCTCGTCTAGTAGAGAGGCGATCGCGCTGACATAGGGATGCGTACAGTCTTTGTACCAGCGATCGCCTGCTAGTCCCGGCTGATCTAGTCCCAAATGAGCGATCAACGGCATCTGACCAAATACGGCTACCGCTACCGAGCGAGCCTCTTCTTGCAGCAGCAAACCGTGCTTTTCGCCTAGCTTTCGCAGCTTTTCTAGTCTCTCGTAACGCTCGGTGGCTATATCCTGACTCTGATCTTTGGCGGTGTTCCACTGAATCGCCACTGTCACCAGATATGTCTGTAGTAGAAAGTGGCCGAGCTTTTGAGCCTTTGTTGCTAGATAGCCAGCGTTGTAAGTTGTTGCTTCGATTAATAAAGGCACCCGGTCCACCATCTCTAGGCCATAGCCTTTTAGTCCAGCAATCTTGCGGGGATTATTCGTAATTAGTCGAAACTGGCTGACGCCTAGATCCATCAGGATCTGAGCGCCCATACCGTAGTTGCGCTGATCGACAGGCAGTCCTAGCCGCTCGTTCGCCTCTACCGTATCTAGCCCCATATCCTGCAGCGAATACGCCTTGAGCTTGTTCACCAGACCGATACCTCTCCCTTCTTGGCGCAGGTAGACAACCACACCTTTGCCCGCGCTTTCGATCATCTTTAGAGTGGCCTGTAGCTGCATGCGGCAGTCGCATCGCAGCGATCCTAGGGCATCTCCGGTCAGACATTCAGAATGCATCCGCACCATAATTGGCTTATCGACAAACGTAGCCGGATCGCCTTTAACCAGGGCGATGTGCTCAGACCCGTCTAGCTGATTGCGGTAGGCATAGACCTTGAATTTACCGAACTTAGACGGCATCTCGGCAACTGCCTCGCGCTGCACGAACCGTTCGTGCCGCAGTCGATAGCTAATCAGATCGGCAATGCTAATAAACTTAAGCTCGTGCCGCAGCGCATAGCTGACTAGATCCGGACGTCTAGCCATAGAGCCATCCGGATTAGAAATTTCACAGATCACAGCGGCAGGATACAGACCCGCTAGACGCGCTAGATCTACCCCCGCTTCGGTGTGGCCAACTCGCTTGAGGACGCCGCCTTCTCTCGCTCGTAGTGGAAAGATATGCCCTGGTCTGCGCAGGTCATGCGCGGTTGATTTGGAATTGATTGCAACTTGAATAGTGCGAGCCCGGTCCTCAGCAGAGATCCCGGTTGTAACGCCCCATTTGGATCCAGCATCGATGCTTACTGTAAAAGCCGTCTGCTCGCTCTCGTCTTCAAACGGGCTATTGGTCACCATCAGCGGTAGATCTAGCTGATCTAGGCGCTCCCCAGTCATCGCTAGACAGATCAGCCCTCTGGCCTCTACTGCCATAAAGTTGATCATATCTGGCGTCGCAAACTGAGCAGCGCAGATCACGTCACCTTCGTTTTCGCGGTCCTCGTCATCAACGACTACAATGGCGCGTCCTGCGGCTAGATCTGCAAGCGCATCCTCTATCGAGTCGAATTGAAAACTGTCATTTTGGGCACTTACCACGGGCGTTCCTTACACAATTGAGAAAAGGCTTGCTTTTCGATTGTATCGCCAGGGTTGTGTCTCCTGCGGGGCAAGTTGCCTTCCGCTAATGGATGCCTCTAATCTAGCGGTTGGGTCCAGATTACTTTTTTCTGATTGGGATAGCCCATGCCGCTTTGTTCTTGCATGATGCGCGAAGTCTGGGCGGGATCAAAGTTGCGGCTGAACTGGTCGCGGAGTTCAGCGTTTTTCTTTTCTGCTTGAGAAACAGAGTCTTGTAAGGTGCTTAGCTGTTCTTGCTGAGTTTGGTAGTAGGGAACAAGCTTGGCAATTGTGGTGCTGGCAATAACTGCTAATAGCAGATTGACGGTGAGCTTGACTGACGATTCAAGCGCGATCGCCCGGCGGGCACCAGCAAAAGGCACTCGTTTAGGCTGGTAAGCGCGTCGAGGTTCCGTAGGCTGCACTATTCGAAGGGAAGTCGCCTGCGACGATTTAGCTTGTGATGATTGTGGGGGCGTTTGTAATAGCTGAGAGGAAGTAGGAATCGGGCGCTTGGCAGCGTTCATAAAGCGATGATTACCAAAATAGCGAGCTGATTATAGAGGAAGAGCATGAGTAGCATCGTCCGGGAAATCACGGTTCCAACGATACTCGCACACATTATGGATAATTTTCCATAGTTTGCAAGCACTTCAGCCTAATTTCTTTGATCCCCTACAACTTGTCCTGACAAGGTACCTTGAGCCAGAACTTCTAAAAAGTTCAAATGAAACAATTAGCTAGACGCTAGGAGCGCTACGAGCGCCAAAACACCTATTATGATCACCAAAACACCTATATGATCAATAAAACACCTAGTCGCATCAGCATGTCGACTAGGTGTTTTGTCTGGGCATTGGTACTGCCGCTTTATGTTTTCGAGCTTTTAAAGCACGTCGGTCAAAACCAGGTGCGGTAGCAACAGATCAAAACAGGTTACTTGTAGAGTTCAGTGGCTAGGCGTAGCGCTAGAAAGCCAGGAATGAGTGCCAGGCCAAGCGCCAAATAGATCTGAGAGTCCGATAATGCCATAGTGATTATTATCCTTCTTACGTTGATGAGGTAACACTATTAGAATTGTTTCGTAAATTGGTCAAGATACAACCCAATTAGTTACTAAGCGTTACACACTGGCATTATGAACTGATTGGACACTTGAGTGTCTTCTACACAACAGCCATTCTTGCGGTCTCTAGATATACCTAATAGCGAAAGACTAAACTGTAAGGTAGAGAATTCAAACCTCAGTGCAAAATGCCTAGACCTGTAAGTGACTCTTAACGATGACGCCAGCCCCCATCAGTCGCCCTAGCTTAGATCGAAAGATCATTCGAGTACAAAGAGATGTGCTGAAAATGGGCGCGCTAGTCGAAAACTCTTGCTTACTTGCAAAAGAAGCTCTGTGTAATCGTGACCTAGAGGCTGCTAAGCAGATTCCTATTCAAGATAAGGAAATTGACATGCTCTATCGCCAGATAGAGGTGGACTGTACTAATCTTTTGAATCTAGAAGCCCCGGTCACACAGGACTTGCGACTAGTCAGCGCGTTTATGCAAATGATCCGAGACTTAGAAAGAATCGGCGACTATAACAAGAGCATTGGCAATTCAGCGATCAAGCTATTTCCCTACCCGGTTCATGAGTCTATGCAGGGGATCGGCACTATGCTAGATCGCTGTCGTTCGATGGTGGCGCTGTGCTTGCGATCGCTCTCTGAACTCGACCCAGAAGCAGGCGTACAGCTCAAGCACAAAGACGATGTTGTCGATGATGACTACGAAAGGCTTTATCAGCAGCTCGTCAATACTCCGTTTGTAGCAGGATCTGTCGAGCCAATCGTATTGTTAGTATTGGTCATTCGCGCTTTAGAACGCATTGCCGATCATGCGACTAACGTCGGAAAAAGAGTCAGCTTTGTAGTCACGGGCGAGCGAAACTAAGCGCGTATGGGCTGAACTTTTGCCCAGGTAGGTATTGACAGCACTGACCTAGTACGGAACCATAAGAGGGCTGTGGATCAAGAAGATACTGTTTTGTGATCCTACGGTTTTTCGGTCTTGGACTATGTATTAACAGAGTATTAACAGATAGCTCTACCGTTCAAGATCTTACAAGATCTCAAAGGGTCACTCAAGGATTCATCGCTACATGGAATTTTCGATTGCTTCACTTTTAGCTAATTTACCCGATGATAAATTAGTCACCGTCAAAAATTTAGAAAAGAAGCTCAACTGCAATACTGAAGAAGCCTCGCGAGATCTACAGATAGCGCTGAATGCATTAGAGCGTACCAACGTCCTAGAAAAATCTCGTGGCAAGTATCGCAAGCTAGAAGATGAGGATGTTATAGAGGGCAAGCTGAGATGCTCTAGCAAGGGATTTTGCTTCGCGATTCAAGATGAAGAAGGTGCAGATGATATCTATGTGCGCGAGAGTCAGCTAAATACGGCCTGGAATGGCGATCGCGTTCTAGTCCAAGTCACCAAGGATGGCAGCAGACGGCGCAGCCCAGAGGGCGAAGTCAAGTTAATTCTAGAAAGAGCGAATGAATCCGTTCTAGCTAAAGTCAAAGCAGGCGAAGCAAAAGATGGTGAAAAGCCAGAGAAATTCACCGCTGTTCCCCTTGATGACAGGCTGCTGTTCGAGCTAGATATCACCGAGAGCGAATCAGATCTAAGCGAAGCCGTCGATCATCTTATTCATGTCGAGATCACTCGCTACCCCATCGCGCAGTACCCACCGCAGGGAAAAGTCTCTCGCATTCTAGGTAGTGACGCTGAAGATGCAGCGGATATCGACATCGTCTACTGCAAGCACGACCTGCCGCGTGTCTTTTCAGAAGAAGTCTTTATTGCTGCGAGGGCACTGCCCAACCGGGTGCGCAAAACCGATATAAAGGGCCGAGTCGACCTGACAGAAAATGCGACGCTGACCATTGATGGCCCGAATGCAAAAGCAATCGATGATGCGATCAGTTTAGAAATTACAGACGATGGCTACCGTAGGCTAGGAATTCATATTTCTGACGTGGCGCACTATGTTCAGCCAAATGATGTGATTGACCGCGCGGCTAGAGCTAGAGGCACCGCCGTTCACCTCAGCGATGAAGTGGTGCCGATGCTGCCACCGCCGCTGCCAAATGCGCTGTGCGCGCTAGTGCCGGGCAAAGAAAGACTGGCAATTTCTGTCCTGATCACGATGGACGATGATGGTCAGGTCATAGAGTACGAAATTCAGCCCAGCGTCATTCAGGTAGATCATCAGCTCAGCTATGACCAGGCTCAGGCTGTTCTGGTCCGAGAAGAGGATGAAGAGCTAGAAAAGCTAGGGTTCAGCCAAGACGATATCGAAGAGTTCGAGCCTGTCATGGATTTGATCGACAGTCTGTTTCAGCTCTCTCAAGAGGTCAAGCAGCGCCGCCACGAGCGAGGCTCATTTGAGCTAAATCTGCCTCAGCACGAGTTTCCGCCGGAAGCCGAGGAGCTAGCGGACTATCTCTCACCAAAATTTGAGT
Source organism: uncultured cyanobacterium (assembly GCA_963772185.1). Lineage (GTDB taxonomy): Bacteria > Cyanobacteriota > Cyanobacteriia > Phormidesmidales > Phormidesmidaceae > Phormidesmis. The sequence continues at coordinate 248,033 of CAVYWR010000028.1, read as the reverse complement.
ACGACGATGAGGGTTCGCTAGGGGCAATGGTTTCCTCCGACCATATGCCTGCTCGGATTATCGTGACAGAATTTATGCTGCTAGCAAATCAGCTAGTAGCCAAGCACATACAAGAATTAGGGATTCCGGGTCTGTACCGGGTTCATCGGACGCCAGAGCTTACCGACGTGCAAGAACTGGTCAAGCTAGCCAACAATATGGAGCTAGACATTCAGCTAGAAGATGCTGAGCAGGTCAGCCCGAGTGACTATCGAAACTTTACTGAGCAGTTTGCCGCCTCTAATTCTGAGAAGGTGCTGACCTATCTACTGCTAGCAACGCTAAAGCCCGCTCTCTACAGTGCCCAGCCAGGTCCACACTTCGGACTAGCAGTCGACGAAGCTTATACTCATTTTGCTTCGCCTGTGCGCCGCTATGCCGACTTGCTGATTCACCGGCTGCTGCACGCGGTGTTTAAGCATGGACGCGATCGCCGTTCTAGCCGCTCAAAAGACAGCGTCAACCTGCGCCACAGTTCCTGTCATGGCAACATCAACTGGAGCGTATTGCCCTCCGCTGTCCAGCAGGAGATGGAAGAGCAGCTCGCTCGTATGCCCGTCAAGCTCACCGAGCGTGAACGCATCGCTCAAGACGCGGAATCGGACCTAGAAGGACTTAAGAAAGCTGCCTTTATGCAGGCGCACACGGGTGAAGTTTTTCACGGCCTGATTACTGGCGTGCAGTCCTACGGCTTTTTTGTAGAACTAGAAGAGCTGCTAGTCGAAGGGCTAGTTCACGTCAGCTCGCTCAAAGACGACTGGTACGAATATCGCTCTCGTCAGCAGAAGCTAGTCGGGCGTAAGAACCGTCAGCAGTATCGTCTGGGCGATCGCGTCGAGGTCGAAGTCAAAAGTGTCGACTACTACCGACAGCAGATCGATCTAGTGGCCGTCGGTGGCGGCAGCGAAGCCGAAGAAGACGACGGCAGCGACGCTGGAGAAGAAGAATAGAATGGGTGAGCAAAGCCGAAGCCCCCTCATTCTGGGCGTTAGCGGTGCCTCCGGCATGATCTACGCCGTCCGCGCGCTCAAACACTTGCTCAACGCAGACTACGCTATCGAACTGGTTGCCTCACGGGCCTCTCAGCAGGTTTGGCAGCAGGAGCATGGCACCCCAATGCCGACAAACACAGACCAGCAGCAGGACTGGTGGCGCAAGCAGGCAGAGGTACCGACAGCAGGGAAGCTACGGTGCCATGCGTGGGGAAATGTCGGAGCAAGTATTGCCAGCGGCTCGTACCAGGCGCGCGGTATGATCGTAATGCCCTGTAGCATGAGCACAGTCGGTAAAATTGCAGCAGGTCTCAGTTCAGACCTGTTAGAAAGAGCCGCTGATGTCCAAATTAAAGAAGGCCGCGCGCTAGTAGTGGTTCCTAGAGAAACGCCCTTAAGTCTGATTCATCTGCGCAACCTGAGCGCACTTGCTGAAGTTGGCGTTCGGATCGTGCCAGCAACACCGGCCTGGTATCACCATCCGCGTACTATTGACGATCTAGTCGACTTTGTAATTGCCAGGGCCCTAGATCAGTTAGCGATAGACTGTGTCCCCTTGCGACGATGGAAAGGCTGACAGAGAAAGGCTAATAGACTGAATTTGGAACTCTGGAGATACTCAACCATGCCCCGATTGATTATCCTACTACTGCCCGTCGCTGCCTTGGTTGTGCTGGCAGTCCAGAATAGAACGCCCCTGATCGAACTCAACTTCCTAGGCGGTAGTCTGCCTGCGCTGCCTTTTGGTGTACTGCTAGCAATCGCGGCTGCCCTTGGCGCTTTAGTCACGTTAGTGCTGTACGGGCTGATTGGACTGCGGCGTCCACCAGAGAGCAAGTACAAGCCGATGGGGCGACGCGTTCCCTATCCAGAGGGTCCAGGCGATGGCCCAGCGTCTAGCGGTCCCTCTGTAAACCCAGCACCATCTGCCTATCCAACCGCCAATCCTGCCAGTAGCTATACTTCGGCCTTTGTAGACGACCCCACGCCTAGAGACGCTGCACCCAGCAACCCTACACCCGACTCCAGCGCGCCTCGAGACCGAGTGGCGAGCGACTTTATACCCGCGAGCCCTGTCTCTAGAGATCCTGTCTCTAGAGATCCTGTCTCTAGAGACTACGTGTCCACAGATCCCGTACAAGTTTCTACATCAAGTGACCCGGTACCAGACCAACCCTTACCAGCCGCAGATTCTTCCTTTCTTGGCTCTTTGAAAAGTAATCTGCCGTTTGTCGGCAGACAGGACGGTAACCGTACTAGTTCAACGAAGAAACCAGTAGACGATAGATCTATCGGTGATGACTGGGGCGAAAGGCGAACAACTGAGCAGATCAATGACTGGGAATCAGCCAAGCCATCGGTTGTAGAAGAGGGAGTCGGCAATCTGTTTAGGCTGGGCAAGAGTGCTAGTACGAACGTAGGACGCATCGCTGACGATATTGCCAGCGGCTGGAACAACTCGAACACAGCCAATCGCTCGTCAGCCCCTCAGTCTGAACAGTATTATGCTGACTCTGGATATTCCGAACCTAGAGCCTATCACCCGCAGCCGTACGAAGACGAACTCGATCGCGGCTGGGAAAACTTTGACGATGGCTACGATAACCTGCCGCCTAATTCCTCTGCTGGCTCAGTGCGGCCTGAGAGCAAGCGGACCTACGGAGATAGCCTTTACGGAGATGCCCCCTATAGAAGAGAGGCGACTACAGCGGGCGACTATGACAGCGACTATATCGATAGCAACCAGGTAGCTGACGAAATCGGACCAGACGGCGTCTACGAAGCGGACTATAGAGTGATCGTTCCACCGTCCAAACCGCTAGATGAGCCACCGCTAGATGAGGCAGAAAATGATAAATATCACTCGTAGATATCCGCTCTGTTTCCATATCAGTAACTGAGCGAGCTAGACCATAATCCACCGCTACTGTTTTACCAGTCCGTCCATTTCTCTACTGCAATTTCTTTACTGCAATTTCTCTGATGGCCACGCCTACTGCCGATCCTGTTAAACAACGCTATACCGCTGGCAGCTGCGCGCTTGAGATTGTTTTGCAGCCATCAGCTCTATCGCAGTGGTCAGAACGGCTGATTACTGAGGCTTTTACCTTTAGGCTGTGGCTGGCAGAGGGTGATACCGCGGCAGAGATTCGAGCCACTAAGCGGATTGTGGCAGAGGGCGACCACTTGGTCCTTCAGGCGATCGCGCAGTACATCCAAAACAAAACTCGTCAGGCACTAGCGGTTCCGGCGCTAGGCGCATCCCCTATCAGTCAGCCATCTAGCGATCCTGACTGCCCGCCAGAATTTCGACAGTCGCAGCCCATCGGCTATCTTCAGCTCTGCGATCTCAATACGGTAATTGCTCAATATGAACGCGGTGTTCTAGCGCTACCAGCAGCAGAACAGCGCTTGGAAGACCATCTAGGTGAAAACATTATTTTGCTAGGAGCGGTGCGCGATCGCCGAGCCGAGCAAGAAGCTGAGCAAGAGACCAACGCCATTCCGCCTCCACCAAGAAAAAAGAAGCGCGTCGGCCTATGGGCCGCTAGCTCTGCTGCTGCTGCGCTACTGGCCATCGGATTGACAACCACGCTCAGATCTAGAAATCCAGCGCTTCAGGAGTTCACGACGGCGAACAACACAGCCGCTAGCGATCAAACTGCCGAATCAAAAGACGCTCCACAAACGGAAAGTAGCGTACGGGCAGAGACTAGTTCACAGCCAGGAACCGCAGAGGATTTTGCGAGCAGCGCCAACGGCACTCAACCCAACAGCGCTCAACTAGACGAGACACTGCCGACGCTGCCGCCTGTCGCACCTGCATCTAGTCAAACGCCTCGACCCTTACCGAGAGTACCGACTAGACCAGAGCGCAATCAGATTCTCGGCTCGACTGACAACTCGACTGCTCGCGCTTCAGGCCCTACGCTCTCAACGCCTTCAGTCCAAAATCCATCTGCCGCGCCAATCTCTCCTAGGAGCGGATCTATCAGCAGATCTAGCGCGACCACACCGCTGCCACCGAGTCCCGACTCCAGCCGAGACTCTCTTTTCTCCGACCAGTTTGAAACGGCACCAGAACCAAACGTTTCTGTAGCAGAGAGCAGCGCACCTACCGACAATCAGAGTGCGAGTAATTCAGCCGCTCGCTCACAGGTAGGCACCTCTGGCGCAGATATTTCGAGCGCAGACAGCCCGCAGGCTAGCAGTTCATCAGCCGCAGCGCAGTCTGCAAGCGCTACGCCAATAGTGAGTCAGGTTCAAAATTATTTTCAGCAGCGCTGGCAGGGCGGGAACGAAGCCGCCCTAGTATACGAGCTAACTCTCTTGGCAGATGGATCGGTCGCTAATTTTATAGCAGCCAGTGAAGCCGCAGAGCGAGAGCGCGATCGCATCTTCCCATCCACCGCTCCACCGTCTTTCTCGACTAGTCCAGGCGCAGGCGCTTCAACGCTACGCATTCTGCTCAATGGCAATGGCACTGTGCAGGTTATCGAGACCCGGTAGCGTTCTATTCATGCACTATTGGCGCGTGATGCACTATTGGCGCGAACCCTGCTTACGGTGTGAATGCAGCTTGGCGTTGCGCCTGCGTCTTTGCACTGCGATGACGGCTTTATCTACGGGGAAGCCAACGACTGGAATGACTTGGGTAAGGCGATCGCGCTCTAGCTGCTTTAGCTCGGTATAGTCCACTCGGTGAATGCAGTCCACCGGGCAGGTATCCATTGCCTCTTGAACCAGTGCTTCTGAATCACCATCCTGGCGAATCACCCGCGCCCTACCGTAGTCAGGCTCTATATAAAATGTATTACGAGCAACGTGGGCGCAGTGCGTACAGCCAATACAGGAAATCTCATCTACGTAGACACCGCTTTGTCTGAAGACACCGCCTAGCTCTGGCTCTAGCCCCGTACGCTGGTCAGCAGAACGGAGCTGCCCACCTAATTCTGGCTCTAGTCCGGAACGATCGGTTGCTTGGCTCTCAGACACTTTGCTGTCCTCTTTTATCCGTACGGGGCTGGTGTGGGTCGGTAGATTAACGAAAGGGCTTAAGCACCCCAGCGCTGAAGCACTAGGCGAATAGAGCCATCTTCGTTAGCAGCTTGCTCAGCCACCTGGAATCCCTGTGTCGCAGATTCATTCAAAATGGTGTGGTATGCGTAGCGCTGAGTCACCTGATTCAAAAAGCCCTGAACCGATAGAGGCTGTTTCCAATACTGCAAATCGGCAACTAGCTCGTAGTTGCCAGTTTCTGAATCCTGCTTGAAGCCGACATCATAGCCATTGTCTTGCTCGATGACGATTTCTGCGGTCTCTGTGTCGCCTTGATAGCCTCTTACAGTCTTAGGTCCAGCCTGCCAGCGAATACCTGTATCGCTCAGCGCTAGCTGCAAGGAAGAAAGGTTACGGAGCTTAGTTTTAATTTGGCTAAAGTGAGACATTTTAGAACCCGACTAAACAAATGATGAGATGAAAGATTGGTGAAATGAAAGGTAATCGAAAAACAATGAGACTAGCTAGACTCTACCAATTGGAAACTTCAGCTTGAGCAAAGCTTTTGGCAAATCCGCCAACGGATGAGCGAGTAGTGCTAGACACCTGAACGGGGCTAGACAGCTGAACGGGTTGAGCGTAGTGTTCGGAGGTCTTTTGGTGAGACACGACATCGCCTAGCTGAGCTTCGATTGCGGCAGTCACCTCAGCGCACGACGCACCAACGATACCTGTGACAACTTCCTTTACCCGGCCATCTGGATAAATCACAAACTCAAGCGTTTCCATAAACTCGATTGCCCCCGAGAGGCTAAATATTGCTCATAATGTAGTCAATCTCACTCGAATAAACTAGTCATGTCGCAGCAAAACTTTACAGTCGTTTGCAAGAATTACTAGTTGATAGGAGCGTTCACTCACTAATACTATAGAACTCTCTTAACCTTTGGGGAAGCGCAAAGGCAGTAATCACCTAAGTATTGTCTAAATATCTTCCTGATAACCTATTCCTTTAGGTCATATTTCTTTAGGTCACCTCTATGGCGTCACCTTTCTTCCAATTCGAGCAAGATTTTGTCGGTTCTCTGCGCTGCATTCCGATGATCGTGCGCCATCACCTAGATACCTGCGGTGTCAAGCTGAAGCTAGAACACTGGAATCGTTTTACCCAAGCAGAACGTCAGGCGCTAGTAGACTGGCCGTGTCAGTCCGAAGCTGAAGCTAAAACATATAGAGAAAAATTGCAGGCGCTGATTACCACTCAAACCGGTTCACCCGCCAAGACGCTAAGCGTTCAACCACAGCCGCCGTGGGCCGACGCCGCTACGGTGCCGGAGACCGTACAGGATAAATTCGCTCAGCAGCAGGTCTCGCTGACTTTAGAGCAGTGGGCAGGGCTAAGTGAGCTACAGCGATTCGCCTTAATCAAGCTGAGTAGGCCTAGTCACGAGAATCAAAACTTTATGCCTGCGCTCAAAGAGTTTGGGCTGATATGATGCTCTCATGAACGGATCTAGCCCACCGCCACCACCGCCGCGTCCCCCATTTGCGAAACCGCCTCAGCCGCCTAGAGCAGTGAGGCGCAGGCATCCCGTTAAAGCGCCGACGCCGTGGACGCAGTTGGTACTACTGTGCCTGCTCTATGTAGGAATTGGGCTGATATTATCGGTGCCAGAACCGCCTGCCTTGGTTTGGCTGGTAATTGCGATCGCCATTCCGCTGCTAGCTATGGGCGTGACGCCTGCCTTTAGCCCTGTGAAGGAGAATCACCGTACGGGCCTGCTCTCTTATCTAGGTGGCCTGCTGCTAGCGGTGGCACTGTCGGTAGGCATCAACTATATCGGCAGTGACCAGAGCTTCGACAATATTGGATTTAGCGCGGCGGTATTAGGACTAGGGCTGCTGATACTTCTATCGGTGCTGCTAGCAGGTGTGACCACATTCGTAACGGCGCAAGCAGCGGCTCGTTTGATCACGAGTAGCCAATATTGGCACAGCGTCACAATCACGATTGTGACCTGTTTGACTGGGCTCTGTATTGGTGGGCTCACTGGACTGTCGCTAGTCGCACTGCCTGCCTGATGTCGCTGTCTAAATGCTTGCCCAAACGTTGCTGTAGAGTGCCTTTTTAGAGTGTTGTTTCGATGATGTACGCTGTTGATTTCGGTACGAGTAATACCGTAGTGGCTCGTTGGAATGCTGATACAGATTCGCCTGAGACGATTGTGCTGCCGGGGCTATCGATTCAGCAAAAGGGCAATCCGCCGCTAGTGCCTAGCCTGCTGTATATAGAGAAAGTGGCGACGGCAATAGAAGATGTAGAGACGGTTGTAGGAAAGGCGGTGCGCGATCGCGGCCTAGATCTCTCTAGCGATCCTCGGTTCTTTCGTAATTTCAAACGCGGTATCGGCACGCCGGTACAGGGGTTTATTCCTGAGTTAGACGGTCATATTCTCTCTTTTGAAGCGGTGGGAAACTGGTTTTTGCATCGCGTGATTGAATCGATTAGGCAGCAAGATCCAGAGCTAAATTCGCTAATTTTCACAGTGCCTGTAGACAGCTTCGAGCCGTATCGAAACTGGTTGGGTAGCGTCTGCCAGTCGCTAGATATCAATCAGGTGCGGCTGATCGATGAACCAACAGCGGCAGCGCTCGGCTATCAAATTACCCCAGCAGAGAAGACGCTGCTGGTAGTGGACTTTGGCGGCGGCACGTTAGATCTTTCTTTAATTCAACCCACTTTCGAGAAAGAGAAACCGACCGGCTTTTTCTTGAAGTGGAAAAATCAGTCGCGGTCTAGTCAAGCAGGCAGCGGCCCTTCGCCAAAGACGGTTCGAGTGCTGGCCAAAGCGGGAGAGAATCTAGGCGGCGCTGATATTGATCGGTGGCTGGTAGAGCATTTTGCGCAGACGCAGGCGCTACCGATTACGCCGCTGACGCTTCGGCTAGTTGAAAAGCTGAAGATTGCGCTCTCGTTTGAGCAGACGGCTGAGGAAGCTTACTTTGATGAGGAAACGCTAGACAGCTATGAGCTAACGCTGAGCCGCGATCGCCTAGAAGATATTCTCACTAACCAGGGCTTTTTTGATCGCCTAGATAGTCGCCTAGACCAGGTGCTGCAACAGGCTCAAAGGCAAAATCTAGCGCTAGACGATATTGACGCGGTGCTGCTTGTTGGCGGTAGCGCTCAGATTCCGGCAGTCCAAGCTTGGGCCGCGCGCCACTTTGGACCAGAAAAAATTAAAGGCGATCGCCCGTTTGAAGCCGTTGCCCAGGGCGCGCTGCGACTGCAAAACATTGAACTACAGGACTTTTTGCATCACAGCTATGGCATTCGCTACTGGAACCGCCGCAACAACGCACATAGCTGGCATCCAATTATCCAGCGAGGTCAGCCCTACCCCACGACTGAGCCGATTGAGTTTTTCCTAGGCGCTTCGAGTGAAAAGCAGCCCAGTATCGAGCTGATTCTAGGAGAGCTAGGCGACTCAGCGCCAACGCGTACGGAAGTTTACTTTGAAGGCAATCAGCTAGTGACGCGCCAAACCACAGCCAGCGGTGAGACGCCGACCGTACAGGCATTGAATGATACTGAGCGCGGGCGAACGATTGCGAAGCTGACACCGGCAGGCTTTCCGGGCAGCGATCGCATCCGAGTTCTATTTAATGTCGATACCGAACGCTTTTTGCGGATGACCGTAGAAGATTTGCTCACGACTGAAACGCTACTAGACAATCAGGTCGTTGTACAGCTGAGCTGAGTTGTATCCAAGCTATATCCAGTAGGGCGTAAACCCTTCCACGCTGAGTCGGCGAATCGCTCGCTCAATTAGCACTTTGTTCTGAAAGCAGCTACCGGCTAGGACTATCTTAGAATTTTTGGTGCGGTGCGCAATTTCTACAACAATCTCTACTAGAGTGTTGTGGAATTTTGCTGCGATCACAGGCGTCATCACGGCTTCGCGATAGTCTTCTACAATCGCTTTGATAGTCTCTCGCCAGTCGATTAGAGCGGGCTGAGCATCGGTCACGACAAACGGATAGTCGCCTTTAGTAGAGGACTGCGTTGCGGCAAACTCCAGCGTTCGGATCGCTTGCCCTTCAAAACCGACATAGTGATGTAGGTCCAGCAAAGAGGCGATACCCTCGAACATTTGGCCTACGCTAGAAGTTGTCGATACGTTGCGCTCTTGAGTGAGTAACTCTCGAAAATCCGCTAGCTGTGAATCCGTGAAAAACCGCAGGGGCGCTAGGTCCATCATCTCGAAAGCAGTTTCTCCATAGCAGCTATAGAGCAAACTTAGAGCTGAACGCCGAGGCTCTAGAGTGCGGTAGTCTCCATTAGGCAGATAGTAAGGCAGAAAACGAGCTACCCGTTCGAAGCCATATTGAGTACTGTCTTGAGTTGGCTGTAGAAACTCTCCACCCCAGAGCCCATCGCCAACGCTGCCATCCCACGCTACCCCTAGGACAGGGGCTTGCAGATGATGCTTGGCCATACAGGAGAGAATATCAGCGTATTGCCGCTGCATTGGCGATAGCGCACTGTTTGTCTTAGTTATTTGAGAATTGTCTGATCGGACACTGTTTGTCTCGAGAAGTGTTGTAACAGATGCTTTGGTAGATACTTCTACAGGCGATAGCGCAGACGAAGGCTGGGAAAAACGACTAGCCATTGACAATTTGTTTCCTTAGTCGTGAAGTTATGTACTCGCTATTCTAAGAAAAGAGTATGAGAATTTTGAATGGATTTACAGAGCGAAACAAAGATAAAAGAAGATATTTCTTATGGCGACTGAGACTATTGCTTATGGCATAGATGCTCATCATATAGAGATATTTCGCGTTTTAGTATCTTTCGTTTCAATGGTGTGCATCTAGTGTGCGTCGGAAGAATACAGATGATTCACTTATGAGTTTCTATTGCTTTTCTGTAACAACGGGCGTCTTGACGACTGCCATCATCTGCATCCTGGCGATCGCACCCAAATGTGCCCGACCAAAAAACCGAGGCAGCACTACCGTCGAAAGCGTTCCAAAGCAGCCGCCGCTAATGCCTAAACTGACCACGGCTGTTACCAGCATCCAGGCAATATCCAAATCCGCGACTGCCACGATACCGATCGCCTGAAAGACCATCATGAAGATAAAAAGGGATTGAATGCGAACGCGATCGCCCGCCAGCATTCCTGCAACGGCTGCAAGGCTAATCCAGGTCTCTCGCTAGCCGAGTAGCGCAATTGATTGGCTGCAGAAGTAGGCGCGATCATAAACCCAAACGCTACAAAAATGCCTTCAATTTCCGATACCTAGCCGCGCCGCCGCTCGAACTACTTGCCTAGCCTGGTCCGACTCGTCATCGTCAGCATGCCCTGACCGCAAAATCGCAGGCTGACAAAGCCAACTACCAGCAGCGCAGCAGCAACTGTAGTCGGCGCAAACGGAAAGTCAAGCTGAAAAAACTTATTCAAAATGTGTTCTGATCTGCTTTGTAGCAAGGGTAGATAGTCAAGACAGGCAAAAGCGGATAAACTTCTACAGACGATTGAGCTCTAACTATGACAGACTCCGCCAAAAGTAGAATGCTACTCTCCCATAATTTCACTCTGGTAGAGAGCGAAGTGCATCCCCTCAATCGAGAGCAGTTTGCTGATGTGTTTGTCAAAGGGCTCAGCGAACAATCAGACGTAGACTGCGTCCTAATCGATAACCCTCACTGGGTAGTAGAGGTGAGCTACAGCGCTAACGCCTATTCTCCAACGGAAGTAGGCCAGCTATGCGCTGACACGCTAGCCGCCTATCGCACAGACAGCGGCGACCAGAAAAGCTTCACCATCATGGCCTTGGGCGGTGTCAAAAACACACCGAGTACATCGCCCGCACCCTCGCTACAGACAGGCGAATGGGGCGTGGATGTTGTTGAAACGACAGAGCCTGATGTCTTTTTAGAAGAGATCAACTGGGAGGCACTTTCAAGCGCTAAACCGGCTGAAGATGTCTTTAGGATTGACTGCACTGTGGACTAATGCAAGTGGACTAATGCAAGTGGACTGAATACATAGCTGGAATAGCGCTAAGACAATACGCTGACGTAATACGCGGTTGATGGTATGGAACTGACAAACAAGACACAAGACAAGGCGACTAGAGCTGCGATCGCGGCTGACTGCACACAGCTGATCAATCAGCAGGTCTCGGCCAAAGGCGGACTCTCTGGCATGGCGCTCAAAACTGCCTACAAAGTAGTGAACGGCATCAGCGCTGACTACGTTCCGGGCGCGCTGATGCGCTTGATGCCAGAGACGTTGACCAATCTCGACCCGATTTGGGAAGAAGGCATACAGGCAGGCAATCCGGCTGCGTATCTGAGCGAGCATTCCGACCGTACTGCTGACGCGATCTTAGCAGCCACCGACGCTCGCATTGCTAGGTCTGAAGGGGTAATCAAGACAACATACAACCGGCTAAGAAAGTCGGTGAAGTCGGATGTGGTTACAGCCGTGCCAGGACTCGCTGCCATTTTGCAGAAGCATACGGCTTGAGCCTGTTCGGACTTCGGCGAATATCAGACATAATTGTAAACGGTGGAAAGAGCGTCGGCGATGTCGAATCGGTGTCGTCGTAAACTCGTCTTTGTTGTTGGTTCATACTGCCAAACAACAGCGTCAGCCACGCTGTCTACCATCTCCATCTCGGTAGCAGCCAGGGCAACAACAGCTGACTGGTAACGCCTAGCTGTAGACTAAACCAACCATAGCCCAAACTAGCCATAGAGCAAAGCTAACTGTCTATTGCGAGAGTTGAACTGTTGCAAGTAATGCTGACGCCGAAAAACTAGAACAATACCAGCAACAACAGTAGCAACCAGCCAGCCATCTGGAACGGGGGTCAGATAGTACCGTCGCAAGAAATGGCGAACGGCGTAAGCGTTTGTTTGACCATCAGTGCTGTGAGCTGACGTCCCTTTCCCCAAGTCAACTCAAAGAAGCAGACCGGCTCGACTTGGGTGATCTTTCGCCTATAAACGTCTGCTATGTGGGAGATTGTAGATTGAATATGGAGGAATTTTTCTGAAGAAAGGCAGGTTATTCGGGAATAGTTGGAGCGCCGAGATTAAACCATACTTATTTGATAGATACGGTATATTTCAGATCGAACAGACCGAACGAAGCCCAGCCGCTCAGCAGTTAGCTGCAAAGGAACGCCCTGAATGTCTACCGCTCAAGAAGTACCCAGCAATTTAGAGCAGCTAGAAGATAACAGTTCACAGCCAGACGATACTCGGTTCAGCCTTTTTCAGCTATGGAACATGAATATTGGCTTTTTGGGGATTCAGTTTGGCTGGGGTCTGCAAATGGCGAATATGAGCTCCATTTTTGAGTATCTAGGCGCGAGCGCTCATAATCTGCCAATTTTATGGCTAGCGGCACCGCTGACGGGGCTGATTGTCCAGCCAATTATTGGCAACCTCAGCGACAATACCTGGACCGCGCTAGGGCGGAGGCGACCTTATCTATTAGGGGGGGCGATCGCAGCTTCAGTGGCGCTGGTGCTAATGCCGAGCGTATCGGCGCTGTGGATGGCGGCAGGGCTGCTGTGGCTGCTAGATACTAGTGCCAATGTCAGCATGGTGCCGTTTCGAGCCTTTGTCGGCGATTTGCTGCCAAAAAAGCAGCGGACACAAGGATTTGCGATGCAGAGCGTGATGGTTGGGCTAGGTGCGATCGCCGCCTCTAGTATGCCCTGGCTGTTCAACCATGTGTTTGGGGTAGACGCTGCACCTAGCCCAAACCACCGGATTCCGCTGACGGTGGAATATTCTTTCTATCTAGGCGCAGCGCTATTTCTAGGTACGACGGTATGGACGACGATGACTACGGCCGAGTCGCCACCGCAGGATCTCGCTCGGTTCGAGCAGCGACAGGCTGAGCGGGGCGGCATCTTCAACAGCCTGCAAGAAACGCTAAAGGCGCTGCGGCAGATGCCAACGACGATGCAGCAGCTAGCCTGGGTACAGATGTTTACCTGGTTGGGGATCTTCTGCTTTTTCCTATATTTTCCGCCAGCGGTCGCACGCAATATATTTGGCGCGGATCAAAATGGCTCAGATCTATACAACGCCGGGATCGAATGGGCCGGACTTTGCTTTGCAATGTTCAATGCGGTCTGTATCCCCTTTTCGCTACTGCTGCCCCGGCTCACCCAGCGGATCAGTCGAAAGGCAGTCCACAGCATCTGTCTGGCCTGCGGTGGGGTGAGCTTAATCTCGCTGCTGCTAGTCCATCAGCCCTGGATGCTGCTGCTGCCGATGGTGGGATTTGGCTTGACCTGGGCGAGTGCTCAATCTATTCCCTATGCGATTTTGACCTACGCTATTCCAAATCAGCAGCGAGGTATTTATCAGGGCATTTTTAACTTCTTTATCGTACTGCCCGAGATTGCGATCGCCCTGGGATTTGGCTGGGTGATGGAGCACTGGCTGCATGACAACCGGCTAATGGCGGTGGTGCTAGGCGGTGTCTTTTTGATAGTGGCAGCGCTGATCATGCCGTTTGTGCAGGTGTCAGAACAAGCACCAGACCAGACCACAGATCAAGTACAGACAGATGCGGCGGCTGATAGTAGCGCCGATAGTAATACCGATAGCGACCAGCTAGGGGAGCCAGTAGCCTCATGACGGCTAACGTATTTGCCGATGTATTTTCGCAGGCGGCGCTCAGGCTAGACCGGCTGTCTCAGCTCTTGCTGCTAGCTATGACGGTGCTGGTCTATAGCGTGCTGGGGATGGCGATCGCGAATTCGCTATTTGTTAGCTATGTCGGGGCCGAGCACTTGCCCCAGGCGTTCATTCTAATCGGGCTGTGCTCTATGCCCGCCTATGCGCTGTTCTCACAGATTGTTGATCGCTATAGTCGTCCGCAGCTTTTTCGCTATGTGCTGCTGATATCTATTCCAGTTGTTCTTGGGCTCAGGCTGCTGCTACGACAGGAGTCGCCCTACGCTTACTACGCGCTGCTAATCGCCATTTTCTTTCAGTGGGACTTTCACAACAATGTGCTGTATCCCAGTCTGCTGACAGACTATTTCACCACGCTAGAGTACAAGCGCTATGCCCCATATATCGGTATCGCTCAGGCGGTGGGGACGCTGGTAGGCGGCGGACTGACGGCGCTACTTTCGCACTACTTTCGGACTCGAGATCTGCTGCTGTTTATGCCGGTGGTCTTCCTGATTGGGGTCGCTCAGCTGGTGTATTTGGAGCGATCGCAGCGGCAGGTCAACACAGGTGCGCCCAGGCAGTCAATTGGCATTCTAGAGTCACTGCGCACCTTTCCCGAGCTGGTGAAACGCTATCCGCTGGCGCTATTTTTGGCTAGCAGCAGCTTTTTGCTAGTGATTATCTACATCAGTTCTGAATTTCTTTGGTTCAGCATCTACGGCCGTCGTTTTAGCGACCAGGCGCTGACGGGCTTCTTGGGCACCATGCGCATCATCATCAGCCTAGTGCAAGTAGCGGTAATCTACGGGGCGACACGGCCTCTGCTGAAAAATATCGGCGTAGCGCGGATGAATCCGGTGTATCCGGTGACGACGCTAATCAGCTTTGCCGGACTGCTCTCTCACTTTGGTCTACCCGCAGCGATTGGTCTACACGTCAACGGCGACGCGCTATATAAAGGCATCAACTTGCCGGTTCACCAGCTCAACTACAACGCAATTCCTCGGGAATTTGTCGGGCGGATTCGAGCACTCAGCGACGGGCTGATCTACTCGGTTGGGCTGACGCTGGCCGGGACGCTGCTGTGGATTGGCGAAACGCGGCTGAGCCTTGTACACATTGCTTGGCTAGTCGCAGGTCTGACGGTCGTGCTGCTGCTGGTGCGACTACCAATGGGCAGCTACTACGCCAGCGGTCTAGAGGAGATGATCCGCTCGGACAGCCTAGATCTTGATGAGTTCGATCTGTATCCGATTCAGCTAACGCCGCAGTCAGCTACAGCAATCAAAGAGCTGCTGACCGATAGCGATCGATACAGCCAGCTCAAGGGCTTGGAACTGGCCGCTCGAATGGATCAGCCAGGTCAGTTCCTGACCGAAGTAGAACCGCTGGTAGCGACTACTGCTGTGACCGCAGGTCAGTTGGATAGCCAGTCAGACATCCGATTAGATAGTCAGTTAGATGATCTACTAGAAGGACAGCCTGACAGCCAGGTTTACGAACAGGCAATTGCTCTATTCAGCTCTAATCCCGCGGCTCTAACGGAAAACTTCAAGACCAAGCTACAAGATCCGGCACTGCGAGCCTTTGCCCTAGAGGTGCTGCTAATCAACCAGTTCATTCCTAAAGCTGAAGACATTCAAACCTGGCTAGCTGACCAGCGCGAAGACATGCGGATACTGGGTGCGATCGCCTACCGTCTTACCAATTCTGCCGCTGAAGATTCTGCCGCTGAAGATCTGGCTCATACCTGGCCCAATCCACTGACGCCCAACGCAGCGCGCATCATCACCCGCGTCGTTGCCTACGGCAAAAATCCACGCCTAGCCTCTCTGATTCCTAACGTAGTGCTGACTCAAACCAGTCCAGACATTATCCGCACCGGCTTAGAAGCCCTGCTGCCGCTGACTTCTCCGGGTGACGAGGCCACCGCTAGTATGGCCCACAGCAAGCTTAGCCACTACGACCCGATGGTCAAAATTGCCGCATTGGACCTGCTCCGCATTGCCTGCTGCGACCAGTGGCTGCCTGCTATTGGTCAACGCCTGGGCGACGATGACCCACGGGTACGCGAGCGAGCGGCTAGGGCATTGGCCGCATACGGTCGTCCGGGGGTAGATCTCGCCAAGGCCAGCCTGACTGATATACGTTCTGATGTAGTCAACGCTGCTATTACGGCGATTGGATTAGTGCGATCGCGCTATGCCAGCAATGTCCTCTTCGACTATCTAGCGCCCAGCTATGCGCTGCTAGTCGAAACCCGTCGCTGGCAGACCCAAATCCCTGCCCACGCCCCCAACTGGCAGGCACTAAAAGTAGCCATCACCGACTATCACGACCGCCTGATTCAAAAGGTGCTGTATATTCTCTCTGCGCTAGGACATGCGCGTACGGTGAACGCGGTAAATCGCCTGCTAGCCACCAATGCTCAAACAGAGCTAGAAAATGCTATTGAGGTTTTGGCCTCGCTTAACCATCGGCGATTTGTCGTACCGCTGATGCCTTTATTAGAGGCGCTGGTATTGCCCGCAGATTCTGAGTCCACAGATGATGAGAACAGTGGAAAAGTTAGCGAGAAGAAAGCTAGCGAGGTCACGCCGCTGTGGCTAAAGACAAAAGGCTATCGGATGCTACTAGAAGCTTTAGAATCAAATGACCGCTGGATCAAATCCGGGGCGCTGATTGCTTTGGCGATGGTTCCTGCGGCGCTGGTCAACGAGCCAGATCCGTTCGTAAAACAGGTAGCGAGCCAAATTTTTGAAACGACCTTGCCTGCAAATACTGCCATGAACCGACTGCTGATCCTAAAGACCGTTTCTCTGTTCAAGAACCTCTCGCTAGATGAGCTGATGCTGATTGACGAAAGCTTGGAGCAGACGCAGGTGCTCAGCGGAGAGACCATCTTCATTGAAGGAGACATGGCGGCGCATCTGTATATCATTGCCGACGGTCAGGTGCAGCTAGTCAAAGAGATTGACGGGGCGAAGCGATCGCTTCGGCAGCTCGGCAAGGGTGACTATTTTGGTGAGGTGGCGTTGTTTGACGATGCGCCACTCTGGGACGGGGCGATCGCACTAGATAACTGCACGCTACTAAAGCTAGAGAAAAATCGCTTCCTTAGCCTAATTACTCAGCGACCTCACATGATACTAGAAATTTGTCGCTTTCTTAGCCAAAGACTACGCGAAACCGACCGCTACCGCTCGGAGAATATTCCGAGCATTCGATAAAACAATATCGTGCAGAGGATGAAACCAATGACAGTTGCTGTTGACTATATGAGCTTGGCAGAGTTTCTTGCTTTCGATGATGACAGTGATGCGACTTACGAGCTTGAGAATGGAGAGCTAATCGAGATGGCCCTTGAGAGTGAGCTGAATCACCGAATTGCATCATTTTTGTTCGCCTATTTCTTGCAGGCCGGGATTTCTTATGAATGTTTGCGAATGAAAACGGAGGTCGCGGTAAGTGGAGTGCGAGCTACCGTACGAGTGCCAGATTTCATGGTGTTTTCCGATGAGTTGGTAGCAGCGCTGAAAGGCGCGACGAGGGCAACGGTGATGCTTGAGATGCCACCGCCGAGGCTGGTGGTAGAGATCGTATCGCCAGGGAAGAAGAACATTGATCGAGACTACCGATACAAGAAATCACAATATGAGGCGCGAGGGATCGAGGAGTATTGGATTGTTGATCCGGTTGCCCAGAAGGTGACAGTGTTTGGTTTGATAGAAGGGTTGTATGAGGCAGTAGAGTTTATGACTGAGGACGCTATTGAGTCTGAAATTCTAACAGCTTTGAACGTGGAGACTGAACTAACAGCAGCGCAAATCTTAATGGGTGGTTGAGAGGCGAAAGTATCAGTCGAAAAGCGGGCATTGAGAAGCAAGAAACTTTCTTTGTTTTTTACTGGAACAAAACTCTAGAAGAAATTGCCAAACAGTGTCTCGCAACGCTAAAGCAAACAGCGTTCTTCCAGGCGGGCGAAAGCACTTGACCGATGCCTGCCTGTCGAGCGATGGGAAAAGGGCTCGACAGGCAAGCATTCCAATTAGCCAGCCGAACTCAACGGTTTTGATGTCTGCTATCGTCTTTCTATCAGCGACATCTAGCTTCATTGGCCAGTCCCGAACGGGCTGCTTACCAGACTCGGACTGGTAGAACAGCGCAGAAATACGTTTCTGATCGTCAGCTAGTATTGTACCTTTTCTGTGCATCAGGTACTCATCCTTCGTTGCTTGTGTCAAAACTCATCAAGGCTGACTTCTACTGGAACGTAAATTATGAAATCAGTTATAACACAACTAAAAGTCTTCAAAGCCACTAGTTGCTGATACCTCAGCGAGCTGTCACGCAAGGGTGATTTAAAACACACTAGTACAGCGAGTGCCTTGCTGATTAAACTCAGACTTATGCTGAAGGACAGATAATGAATGGTAGTGCCGTCCATTACTCTAAGTAGGTAAGCGTGCTTATACAGCGGAAGTTGAACATATATATGGCTTTTATAGCTAACGAATACGAGTCAAGCTAAGTTCCAGTCCTAGAATCTGATGACATCTGGTTTAGATGATTCCAGGTTTTAACTTGGGAGTGTCGTTACTTTACCAAGTTTTCCAGACTCTTTGCACGTATCTACGAAGGTCATATTAGTCGATAGCGGATGATTGATTTTGAAGAAGTTTTCGAGCGGCACGATGCTATACAGTTCTGTGTGACTGCGGCAGTTCTATTCTAGACGAGATCGCAGTGCATGTCTGGTTGACGTTCGCAACAACCGCGAATGTAAGTGCGATGCATCGTGCCGTGTCTCACATGGTAACATCGCAGCGTTTAATCTGGCATTGGATCATCTCACGCTAATTAGTATTTGGGTGAGGTGCCTTGCTCGTATCCTTAGCATCATTCTGAAAAGTTTACTGATGAATTCCTCCAGAAAGCTAGTCAGGCATTTTCTTTCTCGCAACGCAAGCTATCTTATATTCTGGAGAGTAATTCCTTCTTTTTGCCTTCTACTTCGAGCACCGCTTTGGATAAGTTCTAGAGAATCCATAGGCATACTGCAGCTCTGCCCATGCAGCACAAGCGACCCAACCAATAGGAGTAGCGTCTCTATGAGAACGTAACCAGTAAGTGCTGTCACAATCTGGGATAAGGAAGAAATATCAACCCGCAGCAAACCACCCTCCAGCAGCCACAGCGCCAAGGAGTGATACTTTCTATGTCCGGTGATTGGAAACGTTATCTCGCTTCGTTCCGAGTGCTAGGGCGTTCTTTCAAAGCTATCTGTTACTTTTTTGGATTATGACGGTGGGTCAATAATTCGACATTGTATATGGTGCTATAGTAGTGTCATGTCTAGCTTGCCATTGCTTCGGATTGTGGTTGATACAAATGTTTTGTTTGAGGGGCTAACTAAGCAAGGTGGAGCCTCCGGGCTGATTATTGATGCCTGGTTCGCTGGGCTGATGGTCGTTTGCGTTTCTAATGCGCTTGCCTATGAATATGACGATGTGCTGTCTCGAAAGCTTTCGGAAGCACGGTGGCGTAAACTGCAACCTGTATTAGGACGGCTTCTCGATATCGCTCAATACACGAACATTTATTTCTCCTGGCGACCGACTTCCCCAGATGCTGGTGACGATTTAGTGATTGATTGTGCAATGAATGCAGGTGCGATCACGGTTACGTCGAATATTCGAGATTTTCGGAGTGCGAAAGAGTCATTGAATCTGCGAGTAATGACACCTGTGCAATTCGTGAGCTTATTAGCATTAGGAGAAAAACCATGAGTCGATTAACTTTACGATTACCTGAAACGTTGCATCAACAGCTTGCTTATCTCGCTGAAGGTGAAGGAGTATCACTGAATCAGTACATTGTTTATGCGTTGACTCGTCAGGCAGCCTTAGCTCATACGCTTCAGGTCGTTCCTGAAGCGGAGGTTGAACAGCAGCAGCAAGCGTTCCAGTTGTTGATTAAGCAGCTAGGGCAAGCTTCGTCTGTTGAGATTGATTCTGTCTTAGCGACACGCGAGCAAGCTGAGCCAGAAGCAGACCTGAGTTCAGATGTCGTTGCGCGTCTTCAAGAACGAATCCGAAAGCAGGCATGAGTATGGAAGGTGGGAGTTAGCGCCAGCAAGATAACAAGTCGTTGCAGCGGCGAGCGAAGTTTTCTCGCTTCGTTTGTGGTTAATGAAGCGCCGCTGAACTTGGTCGTTATGCTGCGAGTCCTCAGTAGGGGGGGGTGAGATTGCAAGTTTGTTGATATTCAAGAAGAAAATACCGTGACTGAAACAGTTGAAACTCAGATTATCAAAGCCGAAGAACGACTTAGGCAGGCAATGCTTGCTTCTAATGTAAGCGTTTTGAATGAACTACTAGCCCCCGAAATTATCATCACCAGTCATCTTGGAGAATTATTAGAAAAACCAGATGACCTAGCCGCCCATGAATCTGGTTTGATTAAGATACATGAGTTGAAACCTTCTGAGCAGCATATTCAAATCCATAAAGAGGTGGCGATCGTTTCAGTCCGAATGCAGTTGTCTGGTAGTTATGATGGCAGCCCTGCAAATGGCGACTTTCGTTTCACGCGAGTTTGGGCTGTCTCTTCGAGCGGAACTTGGCATATCGTCGCTGCCCATATCGGTATGGTGGCTTAATAAAAGAAAATTCTGAAGCGATCGCAAATTGATCAATGAAAGTTCGATCTGCCACTCCTGATGATGTATCTCTGATTTTCTCATTCATCCAGAAGAAATTAGAATTTGACCGAAACATTGGTACATTTTCTGGTGTGCTGCAAGCATCTGAAGAAAAAATACACAAAACACTCTTCGGAATAATTCCCTTCTCTTACGTTCTGTTTGCAGCGTTTTCAGCACATGAGGTCGGCTTTGCATTATATGGATTCAGGTCCTCATCATTTGCAGGTCGGCAAAGCATTTGGCTTGATGATCTGTACGTGGACGACGAAATGAGAAGTCAAGGTGTAGGAGCAGCATTAATGGCTCAATTAGCTCAGACTGCCAAAGAAAATGACTGTACCCATCTTGATTGGAATGCTGATGCTCGAAATAGTTATCTGCCGCCGCACAACTTTACCGTTATGCCGCAAGTCCTCGGCGAGGGAGCGACCGAAAGCTTATACGTTGGAATTTTGGAGCAAGTTAGCGTGATGCTCTCGTGAGAGACTGTATTTTGCGGGTTTGATGGCAAGGCAGAAATGAATGGATGAAAAATCAAGGGTACAAGTAAGTTGTCCAGTTAAAAGTACAGGCGAATTCAGTACAAGAATTCAGACTTTAGCCGAGGATTACACAAGTGGACTGGACAGTCTTAGCCTTGATTCTGAAAAGCTAGTTATGACTTTTGTATTTCTCGACCAAAAGCAACTTATAAAATTCATTGGTCTATGCGCTGAAATCCCTGATGTTACGATTCACACGATTGATAAGTCCAGTGCAGAAATTGTAAAGTCTGAATTCCTTCAAGAAAAAATATCAGAGCAAATAAAATCTTTTAAAAAACGCAAGGAGCGCAATCAAAAACAAGCCATTAGAATCAAATTTACATCAACGGCTCTAGCTGCTGCCACAATCGTTTTACTCGGATTAAATGGATTTAATTCACATGGAAAGCTTATTGTACAAAATATTGCTTTTACTCTCAGTGCGGCAGTAACCTTAATGAGTGCTTTAGATACCTTATTCAATTACAGAGGCTTATGAGTTAGATATCAAGGAACATTGAATGAGCTATACGAATTGTAAACGAATCTAGAGTATTTGCTTACACAAGGCATTCAAAATGCAAAAGAAGAAGAGCTAGATGGACTTTATCAGAAATACCAGATGATTTTGAAGGAAACTAACTCAAGCTGGTCAGAGCTACGAAAAGAGCAAAAGTCCACAACTTCGTAGCTTAGGCATGACATTTGAGCCGTTAACGACGTGTCTTAAAACCTCTTGAACGTTTTGAGAACGCTATTTTGGGACATTATTTGAAACACAGTTTTATCACCCTCTCAAAACGTATACTTTTTGCGATTTTGACATTTTCTACAGCAGCCTAACCTTACTTAAGCCGTTGATGAAAGCAGTAAACTCTTGTCTATAAAGTGCTATTCACATAGCACTTCGCTAGTTGCACTAAAGATTGGCTCTTTATACAAAAAATCCATAAGTAAAATTACAATTTCGTAATAAAGGCTCTAGGTAAATTCCGAGCTTTACCTCTACAATGGGCACAACAGTTATTCAACCGCCCTAGAAGCAGTGCCTTAGAACCCGGCCTTGCATTGCTCATTCCGAAAGGGTATTGCGCTGAAGTACATACAGACATTCAACCTATCTACATTTCACAACCATCTACAAGGAGAACTATGCGTTTTTCCAAATTCACACTGCCTTTCAATCGATTGGCTGGCGTTGCTGCGGCTTTGATGATTTTGCCTGTTGCAGTAGCCTGTGACCAACCAGCAGACGATATGGCCGAAGCACCCGGCGAAATGACAGAAGAGCCGATGGCAGATAGCGGCACAATTGTAGACGTCGCTGTTAATAGTGGTTCATTTGATACCCTAGTTGCCGCCGTTCAGGCCGCTGGTTTAGAAGGCGCACTTAGTGCTGAAGGGCCTTACACCGTCTTTGCCCCAACAGACGACGCATTTGCTGCGCTCGAAGCAGCGAATCCTGGCACTTTGGATATGTTGCTTTCACCTGGCAATGAAGGCGCACTTACAGAGATTCTGGCTTATCACGTTGTTGCAGGGGCTGTTACCTCTGATCAGATTGAGACAGGAACAGTTTCTACCATTGGAGACGGAGAGCTGTCTTTAGTTTCTGATGGCACAGGTGTTATGGTCAACGGTGCTAATGTCATTAGCGCCGATATTCTCACTAGCAATGGAGTAATTCACGCTATCGATACCGTGCTCTTGCCACCTTCAGAACCTGAAGCTATGCCAGAGGATATGACGGAAGCAGATGCCCGAAGCAATGCCGGAAGAGATGACAGAAGAAATGCCATAGCAGGTGTAACTCTGTTGTTTAGAATCTGTTTAAACAACACAACCCTGCGTATTGACAGGCTAGTAGGGGCGTAGCATGCTACGCCCCTACCAGTTCTTTAAACCAGTCGTCGCTCCAGATCTCTTCAAATATTTCGTCGGCAAGGGCCTCTTGCTTATAGCTAGGCTCTAGGCGAACGGCCTGCTGTAGATTCTCTAGAGCTAGGTCGTTTTCTCTTTGCAGGGCGTAGCAAAGTGCTCTGTTGTAGTAGGCTTTGGCGTAGTTAGGATCAGCTGCGATCGCCTTGTCAAAACTCTTGAGCGCATCGCGATCGCGGCCCAGTCGCATCAGCACATAGCCGCGATTGTCCCAGGCTTTCGCCAGTCCAGGATTGAACCGGGTCGCCTTTTCAAAGGAGGCAACGGCTTCTTCGTATCGCTCTAACTCTGTTAGGGCCAATCCTCGATTTAGCCAGGCGACCGCGTCATTCGCCTGCAAGGTAACGGCCTGATCGAAGGATTCAAAGGCTTTGTCGTGAGCTTGCAAAATGCCGAAGGCAACGCCTCTGTTGACCCAGGCTTCGTGATAGTCGGGGTTGATGTCTAAGGCGCGATCAAAAGCTGCGATCGCCTCTTCCCTTTTTCTCAATCGGCTGAGCACCATGCCCTTATTCAGCCAGGCTTTCGCATCGATCGGATCTTGTTCTATCACCCGCTCAAACGCTTCTAGCGCTGCCTGATACTGTCGCAGTCCTTTTAACAGCAGTCCTTTTTGGTACCAGGCATCATTATTCTCGGGCGCGAGCTTTGTAACCTCGTTAAGTGCAGCTAGCGCTTCTTCTTTCTGTTCTAGTTCTAATAGAGCCTTGCTACGGCTAAACCACAGCTTAGCATTTGAGGGCTGGACTTCTAAGGCCCGGTCATATGCACTCAGCGCGGCTTCGTATTGCTTGTTTTTGAGCTGTTTATTGCCTTCTTCGACAAACTCGCCCGCCGTCAGAAATAGCTCTGGGCGATTGTCTTGTAGTCGGCTCATCTGCACGCTTAGCTCACTCAGCTGCTTTTGCGACGTGCTCATAAACGAGTCAGCAATATAGTCAGGCGCGACTCTACCAAGCTCTTTCATGATCTGTTGCTTCTCACTTTCAGCTTCTGTTTTAAGCTGGTTGAGCTTGCCTTGAATCTCTTCTTTCACCTTCAAGATGTCGTCAACCGCTTGAGCCTGGCGATCGTTCATACCGCTCTGCAGTGCATCTAAATTCTCACTGAATTTCTCTTCTATTTGAGCTAGCCTTTCTTGAGCCGACTGCTGACGGTTGGCAGCGGCTTCAGCCAGTTCGCCAATTTGCTCACCTAGGCGAGCATCAAAGCTGTTGAGCTTATTCATGATAACGTCGCGCCTGCCAAAGACCGCATTGCGAACGCCGGAGAGTTCACCGTTGAAGCTGTTTTCGACTTCTAGCAGCGATCTCATTAGCTGTTCTTTTTCAGTACTAATGCCCGACTGTAGCGCCTCTACTTCTTGCGCAAACTCCTGCTGCAAATTCTGGACAATTTCTAGCGTCTGGCTGCGCTCTTCTCCCAAGTCGGCCTGTAGCTCGCTGAGCTGATTAGCAAAGGATCTAGCAGACTCAGAGAGCTCAGTGTAGAGCTGAGACTTGCGAGTGTCTAGATCCCCACCCATGTTAGCGAGCTGAGCGCGAAAACCATCAGCGGTAGACTGCAACTGCATGATAGTGTGCTTGCGCTCTTCGCTAACGCCGGATTGCAGCTCGGATATCTGGCTTTGAAAGTCTTTGGCAACTCGGTCCATATCGCCGAGCAGCGTGCCTTTTCGCCCTTCTACGTCAGCTTTTAGCGTAGCGAACTGGGCGAGGAAACCGTCTGCTGACTGACGAAAATTTTGCATCATGTCAGCTTTGCGCGATTCTACCTCATTGCGGATGCTGTTGAACTGCTGCTGTAGTTCTTCGGTCGAGCGCTGAATATTTTGTAGCGCCAGATCTTTGTGACCAAGGGCGCTAGCCTGAATCTCCTCTAGACTTTCAACAACGCTACTCTCAGAAGATTTAATCTGTTCTATCGATAGCTCTCGCTGCGCTTCTATCTTGGTTTTAGCGGCAAATTCTATCTCTGACAGCTTGGGACCGAATTCATTGCTAGCTTGGCTTAGTTCGGCTAGTACCCGGTCCTTTTCGGCGACGGTCTGCGCTTGCAAGCTGCCCATCTGGTCAGAGAGAACCGATTCTTTGCGATCAAGTTCATCAAAGAAAGCGGTTTTGCGGCGCTGGGTTTCTTCTTTGATCACACCAACATGACGAGAGAATTCTGCTTCGGAGGTAGTAAAGCGTTGGAGAATACGCTGACCTTCTACTTCGGATTCAGTCTGGAGTTCTTCTAGGCGCTGTTTTGCTTGATTGCGCAAAGACACAGCCACCTGATCAAATTCTGTTGCAGTTGTTTCTAACTTGCCGTTGATATCTTCTAGCTGTTTCTCCCAGTTTTTAGCAGTTTGCGCTTTAAAGTTGGTTAGCTCTTCAATCAGAGCGTACAGAATGTCTCTTTGTTCAGCAATTTCTCTTTGAAAATTACTAGAGCGGCCCTGCAATTCTCCCGACAGGTCATCTGCTTCTGACAAAACGCGATTGAGGCTACGAGTAGCGTTATGCACCTTATTCTCTAGCTCTGTCATTTCGTTGAGCTGAGTGCGTACAACGGTAGCCACTTCGTTGACGACCGAGCGCCGCAGCAGCCATAGAGTCAGTACGCCACCGCCTAGCACGATAACTAGCGCGCCGATAGTAATAGAGAGCAGAGTGTAGGCCCGATTGAGAGTATTTTCTGCCTCGCGCTGCTGTTCGAGTGTGAGGGTGCTAGGAGCAGGCGTGAGTCAGGTCTGTGGGTGGGGCTTGTCTGGGTCGGAATCGGAGCTTGAACTGGGGTTTGAGCTAGGCTGGGGTAGGGTGCGATCGCCCAGCCAGCAAAAGGGACAATCCCCGCTAGCATCAGCCAGCCGACTAGCCGGTGGCTACTCGCTTTTATCAACTGTCCTGCTTTTTGATTCCCCTGCATGGGTGACCTCTAATGGACTGAGCAGATAGCTTTGCTGATTGCGCCGATATGCAGCTTGTCTTTTTAATAGCATCTTACCTGAATCGTAAGGGTATCAGATTCTTTGGCTCCTGTAGGGGTTTCAACACCCTAAACCCGTTACAATTACGTAAAGCTAAATGCCCAGACCTGCTGATTTTTGCTAATACAGCCGCCGCCTATGGCAGACGTTTCCATCGCCCAGCACTATCATCAACGCACCAAATACGATCCCGATACGCTCGCAGCCAAAAGTAAAAGCGTCAGTTTAGACTGGGCGCAGCAGCCAGTCCCCTACAAAGACTACAAAATCGGGCATAGCATCGATCTTAAGCCCTACCTAGAAAAAGCGCCTAAAGATCACCCTAGCCCTACCGGTGAGGACTGGCGCTGGTGGCAAAGACTTTCACGACTGTTAATCGATAGCTATGGTCTAACGGCAAAGGTGATGACCTTTTCGGGCACGCCGATGTACCTACGGTCTGCGCCTTCAGCCGGGGGGCTCTATCCAGCCGAGCTATATCTGGTATCGCGCGGGACGTCGCTGCTGCCAGCAGGGCTGTACAACTATCAGGTGCGGACGCATTCTCTATGGCGATTTTGGGACGATCATCCCTGGCAGGACTTGGAGGCAGCGTGCTTTTGGCATCCGTCGCTAGAGACTACGCAGCTAGCAATCGTAGTGACGGCTATTTTTCAGCGTTCGGCCTGGCGCTACCAGGACCGGGCCTATCGCCGAGTGTTTCTAGATTCTGGGCATTTGCTGGGAAATTTGGAAGTGGCAGCGACGCTCTGCGACTATCGGCCCCATCTAATTGGTGGATTTGCTGATGAGCAGGTCAATAAGCTGCTGTATCTAGACAGTGAAGAAGAGAGTGCGATCGCCCTGCTAGCCCTAGCCGATCTCTTCCAAGTAGAGCAAAATTTACCGACTGGCCGCAGCGCTTTGCCCAGCCCCATCCATACCGATGTTGCTGCGCACCCCGACGGTCAGCTGCTGAACTATCTACATCAGAACACACTCATCTCTGCTAATTCTGGCTTTGGGCAACAGCAGCAAAAAGACTCGGGTACACCAGTTCTCCCGATTGGACCTGCCTCCGCAGCGGCTGCTATCGACACCGTTCAAGCAGACGTCCAATCAGACGCTACCGAACCTAACGAATCGTCCGACGATGCTGCCGCTACAGAGGTGCCGCAGGGTCGGAGCGCACCTACTGATAAGTACAACTTTCCATTTGGCATTACCGCTTCTACCAAGAGCCTGCCGATTGCCTGGGGCGAGCACCTAGCCGATCTAGAACAAACCCTACTAACCCGGCGCTCAACTCGGCGCTATGTCAGAGCGCCTTTACAAAAGACCGACCTCTTCGCGCTACTAGACTTTACCTACCACCCAGAGCACTACCAGCAGCAGGAATTCGATGCTTCTCCTGATTACTTTGACCTGAGTTTGATCGAGACCTTCGTAGCTATTTCTAATGTGGATGGGTTAGAACCCGGCTGCTATTACTACGCGCCTCAGTCCGAAGAACTGCGTCAGATTCGATTTAGCCAGTTTGAGAAAGATCTGCATTTCTTGTGTCTAGGTCAGAACTTAGGCAAGGATGCCGGGGCAGTGATTTTTCATACGGCGGATCTAGGGCGGGCGATCGCAACATACGGCGATAGGGCCTACCGCTACTTGCATATGGACGCCGGGCACCTAGGCCAAAGGCTCAACCTGGCTGCTACTCGTAGAGGCATTGGCGTTAGCGGCATCGCTGGATTCTTTGACGACCAGGTAAACGAACTGCTAAGCATTCCGGCAGAAGAAGCGGTTTTGTACATCACCACCATCGGCAAAAAGCCAGTTCGGTAAACTTAGGTCGAAGGTTATAGAGAGAAATGGCCCCTACCTAATAGTTTGAAAGTAGAATGCTACCGTTGAAGCAACGGTCATAGCCTAGTACATTTAACACAAACAACAAGAGCGCTAGCATTATGACCTATACGCTCAGCAAAGCCTTATCTCTTGACGATTTCATTGCTCAATATGGTGACAATCCACGCTATGAGCTAGCTGATGGAGACTTAGTTGAGATGGAACCAACCGGTCCTCATGAGGCGGTAGATGGCAAACTGGCTGTCAAAATTGGTATGGCTATCGCTGAAGCCGGATTTCCCTGGTTCATCCCTCGGACTTGTCTGATCAGGGCTTCTAGGGAGGCTGCAACTGCTCGCCGACTAGATGTAGTCGTGTTAGATGAAACCCTGCTAGCCAGTGAGCCGCTGTGGGAGCGAGAACCTGTAATCACCTTAGGGCGTTCTATCAAGCTAGCTGTAGAAGTGGTCAGCACAAACTGGGAGACCGATTACGCTAGAAAAATGGAGGAGTACGCTCTGCTGGGCATTCCCGAATATTGGATTGCTGACTTTCGAGGAATAGGCGGGACTATAGCTTTTGTCACTTGACTGAGGTACAGCTTACAGGCTGAAAGCTCTATGTTGCAACGGGTCAAGCGACGCGCCTGTACCGAATGCATCCGGTACAGGCTATATCTTTATTGGCAAGCCGAAGCAACCAACTTTCACCGTTTGCCAACTGAACGGAGATGAGTATCTTCAACAACGATACAGATTGGGAGAGATGATCGCGTCTCCTCTATTGCCCAACATCCAGCTACGTTTAGATGATATTTTGCCTCGATAGGTATAGCGATCGCATCAATTCTAAAAGGGTACTACGGCTCTAGTCAGTGCAATCTAGACGCTGTATGATTAGATGTTCGATCATTAGACATTGCATAAAGCGCAGCTAATAACCCCCAGGCCAAAATGTTCAACCGAGCATCGTATAGCACTACGTCAAAGAGTCCAAACAACAGACAGGCAAAGAACGCTAGTAGATAGCTAAAGAGAGTCGCACGATCGCCCGCAGACAGTCCCATATCTTTAGTCAGATAAGCTTTCAGCGCTCGGTAGAATATCGTGCCACACACCGCACAAAAGCCTATCATCACCGGCAAACCCGACTCACTCGCAAGAAAAAGCCAAATATTGTGAGCATGATAGATGCTGTCATAGTCAGGAATGCTGCTTGGAACATAAGTCTCTCTGAGTCCAGAAAATCCCCAACCCAACAAAGGTCGCTGGTAGATCATCTCAATCGCTAAGCGCCAAACCCCCACACGCGGATCATTCGTAAAAATATCCCATGAGAGCGATCGCCCGCCAATCCCAAACGAACTAACCGCCGCCGACAGCACCCCAGCGCCCACAACGCTAGAAATCCAAATCCATCTGTATTTCCGAGCGGTATAGAGTGCGATCGCCATCAGCACCACCGCAATTAACAGCCCGTTACGCGACCCTGTACAGAAGATTGCGCCTAAACAAAGCAAGACAGAACTTCCCAAAGTCACAAGACTCCAGATCTGCTGAGACCGAACTGCCGGGGCTGGCTTCGTAGCTAGCCGATCAATTGCTTTCAACACCAGTCCTAGGCCCAACCCCAACACTATTACTAGATAAGCGCTCAGCACGTTGGGATGATCGAACAAGCCACGCGCCCGGTGCCCAAAGTAAGGTTCTTCGTAGAGCCACCCGATCAGCCAAACCGGCAGACCAGAGGCTTTTACCTGTGGAATTAGACTTTCAAACTTCAAGGCGTATTCTGCCAGGGCGATCGCACACAGCGGCACCGCACCTAGCACCAGCCATCGAGCTAACTGCTCTAGAACAGCAAAAGATCTCGTTACCATAGCCGGACAGGTGACCCACACGCCCCACAGTACAAAGAACGGTAGAAAATTCGTTAGCTGTAAGAAAGCCTCTCCTCGACTAATTCCAAAGCTAGCACTCAACAGCAACCCAACTGACAGCCAACCAAAGCCCATCTGAGCGCACTTTTGCCAAACCTGACGCCCCCGCTGCATCATCGCTGTGACCATCAGATAGGCTATCACTAGCAGCGAGCCATACATGATGTAGGGAAGCCACACCAGGCTAGCTAGCCATGCATATTCGCGCGCTAATCCACTTTTCCATGCATTAGTACTAGATGATCTAATACGCGCCATCGCCAACTAAAACCACTCTAATGGTACGCATCAGAATATAGACATCTAGCCGCACTGACCAGTTCCTGACGTAATAGGCATCGAGGTCAACTCGCTCGGCATAAGTCAAGTTATTTCTTCCTGATACCTGCCACAATCCCGTAATTCCTGGTAACACCTGCAAATAATCATCAAACTTATCGTCGTAACGCCATACCTCTTCTTGAGTAATTGGCCTGGGCCCGACTATGCTCATCTCACCTTTAAGCACATTCCATAGCTGCGGCAGCTCATCTAGACTAGTTCGCCGTAGAAACTTACCGATTCGGGTGATACGAGGATCATCTTTGAGCTTTTGGTTTTGGTTCCAGTCCTCCTGTAGATCAGGATGACTGGCAAGATACTGAGCTAGAACCTGATCCGCATCTGTCACCATTGAACGAAACTTCCATATCCTAAATGGTTTTTTGCCTCTACCAATTCGCGGTTGTTGATAGAAGATCGGCCCTGACGAACTACAAAAAACCAACAGGCTGATGAGTAGAATCAGCGGTAGGCAAACTATGCCGACTAAGGCCACTAACACCTTGTCGAAGGTTGCCTTGATCAGCCTAGAGCCTAGAAAAGATAGCTGCTGACTGGCCTTTGAGCCCAGTACGCTGCTGAGATTTTTGGTGACTGTTCCTAATGCCACCGTGCCGAACCAATCAGGAATGATAGCCAAATGTTAGAGTTTCCTACTGTAGCGGTATATCTCTTTCCGCGCTTTGCTGATTGCACTACGCAAGGCTGCACCCCTTGTTCAACAACGTAAAACGCGTATGCTTTGCCTTCTCGAAGAGTCTGCATCCGCGCTTTGCTATCAAAGCAAAAGTATAAAGGATAAAGTACATAGGAGAAAGCCGGTAACAAGCTATGCCCAAGACAGCGATAACAGCGTAACATCCTCTTTGCAGCTAGGAAATGCGCTATAGCAACCTAAGAGACTACGTGCTGAGATAAGCAACATCACTGACAAAGTCCCTGGTCTACAAGCCAGCAGTACTATCAGCTTGAAACTGCATCCAGGCTTGCTCTACAAAAGCCTCAAAACGCGCTCGAAAGCAAGGGACTGCAAACTTCTCAGCATGAGCTCTCAATACCTCTGGATCGAAGCGTGTTTCGCGACTATGCAGCGCTCTGACAGATGCGACCAAACTCTCTACCGTCTGTTCTAGAAATAGCAGACCAGTTTCACCGTGAACCACTGTCTCAGCCTGTCCTCCTTTAGCATAGGCAATCACAGGTGCACCCGCAGATTGGGCCTCGACAGGTGTAATTCCAAAGTCTTCTTCTGACGAGAAGATGAATCCTCGGCAGCGCTGCATATAATCTTCTACAACGTCATCGGGCTGCCGTCCTAGGAACTGGATATTATGCTTAGCCGCTTGTTCTAGAGCCGAACGACTGTTGCCATCTCCAATCACAACTAGAGGTAAGCCTAGCTGATTGAACGCCTCAACAATCAGATCGAGCCGCTTGTAGGGCACAAATCGTGACACCGTTAGATAGAAATCATCTCGCTTTACATCTGCGACAAACCGCTGAGTATCTACAGGCGGATAGATTACATCAACGCTGCGCCGATAGGTTTTTTCTACTCGCCTGGCAACATAGCGAGAATTGGCAACATAGCGGTCAACTCTGTTAGCACTCATTACATCCCACAGACGTATGTAGTGCAAAACCGCTCGAACAAACCAGCTCTTTGCGCCTTTCTCTAACCTAGCGTGATGCAAGTACTGGTGCTGAAACTCCCACCCATAGCGTAAAGGTGTATGGACGTAGCAGATATGCAGCTGATCAGGACGAGTGATCACGCCTTTAGCAACCGCGTGGTGGCTGGAGATGATCAGATCATAGGCCGATAGATCAAACTGCTCTACCGCTAGGGGCATCAGCGGCAGGTAGCTACGAAAAGAACGCTTGGCAAAAGGAAGCTGTTGAATAAACGATGTTGTCACTGACTTTTCTTGAATGAATGCACGCTGATGCGCAGGAAGAAAATCAACCAGGCTGTAGAGATGGGCGTGCGGATAGATATTAAGGATCTGTTGAACGACTTTTTCGGACCCGTCACAGCTCGCTAGCCACTCATGAATAACAGCAACTTTTCTCATGTCTTTTCGCTACGCAGCGAGTTTTTGTAACTTGCGAGATATGGTTCAAATCGCTCCCATCTGCCTAACTGTTCGTGCGATCGCCGAAATATCCTCATCACCATAGCCCTGTGCCATTAGCCCAGTTTCCACCTGTTCTACGTAGGCCGCCATCGGCAAAGGTAACCCTAGCTCACGAGCCGCTGCCAGCGCAATCTCCAGATCCTTTTGGTGAAGACGGACCCTGAAGCCTAGCGGGTATGCGTTACTGATCATATTGCCAGATCGGTTTGTCAGTCCCCATGATCCTGCCGCCCCACTCCCGACCGCCTGAACCACCTTCTCCATATCCAGGCCAGCTTTTAGCCCTAGCGCCATTCCTTCGGCTATTGACCAGTAGGTTCCAGCTACGATGATCTGATTAATCGCTTTGGTGGTTTGCCCTGCGCCGATTGGACCGACGTGAGTAATAGTGTTACCCATCGCCGATAAGACAGGTCTAGCCTTTTCGACAGCTTTAGCACTACCGCCAATCATGATCGACAGCGTGCCGTTTTGAGCACCTTCTGAGCCACCAGAGACCGGAGCATCTAGCATATGAATGCCGTTTTCCATCAGCCGAGCGGCAATGCTGCGAGTAACGCTCGGGCTGATAGTAGACATATCAATGACCAAAGCACCGGACTGGGCACCGTGGATAACGCCTGATTCTTCTAGGATGACGGCGGCTACATCGGGGGTATCGCTGACGCAGGTGATAATGATGTCGGCGTTGTTAGCAGCGGACTGAGGGGTGGCAGCGGCGATCGCACCCGCTTCTACCAAAGGCTGTTCCTTTTCTCGGCTGCGGTTGTGTACAGTGACCGCATACCCTGCCTTCAGCAGATTCAGCGCCATCGGCCTGCCCATCGTACCGAGTCCGATGAATGCAATCTTCATAAGCTTTGATAGACCCGTAAAGTGACCAAACATGCACAAAAGTCTCTAGCCAAAGGCCAGAGACTTTATTACTAGCTGAACTTCTAAAAGGATATAACCCGGCTAGGATCAAAGCAACAGGATACTATTCGGCTGCGCAAGGCTCTGCTGCGCACGGGTCAGCCGCACAAGGATCGGCGGCACAAGGATCGACCTCCACATCTTCAGTGGCATCAGTCTCAACAGTAGTTTCTGGCGAGCAGCTAGTCAGCGTACCAAGGCCGAGAACGGAAGCAGCAGCGATAGCAGCTAGGTATTGAACTTTCATTTTGGACTCCTAAATTGGGATAGTAGATCTCTTAAAATTGCAGCGAAGTTAACTCAGCGAAACGCTATTGTCTACTTGGCATCAGTATGCTCCAAGTATCGAAGTGAAGTCTGAGAAAGTCCTGAGTATAGAGGAAATGAAAGCAGGATGCTGATTACTTTTTTGTAATTTTTCTGCGGCTTCTCCCTGAGCGCTATTCAGTCGCTTCTTCGACATCTTCAGCCGCGTCGTTAACAGCGTCTTCCGTTACCTCGGCTGCGTCGTCAATAGCTTCTCCAGCATCATCGATCGCTTCGTCTGTTGCTTCACCTGCATCTTCTACAGCTTCATCAACAGCTTCAGGAATCTGAGTGTTACAGCCGCTCAATACAGTTAGACCGAGCATAGAGGCAGCTATAAAGGTCGCTGCATATCTAAATCTCATCTCTGTAATTTCTCCTGTTTTGATTGACGTCTACTTCGTTAGCCGTTGCCAGCTAGCTATGCGGATAACTTCACCACAATGTCACTAAAATTAAGTCCTGCTGATATGCGATGTCAACCCACTACAAAGCGACTAAACTCTCTAGACCTCTTATGTGACAGGCTTAGAGAGTTTTATTACCTTTTGGTTATTTTCCCAGCAGTACCTAGCCTTAATGATCTTAACTCAACGTCTTCGTTTGTTTTTCTTTCTTCTTCGGCTACTGATTTGACTACCAAAAGCGTCGCTAAGAGAGTGACTAACCGACCCAAGTTCCAAGCCTATAACAACGGCAACCCACTCGAATAGGTATCTTCTAAACACGGTTCGGAAAGGGTCTCGCGCCGTTTGCCAGTTTAGCTGCGCGTCCCACAGCACATTCAAAATTGTCATACTAGCGATCGCAAACAGCCACAGCCACACCATCAAATAAGCGACTCGCAGAGCCGTACCGATAATAGGTCCGTGCGAAAGCTGCGAACGATGCTTGATAGCCCTTTGATAGGGCAGCCAAATCCAACGTAGCGGCCCCCAGCGCGCGTATTGAATAGAGCGGATGTCTAAATCGGGGCCGAGCATAAAGCCACCGACTAAAAAGGAAAGAGACACAATTACCGTCAGCGGTAGGCTGTAGGTAAATCCGAAGCTGCTGATGGTCACAACGGGCAGACACCAGAGCGTAATCCGATCGTGCGTGCGGCCTGCGGGCATAGCAAAAAAGGAATGTAAATGCAACACCTAGTAATACAAATGAATTGATCAATGTCAAGTGCTCGCCAGAAGATCGGAAACTATAGCCTGTGCCGAATGCATCTGGTACAGGCGCGTCACTGGACTCGCTGAAAACACAACGCTTTCGGACTGAAGCTGTACCTCGATCAAGTGACAAAAGCTATAGAAGGCCAAAAGCACATGCACAAGCCTACAGATAGAAGATCCGCTCTAGGGCTCAAAGTTTTCTTGTGCAAAAGTAGGACGTGACCTGCTATCATCTAAATCCCGGCGTGCGGTAGTACCGTCTCGGCTTCGGGCGATTAGCTCAGTTGGTAGAGCGCCTCCCTTACAAGGAGGATGTCACAGGTTCGAGTCCTGTATCGCCCATACGACCCTATTTCCCGCTAAATTTATTAGATACACTCCTTCTCTACTGCTTGATTCCTCCCGTGCCAATGGTTGCGCAGTAGTCCCAAACAGGTAAGGACTCGTTGTAGTGATGAATAAAGTATCAATAGCACCGATGTGATTCTCTAGCTTCTTGGAAAACGATAGCGTTTTGCGCAACAGGCACGATACGCGTTGACGCAGCGTGCAGTTGAAGCGCTCAATCCGGTTGGTCTGTTCGCTCTCTTTACCAACCGTCCAATGGCGTTTGTTCGGTGTCACTATCTCGTACGCTTGTCTTGGTGCGCGTTCCCTAGCACCTAGCCGACTGCGCGGTCCGACAAAGCAACCAACAATCTCGCCGGTCTCTTCATCGATTGCCAGCCAAATTCACTGCTTGTTGCCTTTGTTGCCGACGAACGACCACATCTTGTCGCACTGAATTGTCAAGCGCCCCTTTTTGCCCGTACGCTGGCTATAACCTTATGAACAACAATGGCAGCGCTCTGAACAACTGCCTAAGTGGGACATCACAATTGTTCCTACATAAACGGTACTCTATTTATTTGCGCTCCCTTGCAAACAGAAAACTTGTTCTTACTGTGTTTTGTGATACTTATACTTCAGAGATTATTAAATATTACAGATAGAGAATAAGAAAGGACATAGCTAGTTAGGCAAACTCAGAAGCGCACTTCCCTCCTCTGCTTCTGCCTTTCGATGGAAATATCTTGCAAGATTCTTTCTGTACAAAGATTGCTCTGTGCACAGACCACGAATTTATGCACAGGCGACAAATTTTATAGGTGAAAGTTGCTACGCTTGAGGACTGATTCTTTCCTTTAGGTTATTTACTATGTCAAACAGTTCAGAAAAAGCAGCTTATCAAGAAGCAATTGAAGCTAAATCTCAAGAGCTAGCTGCGCAGATTCAAACGCTAAAGGCAAAGGCAAAAGTGGCCAAAGCTGATGCCAAAGTGAAGTATCAAGAGCAGTTGGATACATTGGAGACCAAGCAGACGGAACTCAACGCTAAGCTGAAGTCAATCAAAGGCTCGGCAGAGAACGCTTGGGAAGAGATCAAAACTGGCGTAGAGTCTGCATGGAGTGAGCTACAAGTAGCGTTTGACAAGGCTAAGTCTGAGATTGATAAGGCGTAGATAGAGCGAATTTCGTATAAACAATCTTGCATGTGCCGATGATTTGGATAAGTCATCAATTCAAATCGTCGGGGTGTGCTGTAACAGAATAATTTTGTTTCTGCGCCTTTCGGCAGCGTCGTTCAACAACTTTCTATCTGTTCAAAGATTCGCGATTCTCTCTTACTTTCTCTGCTATAGCGTGTCCCGGATGCATACTCTGCGAGAAGGCAAAGCCTACGGTACACGCTAGTCGCTTGGCCTGTTGTTACTGATAGCTTATAGCCTGTGAACTGTACCTCAGCCAAGTGACCAACGCTATATGGCCTTCCGCGCTTTGCTTATTACTACACGTGTAGCAGTCCGCTGAATGTATAGCAAAGCGCGGATGCATTCGCACTTTGCTATGGCACTTTGCGTTATGGAATAAGGGGTGTAGCCTTTCGTGGTGTAGCAAGCAAAGTGCGGAAAGCTATATAAGGCTACGAATGCACAGGCAGTATCGTCGAGGAAGACAGCGCTTGTAGCTAGACATAGCCGATGAAATCAGCTCTACGCGCAGCTATCTGTAGCTTTTGTCGCTTGATTTGAGGTACAGCTTGCAGGCTAAAAGCTCTGTGTTTCAGCGGTAAGATCCCGCGTCGTCGTACGGCGGGGAATGCTCACAAAGACAACAGGTCAAGTAACGCGCCTGTACCGTAGGCTTTACCTTCTCGAAGCGTATGCATCCGGTACAGGCTATAGATCTAGATAAGCAGGTCTCAATCGAGGTCGCCATAGACCTACGATCACCAACGTTGATCGTTGACTAGCATTCAGAGATTAGATGCCGTAAAAAGCAACTAGAAAAATATCCAAACAATAGAAGTGCCTCTCGCCATGCGAAATTAGCAAGAGGCAGTTTTTGTTTAGCATGTCTAGACTCGCTTAGCTCACCGCCTTCTATCTACAGCCTTCCGTCTATAGAAGTCAGTGCGAATCAGACTCCACTATGGCTTAGTCATAGATGGGATTGAGATTGATAGCTTAGGCGTCAGCGACGAGCTGCTTAAAGCCTTTACCGGCTGAGAATGCAGGTACAGTCGTTGCTGGAATTTTGATAGTCTCACCGGTTTGAGGATTGCGGCCATCGCGGGCCTTGCGATCGCGCGGCTCAAAGCTGCCAAATCCAACCAAGCTAACCTTGTCGCCTTTAGCAACCGACTCCATGATCGATTCGATTACCGCTGTCAAAACAACATCGGCATCCTTCTTCGAAACATCCGCCTTCTCGGCGACCATATCAATTAGTTCAGCTTTGTTCATGAAAGTGCGTGCCTTTGAAAACTTCGATAGTATTTGTAGCACAAGACTTGAATAGGTCACAAGTACTATTTGCCTGAAAAGCCCGTCTTTCGGGACGTAGGCCAGAGATTATCCACTTTTGCGTGATGTTTTACCAGCAAAAATTGATAGAAGTTATAAAAACGACGGTTTTTCTTCCATTTATTGCATTCTTTTAACTCAAAACCGGCTCCCTAAAGGGATTCAAGCCAGTTTGTTAAGAATAATATCTTTTGAATTAATTAACATTTTCTCAGTTCTTGAGAGAGTGATTGCCTTTGATTGCTTCTGTGATCACACAGGATTTTCTGTGATCACAGAGACTTCAATTTTTCCAGCGCCTGTTTGACTTGCGCTAGTCCTTCTTTTGTATCCTGCTGAGCGTAGGTCTCACCAGCTTTCAAGAAGCTTCTAACCGCCTTATTGTTGTCACCTACGTTGGCATAGGCCAGTCCCAAATTGTAGAAGGCTTCAGCGCAGTTGGGTTCGCTGTTCAAGATCTCAGTGAACTGCTCTATAGCTCCACGGTAGTCTCCAGCCCTATAAGTGCCCACAGCACCGACATACAGCCTCTGTGCGGACGTAGATAAGGGAATAGAAGACGCTTCAACGACCGATTCTGGAAAGGGAATTTGCTCAATCGGTTTGCGATAGGCACTGAGCATAGAAAACATCGCAAACCCCGCAATTCCAAATACGACGGCAACCCAGACCAGTAAATTGGGAACTAGCGCTGGTAAAGAGTTAGAAGCTTCCATAAGGGGTACAAAACAGGTTTAACAAAGCAATGTTGGACACGGTATATCGACGGTCAGTCTGTCAGTTTACACACTGCCACAGACTAGTGCCATAGACCAGCGCTACACATACCGACCTATGATAGAAACATAGACTTTTCGTACACCACGACCAGGATGACGGCCCAACTCACCAGCTCACCTTCAGCTATTCCTTCCAACGATTCAGCCACCCAGTTAGAAAAGCCACCAGTCAAACAAGCCAACCTAGCCCCCGGCAATCAATACACCGGCGAAAAGCTTACCTGGGACTGGCGCGGCTACGACATTAAGTATGTTGTTCACGGTGACGGACCGCCGATTGTGCTGCTTCACGGCTTCGGTGCATCCATTGGCCACTGGCGAAAAAATATTCCTGAGCTTGCAGCCGCAGGGCACCGCGTCTATGCCTTGGATTTACTCGGCTTTGGCGATTCAGACAAGCCCGACCTCAGCTACAGCTTAGAGTTCTGGGTAAAGCTGCTCTATGACTTTTGGAAAGCACACATCAAAGAGCCTGCTGTTTTTGTTGGGAATTCTATCGGGGCCTTGATGGCGCTGATGACTCTAGTCACCTATCCCAAAACCGCTAGCGGCGGCGTACTGCTCAACTGTGCGGGCAGTCTCAACCATCGGCCTGAAGATCTGCCCGGTGGGTTGAGCATCGTGATGGGCGCATTTGCCAAACTAGTTAACTCCAGACTCACAGGGCCCCTGCTGTTTAATCAGGTGCGAACAAAGGGCCGAATCCGTGGGTCGCTCAAGCAGGTATACGGCAATCGAAAAGCGATCACGCCCGAACTCGTCGATATCTTGCATGCACCTGCCTGCGATCCAGGAGCGCAAAGAGTATTTGCTTCTATCTTGACTGCGCCGCCTGGGCCTCGTCCGAGCGAACTGCTGCCGCAGGTAACTCAGCCTTTGCTCGTGCTGTGGGGAGAAAAAGACCCCTGGACGCCGATCAAAGCGGCGGATATCTATCAGGAGATGGCCGCCGATCCTGAAGCGGAGGTGTCACCTTTCACGCTATTCCAGAGACGGGGCACTGTCCGCACGATGAGCGTCCTGAGGTAGTGAATAAGCTGGTTCTAGACTGGCTCGCTAAAGCTCTGTAGGGCAACGCCTAGATACATCGCTAAAGATGTAACAAAAAAAGCTGATTTTAAGTTGCACAATTCTCATTTGCTGGGCACTGTATAGCTATCTATAGCTGGCGACAAACAGCTATTCATCTATAGTTACGGCAGATAGTTACGGCAGATAGCTACGGTAAGGCGCTTATGACTTTGGCAATGACGGTTTCGACTACCTGGGGCAAGATCTGGACGATTGCTCGTAATGTTTTTTTAGAAGTTGTGCGCGATCGCATCCTCTACGTGATCGGAGTCTTCGCCATTATTATGGTGATGGCAATCACAATGCTGCCAGAAGTCGCAGCCGGGACCGAAGATAAATTGATCCTAGATACCGGCCTAGCCGCTATCAACATTCTCTCCTTATTTGTTGTTGTCTTTATTGGCGCAGGTCTAATCAACAAGGAGATCGAGAAGAAGACCGTACTAGTCTTGATCGCCAAGCCGGTTAGTCGAGCAGAATTTATCTTGGGCAAGCATTTAGGGCTGAGCCTAGTGATGGCTGTGCTGATTGGAGCCTTGACCGTGCTGATGCTGGGTTTGCTATCGCTAAGCGGCGTTCCTTATCAGCTAGATCTGATGCTGCTAGCGACCTTTTTCATGTTCCTAGAGATGGTGTTGCTAATCGCTGCCGCCATGATGTTTGGAGTTATCACCAGCACTATTCTGGCGACCCTGATGACGCTAGCTATCTTTGCTGTCGGCCACGAAACTCGTAACATTCTGTCTTTAGACAAAATTGCCGAAAGTGAGAGCTTTCGTCGTATCGCCGAAGGCTTATTCCTAGTACTACCCGATCTAGAAAGATTGAACCTCAAGAACGAGATTGCCAACGGCTTTGTCGCCCCTCCTAGCGGCGGCGGCTTGCTAGAGAATGCGGCCTACGGTCTGATCTACACAGCGCTGCTGCTGACTGTGACCGTCACCGTATTTGAACGCCGTCAATTCTAGTAGGGGCGCAGCATGCTGCGCCCCTACCGTTCGTCGCGTGAATCAGAGTTGTCGGACCTGGGATTGGTATAAGTAGCAAAAGATAGCCGACAGCCGCTGGATTTTGTGCAGCTGAATTCTATCCATAAGCGTTAGAGTGAGAGCTGAGGTTTCTTTACGTTTATTGCCTGCGATATGTCTGACAAACTGGCCCAGCTTCAAGCTATCTTTCGTGAAATGAATCGTGCCCTGATTGCCTATTCGGGTGGGATCGATAGCACGCTAGTCGCAAAAGTCGCTTGGGATGTACTAGGCGAGCAGGCCATTGCTGTCACCGCTAACTCCCCTTCGCTGATGCCAGAAGATTTTGAAGATGCCAAGACGCAGGCAGCGCAGATGGGTATCATCCACCGCGTGGTAGAAACGCACGAGATGGACAACGATCAGTACACGTCCAACCCGGTAAACCGCTGCTACTTTTGCAAGAGCGAACTGCACGACACGCTGCGTCCGCTGGCGGATGAACTGGGCTATGAGTATGTAGTCGACGGGCTAAACGCAGACGATCTGCTGGACTATCGGCCAGGAATTGCGGCAGCGAAAGGAAAGGGGAGTGCGATCGCCCCTAGCA
Source organism: uncultured cyanobacterium (assembly GCA_963772185.1). GTDB lineage: Bacteria > Cyanobacteriota > Cyanobacteriia > Phormidesmidales > Phormidesmidaceae > Phormidesmis. The sequence continues at coordinate 207,266 of CAVYWR010000028.1, read as the reverse complement.
GAAGTCGGTATCACCAAGCTAGAAGTGCGCGAACTCTCCAAACAGCTTGGCCTGCCCTGGTGGGACAAACCCTCCCAGCCCTGCCTCAGCTCGCGCTTTCCCTACGGCGAACTCATTACAACAGAAAAGCTACACCGCGTCGGTAGAGCAGAACGCTACATACGAGATCTGGGCTATCGCAACCTGCGCGTCCGCTCAGATGGAGAAACCGCCAAGATTGAGCTAATGCCAGAAGAAATCGCTAGCTTCGTTAGCAAGGTTGACTTACCCAGACTGGTAGAGACTTTTCAGAAATTAGGATTTACCTACGTCACCTTAGACCTGGAGGGATACAAAAGCGGTAAGCTTAACCGCGTACTTAGCGAAGCTATCAGTTAGAGATAGAACAACCAGCGTCGGCATGTTCCATCGCAGCGCTAGATTGCTTTATCATCCATATCAAAATGCCTAGAATCTGATCGACCGGCGTAACTGAATAGTCAATCGAGTCGACAGCAACTGTTGTTTCACATAAACGCAAGAATCGCCATAGAATTCCGTTGGTAACAACGCCATAGATACTGTCGATCTGATGCGCTTGTTCATGATTAAACCGTTGCGCAGCAACCATCTCTGCAACGCACTGTCCTAATCCGCTGGCAATATCGGCTTTCTTTGCTTCAACTAGAATAATGACAGGTGCTTCAATGCTCAGTATCTCAGGAGAGTTGCTAATTAAGAAGTCGCAGTTACCATTGAGTCCTACTGACTCGTCAACAGTAAAGTCTGCACCTGAGAAGATGCTTACTCTCTGGTTGAGCAGTTTCCTAACTTCGATCAAGACAGGTGAGATTATTAGCTCTGAGCGAGCCTTCTCACTGCCAACAGAAGCTAGCGGCAGCGTTTGCTCTAGATAATCAACAAGTGCTTGAGAAGGGGGAATCAATGGAATTTGAGGAAGTAATCGCTTGCCTTCTACGGTACTGAGCCCGAATGCTTTTTTAACGCTTGCTATGTTCTTGAAGTGACTGTAAGGCATTGCCAGGAATCAACTTGTATAGGGTCGAAGGCACAATATCAACTACATAATAGTGCATGAGTCATCCGACGGAACTAGAACGCCAACCTACGAGAGGGCTGTATGATAACGCTACGCGACAAAGTGCATATTTCCTAGAACAAACTACAGCTCTAGCGGTTGATTAGTACCGCAGTGCTTGCAGTGGGGAAGGTGCTTGTAGGTGAGGTTGTGGCAGTTAGCGCATTCTCGATATTGGGCGTAGCTACAGTGAGGGCAGTGAACGTCATGTTTGCGGATTCTTTTGGCGCAGTTGACGCAGAGCATCTTCTGGACGCGGTTGGCGGCTTGCAACCGGGTGTTGAAAACAAACCTTTGAAAGAATTTGATTGCGCCAAATCCGATGACTGGAATCAGTAGAATCTGAAGATAGTTGAGTAGGAAGCGCAGTCCGCCGAACAATGCTTCTAGAAGTTCTAATAGCAGTTCTACTAGAAAGCCAAATTGGAGAAACTCAAAGATTTTCCAGACTAGGGGAATGCAGAAGATTACGAACAGATGCCAGCTGATAAGAGAGACGTAGCCGTAGTTCTTTCGTTCGGCGAACCGATGAACGCCGGAGGCGAGAACAATTAGAGGAAGTAGGAACAGTCCTTGAAAAAATAGCTGAATGCTGGGATACCAAAAGCTCGCTCGCTCGTAGCCGTCGTCAATGCCGCTAAATAAGGTATCGTTGTCGAGTAAATCGAGGAAGGCTTGACTTTCTGGCGTAGAGACTAGCTGTATTTTTAGACCTTCGAGAGTTGTTTCTCTTTGAGCGATCGCCCTATCGTTCTGTTCAATCTCACGCCTAGCTTGAGCCGCCTCTACCGTGTTGATAGACTGCGCTCGCGGCTGGCCCGCTATCTCTTCTAGCAGCGTGGAATCATACTGCTGTCGAATCTCAACATTTTTATTGGTAAAAGAAGCAATCTCTGCCTGAGTATCGTTGATCTGTTTGGCGATCGCCTGACTATTTGAGGTCGCGACTGCCTCTGCGGTAGCTTCGTACTGTAGACAGATTTCGGACACTTCGCCTAAGTGGCCTTCTCCTAGACCGCTGTAGCTAGCCGCGTACCCATAGGGAACTCGACCATAAGCGTCACCAGATACAGTTAGCGGCAGTCCGGTAGCGCTAGGATTACCCTCTCGCAACAACCATTGGTCAATCAGGCGATAGTCTTTGTCTTTGACTGTACTCTCGCGATAGTCACTCCATTCCGCCCGACAGGGGTAGGTGCTCTCCGGGCTTAGCGGCCATCGGCTAATGTCGTCTAGTCCTGCAAATACATTAAACAGAATGAACAAATCAACTACGATGATGATGATCAAGCTGAATTTGTTGATCGACTCGTGATTGATTTTTCGAGATTTATTGAAGAAGCGTCTGATAGAGCGACGAAGTCTAGAGAACATGGGAAAGTGCTCCCGTTTACAAGCGGGATTCCATCTGTGTTTGTTATATTCTCCTAAAGATAGGATCTCTTAGGAAAATCGCTAAGAGATCCTGTGTCAGTTCTAACGGCGACCGTTAGCCACGCTGTTACGAGATGCGTCTTCTAGATTGAATAGTATTTGTAAGGTTTCCATTGCCCGGTCTCTCGCTTCCATATCTCTTTGCGATCGCAGCTGAGTCATCGGGTCGTGCAAAATCTTATTGACAATTCCCCGAGTCAGCGCTTCCACGACGCCGCGATGCTTCTCAGAAAATTCTGAGCCTAGCCGGGACATGGCTTTTTCTAGCTCCTGCTCGCGAATGGACTCTACTTTGCTGCGTAGGCTGCTGATAGTGGGGACGGTATCGAGCGATCGCAACCAGTCCATAAATCCATCAACTTCTTCATCTAGCAGCGCTTCTGCCTCTAGCGCCATCTGCCGGCGACTCTCCTGGTTCTGTGCGACTACGGCTTTAAGATCATCCACGTTGAACGCGAAGACAGCATCAATCTCAGCAATATTGCTGTGCACGTTACGCGGCACCGCAATATCAAACACCATGATTTGGCTACCGTTACAGACGGGTTCTAGATTCTCTCGGTGCAAAATAGGCTCGACAGAAGACGTGCAGGTAAAGACCACGTCAGCCGCGACTACCGCCTCCAACATGCCGTCAAGTGTGCCGGTCTGAATATCGACATCGCCAAACTGAGCCGCCAAGTCGTCTGCTCGCTCAATCGTACGGTTCAACAGCGTAATTTTGTTCGCTCTTTTTGAAATTAGATGCTGCACCAGCAGACGGGCCATCTTGCCCGCTCCGAGGATAGCGATATGGCAGTTGTCAAAGTTTTCGACTTTCATCAGCGCTAGCTCAGCCGCAGCAGAGCTAATTGAAACCGCACCTGTCCCCAAATTGGTCTCGGTGCGGACCCGCTTACCGGCTTTGATGGAATCTTTTAGCAGGCGACCTAGAATACGGCCAACGCCTTTGTGCTGCTGGCCAAGACTCAAAGCATGCTTCACCTGAGAGAGAATCTGACCTTCTCCTAACACTAGACTATCTAGACCCGCCGCCACCCGCATCAGGTGCATAACCGCGTCTTGCTGCAAAAGAACAAACAGATGAGGGCGCAGATCTTCTAGCGCAATGCTGCTGTGCTCACAGAGGAAGCGTAAAACGTCGCGAACACCTGTTTCAATTTCGTTAGCAACAACGTGAATTTCTAGGCGGTTACAGGTACTCAGAATAGAGACTTCTTCGATAGTCGGCGAATTGCTGAGATGGGCGATCGCATCTGCAACTTGAGCAGAAGGAATGCTCAGCTTTTCTCGGATTTCTACTGGCGCAGTCTGATGACTGAGCCCAACAACAGCAATGTTCATTCGTTTCCTTCAGAGTTCTGTTATGAAAAGTCTTCTTTTTATAGTCAAACAAGCAGCAAGGCTCTCTTTAAATTATTAAATATCTTGGGAGTATCTCCAGAAAACTAAACAAAACTCCATCTTAGGAGAGAAGGAAGTGGGTAGGGTGTGATCGTCAAAGGGGACAAAGCGCTGTGCTTCATCCCCTTCATCTTTGAGCGTTTTTTCAGCCAGCTTTTACAAACCAGCAGGTCTGCTAGTTCAAGCTAACGCGCTTAGGACTGTCCTTCATGTGAACAGTATCAACAAAGCGAGCTGTCTTAGACTGGCTAGAAATAACCAGACTCTGAGTGCGGTAACCGCCGTTGAAAAAGCGAACGCCGTTCATCAACGTGCCTGGTGTGATACCACAGCCAGCAAACAAGACGTTCTTACCGTTGGCGAGTTCTTCAGCGGTGTAGACCTTGTCAGGATCGTTGATACCCATTGAGGAAAGCCGCTCTAGGTTGGCTTCTTTGCTCTCGCCAATGAGGCCCGTTTTCACAATCGCCGGATCGTAGATTAGCTGACCTTGAAAGTGACCGCCCAAACAGCGCATCGCTGCTGCGGAAATTACCCCTTCAGGAGCCGCGCCGATTCCCATCAAACCGTGAACGTTAGTGCCTTCAAATCCGCAGGAAATAGCAGCAGAAACGTCACCATCGCTGATCAGGCGAACCCGAGCGCCCGCATCGCGAATTTCTTTGATCAGCTTGTCATGACGCTCTCGCTTCATCACGATAATGACGAGCTCATCAATTGAACGATCTAGGCACTCCGCCAAAATCTTCAGGTTTTCGCTGGGGCTGTTGTTAATGTCTACTTTGCCTTTGGCAGCAGGCGGCGCGGCCAATTTGTTCATGTAGAAATCAGGCGCAGCAAACAGACCACCCTTTTCGGAGATTGCCAAAACTGCCATCGAACCGGGCTGACCATACGCGCAGAGGTTGGTACCTTCGCAGGGGTCAACGGCGATGTCAATTTCGATTAGCTCATCAGGGGTACAGACTTCATCAGCGTTGGGCTGTGTACAGATGCCGACTTCTTCACCGATGTAGAGCATGGGTGCGTCGTCGCGCTCACCTTCACCGATGACAATCTTGCCGCGCATGTGGATCTTGTTCATCCGCTCGCGCATTGCTTCTACTGCAACTTCATCAGCGATGTCCTTTTCACCTTTTCCCATCCAGCGGGCCGATGCGATCGCTGCCTGCTCGACGACTTCAATAATCTCTAAACCGAGGGTGGTTTCCACGGGGTGTTTATCCTCCAAACTGCCGTATCTAGCCGCTTTCAGCCAATCTTAAATGGGCTTAATAAAAGAGTTTATAAAACTCTACATGGCCATCTTTGAGTTTATCAGACTATTAACCCCGCGCTTCTTTGTTCTAAGGCAAGCCCCTCGGAGAGACTAAGAAAGGACACTAAAATGGACCGGGTCTCGCGGCTTTGGATAGCTTGATATACAGATCGTAGTCCATCGTGCGATCGCCCACAGTAGAAGTCAGACCGATTGCCTCAATCGCTGGCGTGGGGCCATCTAGCGATAGCTGCGGCAGCGGAAAGACGCCGTTTGTCTGATTGACCTGCGCCAGATCGAGAAAGAACTGCCCGTTGTTTGGCGTAGGCGCACTGCTAGTCAAGGTTTGAAACAGTCTGGTGCCTGCAAGCGAGGAGGAAGGCGTGGGGATCAGACTCTCAAGCGCACTGTTGCCTACAGCAAAAAAGGCAACATTTCCGGGCAGCCAGCCGTGGCTAAATTGCACACCTTGGAATGGTGAAATCCAGCGAGTGATCGACCCTTCAGGAAGTTCTGTCTTTTCGACCTGGTAGCGATAGCGGCTGACCATCACATCGTCGATCTGTGCCCAGGCGGATTCAGCCGTAGCTCGATCGTTGGTTTGGACCATCAACAGCAGCGGAGAAGCCGCGATCGCACTGTCTTCATCAGTTTCACTTTCGCCCTGCGGGTCGGTCGGCAGTTCGACGGTGGGTGGCAACAGTCCAAAAGCAAATTCCCCACTGGCCCAGGGCATAATGTCCTCTTCGATATCCAGCCCCGTCTGAGTCAGCAGGCCCGCTCTCAAATTTCGCGCATCTGGAAAGAACGGTAGTGACACATTACCTTCACTCAGGGCCCGCCAGGTCTGCTGAAGGTTACTCCCCGATAGTGCTAGCAGCGTATCGCTTGGCAGGCGGCGGGCCATGTCATCGGTCTCGTTAGTCAGGTCGCTATAGGCCAGATCGTTTTTAGGCAGCAGCCAGCTAGTCCCTAGAAACCGCACCCCTTCTGATTCAATCAGGGCAGTCGCAACCACTCCTTGAGACCCCTGAAGCGGCACTATGCTGCCTTGCTGAGCGCTGGTTGTACCTGTTGGCGTCTTTAAAGCTGCGGTCGCAACCGGTATGTTCAGATAGACCTGAGCAAAGCTTTTACCCAGAGGTTGAGGCTCAGCTAGACCAGCCGTGGCGCTACGATAGCCAGCCACGTTTTGCAAAGACCGCTTGCCCCGGTAGGTATCGATAACCTGTTCTACGCCTGCGGCTGTATTACTCAGCAAAAGCCAGTCAGAGCCGACTACAGCAGCCTCTACCGTCTGCGTGTCGCTTGTTTCAATAGTTTTGATCGGAATGTTTTTGTAGCTACGATCTTCCCAAGCTAGCGGCTGAACGCTGCGGCCCCTTTCTCCAGCAGAGACTTGGCTTTGGCGGGATCGGCAATCGGCACGATTAGCACAACATTTTGAGTTGCGGCAGATAGCCCTTCGGCTGAGTTCCCGTTTTGGGACTGGCCAGTGGGTCACCGGACTGAGTTGGATCGGGGGGCAAGAAGGCTAAGGTGACGCGATCGCCAATCCAAGGCTTGATATCTCGCTTGAAGCTATACCCGTTCAGCGTAAAGAGCCGATCTTTCCATTCGGTTAATAGCTGGTCAAACTGCGCTTGAGTATCCGCTGTGCCAAACTGCCTCAGCTTATTCCAAGCGATCTCATCTGTGGTGACAGTCACGGTCGACAGCGCAGTTTGCGGAACAAGCTGAGCACCGGCTGGGGAAAGGCTGCGGGGGGATCTTTGGGAGAAATTTAGCGCGGCGATCGCACCACCACCCAGCAAAATCACAGCAGCCAAACCCGCTAGCTTCGGGAATGCCTTCGGCAATTTTGGCGCAAATTTGGAACGCGCTCACCGCTGTGGCTGTCTCGGCGCTGCTCAGCTTCAGTCTGCTAGCGGGGCAGAAGAGTCAGTTTCCGGTGGAATATCAGTCTCTGCCTGGCTATCAAGCTGACTTTCATCTGATTTTTCTGACGAGTCTAAGCCTTTGTCCGACGACAATTGGTGGGCATCAGGCGTATGTACAGTTCCCTTGATCGAACGGGCTGCATTCGCTTTCAATTCTGAGTCTGTTTCTTTAGCCATCGTTCATTGAACCGCCAGTCAAATACGTGAAACCCTAATCGTTCAGCTCAGTTGCCATACACCTAGTCGCCATGCACTCTAGCAAAGAAGTTGACAAAAGGGACGAGGGAACCCAAAGAATCGAAGTTTTTTGATGCATATTGTTTGAGATTTCTTACCATGCATCAACCCCCTGTGGCCAAAAGGCTATGCTAAGCGCTAGCTGTAGCTTCTTTGAGATATGACCACCCAAACGGTTAAGCCCGATAGTGTCTGTATTGAGCCGGGTTCACCTCGCCCGCGAGACGTTGATAACCAGCAAGTCAATGATCAGCAAGTCGCGCAAAAGCAGCTTTGGCTAGCAGCACTCAAACCCCCTATGTACTGTGTAGCAGTCATGCCAATTTGCGTCGGTAGCGCAGCGGCCTATGCCCAAACCGGCAGCTTTCAGGCCGGGATATTCTCTACTTTTGCGCTATCGGCCATCCTGATACTCGTTTGGGAAAATCTCAGCAATGATGTCTTTGATGCGGCAACAGGGATCGATATCAACAAGCACCATTCACTCGTTAATCTCACTCGCAACCGAGCGCTAATCTTTTGGATAGGCAATGCTTGTTTACTTCTAGGTATCGTCGGTATTCTGACGATTTCTTTAACCCAGGCAGATCCGACTGTGCTGACAATGGTCTTAGCTTGCTGCGCTCTGGGCTATCTTTACCAGGGGCCACCGTTCCGATTAGGGTACCAGGGTTTAGGTGAAGTTCTCTGCTTTCTGAGCTTTGGGCCACTGGCAGTTGGGGCAGCCTACTACTCCCAGACTCAAAGCTGGGGTGAGGCTAGCTGGATCAAAAGCTGGCAGCTAGACGGTCCGCTACTGCCTGCTGCCGTTATGGTGGGCATAGCGACAACGCTGGTTTTGTTCTGCTCGCATTTTCATCAGGTAGAAGACGATCTAAAAGCGGGAAAGCGATCGCCGATCGTCAGACTAGGCACTCAGCGAGGCGCGCAGCTATTGCCTGTGGCTTGTGGGGCTGTGCTGGTGACTAAGCTTAGTGGCGATCGCCCTAGGAGGGCTGCCCTGGAGTACGCTGTTGGTCTGGGGCGCTTTGCCCGCTGCGATCAAGCTTTGTCGACATGTGCTAGCCTTTCACGACCAGCCGGACAAGGTAAAAAATTCAAAATTCCTAGCGATCCATTTTCACTTTTGGAGCGGTGTGCTACTGATCACTGGGCTGATTGCCTCTACTGCGATTTGACTGGCCACAGGGGCTATCCACAACAGGCGCTATGCATCACATCACCGACAAGCCAGCTGCCATTGCCTTCGAGTATCGCCCTTATCGTCGTCCCTTCAGGCAGCCGATCAAGACTAATCACGGCACTTGGAAGTACCGCGAAGGGATCATCCTCAAACTGAGCGATCGCCAGGGCCGTGCCGGATTTGGCGAAGTCGCACCGCTGCCGTGGTTTGGCACCGAAACTCAGTCTCAGGCGATCGCATTTTGCCAGCGCATTCCGCCTAGACTCTCCACTGGTGATGACTTTTCAATTCTGCCAACGCTACCCGCCTGTCAGTTTGGCTTCGAACTTGCCCACAAAAATCTAACTCGCGATATTCACTGCGCTGAGCTTGCGCCCCATCACTACAGCGCGCTTCTACCCACCGGGGAAGCTGCTCTAAAGGCTTGGAGTCCCCTGTGGGCAGTGGGGCATCGCACCTTTAAGTGGAAGATTGGCGTCGCGCCCGTTTCAGTCGAACTTGCCTGGCTCTCGCAGCTGATGGAACGGCTACCGTTAGGTGCGCAGCTACGGCTTGATGCAAATGGTGGACTGTGCGAAATCACAGCGCATCACTGGTTGGATACGTGCGATCGCCTTGGCCACCGAATCGAATTTATCGAACAGCCCCTCCCTCCCAACTGTTTTGCGGAGATGATCAAGCTCACCCGTCGCTACCAAACCCCCATCGCCCTAGACGAATCCGTCAACTACTCTCGATCAGCTCAAAGCCCACTACTACAGAGACTGGAACGGCATCTACATCATCAAAGCCTCCATTTTGGGCTCACCCAACCGACTGCGACAGTTTTGCCAAGACCATCCAATTGACCTGGTCATCTCCTCTGTCTTTGAAACCAATATTGGCCGTCAGGCACTGATCGATCTGGCTATAGAGCTACAGGACGACTCCCTTCAACAGCCTCATCGAGCATTGGGGATGGGTACGAACCAATGGCTACCCAACGATGGACTAGACGATCCTGACTGGGAGGCTTTGTGGCAGCGACTGGGGTGACGCCGGAGGAGGTTTGGGCGGGATTGAGACGAGATTGGTGGAGGCTTCAGCTACGCTCAGCCAGCTGGAGAGACGAAGAGGTTGAAGGCGTCAGAGAGGCTTCGGCTGCGCTCAGCCACCTGGCGAAGGAAAGAGAAGTAGATTGGTTTGAGGAGGTAGCAGCGCGGCGGCGGCAGTTGGAAGCTTATGCGGCGACAGACCGGGGAGTCCAATCTAGATTGGAACTGGTGGTACTAGTTGCGGACGCTGAGCCAATGGATTTCTTAGCTGGTTTCTGGGCGGGTGTCTTGACTGGTTGGACAGTCGCCCTCGCCAATCCAGACTGGGCCAGCCCAGAATGGCAATCCGCCTACCAGCTAACCAACCCACAAATTACCTGGGGCACCCCCCCGCTCTCCCCTTCCCCCCTTAGACTTTCCCCCCGGCGGCTGAGCGGAGTCGAAGCCCTCTCTTCTCCCTACATTCTCATTCCCACTGGCGGCACCTCCGGCCAGCTCAAATTCACCCGCCACACCTGGAGCACCCTCACCGCAGCCGTCGTTGGCTTTCAACATCACTTTCAGCACCACTTTCAGAATCCCTTCCAGACTGACGAAACGCCCATCAACACCTGCTGCGTCCTACCCCTTTACCACGTCAGCGGCCTCCTGCAAGCCCTGCGCACCTGGCTCACAGACGGTCAAATCCTCATCACCCCATTCAAAACCCTCCTCTCCCCCTCTCCCTCGGTGGCTGAGCGCAGCCGAAGCCCTCTCCCCTGCCCCCGGCGGCTGAGCGTAGTCAAAGCCACCTACCTCTCCCTCGTTCCCACTCAGCTATCTCGCTTGATTGCCGCTAACAAATCTTCCTGGCTCAGGCAGTTTCACGCCGTTCTTCTTGGCGGCGCACCCCCCTGGCCAGACCTGCTTGACCAGGCAGCAGCGCGCAAGATTCCGATCTGTCTGTCTTACGGCATGACGGAGACAGGGGCGATGGTGACGGCAATGCGATTGCCAGACTTCGCTCAAGGCAATCTCAGCAGCGGACAGCCGATGCCTCACGCAGTCATTCAGATTGAGGATGAGGGCAAGCCACTGCCCAGCGGCGAAGTTGGCCAGATTGTGGTGACTTCGGATGCGATCGCCCACGGCTACCACAATGCACCCTCTCCAAACTTCAAGGGTCGAACGCTCTACACAGACGATCTAGGCTATCTAGATGACCGTGGGCAGCTACACGTAACCGGACGCGCCAGCAGCAAGATTATTAGCGGCGGCGAAAATATCTTTCCAAATGAAGTGGAAGCCGCACTGCGTAGTACAGGCCAAGTTCTATCAGTCTGCGTCGTTGGGTTGCCTGATACAGACTGGGGAGAAGTCGTGGCTGCTGCCTATGTCTCAGCTCATTCAGAGGTTTCAACTGACAGTCTGAGAGCGGCGCTAGATGTCAGTGGTCAGCTAAGCCGATACAAATATCCAAAGCGATGGTTCGCGCTAGATAGCCTGCCTGAGAACGCCCAGGGAAAAGTCAATCGTCTGGTGTTGCAGGCGCGGCTAGCTCAATTAGCCAGTCAGTCAGCCGATTATTAATAGGATGCTTTTGCCGCGTTGCTTTGCTGATGCAAACATGCCGGGTGAGAGCGGTGGCGAGGGGACGTTTACTCCTTGATGGCTTCAACGGTAGCTCTATCAAAGGCTGGGGTTGCTGATAGTTGAGGGTGTAGTGAACTTCGTAGCTGTGTAGGCTAAGCTGTTTTGGCATCAGGGTGATGGCGATCGCATCTCCCGCAAACATCGGCATAAAGTAATCAGCCTGAGCATGGACGATAGGTACCGGATACTCGTTTTGAGCCGAAAAGAATCGCTTAGGGTCTATTGAAGTTGTCTGCAAAGCCGCTTCGTACGCCTCGTGACAAAGCGTCAGCACGTTCGCAAAATAGACCACGCCCGCCGCGTCTGTCTCATGAAAGCGAATCGTTCGACAGTACCGAAAGGCCATTGCTCGCACTCTTTTTGCTAGCTGGGCTCCTCTAGTTGTGCTTGCTAGTGAGGACTGCTAATTATACCTGCTAGCTGGCATTTGGCTGAGCCGGACGATAGGGCAAGCCATCTTGCCCAGGCAGCGGCGGTAGCTCTGTAGACGATGCGGTCTGATTACCGGCTCTTAGATTCTTTAGCTCAAAGTCACTCAAATCAAAGCTAATCGTTTGAACCGGATTGTTCAAAGCCTGCACTAACCTAGCCAAAGACGATTGCACCAAGCCATCGGGGTTGACCAGCACCCAGCCAGTCGCCGTCATCTGCCGCATCTCAAAGTGCAGGTGCGGCCCGGTTGAGTTTCCAGTACTACCGACTAGCCCTACAACATCGCCTTTCTTTACAGCTTTACCAGACTCAACAAAAATCTCCGAGAGGTGAGCATAGCGGCTTTCTAGCTCAGCCTCTTCTAGATCGTGTCGTAGTACCACCATCAAACCATAGCCGCCCGCCTCTCCAGCCGCCGAAACGACTCCATCTTGAGCAGCCAACACGGGTGTACCTTGAGCTGCGGCAATATCAGTTCCCGCATGAAAGCGCTGGTCGCCCGAGATAGGATGTATACGAAAGCCAAACAAAGAGCTGATCGGCGAGGGAACCGATAGCGGAAATATAAACTTTGCAGCGGCCTGTAGATTCACAACCGAGCGGACAGAACGATTGAGGTACTCGCGGCCAGACGCACTAGTTGACAGGCGAATGCCAGACGCGCTAAAGCTAACCGGGCCTACATTCACAGCAGACGCGCTAGCAGCAGACTGGCTAGAAGCGCTGCCTGTCGTAGTCGCGTTAGCAACTGATGCAGAATTACTCCCACCCGCTATTCCGTTCGTAGGCGTAGTCGCGCCTGTCCCACAAGCTCCGTTTGGCACCTGACCTTGAGAGACTGTGAATGTACAGCCTGTAGACTGCTCAGCCACTACAACGTTAGGGGCAACGGTGGGCGTTGGGCTCGTAGAAGGCTCGGTCGCACCAACGCTGTAATCGGTTGGGTCGACAAAGATACTGTCGTACTCTCCAGGTCGAGTGATGCCTTCTGGCAGCGCGGCTGGGACAATTTCAGCGGGTGCTACAGGTGCTACTTCAGCAGTCGGCGCTGGGGTGAAGACAGGGGCGGCCTCTGGGGTAATTGAGGGGGCGATCTCGACTATGGGCGCAGCCGGAGGTGTGACAGGTGTAGAAGAGGCGGGTGATGGCGCTGCTTCCGCGATCAGGTCGGCAGCGCGTGCAGATTCTGGGTTAGCGGCAGGCGCTGTGTAGGAGACCGTTGCAACCGTTGCAATAGAAGTTGAAACCGGGGTGCTGACATAGCTAGCAATTGGTGCAGCGACCACGCCAGGTTCGATCATCGCAACTAGCGGATGAGAACGATAGGCAGCCTTTTTAGCAATCAGCTTTGGTTCTGAGGAAAAAGAAGGCGTGGCGATCGCACTTACAGTAGGCGCGACGGCAGTAGGCGCGACGGCAGTAGGGGCAACAGGCTCAGAAACGACACTTGCAGAAGCCGAGTCCACCGCGAGAGGAACATCTGGGTCTTCAAGGTAGCTCGCCTCTACTGCGTGCTCCCCATCTATGTAGTCACTCTCTGCTCTAGCAAGGTTGACTTGACTAGCGACAAACCCACAGCTGCTCATCAGACCAAAAGCAACCAGCCAACACCGCTGTAGCCTTTGGCCTGTCGATAGGCCGCTATTTGACGATGATAGATCGCTACTAGCGCGCTCCGCTGAGCGGCCAGTAGGCGAGGGCCTGTTGTTGCGAGCGGATGCTGCTTCGGACTTAAGGTTTTGCTTTGGAGCCGTCATAGTCATCAACCTAAAATTAACCTTAACCAGTACTAACTATATGTGAATTTCGCTGGGTCTTACGAGCAGGGTGTTGCGAGCGGGCTGCTGCACAGCGACCTCTAGATAGCCTTCTTCAGAGATACCGACGACTTTCCCGGAACACTTAGTCTCTGAACATCTAGATGCTAAAGGTGTCACTAGATGTTCAGTATCGGCTGTTTCAGTAGAGACAATCATGCCTTTCTCTACTGAAACAGTTTTACCGACTTGGGTGAGTAATTTTCCGTAGGTCTTCATGAAAACTTGACTACCGACCTGCTGCTGGTAGAAGTACCCTTGCAGGATTCCCCGGAGAACGACGGCAATTAGGATTTCCAAACAACTTATTTTGATTTTGGCGCGACCGTACGGCCCACTTTCTAATATTTTTGTCAGAGTCGTTCCATTCTGTGGGACTTGGTTGTGCCAATTGAGCCCAACTCCGATCACGGCCTGTTTAATACAGGGATTGACTGCCGATGATTCGTTTGTAGATAAAGGGTTTGAGGAGCACGAACCAGAGTGTGACAGCTTGGTTTCGGTCAGGATACCGCCCAGCTTTTTGCCATTGTAGAAAATGTCGTTAGGCCACTTTATTTGAATCGGAATGCCTAGATTACCGAGGGCAGTTGCGATCCCCCAAGCGCTAAAGCAGGTGAGCTGAGCGCTATAGGTAGAAGGCCAATCGGGTTCTAGCGCTAGAGAAAGATAGAGTCCACCCGGATCCGATTGCCAGATGCGATCGCGCTGTCCTCGCCCTGCCGTTTGCCGCTGAGCAATCACGACTGTTCCGGCTTTTGCTTTGGTTTGCGCCTTAGCCTTCAGCAGCTTCCATAGCTGAGTATTAGTCGAAGGCAGCGTCTCGAACAAACGGAGATCGAACTGAGGCCGAATCCGGCTTAGCTTCGGGCAGACTCCTAACTCGACGCCGTCTGTTTCTAGAGCTGCCTGAATCTTCTGGAGACTAATCTTCTGAGGACTAGCCAGATTGAGGTTGGTTGGTATGATCGATTCTATGATGACTGACCTTCCTGATCTGACAACTGCAACACTGTGGGCTATTCTCGATGGCGATCTGCCTGACGATACGGTGAATCAACTGGTCTGGCAAACCCTGGGCTACCGCTATAGCCTAGAGACCCAAGCCTGGCAATCCACAAACGTAGACGACGTCTGGGCCCAGAAATATCCCGAGCCACCCAACTTCATCGAGAGTAGACCAGCGACCGTACAGCTAACTAGAGCCATTCCTAAAGAAAACAAGCAGCTACTCAAAACCGTGCTGGGCTTCAAGGGCTACTCGGTAGATCAGCTAGTCCCTAGACTTACCCGCCGGGCAACGATGGCTAACTGGCTATTGAGTATTATGAGGATGAAAGGTCTGATATAGGTGGCCATCTTTGCAACTGCTGTCGTACAGACTCTCACCAGCGAGTTTCTTACCAGCAGGGCTTTAATCTTTTGTTTACTTACTAGCTGGGTCTGAGCGCTATAGTCTTTGCAGCATCTAGTCCCTGTTCCTAACTCTCAATTTTCTCCTATCGCTGCTGGCATATGACAACCGTATTCGACTTCCTAGCAAAAGGTGGCCCGGTGATGATCCCTATCATGGGCGCATCGGTTTTCACGGTGGCTTGCGCGCTGGAAAGAGCAACCTTTTGGACAGATTTGCTGCGACGAGAGGCCAAAGTGGTCAATGAGGTTCTAGATAAGGCGCGAGTAAGTCTAGATGAAGCAGCCGCGATCGCAGCTCGTGCCAGAGACCTGCCAATTGGCCGCTTCTTGATCGCCCCGCTCAGTCTGCACAATCCTTCTCCTGATTCCTTTCGCCTGGCCTTAGAAAACGCTGCTGACAAGGAATTTGTCAAAATGCGAAAAGGCGACAAGCTACTAGAAACCGTTGTTGCAGTTGCGCCCTTACTTGGACTACTCGGAACCGTAACGGGTCTAATCAGTACGTTCGAGAATTTGAACATTGGCGGTGGCGACGGCGCTGTGGGCGCGACAGAAGCCGCAGGCGGTATCGGCGAAGCCCTGATCACGACAGCCGCCGGTATGGTTGTGGCAATTCTGGCGCTGCTAGTGCTGCGGATCATGGTGACCCTACAGGCGCAGCAGATGGATTACTTCTCTGAAGCCGGAAATGAGCTAGAGCTGATCTACCGTCAGTACTGGTACGAGGCTGGTCGGTTGCCAATAGGCGAGCGAGTAATTCCAGCTCCAGAGATAGGCGCACAAGAGGGCACACAAGAGCCGACGCCACCGCCGCCGGGGCTCCGACAGCCGACTTTCTAAAGATTTGTCTTTCTTCATACTCCTTTTTCCCAATGCGTTTTCGACACACAGAAGACAACGGTATTCCGACTATCGACCTCATCCCGATGCTGACGGTGATGATGGGCGTACTTGCCTTTTTTGTGGTCATTTCCGTCTCGCTAGGGAGCGAAGAACTCATCCAGGTAGACCTGCCCCCCGAACAAACAGAAGACACGCCTAGCGCCGCAGATATCATCTCAGATCCTTTCATCGTCGAGATGGACGAAACGGGGCAAAGACTGCTGAATGGTAGCCCGATCGAACCCGAACTGCTCGTCACCGAGATCGAAACTTACCTAGCTCAAAATGCCGACAGCATTGTCTACTTAATTCCTAGCCGCGAACTCCCCTACGAGCAGGTTGTTCAATTTCTAGGCGACATGCGCGCAGTTGGCGGCAAGCGAGTATCCCTAGCCATCAGAGAAGAGGAATAAGCATGCGCACCCGCCACCGTCGCCCTAGCCGTATTCCCGAAGTCAACCTTGTTCCGATGATGGATGTCTTGATGACGGTGCTGATCTTCTTTGTAGTCATCTCCATGGGGCTAACAGGCGTTCAGATCAATGGCGTAATACTGCCTCGCTCTGTTAGCAATACGGATGAACAGATCACGGACAACACCGACGAGGCGAAGCCTTTCGTAATTGGCCTGACCGCTCAAAAGGAACTGATTCTAGACGGTGAGACGGTCCAGCTAAGAAACCTTTCCCCTAGGCTCAAAACCTATTTCCAGGAAAATCCCAACGGGTCAATTATGCTCAAGGCAGATCGGACTCTGCCCTATGACGATATTGCCAATCTGCTAGACGAGCTACGAGGGATTGGCGGTCGTCAGGTCTCGTTGGCCGTAGAATAAAGAGAGGGCGAAGCGCACCTACTATCGTCAGCTTTTTCGCTATTCATGACAAGGACTATTTCAACTGATGGACTCTGATCGCGTTGACCGTTTGCTTGAAGATCTCAAGCAGCCAGACGCCGAATTACGCGATCGCGCCTCATCTTTGTTCTGGCATGCCTGGTTCCATCAAAAAGGCGTCTACGGCGCGCAGCAACTCATGGAAGCGCAGTCCCTGCTTGAATCAGACAGGGTTAACCAGGCCGAAGCTTTACTGAACGATATTGTTAAAGCCCAACCCGATTTTGCCGAAGCTTGGAATCGGCTAGCCGTTTTGCACTATACCCAGGGTGACTATTGGCAGGCGATCGCAGCACTGTCAGAAAGTAATCGCGCTAGTTCCCTACCACTTTGGCGCGCTGCACGGGCTGGGCCTCAGCCATAGCGCGGTTGGCAACTATACCGCTGCTATCCAGTCATTTCGTCAGGCGCTCACCATCCAACCTTATGCACTTGTTAACCAGCGCTTGATCTTAGAATGCACTGCAAAGCTAGGATAAGAACTAGCGCCTAGAGCCTCGTCCACCTAAATCCTCGTCCACGTCGATTGTCAATCATATTCAACTATGCAAACGCTCTCTTCTCCTCCCGCTACCAATCCCGCGTCGAAAACCGCTGCGAGCACAGCCGCCGTAGCCGAGTTCGACACCACCATTCATCGCCGCCAGACTAGGCCAGTCAAAGTAGGCGATATCACCATAGGTGGCGGGCATCCGGTAGTCGTGCAGTCGATGATCAACGAAGACACCTTGGACATTGACGGTTCGGTAGCGGCTATCCGCCGACTGCATGAAGCAGGCTGTGAAATCGTTCGAGTAACGGTGCCTAGCATGTCGCATGCCCGCGCCCTATCGGAGATTAAAGAGCGGCTAATCAAGACTTATCAGGCTGTGCCGCTAGTCGCTGACGTACACCACAACGGCATGAAGATCGCCCTAGAAGTTGCAAAGCACGTGGATAAAGTGCGGATCAATCCAGGGCTCTATGTATTTGAAAAGTCGGATAGCGATCGCACCGAATACACCCAGGCCGAATTTGACGCAATTGGTGACAAAATTCGCGAAACCCTAGAGCCTCTCGTCATCTCCCTGCGCGATCAAAACAAGGCAATGCGTATCGGTGTCAACCACGGCTCTCTTGCTGAGCGCATGCTCTTCACCTACGGCGACACTCCCGAAGGCATGGTCGAATCTGCCCTAGAGTTCATCCGCATCTGCGAATCTTTGGACTTCTACAATATCGTTCTCTCACTCAAAGCATCGAGAGTGCCGGTGATGCTAGCGGCCTATCAGCTAATGGTCAAGCGGATGAACGAGCTAGGGATGAGCTACCCGCTGCATTTGGGCGTTACCGAAGCAGGCGATGGTGAATACGGTCGAATCAAGTCCACTGCCGGAATTGCCACACTACTCGCACTGGGCATCGGCGATACCATTCGCGTTTCCCTCACAGAAGCACCAGAAAAAGAAATTCCAGTCTGCTACAGCATTTTGCAGGCGCTAGGACTGCGCAAAACAATGGTGGAATACGTCGCCTGCCCTTCCTGCGGACGCACGCTATTCAACCTAGAGAACGTTCTGCACAAAGTCAGAGAAGCCACCAACCATCTCACCGGCCTAGACATTGCCGTGATGGGCTGTATCGTCAATGGACCAGGCGAAATGGCGGATGCGGACTACGGCTATGTCGGCAAACAGGCGGGTACTATTGCACTATATAGAGGCCGTGAAGAAATCAAACGCGTTCCCCAAGAAAGCGGCGTAGAGGAGCTGATCAACCTAATTAAGGCAGATGGGCGATGGGTCGAGCCCGATGCGGCCTAGCCAGGACAATCTAATCAAGAAAATTCGACAAAAGATCACTCAATTTGGGAGACCACTTAAATAAGCGGCAAGCTCTTCACACTAGACTCAGATTACAGATCAGAGGGTTATGCTAGATTGGGCGTAATTAACGACGTCCTCCACACAGGATTTTGACACTTTATGGCAGTTACTAAGCGCGGTTTTATCTTGGGAGCGACCGCACTAGCGAGCGCAGCTTTAGTCATAACAGGTACGGGCATTCAGCTATCCGATGGTCAAGCTTTCTTCAAAGACGGCCCCAAGGAGATAGTCGATGAAGTGTGGCATCTTATCGACAATCAGTACGTCGATGAGTCCTTTAACTCATTAGATTGGAACACGGTCCGATTAGACTATCTCAACCGTTCCTACACCGATAAAGAGGAGGCGTACGTAGCTGTTCGCGAAATGCTTGAGCAGCTCGACGATCCATACACTCGGTTTATGGATCCCGAAGAGTTCAACAACATGCAAATCGAGACTTCTGGCGAATTGACCGGAGTCGGCATTCAGATTTCCAAAGAAGAAGAAACTGAAGCAATTGTTGTTGTTTCGCCGATTGAAGATACGCCTGCTTTTGAAGCCGGGCTGCTCTCAGGCGATGTGATTACTTCGATCGATGGCAACAGCACAGAAGGTATGGAGCTGAGCGATGCTGTTAGCCTAATTCGCGGTCCTGTCAACTCTAGCGTTGTGATATCTGTAGATAGAGAAGGCAAAGCGCTAGACTTCGAGCTGACCCGCGCTCTGATTGAGATTCACCCTGTCCGCTTTTCTGTAAAGGACAGCCCAGAAGGCTCGATTGGATATATCAGACTCAACCAGTTCAGCAGCAACGCTGCCGCTGAGATGAAGGATGCGATTGAATCACTAGAAGATCGCAAAGTCGCTGGGTATGTACTCGATCTGCGCTCCAATCCAGGTGGGTTGCTATTTTCTAGTATCGAGATCGCGAAGATGTGGATAGAAGAAGGCGTGATTGTCTCCACAGTCGATCGAGACTCTACTAGCAACGAGGAAGTTGCATACAGTGAAGCTCTAACGGATAAACCGCTAGTGGTCTTAGTTGATGGCGGCTCTGCTAGCGCCAGCGAAATTCTCTCGGGCGCTTTGCAAGATAATGACCGAGCCGTACTAGTCGGCACTCAGACCTTTGGTAAGGGGCTAGTCCAGTCAGTTCGAGGGCTAACCGACGGTTCTGGCATTGCCGTAACCATTGCCAAGTACCTAACGCCCTCTGGTCGCGACATTAATAAGCTAGGCATCGAGCCTGACTACGTTGTAGAACTCACTGACGAAGAGCGCGAGGCACTTGTAGAAGATCGCGACAAAGTAGGAACTTCGGACGACCCGCAGTACGCAGAGGCAATCGAAGTCCTTTCGGATGCGGTTCGCTTGCATCGTCAGTCTGCTAGTAATGTGGGTGTTGAAGACCAATAAGCTCTGATAGTCACAAGAAGCAGGCTTTACAGCTACCAATATCAGCTAGCTGGCTGACATTTTCCAGCCCTGATCAGGCCAATGCGTTTTGCAACGGCCTGATTTTGCGTTTCAAAAGGTCCCCATTGCGTTAGCTGAGTCGATTCTTCTGGTAGGTCTGACTGATTTGGCGGCGTCGAGTCAGTCTGTTCTGAAGCTTCAAGCGCCTGTCCAGATACGATCTTGCATTGCTCGGAGGCTTGTTTGACAATGTACCAGCTCTCTTGAGACGGCATATTTTCAGCAGGCATGGTTATGGCTCACGGCGTACGTCAAGCCTCCTGACGATTCATACAGATAATCACGAGGCGCTACCATGATAACTGTCAGCGCCGAGCTTAATTTAGTGATTCGTTTGGATGTGAAGGAACTGTTTGATGACGATTGCCGAAGGTAGACCAACCACAAAACGAATGAGTTTAGAAGACTATCTAAACTACGACAGCGGCAGCGATCAGAACCGCTATGAGCTTTGGGACGGAATATTAGTTGAGATGAGCGCTGAAAGCGATATCAATGTAGTTATTGGCAGCTTTTTATTAGTTGTCTTCGCCCAGATAGTTCCTTACTACTGTGTTCGTCGGGGTACTGAGATTGTTGTAGAAGGGGGCTATGCTAACACTCGTCTTCCTGATCTAGTGGTAGTCAGTGAAGCGGGCGCGGCGGCTTTAACAGGCCAAAAGCGCTCAATGGTCTCTCTGACGATGCCTGCGCCCGCTGTGGTTGTAGAGGTTGTCTCTAGTAGCGACACGGATAAAAAATCGAAAGACCGCGACTATGTCGACAAGCGCCGTGAGTATGCGCTTAGAGGGATTCCAGAATATTGGATTGTCGATCCGATTGCACGGGCTGTGTTTGTGCTGACGCTAGAGAATAGCACATACCAAGAGAAGAAGTTTATAGGAGAGGAGCGTTTGGCTTCTATCGAACTTCCAAAGATTGAGTTGACTGCAAATCAAGTTTTAAACGCAGGACGATAGGAATCCCAATGAGTACTTTTCGTTTATTCACTCGTCTGCTTTCTCTTCTTTTAGTGCTGGCACTTTCTGTTGGCTGCGCGGCAGCGACGACAACCGACGGCAGCTACAGCTACAAAGCACCAAGCGCTGACGGCATCGGCAAAGTCTACTACGGTAGGGAGATTGCAAACGTGATGGGTTACCAGGGGGCTAACTGGCTGGCTAGACCGAGTCGCCGTAGCGAGGAACGTTCGGATATGGCAGTCGATGCGCTGATGCTAGAGCGCGATGATATTGTCGCTGATATCGGTGCTGGTCTTGGCTACATTAGCTTTCAGCTAGCGAAATGGGTAGACCAGGGAAAGGTAATTGCGGTGGATGTGCAGCCGGAGATGATAGCGCTGCTAGAAGCTGAGCGCGATCGCTACGACGTCAAAAATATTGAAACGGTGCTCAGCACAGAGGCAGATCCCAATCTTCCAGCGGAAAGTATCGATATGGCCGTGATGTTCGATGCGTATCACGAGTTTGCCTATCCCGAAGAGATGATCACAGGCATCGCCACAGCCTTAAAGCCGGATGGCCAGATCGTACTGGCAGAGTATCGAGCGGAGAATCCTTTGGTACTGATCAAGAAGCACCATAAAATGACCCAAAAGCAGGTCAAAAAAGAGATGCAAGCCGTGGGTCTAAAGTGGGTAAAAACTGACGACCGACTGCCACAGCAGCATCTGATGTTCTTTGAAAAAGCAGCCGACGGTGCGCGCTAATACCTTTCCACGCTGGAGCTAAAGATAGGCTCTACGCGAATAGCTGCAACGCGAGAAGGCCGAATCACCATATATTCACCAGGATTAACTTTGGGAATGGGAACGCTGATGAACTCTTCAGCGGTCGCTTTGGGCATCAGCTCAGAGCTGTACCATTTTTGAAAGTCTTGAATTGTGGTGAAACGCACTTGCTCGGTGTGCCCACCATCGAAAGTCATGTGGACAATGTATTCGCTGGGAGTTCTCGGCATGGGTTCACAGGAGTTTCGGTTGATCGAGGTTAGTATGGGCCGATGGGCTGTGAAACTCTCAATTTGGCAAAGATTTGTGCCTGCGCTACCGGAAACGTCAGAAATGACTATTTAGATGCCGTGGCTTTTGCCGATGACCCAGCTACGGCGAAAGTATTTGGCTAGGCTGGATTCTTTTAGCGTGAGGCAAATAGGGCGACCGTGTGGGCAGGTGCGGGGCTTTTGGGTGCGCTGCCACTGGTTGAGCAGGGTCTGCATTTCGGCAAGGGTGAGCGCAGTGCCGTTGCGGATGGCGGTGCGACAGGCGGTGGCGACTAGGGCGGCTTCTAGGTTTGCGCCTAGGCTAAGTTCTAGTAGGGCCTCGCTTTGATCGGATCTGTCAGCGAGTGGCTCGGGAATCGTGCGAATAGCCCAAAGATTTTCACCGAAGGGCGCGATCGCAACGCCTACTTCACTCAACCGCTCCACCTGAGTCTCACTGAGATCTTTCAGCACAGTTGGCGGGTCTAGGGACACCATCTGCCAGCGCTGCTGCAATTGCTCAAACAGCACCCGCTCATGGGCGATATGCTGCTCAATCAGACAAACACCGCCTGCGTGCTCAGCCAGGATATAGGTGTCTTTGACCTGCGCGATCGCAACTAGATCTCCTGGTAAACTCCCCGGCAACGCATCTGAAAGTGACTGAGTAGGAAAGCGTTCGATCGCCGCCTGCTCTACCTCTTCTACCTCTATCTGTCTGGAGACAGCGTACTCACCTTCGGCCTCAGCCGCTTTGATCAAGGCAGTCGCCCGGTGAGTTTGAGCGCCTTCACTCAAATCGTCTACCTTCAGCAGCTTTTCTAGCGCTTGAGTAACCCGATCACAAATAGGCTCTAGTCCCTGCACATAGATTTCTGACTTGGCCGGATGCCGATTCCAATCTAGCTGAGCTGGCGGTAGCCTTAGGTGAAGAAAGCAGACGGGATAGCGATCGCGCGGAATCGTGCGCCGAAAACCCGCCGTCAGCGTTTGGGCGATTTCATCCACGGCAACTGGTCGACCGTTGATGGCAACGCGCACCCAGTCGGGCTTACGTCGGTGGCAGCGGTCGGGCAACCCAATTGCGAGGTACAGTCCTGATTTCTCGTACTCATCAATATCGCTGTCGTAGACGTTCCTTAAAATCTGAGGAATGAGCGCTTTGGCCGTTGGTCCAGGCCATAGTGAAAACCAAGGCAAGCCGTCCTTTTCTAGCTGCCAGATTACCTGCGGATGACAGAGCGCAAACTGATGAATGAGTAGAATGACAGCCTTAAGCTGAGCCTCAGCCGGGGGCACCTGCCTTCTGGCCTGCCATGTCTCGAATAGGCTGCGGACAGTGACGACTGTGCCAGGTGCGATCGCCACATCAATCACCTGCTGCGGCAAGCCGACAGAATCATAGTGAACCTGATATCCCAAGGCTCCTGCTGTCGCTGTGCGGCTACGAATCTCTAGCTGGGCGAGCTGGGCAATGCTGTGTAGCGCTTCTCCTCTAAAGCCCAAGCTGCGAATATTTAACAGATCGGGCCGCGTCGAAATTTTGCTAGTCGCGTGAGCAACGGCGGCCTGCTGTAGGTTGACTAGGTCCATACCACAGCCGTTGTCAGCCACTCGCACCTGCCAGCGGCTAGGCCAA
The DNA here is from genome assembly GCA_963772185.1 of uncultured cyanobacterium. GTDB lineage: Bacteria > Cyanobacteriota > Cyanobacteriia > Phormidesmidales > Phormidesmidaceae > Phormidesmis. The sequence goes on along the minus strand of CAVYWR010000028.1, from coordinate 183,682 downwards.
AGGCTAACTGAAATTCTAGTAGCACCCGCATCTAGCGCATTTTCTACTAGCTCGCGCACCACGGCGCAGAGCGAATCGATCACCTCTCCGGCTGCCATCAAATGAACGATATCTTGCGCTAGTGGCTGAATTCGCCCATTCTGTAGCTCGCTTTCTATGCTGCTCTTTTGCATCCCATTCATAGCCATAGTCTAGCGAAGCAGTCTAACGAAGGGCGTAGCTGGAGAGGTGAAGAGAGTAAATCTACCGAGAACCCAATGTATTACTCAACAGGCAAACAGGCTCCGGAGTTCGGTGGTTGTATCGAAGCGCTACTCTAAGCAGTAAGCGAAAATAATCTTAACTTTGTAAGGATGTATGTAGAGCGCCTTGCCAGTCACCTGAAGAGCATTTTGGGAATGGATGTAGAGCGCCTTTTATCTATGCATTCGTGCAAATGAGAGTCCTGACCCTGGGGGCTTAAAGGGGTCGGGCCTTTTTCTTTTTAAAGCACAGATAAAAGCCCGCTACCTACAAAATTTTGTCTAGTCCGTACACGAGTGACTTTAGCGGCAGTACTCGCCGGATAGAGAGCAGAACGCCTGGCATGTAGCAAACGCGATCGCTAGTGTCGTGCCGTAGCGTATAAGACTGCCCTGCCGCACCAAAGATCACTTCCTGATGAGCGATCAGACCAGGTAGACGAACGCTGTGAATTCTGACGCCGTCCTCGGTTTGCGACCCTCTTGCACCAGCCATTTTCTCGGTCTCTTCCACCTGAGGCGGATTGTAGCTTTTGTTTAGCTCTGAGAGCATCTGAGCCGTTTTGACCGCTGTCCCGCTAGGGGCGTCTGCCTTTTGGTTGTGGTGCAGCTCAATGATCTCGACATGATCAAAATAGGCGGCTGCCTGTAGCGCTGCCTGCTGTAATAGCACCATGCCAATCGAAAAGTTGGGAATCAACAGGCAGCCCGTACTCGCCTTGTCAGCGAACTCGGCTAGATCTTTAATCTGCTGGTTGCTCATCCCAGTTGTCCCAACAACAGGTCTTACGCCATAAGCTAGCGCCGCCCGTACGGATCCGTACACACTGTCAGGATGGGTTACATCCACCATTACCGCACTGCTGATAGCGCTAGCACCACTAGGCACTTCATTTTGTGCTGCGACCAGCGTTGCCTCTAAATCATTGAGCACCGGAATCTCTAATGGGCCAATGCCAATCACCTCACCAATATCTTGGCCAATCACTGCTGGATTTTTGTCGATGGCCCCGACTATGGTCATATCGTCCGCTTCGGCAACGGCTTTCACAATGGCTCTACCCATCTTACCGAGGGCTCCATTGACAACAACAGGAATCTTAGCGGAGGGTTGAGTTGAGTCGCTCATAGTCTTTGGTTGGCGTCTTTGTATGGAAAAACGAAAGGGGAGCCTAGTAGCTCCCCTTACATTCTCTAGTCTATAGCGTTGTCACACTGGTATCTTTATTAGGCTAGCTTCACAAGAGTGCTGCTTCAGACCGCTGATTTAGACCGTCGCTGAGATAAAGCCAATCAGCCGACTTCAACTTGGTCAGTATCGACTTTATCGGTACCATCGACGCCTTTGGCAACGCTGACCATTTTGTCTAGGATGGCTTGGCTAGGTACCTTCCCTTTCAAGACAACAGTGCCGCTCAGCTGAGCTACCCAGAGAGTATCGATATCATCTAGCTGGCTGTCTTCGTCAAAAGCTAGAGCAACTCGCTTAGCCAGTCCGCTTTCGTCGAAGTCTCCGTCTACGCCTACTTTATAATCTGGGACATCCTTACCAGCATCGGACGTAGAGGTGGATGCAGCTTTGGCAACACCGCGCTTAATTTTTGAAGAGGCGTTAGCTGGCTTGTCTTTACCAAAAATTCGTGAGAAAAAACCCATATATTTGTCCGCAGTTAATTGGCTTTTGTCGGTACAAGAATATCGGGACGGTGACAGGAAGATTATGTACCTTTAGGAACAAATTATCTAATGCGATCGCAGCTAGAAACATGGCGCAATAAGTACCTAGTCGGGCGAAGAGTATCTCCCCAAGCTCATCAGCACATGCAGGATAGTCTATTAGACGAAGCCGAGCTAGATTATGACTATATCGTTCTGACTCTAGGCGCTTGTCTAATAGCGACATTCGGTCTGCTCTCCAATAGTGCGGCAGTGATTATTGGAGCAATGCTAGTAGCGCCCTTGATGTCACCCATTCGATCGGTAGCTTTTGGTATCTTAGAAGGCGATCTGGTACTGGTAAAAACCGGGCTGAAGGCGCTAGCAGTGGGTACGAGTATCTCTGTTGTCCTATCCGCAGCCGTAGGTCTAGGTTCAGGCTTTCTGACATACGGCAGTGAGGTGGCCTCTCGCTCTTCGCCTACGCTGCTGGATTTGGGGATTGCAATTACAGCAGGAGGATTAAGCGGCTATGCCAAAGTCCAGCCCCGGCTATCTAGTACGCTGGCAGGAACGGCCATTGCTGTCGCGCTAATGCCGCCTTTGTGTGTGGTTGGCCTAGGCATCGCCCAGGGAAATGGCTCACTGACAACAGGCGCTAGTCTACTGTACTTGACAAATTTACTGGGTATCACGCTAGCTTGTATGGTGGCGTTCTTGATTGCAGGCTACTCTCCGTTTAGTCGGGCCAAGCGTCCGCTTGGAGTCGTCATCATCCTGACAGGGCTACTCGTGCTCCCTTTGGGTGTCAGCTTGGTGAAGCTAGTCCGACAGCAGCAGCTAGAAGAGAATGTCAGAAGGGCGTTAGTTGAAGATACAGTAACTTTTGAGAACTTGAATATAGAGTTAGTGAGTAGCCAAACCAACTGGCAGGTCTCCCCACCCAAGGTCTATATGATAGTGAACGCTAGCGAACCCATTACTCCCAAACAGGTAGGTCTGCTTGAGCGCTATATCGCGCGGCGGATGAATCAACCCTTTCAGTTTGTCTTTAGGGTAAGTGAGGTCAAAGATGTGACCAAAGAAAGCAGTTTGCCTAGCGCGGAGCTAGATCTTTTACCGGAACAAGCACCGGTTGATTGAACTGATTGAATAGAGCAACCTGACATCAAACATTTGATGGGTAGCCGACACGAAACAACAGCCAAGTAAATAGAGCTAGTTAGTAGATAGAGTTAAGTAGATAGACTGAGCATAAAATGGGCAGGCTATACACGGATACATCCAATCAGATTGATTAGTCGTATTAATTCAAAGTGGGCATAGAAAGCCTTTAAGCAATCGAGAATCTGACTGTAGTAAACTATCATGGTTGCCCCTGGGCAGTCTGTGGCTCTTAGGCTGTGAATCTTACTCTTTGTAAGCTCAACGTTTGCAAAAGACCTACGCGTAGATAGATGATAAACACCCGATCTAGCATAAGTTCTAGTACCGCTCACAAGCTCCATCCTTTGAGTCTGCTAGCTCAGCTAATCAGCCGCCAGGTAAGCGGCTGTCTAAAGCTAAGTGCACTCTCTAAAGGGCAACCGGCTGAGTGGCGGCTATTGCTGGACAAGGGACAGCTTAATTTTGCAACTAGCTCGGTCGATAGCTTCGAGCGACTAGTCAGACATCTGCGAACGGTTGGCAACGGCGTGCCTGTATCGGTGTGCGATCAGATGCGGCGGCTGTTTGAAAATTCTGACGGAGCAGATGATATTGTCAGCCACGACTATAGAGCTTTGTGCTGGCTAGTTGAGCAAAAGTATCTGAGCTATGAGCAGGCGGCTCAGCTAGTAGGTGCGATCGCCATCGAAGTCATCGAACCTTTTCTAAACATTCGTGAAGGCAGCTACGAGCTGATCTCACGCACTCAGACCGCAGGTATTCCGACCTATTGTCGCCTAGACCTGCGGCCAATCGTTGAGATCTGCCAGCGCAACAGCAAGCAAAGGGCAGCAGGCCAAGTCGTGACCAGTCGACTGCCAAACGCAATAACAGACGGCATGACAGGCTCAGCGCCCGCTGCTGCCGCTAACAGCGGGTCATCAGTTCAGGCCAGTCAGCGCAATGGGGCTACGCCTAGCAACATGACCTCAGCTCAAGGCAATAATAGCCGGACCTACCGAGAGCCCTTGAGCAAAACGACATACACAGTCGCCTGTATTGATGACAGCCCGACCGTGCTCAACGCGATTCAAAAATTTCTCGAAGATCAAAGCCTATCGGTCGTTGCTATCAACGATCCTGTAAAGGCGCTCATGCAGATCGTTCGTAGCAAGCCCGATCTGATTTTGCTAGACATCACCATGCCCAATCTCGACGGCTATGAGCTGTGCGCATTACTCCGTCGTCACCCTCGCTACAAGCGCACGCCGATTGTGATGGTCACAGGCAATACGGGACTGATTGACCGAGCGCGGGCCAAACTTGTTCGGGCTTCTGGATATCTTACTAAACCCTTCACGCAGTCCGATCTTTTAAAGATAGTTTTCAAGCATTTGCCGACGCAGCGTTAGTATTTACCGACAAAGCGCTAACATCAAAGATATCGCATCACCAATCAGCACGAATAGCAACCTGTTGTAAAGGGACAAAAGACTCTAGGTCTTTAGCGAAGCCTAATTTCTCGGCTAGCCATCCTTGTTGCTGATCTTGTCTCGAAAAATTTCGGCCTCCAATTTAATCCCATAGTTTTGCTATGCCTACTATTCAGACTGCGACGGTGCTTATTGTAGAAGATGTAGCGTCGGAGCGGGAGTTGATGAGTCACTATCTGAGACAGGAAGGCTATAGCGTGATTGGAGCTATGACCGGGATAGAGGGTCTCGATAGGGCAGTCGCCCTCAAGCCAGACGTGATCGTAACGGACATTGTTATGCCCGGTATCAGTGGCTTCGAGCTATGCCGTCAGCTGAAAAACTTGCCAGCAACCCAGGCAGTGCCAGTAATTATGTGCTCTTCTAAGGGGCAGACCATTGATCGCATGTGGGGCAAGCGGCAGGGTGCAGACGCCTACTTAACCAAGCCATACACCAAAGAGCAACTGATAGAAGCGATCAAAGCTGTATTAATATAAGTCGCTAGTTTGTCTTTGTACGGGTTCAGTCAGATTTGGCTGGAAAAATGTGGTAGAAATGCCAATAAAAAGATAGCTGTGACAATAAAGCGTCCTTACCAAGAATCTCCAAAGACAAAATTGCCTGTGAAGACCGAGCTTGCTGTTCCCCATCGTCCTCTTGGCGAAGCCTACCTCAAGTTTCAGCTGGCTCCTAGAGTTCCTGCTGCATTTGTGGCAAGGTCAGTAGAAGAAGCGACTGTACTACCCACAGCGCAAGTGACATCTATTCCCAATATGCCCCCCTGTATGCTCGGCATAGTCAACCGCCGTAACCGGGTGGTTTGGGTAGCCAATCTAGTGCGGCTGTTGGGGCTAGCGGTTCCCGATCGGCCCAGACAGCAGTACAGCACTGTGATTGTTAAGGCTGGCTCCTCGCTGGGCTTGATGGTAGAAGAGATCAACGGAATCATCCATCTCCCCGCTGAGACTTTTCAACCTGTCCCTACCCAAGTGAATCCGATTTTGGTGCCCTATCTTCGAGGATGCGCCGTACTAGATGAGCAAATTTTGCTGATATTGGATGCTGAAGCTGTTTTACAATCGTCGGTTTTTCAAAGGTCATAAGCAATGACGACTGATATGAGTGGAAATGAAGCAAATGGAGCAAAGGCAAACGGGTCGGAAGCACCTCCGTTGACCGATGAGCAGAGAGCGGCTGCGAAAGTGGATGCTCAGATCAAAAACGCTCAGAGAAACGCCCAGATAGAGAGCCAAAGAAAGCGCGCGCGCCTGATCTATCGCGGCACTCGGTACGACGATAGCGGGGATCGTCAGGCTGCTAAAAAAATCATTGCTGCTAGATCTAGCGCCGGAATGCAGCCAGAAGAAATGCTGACCTATCGGGGTGTGCAATATAGTGGAGAGCGCTACGCACCCGACAAAATTCGGATTACGCGGAAGAATAGATCTGCGCTAGCCCAGTGGTTTAACGACCTGCCAGTGGCTGATAAACAGCTAGCTGGGCTGCTGGCATCCAAGATGCTGTCTGTTTTAGGTGTGATTGGCGTTAGCCTGCTGCTTTTATCAGCAACTGGTCGCCGCCTAATTTTGAATCAGGCGGCCTCCGAGCTGTCGGCAACCACCCAAAATTTGACCCGCGATTTGTCCGAGCCCGGACTCAGCGAAGGCGTATTGCTAGAAGCAACCGAATCTCGCAGCGAACTAGAGCCTACCCAGGAGCTAGAGGAGTCATTAGCTCAAGCGACCCGTAGTAATCTGCGAGCCCGGTTAGAGACCAATCAACTGGAGTATATTGCGCTGGTTGATACGGACTTTCGAGTGATTGCCAGCGGGAATACGGCGCGAACTAGCGATGTCTTTAATCCAAATAATCTGGTATCCAATGCGCTGCGTCAGCGCGAACCAAAAGCAGCGCTCAGCCTACAGACAATTGCAGAACTTCGCCAGCAGGGAATTTCTGTGCCCAGTACTGTCAATGAAGCGGCACTGGTGCGCTACGTAGCCACTCCGATATTCCCAGGGGGCAGTCCGTTAGATGACTCGGGCGTGCCTGTACAGCCAATTGGCGCGTTGATAGAAGGTGACATCATCAACAGAGATGCGTCAATCGTTGAGGAGACGCTGACCGGGTTCCCGGAAGGATATACAGAAATCTATCTCCGAGAGCCTAGCGGCTCATTTGATCTAGTTGCGCTAGCCGAGGCGGGTGAAATCTTGGCTAGGCAGAGGAGTGGGGGAACCTATGATTACGACTTTTTAGATCAGACGGTTCGAGCTGCAAGCGACGGCCAAACGCCTAGCGTGGTGAGCGAACGCTTCAAGCAGCCAAATGGCGATCGCTACACAGTCGCGGCAACTGCCATTGTTGATGGCAACGGACGAGCCATCGGCGTTATCCAGCGAGGTTTGCCAGAACGAGCGCTGCAAAACTGGCAGAGGAACGCAACTGGGCTGTTAATTGGCGCGGCGCTGCTGGCGCTACTGGCAGACGTATTGATTGCTAGGCTACTAGGCCGCTCAATTGTGAAGCCCCTACGGCGGCTGCAAGAGGCAACCGAGAAATTTGCCTCGGGCGATCGCACCACTAGAGCCGACATCTTCGCTCGCGACGAAGTCGGACGAGTCGCCAGTGCCTTCAACGAGCTAGCCGCTTCTGTTGCCAGCTCCGAGTCCTCCCTACGATTTCAAAGCGAAACGCAAACAGAATCGGCTCGGCGGGCCAGGTCGTTTTCAGAACTCACCAGTCAGATTAGACAAACTCTAGAACCGCAGGCCATCTTTGCAACTGGCGTCGAGCGCGCTAGAGAACTACTAGAAGTGGATCGGGTGATTATCTACCGGTTCAACGCCGATTATACCGGTGGAGAGGTAACCGCAGAATCAGTCGGCAAAGGCTGGACCAGATCACAAGGAGAGCATCTAGAAGACCCGATGCTGCCAGACTCTGTAGAACGCTTTATGACTGGCCAAGTCTCTGCCATCAGCGATATCGAAGCGGCGGACCTAACCGACTGTCACTGCCGCTTGCTGCGCGAGCTAGAAGTCAAAGCCAATATGGTTGCGCCTGTGATTGTTGGCAATAAATTAGTGGGATTGATCTGCGCCCATCAGTGCAACGCTCCCCGTCAGTGGCAGCCAGAAGAGCTCAGCATGATGCAGCAAATTTCCACTCAAGTAGGCTACGCGCTCGCTCAAGCCCAGCTCTTAGAGACACAGCGGCAGGCCGTAAAACAAGAACAGCAGCTAGCTAAATTAGTCACCGATATCAGAGCAGCGGATATTAGCGGCACTGATCTGGCCGAAGCACATGACAAAATCTTCCAAATAGTCACACGTCAGGTCAAAACTGCTATCAGCACCAGCCGCGTTGTCATCTACCTTTTTGATCGGAACTGGAAAGGGACGGTCGTTGCCGAATCGGTCGATTCTCAATGGACACCCGCTTTAGGTGCGGAGATTGCCGATCCTTGCTTCGCTAAAGACTATGTAGAGAAGTACCGTACGGGGCGAGTCAAAGCGACTACGAATATCTACGACGCTGGCCTGACCGACTGCCATCTCCAGCAGCTAGAACCCTATCAGGTTAAGGCTAACCTGGTTGCACCTATCCTAGTAGAAGGAAAATTACTAGGACTGCTGATTGCCCATGACTGCGCTGGGGCCAGAGAATGGTCAGCGTCAGCGATCAACTTTATTCAGCGAGCGGCGACCCAGCTGGGATACGCGTTAGAACAGGCTGAAGTCACCTTGCAAAAGGAGATTGCCCTAGCTAAATCCGAAGCCCTCTCCGAAGAACGACTGCATCGCCAGGAGCAGCTACAGGAACAACTGATTGATCTGCTAAGCGATGTTGAAGCGGTTGCTGACGGCAACTTGACCGTTCGAGCTGACGTATCAGCGGGCGAGATTGGGACTGTTGCTGACTTTTTCAACGCGATCGTAGAAAGCCTACGAGCAATTGTCACTCAGGTGAAGCGATCGGCTAACCAGGTCAGTGACTCTCTAGGCCAAAACGAAGCCGCCATTCGGCTTCTAGCAGAAGATGCTTTGCAGCAAGCTGAGCAGACCACTTTGACACTAGATTCAGTCGAAGCGATGACGGCTTCTATTCAGCAGGTCGCCCACCAGGCAAAAGAAGCTGCCGCTGTGGCTAGAAGCGCTTCCGAAACGGCTACCTCAGGCGAAGAAGCGATGGATCTAACCGTCAACAACATTATGAGTTTGCGTCAGACGGTAGGGTTAACGGCGAAAAAAGTAAAGCGTTTAGGAGAATCTTCTCAGCAGATTACCAAGGCGGTTTCGCTAATTAATCAAATTTCTCAGCAGACGAATCTGCTGGCGATCAATGCTGGGATTGAGGCGGCTAGGGCTGGAGAGGATGGACAGGGCTTTGCTGCTGTTGCCGAAGAAGTCGGCGAACTAGCCACCCGCTCAGCCTCGGCTACCGAAGAGATTGAGAGAATTGTAGAAACCATTCAAAGAGAAACTAGCGACGTGGTCGAAGCCATCGAGCAGAGTACTACGCAGGTGGTAGAAGGGACTCGTTGGGTGGAAGACGCTCGGACAAGCCTAGGGCAGATCCTGGCAGGATCGCAGAAAATGGATGAGCTGGCTCGTTCGATCTCTCAGGCGACCAGCTCGCAGGTCCAAACCTCTACATCGGTTTCCTCTTTGATGGAAGAGATTGCTCAGCTGGCGAAGCGAACTTCGCTCTCTTCTAGTCAGGTATCTGAAGCGCTCAATCAAACGGTGATAGTCGCACGAGATCTACAGTCTCAGGTAGCAACTTTCGTAGTGGACTCTACAGTAGATCTAGAGGAGGCAGAGCGTGGATAGGGAAAAGGAGATTCGTCTACAGTTCCTGGACGAAGCTGCGGAGTATTTAGACACCCTAGAAGCTACGCTGCTTGGCATTGCTCAGCGAGGTATAGAAACCCAAGAGATGAATACAGCGCTGCGGGCAGCGCATTCGATTAAAGGTGGCGCGGCGCTGATGGGCTACGCACTGACTAGCGACTTTGCTCATCGCTTGGAAGACTCCCTAAAAGTGCTGAAGATTCGGCGAAGCGAAGGGGTTACTAGTGATGTAGAAGGACAGATGCTAAATGGAGTGGATGCGATTCGACAGATTGTAGAGCGCAATCGCCACGCCACTGAGCTTGATGAAGACTGGATTGCTAGTCAGATTGTTCCAGTTTTTGACGGTCTGTATGACACGTTAGGAGAACCCTCCGCTGAAGACGTAACCTCCATCATGGACGCTGATGAAGGCCAAGATGTGATGCCTTTGATCTTCCAAACGGAGGTAGACGGCGTTTTAGAGCGATTAGAAGCTCTGTTAGAAAAGAAGCCTAACGACCTGCAAGCGGAAATTATTGTGATGGCGCAAGAGCTATCTGGGCTAGGGGAGATGTTGAATCTGCCGCCGTTTATTCAGCTCTGCGAGTCGGTAGAGAACTATGCGACAGGGGCGCAAACTATTCAACAGCTAGAAGAAGTCTCTCAAGCAGCAATGACTAGCTGGCGAAGAGCGCAGGCGCTAGTGCTGACTGGCAACGCTGATTCTATGCCCAGTCAGCTATTAGGAATCAACTTCGGCACAATCGATATTGAAATTGAAGAAGATCCTCTAGTGACGACCGAAGACTCTGATTTTACTGACGCTAGTTCTTCTGATACTGGCTTTGCTGATACTGATCTGATTGACTTCGACACAGATTTAGGTGTAGAAAACAATGCGCTAATTGACGATATCTTTGCCGATCTAGGAGCTGAGGATGATGCGTTAGTCGAGGACGTATTTGCTGGTTTAGAGGCTCAAGCAGATGAGTTCTCGGCTGATGAGCCTCTTGTAAAAACAACGCAGCTAGAGGGCACGGCTTCAGAAATTGATTCACAGATAGCTTCAGAAACGACTTCAGAAACTGCTCTAGAGGTCGATGCTTTTGCAGGTGTTTTTGACGAGCCAGCGGTTGGGCAGCCAAGCGTAGAGCAGCCGGGTCAATCAGGCGCAGCCTTTCGCTTTTCAGAAGCGCCAAGAGCACAGGCAGAAGCACCTGATCTTGCCGATAATACGGTCCGAGTGCCAGTGCGTAAGCTCAACGAGCTGAATGATCACTTTGGTGAACTGACAATCGAGCGCAATCGACTAGAGGCGGAAGTCAAGCGGATGCGATCGCTGGTCAAAGATCTCAGCCGCAAGCTGCGATCGCTCGACGAAATCAACGACGATGTCAAAGACCTTTACGAACAGCCCAGCTCACAATTTCTACTGAGCGGGACGCTTGCTCAGACTAACGCAGCGCTGCCTCCAGCCACCGCCAACTATCTAGCCAATCATCCGGCTGCGCCTACTGTCTCTTCGAATGGTTCAGCTTCTAACTCGACACCTGCTGATACTAGCTTTCGTCAAGGCTTCGACACCCTAGAATTTGATCGCTACAACGATGCGCACCTGCCTTTTCGCCAGATCGTTGAATCTGTAGTCAAACTTCAAGAAGTCGCGGATGATTTAGAGCTGAGCGTCGATAAAACAGAACAGACTACTCGCGTTATTCACCGCACTGCTCGCCACTTACAGCGCAATCTAAACCAGCTGCGAATGCGTCCTCTATCAGATATTACCAATCGCTTTCCTAGAGCACTGCGAGAGTTAGAGCTAGAGCACGGCAAATCAGTTCAGCTACAGCTAGAAGGTGAAAACACACTGATTGATCGCAATATTCTAGAAGCGCTCAACGATCCGCTGATGCATATCGTGCGCAACGCCTTTGACCACGGGATTGAAACCCCACAAAACCGCGAGCAGCAGGGTAAAAGCGCTACCGGGACGATTTCTATCAGGGCCTCTAATCAAAGCAACCGAACGATTATCACGGTGAGTGACGACGGCAACGGTATCGCTCTAGAAAAGATTCGCGATCGCGCTCAGTCTATGGGCCTAGACGCCGAACTACTCAGCGCTGCTAGTAAAACCGAACTGCTCTCGCTCATTTTTGAACCCGGCTTTAGCACCTCCGATCAGGTCACTTCACTCTCCGGGCGAGGCGTTGGCATGGACGTTGTCCGTAACAACCTAACTCAGATTCGCGGCGATATTAGCGTCGATACCCACAGCGGCAAAGGCACCACCTTTACCCTATCGGTGCCCTACACGCTATCTATCACTCGAATCATGCTGGTCGAAGCCAACCGCGTGCCCATTGCCGTACCCACAGACATGATCGAGGAAGTCGCAATTCTAGATCCTGAGGATGTCCACTGCGCGGATAGCCAGACTGGTGGCCAGACTGGTGGCCAGACTGGTGGCCAGACTGACAGCAAAGAATTCCTTTCTTTCAAAGGCAAATCTATCCGCCTGCTCCGTCTTGCCAACTGGCTAGCCTTCAACTGTCCTAGACAAGTAGACAGCCTAGAGACCGCTCCTAATATAGATACGCCCAGCGTTCTAATATTTCATTTGGGGGAACAGCAAATAGGGCTGCAAATAGATCGGTCCTGGCGCGAACAAGAAGTTGCCGTTCGTCGAGTAGAAGGTCCGATCGCTTTACCCACAGGGTTTAGCAACTGCACCATTTTAGAAAATGGCAAGGTCGTCCCTATCATCAGCCTATCTGAGCTAGCCCGGTGGATCGTTAACTGCGAAAGTTCGGGCATTCACTCTGCTAAAGCGCTGTATTCTAATCCGGTCGTCAACGGAGCGATTGATCCTATTAGCCTACAGACCGTTCCTATCAAAGAGGTTCACCGCGCTAGAGTCTTGGTGATTGACGATTCTATCAATGTGCGTAGACTGCTGGCAATGACCCTAGAAAAAGCAGGATACGAGGTTATAGAAGCCCGCGACGGTCAAGATGCTATCGAAAAGCTAGAAATCGGTTTAAAAATAGACAGCGTCGTCTGCGATGTAGAGATGCCTAGAATGGATGGCTATAGCTTTCTTTCTAAACTCAGAGCAAACGCCAAGTACGAGAACGTGCCAATCACTATGCTGACCTCTCGCAGCGGTGACAAGCACCGCCGTTTGGCCATGAACCTTGGCGCAAATGCCTACTTTTCTAAGCCCTATCAGGAAAGAGCTCTACTAAAAAGTTTGGCAGAGTCTTTAGAGAAGGCGATCGCAGAACAGGCCGACAGAGAAAAGGCGATCGCAGAATAAAACCACTACACAAACAGCAACTACACAGAAAGTAACTGTAGATAAAACAGACCATGAGTGAAACAATCACCATCACCTTGAAGCTATTTGCGGTGTATCAAGAAACAGTAGGATTGTCAGAAAAAGTAATGACCTTGCCTTCGGGGACGACAGCAGGAGGGGTGCGCGATCGCCTGATTGCCGACTATCCGACCCTCCGCGACTGGAAAGAGCTGACTCGCTTTGGCATCAATCTACAGTTTACCGAAGCCTCTACCCCATTAGTAGACGGCGATGAACTGGTGTTGATTCCGCCCGTTAGCGGTGGCTAACTCGTTACACAGTCTGCGTGTGATCTGATTCCGGCTCGATCCTGCCACACCGATCTTGTTGAAGAGTCACTACTGGCAGGTGTTGTTCACTAGTGTTATGACTAGCCCGAAAAAGTACGACTCGTATCTTCTATTCTCTGTAAACCAAACTCTATTCTTCTGCTCAAATATCCAGCTATAAACCGACTCACCAAAAGCGCTCTCTACGCTGAGGTTTGGACCTTCGCCTTCGCCCCCACTCTTCAAGTCGTCTAGCCACGTCTGCACCGCCGCGTCAGTTTTGGCATAGCCCGTCCGCTGGATAATATCACCTTCGACGATCTGAGGCCGACCGTTCACATCTTCAACCACGACACCCACAATGCTTTCGACTGATTCTGTGTCTTCAAAGCACTCGTTGCCCAGATAGTCCAGCTCGTACTCTCCCTTTACCAATTCAAAGACAAGGCTGGCGTCCCTCTTTGCAGTCGAGGCAGAAAATTGATCAAACGAATACTGAGTACTGTCTGAATCATACTGCTGAGGCGTGAATAGATCAGATTTTGGCGGTTTGCCTTGACCTGAAGCTGCATCGGAGGCGATGGGTGTAGACGCATCGATTCTAGATACCTGGTTAGAGACCAATGGTGGTTCTGGCTTGGCAGGGGATAGAGAGGGTTCTTCTACAATCGGATCGGGTAGCGCTGATGCTAGTAGCTGAGATGACACCTCAGGCGGATCTACCTGCTGCAATTCCTCAGACGGAGCTGCCTGTACAGGAACATCAGCCTGTGGCTCTGCGGGTAATACCGATACCTGAATAGAATCTAGCGCTAGTTCCTCGACCTCCTCTGGAACTTCAGCTTTTCTAGGCACAGGTACAAACAATCCCAAGCCATGTAGCCCTAGTGATAACAGGAGCAATGGGCTGAGCCAGCGCATTATCTTTAGCTGCCGAGTACTAACTGAAGTCATTCCCTAGTATTGACATAATCTGCGAGAGACATCGGCTGGTAAATTGCCAATTGCACAACTGAACTATAACTTTTGACTCTATAGCCTTGGTCACTTGACTGAGGTACAGTTTGCAGGCTGAAAGCCTTATATTACAACGGGTCAAGTGACGCACCTGTACCGAATGCATCCGGTACAGGCTATATGGCTTCAAATACCTTGCTGACCACAATCTACTGACTACGGCTTCACGCCGCACCTTACTAACTACATCATGAAAAGCTGCAATTCCGATTACATCGTGCAAAGTCCGTATCAGCGGCACAAAATCGCGCTCCCAATGTGCTCTGCTATACATCATCAACCGGGCGATCGCGATTAAAGGAAGCTTTTCTTTATGATGGATTCAAGCTGCGAGTAGTGCTTTGCTATGAAAAAAACACATGCGTTCTGGGGTCTTGTAATGGCAGTGTGCTGTCTGTGCACTTCGCTAGCGGTGCAAAGACCGAGTCTCTCTAGCCAGACTGCCTCTCCTATCAAAGAAACTACGCAGCCACCAATTAACTCTACACAGCCAATGCTCGTTCAACCAAAGCTATTAAGCGACCCGTTTCTACAGCTACCTACAGAGTCTTCTGTGCAGGTAGTTTGGTTTACTGAGTTTGAAGGCGTACGGCACTTCGTAGAATACGGCGACGGGGATAAAACTGCTGCTACGACAAGCTTACTAAGTCGAACCTATGAGGACAGCGCCTCTCAGCTAGATAATCAAACCTATCCCAATCTGACTCGTCGCCCGATCTGGCGGCACGAGGCCACTATTGAAGATCTAGTGCCAGATGAAAGGGTTCGCTATCGAGTAGCAAGCGTAGCCGATAGCGGACAGGTCGCACACAGTGGCTTTTTCACGCTTTCAGCAGCGCCTGCGGTAGGTCAGCGCAGCAAGATTTTGCTCACCTCTGACCATCAGCTCAAGCAGATGGTTCCGGCTAATCTACAGAAGGTAGAAGAAACTGTTGGGCAGGTAGATGGCGTATTTTTCGCGGGTGATTTGGTGAACGTACCAGATCGCGCCTCTGAATGGTTTGACGGTGCTAAAGGATTGGCGCTGTTTCTGGGATTGCAGGGTCGCGCTCAGTATGCGCTGACCAAAGATGACGTCACGACTGTCTACAAGGGAGGTGAGATTATTCAGCACGCACCGCTTTTCCCAACGATTGGAAACCATGAGGTGATGGGCCAAGTCTCAAAGACAGAACCGCTTAACGAGCAATATAAGGATGCGCTACCTCGCCATTTGGTTAGGCAGTTTTACCCATCGCCCGAGGCGCTATCACAGGATGTAGAAGAAAACTGGATAGCAGATCATAGTTACAACACTCGAACTTACGAGGAGATATTTTCGCTGCCAAAGACTCAGCTACCTACAGGGAAGGAAACGCAGACTTACTACGCAACAACTTTTGGAGACGTGCGGCTAGTGAGTTTGTATGTGACGCGAATATGGCGATCGCGCGCGCTAGGACCAGATATAAAAGGAAGCTATCGTGAGATAGCAACAGATCTAGACGATCCAAAAAGCTGGGGCTACGGTCAGCATATCTTCGAGGACATCCGTAAAGGCAGCCCTCAGTACCAATGGCTCCAGCAGGAGCTAGCTAGCGAAGCGTTTCAAAACGCTAAGTACAAGATTGTGATGATGCATCATCCGCCACACACGCTCGGCAGCAATATCGTGCCCGCTTTTACCGATCCGGTAATGGTCAAGAATCTGGCCGAAGAGGGAAGCCTGCAATCGGTACAGTACGAGTATCCAATAGAAGCAGACTATATTGTTCGCGATTTGGTGCCTTTGTTAGAGCAAGCAGGCGTGCAGCTTGTTTTTTATGGCCATTCGCATTTGTGGAATCGGTTCATAGGTCCAACAGGGATGCATTTTCTAGAAACTTCTAATGTGGGAAATAGCTATGGCGCGCATCTAGAGGGAAATCCGCGCGCCGTGCCAAGAGATGAAGCAGTCGAAAAAGCTGGTGATTTAATCCCCTTTCAATCAGTCTATGCGAGCTTGAACGATCCGAATGGACTGACGCCAGTAGTACCAACGATCGCACCGTTATCAGACGAGAGCGGCGAGCCTCTGCCCTATATTGCCAGCAACGATATCACCAGCTTTACTATCTTTGATACGGGTGATGGTACCCTCAGCAGCTACTACTTTGATACCCGCCAGCCGGATTCTGATGTGGTGAAGTTTGATCAATTTACGATTGGTCAGTAGCGGGTCCGTAGACAATAGGGCGTGATTGCTAAGCCTGCAATTATCCAGAAGGGATGTCTATGATGGAAGAAGACATAGCAAGATGCGGCTAATTGATCAGCCGAGACGATCTGATGAGAACGATCCGAAGAATTTGGCAACCGTTGGCCTGGGCCTGTCTAATTTCACTAGTCGTGGGTATATGGCTGACGCCTGCGCAGGCATCGTCGGCGCTAAACGAGTCGAGGATTCGACAGCTAGAGTTTCAGGTGCGATCGCTCCAAACCCAAATCAGTCAAATTCAATCACGCTCACCCGGTGCCCCTAGCGCTCCTGCGATTGCAGTAGAGCCGACGGTCGATGTCTTCAACGAGCCGACACCACAAGCACAGTTTGATAATTTAGCCACGCTAGTGATCGAAATAAACCAGCGGGTGAAGGCCATAGAACAACAGCTTTCCAACTAGGGAACCACGAATAGTAGCGTGACGCTGGCCCTCATCCTAAATCCCTCTCCTCTCGGGAGAGGGACTTCAGATCTAGCTCCCTTCTCCTTCGGGAAAAGGGTTGGGGATGAGGGCTCGAAAGGCTAGATTCGTCGGTACATTATTTGGGCGCACATCCCTTAGATAAGGACTGATGAATAAAAACTGACAGAGACAAAACTAATGGAGGAAAAACTGAAAATGAATCGTGATTAAAAACTCATGGATTCACTTGAATATAGCCAGTGTCACCATTCAACCAAATTTCGGCGATGCCGTTTTGAACCGAGCCAATGTGGTCGATCTGATTGTCAAAATCGGTAGGATTAATCCGCCACTGCCCAGTGCGATCAATCAAACCCACTTTTTCTCCGAGTCTCACGACTGCAAAGCCTTCACTAAAAATATCTATTGCCGGGGGGCCAACCGCCATCCCAATAGCCTCGTTGTATACAGGGGATGGGGCAAAGTACTGTGGCGCGATCGCAAAAGCACCAGTGCGATCAATAAACCCCCAGCGTTGACTCGTATCGCCCTCTTTAATCGCACCCGCTAGCCCATCAGAAAACGGCCTGATGTCCGTAAACTGCGGTGCGATCGCCCACTCCCCGGCTGTATTCAAATAGCCCCACTGCCCCGAGTCATCTTGCACACCGATCAACCCATCTTCAAAAGTCTCTTGAATAGATGAGTACTGCAACGGAATCACCACTTCTCCTACTTTGTTGATAAAGCCGTATTGATCGGTGCCTAAGCCCTGATCACCCGCCTTCGAGACACGTGCCAAGCCATCGGAAAAAGGTGCGACCTCAAAAAACTGCGCCGGAATCACCGCCTTTCCGGTGGGATCAACAAAGCCCCACAGGCCCCGCTCATCCATAAAGGCCGCGAGCCCTTCAGAAAAGTCTTGGAGAAAGTAGTCAGCGGTGAAAATAGTGCGCCCCTGCTGATCGAGCACTTCGTACTGCTGTGAGTTTTGCTCGACATGGCCAACGGCAAGCCCCTCCGAAAAGTTGTTCAAACTGACAAAGCGAGGCTCAATCACCCACTGACCACTGCGATTGACGATGCCCCACTGCGGATTACCGACTTCATCGGCCTCTCCCATCTTCAGCCCAAAGCCGTCTGCATCGAAAAACACAGTGTCAAACGTAATTGGTCCGACAGTGCTTTGATTGGGATTGTTGGTTACGAGGCGATCGCGCCAGCGATTCACCAGCGTCACAATGTATTGATCGGGCACGTTATAGCGGTAGTCGCTGCCATCGCGGGTGGCCTGACACAGGCTAGCGGCCACCTCACCCCGCTGGATGCTGTCGTTGGCCCGAAACTGTTCAACGGTAGGATAGTTAACAACCAGTCTTTTTCCGGCGGTTGTGGCAGCGGCAATTGGCCCCCTCGCATAGCTTGGAATCTGCGCGTGATCGGTATAGTAACGACTGAGGATAGCCTCAGCATCGGCCACTTCTTCTAGAGCTTCAGCCTTGGCCAGCACCGTCATCGCCTGGGCGCGAGAAACGGGTTCTAGGGGCCGAAACTGGCTGTTGGAATAGCCTGTTAGCAACCCACGTTCGTAGGCTTTGTTGATTGCATCTCTTGCCCAAAAATTTGCAGGAACATCACTAAACTGAGGCGCGCTGCGAGTCTTAGGCGCGTTCACATAAATTTTGACCATCACCGCTGCATATTCAGCTCGAGTCATAGTGTTATTGGGTAAAAATCGGCGGTTGGCATAGCCCTTCATATAGTTGCCACTGCCCATGCGCTCAATGCAGGCAGCGGCCCAGTGGTCTTGGGTATCGCTAAATTCAACGAGGGGAACAGCTGTTGCTTCGGCGAGGCTAGGCAGTATTGACGCTGTTGGGATAGCGGCGGCTAGTAGGGCGATCGCAATGCCTCTTTTTTGACGAATTGTTACAGATGAGCGCGCTCGAGAAAATACAGCCTGAAAGGATGGTTTAGGCGGAATGGGGGGCATCACAACTGTCCTAAGAGTAAAGGCCCGGATAAGCGGGCCAGAAAAATGAACTACAGCACCTATCATGCTGTCTGCTAAAAAATATGCAGCAGCGGTATCGAATTTGGAAACAAATAGGCGTTTAGCATTGCCCGTTTATCAATCTGCCTTGTCTTAGAATTTCAGAATTGAGGACGGAGGCGATGACTTCAAAGCCTTGCTACTAATTCAATTAAGCTAAATTACTTATGACCGAAGTCTCTACGAAATAAAATTACTCGTGAAAAACTAAGCCTTACCTGCGCTCAAATTTGGTTTGACACCTAATGAATAGACGTTTAGCGACTGCATGGCGCAATTGCCTCAAATATCTACCGATTGCTCTTATTAGCGCGCAGTTCTCTCCTCGCCATGAACCTAGCTTCGGCCCGTCATTTTTAAGCGATGAGTGGGGTTTCCGGTCTATTTGTGGGGTGCTTGCTACAGTGGGTTTGGCAACAACCAACAAGCCTTTCTGTTTGGAATGCGTGGATATTGGGGACAGAGAGCAATGGGGACTAAGACATTTTGAAAACTATGATTTTGTAGTGAGTAATTTTAAAATTGCCAACCTATTGTAGATACAGTGGGTGAGGTTCAGTTTGTAGCACCTACTAGAGGGCGTAATTATCATTCATCTGATGGTGGATCGAATCACGGTCATGGTGAATTAACACTAGAGATTGTTGGCAGCAGAGAGACCGGAATTGCCAACTACAGTTACCAGGGTTCTCCTTCGGTAACCATACATGGCCCAGGAAGCAATGCAGTATTGTTTACATACCGAAATAAGACAGAACAGCTGTCCTGCCTTAATTCTGTTCCCTGAGCTTTATTCTTCGTAGCTTTTCTGTCTAAATCTCTCCTTTTTTGGTTCGGACTATTGCTGAGGGGTTCTAAGAACATGGGATCAGTTCATGCTTTTTTGTTTAGGCCACTTCCATGCATACGAGATAATTAGTAAAAGAAGAACGACTTCTACAACAGCGCCAAACACCATATGTATCCAAGCCTCACCTGCCAAATTGAACAATGTATAAGGAATATAAACCGCAGCCACGATTATGTTTGTCCGACGATTTACTTTAGCTGTCAAGGCGACAGAAAGAAAAATCATCAGAGCTGGAATGGTTACCGAAGCCAGGGCTGTCAGTAAAAAGACTTGTGTGATGTCAAATACAAATACTTTTCCTGCCAGAATATCCCTTATCTTGCCCGGCATGTATAAGGCGAAATAATCTACATAGATGTAGAGAAACATAAAACTCGCCCACAGCGTAGCAAGCTTCAGTTTCACATTGACCTTGATGTCTTCCAATGCCCTTTGTGGTAAGTGCATATCTATACTCTCCTAAACGATAGTTGTGTCCGACTGAAAATTATCATGCCTGCGGGAATGGACTTGCATCGTATACATGCACTGTCTGTTCAAAGGAATACCCCAAAACAATCGCCGCTAGCTCTTCGCCAATTTTTCTAGCAGCAGCCGTTTCAAGATTTGATAAAACAACAACTGTCAGCAGCTCTTTGGGATAGTACGCCAAAGCACTTGAAAATCCACTAATGTCCCCTATATGATGAATTCGCTGGCGCTCTAAATAAGTATCTAGCGCCAGTCCATAGCCATAGAAAGTATCAGAAATTTCCTCAAAGTCTATCTGCGCAGCGGGCACCAGCATCATCGCTCTGGCCGCTGCGCTCAAAACAGTTTGGTCTGAAGCCTTTCTATAGAGCCACTGGTTCCATTTGGCGAGGTCTTCCACGGTTGAATACAGCCCGCCTGTTCCCTGCGCAATGCTTAGATCAAAAGGGCTAGCTTGTAGGTAGGTATCACCACCCAAAAATAAATATCCCTGTGCCAAGTTGGGAATGACAGCAAGCGGACTTTCATAGCCTGTGCTACGCAGTCCTAGAGGATCAAAAATGTTGACTTGCAGATAGTCTGCGTAGGGCTGCGCTGAAATAGTCTCGATGATTTGAGTGAGTAGAACATACCCCGAATTACTGTACTTAAATCTTTCTCCTGGTTTAAATTCGAGTGGTAAGTCGCCAAAGCGCGCTACTAAGTAGATCAGACTAATCTTTTATAGGATAATTTTGTAGGCTAGGAGAGACATAATTTTCGCCCTATTAACACCATGCCAGCTCCCCTACGAGTGACGCTCACGCCTGAGGAAGAACGGACGCTTAAAGAACTACGCATTGCTAACAGCGTGCCGTACCGCGTTCGAGATCGGGCGCATGTGTTGCTACTCAATGCTTCCGGTTGGAGTGCCCCTGAGATCGCTGAGATCATGAATTGTCACGAACATACCGCAAGAGCAGCGATAAAGCGTTGGGAATCGGCTGGATTGGGTGGCCTATGGGAAAAAGCAGGTCGTGGCAAAAAGCCTACCTGGCAGCCAGCTGACATGGCGTATCTAGAGGCGTGCTTGGCTGAGGAAGAGCGCACCTACAACAGCACTCAGCTAGCCGCCAAGCTAGCGTCAGAGCGGGATGTTCACCTGACGCCAGACTGGGTGCGTCAACTGCTCAAAAAAAAGGCTATCGCTGGAAGCGCACCCGACACAGCCATCGGCAGCGACAAGACGCAGCGGCCAAAGCCGAAGCCAGCGCCCAATTGATTCAGCTAGAAGCCCTCGCCGCCACGGGCCAAATCGCCCTGAAGTATCTCGATGAAACCGGGTGTTCTCAATGGACCCCTGAGAGTTACAGCTATAGTCTTGCGGGTGAGCAGAAGCGGTTTGAGCAAACAGTGCGCAGAGGTCAGCGAGTCAGTATTCTCGGGGTATGGGATCCCGATGAGAGCTTCGACTATGCCCTAACAGTCGGTGGCTTCAATGGCGAGCGCTATATCGAAGTGATGAACTGGCTCGCCACCAAAGCGGCTCAGCAGTGGGCTCAAACCGGCCAGCTCACCTTTATCGTTCAGGATAATTGCTCGATTCATAAGAGCAAGGCAGTGCAAGCACTTTGGCCAACGTGGCAAGCACAAGGGCTATTTGTGCTCTTCCTGCCGCCTTACTGCTCCGAACTCAGTCCGATTGAAGGACAATGGCATCAGCTCAAAACCCATGAGCTAGCCGGACGCATGTTTGAATATGAAGACGAACTGAGCGAAGCCATTGTCGATGGCATGATTGACCGCAGCATTCGCGGCGATTATGAATTAGACCGTCTTATACTTAATTGACCTGGCCTACTTAACGGCTTAAAATATCCCGCTGGCGACCTACAATCTCTCTCCAATTACAAAGATGCTGACACCGTTCCGGCGTACGCCCGACCCAGCGTCGCCGCTGCTGCCGAAGCGAATCTTGTTATCAGCTATCCTGCACCCGGTCAAATTTCGCCCAATCGTGCGGCGAGCCGAGCTGAAGTGGCGGCCTTTGTTTATCAAGCTTTAGTCAAGGCGGGTCGGGTTGATCCGATTGCTGTGAAACCAGAAAGACGCTGGCAAATAACGCCGATAACAACGATTGCAGCCGAAGCATATCGGATGAGCCTGAGCGGGAATGGTCAGCAGCTAGCGGCCATAACCGACCTCGGCCAAAACATCAAGATATGGAATACTCAGACCGGTTCGCTACTGAGAACAGTAATACCAGAGGAGCCGGATAGTGTCTTTACCGAAGTGGCTATCAGCAAAGACGGCACCAAAATAGCCTTTATTAAAACAACGTTGCCAACAGATGCCATACAGCTAACGGTGCAGACCATTGAAAATGGCAGCGTGCTGCTAACCAAATCTTTGAATCCGCCTAAAGACCAGCTTCCTGAAGCAAACGACCCGATAGCACCCGGTCTCAGCCGGTTTAATGTTGTTTTTAGCCCCGATGGTAAGCAGGTGATAACTCAAGTTAAGCTAAAAACGACTACTGAAATAGACAGCAGCTATAACCGTTTAGACTTCCAAGATATCGCCACGGGAAAGGTCACACAATCTATCGCTCTGGCGCTTTCTGGCAGCATAAATACAGGATTTGCGTTAAGTTCCGACGGCAGCCTTTTAGCTACAACTATCCTCTCTGATTCAGAGTCTAGCCCTACAACGGCTGTAGAAATCTGGCGAAAAAATAACAATAATCAGTTTGATAGACTAGCACCGCTACCGATATCTAAAAATGGGTTTGTACCTATTGATATAACGTTTACAAACAGTAACCTGTTAAATGTCGTTACCTCTAAATCAAACCGATTTTATCTCGATACTTGGAACCCTCAAACTGAGGCGCAAGTTCAAAGCACTATGCTACCCAGCGAGGAATGTATCGGGAGAGGGGGCGCGGTTCCCAGCTCAGATGGAACCTCTTACTTTGCAAGTTATTCCAATTTGGGAGTCTGCTTTGGCAACATCCAAACGGAATCGTTTCAAAGCAACCCAGATGGATTATTGACTAGGCTATGGCAGGGTGTCTTTAGCGGCAATGGAGACGCGATCACGGTTGCTGATGATCGCGAAATTCGCATATTCACAAAAGCTGCTCCCTAGATTACTTTGCGATTACTCCCTCAAATCCATTCTCTCATCAACCTAGAACCAAAAATGTCTCTCACTTCACAGCTCAGCATCGGTGTAACCTGCGGTCTCCTACTCAGTCTAAGCACACCTCTAACCATCTCCGCCATCTTTCATAACAACAGCCCTGCTATTGCTATGGCTCAGGCTCAAACTCAACCCACCCAAACTCAATCCACTCAAACTCAGCCCACTGCTTTCTCAGATGTCTCTACCGACTACTGGGCGCACGACTATATCGAAGGACTCGCCAAGTCCAATGTTATCAGTGGTTTCCCAGACGGTACTTTCAAACCTAATGATCCGGTTACACGCGCTCAATTCGCGGCTATTTTGCGGCAAGCATTTTTACAATCGCAGCCAACAACCGCTCAATCGTTTAAAGATGTTCCAGCTAACTACTGGGCGACTGACGCTATTGCAGCAGCTCGCTCAGCCGGATTTCTCTCAGGCTATCCCGACAACACCTTCAAACCCAACGACCGCATTGTTCGAGTCCAGGCGTTGGTCTCGCTTGCCAATGGTTTGAAGTATCCCGCTGGCAATTCACAATCCTTGTCCAATTACAAGGATGCTGCCGCCATTCCGGCGTACGCCCGAGCTAGCGCCGCTGCCGCTGCCCAAGCAAATCTTGTCGTCAGCTATCCTGCGCTCGACCAAATATCGCCCAATCGTGCGGCAAGTCGAGCGGAGGTAGCAGCTTTTGTTTATCAGGCTTTGGTCAAAGCGGGTAGAGCTGAGCCCATTGCGATGAAAATGCCAAAAGACTGGCAGCTAAAGCCGATTGCTACGATCTCCGCAAAAGTGGGACAGATGAGCTTTGATCAGAGCGGGCAGCGGCTGGGTGCGATCGCCGATCTTGGCAAAAATGTTCAAATATGGGACGTTAAAACCGGGGCACTGCTAAGAAAACTCACGGCAGATGAGCTAGATAGCACGTTTATTAAATTCGCCATTAGCCCAGATGGAACAAAAGTGGCCACCGTTAAGCGAGTGCTCTCGACGAAAGCTACCGAGCTATCAGTACATTCGGTCGAGACCGGTAGCCTGCTCAACGAAAGATCACTCAATCCCTCTCAAACCCGAATTTCTGAAGCCCATAATCTCCCAGACATTGGCACGCTCACCTTTAGCCCAGATAGTGAACAGCTGGCAGTCCAGGTGGTCGTTACCACAGTGACTTCGCACGCCACAGAACCAGCTCCAACAATTTTGTATCAGCGGCTAAATTTTATAGAAGTCGCGACAGACAACAGTTTGCAGTCTATCGACTTAGGAAACGAGTCTGCTATCCCTACTTTCAGCCCCGACGGTCGCCTTCTATCTATAGATAGAGGACAGGAATCAGGAGAAACGTCAGAGCACATAGATATATGGCAGTTGGATAAGAATAACCAGTTTGTATACTTTACCAAGCTACCCCTATTGGAGCCGGTTTATTCACCTTCTGACTTAACGTTCACCACTAGCGGGTTGTTAAACATAGCAACTCGTGATGGCTCTAATGCTTATGTAGATACTTGGAACGTACACACCAGAGAGAAAATAGGACATGCTCTATTACCCAATGAGGAATGTATAAATATAAACGGCGCGACTCCTAGCCCGGATGGCACGTCCTACTACGCCAGCTATCCCAACCTCGGAGATTGCTTTGGCAACATTCAAACGGGATCTTTTCAAAGAACATTCGTTGAGGGTTTTACACCTGCTTTGCAAAGTGTTGTATTCAGCGGCAATGGAGACTATCTAGCAGTGTCAGCGGTCGACGGACAGAACATTCTTATATACTCTAAGGATCTTTAAAGACCTGTTACTTCCTTTTGTTCGAAAAAGTTGTAAGCAGATGGGCTATAAATAACTTTGGTTACTCGGAGGGTAGCTGTGACTGAATAAAGCAGTATCCACTATCAAACCGTGGAATTATTCTACAGTTGAGCGCTCCAAGCTCGTCAACTGTAGTTCGATAGTCGTGCTTAACGGAAGAACGTAGCGCCTGTGGTATCTGCGCGCAGTCTTTGATCCAGGTCTGGTCGTACGCCAACTTGAATAGTTGCATAACGCATAGAATTAGGATTGAAAAGAGCCGGACACATTCCCATCTGCGCCGCAGAGGCTCTGATTGCGTCTTGCTCGGCCTGCCTTTGTTGAGGCGTCAAGACAGATGCGAGGTAAGCAGAAGCCTCACGACCCATTTCTGTATTTTCTCTAATTTGTTCTTCTGAAAATATTATGCTGATTTGCTGGCCGAATGTTGCATATTGAGCATATTGCTGGTTCAGTTCAGCCACTCGGAGACGGGTCGTTGCTGGGTTGCTATTAGCGTTAAAAGCAGCAATATAAATCTCTTCTTCAATGTCAGGCGGTATTTCAACCGCTTCACCGTTCACTGTTTTGACGATGTATCCCACAGGCGCATCAAGCTCTACTGAGAAAGTATTACTCTTCGCCCAGATGCTATTCATTCTGGCGATTCGAGCCGGGTCATTACTAAATGCATCGAGCAGCGCCATTTGTTCTCCTTCTGGCGAAAAGCTGTACATAAAGTCAGGATTAGCGAAATAAGCATCTGAGCAAACCGAACCAGGCTGTCCAGCCGGAATTGCTGGTGCGGCCTGTATGGCACTCGTGCTTTCGATCAGTCCGACTGTTGCGAGTATTCCAATTAGGCCGATCTTGCGAACTGATTTAGACAAAACGGTTAGTTTCATGACAGTGGATATCTTCAAAAATGGGTGGGTTGAGAAAGAACACGTAGAGAAAGTATTACTTGAGCTGTTCGGCTGATGGCACCAGAACGTTATTAATGCTTTGAATAGCTCCATTCGCTGTGCGAGCATAGGTGTCTCCAAGCTGGAACTGCGAATTGCTAAAGTCAAAGCCGGTGGATGGGTTGGTGGGGTTGCTTTCTTTAGGCGTGACGGCAGCGCCACTTAGCAACGTGAGAATCGAGGATGCACCTTGTATTTCGCTAGCTGTTTTAGCGCCTGGAGATACGTGGTATTGAAGGACTTTTTGAATCTGAGGAACCGAGTCACCGCCAACGTAGATGAATCGACCCGATTCACCGGGAACGATAAGCTCTAGTTTATTCTCTGGATCTGTCACCACATAACTAGCAACAATTTCATCGGCCACACGCGATTCCAAATCTTTATCTTCGGGATACTCGCCGGGTATCGCCTGGGCAAGCTCGATAAAAGCAGCATCCGTTGGCGCAAAAAGCGTTATGTCCGCACTGGGATCGGCTAGGAGATCGGCAAATTCAGCCGTTTGCAATAGCCTGTTGAGAATATCAAAATCTTGGCGGTTGTCATCGTAGTCACCACTCTGAGCGAGAACATCTGCGATTGTCATCACTTGCCCTGATGTTGGTTGCGGCTTCGGCAAAATTGGAAATGAATTTCCGAGATAGTAAGGAAGCAGAACGCGATCAATTCCGTGAATCACACCATTACTGGCCGGAATATCTTTGAAATTCTGTTGAATTTTAGGTGCGATTAAGTTTATTGCTATGTCAACTAAATTGCCATTGATGTATGAAATGATAGTACCATCGGGCATATTTTCCTCAAAAGCAAACATCGTTCTGATGGTTTTGTTGGCTGGCAGTTCTTCAATGGCATCTAGGGTCTTTGCGCCGGGTGAAATGTGATAGCGCAATACCTCTCGTAAATTGAAACTGGTAGAATATTGCTGATTCGCGTTGGCTAACTCTTGATTAATAACGTCAATCACGGCTGCTTCATCGTCGCCGGTATAGCCGAAGAAGCGAGAGAGCTTTAAGAATGCCGCATCGTCTGGTGCGAATACAGTAACATCAGTGGTTTTATCAGCCAACAGCTCGACCAGATCGTTTTGTTTGAGGGCGTTCAGTAAGATGTCGAAGTCTTGGGGATTGTCATCGTACTCACCGCCGCTCTGGGTGACAATTTCTGCGATGGTCAGACTAGCTGTAGAGGAATCTGCCTCACTCTGAGGGTTAGCTCCGGTTTGAGCCTGAGCAAACTGTTGAACACCAATGCTGACGACTGTGGAGAGTGCAGCGATCGCACCAAGGATACTAACGGTCTTTGAAAGGAATGTACGTTTCATTTGATTTGTCTCCAAAAAGTTGTTGGGTTGAGATAATGGATAGGCGCTGTGTTGTCGGGCGATGTTTTCACTAACCGTTTAGTGCGATTCTCTACAGGAGATGCTACGCGATCGCACTATCACCAAGCGCCATAACAAAGCCAATGCTCCCCGTCTATACAAAGCCCTATTGCAGTAGTTCAGGTATCGTATCGACTACTTGACCAAAGGCTGGATAAAGCGCATAAAGAGGATGCGGCGAATCACAGGCTGCACTTATCCTGCGTCCAGCGGCTAGGTTCTCTTGATACTGTGGTATCTGTTCAGGCGTCATGACGCTTTGCATCTGGGCCTGAAAGTTTTCAGTAATTTGGGCTAGCTGCACCTTTTGCTCAGGCGTCAGATAGTTGATATAAGCCCCTGAAAATTCGCCATACTGACCGAACTTCTGATTAAGGGCTTCTAGTTGGTTAGAGGTGGGGTTTTCATTTAGGGCTGCTTGAATCGCTGAGTTGGTGCTTTCTGGGAGTTGCTCGGGGTCTACGGAATAACTAAAGGATAGGGCTGCTGTCGGGTCTGCAACACTCAAAGAGTTATCAAGCACTTCTAAGGTTTCTGCGTCTAGCTGCGCGTTGAAAGTAAGGTAGCTCAGATCTTGCACCATTCTTATCAGGGGTTGCGTTGAGAGCAAAAATCTGAAAGAAAGGGCGTAGAAAAAGTTTAGAAGACGGTCATAAAACCCATGCTTCAGCACGCCCAGGGGCTAGTTTACAGCCTAATTTCTCTCATGCCTAGTGTCTATCAAAAAGCCAGTCTTAAAGCCGTTCTCGGCTTATTTTTAGACGTGCACGGCCATGCGCTACCGGAGCATACGCAGGTCAAGTCAGCAAGTTCGCTGAGTCGGTTTTTCAATCGCTATGCTTGGTCAACCCGTCAAGTGATACGCACCACCCGTGCAGCCATCCTTGAACAGCTCAGGGCGCATCCCGTCCGTAAGGGTGTGCCAGTGCGGTTGTTGATAGATTTGAGTACGCTAAAGAAGACGGGCAAGTTTTGGCATTTGAGCACGCCAACCGATGATATCAATGCGCCTGAGCCTTGGGTACGAATGCTCAATGGTAAACGGGGACTGCATCTAGTTGTGCTCTATCTCGTGATTGGCCAGCGGCGAATACCGTGGAGCTTCCGGGTCTGGCGAGGAAAAGGGCAACCGAGTCCAAATCAATTGGCTTGTAAGCTCTTAGCCAGCGTTCCTAAGTCTCTGGTCAAAGGTAGAACTGTCATTGTTCAGGCAGACACCGAATTTGGCACTATAGAATTCCTCAATGCCGTCCGTCAGCGAAATTGGCGAGCCGTCGTCGGGGTGAAAAACTCTCGTCTCTTACAGGATGGGCGAAAGCTGAAAGACCTGCCAGGTAAAGCAAAACGGGGACTACAGGTTTACCTAAAGGACCTCGACTATCCGCTGACAGTTTCTTGGTTTTGGCTCAAACGTGCAGACAACAAACGAGAGCTGCGCTTTGTCGCTTCGACGCATCCTTATTCGGGTGTTTATCTCGTCCGGTTGGGCCGCAAACGCTGGGCGATTGAGGGCTTTTTCAAAACTGCTAAGCATCAGTTTGGCCTGCATTGCTTTGGCCAAAACACCAGAATCGGTGTCTATCGTTGGCTGATTTTGTCGCTGATTGCTTACCTGCTCGCCCATTGGGTTGACCTGTGGGCTTGGCCTCCTATCTTAGATTGGAAGGCCACTGCCAGGCTAACTTTAGAGAAACTGTTACCCTCTGTGCTCTGGTCTCAAACGCTCAGGCAACTCAGGCGCAACGCTGATATTGCTGCTCAGTTTGGCTTTGACATTATCATTAGGTCTCTACCCGAATCGGCTTATTGAGATTGGTGCAAGATCTGAGGTAGGCGTTGTTTTGCTCTTCAGTTAGGTTTAATTTTCTGAAAGGATTCGAAAAAGTAGTTTCCTTCAAAAATTTCTGCTTCTTGTTGATAAACGACATCGCAAGTTTTCCATCGTGCTATATCATCAGCTCTCCATTGGTTTACTCTTTCCTCAAGGGTGACGGGTTCTGTTTGGGCCTGTACTGTTCGTGAGATGCCCGAGCCAACTGTCACTGAGAGAACGGCCATCAAGCCGATGGTGCGAGCGGTCTTAGCCAAAAAAGAAAGTTTCATAGCAGTGGAAAACTCCAAAAAGTTGTTGGGTTGAAATGATTGACAGGCGCTGTGTTGTTGGGTGATGTTTTCACTAACCGTTTAGTGCGATTCTCTACAGGAGAGGCTACGCGATCGCACTTCCCATGTTCAGCGCTTATTAGATATACGAAGCGAATCAGCGATCAGATGGATCTTTTTCCAAGTCTGGTTAAAGGCCGTTGTTCTGTCCCTCTGTCTAGCAACAAAGACGCGTAAGGCATAAAAGGCTATAGAACAGCGAAGCTACGAAATAAGAAAACGTCGCGGCACTATAGTCCCTACCAAAACCCGCGTTACAGAGCATTCAGATCAACATCGGGGGGTAGTAACACCTCGTTAATGACATGAATAACACCGTTACCGACCAAAATGTCAGAGTCTACAGGCGTCAAACCATTGCCATTGACAGTAACTTGGCCCGTAGCCGCAACAGCGATATCTAAATCTCCGCCTTCAACCGTTGGTAAAGCCCCAGCATTAGCCTTTAAATCTCTAGCTTCAAACTCACCTGCTAAAACGTGATAAGTCAGAATTTTCGCAAGTGTCTCCTTGTTCTCCGGCAGCAGCAGCTTATCCAAAATGCCTTCAGGCAGTGCTGCAAAGGCATCGTCAGTAGGTACAAAGACAGTGTACGGGCCAGCACCATCGAGTGTTTCGGTTAGTCCTGCGGCTTCAATAGCCGCCACTAGCGTGTTGAACCTACCATTATCAGCCGCTATAGCGATGATCTTGCCTCCTTCCTCTCTAGGTACTCGTCTAGGGCTGGGAATAACGACTGGCGCTGGTGAAGGAGTACTCCCAGGAGCTTTTGCTAGTGGTTTTGGAGTACAAGCATTCCATGCCGCCTCAACATCCGCGTTCTTTAGAAAGGTATCTAACTGATCCGGGTTATCGAACGCGGTCGCTATTGTCGCTACAAACTCGCGTTCCATTGATTGGACTTCGAAGAATTGCTCTGGCGTGTAGGATGTAATTGGAGACATGGAGAACTCGACATACTGGTCATACTTTTCCTGAAGCTCATCCACCTGCTCACTATTAAATATTAAATCGGCCTCCACATCATCAACCGCAGCAATTATCTCTTCTTGAATATCTGCTATAGCATCCTCAGAAATGTTGGGAGGATACTTCCAAAGCATATCTAGACTTGCGTTAGGGTTAACTTCCTTCTTAAGTTGAAGATTCAAAGCCTCAGCTCTTTCACCTATCTTTTCGTTAGCCTGTTCAACGACTGCAAGTTGCTCAGGTGTGAGATTAAGCCCAAAGAGAAGCCAAGTGCGAAAATTTCCTTCTTCATCATAAAACTGTGGCGGCAGATTTTTGAACTCTGCTGATAATAAAGCTGGACAAAAGTCAGGAATTGCGCGTACCAAACTTTGTTCGACTCGCACTCGGCTTTGCTCTGCGAGAAATTCTACGTCAGATTGAGTAGATTCTTGTGCTCTTGCAGTTTGTTGAACACCAGCCCCAACGATTGCGGAAAGGGTAGCTAGCATACCAAGCATACCAATGGTCTTTGAAAGGAATGTACGTTTCATGCAAGAAGTCTCCAAAGAGGTATTGGGTTGAGATAGTTGACAGGTGCTGTGGTGTTTGACAATGTTTGTGCTGGCCGTTGGAGGCGATCGCACTTCCCCTGTTCAGCACTTATTAGGTATACGAAGCGATCGCCCAATCGGATCAATCTTTTTTTTAATTTCTCAGCGGCTATCGCGGCTAGATTGCAGCGAGCCATCTGAACAGGCAGTGCGGCAACATGGGATATAAACCTAGGCCAGAAGAAAGTTGTGGCCTATAGGGGCTGCTTTTGCGCTCTGTCCGTTTAGAATATGGCGTCTGGCGCATTTTATAGGCCGACTCACTTCCCTTGGATTCGATAATGGATTCGATGCCTTCAGCGCCTACCGCTGTCAACGAAAAATCGACAGATACCGAACTATTCCTGGCAATTCAGTCGCAGCAAGTAAAAGCGCTAGATTTGCTATACGACCGATATGGCAAGCTGGTGTATAGCATCGCCATTAAAATGATGAGCGCTGTCGAAGAAGCTGAAGAAGTTACGCAAGAAACCTTTCTGCGGCTCTGGCAGCGCAGCGAAATCTACCAGCCTCATCGGGGGTCGCTCAGCGGTTTTTTGATTACGATGACTCGGTCGCGCTGTTTAGATAGATTGCGATCGCGCAAAGCCGCCCACCAAAAACTTCAACACATCCAAACCGCATCTGAGTGCGTATTAAACGATAATCCTCCGCTAGAATTCGTTACAGTAGAGGAGCGATCACATCTCGTCCGCGCAGCCCTCCAGCAGCTTTCCTCTGCCGAAAGAACGCTTCTAGAAACGGCCTACTACGAAGGGCTTAGCCAGTCAGAGATTGCCAAACGCCAAGACATTCCGCTCGGCACCGTCAAGTCGAGGTCGCGGCTCGCACTCAAAAAGATTCGGCTGGCACTTCAGCACCCTATGGAAAGCATCGGCTAAACAAGCATTGTTCGCAAAGGTGATAAGTATATTTTGTTACCGATTTTGCAACCGAGAAAAAGTCACGGTAACCCTGAAATATTCTGAAGATATTCCATTCAAATACCTACTTCTAGTAGGGTTTCCAAAGCTATGGTTTCTCTTCGTACTGCTAGCGTGTTTGCAAGTTTCATAATTTTGAGCGGTGGTATAAGCGCAATTTTCCAGCAGGCAGGAATTGCCGCGATCGCAGTCCCAAAGGAATCTCTTTTAGTCAATGCTAATCCTGTCGAAACTCCACAAGTGCTTTCTCCTACCGAAAGTCTTCCGCTGCAAATACAGCCCTCTAGTTCTGTGCCCCGCTCGCAGGTGACTCGAAGGGTACAGCGCGATTTGGCTCGGCGGCTAAACGTGCGGCCTAGCGCTGTAGTTGTTGTTGATACTAGGCCCGAACTTTGGCCCGATCAGTGCCTGGGTTTGGCTCGTCCGTTTGAGCGCTGCGCGGGCGGTGAGGTTAGCGGCTGGCGCATTGAGGCTGCTAGCGGTCAACAGCAATGGGTATATAGAACAAACCGCAACGGTCGCCAGTTGGGCATAGAACCTTTGGCAGGTTCCCCCGACTTTGGACGGGGCGACTTTTCTTTCGAGATCAGCCAGCAGCTATTGGCCACAGTCGCCGAGCAGGTAGGCCAACCCGTTGCCCAGCTACAAGTTCTAGAGGTTCAAGGTGCCGTTTGGGATGGTTGCCTCGGTATTTTTGAACCCAATCAGGCTTGTACCAAGCAAGCTCTCGCAGGCTTTCGGACTATCGTCAGCGATGGTGAAACGAACTGGGTTTATCATCTCAGCGAGGACGGCACTCAGATTGTTCAAAACGTGACCGCCAGTGGCTCTAAACAGCCTGTACAAGTCAGCTTTGACCCGGTAGACGCTCCGATCACAGAAACGCCGGTGGAACCCATAGAAAACCCAGTCGATCCGCAGGTCGTATTTCAAAGCCAGATCAGCGGCGACCTGGCCGGTAGTTTGACGAAAACAGTCCTGCTGGCCGACGGCGTGCTCTACCAGGAACAATCGCGGATGGGTGGATCGGTGATCCAAACTACACTAGCAACGCTCTCCACTCAAGAGGTTTTAGATTTTCAAGAGACTTTAGAACAGACTGATTTCTCGAATCTCAACGGTCTGCGCTATCTTACAGAAGCCGCTTTTGCAGACTATCCGACGATTCAGCTTCAGGCTCCAAATCTGAGGAGTGATGTAGGTGTAATCTATATTGATTTAGAAGTTGCTAATATGCCTTCTGATCTGCAACGCATTATTGCCAAGTGGAATGACATTATCTAGCAAGTTCCTATCTCGCTTCCTTTACGCTTGCTTGTTTAGATCCTAATAACTTCTAGATAATCAAAGATCAGAGATTAGAGCTTGATGGGAAGTGCCGCGCTGCTGAAAGCTGCATTAAGAGAAACTGATTCTGTAAGACGTAGTGGCGAGGAATTTGCGATTTTTATTTTCCAATATCAAATCCTCGCATGTTTACGTTCCTTTTAGGAGGATTTATAGCAAAGCGCGGATGCATTCGCACTTTGCTATGGCACTTTGCGTTATGGAATAAGGGGTGTAGCCTTTCGTGGTGTAGCAAGCAAAGTGCGGAAAGCTATATGTCCTACTAAAGTCAAAATCAAGCATCGAGGCAGTAGCGCGCTCTGCTCAAGTGGTTTCAGCCAGCTCTTCGACCTAGCCTTGCGGTAACCGGCTCAAAGTTTTTCTCTAGATCCATTGTTTTGAGACAAGCTAGGCTGCTGCTGGAGCGATTGAATCAGGGCTGCTGTGATCTCAGGCGAAAATTCTACTGGCAGTGTGCCGGTGCGCAAATGCAGATCTCGCTGAGGATAGGGAATTGAGAGGCCGTGTTCTCTCAAAATCTCTTCAATGCGGAAGTAGAGAGTGCTACGCACCTCAAGCTGAAGTTCAGGGTTGCGAATCCACACCATCAAGTCGAACTCTATCGCGTTGTCTCCGAATGATTTAAGGTAGACATCAGGGGCTGGTTTTGGCAATACTGCTCGGTGCTCTTGGGCCGCTTGCAGGAGTGCTGATTTGATCACTTTTGTATCCGATCCATAGGCCATACCCACTCCTAGATGCAGCCTAGAAACAGGATGATCGTGGTTCCAATTCATTACCTGAGAATTGATTAAGTGTGCGTTCGGTATCAGTACAGAAATATTGTCTAAGTTTCTTAGCGTAATGCTTCTAGCCCCAATTCGCTCTACTACACCCATGTGCGAGTCCACTTCGATAAAGTCTCCTACCTGAATAGAGCGCTCAAACAGCAGCACCAAGCCACTGCCGAAGTTTTTGGCAATATCTTGAAAGCCAAAACCGATACCAATACCTAAGGCGCTCCCTAAAAGTGCAACAGAACGAAGATCAATGCCCCAAGCCTGTAATATAATCAGCCCGCCTATCGCGAACGATCCGTAGCGATAGGTCTGGGTAATGACTTCTTTGACGCCTCGCTCTAGCTGCGTCCGACGTAGAACCTGCTTTTCTAGTAGCCGCGCCGAAACCTGAACAAGTGCAAACAGCCCCCAAACAAATCCCAATAAAACACCGAGATCAATCAGCGTATAGGCTTGATCGCCTATGCTGAACAAAGGTGATTGGAATCCGACTGCTGAGTTGTTGAGCAAACTGTATCGCCGCTGCCGTAAGTTTGGAAATAGCGACGTGATATACCAGGTCGCACTGACCCAAACAGCTAGCCTAGCAATTACTAGCTTTAATTCCATCAAGAAGTTGAAATCTTGAGATCCAGGCATTCCCGTTTTCGGAATTTGGGGCATGACCTGTCGCAGCGTCCGTCTTAGGGTTCTTCGCCAAAGATATCCAAAACCCCAGTGAAGTCCTGCTGCTATCAGGAGCGCAAATCCTGTTAACCGAGTGGCGTATCTGATATATTCCGGTGCTCTTTCTACTTGCGATCGCGCGAGGGCTAGCTCTATCTGGTTAGCCCATTCGTCAGCCTGCTCTAGAGGTGTTTTATCTAATGCGGCATCCAAGTCAGTTACGGTTAGCAAGTATTGCTCATTAGCAACAATTGTCGGCTGCTGGTTCCGTTCGATCACCTTTACGTCGATAGGTTCGCCCAAATCCGCCAGTATTGCTAGCTGCCGATTGGCTTGTCTGACTCGCCGCTGCGCGGCATACGGGCCAGCCGGTTCTACGGAAAAGAGTGGGCGTCCATCAATTACTACGTACGCCTGGGATGACGAGACTGATGTATCGTTTGCGATCGCCCCTGGGCTAGCGCCCAGCAGCACACCTAAGGAAACTAAAAGACTGAAGAAAAAGCAGAAGAGGGGTCTATAAAATCTTACCGCTGGCTGTTTTAGACTTAGGATATTGAGCATGAATACTTGCCGTTTGAGAGGGGCTGGAAGGCTTCTTCAAACCTGTTAAATATTAGTTTGGCTTCCACTGCTTTTGTCAAAGACAGAATTCAGCTCACCTTGACTGTAAAAATATCGATTTTTTTGGGATAGATGATGTGATCGTAGGCACAATTTTGCTCAAAGAGAAGATTGAAACAGGATTGACACGATCTTGACACGGGCTGGTCACAAACGGGGCCTAAGCTAAATCTCACCGTTCAATCTTGGGGTCATTTTTTGGTATGGCTAAAAGATGTTGCAGTCTAACGAATACGCGCTTATTGTTATTGCTAGTAGGCTGTAGCCAATCTATCTTAGAGCGCCGCGTCCCTGTTTCTTAGCGGTTGAGTAAAATTTTTTCGTCGGTGACGGCAAGATATTCGTTCTGACGTTTTTGCAGTTGTTTCTCACAGCGTTGACAGTTACCTTATGCAAATTACGCTTTCTCCTACGCCCAAACATCAAGCGCTGAATCCCTCTACAAAGGCGACGGATCTGGTAAAGAGCTATCTGCGAGAGATTGGCCGCTACTCGCTGCTTACCCCAGATGAAGAAATTACGCTGGGCCACCAAGTTCAGGCAATGATGCGTTTGATCATCGCTGAATCAAAATTGGAGACAGAAACGGGCAGTTTGGTGAGCGACCTACAGTGGTCAAGTCATACGCAGTTGAGCTTGATGGCATTGCAAGACATCTTGCAGAAAGGCAAGCGGGCAAAGAAAAGAATGATAGAGAGCAATCTACGATTGGTCGTGTCAGTTGCCAAGAAATATCAGGGTCGAGATCTAGACCTTCTTGATTTGATTCAAGAGGGCTCTATTGGATTAGAGCGAGCCGTTGAGAAATTTGATCCCTGTCGAGGCTACAAAAAGAGTTGATTCGTGGCCTTAATGCGTTGTTTGTCTTTGTTGCTCATCTTGAGGTTGAGCCTACCAATAACCGCAGTGAGCGAAATGTTCGTCATGAAGCGATGGTTCGCAAGAGTGGCAAAACCAGTAAGAGTCAGTCGTCAGTCGGGGGCAAAGCGTCGAGGCATCATCATGACCGTGTTGGCCACCCTCAATACTCGCTTTGAAGCATTCACCTTAAACGAGTTAATTGATGAAATTAGCCAATGGACTCAGGTTGGGCTCTCTAGATTTCAGAAAGAGTTGGCTGCTTTGGAGAAAGTTCTGTCGCCACCGACGTCTTCACAGTCGGCTTGACTGCCTAACGACTGCATTCTCAATGCGAAAAACAAATATAGCCTTCCGCACTTTGCTTGCTACACCTAGAAAGGCTACACCTCTTGTTCTATAGCGCAAAGTGTCATAGCAAAGTGCGAACGCGTCCGCGCTTTGCTATAAATGCGTCAAGCGAAGAAATCACTCTGCCAGATTAAACAACTCTGCCAGATTAAACAGCTCCGCCAGATTATTTAGCAGCGCTAACCGCTGAAGTCTCTAGCAAAGACTGACCGTCTAGGTAAGCAGGTAAATCTGCTCCCATCAAAGTTAACAGGGTTGGTGCAAGATCAACCGCAGCTCCCGTTGGTAAGTCTGAATTAGCCTCAATGCCAGGCCCCTTAACCATGACAAAGCCCCGAGGTCGGTGTCCGCCAGGTCGAAAAAGCGTAACTGGCCCGATTCGTCCCAGTTCAGCGTGATCGACAACGTCAGTCACCGTCTCATGCCAAATGACAACCAAATCAGCTGCTATTAATTTAGAATCATCGTCTCTAGACATATCGCCTTTAGACATATCACATTTGGACAAATCGCCTAGTGATTCATTCAAATTGCCATCACCGATTGGCCCTTTGCGCGTTCTCACAACAGACTTTACCAAGGGTTTACCTGTGCGTCCGTGAGTCAGGCCGTAGAGCATCTGAGTAATCTCTTCGCACAGCGAATCATACTCTTCGGGTAGAACAATCCCGTTGGCATCACGGCCTTTTAGATTGATACGGATATGGCCGTCAGAGAAAGCGGGAATCGCAAATGCCTTCATCTGCGGCCAACAATCGCGATACCAGAGCGCTGGTATAAAGCTTAAGTTGTCATTTGAGTTGTAAGGGCAGGCTAAATCCCCCTTGGCAAACCCCTGAAAAGCGGCTGGCAGCCAGGTGCTCGCCAATCTCTTAAATATGTTTTTATCATAGACCTGACTCCAGAGTTCTCCTACCCAGGAGCGTCTTAAAGGTGACGTGATAAGTGGCGGCGGCGTGGCCGATAAATCTCTCGATCCAAAACCGACCTTTCCAGGAAAGTTAAATCGGTAAAGCACTTCGCCTAAAAACATCATGCTCAGCATATCCTGGTGGTTTGCTGCCATGCCGTGCAGGGCAAAACACAGCACATATGCCTCCGGGGGAGCTGCCGCTAGAATTTTGCCAATTGCCCAGTCAACCTTTTGATAAACCTTGAGCAGAGGGTCTAGTTCACCTAATTTCTGGTCGTATTTCTGGTTGTTTTTCTGGCAGTGCGCGTAAAGCGGATGATCGGACTGACTTCGATGGTAGAACTCGTGCCCAGCGCTGTGAATATCGCCAAAAACAGTCACGAATAAGTCCCACTCTTCTCTGGCTATGAGATCTAGACAGATATCAACCCGCCTATCGATACTCTCTTCTATGGCCGTCTCCAACCAAGCATGATATTTTGCAGACCACCAAGCCCCATGGTCGTTGTGGAGGACAGGGTTTTTTCCATAGCGGCTAATCAGCTCAGGCAAAAGCGGCGACGGGCTAGAGTGACTTGGCGTGAACGGAAAATGTCCGCCCCACCCCAATATCTGTAGTCCCTCGACCTGGGTAGAGAGCGCCGACACTGGAATATCAAATGTTGCCACCCGATAGTTCTCGCCTAGCGCATAAAAAGGCGGATACTCCTTGTAGTCGTATCCGCCGGTAATTTTGTCACAGCTAATACGATAGTCTGTTGGATCGTACTGGACGGTATCCCAAAACCCCGTTTTCAGGGGCAGACATCCTGTCGAAAACATCACCCAAAGCGGCTCAGTGCAGGAAAACAGCGCTTCTTCATCCGCATAGTCAACGGTGCTTTCTAAGTAGCCACACCCTCCCTGCGTCTTAAGCTGACTGAAGTTAGGAAGATGCCCTTCGGCCATCCATCGCTCGATCAGCGAAATTTCAGCAGCGTCTAGTCCAATTGCAATAACCGGCCGCTTGTGGGCATCTGGCGACTGGCGGCTAGCTGCGTCTGTATCGGCAGAACCAGGGTGAGCAGAATTTGAGGGGGAAAGATATTCAAAGGCAGAACTGTTCAATTTCATACTGTTCTTTTAGTTACCGCATAACGCTCTAAATTTTAGACACATCACACTTGGACAAATCGCCTAGTGATTCATTCAAATTACTGTCACCGACCGGCCCTTTGTTCGTTCTT
Source organism: uncultured cyanobacterium (assembly GCA_963772185.1). Lineage (GTDB taxonomy): Bacteria > Cyanobacteriota > Cyanobacteriia > Phormidesmidales > Phormidesmidaceae > Phormidesmis. The sequence continues at coordinate 144,938 of CAVYWR010000028.1, read as the reverse complement.
ACAACAGACTTTGCCAAGGGTTTACAGAGGTGTAAGGGCAGGCTAAAGAGTTATAACTATTTCTGGTGTACCAATAGTCCGGACAGAAGAAGGAAAGCTATTGCGCCCGAGCGATTTCAGGTGGGTGCCATCGACTGTTCGTTCGTGCCTAAAAGTGGCAAAGCGATTAAACCTATCAGAGAATGAATCTTTAGAACGCACTCCGGTATCTCACCCAAAGGATTGCTACTTAGATGCAGATCAGTTAGCTTCTCTAACTTGAGCAAGCCCTATAGGTATAGCAAAGCGCGGATGCATTCGCACTTTGCTATGGCACTTTGCGTTATGGAATAAGGGGTGTAGCCTTTCGTGGTGTAGCAAGCAAAGTGCGGAAAGCTATAGATCTGTTAGCTCATTCCCCGACAGGTCTAACTCTGTCCATCCTTCCGCCGCTGCTTGGTCAATCAGCGCTAGCACCTGATTTGTACTCTGGTTATCTATAGTCATTCATCTGGGCCTAGGAGCAGAGTTCGACTCTATTTCGCCAGAGCAATCGAGACAAAACAACGAAAACTGCTACAGACAATCCTGCAAGCCTTTACGGATTGTCTGCAAGCGATAACCAGAACCCAAAAACGCTTACACAGTTCACGTTCTTAGCTTCTGCCTACTCAAAAGCCCTATCCGCCTATCCAAAAGTCTCTTCCCTATACTCAGAAGCGCTTTCCACGATCTCGGTATCAACATCCTTCTACCCTGTACCCGATTCGGCCTAATCAGGCTCGATACTAGGGAGGTTTACTCTGTCTAATGGTATCAATTTTCTATCTCCCCTCCCAAAGATTACGGAAACAACAGCGCCATGCTGTCCGCAAAATAGCCAGTTCCACTGAGAAGGCTTTGTCAAAAAACAGACATTACAGAGCTGTTCTACTTATAGCCTGTACCGGATGCATTCGGTACAGGCGCATCACTTGACCCGTTGCAGTATAAGGCTTTCAGCCTGCGCACCGTACCTCAGTCAAGTGACCAAAGCTATAGTAGAATATTCTCTTACTCTTCATCCTGTCAGGGAGGAACAATAATAGCCAGAAAGAAACGCAGCTCTCGCATCATAGAAAGAGCACAGCGCCGACTGTCTAGCATCTAGTCGATCAATCCGCAGCTAGCCCTAGACGGGGCGATCTCAACCAAAGACTATGCCAAACAGATTGACGAACTCCGCCAAAAGCTCAACGCCTACAATACCGCGAGTGCCGCCAAAAAGAGGCTGTCACACACTACGACACGGCTTTGCAAACCACTTGCTTGAAGATAACTGCATATTCGCACAGCGTTGGATCTGCTTGGTCACAAGCACATAAAGATGACGATCACCTATATCTGTGGTTCGAACAAGAGCGCTATGATATCTGTACCTTATGGAAAATTGAGTCTTAGATGCACCTGAATCAAACTTACGCTTTGCTTCTGTCTTTAGGAATACTTGCCTCTACCTCCGCAGTTTTATCAGGCTGTAGCCCTTCTGAATCGGTTTCTCGGATGCTGGATCATAGTCATACTATGCCTACAGGTGAAGACATGCCAGTAGCTGAGCACGCGATGATGGATATCGGCCCCAAAGATACTGACTTTGATCGGCGATTTATTGACGCAATGGTGTTGCATCACGAAGGGGCGATCGCTATGGCCGAAGCCGCTGTGCAAAATTCTCAGCGCAACGAAGTTAAAGAACTTGCCCAGAAGATTATCAGCGCCCAAGCAGGCGAAATTGCTCAGATGAAGTCGTGGCGACAGACCTGGTATCCCCAGGCCACAGCAGAGCTAGTTATGTATGACGCTCAGATGGGGCATACCATGGCCATGTCGGATGAGATGCAAGCGAGTATGCGCATGGATAGCGATTTGAGCCAGGCCGACGCTGAGTTTGATCGCCGCTTTATCGATGGAATGATTGTGCACCACGAGGGTGCTTTGGCGATGGCTCAGCAGGGGATGAAGAACAGCGATCGCCCTGAGATACAACAGGTCTCTAAAGATATTCTCAAAGCGCAACAGGCTGAAATCGATCTCATGAATCAGTGGAAAAGCGATTGGTATGGGTCGTAATCATGCTCTGGACAATAGATGCAAAAATGTATAGCCTGTCGCACTTTGCTATACTTTTCGAGCTTTCTATAGAAACTGTTGGATAATGTCTGGCGATCGCCAGAGTAAGTAGGCAATCGTACCAAAAACAGCTGTGTTCATGCCGACTGCGCCATAGCCTAAAAACATCAGCAGACCATCTTGTTCTAAGGTGGAAATCGTCAGCAGCAGCATGCCAGCGGCTGGGACGGGATTGGTGAAAGGAATGGGTAGCATGAGCAGTATCGTTAGCCAGGTGAGGCAAGCGCCGTTGATTTTCAAAACGGCGTTGTTTCGAGAGAATCTCGACCAGCGCGGCCGGGTAATCTTTTCGATGACTTTGACTACTCGTTCCAGATTTTTGAGGAGCTGGAGAATAAACCCACGCGGCAGTTGAAACGCTGCTATTCGACGCGGTAGCCAGGGGATACGTCGTCCGATGGCCATTTGCACCGATAGCAACAGGCTAGCAGAACCTAGAATCGTACTGACACCGGGCGGCATAGGAAATAGAAAAGGCAGGGCTAATAAACTGATGATCAGTAAAAAACTGCGTTCAGAGGTCTCTGCTAACAGATCGTTCAAGGTGAGCGGTCGATCGCGTTGTTTTTCTAGGAGAAGTTTCAAGTCTTGAGAAAATCGAAGCTGCATAGAGATAAAGTCTCAAAATCGCACGGCAACATAAACCGCAACTACAGTCAACTGCACGGCGGTGACTGGAATGCTATATTTCAAAAAACGCTGAAATGAAATACGCTGCCCGTGCTGCTCGGCAATGCCCGCTGCCACAATATTGGACGAGGCCCCTACCAAGGTGCCATTACCGCCTAGGGTCGCGCCAAACATCATGGCGTAAAACAAAGGCAGCACTTCGGCAGGAAACTCTCCGGTAAAGGTCGGATCTAAAAACTCTGGCCCCACTAGCCCGGTACTTACCAAATACTGCTTGAGTAGCGGTACCATGGCCACGACCAGCGGAATGTTGGGCACAAAGCTAGAGAGCAGTCCAATTACAAACACCATCACAACAGCGCCGAGCATAATGTTTTTGCCAATTAAGACAGCTAGGAGCTGAGAGAGCTGACCAATTACCCCCGTTTTCTCTAATCCACCAATTAGGGCAAAGGTACACATAAAGAAGATTAGCGTACTCCAATCGACGTCTTTGAGAATGTTGTTTACGGTGTCGAGCTTACTTTGGTGGGCGATTAGCAAGGCCAGCGTAGCGCCCATTAACGCGGCGGCTGGCGGAGTAATCGGTACGGGTAAAGATTCACCTACGACAAAGCAGGTCAACATCAGCGCAATGACCACGCCCCCAAGCGCGAGAACAGTGGGCTGGTAGATTTTGGGGTGGGGGAGCTGGGTAAGATCTGTGATTCGCCATCTCCAAATATCACGGAATAGAATGGGCAGCAGTAGCAAGATAGCTGCGATCGCCACCACCCCGCCCAGACTCAACCGATGCAAATAGTCAATAAAGCTGATATTGATCGCGTCGCCAACAATAAAGGTGGCCGGGTCACCCACTAGGGTTAGCAACCCGGCGCTGTTAGCCACAAAGACCAACAGAACGAGCAGCGGCACGCAATCGACCCCTAGCTCTGAGGCAACGGTAGGCATCAGCGGTGCCAACAACATCACGGTTGTGGCATTGGGCAAAATGGCGCAAATAGGCGCTGTAATTGCAACAATCCCTAACAGTAGGCGTTTGCCTTCCCCCTTTGCCCCTACCACCATCTGGGTCGCGAGGTACTCGAAAACATGGGTCGGTTCAAATGCGCGGACCAGCACCATCACGCCAAAAAAGAGAGCCAGCGTAGGATAGCCGTTGCCGATGTAGTCCATCGCCTCGGTCAGCGTCATCACATGGGCAAAGACTAGTACGAGTGCGCCGAGCAGAGCGGCAACCGTTAACTGTATTCGTTCGGTCATAATCGCCAAAATCACGGCGGCAAACGTGACTGAGGCGACTAAGGCTTGCCAGTTTTCCATCATGGTATGTCTAACGCTATACAGCGTTGTTGAGGGGACTTTCACAACAGAGGCTACCGATAGATAGAAGGCGCACTCAGCCTTAGCGCTATTAGTCAGCATTATGAGTAGCTGACTATCTAATTTTTCGCTGCTGGATCATGCGTAACCAGAGTTTTTCTCCTTCTAGCCAAACAAAGACCAGCGCGCTAAACCCGACGCAAATAAGCAGTTCTGTCGGGCTTAGCCAGTAGGTATCAAAGAAGCTCCTAAAGCTAGGGATATAGACTAACGATAGCTGCAATACGGTAGTCAGCGAAACGGCCCAGAGTAAGAACGGATTGGAAAAGGCGTTGAGTTCTATCGTGAGCTGGTTTTGCGATCGCACTGCCCAGGCATGTCCCATCTGAGCCAAACACAAAGTGGTAAAGACCATCGTTTTCCAGGTGTTGGGATCGCGATCGTATCCCGGCTGGTGGGTGTGATCGTAGCCCCATAGCATCAGCCCAATAGTGACAATGGCTAGCACCAGACCTGATCGCAGCATGTATAGACCCAGTCCCCTAGCGAAGACACTTTCTCTGGGCTGATAGGGCGATCGCTGCATCACATTTGGCTCTCCTTTCTCCATAGCCAGTGCCAGAGCAGGCAGTCCATCGGTGACAAAGTTCATCCATAGAATTTGCAGCGGCGAAAGCGGAATGCCCGCTAACCCTAATAAAGGCGTTGCGGCAATCACAATCACCTCGCCGATGTTGCTCCCCAGCACATATTTAATAAATCGGCGAATGTTGTCGTATACAATTCGCCCTTCCTCGACGGCTGCCACAATTGAGGTGAAGTTGTCGTCTAGCAGCACCATATCTGCGGCTTCTTTGCTCACATCAGTACCGGTGATACCCATCGCAATGCCAATGTCGGACTGCTTTAGCGCTGGCGCATCGTTAACCCCATCTCCGGTCATTGCTACAATCTCGCCACGCCTTTGCCACGCTTGGACAATGCATAGCTTATGTTCTGGGGCAACGCGAGCATACACGCTAATTTCTTCAGTTTCTGCGATTAGCTGCTCAGGAGTCATACGGTCAATATCCTGCCCGGTGATGACTTTATCATCGGCTTGTAAGATGCCAAGCTCACTGGCGATCGCCTGAGCCGTTAGCTGATGATCGCCCGTAATCATCACCGTGCGAATTCCCTGCGGTTTGGCAGCGAATGACCGCATCTCTCACTTCCAGGCGCGGCGGATCCATCATGCCGACTAGCCCCAACCAAACCAGAGCGCTCTCAGCCTTAGCTTCAGCGGTCTCTGCGCCTGTTAGCGAGGGTTTATAAGCTAGCCCCAGTACCCGCAGCCCTTTACTGGCAAGCTGTTCGTTGCGCGCATTGATATCTGCCCTCAGCCGGTCGGTAAGCTCGCTCACACAGGTAGCCTGCTGGTGATGCGTACAGCGCTCTAAAACACCCTCGGGCGAGCCTTTCATAAAGATGCAGTAGGGCGCTTTCTCTAACAAAGAGAGATTTTTGCTGACGGGGGCATTTTTAGGTATCCGGTTCTCGCAGATAACGCTCATGCGCTTACGCTCAGAAGAGAACGGCACCTCACCCACCCGAGGCAGCCACTCAGCCCAGGTATGCTGAAGATAATTCGCTTTTCCGGCCAGGGTCAGCATTGCGCCTTCTGTTGGATCGCCTAGTACCACCCAGTTGTCTTGCTCAGTTTGCAGCACCGCATCGTTGCAAACCACGCTGCCGACCAGCAGCGCATTTAACCCGGTGGGCAGCGATGCTAAGTTAATCGCTTTGGGCCAGTCTCCTGCACTATCTGACAGCTCGAACTCACCTTTGGGCTCATAGCCATCCCCAGTGACTATAAAATCTTGATCGCTGGTAGAAATAGCCTGTACGACCATTTTGTTCTGGGTAAGCGTGCCGGTTTTATCCGAGCAGATGACGGTCACAGAGCCTAACGTTTCAACCGCTGGCAGCTTGCGAATTAGCGCCTGACGACGAACCATCCGCTGCATTCCCAGTGCTAGCGTCACTGTAATCACAGCGGGCAGGCTCTCAGGTACGACGGCGACGGCCATACTCAACGCCGCTTCTAGCAGATCGGTGAACCGGTCCCATCCCAGGAAATAGCCACCGCCCACAACCACAATGGCGACTAATACCAGCGAGCTGCTGACTAGCACGTTGCCTAGCTGGGTCATCCGCGCCTGTAGAGGGGTGGGCTCAGTTTCTACCCCCTGTAGCAGCGCCGCAATCTTACCCAGCTCGGTCTGCATCCCAGTAGCGCTCACCACCACCAGGCCGCGACCTTGAAGCACCTCAGTGCCCTGAAACACCATATTGGCGCGATCGCCCAAAGGAGCATTCTCGACTAGCAGCACATTAGCCCGCTTGCCCGCAGCGGTCGCCTCTCCGGTTAGAGCAGATTCTTGTACCTGCAAGTTGACAGCTTCTACCAGTCGGCCATCCGCCGCCACCTGCACCCCGGCTTCGAGATACATAATATCGCCAGGAACCAGCTCTTTTGCATCGATTTCAGAGACTCTGCCATCGCGTAGCACTCTGACTCTAGGCGAAGATAGCTGCTTAAGCGCTGCTAGTGCGCTTTCCGCCTGGCTTTCTTGTAAGTAGCCTAAGACGCCGTTTAGAAGAACAATGGCGAAGATGGCGATCGCATCTTTAGGAAATGTTTTCTCTTGAAAATCCAGCACCGCCGAGACGATTGCCACCGCTATTAGCATCAGCAGCATAATATTGGTGAACTGGTCGCGAAAGATCGCCCAGCGGCTGCGACTAGCCTTCTCAAGCAGCTCATTTAGGCCATAGCGCTGCACCTGAGCGGCGACTTGTTCTGTCGTGAGCCCTACTTTTTCAGTTGTTTCTAGCTGTTGTAAAGCTTGCTCATAAGAGAGCGTATGAAAAGCAGGTTTTTTGAGTGATGGTGAGCGGGTGGGCGAAGCGGAAGTTTGTACCATAGCTGATCTGAATCTAGCGAAGAGCTTAAGAACAATGCCTCGTGAAAAGCGACAGCCGCCGCTTCACCAGCTTTATTCAACAGTCTCTATCGTGACCAGTTACGATTGCTCTAGAATCTATCAGGCAATATATTTAAGCGCGAACACTTTTCTTAGCTCAGGTATACCGCTAGATATAGCTCGGTATGGAAAACCCTATGCGAGCCGTTGCCAAAACTAGCGCTGCACAAGAAAAACGCTTCTACGCTGCTTCTATATTAAGGGGTATAGCAATCAAGCGGCATAGAAGCAGCGTAGAATTCTCTCTACTTATCATTCACTTTAATTCCAATAATCGCTTAAACCCTTTAGGCCTATCTCTATGCATCAGCCGTTGGCTTCTCAAAAGCCAAATCAACGATCAAAATCTTCTTTATACGGCCTTATTCTGGCTACTTTTGTAGTCGTTATTCTTTTAGAATGTTTTTCATCAAAGGCTTTGGTTTTTAGCTATCTATACACAGGAGCCATCGTATTAGCCCATCGGCAGCTTAGTCGTCAGCAGGTGATGGCCGTGACTTTAGCGGCTGTGACTCTGACACTAGCCAACCTAGTGTTTCCCCGTCAGGAGCTCAATACCCTTTCGACCATCGCGAATCGGTTAATTGCGGTCGTGGCTCTACTGGTGACGGGCTATTTGATAGATCGCACGCACGTGTACGAAGCGGAAATTACCCGGCAGCAGGCCCATATTCAAGCGCAAGCGCAGCTCGCTATCTTGCGCGAAGACTTTGCCGCGACCCTAACCCACGATCTCAAAACTCCCTTACTCGGTGCGATTGAAGCTATCAAGTCTTTCAATGCAGAGCAGTTTGGCCCGGTTAGCGCAGAGCAATCTAAAGTATTAGGAATGATGTCGCGGTCTCACCGGACGACTTTGCAGCTAGTCGAAACCATGCTCGACGTTTATCGCAACGATGCCGAGGGCTTGGGACTTCAGTTTGATCGGGTGGATCTATATCCCCTTCTTGCCGAGACGATAGCGGACCTAGCCCCCTTGGCGCAGTCTCGTCAGATTGAAATAACGCTAACTCCTCGCGCCGCAGAATTTTGGGTGGATGGTGACCAGCGGCAGCTGCGACGGGTTTTCGAGAATTTGCTTGCTAACGCGATCAATCATGCCCCCCGCCATACTCAGGTGAGTTTGCAGCTAAAGAGAGTCGACTATTATCATCAGCTACAGGTGCAAGATAGCGGTCCTGGCATCAACCAGGATGAAGCGGCCATCTGTTTGAAAGGTTCTATCAGAGCTACAGCAACCGAAGTGCCCAAGGCTCTGGTTTGGGGCTTTATCTGAGTCGGCAAATTATTGAGGCTCATAGCGGTAAAATTTGGGCAGAGAACTCTTTGCCTCATGGCGCAATTTTCTACTGTTGTTTACCCTTAGCTACAGCGTATGACCGTCAGCAGCCCCCTGCGAATTCTGCTCGTTGAAGACGATGAACTGTTTCGCCTTGGGCTATCAACCCGCTTACAGCGAGAGCCTTTGTTTGAGCAAGTAGACGAAGCTACCGATGGTGAAAGTGCCCTTGAGCTCACAAGCCAAGCGCCGTTTGACATTGTGCTGTTAGACGTTGGGCTACCTGGCATTGGCGGGGTAGAAACCTGTCGGCAAATCAAACAGCAGCACCCCGATCTGCCGGTTCTGATTTTGACATCGCATTCTCAGCAGCCCCTGCTTGAGCGGCTAGTTAGCGCCGGGGCTAGCGGCTTTTGCCTAAAGGGCATCGAGGCCGAAACGTTGATTCTTGCGCTGCGATCGGTCGCGGCGGGGGCCTCCTGGTGGGATGCTGGCAGCACCCAAGAAATCCGCACGGCTTTCCTGACAAAACCCGCACCGTCTGCTGAAGTCAATAAGCTCGCTACGCCTTTAACGCAGCGGGAGCAGGAGATTTTAGCGCTGCTGGCAATGGGCAAAAGCAACCCCGAAATCGCCAGAGAGCTGTACATCACAACGGGCACCGTGCGGGTGCATGTCCATGCCATTTTGCAGAAGCTAGAGGTGCGCGATCGCACGCAGGCCGCTCTTTTTGCTATGAAAAACGCTCTTAGTACCGGGTACAAAGAGTATGGCAACAGATTTGCTGAGCCATTCAGGGTATTAGATAGCTGATCAAAAAGCCTTGCCTGGAGTGGCTCATGACAGAGGGCAAGCAGCCTTAGTCTGAGCCTGAACCTAAGAGAGTCTCCTAAACCAGCCGCGCCGCCAAAAGAAGAAGATAAGACCTAGTGCGATCGCCAACATCGCCGCTAAAACCAGTGGATATCCCCAATCGGCATTCAGCTCTGGCATATTGAAAGGTGATGCTTCTGGATTGAAGTTCATGCCATAGATGCCTGCTATAAACGTCAGTGGGATAAAGATAGTTGAGATCACCGTTAGCGTCTTCATCACCTCGTTCATCCGATTGCTAGCGGATGAGAGATAAACGTCCATCAGCGCTGCGCAGGTCTCACGGTAGCTCTCAACAATATCTAGCATCTGCACAACATGGTCATAGCAGTCTTGTAGATAGATCCCCATCTCTCGACTAAAAAAGCCACTGTGCTCTTTTAACAAGCTTGATAGCGTCTCTCTTTGTAGCCAGATTAAATGACGTAGATGAGACATCTTTCGCTTCATCTGATAAACCTGCTGAAGCGTTTGCTGACTTGGCTTAGAGACCACGCTATCTTCCAGCGCTTCTAACTGCTCTCCATAGGCTTCTAAAACAGAAAATAGTCCATCGACGATAGCATCCAACAGCGCGTAGGCAAGATAGTCACTGCCCATGCTACGAATGACGCCTTTGCCTAGCCGGATGCGAGAGCGAATCAGTTCAAAACAGTCATGTTCTGGCTCTTCTTGTACGGTTAACAGATAGTGTTTTCCCAAAATAAAGCTGATCTGTTCGGTAAAATGCCGTTCGAGTTCAGGCACAAATGTGACCATCTGGATAATGATCACTAGCTGATCGCCATAGCTCTCCACCTTAGGACGTTGAGGGACGTTAACAATATCTTCTAGAATCAGCGGATGTAGCTGGAAGACTTTCCCTAGTCGCTGTAGCAGCTCGATATCTCCTAAGCCCTGCACATCTAGCCAAGATACGGACACCTCATCTAGATAAGAGGCGCATTCTTCAGGAGACGTGAGCGAAACGCGCATTGCTGATGTTTCGCTGTAATCTATCAGAACTAGCTGAGGATTAGGGTAAGGGGTCGACACGTTCAGCGTACCGGGTACTGTGCCCGGCAGCTCATTGAAGTACTCTAGTCGATAGCGAGATTGTTCTTTGCTCATAGGTGTCATTGAGGCTTTGTATTTTTTGTACGAGCTATTAGCCCAGTCGGCTACCGCTTTTCTAGCTTTGTTAGAGCTGGCCTATCACTCAATATTTTTACTGAAATGATTACGCTATCGCTGATTGTACTTTTTTACGGCCTGTAGAGTTTGCCACCATCGCTAATGTCGAACTGGATATATAGCTTTCCGCACTTTGCTTGCTACACCACTAAGGCTACACCCCTCAGGTTACCGTTTCCAATAGTGGTTTAAGCTGAGTGCGGATTGCTATAGCTTTTTGCGCTTTGCAGCTCAATTGTTTATTCGCTCAATCGTCTACTAGCAGGACCAGCCTGAGCGGCTCTAGAAAGACAATCCAGGGGAGCGATCGCACTTTCAGCACGGCCCACTTTTCTTTAAACACTTCTACTTGCAGGTGATAGTCGCGCGAATGATCCGGCGGGCAATGCAGCTTGAGGTATAGGGTCATGCGGTGCGGGGTTTCGCTGGTTGCGGCTAGCCAGCAGGGAAAGGCGTTTGGCTGGGGTGGATGGTGAGGCGCTAGAAAGGTGATCTGATGAGCGCGGATGCCTATCTGCGAGAGGTTTGCCGGAATCGGTTCAACAGTGTGCAGGATACACTGCCAGTCGGTGGCTTCTACTTGCTGGGGAGCGTGGAGAATCGCAGGCGAAAAGTTCTTGCAGCCAGTCAGTTTGGCCATTGCGACAGTGCGAGGCTGCTCGAAAATTTGATGTTTGGGACCGTGGGCGGCTAGGCTGCCGCTCTTGACTACTAGCAGATTGTCGCACACTCGGTAGGCTTCTTCTAAGTTGTGGGTGACCAGAAAAGTGATGCCGCTGTAGGTTTGGAGACGGGCGATTAGCTGCTGCTCGATTTGGCTGCGCAGATGGGTATCGAGCGCGGAGAAAGGTTCGTCTAGCAGTAGGACTTCTGGCTGGCTGGCCAGGGCTCTAGCTAAGGCGACTCGCTGCTGCTGACCGCCGGAGAGTTCGCTAGGATAGCGTTGGGAGAGCGATTCAAGTTGAACAGATGAGAGCTGTTGAAAAACGGCAGCGTTTACTTCGCTAGGCTGAAGCGAGGGAAGCTGCCGTAGGCCGAAGGCGACGTTGTCAGCAACGCTAAGGTGAGGGAAAAGAGCGTAGTTTTGAAAGAGAATACCGACGTTGCGATCGCACGCAGGTAGGTTAATACCTTGCATCGAATCGAACAGCACTCGCCCATTCAGGACAATGCGGCCCTCGTCTGGCGTTTCTATCCCGGCAATGCATCGCAGGATAAGACTTTTTCCCGCACCGGATGCGCCCAAGAGACCTAGCGGACGCTGATTGTCTGCGACGAAGCTGACGTTTAGGCGAAACTTTGGGAGCTGTTTGCGAATGTGGATTTCTAGGCGAGAGAAGGCCAAAGAGGCAGAGAAAGAAGAGAGTGAGGGAGAAGAAATATTCTTCTGTAAGCCGAAAAGAGTGTTTCTTCTAAAGCGAGTTTTCTGATAGGCGAACCGATTGATTAGGACAATTGAGCCTAAGGAAAGCGAGAGAATTGCGAATGACCATAGGGCAGCTTCGCGAAATTCGCCAGCTTCAACAGCGAAGTAGATGGCCATTGGAAGAGTTTGGGTACGGCCTGGAATGTTGCCTGCGAGCATTAAGGTTGCGCCAAATTCGCCGAGCGCACGGCTGAAGGCTAGTGTTGTTCCAGCGAGGAGTCCTGGTAGTGAGAGCGGCAGGGTAATCTGATAGAAGACAGCGATTTCTGATGCGCCCAAGGTTCTAGCGGCCTGTTGCAAACTGCGATCAATCTGTTCAAACGCGCTGAGGGTAGTTTTGTACATGAGCGGAAACGCAACGACCGTGGCGGTGATGACGGCGGCTACCCAGGTGAATACGACGTTGATACCGGCGGCGGATAGCAGTATGCCTAGCGGTCCATTTTTGCCCAGCAATAGCAAAAGCAGGAAACCCAAGACGGTAGGAGGAAGAACGAGAGGGGCGAGAAACAGCCCATCTAGAAGCGATCGCCAGCGGCCCCGATAGCCATACATGAAGTGGGCAGCGGCAGTGCCAAGGAAAAAGGTGACAAGGGTGGCAACAGCAGCAATTCGCAAAGAGATCCACAGCGGTGACAGGTCGAGCATGGAGGCTAGCTTCGGCCAAATCCGAAGTCTGCAAAGATCTGTTGCGCGCGCCTTGTCATGAGAAAGTCGATGAATGCCTGCGCAGCTTCGGGTTGAGCGGTGGTTTGAACCAGGGCAATCGGATAGACAATCGGCGAATGAGTCGCTGGAGGTACGCTTGATAAAACTTTGACCCGATCAGAAAGCGCGGCATCAGAGGCGTAGACAATGCCGAGTTCGGCGTTGCCACTTTCAACCGCCGAAAGGACGCTGCGCACGCTGTTGCCAAAGATAAATTTGGACTGAAGAGAGTCTAGCAAGCCGAGTTTTTGCAAAGATTGTTCAGCATATTGTCCGGCAGGAACGCTGCGGAACTCACCAACGGCAAAACGTTCAATATCAATGCTTTTGAGCTGGTTGAGATCTGTTGTATTTAGCTCAGACGTGGTTGAGGTGATCAGTACGAGCGTGTTGGTGACTAAGTTTTGACGAGAGTCAGTCCGGATCATCTGCTTTTGGGCAAGAGCGTCCATTTGCTTTGTCGCGGCTGAAAAGAAAATGTCGGCTGGAGCACCCTGCTCTATCTGTTGTTGGAGTGCGCCGGAGGAGCCGAAGTTGTAGTTTACAGTGATGTTGGGGTAGATGCGGCTGAAGTGAGGTGCGATCGCCTCTAGCGCAGCCTGTAAGCTCGCTGCGGCTGATACCGTGATGGTCGCCGGGTCTGACGGTTCGGCGGCGGTTGCCAGTGAATTAGTTGCCAGTGAACTAGTAGAGCGATCGCACGCAGCTAGCGACAGACTAGAAACTAGCCCCACTAGGAAAGACGTAATAAACTGACGACGTTTCATGATTGCACTAGCAGGTAGACAAATATGGCAATAGAGATTTACTCAGAAGAAATAAGAATCGAATAGCTTAACTGCTCACTGCTCTTCTCCATCGCTCGTCTTGCAATGGTTTTGCAGCAGCACTAGTGCCAAGCTTAGCAAAGAAAGATCCTTCAATGGCCGCAGTTAGGACTTTAGTACACAGCAACGGCTGCTCTTCGATTCGTCCTAGGGGGTCTTCTTAAGGTGCTTTCGCAATGAAGACAGTGGCAAACAGTCTCTATCACTTTGTTTGCTTTAGCAGTTTTAGCAGTTTTAGAGGCGTAATGAAGTCATAGGGACGCTCGACTTCTCGAAAAGCGAGATCTCTCAAAGTATTGGGTTCGAAATTGTCTTTTCTTGTGAATTTTGATGAAACACCGTAATTTTCTAAACGCTGCTGCAGTTGGAGGCTTTGGGGCCAGTACCCTTGCTAGCTGTAGCTCAAACAATAGACAACCAACCAACGAAGTAGGCACAGATAGTGGAGGCAGTAGTCAGCCAAGAATAGAATGGCGAATGGCTGCAACCTGGACAAAAGCCGTAGATGTTGTGTTTGGATCGGCAGAAACGCTCTCTGAACGAGTGAAAGCGATGACGAACGGGCGGTTTGTGATCACGCCCTATGAATCGGGTGAGATCGTCCCAGGATTAGAAGTATTCGACGCAGTCCAAGAAGGCGTGGTCGAATGTGGTCATACCAGCGGAGCCTTCTACATCGATAAAAATCCCATATTTGGTATTGGGACTATGCCGTTTGGCCTTAACGCACAGCAGCAAAATGCTTGGCTTTACTAAGGTGGCGGTCTAGAAGCCTTGCAATCTGCCTATGCAGACTATGGCATCATCAACTTTCCGATTGGCAACTCAGGTGTGCAAATGGGCGGATGGTTCAAAGAAGTTGTCAACACTCCTGAAGATTTTAACGGTCTGACAATGAGGCTGCCCGGTCTCGGCGGAAAAGTGATGGAGCGTTTAGGCATGAAGACGGTCTCGCTTTCTCCCGACGATATTTTTCCAGCAATGGAGGCAGGCGAAATTGATGCAGCTGAGTTTATCGGTCCATACGATGACGAAAAGCTAGGACTCTACAATCTAGCGCTCCACTATTACTATTCTGGCTGGTGGGATCCGGGTTCTTTATTCGAGATATATGTCAATTTGGATGCGTGGAATCAGCTACCTACTGAGTACCAGGAGATCTTTAAATCAGCCGCCGTAGAAGCAAACCTAAAGATGCTGGCCCGTTACGATGCCGAAAATGGCGCTGCCCTACAACGCCTAATCAGTAAAGGGACAAAGCTTCTACCCTTCAGTCCAGAAATCTTGAGAACGGCCAAAGAGATTGCTATAGATATCCATCAAGAACTCGCTGCTGAGGATACTGCTTTTCGGCAAGTTTACGAGCAGTGGAGACAATTTCGCAGCGAGGTTTACCAGTGGAACCAAATTAATGAGATGAGCTTTGCAGACTTTGCGTTCAATGCTTCAAAGTGACAGTTTGAGTAGAAAGGCTTTGAAGCCTCTCTTTACGTAGGCTAAAAGTACTGAAATTATTCAATTTCAAAAGAAACGACGTCAGCATGAAAGAATCATCGAAATTCTTCGCGCAGCCTAAGAAGCTGCTTAAACAGTTTCTCTATACGCTTAGTATTGGCGACAAGCTCAATCTAAGCTTTAGCATTCTAGTAGCACTGACCTTTTTGATGTTAGGAGGGAACTATCTAGCCGGACGGCGAACCGTTCAAAAAATTCAGCAAACTCAACAGGTCAACGTTCCTCTGCTGTTAACGTCTGAGGTCGCGCAGACCAGTCTGCTGGACATGTTACTAAATGTTAGAGGCTACACCATTACTGGATCATCTGACTTTCGCCGTCGCTACGAACAGTCTAGGCTAGATTTTGAAGAAGACATTGATGAATTAGAGCAGCTCTTATCACAAGACGTTTCAGCTATCGCAGACCAGCAACGTTTGCTGAACCTGCGTGAAAACTATGCTAGATGGTTACCCCTTCCCCAGAAGCTATTTTCCCTTAGAGATAGTGAGGTAGATAATCAACCGGCTTTGCGTCATTTCACTGAAGAAGTAGAAGTGCTAGCGCAACAGATTCTCTTAGAAACGGAAGCTGTTATAGATTCACAACAAACTGAGAATCCTTCTATAGCTAATGTAGATGTGCTGAAAGAGATGGTGGAGTTTAAAGGCTCTTTTGCCCTGATGGTCGGTAGCATCAAAGGGTATGTTGCTACTCGCCAGTCTTCTTTGCGATTTAACTATGCGAGTCAGTTAAGTAAGAACCAAGCTGCGTGGGATTCTCTTCTACAAAAGAGCGCACAGCTGACGCCTGAGCAGCAGACAACTTTGATAGAAGTAGACGATGTCAGAACGCGCTTCCTTGCAGAAACTAATCTAGTGTTTGAATTTGTTGAAAGCGACCGGTTTAGGGAAGATGTTTTTCTCTTTAAGACGGAAGCTGAGCCAATTACGCTAGCAATGCTAGAGTCGCTAAATGAAATCCTAGAGTCGCAAGAGAGCAGGCTTGCCCTGGATCTACAGGCAGGAAATCAGACACTCGTCATAGCTCAGTGGAACGGACTGATAGTAGGGTTTCTAATGCTGTCAGGAGCGGTGCTACTAGGCATTATCCTTCGGCGTCAAATCGCTGAGCCAATCAATCGGCTTACTCACGTAACCACGCAGATTTCAGCAGGCAATCTAGAGGCTCGTGCCGCTGTAGAATCTGGAGACGAAATCGGTAGATTGGCTCATACCTTCAACGCGATGACCCAAGATCTCCAGATGTCTCAAGCAGAAATGCTGCTTAAAAACCAGCAGCTTGAGCACCAGTCGATAGCGCTGATGAAATCCAAAGAAGCTGCTGATGTGGCAAACGAGGCGAAGAGTGAGTTTCTAGCTAATATGAGCCATGAACTCAGAACCCCTTTAAATGGAATTTTAGGCTATGCCCAGATTCTGAGCCGATCGTCTTCTCTAGCCGATAAAGAACGCGACGGCATTAGCATCATTTACCAGTGTGGTTCGCATCTATTGACGCTAATTAATGACATCCTCGATCTCTCTAAAATTGAAGCTCGTAAGCTAGAACTGCATCCGACCCCTTTGTACTTCCCTTCGCTATTACAGAGCGTAGTCGAAATGTGTCGTATTAAAGCTGAGCAGAAAGGCATTGAGTTTGTCTATCAGCCTAGCTCTCGCCTACCGGATGGTGTCAAAGTTGATGGCAAACGCCTACGGCAGGTACTGATTAACCTGATGGGAAATGCTATTAAATTTACCGACCGAGGCTCTGTCACTCTAACAGTGGACGTTGTTGAGATGTCTGGTGGGTTAGCGTCACTGCTCTTTCAGGTCACTGATACTGGGGCTGGCATTGCAGAGGCTGATGCCAAGAAGCTATTTAGAGCGTTTGAGCAAGTTGGTGACTCTAGAAAACAGTCGGAAGGTACCGGACTGGGGCTTGCTATTAGCCAGCGTATTGTACAAATGATGGGCGGAGAAATTCAGCTGAAGAGTCAGCTAGGTGAAGGTAGCGAGTTTTTCTTTTGCGTAGACTTGCCCCTAGCGGCAGACTGGGCCGAGCAGCGTGGTAATCAAGAAAGCGGCGATCGCATCCTTGGGTATGAGGGCCCCCGTCAAAAGATTCTTGTGGTTGATGATCGATGGGAAAACCGCGCTGTTATCAAAAATCTACTTGAGCCAGTTGGGTTCACGGTAGTTGAAGCTGAAAACGGTCAAAGTGGATTAGACAAACTGCGTATGGAGCCTCTCGATTTGGTAGTTACCGATCTTGCCATGCCAGTGATGGACGGTTACGAGTTCTTGAAAGCTGTTCGCACCGATGATGCGTTGAAGTTGACAGCTGTCATTGTATCTTCAGCGTCGGTTGCCAGTATGGATCGCCAAACAGCTTTAGACGCAGGAGGCGATGCATTTCTAGATAAGCCTGTTGATGCGGCAGCGCTCTTTCGGGTATTAGCTGAGCAGCTATCCCTAGAATGGGTCTATAAAGATACGTCTGAAGCTAGCGATGAAGAGGGTGTTGATTTGTTAGTGCTTCCTTCCTCTGCAACGTTAGAAGCACTGCTAGAAATCGCTCATCACGGTGTCGTTACGAAGATCCAAGAGTATCTCGTAGATCTAACTACTGAAGATAAGAAATACGTCCCTTTTACAGAGTCGATTTTGCAGTTAGTCAAGCGGTTCCAAATCGAAGAAATCGAGGATTTACTGAAAACATACATTCAGAGGCAGGCGCTAGCTCATGCAAAATAAAGCCACAATCTTGGTTGTTGATGATACACCCGCAAACCTAGCTGTTGTTAATGAAGTGCTGACGGCTCAAGGCTATGACGTTGTAACGGCGATCAACGGCGAACGGGCGATCAAACGATTGGACAGCAATTTGCCCGATTTGATTTTACTGGATATTCAAATGCCAGTTATGGACGGGTTTGAGACCTGTCGGAGGATCAAGGCTGATCCAGCTATGGCGCATATCCCGATTATCTTTATCACTGCGCTATCGGATAGTGCAAGCATTGCTAATGCCTTTTCGCTAGGCGCAGTTGACTACATCAGCAAGCCATTTCAGGAAGCGGAGCTGATTGCTCGCGTCGAGATTCATCTTCGACTACAGGGAATAACGCAAACATTAGAGCATCAGGTTGTTGAGCGAACTCAATCAATGGAAACAGCAATGCAACAGTTGCAAGGTGCTTTGACTCAGCTCAAGACCTCTCAGCTTCAGCTAGTTCAATATGAAAAGATGTCGACTATAGGCAATTTGGTAGCTGGAGTTGCGCACGAAATCAACAATCCGCTAGGGTTTGTAAAGAGCAACATTCCTGCAGTACAGCAGTCGGTTCTAGATCTTGCGGACTGTCTGCAAGGCTATCGCGACACTTTTCCTGATCCAGGAGAGCAGATAACGGCGCTTCTAGAAGATCTAGAGATTGATTTCGTGCTCGAAGATCTACCTAAGATGCTAGATTCGATGAAGGCGGGGTGCGATCGCATTGCCAATATCAGCACTAGCCTGCGCACCTTCTCCCGCGCAGATAGCGAGGTCAAAGTCAAGGCAAATCTGCACGATGGGCTCAACAGTACGATACTTATTCTTAAGTATCGGCTAAAAGCGAACGAGCATCGACCAGCTATTGAAATTATTAGAGACTATGGGAATCTGCCAGAGCTTGAATGTTTTCCAGGACAGCTAAACCAGGTGTTTATGAACGTTCTAGCTAATGCTATTGATATGTTTGATGAGATGGCGCAGCAAACAACTTATGCAGCGCTAAAGAACAGTCATCAATTCATTAAGATTCAAACGGCAGCGACAGCAGATCAAACCGCAATTGAAATCCGTATCCAAGACAACGGGAAAGGAATGTCTGGAGACGTTAGGGAGCGTATTTTCGATAACTTGTTTACGACTAAAGGCGTGGGGCAAGGGACAGGTCTAGGACTTGCTATCTCGCGGCAGATTGTGGCGGAGAAACACGGCGGTAGTCTAGAAGTGCACTCTGAGCTAGGAAAAGGTGCAGAGTTTTGTATTCGCTTACCGATGAGAGTAGGCAAGTAGGATGGTTTTGAGACTGTAGAATCTATTATGCGATCGCGATCGCATAAAGTGACATCGCATAAAGTGACTCGCGTGTACCTAGTGCATCAGGTACACGCACCCCGTAGCCGCGTCTAGAAGACTTCCACCCTTACCCACTTGGTCAAAATGGCCATGACTTCGTTAGGTCTACCCGTAGAAATCGGCTGACTCCAGTCATTGGGTTCGGCGTAGTTGAGTTTGTACAGCAGCCGGATGGTGGACTGTACGGCGCTGAGGCTACCGAATAGCATATGGCGAACGGGCTCTTGCTGGCAGGTCAGTGGGGGCGAGTCGGGTTGGGTAGGACTAGCCTGTGACTGGCTGGCAGAGGAATCTGTGGACGCGGGTGCGTCTGCAATAGAAGGAATAGACACGAGATTCTGGTCTCCGATCTTGAGTTTTGTTTGAGGAAACCAGAACTTCTAGTGTTTGGCCAGATTGTTTATCATGACAATGCTGGCTCATATTTATAGACTGTCTCAGCAGTGTGGCGCAACTTTATACGAATGCATCCGCATAAAGTTGTTGACCTTAGCCCGCGAAGATGGGAGCAAGTCGGGTCCAAGGTAAAGTAACCCTAGCTTCCGGGATTGCGCGTTAATTTGGGGGCTTAGCTGTCGGTAGGTAAGCTTCAATACGGACCTTTCAAAAGCTCAGCTTGCTCAGCTTGCGGATAAAGGAAACACACCAGATAGCTACAAAGAGGCAATGACTTTCCTAGTAGAATGTTTAGGGGAAGTCGTGTCTTTGAAAATAAAAGATAGTAGTGCTAGCCTTTATCTCGCCTGCACCGTTGAGGATGCAGACTACTTTGCTAAGAGTATGTTGACTTCCTTAGGGAAGTCTTTCCAGTTAGTGAACCTTGCCTGCTTCTAGAACAAAAGATTTTCCCCCTCCAACGTACAGGATCTAAAGGCCTCTCCTATCATCAGAAAGTACGCAGAACCACAAAACAAGGCCATCAGCCATCTCGTTGTCGTTAAGTCTATTATCTCTGGCGGCTGCGTCGTCAAAACCAACCTCACTGACCTGATTCAGACTATACATCCCGAGAAGATATTTATCGTTGCACCTGTTGTTTATGTCGGCGCAGAAGAACGACTAACCGCTGAATTTGAAGCTTCTATGAATGAGAAATTTCAGTTTATCTATTTAGCTGAGGATAACGAACGCACTGATGAAGGTGAAGTTGTTCCTGGTATTGGCGGTATGGTTTATGACCGCCTTGGCTTCAACGGACAAGACGACAAAAATAGCTACACCCCAGACCTTGTTAGAACGCGCCGTCGCTAGCTAGTATCAAACACAGTCTCGTAGCAAGCTCTAATGAAAGACCATCATATCAATATCTTTTACAGCGAAGAAGACGAAGGCTATATCGATCATTGCCCAGACATAAAACAAAGCCGTTTATTCATCTGTCTTGTCTTGTACAAGATCGCCCTTCGGTGGATGACGGACTATCTCTACGTCCGAAGCGCGACAGTATCCGCATAGGTAGCCAGGCTGTGTTCCCTGTTACGGCAATCACCCCCTCTGACAGATCGCTGCAATTCGCTGACTTTGTTACGCTATGTGTATTAAATAAAACGTATCCGAGAGCGATAAGCGAGCAAACACTATGCCAATTAAGGATAAACGGCCGCCCCAGAAGAAGGCGGTTAACTGGGTGTTTTTGATTCTCAGCAGTGTGCTGTTGATCAGTACCTTTCTACCCCCATCGTTTGGCCAAACGCCCGAGCAGGTTCCTTACAGCACTTTCATTGGTCAGGTGAACGAGCATCAGGTGACTAGTGCTTCGGTCGGTGATAAGGTAATCCGCTATCAGCTAGAAGAAGGCGGTCCGGTCTATACGACTAATCCTGTTTTTGATCTAAACCTACCTACCCTACTCCAGGAGAATGGCGTAGAGTTTTCAGCGACGCCGCCTAATGGCAACCAATGGTTTAACAGCCTGCTGAGCTGGGTGATTCCGCCTTTAATCTTTGTGGGTATTTGGAGCATTTTTCTTAGACGCAGCCAGGGCGGTCAAGGCGGGGTGTTCTCGATTGGTAAGAGCAAAGCTAAAATCTACGTCGAGGACGAGGATACCAAGACTACATTTACTGATGTAGCGGGCGTAGACGAAGCCAAGACTGAGCTGGTAGAGATTGTAGACTTCTTACAAAATTCCAAGCGCTTTACCGATTTAGGCGCGCGTATTCCCAAAGGCGTGCTGCTAGTGGGTCCACCGGGAACAGGTAAGACGCTGCTGGCCAAGGCCGTTGCTGGCGAAGCAGGCGTTCCTTTCTTCAGTATTTCTGGTTCTGAGTTCATCGAGATGTTCGTGGGCGTGGGCTCTTCTCGAGTGCGTGACCTGTTCGAGCAGGCCAAAAAGCAAGCGCCCTGTATTATCTTTATCGATGAGCTAGACGCGATTGGAAAATCTCGCGCCTCGGGTGGCTTCTACGGGGGCAACGATGAGCGCGAGCAAACGCTTAACCAGCTACTCGCTGAGATGGATGGCTTTGGGGGTGCTGATTCGACCATCATCGTACTTGCAGCCACGAACCGCCCTGAGACGCTTGATCCGGCCCTACTTAGACCCGGTCGCTTTGATCGACAGGTGCTAGTTGATCGGCCCGATTTGAAGGGACGTCAGGCAATTTTGGATATTCATGCCAAGGAAGTGAAGCTGTCGGATAAGGTGGATTTGAATGCGATCGCCACTCGCACCCCCGGATTTGCTGGAGCCGATCTGGCTAACCTCGTCAACGAAGCTGCCCTGCTCGCCGCTCGCAACCACCGCGAATCTGTTATCCAGGCGGACTTTGCCGAAGCCATTGAGCGCGTTGTCGCCGGACTTGAAAAGCGTAGCCGCGTGCTGAACGATAAAGAAAAGGAAATCGTCGCCTATCACGAAGTCGGCCATGCGCTAGTTGGCGCGGCGATGCCAGGATCTGATCAGGTAGAAAAAATCTCTATTGTGCCTAGAGGCATGGCCGCGCTAGGCTACACCTTGCAGCTACCGACTGAAGATCGCTTTTTGCGAGATGAAGCCGAACTCAAAGGTCAGATCGCTACTATGCTAGGCGGCCGCTCCGCCGAGGAAGTAGTCTTCGGTTCGATTACTACGGGCGCGGCTAATGACCTTCAGCGGGCAACCGACGTGGCTGAGCAGATGGTGACTAGCTACGGCATGAGTCAGGTGCTCGGGCCACTAGCGTACGATCGCAGCAAGCAAAATACCTTTCTAGACAATGGCATGGCACCGAACGCTCGCCGACTAGTTAGCGACGAAACGGCCAAAGCGATTGACGAAGAAGTTAAGAGCATCGTGGAAGCAGCTCATCAGCGAGCGCTGAGGATTCTCAAGGAGAATCGCGATCTGCTAGAGACGATCTCTCAGCAGCTGCTGAAAGAAGAAGTGATCGAGGGCGAGAGCCTACGCGAAATGCTAGCGGGCGTTATAGCCGGTGAAGATACTTCGAATACCTTCACGCAGCACATGGTAGAAGTCTAAATCTTCTAGGACTGATACGGCATTAGCGATAATTATTGGGCGGCAGGCAATTCTAATCAATTCCTGTCGCTTTTTATCGTTAGAATCTAGCTGACGTAGAATGGCTTTATATTTTTTGCATACCCTCGGCCAAGCACGCAACACCACTAGAGTTGAACCCCTGCGCTTTTCTAGCTTATGTACATCAAGAAAGCCATTAGACCAGCGCATCGCCAGCAGACCCGCCAAACTGCTCGGCTATCCTATCGGAAAACAGGTGGGTTTTCGGCCTCGCTGCTAATTTTGCTATGGACAAGTGTGATCGGGGTGGGTGCGATCGCCGCCTTTTGTGCCTATACCCGCTATCAGCAGCAGTTTCTCACGCCCAGCGTTGCCCTAGTCCTAGGAGGTGCGCCCGAACGCGAACAGTTCGCGGCTCAGTTTGCTAAAACCCATCCCACTGTAGATATCTGGATTTCATCTGGCAGCAACCCAGAGTATGCCGAATGGGTTTTTGGCGAAGCAGAAGTCCCCTCCGAGCAGTGGCATCTAGACTACAATGCCGTCGATACCGTTACCAACTTCACAACCCTCGTAGATGAGCTAGAAGCTCAAGATATTGACGAAGTTTATCTACTGACTTCTGACTATCACATGCGTAGGGCCAGCGTCGTGGCGCAGATTGTCTTAGGCAGTCGCGGCATTGCCTTCAAACCTGTCGAAATTCCTACCGAGCGCATTCCTCAACGGCCAGAAACTGTCATTAGAGATATTCGTGATGGCGCGCGATCGCTGCTTTGGGTAGCGACTGGCAAAACCGGATCGCAATGGCGAGAGTCTATCGAAAGGTAGTTTGAGCCAGACAGTTCAAATTAGACAGTTCAAATCAGGCAGTTCGACTCAAATAAGTTCAGATCCGGTAACTCAACAACAGATTGCTTCTTACCCAAGAAATCAGCATGACACCCGCTACTCAAAACTCTCCCTACACCCAGTCTCAAATTCAAATTTGGCTACGCGGCCTGCTCAGCATCGCTTGGGCAGACGGCCACTTTGATGAAGAAGAGAAAGCCGCCATCAATACTATGGTGGCTTCTGAATTCGCGCCTGAGGTCGACTTTACGACGCTAGAGCCGATCACCCCTCAAGGGTTAGCCGACGAGCTTCAACTCGATAGCGCCGCTGCTCAGAACTTTTTGCGAATGGCCGTGATGGTCTCTCTTGCGGATGGAGTCTATTCCGAAGCCGAAAACAATAAGATCATCGCGTTTGCCGATGCGCTCAATCTCGACAGCGACGTTCTAGGCTCCTTGCAGTCCACACTAGAAAAGTTTGCAACTAGTCAGCCGGGCGATAGTCAGTTTGAGGCCAGTCCTAAAGACAAGCTCAAGCAGAAAATCAGTAACGTTAATCCGCTCAAGCCCGTTCGCGAATGGTTAGACGAGCTCAGCATAGACGATCCGCGCTTGGCCAAGTTCGTCTGCAAGCTGGTGCCATCACAGTGTCCTTTT
Organism: uncultured cyanobacterium; assembly: GCA_963772185.1. Classification (GTDB taxonomy): domain Bacteria; phylum Cyanobacteriota; class Cyanobacteriia; order Phormidesmidales; family Phormidesmidaceae; genus Phormidesmis. Next base: position 120,950 of record CAVYWR010000028.1, on the reverse strand, counting down.
GAGCGAGATGTCCAGCTCTTTGGCGATAAGGTGATTCACATTCCGCCGATGTGCAAGGTCAATCCACTCTACGAGCAGCTAGTCGGCCTCAGATTTAGAGCGCTGACCTACCTAGCGGATGAAGTCGGTGAAGATGTGTCTCCTTATCTGTAAGCTTTCAACTAGTTAGCTTTTATCAACACAGAGAATGGACACAATTAGCGCGGATGTTCTGGTTGTCGGTGGCGGCACAGGTGGGAGCGCTGCTGCGATTCAGGCGGCTAGACGCGGGCAAGCAACCGGACTGAGCGTTGTTCTAGTTTCAGAGCAGCCTTGGCTAGGAGGCATGTTAACCTCGGCGGGCGTTGCCGCCCCAGATGGTAACGAGTTAGAGGCGTTTCAAACTGGCATCTGGGGTGCGTTTTTACAAGAATTGCGGCGTCGTCACCCGCAGGGATTGGACAATGGCTGGGTGAGCTTTTTTACCTACAACCCAGCCGTCGGCGCGCAGATTTTTGCTGACTGGGTGGCGAACCTGCCCAATCTGAGATGGATTGCCAGGCAGCGGGCCAGGGAAGTTTTGCGCGAGGGTGGCGGCGCTAACTGGTTAGGGCGCGTTACCGGCGTCCGATTTGACCAAATCACAGTCAACGCTACCATTACTCTCGATGGCACTGAACTCGGCGATCTCTTGGCCTTAGGTGACGTGCCCTATCGGTGGGGATGGGAAACGCAAGAGGTTTGGAATGAGCCGAGCGCGCCTGTTTCTCTGAGCGACCCGAACGATCCGCTGTATGAAATCACGCAGCGCTATCCGGTCCAGTCGCCGACCTGGGTCGTGGTCATGCAAGACTATGGAGAGACTGGCGCGCCCAAAATTGAGCGTCCACCGACAGTGAAAGACGGTGACCTATCTGCTCTGTTTGCGGGTGCCTGGTCAAACTATGAAGGTGATGAAGAAACCTCTGCCGCACAGACTTGCCTGAACTATGGACGGCTGGCAGATAATCTGTTCATGATCAACTGGCCACACCAAGGTAACGATTACGGTGTGAGCTTGGATCGACTAGTCGAGTCGGATGTGGCTAGAGCGCAGTACGCACAGGAAGCTCAGCGGCATAGTCAGGCGTTTGCTTGCTATATACAAAGGCAGCTAGGCGATCGCTACGGCTTGGCTCAAGATCTGTTCCCCAAAACTAAAGCATCTCCAGGCGGCGGGTTTGCGCTAATGCCCTACTACAGAGAGAGCCGTCGGCTAAAGGGGATAGCCACCGTCAGCGAACGCGACATCTTGCCCATGCCTCACGCTCAGACAGCGGCTCTGCCGATCAACTCAGACCAAGAAGTCTGCTCGATTGCGATTGGCAACTATCCAAACGACCATCACTATCCCGGCTTTGAGATGCCGCTAGCGCCTAAGGCAATGCAGTGGGGTGGGCGCTGGACCGGGACGCCCTTCACGATTCCCTACGGTGCGCTAGTGCCAGAGACGGTAGACGGTTTGCTCGTGTGTGAGAAGAATATTTCGGTTTCGCACATCGCTAATGGGGCGACTCGGCTACAGCCAGTGGTGCTGGGTATTGGGCAGGCGGCAGGAATGGCAGCGGCGCTGTGTGTAGAGCAGAAGTGTAGTCCGAGGGAGCTGAAAGTGCGATCGCTGCAAACAGCTTTGATTGATGAACCGACTGCCCCCGCCGCTGTTATTCCGCTCTTGAATCTATTGCCTGCAAATCCAGAATGGCGGGCTTTACAAACCGACTATCTCAATGGTGAAAAAGTTTATCCTGTTAGCGGGAATCATCCTTTCAAAAAAGATATTTACTCAGTAGACTTTCAGAGTCACTCTAGCTGTAACCAAACCAGGATAGTCGTTGGTAAGTTTAGGAGAAATGGAGAAAACCAGTACGAACTTCACCAAAATACAGCGCTCAATCTACCTAGACAGCTTTCATTAGTAACAGTTCGACCGGAAGTTTCAAAGACCTTCCGAAATACTTCAAACGATCAATCTGTACGTCTTTTAGGCAAGTGGAACTCTGCTGGTAAATGGTTGCTCTGTGAACAGCTAATAGCACTATAGGTTAAGTCAATTCTTCACATTTAAAGTCCTGACTTTACACAAAGTTAGCGTAACAGTGAGTAACGACTTGGAAATCAATTAGCAACCATGCTGAATACTTACCACTACTCACCTGGCGGGTTTGCTGCCACCGCTGCTTGCCTAGCTGGAACTTTATTATCTTATCCGCTCGCCAATGCATTCACCTCTTCAGTTTCGGCCGAAGCTGTAGAAACATACGAGGTCTCTGATCGCGGTAGCGGGCGGCTAACGCTAGAGCTGATCCAAAACAGCGAAGACGAATTTGAAATTGCTCACAGAGGCAGCGGACGGGTAGATCCTGATCGTCTGTAAGCCGCTCGCAATCCTGCTTGAAATTTTGTTAGGCGACTAGGCTAGCGCGCTCTTGTGGTCCATTAATCGTCATGTCGATATTGAATCGGCTAATGTATCGATCACTGCGATCGCCGTGCTGGAATAGAAGCAAGCAGGAACAGAGTTTAATTAAGGTATATAACAGTAAAGCTTCTGCATAGCGAAGATGCGCTCGCCGAATAGGAAAACCTAAATCCGGTGTAAGATATGACCGTACCAGCACTACATAAGATAATCGGCCATCTTTGTAGTTCTTCGTGCATATCAAGCAAAACTCCTTTGCAACAGCCCAAAAGATATCCCTATAAAGAGACCTTGTGCGAGATTTTCCATCTCATTCGCTACCACTTCTGTGCATTTTAATAGGTTAAGCATTTACGCTTGATTAAGTTCTCAATGACCAGCAATACTGACCTCGTAAAAAAGCTAGAACCCAGCGCAATCGACGAAATCATGATGTACCTGGCTTTTAGCGCCATGTGTACTGGAGGGCACCGGCACGGTGCGTTCTTAGATGCCGCCGCTACTGCTGCTAAATGTGCTATCTACACGACGTATGTAGAGCAGGGAAACAATCTACGGATGACCGGCCATCTGCATCACATAGAGCCCAAACGGGTGAAGGTGATTGTAGAGGAGATGACTGCTGCTCTCACCGAAGGCAAAATCTTGAAGATGCTAGGCTCTCAAGAACCTGGCTATCTCATTCAGCTACCCTACGTATGGCTTCAGCAGCACCCCTGGAAACCAGGCGAATATCGCGTTTCTAGCAATAGCTTTAGCCCAGAAGAAAAGCGCCAGATCGAGGCCAAGCTAGAAGCCACCATCCGACCAGAGTCTATCCCAGATGCCAAACTGCTCAACGGCTTCCAGTTTATGGAGCTAGTTGAATTCCTCCATGCCAGATCGCAAGAGCACCTACCCGAAGCTCGCAGAATGGCGCTCAGTGACGCGCTTACCGAGCACATCAGACGCAGGCTAATCTACGCAGGCACCGTAGCTAGAATCGACTCTCCGATTGGCGGCATGCCTTTCTATGCGCTCACGCGGGCGTCCTACTCTCCGGTCGGCGAAGAAGAACGAACCTACACCATGATGGAAGATACTGCTCGCTACTTTCGCCTAATGCGAGAGTGGGCAGACTCCCAGTCAGGCTCTCGTAGAATCCTAGAGGAACTCAACATCCCTCGGGAAAACCGCGAAGCCGCCTTTGATGAGCTTGACCGGGTGATCAGCCAGTGGGCAAACAAATACCACGACCAGTCAGGACAGCCTACCGTTGTGCAAATGGCGATGGGCGATAGCGACTCACCACGGTAGTCAATAGAGACCATAGTTACTTGGGAAGAGAAGATGCTAAAAACGCTATGGGCTACAATTCGACAGGGAAAAATCGAGCTGCTTGAATCAGTAGAGGTTCCTGAAGGAACGAAAGTATTGGTTACGTTTCTACCAGATGATGAAGCTGGATTCTGGCTACAGGCGAGTCAGCTATCTCTAGACGCTATCTGGGACAATCCTGAAGACGACGTGTATGCCCAACTACTCTAAGTCTGACGTTATTCTGATTCGCTATCCATTTTCAGATTTATCGAGTGCTAAGGTCAGACCTGCGGTGGTCGTGAGCAGCTCTCATTCTTCAGAAGATATCCTGATTACGCCTTTAACTAGCAAGGTGAGGTCATTACGAGAGGGCGAATTCGAACTCACTGAATGGTCAGAAGCAGAGTTGAACGTAGCCACGGCTGTGAAGAGAGGCATTTATACAGTCCACCAGACTTTGGTTATTAAGTTGATCGGTAGGCTGTCTGGTGCGGATGTAAGACGACTAGAAATATCTCTGCAGGGTTGGCTGGGACTGTGAGCTTATTTGGCTGGGTGGGCTTTATCTAGCTCTTGCATCGGTTGCTCGGATACACTTAGAACTCCTGAGTGTGGTGATTAAAGATGAGTGAAACTCTTACCGGGAATGGGGCTTCAATAGATTTAGCTGAGCAGCTTTTGGATGAGGCGATCGCACAAGGTGCACAATCAGCAGAAGTCTATCAGTCTAGCTCGCTAGATCGACCCGTCATCTTTGAGGGCAATCGACTCAAGCAGGTGGAGACTACTCAAGCCGAAGGGGTCGCACTGCGGCTGTGGAAAGATGGTAGACCGGGCGTCGCGGTGGGCTATGGCCCCATTGAGCCAGCGCTGCTAATCGAAAAGGCACTGGCGATTAGCCAGTTGAATGAGCCAGAGACCCCTAGACTTGCTGACGGCAAACAAAAGGATTTTGGCTCGATTGGGCAGGCGCTGCCAGTAGAGCAGCTAATTGAGCAAGGTTGGGAGGCGATCGCCCATATCAAAGCCCACTTTCCAGAGGCCGTTTGCGAAGCAGAACTCTCCTGTAATATAGAAAGCACCCGGCTAATTACGTCTGAGGGGCTAGACTATCGCCACCGGGATACGACGCTGGGCGGCTATCTGAATGCGGAGCTAGTCGGTCAAGATGATTTTTTGAGCGTGGGCGATGGGGTGATTGGGCGCGATCGCCTAGACGTAATGGCGACAGCCAACAGCATTATCGAGAGAATGCGATGGGCTAGCCAAACAGTCGCGCCAGTCAACGGACAGGTACCGGTGATCTTTAGTGCAAAAGCAGCGGGCATGCTGTGGGACACGTTAGCCGCTGCGCTGAATGGCAAGCGGGTACAAGAAGGTACATCACCGTGGGGAAGTCGGTGGCATGAGCAAGTAATTTCAAACGCAATTACGCTGCGGCAAGATCCATCTGTCGGCCCTTATAGCTGCCCTTTTGATGATGAAGGAATACTGGCTCAGACAATCACCTTTGTTGAAAGCGGTGTGGTCGAAAGCTGGTACACCGATCTAACAGTCGGCTTGGCGCTGGAGATGCCGGGTGCAAATAGTTCGACTGGCAATGGCATACGCCCTGGGCTAGGTGGCTACCCTACGCCGGGACTGATTAATTTGCTAGTCACACCCGGCGATCTGTCGTGGGAGGCGCTAGTTGCCCAGCAGACAGAGGCGATTATTGTCGATCAGATGATGGGAGAAGGCGGCGATATGACCGGGAATCTTTCTGTCAATCTAGACTTGGGCTATCGAGTGAAAGATGGAGAGATTATTGGCCGTGTGAAAGACACAATGGTCTCAGGTAATGCCTATATTGCTCTGAATAATCTGATTGCCCTGGGCAGTGATGCGCAGTGGAGCGGATCTACCTACACGCCTTCAGTGGTGGTAGAAGGGCTTTCGATTACGGGCTGAATATCGGTTTCATCAGAATCGATTTTCATTCCCGTAGGGGCATTGCATGCAATGCCCCTACGGGAACAACGGCTGTGCTCAACTACCCCGGACCCATGCCAATCGTGCCAGCATAGACCGCCTGGTCGCCTAGCTCGTCTTCGATTCGCAGTAGCTGGTTGTACTTCGCCACGCGCTCACTTCTACAGAGTGAGCCAGTCTTGATTTGACCGGCCCGAGTCGCCACAGCCAAGTCTGCAATCGTTGTGTCTTCGGTTTCACCAGAGCGGTGACTGATTACGCAGTTGAACTGATTGCGCTTAGCCAAGTCGATAGCTTCTAGCGTTTCTGTCAGCGTGCCGATTTGATTCAGCTTCACCAGTAGCGCATTCGCAGACGCCTGCTCAATTCCTTTTTGCAGGCGAGTCGGGTTAGTGACAAACAGATCGTCGCCGACTAGCTGCACTTTTCCACCGATTCGCTCGGTCAAGGTCTTCCAGCTATCCCAGTCATCTTCGTGCAGGCCGTCCTCAATCGAGACAATTGGATAGTTGCTAGCCAAGCCTTCTAGGTAGCTGATCATCTCTGCGGGAGAATGCGCCGCCCCATCGTAGGTATACTGACCGTCTGCATACATTTCGCTAGCAGCCACATCTAGGGCCAGGGCAACCTGCTCGCCGGGAGTATAGCCTGCTTCAGAGATCGCAGACATCAACAGATCGAGCGCTTCTTGGTTCGAGCCGAGGTTAGGCGCAAATCCGCCTTCATCGCCTACTCCAGTTAGCAAGCCTTTAGCGTCTAGAACTTTACTAAGCTGCGCAAAAATCTCAGCGCCCCATCGCAGCGCTTCGCGGAAGCTGCTAGCGCCCACGGGCATAATCATGAATTCTTGAATATCAACGTTGTTGCTAGCGTGTTCGCCGCCGTTGATCACGTTCATCATCGGGATGGGTAAGACGTTTGCTAGCGGACCGCCAAGGTAGCGATAGAGCGGCATGGCCTGAGCGGCGGCGGCAGCATGAGCGGTGGCTAGAGAGACTGCAAGGATAGCGTTTGCACCGAGGCTTTTCTTATTCGGGGTGCCGTCTAGCTCGATCATGATCCGGTCGATTTCGATCTGGTTAAGGGCGTTAGCTCCCATTAGTTCGCGGGCGATCGCATCGTTCACATTCTCCACCGCCTGGATCACACCCTTGCCGCCATAGCGATCCTTGTCTCCATCGCGCAGCTCATGCGCCTCAAAGCTGCCGGTCGAAGCACCGCTAGGCACCTGAGCAATCCCATACGCCCCGCCACCTAGGTAGATTTCGGCCTCAATCGTGGGCCTGCCTCTAGAATCTAAAATCTCTCTCGCCTGAATTGCTTCAATGGCCGTATCGAGGGAATCTATCATACTGCTGCGCCTACTATATATAAGATGTTCGCTTTCCGTCAGAATAGACTTTATCAACTTTTGGGCACAACAAGAGGTCAACTACAATGCGTATGCTACACACCATGCTCCGAGTCGGAGACCTAGAGAAATCCATCGCCTTCTATTGCGAGATCCTAGGCATGAAGCTGCTTCGTCAAAAAGACTATCCCGGCGGCAAGTTTACCAACGCCTTCGTCGGCTACGGCGATGAATCCGAGCACACCGTTCTAGAGCTGACCCACAACTGGGAAACCGACAGCTACGACCTAGGCAACGGCTACGGCCACGTCGCATTAGGTGTCGATGACATCTACGGCACCTGCGAAGCGATCAAGCAGCAGGGCGGCAACGTCACCCGTGAGCCGGGTCCGATGAAGCATGGTAAAACGGTGATTGCCTTTGTCACCGATCCCGACGGGTACAAGATTGAGCTGATTGAGGGACGTGGATAAATCATCTCCCTGATGCGTAGCCTGATAACCTGAGCTGGTATCACCTAGACTGTAGGCATACCAGCTCGTTAGTTGCATAGCGTCGATATTATGGTTGCTGATTCTATCCGTTGGAGAACTGAAGACCTAGCTGCTATTCCTGATGACGGCGGCTGGAAGCGCTATGAAATCATTAACGGAGAGTTGCTCGTGACCCGTGCGCCGCATATTCGGCATCAGGCGGCTATCAGCAAACTTCATGTTCGCTTGGAAAACTGGTCGGAGGAAACGGGACTGGGTAATGCTTTTGAGACGCCTGGTGTAATCTTCACTGATGTTGATGCGGTGATTCCTGACCTGGTATGGGTGAGTAAGGATCGGTTGGAGAATGGGGTGGATAATGCAGGGCACTTTACCGTTGCCCCGGAGCTAATTGTAGAGGTTCTATCGGCGGGTGAAAAGAATGAACAAAGAGATAAATCTTTCAAGCTGAAGCTGTATTCTCTGCACGGTGTTCAAGAATATTGGATTGCGAACTGGCGGCTAAAAGAGATTGAAATTTATCGACGAGAAGAGTCTAGATTGCAGAAAGTTGCTACTCTACTGGTCTCAGATTTGTTGACTTCACCGCTGCTGCCTGGGTTTGAGTGCGCTGTGAACGGTATCTTTCCAGATTGAAGAGAGGGTCGGGACTAGGCTTTTAGCAAGTTGAATAAATCTTCGATGGTGTAGGATAGCTCGCCCGTAAAATCTGGCATGGGTAAAACGGCACTAGGTTCTTCAATCAGGATGACCTGAACTTCTTTGTGAGGTCGGTGAATCAAGACCGCTCTATCGTTGGGGTCGATTAGCCAGCCCATGCCAGTACCGTGTTGCAAGCAGCACTGAATTTTCCTAATCACTTTCGCGTAGCGTTGCCTCGGCGATAGTATTTCGATCATCCAGTCAGGTGCTGTTTCAAATACATTTGCTATTTCTCCATTGTCATCGATGGGAAGATGCTCCCATGTGAAAACGGAGATATCTGGGACTACGGCGTTCGTACCACAAATGCATCGCAGCTCAGGAAATGCGCAAGCAGTCTTATTCGACTCAACGGCGTCATTAATCACATTCACGAACTTATCTTGAAGACGGCTGTGTTTTCCTTGCGGAATTGGCTTCTGAATAATTTGACCATTGATAAAGTCGCTAGCAGGTTCCGTTTCTGGCAGTGCTAGAAACGCTTCTAGAGTCATTGGTCTAGACTGAGTTTGAACCATTGTTAGATCCCTTCAACCATGCGCTGTATCTCTATATGGTAAGCGCGCAACGCGAATATAACATTAGGAAATAGCTCAACTGAAATCGTAAACAACGAATACTGGCTGGTTGGCGTAGGTGCCGACCCACCCCGGCCTGCGGCCACCCCTCCCAAGAGGGGATTTGTTCCGGCTGTGTGTCATTTAAGAGTCGAGGTAGATCTCCTTTACTCTCGTTACCTGAAGTAAATCCCCTCCTCGGAGGGGTGGCGCGTAGCGACGGGGTGGGTCTCGGTGTATACGCTAAACAGGTGCAATTTCAACAGTTGTCTTGTCTGTTGTAAATCGCGTTTTGATCAGTTGTTCTAGAAAATCGTACATTTGCGACACCATTCGATCGCCTAGTAGAAATCTGTGATTTTTGGGAAGGCGATTGAGAATGGGAACGTACCATTTGATCAGGTCGTAAGTTTTTTGAATGATGGGGAGTTCTTCCATAGAAAAATTCGTTAAACACTCCTAATGAAGATACTCTGCATGGTATTCTTTTAATAGCCTTAGAAAGGCCAAAAAATATTTTTTAAGCGCTTCGCGCTAGAGGAAGACAAGAAAGAGAAAAGGGTAAGAGGGAAAGAGAGAAAAGGGATAGCTAAGTCCTGGGCGCTAAGGCAATCACCCGAAAACCGACGTGAGGCTGTTGCGGTTGACGCGCGTGTTCCTGTCGCGATTGGCCGCGCGACAGACCGCCGGGATGATGCGCCACGAACCGCCCCGCAGCACTTTGGTACGACTAGAAGATTCTCGCGCACTTCCATCAGTCGGAGCATTCTTATAGCTATCGTGCCAATCATCTAGGCACCATTCCCACAGGTTGCCGTGCATGTCATATAGGCCGAAGGCGTTTGGAGAAAAGCTCCCTACCTCACTTGTTTTATTCTTTGCTCCTCGATAGTTTGCTAAATCAGTCGTAATTGTCGGACCGAAGTGAAATGGCGTTGTCGTTCTGGCACGACAGGCATATTCCCACTGCGCTTCGCTGGGTAGAGTGTATATCCTTTTTGAAGTCTTTTGGGTGTATTGCGAAAGCCGCTTACAAAACTCAATAGCATCGTCCCACGAAACCTGTTCAACCGGCAGCTTATCTCCTTTGAAGTTGGCAGGATCGCTCTTTAGATCGCACTCTACCTTTGGCAAAGCAGCAACGGCACGCCACTGTACTTGAGTCACGGCGTACTTGCCCAGCCAAAACTCAGGTACGCTCACCTCGCGCTGTGGATACTCATCGTCGCTAGCGCCTGCTTCTCCTTCCGCTGCGCCCATCAAGAATTTGCCCTCTGGGATACGCACCATCTCTAGCGTGATGCCGTTACCTAGTGCTTCGGTATAGTAGTCTGCTTGGCACGGAATGGTTTCGACCACTTTACCTTGGTCATTCACACGTACCGTCTCAAAGCTAAAGGAAGCAGATGGACGCTGCGGCTGACTGTGCTCAGTCTCTGACTTAGACTGTGGCTCTGCGGCTGAAATAACAGTCACGGTTGACACTGCCGATGAGAGTGGTGTTCCGAGTACTTTCGTCTCTGCTGCTGATACGTCTTCATCTCGCAGGTTCAGGCGACGCTTGATGGCTTGCAGTTGCTCGACAGCCTCATCATCTAGTGGATAGCCATACTCTTTCTCTTCTATCAGTGTCTGTCTGTAGAACTTCACATGTGCCGCTTTTTCCTCATATGGCTTCAGCACCTCTGCTAAAATTGCGGCGGCTTTCTCGTCAGCAATGCCTAGCTCACGTTGCCATAGCTTCAGATTCGCTTTGGCCGCTGGCCGTAGCCGCCCTTTTACCTGCTCGACGATCACCTGTACCTGCTTGCGATAGCGCTGCTCGTCGTCGATTTGGACCTTGGCGATCGCAATTCCATCTCCTTCCAAGCGCATTAAAAATAGCAGGCTGCATCGCCGGAGCCGCCACCCTCACTTGCGCTTTCACATAGTCGTGCAGGTGCCTAGCCGAAATGAACCGAGCACCGTCCAACGCCGCCCCGCCCGTTCTAAGCCCTTCAGTCAAGTAGCGCGTGTACACCGACAAAGGCTCATTTTCAGGTTCTAGGGCATAGCGGGTAGAGGTAGAGGCCGTCAGGATACAGCAGCCCTTTTCACCCAGTTCCCTAGTACCTAGCTGCGCGGCAATATCCACACTGCTATCGTCCATGCTAATGAACCCATCGGCAATGGCCCCGGCAAAGCAACAGTCTAGAATGACTACTTTGCGCTCGGCGTAGCAGCGGGCGAACGTCCGGATCGGGAACACGCTCTACTTTTTGAACGGCTTCGTGTGCTCTTAGCGAGCGAAATACAGACTGCGTCAGTGCTTCTTGCTGCGCTTCGGGCGCTTGATTATTGGCATCTCGCCAGTCGATAGTGAGCCAGATAGAGCGGGTCATAACCGTAGGGATTTTAGTACGGGTCAATTGTATAGCGGCGCGTAGGTGTCGATTGTGCCAATGCTAACCCCCTTCCGTTGATATACTAAAAGCCCTACGTCTATAGCCGCTGCCATAGCGCTTTCTCTACCCGCTTCTTCTATCGCCCTTTTCTTCATCGCCCCTTCCTCCACAGACCCCTTTCTATGCAGCCAACCGATCCTGATAAGTTCACCGCCAAAGCCTGGGACGCGATCGTCGAAGCCCAAGATGTGGCTCGCCGATTTCGGCAGCAGTATCTGGAGGTAGAGCACGTCACGCTGGCGATGCTAGAGCAGACGGGGCAGGCCGATACGATTCTGTCAAAGGCGGGGCTCTCGCCTGAGCAGATTTTGCAGGAGCTAGAAACCTTTGCCAAGCGGCAGTCGCGGGTGAGGGTTGCGATTGATAGCAATCTGTATCTAGGTCAAAGTCTAGACCGGATGCTGGATGCGGCAGACGGGGCGAGGCTGAACCTGCAAGATGAGCTGATTGGCGTTGAGCATCTGCTGATTGGCTTTGTAGAAGATGAGCGGATTGGTCGGCGGCTGCTGCGCGGCTTTGATGTGGATACGGCGCAGATGATGCGGGCTGTGCAGGCGTTGCGATCGCCCGCCCCAGAAGATAAGCCAGCCGCTGCCAAGACCGCTGAGGAAGAAGAATATCCAGCGCTGCACCAGTACGGACGCGATCTGACCGAAGAGGCGCGGGCCGGGAAGCTAGACCCGGTGATTGGCCGCGATGAAGAGATCCGCCGGGTAATTCACGTGCTGTCTCGGCGGACGAAGAATAACCCGGTGCTAATCGGGGAACCGGGGGTGGGTAAGACTGCGATCGCCGAAGCCCTAGCCCAGCGCATTATTAACGGCGACGTGCCCGAATCGCTGAAAAACCGCGTGCTGATTTCTCTAGATGTCGGCGGTCTGATTGCCGGAGCTAAGTACCGGGCCAGTTTGAGGAACGACTGCGTTCTGTTCTGGCTGAAGTCACAGATTCTAACGGTCAGGTTGTTCTATTTATCGATGAGCTACATACTGTTGTCGGTGCAGGGGCAGGAGCCAACAATGTAGATGCAGGCAATATCCTCAAGCCAGTTTTGGCGCGGGGCGGGCTGCGCTGCATTGGCGCGAGCACTATCGACGAATATCGCAAGCATATTGAGAAAGACACGGCGCTAGAGCGGCGCTTTCAGCAGGTGTATGTCGATCAGCCCAATGTCGAAGATGCGGTCTCGATTTTGCGCGGACTCAAAGAGCGCTATGAAGTGCATCACGGCGTGACGATTTTGGACTCAGCGCTGGTGGCGGCGGCGGCGCTGTCGGATCGCTATGTGAGCGATCGCTTCCTCCCAGATAAGGCCATTGACCTAATCGACGAAGCCGCCGCCAAGCTGAAGATGGAGATTGATTCTAAGCCCGAGGAGCTAGAAATTATTGACCGTCGCCTGATGCAGCTAGAGATGGAGAAACTCTCTTTAGAAAGTGAGAAAGCGGCGGGCTCTTCTAATCGCACTTCTGAGCAAAGGCTAGAAGGCATCAAGCAAGAAATAGAAGAGCTCTCGAAAGAACAGAAAGGGCTCGATCAGCAGTGGCACACCGAGAAAGAGACCCTAGATGCGATCACTGAGCTAAAAGAAGAAGAAGAACGCACTCGCCTGCGGATGAATCAAGCCGAACGGGCTAACGATCTAGAACGCGCCGCGCAGCTAAAATATGGCCGACTAGAAGAGATTCAACAGGAGTTAGAAGACCTAGACGCTAGCCAGCAGGCGCTACAGGCAAAAGGGCTGACCATGCTACGCGAGCAGGTCACCGAGGCAGATATCGCCGAGATTGTGGCTCGCTGGACGGGCATTCCGGTCAATCGCCTGATGGAATCGGAAAGGCAAAAGCTGTTGCAGTTAGAAGATCATCTGCATGAGCGCGTGATTGGCCAGTCCGAAGCGGTCACGGCGGTCTCTGCGGCTATTCGTCGTGCTAGAGCGGGGATGAAAGATCCCGGACGTCCAATTGGCTCTTTCTTGTTTATGGGACCGACGGGTGTGGGTAAAACGGAACTGCCCGCGCCCTAGCTTCTTTCTTGTTCGATACTGAAGAAGCCTTGATCCGCCTAGATATGTCTGAATACATGGAGAAAAACTCCGTGTCTCGTCTAGTCGGCGCGCCACCGGGCTACGTTGGCTACGAAGAAGGCGGTCAGCTTTCTGAAGCGGTCAGACGCCATCCTTATTCTGTTGTTCTTTTAGACGAAGTGGAGAAGGCACATGCTGATGTGTTTAATATTCTGCTGCAAGTGCTAGATGACGGGCGAATTACCGATTCTCAAGGGCGTACGGTGGACTTTCGCAATACGGTAATTGTGATGACTAGCAATATCGGCAGCGAGCATATCTTGGATGTATCGGGAGATGATTCTAAGTTTGAGGAAATGGAAACTTTGGTAATGGGAGCATTGCGATCGCACTTCCGCCCAGAGTTTCTCAACCGCATTGACGATACTATTCTCTTCCATGCCCTTAGCAAAAAAGAACTGCGCAGCATCGTTACCATTCAGCTCAAACGCATCTACCGCTTGCTAGCCGATCAAAAGATTGCTCTCGAAATGTCCGAAGCCGCCATCGACTACGTGGCTGACCAGGGCTACGATCCTACCTACGGCGCTCGCCCGCTCAAGAGAGCCATTCAGCGAGAGCTAGAAAACCCAATCGCTACGATGATCCTAGAGAATACATTTACCGAGGGCAGCACTCTAAAAATTGGCATGTCCAAAGCTAGCGGTCTCACGTTTAAGGTCAAAGCCGCAAAGCCTGAACCCGCATTAGAAGAAGCTTTAGAAAAGGATGTTGCCGAGGCGATCGCGTCAGCAACATCACCGAAAGTGAGACAGCCAACAGTAGAGTAGAGAAAGAGATAGTCAGTAGGCTGTGCCTTCTCGAAGAGTATGCATTCGGTACAGGCTATATCAGCCTTTTTTAATATTTGTTAAGCAGCTAAATCTGTTGGCTCAGAGCTGTGCGTACTAAACGTGTGCCCCAATCTGCCTCATAACTTTCTCCCATACTAAGCAGCTGAGCGCTATGACAGATAAGTACCAAAGATTTGTTGAGTTTCTTTTTGATAGAGACGAGTCAGCAGGCGATTGGCGATTTGATTGCGACCTTGTTGAACCGGATTTGACGGGTGCGGAATTTGTCAAGTTCTTTCGCCAGATGCTAGAAAACTATGAAGCCGATCTCTCCGCTAAGTTTTAGTATCAGGGTCTACGAATCCATTTCTTTGACAGCGGCAACCAGCTTATCAACTACCTGATCCAATGCTAACCCCCTTCCGTTGATATACTAAAAGCCCTACGTCTATAGCCGTTGCCATCGCGCTTTCTCTACCCGCTTCTTCTATCGCCCTTTTCTTCTATCGCCCTTTTCTTCATAACCCTTCCTCCACAGACCCCTTTCTATGCAGCCAACCGATCCTGATAAGTTCACCGCCAAAGCCTGGGACGCGATCGTCGAAGCCCAAGATGTGGCTCGCCGATTTCGGCAGCAGTATCTGGAGGTAGAGCACGTCACGCTGGCGATGCTAGAGCAGACGGGGCAGGCCGATACGATTCTGTCAAAGGCGGGGCTCTCGCCTGAGCAGATTTTGCAGGAGCTAGAAACGTTTGCCAAGCGGCAGTCGCGGGTGAGGGTGGCGATTGATAGCAACCTGTATCTGGGTCAAAGCCTGGACCGGATGCTGGATGCGGCAGACGGGGCGAGGCTAAACCTGCAAGATGAGCTGATTGGCGTTGAGCATCTGCTGATTGGCTTTGTAGAAGATGAGCGGATTGGTCGGCGGCTGCTGCGCGGCTTTGATGTGGATACGGCGCAGATGATGCGGGCTGTGCAGGCGTTGCGATCGCCCGCCCCAGAAGATAAGCCAGCTACTGCCAAGACCGCTGAGGAAGAAGAATACCCAGCGCTGCACCAGTACGGACGCGATCTGACTGAAGAGGCGCGGGCTGGGAAGCTAGACCCGGTGATTGGCCGCGATGAAGAGATCCGCCGGGTGATTCACGTGCTGTCTCGGCGGACGAAGAATAACCCGGTGCTAATCGGGGAGCCAGGGGTGGGTAAGACTGCGATCGCCGAAGCCCTAGCTCAGCGCATTATTAATGGTGACGTGCCCGAATCGCTGAAAAACCGCGTGCTGATTTCTCTAGATGTCGGCGGTCTGATTGCCGGGGCCAAGTATAGGGGCCAGTTTGAAGAGCGCCTGCGTTCTGTTCTGGCTGAAGTCACGGATTCTAACGGTCAGGTTGTTCTATTTATCGACGAACTGCACACTGTTGTCGGTGCAGGGGCAGGAGCGAACAATGTAGATGCGGGCAATATCCTCAAGCCTGTTCTAGCTCGGGGCGGACTGCGCTGCATCGGCGCGAGCACTATCGATGAGTATCGCAAGCATATTGAGAAAGACACGGCGCTAGAGCGGCGCTTTCAGCAGGTGTATGTCGATCAGCCCAACGTCGAAGATGCGGTGTCGATTTTGCGCGGACTCAAAGAGCGCTATGAAGTGCATCACGGCGTGACGATTTTGGACTCAGCGCTGGTGGCGGCGGCGGCGCTGTCGGATCGCTATGTGAGCGATCGCTTCCTCCCAGACAAGGCCATTGACCTAATCGATGAAGCCGCCGCCAAGCTGAAGATGGAGATTGATTCTAAGCCCGAGGAGCTAGAAATCATTGACCGTCGCCTGATGCAGCTAGAGATGGAAAAACTTTCTTTAGAAAGTGAGAAAGCGGCAGGCTCTTCCAATCGCACTTCTGAGCAAAGGCTAGAAGGTATCAAGCAAGAAATAGAAGAACTCTCGAAAGAACAGAAAGGGCTCGATCAGCAGTGGCACACAGAGAAAGAGACCCTAGATGCGATCACTGAGCTAAAAGAAGAAGAAGAACGCACTCGCCTGCGGATGAATCAGGCCGAGCGGGCTAATGACCTAGAACGCGCCGCGCAGCTAAAATATGGCCGACTAGAAGAGATTCAACAGGAGTTAGAAGACCTAGACGCTAGCCAGCAAGCGCTACAGGCAAAAGGGCTGACCATGCTACGTGAGCAGGTCACCGAGGCAGATATCGCTGAGATTGTGGCTCGCTGGACGGGCATTCCGGTCAACCGCCTGATGGAATCGGAAAGGCAAAAGCTGTTGCAGTTAGAAGATCATCTGCATGAGCGCGTGATTGGCCAGTCCGAAGCAGTCACGGCGGTCTCTGCGGCTATTCGTCGTGCTAGAGCGGGAATGAAAGATCCCGGACGTCCAATTGGCTCTTTCCTATTTATGGGACCAACAGGTGTGGGTAAAACAGAACTAGCCCGCGCCCTAGCTTCTTTCTTGTTCGATACTGAAGACGCTTTAATCCGCCTAGATATGTCTGAATACATGGAGAAAAACTCCGTGTCTCGTCTAGTCGGTGCGCCACCAGGCTATGTCGGCTACGAGGAAGGCGGTCAGCTTTCTGAGGCGGTCAGACGCCATCCTTATTCTGTTGTTCTTTTAGACGAAGTGGAGAAGGCACATGCTGATGTGTTTAACATTCTGCTGCAAGTGCTAGACGATGGGCGAATTACCGATTCTCAGGGCCGCACGGTGGACTTTTGCAATACGGTAATTGTGATGACTAGCAATATCGGCAGCGAGCATATCTTGGATGTATCGGGGGATGATTCTAAGTTTGAGGAAATGGAAACTTTGGTAATGGGTGCATTGCGATCGCACTTCCGCCCAGAGTTTCTCAACCGCATTGACGATACTATTCTCTTCCATGCCCTTAGCAAAAAAGAACTGCGCAGCATCGTTACCATTCAGCTCAAACGCATCTACCGCTTGCTAGCCGATCAAAAGATTGCTCTTGAAATGTCCGAAGCCGCCATCGACTACGTGGCTGACCAGGGCTACGATCCTACCTACGGCGCTCGCCCGCTCAAGAGAGCCATCCAGCGAGAGCTAGAAAATCCAATCGCTACGATGATCCTAGAGAATACATTTACTGAGGGCAGCACTCTGAAAATTGGCATGTCCAAAGCTAACGGTCTCACGTTTAAGGTCAAAGCCGCAAAGCCTGAGCCCGCATTAGAAGAAGCTTTGGAAAAGGATGTTGCCGAGGCGATCGCGTCAGCAACATCACCGAAAGTGAGACAGGCAACAGTAGAGTAGAGAAAGAGATAGTCAGTAGGCTGTGCCTTCTCGAAGAGTGTGCATTCGGTACAGGCTATATCAGCCTTTTTTAATATTTGTTAAGCAGCCAAATCTGTTGGCTCAGAGCTGTGCGTACTAAATGTGTGCCCCAATCTGCCTCATAACTTTCTCCCATACTAAGCAGCTGAGCGCTATGACAGATAAGTACCAAAGACTCGTTGAGTTTCTTTTTGATAGAGATGAGTCAGCAGGCGATTGGCGGTTTGATTACGACCTTGTTGAACCGGATTTGACGGGTGAGGAATTTGTCAAGTTCTTTCGCCAGATGCTAGAAAACTATGAAGCCGATCTCTCTGCTTATTCGGATTGGCAGCTTGGCATGGGTATGAACTACATCTTTAACAATAGCTGCTCTAATCTATCACTTATCCTACGTGACGGTCCTGTTGCCATCGATAAAAGAGTAAACGCCATTCGCGCGCTGAAGGCTTTCTTTGGAGAATGTCTGAACCAGAGATGTGTTAGCGCGTTGGGGCACTTATCAGAGAACGGTAATCAGTTGAATCACTTTTGCTACATAGTTTGGGATATTACTCCTTTAGCGTACTGTGAGCAAACACCAGAAAAAACCGAAATCTACGCTGCCGTAGCGGAGGTGATGAGATATGCGCTTTCACTAGATAATATTGCCTGCGTAGAAAGCGGTCTGCACGGGCTAGGGCACCTTGAGCGGTACTACGATCGTGCCTCGGCAATAGTAAGGAGTTTTATCAGTTCTGGTGGAGCTAAGGATGAGCGCATAATCGCATACGCGCGACAGGCTGAAAAAGGCTGTGTGCTGTAGATGCCTGGCGGGGTCGCTTTGGCGGTCTGCTAGTGGAGCGCGCGAATATTCTGACTTCTCGAAGGGCGTAGCCTTGCTAGCGCCCCTACGGTTTGCGAACCTATCCTACTGCTACTACTGGTCGTCGGGGTCGCTTGCGGTCTTGCTTGCGGACGCCGCCTGCCATTTCGTATTCGTTGCTTTCTTTGCCATATCGCACAGCGACGCCCAGCAGCATTTTCTCTGAGTAGTCGGCTAGCTGGCGCTCGCCGTCGGTGAATTGATTGTACAGATCATCAACGGTGGATAGCGCGGTGTTGTAGGCGTTGAGCTTTTGGCGGAGTTCGTCAATCTGTTTGGCATAGTCTTTGGTTGAAATCGCCCCGTCTAGGGCTAGCTGCGGATTGATCGACTGGATGCTAGACAGTCGGCGCTGTGCTCTTTCTATGATGCGAGAGCTGCGTTTCTTTCTGGCCATTGTTGTTTCTCCCTGACAGGATAGAGGATTAAAAGGCATTCTATGAAGTAGAACAGCTTTATAATGTCCGCTTTTTTACAAAGCTCTCTCAGTGAAACTGGCTGTATTCCCGACAGCATAGAGCCGTTAGTTCCGTAATCTTTGGGAGGGGAAATAGAAAATTGATACCATCAGACGGGTTGGACCTGACTAATATTGAGCCTGAGTAGTCTGAATCGGTTACAGGGTAGAAGAATGTTGATGCTGAGATCGTGGAAAGCGCTTCTGAGTATAGGGAAAAGACTTTTGGATGAACGGATAGCGCTTTTGCGTAGGCAGAAGCTAAGAACGTGAACTTTGTAAGCGTTTTTGGGTTCTCGTTATCCCTTGCAGACAATCCAGAAAGGCTTGCAGGGTTAGCAGGAGCAGTTTTCTTTGATTTGTATAGTAGATTGCGCTTATAGATCGCAACAGCAGCGATGATATTAGGACACGAAAGCTTATCCTTACGGAAGGGAACTGCAAAACAATACAGTACCTGCTTGCCTATCAGCAGGCAGCACTAGATAAAGTTCAGCTGCTGGAATAGCCATGCTCAAGGACATTACCGCTGTGAAGCCGCTTGACAATTTTTGTCTGCACATTGTGTTTGAAGATGATACAGAAGGCACTGTAGACATCAAAGAAATTGTAGAATTCACGGGCATCTTTTCGCCCCTTAGTGATCTCGACTATTTCTCTAGGGTCAGCGTCAATCCTGAACTTGGTACTATCTGCTGGCCAAACGACGCAGACCTTGATCCAGATGTGCTGTATGCCATAGTCACCGACAGCTCGATTCCGACCTATGCTGACAAGATGATGGTGGATACTGATAGCTAGGAAATTATTAGATCCAGAACTATGACTCCAGATGAGCGGAAAGCTGAGCTGATTGCGCTGATTGACCGAGCGGCGGCGGAGAGATGGACGACGCTAGATTTGGCGGGGAAAGGGCTGACGGAGCTGCCGCCGGAGATTGGCAAGCTGACGAATCTGAAGACGTTGGTTTTGGGGCGGTGGGATAAGAAGAAATAGTGAATCACTTGACAATAATTTGAGGACGCTGCCGGATGAGATTGGGCAGCTGACAGAGCTGCGATCGCTCTTTCTTTATGACAATCAATTCGCTGAGCTGCCGGAAGTCATTGGGAAACTGAGTGAGCTGCGATCACTCAACCTCAGCAGCAATCCGCTAAAAGAGCTGCCCGAGTTTGTAGGACAGCTGGCGAACTTGCGATCGCTCGACCTCAGCTTCAATCAGCTAAAAGAGCTGCCTGAGTTCATCGGTCAGCTAACCAACTTGCAGTCGCTCGACCTCAGCTTCAATCAGCTAAAAGAGCTGCCTGAGTTCATCGGTCAGCTAACCAACTTGCAATCGCTCTACCTCAGTGGCAATCAGCTAAAAGAGCTGCCTGAGTTCATCGGTCAGCTAACCAACTTGCAATCGCTCAACCTCAGCGGCAATCAGCTAAAAGAGCTGCCTGAGTTCATCGGTCAGCTAACCAACTTGCGATCGCTCTACCTCAGCTTCAATCAGCTAAAAGAGCTGCCTGAGTGCATCGGTCAGCTAACCAACTTGCGATCGCTCGACCTCAGCCACAATCAGCTAAAAGAGTTGCCCGAGTTCATCGGTCAGCTAACCAACTTGCGATCGCTCTACCTCATAGCAATCAGCTAAAAGAGCTGCCCGAGTTCATCGGTCAGCTAACCAACTTGCGATCGCTCTACCTCATCAGCAATCAGCTAAAAGAGCTACCTGAGTGCATCGGTCAGCTAACCAACTTGCGATCGCTCAACCTCAGCGGCAATCAGCTAAAAGAGCTGCCTGAGTTCATCGGTCAGCTAACCAACTTGCGATCGCTCGACCTCAGCTGCAATCAGCTAAAAGAGCTGCCTGAGTTCATCGGTCAGCTAACCAACTTGCGATCGCTCTACCTCAGCAGCAATCAGCTAAACGAGCTGCCTGAGTTCATCGGTCAGCTAACGAACTTGCGATCGCTCAACCTCAGCGGCAATCAGCTAAAAGAGCTGCCTGAGTTCATCGGTCAGCTAACCAACTTGCGATCGCTCAACCTCAGCATCAATCAGCTAAAAGAGCTGCCTGAGTTCATCGGTCAGCTAACCAACTTGCGATCGCTCGACCTCAGCGGCAATCAGCTAAAAGAGCTGCCTGAGTTCATCGGTCAGCTAACCAACTTGCGATCGCTCTACCTCAGCGGCAATCAGCTAAACGAGCTGCCTGAGTGCATCGGTCAGCTAACCAACTTGCGATCGCTCGACCTCAGCGGCAATCCGCTAAAAGAGCTGCCCGAGTGCATCGGTCAGCTAACCAACTTGCGATCGCTCTACCTCAGCGGCAATCAGCTAAACGAGCTGCCCGAGTTCATCGGTCAGCTAACCAACTTGCGATCGCTCGACCTCAGCAGCAATCAGCTAAAAGAGCTGCCTGAGTTCATCGGTCAGCTAACCAACTTGCGATCGCTCGACCTCAGCGGCAATCAGCTAAAAGAGCTGCCTGAGTTCATCGGCCAGCTAACCAACTTGCGGTCGCTCAACCTCAGCGGCAATCAGCTAAAAGAGCTACCCAAAGTTGTTAGTTACTTGCCGAACTTAACCACGCTGAACTTATGGGACAACAAAATATCTCTTTTACCAGAATGGATCCACGATCTAAAAACAATTGAAAAGCTAGATCTGCGTGCCAATCGATTGTCCATTCCTCCAGAAATTCTAGGCAGCAAAAACCAATACGAAAATCCGGTTCCTGCCACAGAAGTCATTAGTTACTATTTTCAGGAAAAATCAGACAATCCTCTTTACGAAGCCAAACTGCTCATCGTCGGCGAAGGCGGTGCAGGAAAAACTACCCTCGCCAAGAAACTGCAAGACGCGGACTACAAGCTAAAAGAAGACGAAAAGTCTACCGAGGGCATCGAAGTCCTTCCATACAAATTCGACCATCCCGATGGTCACCCTTGCAAAGTCAACATCTGGGACTTCGGCGGTCAAGAAATCTACCACGCTACTCACCAGTTCTTCCTCACCGAACGCGCCGTCTACGCCCTCGTCACCGACTCCCGCCAGGGCAACACCGACTTCTACTTCTGGCTAAACGTCATCCAGCTCCACGGCGCAGACAGCCCCGTCATCCTAATCAAAAACGAAAAGCAAGGTCGCCCCTGCTCCGTCCCCGATCTTCAGCTACGCGGCCAGTTCGCCAATCTAAAAGAAAGCATCGAAACAGACCTCTCCGAAAATCGCAACCTAGACACCATCAAAGCCACCGTCGAACAATACATCAGCAACCTCTCCCACGTTGGCGATCCACTCCCCAAAACCTGGGCAAACGTCCGCAGCGTCTTAGAAAACCAAGCCCTCGGCAGCGACAACTACATCTCTATTCAAGAATACCGTCAGGTCTGCGAAGCCCAAGGCGTCACCGAACGCAGCGAACAAGAACGCCTCAGCCGCTTTCTCCACAACCTTGGCGTATTCCTTCACTTTCAGTCCATTCCCCTATTGTCCAAGACCATCTTCCTCACCCCCGCCTGGAGCACCGACGCCGTCTACAAAGTGCTAGACACCCCAAAAGTCCGTAAAGACTGCGGTCGCTTTAGCAACGAAGACCTCGACGAAATTTGGGAAGACAACGAATACAAAGACGTTCGCGGCGAACTTCTTGCCCTAATGCAACAGTTTGAAGTCTGCTACGAAATCACCGGACGCAACAATCACTACATCGCCCCCCACCTGCTAGAAGCCAACCTACCAGCCGAACTCGACTACACACAGACCTGGGACAGCCAAGACAACCTAATCGTCACCTACCACTATCCCTTTAAACCCAAAAACATCTTCCCTCGCTTCATCGTCTCCCTTCACCGCTACATCGAAAAGCAAAGACTCGTCTGGAAACACGGCGTCATCCTTATCATTGGCAGCGCCCGCGCCGAAATTATCGAAGACGCCCGCTACGATGCCGCTAATATTCATATTCGCATCAGCGGCACCGACAAAAAGCGTCTTCCTGCTATCATCGGCCACGAACTAGAACGCATCCACAGCTCCTTTGAGAACCTCAAGTACGAAACCCTTATCCCCTGCAACTGCGCCGAATGCAAAAACAGCAACGAACCGTATCAATTCGCCTACAAAGTCCTACAAAACTCTCTTAAAAAGCACAACCTCGAAGTTCAGTGTCAAAAGAGCTTTGATATGGTCAACGTCCGCCGCCTCATAGACGACGTCATCGAACCTCAAACCTACTTCAGCACGGATGAGTCAGACATAGCCGCAGGCCGTAAACCTGATAGAAGAGAACCCTTCAAAGCCTCCAACACTTTCTCTTCTAGTAGCTCTCCCTTCAGCAACAAACTAGACATCAACGTCAGCTTCCCAGCTCAAACATACGAAGAATCCTCTGTCAGTATCGGCGGCAACGTCACAGACTCAAACGTCATCAACGGAAACGACAACACAATCAACTCATCCTCCAACAGCACACACAATCACTACGGCGACACCGTCAACCAGCACGGCCAGGGCGACAATATCGGCGGCGACAAAGTCATGCGAGACAAAGTCGGCACCCAAATCAACAACAGCCCTGATCTTGCCGCCGCCGCCCGCGACATCAAAGCCCTCTTCGCCGAACTCGATCAAACCTACGATCGCACCACCCCCACCGGCCAAATGATGATTGCTGCCAAAATCGTCGAAGCCATCGAACAACCAGCCCACCGTCAAAGCACGCCTGCTAAACGCCGTCAAAGAAGACAGTCATCACTGCCCTAGAAGAAATGCTATCGAGCACCCAGCCATCAAACCCGTCGTCACCGCTATCAAAGGCTCTACGGATGGGTAGGAACTATACAAACCGCAGATTCTCACAAGAACACTATGGACGCGACCCAACTCCTAAACCCCAATCTTCCCATGCAATCGGACTACGACAGAGATCGCCGATGGCCTCTATATGTCCATAGGAACCCCACAACCCGCCCTCGGCGTTGACTATCGGCGAAGGCTTAGTCCTGCGCTATAGCAGGCCCAATCCGCCATCGTCGGCCTTACTATCATCGGCCTACAGTCTCGACTAGAAAAAGCACAGAGTTCTCCCCGACGGCAACCCCAATGTCAAACACCGTCAACCAATACGGCCAAGGCGACAACATCGGCGGCGACAAAGTCATGCGAGACAAAATCGGCACCCAAATCAACCACAGCACCGATCTTGCCGCCGCCGCCCGTGACATCCGCGCCCTCGTCACCGAACTCAATCGGAAACCTCGACTCGCACCACCCCCACCGGCCAAATGGTGATCGCCGCCAAAACCGTCGAAGCCATCGAAAACCAGCCCACCGTCAAAGCGCGCTTGCTAAACGCCGTCAAAGAAGGCACCGCCACCGCCCTAGAAGAAATGATTGAGCTACCCAACCATCACCCCGTTCATTCGCCGCTTTCAAAGGATACATAGACGCCTAGATAAGATGGCGGCATGCTAAACCTAACTATGCCGTCCTATTCGCACGCCTATGAAACGAGTTTTCAGGCTGATTCCCCCCCGTCGCCAAACCGCTAAAGAAAAGCAAATCGCCGAATGCTACACCCGTTCCTCCGATGGCGAGATCATCGTGCGCCTGCGCCTTAGCTCTCCGACCGCTGTTCTCATGCCCTTTGAAGGCATCCCCGCCAACTTTGGCAACGAGGCCACCACTAGCAAGCCACCAGCGAGCCACCAGCGAGACCACCAGCGAGACCACCGACCCCGACGCCGCCCCGCCCGTCCTCAACCTCAACAAAGACTTCGTCGACTACCTTTTTGCCCGCCTCTCCGAACTCGGTGACGAATCCATCCTTCTGCGAGTCGCCTTTACCGACACCCCCGCGCCAAAGCTCGCCGATCTCCCGCCAAACGCCGACGCGCCTGCCTTCTCTCCTAGAGTCTTGCGCACCATTATCCAGCGCTACTTTGCCTATCTAGAAGGCGTTCGTCGCCAAAACCTGCAAAAGCTAGCTTGGGACGCGGCCCTGCTGGGCCTGTGCGGAGCCGGAGCCCTGGTGCTATCCGTCATTCTCGATAGCCGCACCGCTAACGTCGAAGCAGGTATCGGCCTGCTGCTGCTGACTCAGGGCGTCACTGTCTTTGGCTGGCTGACGTTCTGGGAAGCCCTAGCCAACGTGCTATGGCACTGGCGACCCCTCTACGATCAGCTAAAAATGTGCCAGCGCCTCCAGGTCGCCAAGCTAGAAATCGTCCCCGCTAACGGCTAATAGTCGCTACTATAGCTTTTGTCACTTGACTGACCGGTACAGGCTATATATCGTCAGTGCCGTTTGCCGTTTACCACGCTAACACCTGTATGCCTGCTGCCAACGAACTCGCTCTACCGATTCCCACCGCGCAAACGCCTATTCCTACCGTCGCGCCCGACTGGAGGAATAAAGACGCTATTGCTGTGCGCGCCGCTATTTTAGGAGAACGCCTCGTTCTCAAAAATATCAAGGAAATAGATCCAGAAATCGAGACTCTGGCCACCAATCCATTGACCATCAGAGTTGGGGAGACAGGCTGCGCCGTGCTGCTGCGCTATGGCGTAATTGTCACCTTTGATCTAAGCAGCGAAGAAGAAAGTGACCTGCTAAGAAAGCTGGATTCGCGGATTCGCGATCGCTTCACCACCACCATCTCAGAAGAGCTCTCGATTGCCTTTCTCTCCCAAACTCTAGAGCAGCCGTCAGAACAGATTGCCAAGCCCAAAGAGCGCCTAGAAAACAACGTGCTTTGGCTACAGCAGTGCAGCGCCGAGCGCCTACAGATTGTCGCCGAAGCCCTCGCCAAAACTGTTGTACTCGACTATTACGAAGGCGAAGTCTCACGTTTGTTTAAGCAGATCAAGCCCTTCACTACCGCCATCCAGGGCACCAACCTCCGCCCGCCCAAAGAAAAAGAGCTGCTGAGCTACGTTGGCGGCACGCTGCTGATCCAGCAGAAAATGCTTGGCATTGTAGAAGTCGGAGAAAAGCCCGATCCCGTCTGGGACTATCCC
The DNA here is from genome assembly GCA_963772185.1 of uncultured cyanobacterium. Taxonomy (GTDB): domain Bacteria; phylum Cyanobacteriota; class Cyanobacteriia; order Phormidesmidales; family Phormidesmidaceae; genus Phormidesmis. Next base: position 95,198 of record CAVYWR010000028.1, on the reverse strand, counting down.
GAACTTGATCGCCTTTACTTGCGTTTAGAAGACGAATACGAGCTCAAAGAAAGACTCGTCGCTCTAGAGCAAAAGCTAGCGCTGATCGCTAGAACCGTAGAAACCGCTCTCGGCATCTTGCAGCGAGACAGCAGCCACCGGGTCGAATGGTATATCACCATTCTAATTGTGGTAGAAATCGCGATCGCCATCTACGACATCTTGACCCGGTAGCCCACGGCTATCAGGAATGCGCACCCCAAGAAACCCATTGCTGCGATGTCATCTCTGCGTAGCCTAGTGCGGCACTCGAATCATCTACCAGCTCTAAATTATCTAGAATCGAAGTATCGCAGTCTGCCGTTTCTAGCTCTCCAGGATCTATTCGAGCCCCATCGAGATCCGCATTACACAGAATCGCTCCGCTCAGCCTTGCGCCTCGCAGATCCGCCCCACGCAGGCTAGCTCCACTCAGATCGGCTCCGCGCAGATCGCTGCCCAACAGGTTGGCACCTATTAGGCAGGCTGTCTGTAGGTTTGCTCCGATTAGGTTGGTGGCCTGAAGGTTGGCACCACACAGGTTGGTATCTACTAGTTCAGCATCAGTCAGGTTGGCTCTAGCCATGCTGGCACGGCTCAGGTCGCTGCGACTAAAATCGGCACTGCTCAGGTCGCAGCAGCTCATATCGATACCGACTAGATATTTTCCAATTAGAGACGCCCCACGTAGAGACGCCGCAGAGAAATCGCGATCGCCTTGATCATATTCACGCAGTAGCTGTTGAACGGTGATGGTTTGAAGTTTCATAATGGCCTCTCTAATTTCTGTTGGTTGAGCTTCGAGCTATCTCTACGATCGTAGGTTGAGAGTATGAAGAAAATATGTGAAAGAGCATCTCATCTGAAAAAAACAAGAAGTCAGCAGTATGCAACAACCGCCACAGAATCATCCGCCTACTGCGCCATAAAATCAAAGCTTACCCTCTATCAAAAAGACCAATTCACTTAGAAGAAGGACATAGCCATGAGCGGACTCGGCGGACTAAACAAATCTCCTAACGGTGTCGTGCTGGGCATGGTGCAGGCCCAGCTTCCTAACGTCGTCACCCCAGACGATCTGGCCGCCCAGACTCAGGCAATCTGCGATATGGTCGCCAAAGCGAGGCGCAATATGCCCACGATGGACCTAGTCGTCTTCCCTGAGTATTCGCTCCACGGCCTGTCGATGGACACCAATCCCGAGATTATGTGCAAGCTCGACGGGCCAGAAGTCGCCGCCTTCAGCCAAGCCTGCATCGATAATAGTATTTGGGGCTGCTTTTCCATCATGGAATTCAATCCTAACGGCAACCCCTACAACAGCGGCCTCATCATCGACGACAAAGGAAACTTGCAGCTCTACTACCGCAAGCTGCACCCCTGGGTGCCCGTCGAGCCCTGGGAACCGGGCAACATCGGCATCCCCGTCTGCGACGGTCCGAACGGCAGCAAGATCGCCCTGATTATCTGTCACGATGGCATGTTCCCCGAAATGGCCCGCGAGTGCGCCTACAAAGGAGCCGACATCATGCTGCGCACCGCAGGCTACACCGCCCCCATTCGGCATAGCTGGCAGATCACCAACCAGTCCAACGCCTTTTGCAATCTGATGGTCACCGCTTCGGTTTGCATGTGCGGCACTGACGGCACCTTCGACTCAATGGGCGAAGGCATGATCGTCAACTTCGACGGTCAGCCCCTGGTCACCGGTAGCCACCGCCCTAACGAAATCATCACCGCCGAAGTCCGCCCGGATCTGGTCCGCGAAGCTCGCCAGCACTGGAGCGTAGAGAATAATATCTACCAGTTTGGCCACCGGGGCTATACCGCTGTCAAAGGCGGCGCGCAAGACTGCCCCTACACCTATATGAAAGATATGGTAGATGGCAACTATCGCCTGCCTTGGGAGGATGAGGTGGTGTATACAGACGGCACCTCTTGCGGATTCGAGCCGCCGACTAGAGAATATCAGGGTGAGGAACTTCCCTCAGCTATTGTAGAAAAGGCGCTCAGCTAAATGGTCAATTCTAAAAGTCTCCCTTTACCCCCTGGAGACTTTGGTCCTCCTTTGATTGGTAAAGCGCCTGCTTTCTTTACCGACCCTGATTTTCCTAGCAGGCAACATGCCAAGTACGGGCCGCTGTTCAAAACACGCCTGCTGACTCAGCCGACGGTGTTTATGAAAGGGCCGGAGGCAGTGCGGTTTTTGTTTGCGCAAGAAGGCGATCGCGTCACCGTCTCCTGGCCACCCAGCGTCAAGGCGCTGCTGGGACCGCTTTCTCTAGCGCTACAGACAGGCAGCGTTCATGCTGGGCGCAGGCGGCTGATGGCCCAGGCGTTTCAGCCTAGAGCGCTCGAAGGCTATATTGAGACAATGGCAGATATTAGCGATCGCTACTTTCAGCAGTGGGCTCAGATATCCGCGCGAGATGGCAGCTTGACCTGGTATCCACAGCTCCGCCGCTACACCTTTGATGTCGCCTGCAAGCTGCTGGTCGGTTTAGACAATGCTTCAAAAGCCGAGCTAGGAGAGCTGTTTGAGATTTGGTGTGCGGGGCTATTCTCGCTGCCGCTGAATCTACCCTGGACGTCATTTGGTAAAGCCATGCGCAGTCGAGACAAGCTGCTGGTAGCACTAGAGGAATTGATACGCGATCGCAAACAGTCCGCTCAGTCTCCTGCCACCCCAGACGCGCTCGAACTGCTGCTAAACGCCAAAGACGACGACGGCAAAGCGCTGACCATCGAAGAGCTAAAAGATCAGGTGCTGCTGCTGCTATTTGCTGGGCACGAAACGCTCACCTCCGCGCTGACTTCTTTTTGTCTGCTGATGGCGCAAAAACCTGAGGCCAGAGCCAAAGCAGAGGCCGAACAAAACGAGCTAGAAGACAAAACCCTGACGCTAGAAACGCTCAAGCAAATGACCTATCTAGAACAGATTTTGCAAGAAGTACTGCGGCTAGTACCTCCAGTAGGCGGTGGGTTTCGACAGGTGCTAGAAACCTGCGAATTTGGCGGCTACCAAATTCCAGCCGGATGGACGGTAATTTATCAGATTAAACAAACTCACAGGGAACTAGATATCTATCCGCATGCAGAAGAATTCGATCCTGCGCACTTTAGCCTAGAGCCACTAGCGCAAAGGCGTAAACCCTTTAGCTACATTCCATTTGGCGGCGGACTGCGAGAATGTATTGGCAAAGAATTCGCTCGCCTAGAGATGAAGATCTTTGCTGCTAAACTGTTGCGACATCATCACTGGGAACTGCTGCCAGGACAAAACTTGGATTTCACCATCGCGCCTACACCCATCCCCAAAGACGGACTAAAAGTGAGATTCTTTTACGGGAGAAGGGCCGGGGATGTAGAGCTCTTCTTTTAGAGTGGGCTCGGAAAGTAAGGTTGGTCGGTACATTGTATAGCAAAGTGCGGAAAGCTATATAAGCGCACATCCCTCAATCCTTGCTGAAGAAATCTAAAACAGCTAGCAGCGCCCCACCGACGATCAGCAAACAAGCCAGTATCAGTGTCCAGCTAGCCTCGGCTAGACCAAAGGCTATCAACAACAAAGTAGACAGCAGCGGTGTTAGATATGAGAGAATCCCCAGCGCCTTGATGTTTCCACGTTTGACCCCATAGTCCCAGGTGAAGAAAGCGAGTCCAACTGGCCCAAGCCCTAAACACAAAATAGCAATCCACTCTTTTCCTATCGGGGTAACGGTTGATTCAAACATAAAGTGACAAATCCAGGCGAGAACAGCCGTCGCGCCACAAAAGCCGCCAACCGCGTTAGTCGAAATAGCACCTAGCTGCCGAGACAGCAGCGAATAGCTCGACCAGATCAGCGCGCATAGCAGGGCCGCTAGATAGCCTGTAGTGTAGCGAGCATCAAAAGCGAGTGCGCCTTCTCTAGAGACCAATAGACTGACACCGAGGAAGGAGATGATCGCACCCACACAGTGAAACCATCTTAGCCGTTCACCCGGTAGCAGCCCCGAAAAGAACACAATCAGCAGCGGCCAGAGATAGGCAATCAGGCTCGCTTCAGCCGCAGGCGCATTGTTGAGCGCGATGAAGTAAAAGCAGTGATAGCCAAACAGTCCGGTAATGCCTAACGCCCAGACCGCTTTGGGTAGCTTTAGATACTGCCAGGGACTGCCGCCTGCTCGCCACCAAACAACTACTCCAATTAAAAACGCCACCGTAAATGACATTGCCGTTAGCTGGAAAGCGGGGACGGATCCACTAAGCTCGGTCAAAAGAGCCAGCGTAGCCCACATTAATATGGCTGTTGTGCCTACTAGTGTCGGCGTTTGCTGCTCTAGCATAGATGGCGTCATGAACCTTCTTCAAAGGTTCTGATGATACGTTGTAGAGTTGATTTCATTAGAAGAAGCCGTTAGTGTGACAAGGTAGCGGATTAGCCCGCCGATCGCTCTTTTGTTGCACTCTTTTGTTACCTAGATATAGGTGCTTGTAAATAGATGAAAACATTCACGCTCAATGATGGAATCGTGATGCCTGCTCTTGGCCTGGGCACCTGGAAATCGCCTAAGGGCGAGGTCAGCCAAGCTGTAGAAGAAGCGCTAAGAGTAGGATATACCCACATTGATGCTGCCTGGATCTATCAGAATGAGCAGGCGGTGGGAGAAGGCATCAGCGCAGCGATCGCAGCAGGCGCGATCGCCCGCGACTCTTTGTTTATCACTTCAAAGCTGTGGAACGCATTTCACCAGCCTGCCGAGGTAGAAAAAGGCTGTAGAGAAAGCCTGAGTGCGCTCGGCCTCGACTACCTGGATCTGTATTTGATGCACTGGCCAATTGCTTTTAAGCCAGGTAAATCTACCCACAACAGCGCCGAAGACTTTTACTCATTGAGCGAGCTGCCGCTATCGAAGACATTTGAGGCGATGGTAGCGCTACGCGATAAAGGGTTAGTCAAAAGCGTTGGCGTCTCGAACTTCTCTCTCTCAAAGCTGAAGCAGTTGATTGCAGAGACTGGCGTGGTTCCGGCTGTCAATCAGGTGGAACTCCATCCTTACAATCCCCAGAACGATCTGTTGGAATACTGCCAAGAGCAGGGCATCCGACTGACGGCATATTCTCCGTTGGGATCGGGCGATCGCCCGGCGAGCATGAAGGCGAAAGACGAACCGCCCCTGCTAGAGAACGAAGAGGTGAGTGCGATCGCCGCTCAAGAAAACCTCTCTCCTGCCCAGCTCCTGATCGCCTGGGCCTTGGATCGAGACACCGTCGTAATTCCAAAATCGACTAACGCCGAGCGAATTGCTGAAAACCTAGCCGCTGCTGAGCACAAACTTTCTACAGAAGCTAGGACTGCTTTAGACAACATCGGCATCCAACACCGATACGTCAGCGTTGATAGCTGGTTTATTCCGGGTGTCACCTACGAAGGTGAAGATTTTTGGTCCTAGATTTGGTAGCAACTGCTACAAAATATTCCGTAGCTGGCTGTTTTACTGACTTTTGTAGTGCTGGCTGCCCTATTTGTCATGATAAGTGAGCGGCCTATCATCATAGCGAGTAGATATGGTTGGAACGTCGGCCAAGACAGAGACTGAGGGGCTAGTTCAGAAAGCACAGTCTTTAGGAATCAAGTTTTTTCTGGTCTCTTATACTGATTTGCTAGGCGGAACTCGGGCAAAGCTAGTACCGGCTGCCAAGATTGCCTCTGTCGAAAAAGATGGGGCTTTTTTCTCTTCTTTTGCTTCTAATTTGGGTCTAGGCCCGGACGCATCAGAGATTGCAGCTATTCCGGATGTGAGTTCGTTAATTCAGCTGCCGTGGGAGCCGACCGTCGGCTGGGTGGCTAGTGATGTCTATTATGAGGGCGAGCCTTTTCCGGCTGCCCCTCGGATGATTCTAGACCGGGTGATCGACCAGTGCGAGCAGATGGGCTACACCTACAAAGCGGGTGTAGAAGCTGAGTTCTTTTTGCTGAAGAAAACAGCACAAGGATATGCGATCGCCGATGAAAGAGACACTGCCGAACGGCCCTGCTACGACCAACTCAACCTGATGCGCCAGTTTGATTTGATCTCTACCGTCGTGGGCTATATGGAAGCGCTAGGCTGGGAGCCCTACCAGTGCGACCACGAAGATGCCAACGGTCAGTTTGAGCTGAACTGGGGCTATAGCGATGCCAAGACGACGTGCGATCGCCATGTCTTTTTTAAGTACATGGTCAAAACGCTAGCCGAACAGCGGGGGCTAACCGCCACCTTTATGCCTAAGCCGTTTAGCGATCTCACCGGCAGCGGCGGTCATGTTCACAACAGTCTCTGGCAGGGGGAGACCAACAGCTTTGAAAAAGACGCTGATGCAGGGGGGCTTTCTACAGTTGGCTATCACTTTCTAGGCGGCGTGCTCAATCATGCCAAAGGTCTGACAGCGCTATTCGCACCGACTGTGAATTCATATCGTCGGTTAGGGGCCAATGCTACGACCTCGGGGAGTACCTGGACGCCTCGCTATATTTCCTACGGCGGCAACAACCGTTCTCATATGCTGCGAATCCCGGAGGCAGGTCGGTTTGAGTGCCGCTTGATCGACGGAGCGGCGAACATGTATCTAGCGCTAGCTGGGCTGCTAGCTGCTGGGCTAGATGGCATGAAAAATAAAACGCCTGTGGGCGATCGCATTGATGAAAATCTGTTTGCTGAAGGCGCAAAGTTTCCAAACTTAGAGACTTTACCTACCAATCTGTTTGAAGCCCTATTGGCTCTCAAGCAAAATGAACTGCTCATGGACACGTTAGGAGAACTGGGGTCTTCAACCTTCTTTGAATTCAAGGAAAAAGAGTGGGGCGAGTTCTGCTCTAGGGTGACTGACTGGGAGCTAGACAAATACGTTGATATCTAGTTGAGATCTTCTTGAGATTTTACTGAGATTTTATTGAGATCTCAGTCGGTACCTTAGCCGATGCCTCAACCGGTCCTCGCAGCCGCTACGGCTCAAGGCCAAACTTGCTAGCATCAAAGTAGAGAACGCTCTCTACCGCTTTTGTCATAGCGCCTGTTAAGGGTCGTTTGTATTATGCCGCCTTCTCCTATTCCTTCTATCCTGACGCCTGCTCTAATTTCGCGGCAGCGTGAGATCGCCGAGGTCTTTCTCAAGAACGGCTGGGACTACATGCGGCGGTTGCTCACTGGCAAGGCGGAGGATGAGCCAGAACTACCCCCTCCGGCTGTACTGCGCAATATTTTGACCGAGCTAGGCCCTGTCTATGTGAAGCTAGGCCAGCTGCTGAGCACTCGCCCTGACTTGCTCTCGCCTTCCTACATTCAGGCGCTAAGTGATTTGCAATCTACGGTGCCTGCGGTGCCTGCTGAAGAGATTCAGGTGTTTATTCGACAGCATTTAGTGCGATCGCCCGAAGAAGTGTTTGCCAATATTGACTATGTTGCGATCGCAGCAGGCTCTATCGGCCAGACCCACCGCGCTGTCTTGCAAAACGGTCAGCCAGTTGCTGTCAAAGTGCAGCGCCCTGGCATTATTAAACAGGTCGAGCGCGATATGGCCTTAATCAAAGATATTGCCAAACTCGTGTCTACTACCCAGTTTGGTCAGCGCTACAACATCACCCAGCTAGCTGAAGAATTCAAAGCGGCGCTGACCGCCGAGCTAGATTTTACCACCGAGGCTCGCTACACCGACGAGCTGCGACAAGATCTATTGGATAGCCGTTGGATTGACTCCGAACAGCTGATCGTCCCCCAAATTCTATGGCCGCTGACCAATTCAAAGATTTTGGTAATGGAATGGCTAGACGGCAGACCGCTTCTACAGGCAACCGTCTTTGCTAATTCGCCTGCTAGAAAAAGTGGACCGATTGAAATAGCCACTCAACCGCCTCAAAGCACCTTTCCAGGGTCTTTTCAGAACCCTTTCTCTGCTTCTAATCCTTTTGCCAACAAAACAGATGAAGAAGACGCAGAGAAAGGAGAAAGAAGAAAAATCACAGCGTTGTTGTTTCGCGCTTTCCTCTCGCAGTATTTTGTCACAGGCTTTTTTCACGCCGATCCGCATCCGGGCAACCTGTTCTATCTCAACGATGGTAAAGTCGCTATCTTAGACTGTGGCATGATGGGTCGCCTAGATCCAAAGACTCGCGCCACGCTCACAGAACTAGTCCTAGCCATCGTCAGCTCTGATGCCCAGCGCTGCGCCCAGCTCACCCTTCAGCTAACAGAACCCCTCAAGCCAGTCGATCTCGTTCGTCTAGAAAGTGACTATAGCCGCCTATTAGGTCGCTACTATGGCCTTGATCTTAGCCGGTTCAATACGGCTGAAGCCTTTGGCGCGGTGATCGAGACCGGCATCCGCAACCATCTGCGCTGGCCTGCCAATATCGGTCTATTTACCAAGTCCTTAGCAAATCTAGAAGGCGTCGCCAGACAGTTCGATCCTTCCGTCAATCTAATGACTGAGATCAAGCCGCTGATGGTAGATCTGTTCCAACAGCAGCTAATTGGCTCAGACCCGCTACAGCTATTTCTGCGCACGGGGCTAGAGTTTCGTAATCTCTCGATGTCTGCGCCCAGGCAGGTAGGCTTTCTGCTCGACCGGCTCAGCGATGAGACGCTGCGGTGGAATGTGCAAATTCAGGGGCTATCTTCTATGCAGCGTAGTTTAGAAAAAGCTGCTAATCGGCGGGCCTTTAGTACGGTGGTGGCGGCGCTAATTATTGGAGCGGCGATTGTCTCTACTAATCAGCAGACCGAGCAGCTACAGTGGCTGAGCGTTTTGCTGTTTGCTTCAGCTTCTTTCTTAGGGCTGTGGCTATTGGGCAGCATTTTGCGCTCGGGGCGGTGGCAATAGCGGGGATAAAGGTATGCTGATGAAACGGCATTTTAGTATATCTTCGGCGACGTGACAGTTTTAATCTTTGACTTTGACGGCACTATCGCCGATACGCTAGAGACGATTGTGCGCATCACTAACCGGATCGCTCCGGAGTATGGCTATTCGCCCACCACGCCAGAAAAGCTGCGCTACTATCAGTCTTTGAGCACTCAAGAGATGCTTAAGCAGTCTGAGATTCCGCTGTTTCGGCTGCCGTTTCTGCTGCGTCAGGTCAGGCGGGAGATGGGCGCTGAGCTAGATAGCGTTTCAGTGGCAAGCGAGCTGGTGCCGACGCTTCAGGCTTTAGACGAGCAGGGGCATCAGCTGATGATTATGAGCTCTAACTCTAGGCAGAATATTCTGCGGTTTTTGCAGCGCCAAGGAATTGCTGAGCTGTTTAGCTCAGTTGAGGGGGGCGTAGGGCTATTGAGCAAGGCTAGATCGCTCAGGCGGATTATCCGGCGAGAGGACTTTGACTTTTCGCAGGTGATCTATGTCGGGGATGAGACGAGAGATATTGACGCGTCGAAGCAGGTGGGCGTTCTGATTGCGGCGGTGAGCTGGGGATTTAGCTCTAGAGAGGCGCTGGCGGTACAGTCGCCTGCTTTCTTGATCGATCATCCGCGTCAGCTGCTAGGAGCTGCGCAGACGCTGGTAAATCCTAGCTGGGTTCGCAGAGACTATCGAGTGCGATCGCCCGCAGTACCTAAGCCTGTTCCCAAGCCGGGTGGGAGAGGAGCGAATCCATCATCCTAACGCCGCGCAGCTGATTGGACAGCGGCAGATGACCGACTGGCGCAGACAGATCCCAGATAAACTCTGTTGGGTAGCGGGTCCAGGCTCCCGCTGGCGACTTCCAAGCTAGCTGCGTCCATAGCCGATCCCAGTCTTTGCCTAGGCGAAGCCACAGCTCGCGCTGCTTGCTCCAGCCAAAGCGGTCTTCGGAATATATTCGCCACAGCCGATCGATTGTCTGTAGGTCGGTGATAGGAAACTGGCTGACCTCTGTGAAGTAGACCCACTTTCGCGCGATCGCGCGATCGCCTGCTAGCTGACAAAGTTTTTGCATTGTCAGCTTGTCAGCGCTTTGGTAGTCACGCTTGATCAATAGAGTTTGTAGCTCGCTGTAGTCTATATCTAGATCGGAGCGAGGCGTTAGCAGGCCATTGGGCCAGTGCTGCTGAATGATGCTTTGGGCAAGATCTAGGCTGCTGGTATAGATTTGCTGATAGGTGCTGCCGTGGACAGCAGTGGGCGCTTTTTCTTGTTTGACTAGTTCGGTTTTGAGGAAATCGATCAGGATGCGATCGCCTACAGTATCTAGTTCAGATAGCTCGTATACAGCCTGTAGCTGTTTCTTTAGAGAGTCCGACGTGAGTGCGACTGCAAGAATATCTGTTTCGGTAGCGTTTGGAGACATGCGTTAGACGAAGAGCAAAGGCAGCGCCAGTGGAAAGTTGCCTGTTATTAGATGGGAATTTCAGCCGATGATAACGTCCTAAGCAACCGGGCAGAAACTATAGGGACTTGTCCAATCATAGCGCTTAGCTTACTAGAGTCTATAGCAAAGTAGGAACGTATTCGCCTGGTTTAGCCAGCGTTTGGTTTAATCCACATCCGGTCTACTCCACGCTCTGCATTGAGGTGTGGCCATTTTCAAAGGCATATCGAATCAGCTGAGAGCGATTTTCCAATTCCAGCTTGGCAAGGATGCTACTGAGATGGGTCTGAACAGTACGAGGGCTGATAAAAAGGCAGTCGCCGATCTTCTTATTGGTGTGGCCTTTTATCACCTCCCAGAACACTTTCTCTTCAGCCGGAGTAAGTGGTAGCGGCGGCTGTTCGACAGTAGACTTATTATCAGTCTTCTTTTTGGCCAGGTCAATTTGCGAGCTGATACGACTAGCTCTTGCCAGCTGAGCCTCGATTTTAGCGATCAGTTCTTTGGGATGAAAAGGCTTGACTAGGTAGTCGTCGGCTCCAAGGGTGTGGCCTTGGATTCGATCTTCAAGGTCGCAGCGAGCCGATAAGAAAATAAACGGCAGCAGCAAACCTGTCTCTGCATTTCTAACCCTAGCGCACAGTTCAAAGCCATCCATTCCCGGCATGACGACATCAGAGACAATCAAGTTTGGCGCATTTTGACTAAAGCTATTGAATCCTTCTAGACCCGACGCAGCGCTGTAGACGATAAAATCTCTGTCTTGTAAGTAGCGAGTTAGCGCTGCTCTAAGCGTGCGATCGTCATCGACAATAAGAATCTTTTGCATGCTATCGCATCACCAGGCAGTATCAACAGTGCGGAAATTGTGAAAAACCATAGAGCGCTGCGGGTAACGAATTGATAACATTTTCGCGAAGTGGAATTCTCGCGAAGTTTAGATAATTTAGCACTTATTGTCTTGGGTCAATGGGACGACCCTGATCTGGCTGTCTAAAAGTAGGGGGGGTGTAGAGAACGCTCGGAGCATTCGGCGTGGGCGCAGAAGCAGGAGACAGTGTGCTGGCAGCAGGGCTTGGTGGCTGAGAGATTTGGAGATTTGTCAAGCTAGGTCTAGAGGGTAGCTGCGCAGGAGCTGTTTGATATCTGATCGCACCTGGTGGTGGAGATGTTTGTAGAGAGCCCGATTGATTGGGCGCTGTAGTGTTGGGAATAGGTTGAGGACTGTTGGGTGGCTGTGCGGCCTGTTCTAGGGTCTCTTCTCTGGTCTCTTCTCTGGTTTTTTCTCTGGCTTCTGCTTGTCTTCTGAGTGTCTCGAAAAGGGCGCTGCCTGTACGAGGAGCAGTCTCAAAATTGAATTTACTAGGTGTAGCACCTTCGTTTAGAACTACAGATCCGGCGGTAGTCTCTAGCGCCGCGCTTGAACCAGATGAAAACTGATATTCATCTCTGTAATTTGCAAATGGGTCGCTGGCAGCAGCGGCGGTGTCCACAGATGAACTGTTTTGGTCTAACTGACCAGTATTGGACTGGCTAGCTGGTTGAATTAGCTTTAGATCTGAAGGAAGGGTTGAATCAATTTCTTGGATAGTCGTGGGGTTAGTTCTACCGGTTAGGCTAGCGCCTCTTGAGCTTTCTAGAAGCTGCCTTAGATTATCTGGCTTCAACTGTGCCGATGAATCGGCCTCTGACGAGTCGTTGCCGAATAAAGCATCCGCCTGACTAGAGGGTCTATAGTACTGCCACAATGCCAAACACAGTAAGAAAGAAACACTAAAAGGAACCCATACTACGGGTCTTTGAAGTGATTTTATGGAATGAGGAAGCGATTTTGATGAAAAGCTGGCCATAGCACTGATGGAGTAGTCGTTGTTGATAGGATGCCCTTTTACGACGATGTGCGGTTGTACGATCACTTTTTGGAACAGCTCAATCTTGTACTGCTTCGTTCTGTTGGAAGCGCTAACTTTGTTAACTCTTGCCCGTCTCCGTAGTGTTCCCCGAAGCCAAATCTTTAGTCTTGCTGTAGCTTTCTTTAGTAATATTTTCTCAGAAGCGAGAATTATGAAAGCTGTTCGTGCGGATTTTGGCAACTATGGTTACTTCTTTTCGAGTGGGTATAGACGTTGGCATAGATGCTTTTAAGCGCTTGCCAGGAACAGTTGCGCTGCCGCCTGTGTGCTCTACGCAGTCCATGAGGCAACCGGTTAGTCAGCGGCACGAGGTTCAGTCAGCGCTTGCCTTTAGCTTGCTCAAGGATATTCACTCAACGGTGGCAGTTTGGCAAGAGCAGCTGCGACAGACTGTCTGTGCGCTGCACACGCTACATGCGCAAGGACCAATGGTGGACGGCTGGCTTGAATCGTCTGCATCAGCTTGCCAATCAGCTTCCCAACCAGCTTCTCATTCAACTACACAAGCAGCCGGGGCTGATTCTACAATCTTGCGGCATGGCGATGCAGAAGCGCTGCTTCAGTATGTAGAAGCGTTAGATAGCGCCTGCAATTCTGCAAATCTAGAGGCGGAAAACCTAGAAGCAGATTTAAAGGCGGTAGGCGCGCCAACCTATCGACTGTGCCACCTAAGCGCGAGCGGACAGGTGGTATCACAGCCGTGCCCGGCTGAGCAGATGGGTATGGTCAGCATGGCGATCGCCCGCTATCAGAAGTTTCGCCAGCTGATGAACAAAAAGCAGGCAATCGAAGCCAAGCTACAGTGCGTGGTAAATGAGCTGACGGATACTCGATCCACTTTGAGACAGCAAGCAGACAGTGGGATAGTAGCGGAGCTATAGCTCTGCCTGCCATCGCTTGACTGCCTGCTGTGTCGGCTCGTAGGCCGCTGTTCCAGCTGGGACTAGTACGGCGGCCTGGACGGCTTCGCGCAATCGGCCCTGTGCGGCGCGAGCTTGAGCAATGCTAAAAATCCGCTGGCTCCAGTCGTCTGCAAACCGCTGGGCCGTTTCGTATTCTGGATGCTCAATCGAGACTTCACGCAGCTTGACAATGCCTTTTTGATAGGAGCTAGCCTGCCCGGATCTAGGAATTGACTGGGCATCGGCGATGACAGCACGACTGTTCTGCCGCTGTTGCCAAAAAGCGATTCGGTCTTTTGATGTTTGGTAGAGTTCGGCGTTGTCGTAAGGCATGACGCTGGCAGCTGCGATCGCACCCTCTAGATTCCCGCTCGTTGCTCTACCTTCTGCAATATCCAAAATCACCTGACTCCAGCTGCGAATATCCTGCTGTGCATCTTCGTAAAAAGGTTCGCCGGGCTGAATGAGTCTGGCCTTGGCGATCGCCTCGGTAAACTGAGATGCCTGAATTGGCTGGATTGAGGTTCTCGCATCGTTCAGCACTGAAGCGTTCGCCTGCTGCGCTACGACTGCCCCTGCTCTCGCTTTAGTTAACGCTTCAGCAAAGGTGCTATCTCGCTGCGCCTTGGGTACTTGCTGTAGTGTGATTAGCGCTTCGGAATACTGCGCTCTAGCAACAGAGGCGTTCGCCTGAGCGATTAGGTCGGCGGCGGTATCGCCTTCTGGGCTGTCACTAGCAGATGTGGGAGCGGTGTCCGGCGCAGCGCTTACGCGTGGTTGCATCTGGTGATTGTGCATCCGCTGGTGCATCCGTCGAAGCTTCGGCTAAAGGATCCGCATCGGCAGCCTGTGGATCTGGCGCATCTGCATCGTCTGCACTTTCTGCTGATCCTGTGGCGTTGTCTGGGCTACCTTCTGGGCTATCTCCTTATCACCGTCTGAGCTACTGTCTGAGCCCTCCTAACGCGGTGGCCCTATCTGCCAAATTTTGCATGGCGGTGCGGATAGCAGGCTGTCTAAACAGGACACCTCCTAGCAATAGAATTGCCAACGCCAACAGCCCCCAGTTGCGTAGCTTAGCGCCGCTAACAGCCTTATCAGCTCCATTTCTGTAGGGTACGATTGCGCCACTCTCTGGCCGTAGCCTGTCGGGACTGATAGCAAAGCCGTTCTCGGGCCCTTGATGTTTATACTCTGGTTGCTCCGAATCTAGCTGCTCCGAATCTAGCTGTTCCGAATCTAGCTGCTTTGGTAGGACCGCCACAGCAACTGGACTAGTCGTTGCACCATTAGCGGCCTTTGCTGTGGCTTCTTCGGCAGCGTTGCTCTTCGTTGGGTAAGTCGCCATGTCAATTACTGGCACTGCGACCGGTTCTACTACCAGCGTAGAGACGACATCAGTGAAAGGTGCTCGAATAGCGGGAACAACAACGTCGCACTCATCAAATATCAGACTGACGGCGTTTTGAATTGGTCTCCAGTGATGTTCGCACAGCTCTGGCAGTCGCTGACTAATGTAGTCGCTGATTTCCCCTAGAGTGGTGCATTTTTGCTGTAGGGCCTCTAGTACGGCTGCGGTAAATAGACCCTGACGAATTCCGAGGGTCTCATGAGAAAACTGTTCGGGCTGACAGGAGAGCAACAGCGGAATCCGATGCTTTTGAGCGAGTTCGATGGTTTCGGTGCCGATAGTTTGACCGGCAAAGGCTCCTTGCGACCGATTCATATCTAGAATTAGCAGCGTCTTATGCGTGGGGAGCTGGACTAGGCTGTTGATAAGATCGACGATTGCAATTCCAGTCTCTTTGACATTGCTAGGGTCACCGTCGATCGGTAGCAGATAATCAGCGCTCTCTAGCTGAACGCCATAGCCACTGAAGAAGACCCACAGAACATCGTCTGCGCTCACCTGCTGCGTGATAGTTTGAATCCACTCGGCGATCGCAGGTTTATCCGGATAGACCGCCTGATCGCCGACAGATATAGTGAGATCGCTGAGCAAGGCGCAGTGGCTAGCTGCGATCTCTGCTGAGCCAGTGAGAAAACGATGAATGGCGCGCGCATCATTTTGTGCGTGCATAAGGGGCTGCAAGTGCCGGTATTGGTTGATTCCAATCGTGATGGCCCAGTAGTTAGCCATTGAACGTCTCCAGACTATAGCGTGGGGTTAACTGGTATATATGACCCAGAAGGTATCACACCCGCTGCGGTTCATGTACCCGTCTTTTATGAAAGGCAATACCTTTTAAAGTGTAAAAGTAAAGTGGGGAAGACCTTCTCAACTGGGAAACTTGATATAGCGTGTCCCGGATGCATACTCTGCGAGAAGGCAAAGCCTACGTTACACGCTAGTCGCTTGGCCCGTTGTGACTGACAGCTTATGGCCTGTGCACTGGACCTCAGCCAAGTGACCAACGCTATAGGTAGCTGCCAACGGGCATAAAGCGCTATAAGTTTAATCGCCGTCTTTAATCGCTATACTCTTTCGATTTAACTGCATGTGGTCATCTCGCCGTTCAACCGACACTTCCTATTCAGCTCAGCCTACTGTGGGCTCTAGCTATCGAGGCCGTAGACGGCGTTCTATCGGACGTTCGCGGCGACGTTCATTGGGCCGTTCATTGGGCCATTCGATTGTCTCAGCGGGTCTTGCCGCTGTGATTGGTGGCACGGGCATATGGATTACCGAAGCGCTGATCGCACCGCAGGCATCGCAGGCATATACCTCTCGCCTAGATCTCTTTCTAGATAGAGAAAGCGGAGAGAATTACGAAGCGCTAATTCGCCGCGCAGAGATGGCCGCTAGAGCGGGAGCACAGCGTAGCTTTGACCAAGACCTATTGACGACGAATGTATCGATCAACGTGGTGGTAGAAAGTCAGGGCGTGACGGTGCCAATCTTGTCACTTCGCGTCGATCGAGATCAGTGGCGATCGCACCCTGAAACCTACTACTGGGCGACCTACTACCGCACTGCTGAAATGCTATTGAGCACGTCACCAGACACATAGGGCCTGTAATCAGGCATATGAAAATAATATGGATTCTCGCAGATACGCCCCTGCTACTGAGCGCAATCGTCAGCCGATTCTAGGCGTGTTAGAGCGGGTGCTACCCGGCGCTGGTACGGTGCTAGAAATTGCTAGCGGCACCGGAGAACACGCGACGTTCTTTGCTCCTAAACTGGCCCATCTGCACTGGCTGCCGACCGAACCAGACGCGGAGTCGAGGGCGAGCGTAGCAGCCTGGGTACAGGCACTCCCGGCTAAGAATCTATTGCCCCCGCTGGCGCTAGACGTGAGCCGCCAGCCCTGGCCAGTTGAAGCGGCTGATTTTGCTCTTACTGAGCCAATTACGGCAATTGTGAATATCAACATGCTGCACATTTCGGCCTGGGAGATGTGTGAGCATCTGATGGCCGGAGCGCAGCGCATCCTGCCGACGGGCGGCGTGCTGTATCTATACGGGCCGTTCAAGCGAGACGGTCAGCAGACCGCGCCTAGCAACGGGGCGTTTGATTTGATGCTGCGCGATCGCAATTCCAAATGGGGGATTCGAGATCTAGAAGCGGTGAGTGCGATCGCCCAGCAGCATTTCCTATCGCTAATAGAAGTTGTGCCAATGCCCGCGAATAACTTTTCAGTGGTGTTTCGGCGACAGTAGGCTTCGACTCCGCTCAGCCTGCGCAATATCACCGAGGGATAAGCGCAGTCGAACCCCGGCTACAAACTCACCGCAGTCCCTGTTGCGGTAATTAGCATTAGCACACCATGATCGTCGATGTTGATCGTGTCTGTCCTGATTTGAACGCCGAGTACGGCATCTGCGCCAAGGCGGCTGGCTCGGCTTTCTAGCTCTTTGAGCGCATCTTGCTGACCTTTCTCAAAGACGCGCTCGTAGGCTCCTGTCCGCCCACCGAGAACATCGCGAATGCCCGCAAAGAAGTCTCGCAAGGCATTGCTGCCATAGACGACCTCAGCGGTGACAATGCCGAGGTAGTTTTTGACATCGACATTTTGAAGTGAGTCAGTTGTTGATAGAATCATGAGTCAGCGTATGTGTGTTCTAGAAGCTACGTGTTCTTAGGAGATGTTAGTCCATGAACTACATAAACCCGTTTAAATTTACTCAACTCAAGATTATGGTTGCGTCCGTCGGGCTAGCCGGGGGGGTAATGCTGCCGGTGAGCTTACTTTTTGCCGAGCGTGCGATCGCCGCCCAAACTCCTCTACAGCTAGATAGCCGTCAGTTAGTTAGCAGCCAACCGGCTAGAATCTGGCCTGCCCAACTGCTGGCCCAAAGGGATAGTAACCTAAGCGATGCCCAAGAGGAACAGCTAGCCGATCTGCTTACTAGAGCGCAGCAGCGGGTTGATGCGGGTGACTATCCAGGCGCGATCGCCCTCTACGAACAGTCACTCCAGGTAGATAGAGACAATGCTCGGATCTATTCTGGTATCGCTTATCTACAGCTAAAGCAAGGGAACTTTCAGCCCGCTGCTGAATACTACCGTCAGGCGTTAGATAGGGAACCGCGCAACCTGCCCTTTTACTATGGTTTAGCGCACAGCCTGTTTATGGACAGCGAGTTTGAGCAGGCAGCAGAAACCTATCGCGATTTGATTGATATCTCACCTCGCGCCGCAGACGCATACATCGGCCTAGGCGGATCGCTACTGAGGCTAGAGCAGTACGACGAGGCCCGTAGTGCCTATGAGAGAGCAGTCTTTCTCGCGCCTAACAACGCCCAGGCGTACGAAGCTATTGGTATGCTCTATCTATCACAAGACAATTATGACGAGGCTTTGACGCCATTAGAAAGAGCCCGCGCCCTAGATAGCAATCGAGCTAGCGTTCATGCTAATCTAGCCAGAATTTGGCTAGAAAGAGAAAATGATTCGCGAGCCTTTGACGCGCTGCGGCGAGCCGTTGACCTTAATCCTAAAGACTCTGAGTCCCAGTATCATTTGGGTGAAATATTTCGCAAACGGGGAGATGTTAACAGCGCCCTCAATCATTTTGAACAGGCTGTAGAATTCAACCCTGGACTGCTGCCAGCTCAGGCAGCTCTAGGCGAACTATTGATAGAAAGACAGCAGTTCTTGCGGGCAGTTGTGGCCTATCGTCAGCTAACTAGGGCCTTTCCAGAAGATGCTGGCGTACGCTACAACCTGGGTCTAGCGCTGTGGGGACAGGGCAGTAGAAACGCTGCGCTTGACGAGATTCAGCGCTCGTTGCAGCTCTATCGAGATCAATCCAATGAGACGGGTGCTAGTCGGGCTGCGGCGCTGCTTGATGTCTGGCGAGACTAGCGTTCAAGTGTAATGGGACTAGCGTTCAAGTCTAGGCGGAACGGCAGTCACTCGCCAGCTAAGCTTGAAGTTGAGCCAGAAGTTCCAGACTGCAACTAGAAGGATCGTGATGAAGTTAGCTAGGTAAGGCAGGTTCTGGGCAAAAAATACGTCGAAGAAGACCTGTAGCAACAAGACATTCAAGACAAGTCCGCTCAAACAGATTGCATTAAACTTGAGCAAGCGTTTAAAGCGGTTACCCCAGCCGGGCTGCTGCCTAGCTTTATCGGCAAAAGTCCAGGCGTCGTTCCCAAGAAAGTTGCTAAGAATAGCAGCTTCAGCGGCGATGACCTTGCTGGCAACTAGTCCTAATCCAGCGCTCTGGTAGAACAGGTAGAGCAGAGCCATGTCAACTATGACACCGCTAAAGCCGACTATGCTGTAGCGAATGAAGCGCCTTATCGGCCACTTCTGACGGATGCGGCTGATCCGGCCTTGCGATCGCAGTCGCACCAGATGGCCAATATATTCTACGTACTGCTTCCAGGTAACCTTACTATCGCCTGATTCGCGCTCTTGAAAGACGTAGCCTACCTCAGCAATATCTTTGATCTGGCCGCGGCCGATTACCTCTAGCAGAATTTTGTAGCCGATAGGACTGAGACGATAAGGGGCGATCGCACTGCGCCGCACCATAAAATAGCCGCTCATCGGATCGCTCACCCGTCCTACCACTGCTGGACACACCAACAGTCCTAGCACCTGAGCCCCACGCGAAAGCAGCCTGCGCACGATGCTCCAGTCGCTGACGCCGCCGCCCTCTACATGGCGACTGGCAACTGCTAAATCCGCCCCGTCGAGCGTACTGCTTAGCAGCTTCAGCAAAATCTCTGGGGGATGCTGCAAATCTGCATCGATCACGCCCAGTACCCTGCCCCTAGCGACCTGCCAGCCGCGAATCACCGCAGACGATAGGCCGCGCTCGCTTTGACGGCGCATGACGTGCAATTGGGGATATTTATCCGTTAGCGACTGCGCCACCTGCCACGTCAAATCTGGGCTGTCATCATCTACTAGAATCAGCTCGTATTTATCTGGAATGAAGTTGTTTAATAGCTGAGTGAGCTGAGCGACGATTTTGGCAACGTTCCCGCTTTCTTGGTAGGTCGGAATAACTAGAGAGAGAATAACTTCGGCTGCTGCTGGCGGCGCTGCTGCCGATGAGCTGACAGGCACTTCTAGGGGGCCTTGCGGTGGGGAAAGCAGCGAGTTACTCATGATGGCCAGGTGTGAAACAGAAGATTTAGCAGAGTTGGCGAATAGAAGTAGACAATTATTGCAACTTATCAGCAGATTGCCCAGATGGGCGCTTTGATCATGCTCGGTCGGGGGGGGTGAGCGACTCGAAGAGAAAGCAGGCTAGCCGGGAATGTTAGGGCTAGTTGTCGCAATAAATGTTGGTATGAAGCGCTTATCTCACGGGTTGACAGATCGGTTGATGAGTTGGCTTTTGTGGGGGAGCGTGGCTTTAGGAGTAGGGCTGCGCTTTTTGTGGGTGGGGAAGCGAGAGTTTTGGTATGACGAGGTGCTTTCTCTGCTATTTTCAACGGGGCAGAAGGTGGGGTACCAGCTGCCTCAAGATTTGCCGTTTGCGCTGACAGATTTTTCAGGGCTGCTGAGGCTTCCGTCAGAAAGCGGGGCTATGGATGCGCTCCAGACGGTAAAGGCGCTGATATTTAGCTGTCTAAGTGAGCCGCATCCGCCACTCTTGTACCTGCTAGAGCACGGCTGGATTAGGCTGTTTGGCCCCGGGGAGGGAGCGACCCGCAGCCTGGTAATGGTGATGAGTTTGGCAACTCTATGGGCGGCTTACTGGCTAGGTCGGCGGCTGCTGGGCCGACGAGGCGGACTGACTTTTACGGCTTTATTGGCACTGAACCCATTTTTTCTATCTCACTCTTTGAATTTGCGTATGTATGCTCCGCTGGCGCTGTGGGCCTGCCTAAGCGCGCTGTGTTTGCTGGTGCTGATGGGCATAGACCAATCGAGAGCGGATGCTTTTGATACGGCTAGTGAGGCCAACGTGCGACCTGTGAGCTGGTGGGCATGGGCTGTGAGAGCGGGCGTTGTCTTGTCCCTGACGGCGGGGCTGATGACTCAGTATTTATTTGGCTATTGGTTCTTTGCGCTGTCCGCATTTGTCTTGTTTCTAGACCGGAAGCGATGGTTTCAGTATGGTTTGCTGCTAGGCGGCGGGGCGCTGCTATTTATGCCATGGTTTTTGTGGGGGACGCTGAAGCAGGTGAGCAATCGAAAGGATGTGTTAGAGCGGCTGTCGCAGGAGGGTAGTGCGATCGCGCTAATGGCACAGCATGGTCAAGACCTGGCGCAGACGATGGCAAATTACCTGCTACTAGGCCATCTGACGACAGGGATGCTGCCGCTAGCGGACCCGATTAAGCCGACGGCGGTGGCGATTGGCTGCGGTGCGATCGCCTTCGTAGTGATGTGTGTAGCAGGCTTGATCCGGCGGCGACAGTATTGGGTGCTAGCTAGCTGCGGGCTGCTGGGCTTATTTCCGCTGCTGCTGGCGCTGGGCGTGGATGTGGTGACGAATAACAATACGCTGGGCTTTGGCTGGGGTCGGGCGACGATTGTCGTGCTGCCGGGGATGGTGCTGCTAGTAGCGGCTTGGCTAGAGAGGGCAACCGGGCGCTGGCGCGAAGGCATGACAGCGGTGATTCTGGCGGCGTATTTGACGGTGAACGTGATGGATTTTGAGGGGCGCGATCGCCAGATGTTTGGTTCAGTCAATCAAGCGCTGCTAGCAGGCTCTAATAACCAAGCGACCCTAGTGACAATGAATTCAAAGGCATGGGGGCATGTCAACCGACTACTCTACTACCTAGACGAAGCGGCCAATCCAGATATATTAGTAGCCGACCCAGCCGATCTAGAAGGCGTTTTGGCTTCAGCTTTAGACCAAAAGGGCTATACGCGGGTGCTGTGGCTGCGGGCGAACTATCCGCTGTGGAATGCGCCTGAGACAGAGGCAGAGGTGCTGGCGCTAGCGAGTGAGACGGATGCGCTTTTAGGCGATCGCTATGAGTTAATGGAGGCGCGATCGCTAGCAGGCACCATGAACTTAGACAGCTTTGAGCTGCAGGTGTATCAGCAGGGAGAATGACTCTACCACCTACTGGCGACAGCCCTCTGTGCAGCTTCCCTCAGCATCGAACGACATAGTCACGCCACTAAGCGGAATATAGACAGGCGTTTCAGTCGCCGTCATGAACGCCGCTGTCTTAGTCTCTGGCTGTACCTCGCCATTCATCGTAGCCGCCTCGTTGGCGTGTGAGGCGATCACCGCATTAGGCTGAACTAGCTTGTCGATTACGTAGGCCGCTTCTTGCGGTCCGGTCGTAAAGGTATTGCCAATATTAATCACTGCTAGCTGAGCGCCGTACTGCTCACCGACAACTGTCTGCTGCTCGGCAGTTACACCTGTATCGCCTGATAGGTAAACAACTAGACCGTTCGAGAAGGTGATTACATATCCAGTCGGCGGACCTACGTAAGCAGTCAAGCCAGCGGCTGAAAGACTCTCACCTAGCTCACCTTCGATAAAGTCGCCACTCAGCCCGTTCGAGTGGACCGCTGGGACTGTTGTAAAACTGATGCCATCGATCTCACGCGAGGCTCCAAAGCGGACAAGCTGCACGGAGCTAGGATTGCCACCTAGACCTTCTACTTTGTTGGCTAAGAATTGCGACATTTCACTGCCGACAATAATATTTGCCGATTTGCCTACGGCGATGTCAACGCTGTTAGAGTTTGGCGTTGTGCTCATTGCTGCTTCTGGGCTAGCACAGGTTCCCATGTTGACCGCTTCGATTCTGCGATCGCCTAAGTGATCGCCGTGAACGTGGCTGACTAGCACCACATCAATCTCACCGAGACGAGGATCGTCCGCGCCAGCAACCGTTCTGCCCGCATCGTAGAGAATCCGTAGGCCGTTGGGATCTTCTAGGACAAGCGCTCGGTCGAACGCACAAAATTCGCCATCATGACTGCCTAGCGGCGTGATCTTGACATCACCCTCAGCCGCCGTTGCCGCACCTGAGCTCAACCCTATGGCTAGCAGTGTAGCTAACGCAACTGCTATCACCAGCCACTTGTCCAGCAGCCTCTTGACTAGCGGCATTTTGAGTAATGACATCCTAGAATTTTTCCTAACTGTGAGAGTCGTCTCAGTTTATATACGCACACATCAGCAGCAAGGACAAGGCTTCTACCAGACGAGGCAATCCTAGATCAGAAAAGTAGACAGCTCGCCAGCCATTTGCGCACTGCTGCTATCAGCGGTTACTAGTTCTATCTGGTCCGCTCTGACTGCGCCAAGTCCTAGATCGGCAGCGCGGCGAATCTGAGTCTGACTCCAGATAGAGCCGTTGGAGACTTCGGGGGTAGTGCCTAGCATACGCAGAATAGCGATACCGACTGCGTCTATGGCGATTCGATCGGTTCCGGCTAGCATGACGCCTGCTCTAACGCGATCACCCTGCTCTGGCCCACCCCCGACAAAAGCATCCACCCCATCAATCAAGATCATCGCTGGCCGATAGGTTTGATTCACCTCGGCAATCATCAGCCGCTGATTCTGGGAGCGGTGCAGTTCCCGCATATAGTCGTGGCTATCACTCGGTACTCGGCGGGCGACCATGCCAATTGTATTTTTCAGCGATAGGGTGAAGTGACCGCCGAACCGATGCGTCTTTAGGCAGCAGACGTTGATGATGGCGTCTGAGTCTAGGACGGGTTTGGCAATCGCAAACCCCCGCGACCAGTTTGTTCCTTCACCCGAAAAGTACTGCCAGTCTTCGCGTCCTAGCTCATCAAATACCAGCGGTGTAAAGCCATAGCGTTCGGCCAGCGCAAATACCTGCATCTGCTGCATCGCCGTGCGAGTGGTGGCCATACCAGAGCGATCGCCCACCGTAATTTGACTAGCGCCACTGCCCTGAATTTCTTGAACCAGCGCTTCTAGTACAGCCGGGTCAGTCGCCGCCGGAGCCGGGTCACCCGTATTGTAGTTAGGCTTGATAAATATCCGCTTGCCCTGGAAGCTAGGCGGCTGCAACAGCTTCATTGCCTGCCGAACGCCCGCAGCCCGGTCGGTTGTACTCACCAGCACAACCCGATGCGGATTGAGCCCTGCCGCCGCAATCGGTGTAGCCTGAGCCAAAGCACTAGCTGGGATCGAAGCAGACTCTGTCGAAGACGGTGACGAAAACACAGATCTAACCAGAGGCGCTAAGAGGGCTGTGCCACCCAGCAAGCTCAAACGTCTTAGCAGCTTACGGCGGGAGGATGAGAGGTCGAACATAACTAGAATAAACGCGAGATTACAACGGCAGAGCTAGTCGCTCACAGACAATTCTGACAGTCCCAACTGAGAATTAGCTGAGTCGCTGCCGATTCGGGCTAGATAGCTACGCCTCTTCATCGACAAAAAGAACGCCTCGTATCAGTCCGTCTCTATCTGCTCGTCCGCCTAGAGAACCTGCTAAAACGCCTAGAGCCGCTACGAATATACTGAGCTTGATGTGATCAATTGTGCGCACCGCAGGATCGACCGTAGGCCAGGTTTCCATCAGCTTGCGGGGGAAGATAGTGACGGTGCCTGCGTAGATGAAGCCCATAAAGACGGCAAACAGTAGGGACATCGTGAGCAGCAGGCTCAGAATAGTCGCCGCACTCGTAACGACGGTAGACTCGGCTAGCATTCGATTGCGATGGCTAAAAACGCTACCAAAGGCAAAGGCTCTGTACAGCGCGGTAGTGGCAGCGGCAACCGCGACTATAGAGAATAAAATTAGCTGATAGAGTTCAACCGTGCTAGCAACGTCCCACATATCAGGGGTAAAGAATAGAAAAATAATCGTAGAAAGCGCCGCTGTAATCATCGTGGGCAGACGGGCAAGCAGGCGAAACGGATTGGCTCGAATCACTGCGATCGCAATACTCTTCCAGTCCCTAAACAAAGTCATGAAGACAAACCGCCACCGGCTGCTTTGACTCGTTCGCTCATGCGCTTCTCGCGGCAGTGCTCTATGCATCTGCTGGCGCTGCCTATCGGTTGAATGGGCCATGCTGACAAGATCTTCTACATTGGCAAAGTCATACATAATATTTTGCCGATGCTCAGAATAAGAAAGATTTAGCAGACGACCAAACGTATGCAGCAGTAGCGTCTCCAAACGTTGAACAGTCAGCGCTCTGTCTTCTGAATTTCCCCAAAACGTAGGATTGAGACGCTTAGTCGAGATGATACCTACGTTGGTGAGCTGACTAGGTAGAGCTAGCGTAGAACCAAACGCGGTTGCTGATAAATCAACTTCAGTCACGATTAATAGAAAATGCACATTCCGCTCGATCTTTTCAGTCATGCCAATATGCAAAAAATCGAGTGGGGCGTAGGCACCCGCAGACGGCATCAGGTGCGGCCCCTCAAAAGAGAATGCAGCTACCCGAACGCCTAGCAATTCGTTGAGCGTTAGCTCGAAAGCACCGACGGCTTTAGTCACATAGCCTAAAAAGCGTTCAGAGTCTTTTCCCTCTACATCCATAGTCATCACGCCGACAACGTATTGCTGATAGCTCTTTTGTCTCATAGACTCTACGTGCCGGTATTAGGGCGGGATCAAGAGTGTGCTGCCTGACGAGGCTTATAGAGATTGGCGCAAGATTTGAAGATAGCTCTTATGAGAGTTATAGAACACGAGACAAAATCATAAGATTAGCAGAATCCTTTAAGCTAACTCCAGAACACTCGACTTCAAAGATAAAATGTCAATTCAAACGCCAGACTGGGTAAAACACGCTGTCTTCTACCAGATCTTCCCCGATCGCTTTGCTCGCACTAGCCGCACCGACCTGCCGCCGACTATGCAAGTTCCGCTAGAAGAGTGGGATAGCGCGCCGACTATTCAGGGCTACAAGGGCGGCGATCTTTGGGGAGTTGCGGAGCAGCTAGACTATATTCAAAGTCTTGGCGTGACTGCCATTTACTTCACTCCGATCTTTCAATCTGCTAGCAACCATCGCTATCATACTCACGACTACTACCAAATTGATCCGCTGCTCGGTGGCAACGAAGCTTTCTTTGATCTGCTTAATGCCGCTCACGATCGCAATCTCAAAGTCGTACTAGACGGCGTTTTCAATCACGCTAGCCGAGGCTTTTTCTACTTTAATGACATTCTAGAAAATGGTCCTCATTCCCCCTGGGTAGACTGGTTTCGGATTGAGGGCTGGCCGCTTTCTGCCTACGATGGCGACAAGCCTGCAAACTATGAGGGCTGGTGGGACAACCGGGCTCTGCCAGAGTTTAACCACGACAATCCGCAGGCTAGAGAATATATTATGCGAATTGGCGAATACTGGATTGAGCAAGGCATAGACGGCTGGCGGCTAGACGTTCCTTTTGATGTAAAAACAGAAGGCTTTTGGGTGGAATTTCGCTCGCGGGTGAAGGCGATTAATCCAGAGGCGTATATCGTCGGCGAAGTGTGGACCGATGCGAGCGAATGGCTACAGGGCGATCAGTTTGACGGGGTGATGAACTA
Organism: uncultured cyanobacterium; assembly: GCA_963772185.1. Classification (GTDB taxonomy): domain Bacteria; phylum Cyanobacteriota; class Cyanobacteriia; order Phormidesmidales; family Phormidesmidaceae; genus Phormidesmis. The sequence goes on along the minus strand of CAVYWR010000028.1, from coordinate 69,141 downwards.
TCTATTTACCGGGCCTGCGATCGCATTTACCGCCAAAGATAAAGTCTCAATGCCCCTGGTCGAAAGCGTCTCTTATGATCCTTATCCAGCCTTAGATGCAAAAGGCTACGCAGAAAAAATTGAAGCATTGTTGAATCTATACGATTGGGAGATTCAACAAACTCAGCTGAATTTACTCTCTAGTCATGATATTGCTAGAGCTCTGAGCGTTGCTAGTGAAGATATCAATAGCTTTTTGCTAGCAACGCTGTTGTTGATGACTTTTCCAGGTGCGCCTAGCATCTACTATGGCGATGAGGTAGGGCTACCTGGCAAGCTAGATCCAGACTGCCGCCGGGTCTTTCCAAAAGAAGAACAGTGGAATCAAACCGTCCTAGCAGCGCACAAGTCTTTGATTGCGCTCAGGCATGCTCATCCTGCATTGAGAACAGGGAGATATCAGACTCTAGCAGCAGAAGGAGAGTGCTATGTTTTTTCTAGGATTCTAGAGAAAGAGATGATTGTAGTAGCCGTCAATACTGGCGAGGTCTCTGTGCAGGTGCGACTAGCTGATATGGCGGGAGATAGTGGCAAAGTGCTCTACGGCGAAGGCGGTGTGGAGTGGTTAGGCGATCGCACTGCCATGCTAGAAATTCCGGCTCGTTCTGGTTTAATCCTGGGCCCAGCCTAGCAGCGATCGCACTTGGGCTACAACTGATTTTGGTTCGAATGGCTTCATAATCATACCTGTGCCAAGTTCTTCTAATATCTGACGCTCTTCTGCTCTAGCTTGAGCGGTTAGAAAAATAACTGGGATACGCCGGGTCATTGCCTGAGCCTTTAGCTGATGAAACAGCGTGATGCCGTCTAGCTGAGGCATCATCACGTCTAGTAGAATTGCGTCGGGCTGCTCGGCTTGTGCCATTACCATGCCTTCTTCGCCAGAAGCAGCGGTCAGAATTCTCCACCGGGTCGATAGCTCTAGCGATGCCTTTAAGATCAGTCGAATTGCTTCTTCATCATCTATGATCAGAAGCTGTCGAGTCTTTGGGCGATCGCCCTGGCTCTGTTTGGCTGAGACTTTCTTGTCCGAAAAAAGTGAGGTGTCCATCTTATTTTCATCCGGCTAGCAGGATCAAACGACAGCAGCAGCTTTCTAACCTGTCTCTAACAAGATCCTACACCGTGCTACAGCTTTCGTGGAGTTGCACCAGAATCTATAACCAAGTAACTCGCTAACTCCTCATCCACACTTTTCTCTAAATAGATGAGCCTGGATACAATAATTCAGCTTCTATTTCTCCTTGGCCGAAGCAAGTCTTACTTGATTACGCCCTGATTTTTTAGCCTCATACAGGGCTTTATCAGCAACCGTATACAGACTTTGGATGCTATCGGCATTAGCTGGATAGGCTGCCACACCTGCTGAGAAAGTGCCTTTAAAGCTGCTATTGTTTCCATTTTTCTGTCCGCTGTCGAGAAACATTTCCGCGCAGATTTCTAGCATTTCTTCTTGCCAAGTTTGCGATAGCTGACGCAGCCGTTGCGTCCCTTCTGAGGCATTCATGCCATACAGACCTACTACAAATTCTTCTCCCCCCCAGCGCCCTACGACGTCTTCACCGCGAAACGCCTTGCGTAGACAGGCTCCAAAGCGTTCAAGCACGCAGTCTCCGACTGGGTGTCCGTAGCAGTCGTTGATCTGTTTGAAATGGTCAAGATCGATTAGGACAAAGCACAGAGGTTGTTTCTGTCGCTGGGCTAGCCTCAAAAGCTGGTTGAGTGACTGAGTGGATTTCTTGCGATTGTTGACGCCTGTGAGACTGTCGACTTCTGCTCTAAGCCGCCGAGCGCGCGATCGCTCTATCCAACCTAGCAGCCGTGCTACTAGCTCAGGTGCCATAATTGGCTTACGAATATAGTCGTCTGCACCGGCTGCGAACACCTTCTGGATAGTCTGCGTATCGGTGTGGGCTGACATAAACAATACAGGCAGCTCGTACCAACGAGTCGCATTCCGCAGCACCCGGCATAGGTCGAAGCCGCTTAAGCTAGACATCTCTATATCTAGTAGCACTAAGTCGGGTTCGGTAGCTTCTAGCGTTTGCCAAAACTGCTGCGGATCGTTCAGTAGCTGTAGCTGAAAGCCCCAAGGCTGTAGCAACCGTTGTAAAAGCGAAAGTATAGCAGGATCGTCATCAACCACTAGTAGCTTGGCCGCAGGCGGTGCACTTTTTTGTACAACCTGTATGGCCGTCTCTAGAATTTCAGCAGGCGCTACTGGCATTTGTAGTAGCCTTTCGACGCCTAGCCTAGCGATTCTTACTCTATTATCAAAGCTGGTCGCGGCGGTCAATATTATGACTGGTAGTGGCGATCGCATTGCCTGTAGCTTCGCTAATAGCTCAAACTCAGCGCTGTGGTTATCAGGTAGCTCAGCAGAGTTGCCAAAGTTGAAGAGAACAACATGAGGCGTTGGTTGAATCAGCGGGGTTGCTGCTTCATCAGGGAAGAGTAATTCTTTCGCTTGGGCGAGGCTAGTCGCAATGACAACTTGCGTATGATAGCGACTGGCGATCGCTTCACAGGTTGACAGCCAGACTGCGCGAGAATTATCTACCTGCGTAGTTGAGGAAGTATAGTTTTTACCAGTACGGCTTGCTTCAGTGCGGTTTGCTTCAGTACTAGTGTCAACAATCAATAGCTGAAGTAGCTGTTCTGGCGATAATTCTGCCGATATCGTAGCGGACGGTATTGGAAAAAAGGTTTTAGGAGAAAGCGTCTGAGCGGTAGGGGACGTTTGCAAGTTAGGTGCATTACCTAGCGTCAGGGACTGGCTGATCGTTCTTACTAGCCGATCCATTTGACTAATCAAGTCTGCATTCAAACTATTATGGGTACTTAGAATTTCCTCTATTTTTCGCCAGTTTGCTGAAACGCCCTTAAATCCAAAGCTTCCTAACGAACCGGCAAGTGCATGGGCTTCAGATAAGATCTGCTGTCGAATGTCAGGGTCTATTTCTCCTGGCTGCAACTTATCTAATAGATTGGCAGCGTCCGCAACCCTTTGGATATAGCTCTTTTGAACGCTTTGCCAGAGCGAAGTCAGATTGAGCTCACCGTTCTGCGCCGCGTGAACCTTTGGATCTGTATCGGTATCGTTGGTTGTATCACCAGGCTGTGTTGTCAAAGCATCTGGGGGTTGGGTCGCTTTGAGCCGATAGCCCAAACCGTACACCGTCGAAATAATGTCTGGCACGCTTGCCTTCTTTAGCTTTTGACGAAGGCCCTTAATGTGAGTGCGTACAGAAGCAACGCTGGGCGCGTCCTCAAACGGCCAGACCTTATCCAAAAGACTATCTAGACTAAAGATGCGACTAGGATTGCGCAAAAGTAGCTCTAGCAGTGCATATTCTTTGGGCGTAAGCGCAATTGGATTGTTCCTATGGCTGACCTTGCTGCTGCGTGGATCGAGCTGCAAATCGCCCCATTGCAAGATCGGAGAGACAATGCCTTCGGCTCGGCGCAATAGCGCCCGGATGCGAGCGAGTAATTCTTCAAATTCAAATGGCTTGATTAAATAATCGTCGGCTCCAGCATCTAAACCGGCCACTCTATCAGTGCTGGCATCGCGAGCTGTTAAAAGGATGATAGGCGTGTCGTTTCCTTTCTCTCTAAGCTGCTGACAAAGGTGAATACCGTCTAGCTTGGGCAGCATCCAGTCCATCAAAATCAGGTCATAGGAAAAAACATCGGCCATGTCTAGACCTTCGATACCGTCTGTTGCTAGATCCATTACATAGTGGTGTGTTAGCAAAAGCTGCTCTATAGCGCCTGCCAAAGTCCTGTCGTCCTCCACCAGTAAAAATTTCATCTAAAAGGGTTCATCTAAGATCTGTTGGTGGTGTCTCCATCTAAAACTTCCTGGCCTTTTTCGATCTTTCTCTAATTCAATAGAGACTCGTCTAGCTACCGACTAATGCTCATGGACTGAGCAAAATTTAGCCGGTAGCTAGACGAGCTATAGAGATGTATTAAGAATGTGATTGAAAAGGAACTTGGATAGAGATGTATTATTCGTGCTGACGGACTCAACCTACGACACAAATATGAGGATTTTGTGGGGATAAATATTGCCGTAGATAGCCCCCTGATTGAACGATGCCAGCAGCGCTTGAAAGCCGAAGAACGTCAGAGTTTGGGGGAAGTCACAGGCAGCTTCCGCAGCTTTTACAAAACTTAATGATGCGGTATAGATGTAGGGCGTAGTTCGCCAAGCGATACGTAGAGACAGTTTGTGTCTGCGCTAAGTTATGCCAACCTCCGCAGTATCCGAAGTAAAGAGAGAAACAAAAAGAGAGACTCTACTTGGAGATATTACTTGTTGATAGATGCAGGCTTGCAGAAGTAGCAGATCCTACTGAAGACAGCAACTGTCAGAGCTTTTACCATACTGATTCGATCGAAGAGAATCGCTAGCGTTCTCTCAGTAAAATCAGTCACTCGCCTAATTGTCTCCCTAATTAATTGCGCCTGCTGATCGTCCCAGCGGTAGGTCTTGTTTTAAATCTCTTTTGAAGTTTCTAAGAAAGCTTTAAATGGTTTTCTTCTAGGAAACCTGATTGATCATGCGTTTCAACAACAGCTCAAGCTTTATTCAGCGATTGCTACAGGTAGGGTCAACTGCTCTTTTTTCTACTGTAGCCGCAGCGATGCCAGCATTCTCTGCCGAAAGGATATATTTTGACTATGGCTACCTAAGTCGATCAGTGCCTGTCGCTTCTCTAGAAGCGCTGGTAGAGAAGGGCACCGTTGACGATGAGCTAGCGCCTTACATAGACAAAATGTCAGCTTTTAGTCATCAAGAACTACAACAGTTTCTCGCAACGCCTTTGTCGACTACGGCTACGAGTACGCTTGGACAGTTCAGCGACCCTTTTGTCCTCTCTCAGTGGCTACAGGCACCAACCGGAAAGTTAATTCTAGAGACGCTAGGAACAATCGTCCAAACGCAGGGACGTCAAAGCGGACATCAGGCGCTTCGGGGGGCGCTAGTGCTAGCCGCTGCCGATCCGGCGGGACTCTCGGTGATGAACGTCATCCGCTTCTATCCGTCCGAAGCGGTGCGACTAAATCTGCCGAAGATCATAGCGCTAACTCGAAGTATCCGTGAGAATAGGCAAGTCACTGCTCAACTAGTGAGCGAGGCGATCGCACAGTCCGAGGCCGCCGCAGTCTTAAAGTCTTCTATCGACTATGACAATTTGCCTGTTCTCTTTGATAAGACTCAGTCCGCGGCGGTAAAACAAACTCTGATCCTGGAAGATTCTAGTCGCGATCGCACTTACTCAGCGGATTTGTACCTACCTAATCGCTGGCAGGTGCTGTCTGAGAAGGGCTCAGCCCAGCCGATTCCAGTCATGGTGATTTCGCATGGCTATGGGGATAGTCGTCATCTATCTGATACAGTCGAGCTATCTCAGCATTTAGCCGCTAATGGGTTTGCGGTGGCTGTGCTAGAGCATGTCGGCAGCAACAGAGACTATAGAGAGAATCTATCTGGCGGTTTGACAAGAGAGTCCTTTGAGGCGATGGCGTTTGTCAATCGACCGCTGGATATCACGTTCTTGCTAGATACGCTAGAACAGAAAAACAGTGCTGAGTTTCAGGGACGCCTACAGCTAGAGCGCGTCGGCGTGGTTGGCCATTCACTAGGCGGATATACGGCGCTGGCCGCTGCGGGGGCGACTGTAGATATTGAACGATTGCGGTCCCAGTGCGATCCAACAACAGAATTAACGCCGAGCAGAGTAAATATGGCTCTGTTGATTCAGTGCCGAGCGCTAGAGCTAGCAGCTGTTCCGAAGACTATTCAACAGCTTACAGACGGTAGCTTGAAAGATGAGCGAGTTGCGCTAGTAATTGCCCTGGCACCGCTGACTAATCTGTTTGGAGCGCAGGGTATGAGCCGAATCGATGCGCCAGTTGTCATCATGGGGGGCGCTCGCGATATGATGTCTCCTATTGTATTAGAGCAGATGCACGCCTTTCGATGGCTAGAGACCGCTCACAAGTATTTTTACCTGGCTGAAAACACAGCACATACGCCAGAGATGAGCCGATTCATACTGAATTTTACCCGCCCACAGAGTGACGCTGTGAGCCAGTTTGATCAGTCCGAAAGAGCGCTTTTTAAGCTGACGGTTGACTTGGCGATCGCGCAAGGAAAAGTGCATCTGCTAGAAGATAAGTCCTACCAGCCTTACCTGACCTCTGCGTATGTCAGCTCAGCGAGCCCCGAATTCACGCGGCTCCATCTACTGCGATCGCTGCCGTAGACAGATTCCGTTCGGTAGTCCAACAGTCTGAGCTGCTTGAGGTTTCATAGAGCTACCGGCAGGAACACTTTGATCTGGGTGCCTTGATTGATCTTGCTAGCTACTCGAAGAAATCCACCAGCGCTTTGAACAATGCCCAAGACGGTAGCTAGTCCTAAGCCTGTGCCTTTATCGGGAGATTTAGTGCTGAAGAAAGGCTCGAATATGCGATCGCATATTTCCGGTTCAATACCTACGCCGGTATCGGCCACAGTCACTACAACATAGCGACCAGCTGATACATACGGATATTGACTAACTGCCGCCTGATCCAAATCCTCATTCTCTACAGAGATGGTTAGAACGCCGCCCTTGGGCATCGCATCGAAGGCGTTAATACAGAGATTCATGAACACCTGGTGCAGGTGAGTAGCGTCAGCAGAAACAGTTTTGTCTAGCTGTTCTAGATCTGGCTGTTTTAGACTTTGATGTGAGTGCTGGCTCTCGGGTACCAGCATTATCTCTATAGTGCTAGGAATGCCCTGACGAACAACATCAAGGACTTCTTGCAACAGATCGAAGATGTCAACGGCCGTTTTGTTGCCGGGGTTGCCCTGAGCAAATGTGAGAATTTGCCGGACCATGCTAGCGCCTCGCCGAGCGCTCTGTTCTAGGATATCTATATGCTCATGGGTCGCTGCGTCGGCATCCTTCTGAGTGATGCGCAAGAGCTGAGCAATGCCTAGAATCGGCGTCAAAATGTTGTTGAGATCGTGAGCAATACCGCTGGCAAGCCGCCCAATACTCTCTAATCGCTGCGCCTGATAAAACTGAGCTTCGAGCTGTTTTTTCTCAGTGATATCGGTGTTTACCTCCAGCAGAGATTGAGGACGTCCAGCGCTATCTTTAACCAATGTCCAGCGACTAGCGACTAGAATATCTTTTCCGGCTTTGGTGGTCTGGGTCATCTCTCCTTGCCAAAAGCCCTGTTCCAAAGTGGTACGGATAATAGTGTTTATATCTAACTCACTTCTCTTTTTTAGTAGCTGCTGCGCCGTTTTGCCAATGGCTTCCTCTTTGCGCCAGCCATAGAGCCTTTCGGCTCCTTGACTCCACAGCACAATCTTGCCCCTCAGATTTCGAACAAAAATAGCATCGGTCGCGATGTCAATCAGCGCGGCCTGTTCTCGAGTCTGGCGATACAGCTCTGCTTGATGAATGGCAATACCCATCTGGGTTGCTGCCTGTTGCAATAGCTGGGTATTTTCCGGTTCCCACTGCCTAGGGCTACGGCAGTGGTGAGCAATGAGTAGTCCCCACAGCTTAGGCCCTTGCAGAATCGGGACAACTAGGTTCGCTTTCACCTGAAGCGGTTTCAAAAGTCCAACGTGGCAAGGGTCTATATCGGCTGTATCGATATTAGCTATTTTGCTGATTCGGCCTTCTCGATAGGTCTGAGCATAGAGCTCGTTGAAGCAGGAATCTTCGATCCGCATGCCCCGAGTTTTGGTCCATCCCTCTGCTACAGACTCCGCCTCGACCACCCCTTGCCAACTGGGAAAGAACCGAAAAACAATCACCCGATCTGTTTGCAAAAGACGGCGAACTTGAGTGACAGCCGTATCTAAGATCTGATCGAGATCTAGCGTTCGTCGAATTGAGTCTGTAATCTCGGCTAGCAAACGTTCCCTCTCTAGCTGCTGTTGAAGCTGGGCCGCCGTTCGTCTTTGGTCGCTCACATCTTTCATAAAGCAGTAGTGGCCGGTAAACTGCTGCTCGTCATAAGCGGCTACCATCACCAGCGATTTATCGAATGTAGTGCCGTCTTTTCTTAGTCCTCTAATCTCTAGCTCTACTTTTCCAACCTCTAGCATCTGCTGGTAGGCTGCGATCGCCAGTTCAATATCTTCTGGATGAACCGTTGTTTGCCAGTTTTTCCCGGTCATCTCTGTTGGAGCACATCCCACCATTCGCGCATAGGCATCATTGACGAACAGATAGCAGCCTTGTGGATCTAGTCGCGAAATGCCTTCGACCGCATAGCCCAAAGCTGCACTCATCCCCTGTAGCTGAACGAGACTGCTAGCGTGGTCATCTAAGGTTTCAGCACGACGCAACAGAAAGCTAATCCGCGCTAATAGCGCCTCCTCTATCGGCTGGCCAACTGTCAGAGAGCGTAAAAAAGTCATCCGCACCTGCTTCAATTGCTATCAGACTAGACTCGTTGTGAGCTGCTGATACAACCAATAGCACTGGCGTTGGACGGTTGCTCGTACGTAGCTGCTGACAGAGGCTTACTATCTCCTGACGCGGCAGCGAATCGCTCACCACAACTAGATCGTAGTGAGCAGCGGTTAATTTCTGCCACGCCAAGTTTCTATCCGCTGCTGTCTCTATTTGAAAAGCGCACTGAGAAAGTAAATTCTGAAGGAGAGTGGCAGTCTGTTCGCCTGTCTCCACAATCATGATCTTCATGGCAAAGCCCAGAAGAAAAGCTTACTAAGAAAGCTAATAGAGCCTAGCTAGCTAAATAGTCAGATGATTTTTCACATCGAATCTATTTAAGAAACTTTGCTAATTAGTTGCTTTGTATGGATATATGTTGCCGTACTTCATGTTTTCTTCACAACTAATCGCCACAATTCTTACAGCTTCATTTTTAGGCGGTCTGATTCTGTCGACTTCGACCGTAGAATCGGGCACTCAAGCAAAGCTACGGACAAGAAACTTCACAAGCGGATCAATATGAATGTACTAAAGCGGCTTTCCGATGCGATTCTTAACAGCAGACAACCCTGGTGGGTGGAAGTTCAAACCCAAGCGCCAGAGTGTACCTATTACTTCGGTCCGTTTGACAGTAAAAAGGAAGCAGAGTTTATGCAGACAGGCTATGTGGAAGACCTGATACAAGAAGGTGCTCAAAACGTGAGGCACACGTTCAAGAAAACTCAGCCGGATAGATTGACTAGCTGTCAGCTTGAATGAGCCGCCTTTTTAGCTGACGGGCTTGTGTTGAATCTCCAGCTCTGGCAAGCCCTCTAGCTTCTCGAGAGGGTCAAAGTTGCCATTGGCAGGGGTCATCAGCGTCAGCCCTGCTGGAATGCAGCGAATGTCTAAGGGCGTAGAGCCAATCATCTCACCATCTAGAACAACCTCCTGTTCTGGCTCTGCTGTAATTTTTATGGAGCTACAGCGGAAGTAGCCAACGTCTTCTCTTTTGGTAGAGCGCTTGTTGATAGCGGTCTGGAAAAGATTGTAGGAAGCGGCAATCGCCCCACCGGTCCCTTCTGGGGCAAAGATAGTGACATCTAGCAGGCCGTCGTAGGGCACGACGCCAGACGACCCCTGGGCTAGAACCGAAGTCGCCGGAGCGACGTTGGCCACGGTGATGCCGGAGGCTCTAACCGAAATAATCCGGTTAGGCGTTTCCATCGTCACCTTGAACGTGTCTAGCTCTTGCACCTGGCGAAAGGCAGAGAGAATATAAGCAGCGCTACCAATTTTGTTTTTGAGCTGGCGATTAGCCTGGGCGATGACGTCTGCTTCTAGGCCAATTCCTGCTAGCAGAATCAGCGGCTTGTTGTTGCACTTGGCAACGTCAATTTTGTGAGGATTGCCCGAAAGAATCGTTTGGCAAGCTTCACTGAGGTTATTAGAAATGCCAAAGGCAGCAGCGATCGCATTGGCAGTCCCTCTTGGCATGATGCCTAGAGTCACATCCGTTCCTACTAGCTCACCGGCTACCGCAGAGACAGTGCCGTCTCCGCCCGAAGCAATTACACAGTCTGCGCCTTTATCCACAGCTAGCTGAGCGAGTTCTTTGGCAGGCTTGTCTTCTTCTGTTTCTAGAACAGTCAACGAAGTCGTAGGTTCTATCTCGCCTCGGATCAGTGCCAGGTCAGCCTCTGGATCGCCCTGTCCAGAAACGGGGTTGAAAATTAAATAGATATTCTCAAACATAACAACCGTAATAAGTTAACCCAGCAGTTTGATAGAGCGCTAGCAGAATCAAACTAAGTTAAGTGATATACGGATTGTTGTCTTCTATACATAGATACAGATAAGCAGATGCATATAGGTAGATACTGAATCGAGAAACTGAGTGCATCGGTATCCCGTAGGGGCGTTATTTATCAGCTACTCCCTAAATATAGCTTTCCGCACTTTGCTTGCTACAACACGAAAGGCTACACCCCTTATTCCATAACGCAAAGTGCCATAGCAAAGTGCGAATGCATCCGCGCTTTGCTATACCAGAAAAAGATCCTAAGGAGAAAAGCTGCTTGGATCGCCGACAACTTCCATACCAATGCTTTCGCCCGCGGCAACAACAGAGACAATCTCTACTTCGATGGGTAAATTCTTGAGATCGGCTAGCGGATTGATCGCATCGGAGAGACGGCGAGCGGCGATCGCACTGACATCAATCCCCGCCGCGCTGACCTGATCGACCTCAAAGCGAAGCTGCGTCTCGTCCCCGACTAGCTGACCGCTGACATCAACCGTGATGCCCGACGGCAGAGCAAACTGATCGATCTGGGGCCGAATGCTGAGCGTAGCTCTATCCGGTGACTTCAGCATTACCTCAGCTTCTTTGACGTTGCGATAAGTTTCTAGAAAATCTGATAGATCGGGCGTTTTAACAACGGCGGTGAGTCTGGCATTTTCAACCTGAGAAAGCTGCTCTGCCTGCTTGTCGTAGACGACGCCTGTCAGATTTAAAGAGAGCCGTTCAATCACGGGAGCACCGTCCGGTCGAACTCTCTCGCCAACGGCGATCACGCTATCAGCGCTACCTAATCTGGCATCGAATCCGTCAATTTCTACGTCATAGCGTTCGGCTGGGCCGACGTATTTAGGCAGGGCTCGTTCAATCCCCTGCTCGACTAGACCCGCTGGCGTACAGCCAACGGTGACTAGGCCACAAAGCAGACTAGAAAGACCTGTGGCTAACCGTCCGGTTTGAGTTCGAGCGCCTCTCTGCTTGGGCTTTTTCTCTGGCTTTTTCTCTGGTTTTTTCTCTGGCTTTCTGTTTGGGCACACGATGGCCATAATGACCCCCTTTGTGACTAAGCGCTGCCTTTAGACAGACGCTTGGATGACAGTACATACTCCTCAGCAGTTCGAGACTATTCAGTGTAGAAGGCTAAGCGGTAGATAGTGGCTCAATCGCATCAATTAAATTTGTCGCTTCTGATTTAATCTACCCCCAAACTAGGTCATCCCATCAGAAGCTGGTATTAACCTTCGTCAACTGAGCCGGTAGTATTAACAAAATCCGTTATAAAAGTACAATAAAAATTGATTGGGTTGACTTATCAAAAAGCTTTTATGTGGGTAGCCGAGCTACAGGCGATTATGCGAGGAGCAGCGGGAAGCTTTTTGTTTGGCATTCCGCTGCTTTATACGGTTGAGGTCTGGGCGATTGGCTCATCGACAAACGCACTGCGACTGCTGATAGTGCAGGCGGCGACTTTTGTAGTGGTGCTGCTGCTCACGCAAATTGAGGGCTTTCGGCGATCGCTGTCGATTAAGCCTCTAGAAACTGTGCTAGAGAGCATAGAAGCGTTGGGAATTGGGCTGATCTGTGCGGCGATCGCACTGCTTCTGCTACGCCGAATCACGTTAGAAACGCCCCTTTCAGAAGCACTAGGCAAGCTGATCTTTGAAGGCGTTCCTTTTTCCCTAGGCGTAACCCTAGCGAGATCTACCCTAGAGCGTCGTAAACCCCAGCAGCGGCGTACGCTCGATGCCGAATTAGGGCTTTCGCTTAACCTGCGCAATACGATGCAAAAATCAGTAGGCAGCGCCCTTGGCAATACGCTAGTCGACATCGATGTCACACTAATCGGTGCGATTGTGATTGCCTTTAGCATTGCACCAACTGAGGAGATCGCTATTATTGCGGCTGGTATGCCGCCCTGGTGGCTTCTGGTAGTGATGGGCGCATCTCTGATGATTTCGTACATCATCGTGTTTGCTTCAGGCTTTACAGACCGGACTGAACGCACTCAAAGAGGGCTGCTGCTCAGCCCAGTTACAGAAACCCTGCTGGCGTACATTGTGGTGCTTGCTGCTTCAACGCTGATGCTGGTTTTCTTTCAGCAGCTCAGCGGCAATGACCCTTGGCAGGAGTGGCTAGGGAATATCATCGTCTTAGGATTGCCTGCATCAGTAGGCGGCGCGGCGGGTCGCATTCTGGCATGATAGAAAGCTCAGATGAGGTAAAAATGCCAACGGTAGAAAAGGCCCCAGAAGCAATATCAGAAGTAGCAGCAGAGAAAGCGGTCGTGCGATCGCTCGCTGAATGGATCACCCTAACAGTTTCATCGCTAGTGCTGCTGCTCGTGGTGGGGCTAGTTCTATACGATTGGCAGATTAGCAAAAACCTGCCGCCTGCTTTTCAAGTTGAAGTTAGCGAAACCACTCAGCTTATAGAGGGGCAGTACTATGTGCCATTTACGCTAAAAAACACAGGCGGACGGATTGCTAGAACAGTACAGGTAATCGCAGAGCTGAACCTGTCTGACGGGGACGAAGAAACCGGAGAGCAACAGTTCGATTTTTTGTCTGGAAATGAGCGAAAACAGGGAGGATTTGTATTTGAACACGACCCTCAGACCGGGAATTTAGTAGTGCGCGTAGCCAGCTTTGGCCTGCCATAGAAAATCAATCTGTAGAGCGATCCTACAAATCAAAGAATGTGAGAAGTTAAAAAACACACGGTAGAGACTATGTGTTGCTTTCTCTTTGTCCACGCCGTGTAAGACGCCACATTAGAAGGTCATGTTTAAGAAATTGAAATATAGTGCGATCGCGCTAACAAGCGCTGTCGCTCTACTCGCAGCTTGGGGCTTCATCGAGCCTCGATTCCTGAATAGAGAAGAGGAAGTCGCTCAGATTCCCAACCTTCCAGCGAGTTGGGAAGGGAAACAAATTGGTCAGCTATCAGACTTTCAAATTGGCCTATGGGGAGATAATTCTGGGACGGCGCGTCGTAGCGTGGAGCAAATGATCGAAGCTAATCCTGCTGCCGTATTGATTAGCGGAGACTTCATCTATCACGCTGGTCCTGACCCTACCGAAGAGATCGAAACAGCTGTCAGCATCGTCAGGCCGCTAGTAGAAGCAGGCATTCCGACCTACGCCGTTCTAGGCAACCACGACTACGGGATGGACAGCAAGACAGCCGATCCAGACGAGCAGCTAGCGAGCGACCTAGCAACCGCATTAGAACAAGCTGGAATTACTGTGCTAGAAAATGAGTCCGTTGCTATGCAGATACCCGATAGCGGCGACTCTCTCTACCTAGCCGCCGTCGGTTCACTTTGGGCAAACAAAGACGATGCAGCAGCAGCGCTATCAGATATTCCTGAAGGCAGTCCTCAAATCGCGATGATGCATAATCCCGATAGCTTTGAGCTGTTTCCAGCAAGCACAGCGCCGCTGGCGGTAGCAGGGCATACCCACGGCGGTCAAATTCGCCTGCCGAACTCACCCCAGTGGTCCTGGCTGCGGTTCACCCAAAAGGACAAAGTATACGCCGATGGCTGGGCAAGGGGCTATGGCAAAGCAGGCAACAACCTGTATGTGAATATCGGCATCGGCATGAGCATCATTCCAGTCCGCATATTTTGCCCTCCAGAGATGACGCTATTTACGCTCGAAAGCTAGACTGGCAAAAGGCGTAGTCGCTGGCTTCAACTGAGCTATTTACCTTTCTCTCTAAGCTGTTGCAGTTGAATTTGCTTAGCAATGCACTCAACGCAAAGGTAGAGGGACTGTAATAGCTCAGAATCTTCCTCAAATCCGGCGGATACCAGATTAGAAAGTCTTTGAGTTTGACTGATGCTTTCCATATATTCCCAATCCTTCGCGCTGCCGCCTTCTGGATAGATGCCAATAGACATACCGCCGTAATCTTTGACAGCATCGAAGCAAGGCACATCAGAAGCGCCATCACCTACGTACACTACCTGTTTGAGCGGAATGTATAGGTCCGACTGCGACAGACTAGCATAGTTGTATATCAAATCTTTCTCGTTATCAGATTCTTTGATTCCCTTAGAGAGATAGTACAGATAGCGCGTCTTCTCGGTGTGTGTCATCTGCCTGCTGATAAAGTCGACTGCGCCAGTCTCGTCGTAGTGAAGTTCACAGCCCCACATTCGTCTAAAGTCTTTAGCAAGCGGCGTATTGCGAGGAATATCGACGAAGCCACCCGAAATCAAGTAAAACTCAAGCTCAATTTCATCGTTGATGCTATGGATTCTTTGCTGTAGCCGCTCAAAAAGTTTGTCAGTTTCTTTGTATAGCTGAATGCTCTGACCGACTTTGGCCAGTTTATCGCGAGTAATCTTTTCTTCTCGCTGCTGAGACGCCTGGACCAAGGCATAAGCTCTTGCTAGATACTTTTCCCATCCCTTGTCCACTAATGTCTGAACGTGGGTACTCTTAAATTCTTCTGGATCGAATCCGCAGCTCTCTAGCAGAACCTCGAAGCTATCTCTAGGCGTCAGCGTTTCATCAAAGTCGAAGACAACTGCAATTCTGTTAGTCGTGACCCTAGTTACCTGATTCATTTTCTAATTCGTGGAGAGAACAGTTTGCTGGTGCGAGACCTTAGTAGCCAACAGTTGGAAGATTGTTTACAGATTCAGTCAATTGTTCAACGCGTAAGTCTTAGCATTAGAAAAGAGTCGCTAGAGATAGTTCATCCAACGACTCTTTCTACAAAACTAATCTACGCTACAGCTGAGCTACGCTATGCAGAACGCTCGCTGCTACATTGCAGAAGGATAGACCTCGTCAGCTACAAATACGGGCTTCTCAGTGTATTCAGCTTCTACTTGCTCTTGAACACTAAGATCCCAGGTGAGGTCGTAGTCAGTCTCGAAGTCGGCTTTGACATAGGGACGCAGAACGCCAGTCACAGTCACTTTCTCACCGTCCTGCGCCTGAGGTGAAGGCATATCGGATATGACCAACAAATCATCTCCGCCGAACAGTTCTTCTTCATCTAGTGTGAATGTGTTGTCGTCGAGCCTATCTTCAATCTCGCCTGCAACAGCAATTCTCTGGTTGTAGTACATGTCGGGATTACTGGTGATATCGCCTGGCTCAGGAGATAGCGCAATAGATTGGGCAACGATAACAGGGCGATCTTCGTAGTCAGCGTATACGGTCGGATCTAGATCTAAGCCGTACTCAGTTTCAAAGTCGGCAATTACAAGCTGCTGAACTTCTCCGGTGACCTGAACTGGCTGTATCATCCCCTTCAGTCAGCAAAAACGGTTCGCCAGAAGCATTGATTACCAAGAACATCTTCACCACCAAAGAGCTGATCGTCTTCTAGTCAAAAAAGAAGTATCATCAACAGCTTCTTCCACCTCGGCGCGAACAGAAACAGTCTGGCCAATTAATCCTTCAGCACCGTCAGAGATTTCTTCAGTTGTGACGTTCTCGGTCGCTTCTTCTTGCGTAGTCACCTCTGAAGGTGTTTCGGTACATGCTGCAACTACAGTCATAGAAGCAGCGAGTAGCAAGCCAACTGCATACTTTCTCTTTAGGTTAATCATTGTTGTCAACGATCCTTAACGTGTTTGTTCACCTTAAGGTAAACAAACAAAATGTTGTGAGACGTCTGCCTTTCGAGAGAAAGACTGTGTCTAAAACTGAGAAAGTTACAACAATGTAATTGAAAGATTGAAAGCTGAAAGATTACAACAATGTAATATCGATTTTATGTCAAGAGGGATTCCTACCCATCTCCGCTTCCATCTCTGCATCCAAATCGGCTTCTAGCAAATATTCTTCTAGTAAGCTATCAACTGCTTGCTGCTGGTTAGCTGGGATGCTGAGCGTTAAATACTGACGAGATAAGAAAGTTCGAGGATAGGTTTTGAGAATCAAAGTGTTGGGCTTATCGTCGTCCCAGCCAAAAGCTTGAATTCGCTCCCAAGGCTGCCAAGACAACAAGTAAGAAAGTCCGTTTTCCCTAATTTCTAACTTGCTACAGCCAAGCAGAATGAACAGTAGTGCAATGCTCCACCAAAAAGAAAGTTCAACAATACCAGCGATAATACCGCTCCTGGTGACCAAGCTGCCGGTAAACTGATCGAGCCGAGAGAGGGTAATCGCGATCGCAAGCCCGATCTGAAACAGCCCTAGCCACAGCAGCAGCCTGCTCTGTAGAGTTGCGTCTATGCGCAGCAGTAGCTCGCCCGCTTGCCGCTTGCGTATAGGCCAGCTCAGCATCCAGACAATTGCGCCCGCTGCGTATAGTCCATATAGAATCACCAGGCCGTATCGACCCGCAAACGCTAGTATCGGTGGCAGCAACAGCCCCAGCAACAGTGCGGGTGCAACATGGATTAGACTGCGCCTAGCTGCGCTTCGGCCCAATATACTGCTCAAAGCAAAGTAGCCGAGCCCAAAGCTCAGCGCAATCACCAGTAAAAACAAAACTAAGTTCGCTATCATACCTGCTTTCTTTTCAGAAATTTCTAGCTGTAGCCAAAGCCTACCATGCTAAACGCAGCTCTAAAGCCTACTTCTAGAGCGTTGTTTTAAGCTCATGCTACCGCTCAATCGTGTCTTCTAGAGAGAGTCGAATTGCTTCAGTCAGCTCATTTACGGCGACTCGGCCCGCGCGTCTGTGCTGTTGATATTCCGGTAGGCGATCGCTCACACAAATAGGTGGCTGTACGGTCATATTCACCCAGCGCTTCCCGAGTCTAGGTCGCCCAGATCGCAACCAGCTTAATTTTGGGTGTGGGCTCAGCTTGGCAACTAGATCAAACATTAACAGTGTCATTTCAGCGCAGCGCTCAAAGCTGGGCTTTTCCTGTAGATATTCGCCATCTACAGCCACAAAACTCTCGACAACGCGCATATGCATTTCTCTTAAACTGGCTTCTTGCGCTGCCCAGTCTGCTAGTCCTCTTTCTAGTGATGAAAGCGACTGTAGGTCTGGTAAATCTTCACGGTAGATCACCTGCCAGCTCGCTTCTTCTAACCGTCGGCAGCGATCGACAAACGTGCCTTGGCCAGGCAGTCTAAAAAACTGCTCGGCGACTTTCAAAGCACTGTCTAGTAAAGTATGTAGCCGCTCGGAGTAATCCGCAGGCTGTAGTTTTGTTGTATCAAAGGATGAAACTTCTTTTGCGTTTTGCTCTTCTGTGACTTTCTTTTCGGCTTTCTCTTTTGTATTATTCTCTTTTACATCAGAGGATTGCGTCTCAGCTAGCGATTTAGGCGCTTTGGATGATTGATAAAACTTGGAATAGAAGGCTTCCATTGTTGTCATCAGGTAAATGCCAAGCCTAAGAATACGCAGGTAGCAGTCTTTGTCAGCAGTCGGTGCTAGCGTTGCTGGGTGGTCTGACTGGTTTGCCTGGGATAGGCCGCTCTCGCTTTCTAGCCTAGTTAATAGAGACTGTAGTTCTGACCAGTGAGCGCGTTCATAGCGGTACTGGATGCCGATAGGAAGGATGAATACTTTTTCGGGGCGGCGATCGCGCGCCAAATCCTCCGCACACCAAAAGCCGAGCTGCGCAACGCCGGGCTCTAGCGGTCCTAGTCGCTCACTATGTCCGTTAGTTGCCCCTTCGGGTGCCACGACCATCGGCATCGAACCTGAGGTGATGATCTTTCTAGCCGCTTTTAGCCCTACCCAGTCAGGCCGTCTACCCCGCCGAATCGGGACGCCGCCGATTTTTGATAGCAGCCACCCCAATCCTTTTCCAGCCCAGATAGTCATCCCCCGCTCATACAAAAAGTGCGTATGAATAGGCTGCCGCAGCGAAACGCCCTGGGCCTGGGCCGCTTTCTTCACAGCCCGCGAGCATAGATAGAGGCCAGTCAACGGATCATCGACTTCTACATGACGCACCGCCATCAGGAATCGAGCCTTTCCCGCTTCTAGGTCTGCGTAGAGCTGGACGAGCCTATCAACATGCTTGATCTCTATCCGGCTGATACCAACCGGTAGCCAAGGGCGAATACGAACGCGTAATAGAAAGGGAAGCGCCCAGTGAATAATTCGCATGACCCAGGGATTGTAGACCGGGGGGATAAAGGTCAGTGGCGGTGCGGCGCGGCGAGTATCGGGCATGAGGAAAGACAAAAAGGCGATACAAAAAGACCAGGGCGTAGGTATAAAGGTTGCCCTGGTCTTTTCTTATGGAAATTGTTGGATCGCTTGGTTTAGTTAGGTACGACCTGAACCATCAAGGAGCGTCTGTCAAAAGTTTGGACTTTGCTGACTTTTGATAGGTCTTCTACGACGCGGTTGAGTAAGTCAGTGGCGCGATCGCGGTGCTGGTGTTCGCGACCCCTTAGGCGCACTTGAAACTTAACCGAATCACCCCGTTCTAGCCAGGCGATCGCCTTGTTAATTCGCACCATATAGTCAGAATCACCCACGTTAGGCCGCAGTCTGACTTCTTTTACCGACGTACGCGCGCTTTGCTTTTGGCGCTTGCGGCTTTGATACTGGTGCTTGCCATAGTCCAAAATCTTGGCAACTGGCGTATCTTGGTCAGGTGAGACCACTACAAGGTCGAGCTTGGCCGCTTTTGCTAGGGCCAGCGCCTCTGAGGTGTCGGTCAGGCCGCGATTGGTACCTTCATTGTCAATCAGAAGAACCTGCGCGGAACGGATCTGTTGATTGATGAGTGGTTTTTTAGCGATTGTATTTTCCTCTTAAATTAGAACGCAACAAGGGATATCGACATTAGGCTCGCTCCTTTTTGATAATGTGAGTGACTATCTGGAGGCTATTATTCTCGATTCCTATATATAGAATATTTTATGCGAAGTTGCTAGGGTAGCATCCCACCCTAGCAACTTGTCTTTACAAAGGCAGCTGAATCTAGCTAATTTGCCTGGTTGGGCGCATTGAGCCAGCTAGACTCGGACAGGCTAGATACGGACAGTGCCACCGTCGAATAGAGGAACACTCATGCTGAAATTCTCTCCAAAGGTCAGCTTTTGCTCTTCCAAAATGCCGAGAGCAATCTGCTCGCCCATCCGAACTGACTCGTAGTAGTCGGTGAAGTAGTGAACTCCCGCCCAGTCGCGACCGATAGAGATATTAGAGGCTAGCTTGTTCAGCTCGCCCTCTACAGTCAGGCTCACTCCATCGGGGATTGCCTCTAGGCGTTTGCCGTCTGTCGTTGGCACTACGTAGGGTGCTGGCAGCACATAGCCGTGGTCAAAGAAGGCTTTGAGAACAGTGACGCACGCGCCTGCTACTGTGGCATGCCCTGCCCCATACGAAGGGTGCATTGGCGAGCCTTCCGCGAAGGCCATTGGCAGTAGATAGACATCGTCACGATCAAATTCTGAGCTACCGGTAGAGGCTAGGTACTGATCGTTTTGCCCCTTGTTATAGGCTTTGACGGCCTGTAGGGTTTCGGTGATGCGAGTGCTGAGGTCGGCGACGGGGGCTAGGTTGGCGGGCTGGGTGTTGCGCCACTGGTGGATACGGCCTGCGATCGCCTCGGGGCGCAATCGACGATGCACATTAAACTTTTGATAGCGGACGGCTTTGAGCGCACGGGTAGCCACTTCAGTGACTAAAGACAGCACGTGAGGGCCACCAAAGTGCGCGAACGCCTGCTGATGATCGAGGCTATCGGCGGATTGGAACGGCAGACCGGGATCAAAAGGAACGCCGATAGACAGCATTGATAGGCAGGCATTGAGATAAGCCTGGTAGAGTGCATCGTAATGGACGTAGGTGGCTAGGTCGCGCGGCGTGGTGATAAACCGATAGCGATTGTCCTGGTTGACGTAGCTTTCTGTGCCTCGAAGGTCTGCGCCATTTTGCACATCGAGCCACCATTCCCAGCTAGTCATGTAGTCTTTGTTCGGCTCAGCGACGCGGACTCTATTCCTGAGCGTGATTGCGCCGTAGGCAACGCGACCGTCCAGCACGTTGTCGTGTTTGAAGCCAATCTCTGGCGTTCCACGGGTTAAAAACTGCGAAATGTAAGGCCCGGTAGTATCTCCGAAGGTTGTGCCACGAAAAGCATTGCGGACTTCTTGCTGGCCCCGGCGGCGCTGTTGTTCAGCCTCACTGAGATTCAGCTGCTGATTTTTGAACCAGCTCAGTTGGTTGAGTCTATCTAATGACGCCGCGACTTCTGGGCGAGTGTCGAACTCAGTAAACGGAATATCGCGCAGCAGCGCCATCTCATAGACTTCAGCAACCTCGGCTGCTAGCTCATCGCTATCGACAGTAGGCGCAGGCGGCAAGGCTACGGACTGCGCATCTGGCCCTTCTAAATCGAAGGCCAGCCCAGCGCCAGCACTCTCCCAAGCTCGCACATCTGCATCATGCTGCTGAGAGTAGGCCGATTTCCATTCAATGGTGCCACCCGGCGTAGAGCCCTTTGGCCCTAGCGGCGTTGCCTGAAAGTCTCGCGGATCGCCCGAATCGATTCCCCGAACAAAGAGCTGATAGTCGTCTGCATCGCAGATTAGGCCATCGACTTCGTTGTGGGGGAGCCCTTTAGTGTAGTTAGCTAGATGCGAAGATTTGCCACCTCGCTCTGAGTCAGTTCCGTCGAATCGATAGCTAAACTCTTCACCGTTTGCCTGCTGCTCAGCGTGGGGGCGATCATAGGCGAGTTTAGCCGCGGCGATCCGAACGTCTAGAGCCTGTTGCTTACGAGATTCCATAAAGTTGTATCCTTTGACTTGTGTTTATGACTGATGTGTTTAACTGCTGGGTTGATGGGCCTAACTTAGGCAATTTCTGGGGTGAGGGGTGGTACCCATCAGGGTGATTAGTAACGGCGACCAATGAAGTTCGCTATGTGTTTGTTTTCTCTTTAGTTCTTTCTTGGGTCGATTCTCAAACGCTCTCTATGGTCAAGCCCAAATTACTGATCATCGATGATTTTCTATCTGACCAGATGACGCTGTTCAATACGCTGCGCGAGACGATTCCGTGGGAGGGCAGTATGGCGGCTAGGCGGACGGCTTCTTTTGGCGTGCCGTACAACTATGCTCAGATGAGATATCCGGCAGTGCCGATGCATCCGGCACTAAAGCCAGTCGTGATAAAGCTAAAGCAAACGTTGGGCGTCGAATTTAACAACTGTCTGCTGAACTTTTATGAGACGGGTAGAAGCAAGATGGGATTTCATGCGGATGATACAACAGACTTGCAGCCGGGAACCGGAGTGGCGATTGTGTCGGTTGGCCATCCGCGTAAGCTGACCTATCGAAGCAAGACGAATCCAGAAGTGCAGCATGCTTTCTTACTGCCGCCGGGTTCGGTGCTGTATATGAGTTCAGAAGTACAAGACAATTGGGTGCATGCGATTAAAAGACAAAAGGATGTCGGTCCTCGGATTAGTCTGACCTGGCGCGCATTTAATGTTGTTGATTAATGTTCCACACTCTAGGCAGTTTTGTTGTATTCTCCTAATCCATTTGCTATCTCTGATCGCTTTGTCGCGGCTACTAGCATAAAAGAACAGACCGCTACTGAAAGTTGGTGGTTTCTTTGCAGTGGCTCGAATCTGTTGATTGATGAAGGTAGTTTTGTTCTTCCTTTGGCGGTGAGTGCTGAGGCGATTGGGGTGGTGCCAGTGCGATCGCAATTTCTAGGATACTTGGACGGGGTGCCCTGCACAGCGGCTGAGGTGAATAGAGAAGACCCGCTGCCCGAAGAATTGGGCTGGTGCAATTTGCGATCGCTCTACCAGAAAATGGATGCGGAAGTGTTTGCGATCGCCGCCCGCGCCGTCCAAATCATCGAATGGGACCGCACCCATCAGTACTGCGGCCACTGCGCCACGCCAACGACCCAGCTCCCAACCGAAAGAGCCAAACGCTGCTCGAGCTGCGGCCTGCGGCAGTACCCTCGACTTTCACCCGCTGTGATTATGCTGGTCTACAAAGAAGACAAGGTGCTGCTGGCACGGGCTCCCCGATTTCGGGCAGGAATGTATAGCGTGCTGGCAGGCTTTGTCGAACCGGGCGAATCGCTAGAAGAGACCGTAGCGCGTGAGGTGCGTGAGGAAGTAGGCATCGAGGTGAAGAACATTCGCTATTTTGGCTCTCAGCCCTGGCCTTTCCCAAAGTCTTTGATGGTGGGGTTTGTGGCGGAGTATGCAGGAGGCGAGCTGACGCCGGATCTAGAAGAGATTGAGGCGGTGGATTGGTTTGCAAAAGATGATCTGCCGCCTGTGCCGGGGGAGCTGAGTATTGCGTGGAAGCTGATTGACTGGTTTGTCCGGCAGTAGGGTTGTTGACCGCATTAGAAAGGTTGGCATTGGCTGATCTCGCAGGGTGCTGACCCACCCCGCCCTGCGGGCACCCCTCCCAAGAGGGGATCTACTTCAGGCGCTGGATTTTAAGGTATCTGGAATCGGCGAATCTTTGTTCTCACAACCGGAACAAATCCCCTCTCGGGAGGGGCGAAGGGGTGGGTCTCGATGTCTGTTGAAAGATGCAGACTTTCAAACAACGCTAGAGCAGGCGAGTCAGCTTTGAGTGATGCAACGTCATCATGCAGATCTTCAATACTGTAGTGATTATAGCGTTTACGTTTGTACGAAAGCGTTTGGCGTTCTGCGATCGCACTCCACAGTACTGTACAAGAAAGTAAGTTTGCGCTCTGGCCAGGTAGATGATTCCGGTTGCTGATGCTGTTTGCGGTG
The DNA here is from genome assembly GCA_963772185.1 of uncultured cyanobacterium. Taxonomy (GTDB): domain Bacteria; phylum Cyanobacteriota; class Cyanobacteriia; order Phormidesmidales; family Phormidesmidaceae; genus Phormidesmis. The sequence goes on along the minus strand of CAVYWR010000028.1, from coordinate 46,166 downwards.
AAAATAGAGGTATCGTGAAGCTGCCAATCGGCGATCGCACCCTTTCATACACCTACTTCCCTATTTGTGATGTTCCAACGCGCTGCCCCACAACTAGAAAGAGCCACTCAGCTAGATCGGGTTTATCGCGTGCTGCGCCCTGAGCCTCTGCTTACGCCTGAACAGCTAGCCGCCTTCTATACCGAAGAAATTAATATCGTGCGCGGCGGCGATCGGATGCAGCGGCTAAAGCTAGGTTTGCAGCGAGCCTATGACGATCGCATTCACTTCAAAGCTTGTGTGATGGGTCATCGCGGCGTCGGCAAGTCTACAGAAATCTCACGGCTAATCACCCAGATCTCATCAAAGTTTCAACCCATTCGCTTCAGCGCAGTAGATGTTTTAGACCCAGGCAGCTTCAAGCCGTTAGATGTGCTGCTAGTGATGATGATGGAGGTTGCCAAGCAGACGGCTCGGCCAATCAGCGAGGGCGGCGCAAATCATCGACCCTCAGACAGACGCTTGCAGGAGATTTGGGACTGGTTTGCCACTGAAAAAGAAACTCGCGAACTGGCTCAGCAGGCAAGCCTAAAGCTAGAGGCCGGAGCAGGCGTTAGCAAAGATTCGCTTTGGGAAAAGGTTCTAGGACTGTTTGCCACGCTAAAGGGTGAAATTAAGTTTGCCTCGGCTCGCAAGCAAGAGGTCGTGGCCTATCGGATAACCCGTCTAGATACGCTGATCGAGCTGGCGAACCGACTATTGGATGAGTGCAATTTGCTGCTGCGAGAGGCGACCGGGAAGCAGTGGCTGTTTGTAGGAGAAGATTTTGACCGGGCAGGCATTCCCAGTACGCAGATCGAAGATCTGTTTATTGCCTATGCCAATATTTTTCAGGAGCTGCGATCGCACTTAGTCTTCACTCTACCCATCAGCCTCTACTACTCTGAAAAGGCCGCCCAACTGCCGTTTTCGGGGCATCAAAGCTTTGTCCTCCCTGATACACCGATGTTTGATACTGCCTATCAGCACAACGAGCGGGGCCAAGGTGCAATCGAGAAAGCACTCTCTACCCGAATGGATCTATCGCTGTTCGGGCCTAGGTGTTTGCCCAGGCTGATTGTTGCTTCTGGGGGAAATTTGCGAAATCTGTTTAGCCTGGTGAACTACGCCACCGACGGGGCGACGATTCGAGGCAGCTCGCTGATCGACGCGGTCGATGCGGATGCGGCAATTGTGAACTTACGCAGCGACTATGAGCGGCGGTTGGGCCAAAGTCCGTACGACCCGCAGGAAGTGGCCTATCAGGACAAGGTCGATCTGCTAGTGAGAATCTACAGCGGGGAAAAAGACGCTCAGATGACCAATCCAACTCTCTATTCTTTGCTGAATGCTCGAGCTGTGCAAGAGTTCAACGGGCAGCGTTGGTTTGGCGTTCATCCATTAGTGGTGGATATCTTAGTAGGTCAAAAGCATTTGCCAGAAGGGGCGTTAGGTGGCACCTTCTAATTCGCAGGGCGCAATCGATACCAGCAGCGCCAATACGATTGACGGGGTGAGTCAGCGGCTGTTGCTATGGGCAAGGCGCGACGGCGGCGGATTAGCACGAGTGGAGTATGCTTCGGAGTTTTCCCGCGAGCGGTTGTTGCAGCAGTTGAGGGGTGAGGGCGTTGCCATAATCGAGATTGACCTGCCCGTTAGCCAAACAGCCGCTGAGGCAGTTGAGTTTTTGTTAAGGCGGCTGACGGCGGTTTGCGAGCGTGAGGCGGCTGGGGATGTAGTGTCTGTGTCTGGATTTGCGAAGGCGTTTCAGTCGCAGGCAGCTCTAGCAGATTCCCTGAGGATTTTGAACTTTAATCGAGAGGCGCTGACTGCGTTTCCGCTGCGACAAATCTGGTGGATGACGCCTGTTTTGCTAGACACTTCGCTACATGCAATGCCAGATATGCACGGATGGTTCAATCCACAGCTGTCATTAACTGAAGTGATTACTCGAAGCGCCGAGGGTGCATCTGCGGCGGCACCGATACAGACAGAAAGGCACTCATCTCAAAGCAATATTGACGATGCCCGTCAGCGTAGTCGCCGCCTTTTGACTGAGCTAGAAGCGGCTCGCCAATCGGATGCTTCAGAGGTGGCATTAGTGGCGACGTATTTGCTACCGGCGCTAGAGGCAATAGCAGAAGTGGGTGCCTACCAAGAGCTCCAGACGCTGACAACCCAATACAAAACGTTGCTAGACCACTTCTATTTAGTGAATAACGCTGAGGTTGTAGCTACTTTGGATGCTGGAGAGGTTTTAGGGGAGCGCGCGCTAAGCTTTGCCCGCAGTCTGGACAAGCTGGTAGTTATATTTTATAGGCAGGGACTGTATGCCGAGGCCGAACGGCTATGTGTTCGAGCATTAGAGATTAAAAAGAGCGAACTAGGCGATCGACATCTCGACACTGCTCTTAGTCTTAACAACCTAGCAGCACTTTACAGAAGTCAAGGGCGCTACGAGGAAGCCGAACCGCTGTATGTGCAGGCGCTAGGGCTAAGTCGTCAGCTATTGGGAGAAGCCCACCCCGATGTGGCCACTAGTCTGAACAACCTAGCATTACTCTACGAAAGTCAAGGGCGCTACGAGGAAGCCGAACCGCTGTATGTGCAGGCGCTAGGGCTAAGTCGTCAGCTATTGGGAGAAGCCCATCCCGATGTGGCCACTAGTCTGAACAACCTGGCAGGACTCTACTACAGTCAAGGGCGCTATGAGGAAGCCGAACCGCTGTATGTGCAGGCGATTGCTATTCTGCGCGATCGCCTCGGCGACCAGCACCCAAACACCCAATCAGGAATTAACAACTTCCTCGGCCTGGTAAAAGCTGTCATCGAAGCAGGCCAACAATCCACCCTCTCCGACCACCCGCTCACTCAGTGGGCAATAGAAATCTTGCAGTCCCAGCCAACCGACTGACGCCACAAAATCACTCCCAACCGCTGAGCACTCACCACCGACCGCCGAGCCATCGTTCCCTACCATTGAGTAGCCATTGCCAACTGCCGAGCACTCATCGCAGGGCATCGAGCAATTATTGCAGGGCACCGAGTAGTCATTGCAGGGTACAGAGTAATCATCGCAGAGCCCAAAGCAGTGGCTAAAAGGCATAAAGTAATCGCTGTAGACATCAGAGCACTCATTGCAGGTCACAAAGCACTCGTTGCAGGCCATGAAGCAATTACTACAGACCAACGATGAACGCTTCCTAAACGACGATCAGCGCTTCCTAACTGGTAGCGAACCCCTTTCGACTGATGCGGAACCATCCATCACAGAGTCATCACCTTCACACTTGTTCGATCAGCACCGTCAGCAAAACCTGAAACAGCGTCTCCATACCAGCCGAAATCCAATACAGCGATATCCTCCCATCGCCTCAAAGCTCGGGTTGAGACGGATAGCGCTGATTTGGCGAAGTTGCTGCCTAGGTAGTCAATCGAGTTCGTTAGAGAAGTATTGAAAAAAGTTTTCTAGACCGCTGCGAGTCAGCTTTAGACTCTAAGGTGCCAAGCCCTCGGCTTTAGGAAAGTCCGTATTCCAGCCTCTGAAAGCGTCGAGCCAATGCCTGAATGCCCTCGACCGGTCCAAGGCAGTCTAGGACTAACGCGATCGCAACAATTCCAGTAAGCGCTGCCGCTATTGACCTGCTGCAAAATCTCGATAGCGTGAGCGCGATTTTGGCTATACACCGCTGCGGTCAGCCCGTAATCCGTGTCGTTCATCAGCGCGATCGCCGCTGCATCATTCTGCACCCGCTGTACGCCAATCGCTGGTCCAAACGTCTCCGCTCTCATCAAGATCATGTCATGGTTCACCTCAGTCAGTACCGTTGGTGAAAAATAAAAGCCCGGTCCATCAAGCGACTGACCGCCACAGTGAAGCTTTGCGCCCTTGCTAACGGCATCGGCCACCTGTTCAGTCACAACGGCAAGCTGAGGCTGTCGGCTGAGCGGCCCTAGGTAAGTATCAGCGCTATTCGGATCGCCTAGTTTGAACGACTGCACCGTTTGTAGAAACGTCTCTAAAAAAGGGTCGTAGACATCGGTATGAACATAAATTCTCTCTACCGCGCAGCAGCTCTGGCCATTGTTGTAAAAAGCACCGTCGGCTAGGCTCGCAGCGGCCTTGCCAACTTCCGCATCGTGGCAAACATAGGCAGGATCTTTACCACCTAGCTCTAGCTGCACTTTGATTAGTTTTGGTGCGGCTGCGATCGCAATTCTTTGCCCAGTATTGTACGAACCTGTAAAGAACACGCCGTCAATTTTCTCCTGTAGCAAAGCGGCCCCTGTTTGACCTGCGCCGACGACAGGAATAAAAACATCTTCGGGAATGTCCGCTTGATAGAAAAGATCTGCGATCGCTAGCCCCGTCATAGTTGCAATTTCCGAAGGCTTATACAGCACGCTATTCCCGGTTAATAATGCGGGCACAAATACATTCGTGCCCACAAAATAGGGATAGTTCCAGGCGGAAATATTGGCAACGACACCTAGCGCTTCATACGCAATCATCTCTTCTAGTTGGGGCGTGTCTGAGTCCTGCGCAGATTCTTTGTATACCGACTTAGTGGCTAACAAGCGAGCCACGTTCTCGATAAAAAAAGTGATTCGATCGGGCGTTGCTAGAATCTCATTTCTAGACTGAGTAATCGGCTTGCCCGTCTCTGCCGTTAGAGTAGCTGCCAGCGTATCTACATTTTCAATCAGTAAGTCTTTAAAACGATTCAGTAGCCCAATTCTTTCTTCTACTGGCCGCGCTGCCCATTCAGGCTGAGCGCTTCTAGCCCTAGCCGCTTTCTCTGATACCGCCGCGCGCTCATCTGCTGGAATCTCCTTAATCAGATCTTCAGTCGCAGGATTAATCACAGAAATATAGTCAGCCATAGGATTCTTCATGCTGCTAGCGCATCTTGATAAATGGCGTAGAAATCTTGTTCCGTCACGGGCTTGGGATTAAATGGGTGACAGGCATCTTTCATCGCCACGCCCACTAGCTGATCGACTATATCAGCCGAAACGCCTAGCTCACCGAGCGATGACGGCATCCCAATCGCCTCAGATAGCTCCACGATCCACTCAATTAGTGCCGCGCCGCTGCTAGCAGCCGGATCCACAATTCTTGCCAGGCGCAAAAACCTATCGGGCTCTGTGTCCAGGTTGAATCTCATGGCGGCGGGCAGCATCACACCGTTGGCCAGCCCGTGATGCGTATTGCACACCGTTGAAAGGGCATGGGCGCAGGAGTGGGTGACGCCTAACCCCTTTTGAAAGGCCGTCGCTCCCATCATCGAAGCGTTCAACATGCCTGCTCGCGCCTGTAAATGAGCCGCCTTTTCTGTTTCGTTGAGCTGTTCTCCCGATGCCAAACGCTGCGCAAAGCGTACGCTAGGCTCTAGATGACGCGACACCAGATAGAGCCCTTCTAGAGCAATGCCATCGCAGAACGGATTATTGCCCTTCGCCAAAAAAGCCTCGATTAGATGAGTCAGCGCGTCCATACCCGTAGCGGCTGTAATCTTTGCAGGCAGGCCCAACAATAAATCTGGATCGGCTAAAACAACCTTTGGCAGCAGCTGAGGATCAAAAACAATCTTTTTAGTATGGGTGCGATCGTCTGAAATCACCGCACTACGACCGACCTCGCTCCCTGTCCCGGCAGTTGTGGGAATAGCAATGATCGGTGGAATCTTTTGATCGATTGGGCGTGTACTAGCACCGTCTTCGTAGTCAAAGAGGTGGCCGGGATGATAGGCCATCAGCGCGATCGCCTTAGCCACATCCATCGGCGCACCGCCGCCAATAGCTACAATTCCATCCGCACCGCAATCGTGATATGCCGCTAGTCCAGCTTCCACCTGAGAAACCACCGGATTGCCCCAAACGCCGCTAAAAGTGCCAGGCTCAAGAGGGCTGAGGGCGGCTTCGATCTCCGCAAACCACGGCAGCTCGGCCACGTCTCGGTCGGTTGCAATTAACGGCTGCTCAATTCCTAATGCCGTCAGTTCAGCCATCAGCTCCTGGCGGGCACCGGAGCCAAAGCGAATCTTCGTTGGAAAGTTGTAGGTGCTAATAGGTGAGGCCACGGTTGCTAACGGTAAATCTAGGTTGTCTAGCTTTATACCATAGCTTTCCGCACTTTAGCTTTCCGCACTTTAGCTTTCCGCACTTTAGCTTTCCGCACTTTGCTTTCAGTTCAAGTTTCGCTATATCTTGCTTTGCATGAGTCTTACTTATACCGCTCTTAAAATAGCTACGCCTGAATCATCGTCAAATAGATGAATCTTTTCTACCGGAAAGCTGAGCTGTAGGATACTACCCCGCTCAACTAGCTGATCGGCAGATATTCTTACCTGTAGCGATTGTTCAACGGCTTTGTCCTCACTACGCACAGCCGCACTCTGCGCTAGCGTCACCATTGCGAAAGTCTCACTGCCCAAAGCTTCAAACTGTGTGACAGTTGCTGGAAACGCACCGGGTGTTTGACCAACTGCGATATGTTCTGGGCGAATGCCTAGGGTGATTTTTTGATTGTTGTAAGTGTCTAATGGCCAGTTGCTGGGGACAGCGACTGTAAAACTAGGGTGAACAAGCTGGCCTGCTTTAACAGTGACAGGCAGGAAGTTCATTGGCGGTGAACCGATGAAGGCGGCGACAAATCGATTGGCTGGCTGTCGATATAGCGCTAACGGCGGATCGACCTGTTGAATTTTGCCTGCGTTCATGACGGCAATGCGATCGCCCATTGTCATTGCCTCGGTCTGATCGTGCGTCACATAGATTGTGGTCGTCCCTAGCTCTCTTTGCAGACCGACAATCTGGGCGCGGGTCTCAGTTCGCAGCTTGGCATCTAGGTTCGACAGCGGCTCGTCCATCAAAAAGACCTGTGGATCGCGTGCCATCGCTCTGCCCAAAGCTACTCTTTGCTTTTGTCCGCCAGAAAGCTGCTTAGGCAACCGTGTCAACAGCGGCTCAATCTGAAGCATTTTAGCAACGCTATCTACTCGCTTGGCGATCTGCTGCTCGGCGGCGGGGCGGTAGCGTAAAGACTCAGGCAGGCTGCGAGTCAGGCCAGCGAGCGTACTTGCCAGCAAACTCGGTCGCTTTGATGTGGCGGTACGGGCTCGCCTTAGACCAAAAGCGAGATTGTCGTACACGCTGAGGTGCGGATAGAGTGCGTAGCTCTGAAATACCATTGCAATGTCGCGCTGTTTGGGCGCAAGGGTATTGACGTTGCGATCGCCCACCCAGATTTCCCCACTCGTCAGCGTCTCTAATCCAGAAATCAGCCGCAGCAGCGTACTTTTGCCACAGCCCGATGGACCGACGAGCACCATAAACTCACCATCTGCGATCGCCAGATTGATATCGTCTAAGACCGGACGATTATCACCTTTCTCCTTGCGATCGCCCGGAAAAGAGTCTGTCGCAGCAGCGCTAGCAGCACTACTCGAAAAAGTCTTAGTGATATTTTTGAGAAGAACAGAAGCCAAGGGATGTAGGAAGTAGGAACGATGAATGATGAATAAGCAGCAAGCTAGTTGATAATATCAAGCCAGTGAAGATCGACGCATCTTTAAATTCATCATTCATCGTTCATCATTCATCATTCTCTTGAATGTCCGTTACTAGGGTCTCTACAATCGCTTCTGTCCTACCCGGTGTCACTAGCCGCGCACAAGGCTGAGAGCGACCCTGTAGCGGAATGCCGTTGATTGCCACCTTGGCCGCGCGGCCTTCGTCGGTGAGCAGCATCAGATTTGCTTCTGGAATGGCAATATTCAATGAGGCTAAGGTGTCACTTTTAAGGTTGAACTTGAATGACTGAGAGCCGATGCCGCCGCGATTAGAGGTCTTGAAGGTGCTGACTAGAATTCGTTTACCGTAGCCCTTATTCGAGACTAAAAGCAGCGTATCTTTGGGACTGACCGGAACGCAGCCGACGAGATGTTCACTCTTGGGCAGTCGAATACCCTGCGGCCCCTGGGCGGTTCGGCTCATTTCTGGCAGCTGGTCTTCATCGATTCTAAAGCGCAGCAGTCGACCGCCAGAAGACGCTAGCACCAAATCGCTGCCCATAGAAGCAATGAACGCATGCTTTAGCACGTCGTCGCCTTTGAGTTTGACAGCGGTCAGCCCGCGCCCGGTTAGGTTAGTCATCTCACTAGCAGGCAGCCGCTTGACTCGGCCTTTTGCCGTGACCAGAATTAGCTGTTGGGCTAGTCTGGCTTCGGATAGCACTATCTGAGCAACGACATTATCGGGCGTATTGCCGACAGCGTTAGGAAGCAGGCCGATTAGCGGTACGCCTTTGCTCTGCTTTTGAGCAATTGGAATATCGCCAACGCCAATGGTGTAGGCTTTGCCATCTTGGGTGAGAACGAGAACTTCTTCGGTAGGATTAGTCGTTTCGGTTTGGACAGTGACATCGTCAAAGTCTTCTAAGACTTTACTAGGGGGTGTCGGAGTGTCTTTTCGCCGAGCGAGGGTCTTCGCAGAAGCGCGGCGAACGTAGCCCTTGCGGGTGAATTCTAGGATGAATTCTTCTTCGCTTTCTTCGGCGGCGATTTCAGCGAGGATTTGTTCTTCTTGCACCCGCTCGGCTTTGGTTTGAATGCGGGTACGGCGCTCGTCGCCAAATTTCTTTTTGAGCGATCGCAGCTCTTTTTTCAGCGATTTCATCAGCACGTCGCGATCGCTGACTAGTGTCTCTAGCTGAGTGATGCGCTCGTCTAGCTCGTCACTTTCGTCTCGTAGCTTTTGCTGCTCTAGCCCGGTCAGGCGTCGCAGCGGCATTGCCAAAATGCTATCAGCCTGGCGATCGCTTAGATCAAACGCCTCAATCATCTCTACTTTTGCGGTTGTTCCATCCGGCGCATTGCGCAAGATATCAATAATGTCGTCTAGGCTATCTAGCGCAATCAGCAGACCTTCGACAATATGAAAGCGATCGCGCTTTTGCTCTAGCTCATGGCTGTACTGACGAATCAGCGTCTCTTCTCTAAAGTTGAGAAACGCCTCTAATATTTCTCTAAGCGAAAGCTGCCGAGGCTGACCGTCTTCGATAGCTAGCATTAGCGCGCCAAAATTGGTCTGCAAAGCCGTCGTTCTGTAAAGATCGTTCAAGATTAGCTGCGGCTGAGCCTCTCGCTTGAGCTCAATGACTACTCGCATACCTTCGCGATCGCTCTCGTCTCGAATGTCAGAAATGCCGTCAATACGACCCTGATTTACCAGACTGGCAATCTTGGTAATCCAGCTCGCTTTGTTGACCTGGTAGGGCAGCTCGGTGACGACAATGGCCTGACGCGATCGCTTCCCTTTCCCTGGCCTGATCTCTTCAAAATTAGCGACGCCTCGAATTGGAATGCTGCCTCGCCCGGTTCGATAAGCGTCTTGAATTCCCTTCGTGTCGATGATCTGCGCACCGGTCGGAAAATCCGGTCCCGGAATTAGCTTAAACAGCGACTCATTCGACAGATTAGGCCGATCGATTAACGCAATCAAGCTGTCGATCACTTCGCCCAGATTATGCGGTGGAATATTGGTGGCCATTCCTACCGCAATTCCCGAGCTGCCGTTCAAGATCAGGTTAGGCAGCTGCGCCGGAAGAACGATGGGCTCTTGCTGAGAGCTGTCAAAGTTGTCGATAAAATCGACCGTCGCCTCGCTCACTTCGCCCAGTAGCGCCACATGACCAATTTCGGCTAGGCGCGTCTCGGTATAGCGCATCGCCGCAGGTGGATCGTTATCTACCGAGCCAAAGTTGCCGTGCCCTGCTAGCAGCGGATAGCGGCTAGAAAAGTCTTGCACCATCCGCACCAGCGCGTCGTACACAGCCTGATCGCCGTGGGGATGGTACTTACCCAGCACGTCTCCTACTACGCGGGCGCACTTGCGAAAAGGGCGATCGGGCACCAGACCCAGCTCGTGCATGGCATACATAATTCGCCGATGCACCGGCTTTAGGCCATCGCGAACATCGGGCAGCGCTCGCCCGACAATCACGCTCATGGCATATTCCAAATATGATCGCTGCACCTCAGTATGGAGCGCAATAGGGACGATCTGTTCTTCAGAAAATTTAAGCTGTTTCGCCATGAATGGGGCCTGTGAATGAATAAGCCAGTCTAGGTGTAACAATGCTGTACGTTACACGGAAGTGTTGAAAAACCGCAACACTTACAGTCGAACTTCTTACAATATCTGCGAATCTCACTGAGATCTATCGTGTTTGAATCGAAGAATTTTAGGAATCCGCAAGTCTAACTATCTTAAAATTCTTCCTGAACCCGAATCTTTTTGACTGAGGAAAGATCTTGAGTGGGTTTTCCTATTTTTTCCTAAAGGGATCCTGCTAGAGGCCAGAACCTTAGTTTATGAAGATAGCGAGACTATACAAACTTATTTTGATATTTTTGATAGAGGGCAGCGCACCCTAAAGGTTGTAAGTTGTCTTTTGGGACATCGTCAATAGGGTAGATAGCGCTATGAGAACCGTTTTGATTGTTGAAGATGATATGGTGAATGCCCGCGTTTTCTCGAAGATTTTGACGAAGCGGGGAGGGCTGAACGTCAAACATACCGAGAATGTTGAGGAAGTGATTAGCATCGCTCGAAACAAAGAGGCAGATGTCATCCTGATGGATGTATCACTCTCTCACAGCATGTATGAAGGTAAACCAGTAGATGGCATTGAGATCACTCAGATATTAAAAAGCAACCCACAAACTTCGGATGTTCCGGTGATTCTGGTCACCGCCCACGCTATGGATGGAGACAAAGAAACTTTCTTGAGCCAGAGCGGAGCCGACGGCTACATCTCTAAGCCCGTAGTTGACCATCAAAAGTTTGTGAACGACATCGTCGCTAAAATGCCCACCGAAAGCTAAAACAATTATAGTTCACTTGTATCATAGTCTACCAATCGCTGCCTATAGCTGCTCTAGCAAAGCTTGCAGACTAGGCGTACTGAAGAATTCTTGAGTGGTTGAAATTAGCTGCTCGCCCCACAGATTATCTTCAAGAAATTCGATCTTGGCATAGCGAGGATCGCGTTCTATGCCGGCGATCGCACTTTCTGTATCAGCGGCGGTGTGTGTGCCTTGCCCGTATCTAGCTACGGTGATTGCTAGCTGCGGTTCGGTGCTGTCGTCACCGGCTAGGCTTAGCGCTTCTTGCCACCGGGCGATCGCACCGTCTACATCGCCGTTCTCGTACAGCACTAGGCCGATATTGTTGACCGCTGGCCACATCTGCGCATCACTGCTGACGGCTTTTTCATACTGGGCGATCGCATCATCAAAGCGGTCAAGCTTGTAATACACATTGCCTAAGTCAAACAGCGCATTGGGATTGTCCGGCGACAGCTTCAGCCCCGCCTCGATCGACATAGCCGCCTGCCAGTAGTCGTCCTTGCTAAAATACGCCGTCCCTAGATTGAACAGAATCAGAGGATTGTCAGGTTCGAGTTCTTTGGCTCGTTCTAGGCTGTCGATTGCCTTTTCTAGCTCTGGTTCTCTAACCTGCAAATATAAATTGCCGAGTAGAGCTAGCACATTGGGATCATTTGGCAATAGCTGAGCGGCTAGCTGGGCTCTAGCGAGCGCCTCGTCAAACTGCTGAAACTGCGCTAGCTGAAGCGCGTCCTGAGCCAAAAGCTCACCGTCTGCCCGCAGCAGATCTTCATCCAACGGCAGCGTGTAAGGCAGTAGAGCCTGCGCCGCCGCTGGCCTGGCTATACCCAAAGTGCTCACTAGCGCGCCTGTCGATGCGCCTAAAAGGAGAAGAGAAAAAGAAAGTCGTTTGAACACAGAAATTACTTGGGTAGTAGAGAATTTTAGAAAGTCGTCGTATTTAGTATAAGTTCAGTCAATTCTATCGGATGGATGGCGGTATCAAAGACCTAACCAAAGACCCAAGAAAACACTAGAACCGAATCCTATACTCTAAGAAGACTTGATTGATATCGTCTAGGTTTGTATTTGAGCGCACCGTGAACGAATCGCTCAGACGATAGTTAAGTCCAAATTCAGGATTTGTGCTGTCCGTCAGGATTTTGGTGATACTCACCGAGACGTCATCCGTTACATCAAAGCCTACTTCCGCACCTAAATCGATGCCCGTATCCGCGTCTTCCTCGGACCTAGCCCGACTCGCCGCAGTCACTGGAAACAGCCGGAACTCGCTGAGATTAAGCGCGCTGCCAACAAAGTCTTGAACATTATCTAGCAGCGCTCCGCCCACTAGGTTGATGAGCCCGCTAAAGCTATCGCCCCCGCCCGAGAGGCTGCCGACGGTCGATTCTAGAGCGGTCACGACCCCGCTGCCAATCAGTCCAAGGAGTTCAGACTGCGATCGCGGCGGCGTGCTGCTCAGCTCTAGATTTTCAAAGATTGCATTCGCAGCGCCTTCGACATCTGCCTGCACTCTGATGGTCTGCAAAGTCCCGGTGCTTTCGAACCCAACGTTGGTATCGTCGGCAATCTCAGAGCGAGCAAAGGGCGTACTGGCAATCGGCGTGGCTCGGTTGACCTCTGAGACGGAGGCTCGCAGCGAAACGTCTAAGGTCGGGTTTTGCAAGCCCGTCTCAGCAGTAAAGGTAGCCGTATTATCATCCCCATCTAGCCGAAATAGCGTGGTGTACAGATTCACTCGCCCCGAACGCAGATTGATGGTTCCTTGCGGACTAATTGCGCTGAGCGACCCATCTAGGAGGAGAGACCCATCAGCAACGAAATTCAGCAGCGTACCTTGGGTGACTTGAACCGCATCTCCTATCACTAGCTGAAGATTGCGCAGCGTCGGCGAAGTTCGACTGCTAGCGACATTAACGGCACGCGGCGTGCGTGGAACGGGTGGTTCCGTAGGCAGCTCGAACGCCCTGTCTGACTCGTCGCTTTGGTCTGGCTCGTCCTCAGACTCACTGCCGTCTGGCAGGGAGATCCGGCCATCCGAGAGAAAGACCTGACCGCCAATTTCCGTACCGCCCTCAACGCTCCCACCAATCACAACCTGGCCATCCACGCCGCCATTATAGATATCATCTTCTAATGAAAGATCGAGACTATCGAGGTTGATTGTCAGCGGGCTGTTGGCAGCCGCAGGAACCTGGGAAAGTAAGCTGTTGCCAATACCGTTCTCACGCAGCGGCAGCGCTCCTGCTGCCGTCACCTGCCCGTCACCGATTTGGCCCTGTAGAGCGTTGACAACAATCAAATCGCCTAAGAAAGACGCATTCCCAGTTACCCCAGTGAGCTGCTCTGGTAGAATCTGAGCGCTAATCACCGCCTCTGATAGCGACGCCGATCCGGCAATAATTGGCCTTTCTACCGTGCCGTCTATCGTCAGACTCACCTGTCCCTCACCCGATTCAAACGCTACCTGGTCGGTAAAGATGTTCAGCAGAGCAAGTCCTTCATTTTCAACATTGATGTCAATATCTACCTGGTCAGTGGCAGGCTCAACGGTCATAAAGTCGAACGCGTAGGGAATCTGGCCCGATAGTGACAGTGGTCGTTCTGGGGTAGAAGCCGTCAGCGCACTCTGCAAGCTGAGGACGGCATTTTGATAGATAAAATCAGCCGCCGCCCTCTGCAAAGGCGTGCCGTTGATATCAGACGACGCGAGGGTGGCTTCGCCTCTAAGCTGAGGGTTCGAGAGCGTACCGCCTAGGGTCGCTGTAGCGTTTGCTAGCCCTTCGATATCAAAAGGCAGATCGAAAATGCCGTCTAGCACGCCCACGTCAAGGTTCCGCGCGATCGCCTGAAGATCAGACGTGAGCTCAGTGTCTTGACCAAACACAATCTGCCCGGTCAGGTCTATGACTGATTCATCATCCGGCGTCAGGGTATCTGGGTTTTCAGCAAGTGCCCGTTCAGAAACAGCAGAGGAAAAGCGAACTGGCTGTAGCGCTAAGACATTTGGCGTCAAGTTACCTGCGGCGATCACGTTCTGGGCGCTGTAGTCATCTCCCCACTGCCAGTTCTCACCGACGAGATCGAAGCTTAGATCGAAATCGGTGCCGACGCCTTCTAGGTTGAAAGTTCCAGCGAAAGGAGCTTCGAGTTCACTTAGAGACGGTAGGGGGTTAGCCTCATCGGCGATCGCAGCTTCAGTCCGGAGCTCTTGCACTTCAGCCAGTCGATTGAGCTGATCGTTTAGCTCAAAGGGTTGACTGGCGCTTGAGTCATTCACGCTCACTGTAGCCAGCAGCCGATCTAGATCGGCTGCTGAGATTGGATCGCTCAGCCAGTCAGGGGCGCTTAGCCCGCGACTGAAGTCGCTTAGGCGATAGATAGAGGCTGCGCTCAATAGGCTATTGATATTGCCTCTAGGCGTGCTGAGCGTAGCGCTATAGACCGGCTCGGGGCCATCTAATGCTAGCTGTCCGCTCAGGTTGTAGGCGGTATTGTTCTCTGGGTTGTTGTCGCCTTTGTTCAAGATCACCTGGCCGCTGGTGAGCGTCGCTAGGCTGTCGGCGTAGCGAACCTGTCCGATTAGCTGACCGCCGGAGATATAGCCTAGTCCTAGCTGATCGATTCTGATATCGCCTTCTAGGGACTGCTCTACTAGGTTGACCGCTAGCTGATTGGTCGAGAGGGTACCGCGTAGCTGACCAATGTCGGCGACGCCGTCAGTTGGAAAGTTGAGCGTCGCTAGCGGAAAGTTCTGTGCCGTAAGCGTCAAGATATCGCCTTGCGTTTGGCCGCTAGCCGTTGCGCCCTGCCAGGCAACTGCAAAATCAAAGCTAGGTAGAGCAGTTTGACCAACTAGAGGGCCGGTATTGACCAGAATGCTCTCGGCACTGCCGGTTTGTCTGCGCCCTGCAACATTCAAGGTCACACCAGCGTTTGCGGCGTAGGTGACGCGACCTGTAAGCGTGGACTCGAACGGCAAACTATTCACGACTAGGTTGGCAACACTGACGCTGCCATCAACCGTCGGATCGGTAGGACTGCCTGCGATGGTGCCGACAAAGTCAGTGCGGCCTGTCACCGCCAAGATAGAAGGCAGCTCGAAAGGCAGATCGGCGATCGCATAGTCTCTAGCGGCTACCCTTAGATCGAGGCGATCGAGATCAAATCCATTGTCAAAGCTGGGCGTCAGCGTACCGCTGGCCGTTGCCCGCCCTGAATTTGCTTCTATTACCTGAATTTTTTGACCGTTCCAGGCCACCTGCGCCAGCAGCGGATCGCTAAAGCCGTCAAACTGAGGACTAAAGCTGGCCAGTCCTCTAGAAAATGCAATATTGCCCTGGGCCGCGACTGTCTCAAAGCCGATATTGTCTGTTGATCCGTTTAGGGCAAACTGTCCGCTCACATCTCCGCGCAAGTCAGGCGAAAACGATCCTAGCTGCACATCTGCCAAGGCAACATCAGCCGTAAAAATTCCGTCTCTAAGCGTGCCCGCACCGCTGGCCGTGCCGCCGCCTACCGCGAAGATCGTGTCGCGAAAAACCAGGTCTGTCCCCTGAATGTCGATAGTGCCTGAGCCCGCATATTCTGCACCCGGCGCGTCCCATTCGACGGTGGTGCTCACCACGCCGTCACGGCCCACCACGGTGGTGTCGGTGGCGACTCGACCGATTTGGAAGTCAGTATCTGCGCCGTATAGAGAGGCGATCGCATTCGCAGGCAGATCGCGCCCCGCAAACTGAAAAGAGAACGGCGAGCCTTCTCCTAGGAATACCTGGCCCGTGCCGTTCACGCTTCCCCCTACGCTTGGGGTCGCTGCGATCTCTCCGAGAAATAAATTTTGCCCCTGTAGCTGAAACTCTGTAGAAGCCGTGTCAAAAATCACTTCATCGACAGACACATTCGTGGTCGCAGTTGCCAGTCCTGTAAAGATCGGCTGATCCAGCGGGCCGTCTACTCTAGCAACCGCATCAAACACACCAGCCGCAGGCACCGGCAGCTCTAGATCAATCGTCTCTACAAACTCTGCTACCGTCACAGCTTTGGTCTCAGCCGCTAGATCGTAGTAGCCCTCGGCGAAATCTATCTGTCCTTGCGCGATCGCATCAATCAGCCCATACTCAGCCGAAACCTGATCAACCGTCCACAGATTGTCCTTGAAGCGAGTCTGCCCCGCGATCGCTTTTACCGGCAGCGGCAAAACATTCGTCGTCAGCTCACCCCCTTCTACGCTAAGCGCTCCCGAATACTTGAGCTCCTCCTCTGGCCGAAAGTCTAGATCGAGTAGGCCACTGACATTGCCAGCATTAATGCCAACGTCATTAGTCTGTAGCTCTAAAGTAGACAGCGTAAAGCTCAACACATCCGACAGCGGCGCGTCATCAGCCTGCACTACCAAGTTAGTCGCAAAAGCTATTTCAGTTCCGTCTGCTGCCTCAGATTCATCGGCTGCTTCGAATTCGTCTTCTGTATTAGCTTCTGTCCTCACGGTTGTCCTAGGCGGCGGTGCCACCATTGGCTGCACTTCGCCTTTTAGCCCAATACTGCCGCCCTTAACCGGATTACCTTCCACCTCAAATCGAACCGCAAAAACGTCTTTCTCGGCTACGGTGACTTCGTCGAGTGCTAGCTGTCCCTCTACGTTCTCTATAAAAATTGGCTCAGGCGCTTCACCTGGAACCGGCAGTGGCACTAGCGTCAGCTGAGACTCTTGCAGATACACTTCATCGAGTCGAACGGTGAACCGACCCTCCTCCCGCTCTTCCTGCTCAGGAAAGACATAGTTCAGCCAGCCCTTCTCAATATCTTGAGCCAGATAGCCATCAGCATCGATAACGATCAGATCTAAACCCAGCTCGAAGGTCCGTAGAGTTTTGAACAAGTCAAATTTGACAATTACATTTTCAGCGTCTAATGTCGTTGGGTCTAGCGCTGAAGCGCCAACCGTAGAGGGACCGACCCGAACGCTGCCTAGACCCACCTGCTCAACTTCACCGAGCTCAACCGGACGCTCTAGGAAGTTCGTCAAAATCTTTGAGACTAGCGGCGAAAGATCCTTGTGAACATACAGCCATCCCCAGATAGCCAAAGCTAACCCAGCGCCTCCTAGCACAGAGCCCACAAAAGCACCCAGCCAAAACCAAGAAAACCGACGGGAAGAACGGCTCTCTAATGAGGATTCAGACTGGTCCGGCTTAGGCTGGTCGGACTGGGGATCGGAAGGATCGATTGGGGGCACTGCAATCGCTCTAGACCGGATTACCCAGTTACTTTAGCAACTTTGGTCAGCGGTTTTATTAAGATGTGTCAGTTTGGCCGTCGGCTAATAGTGTGGGGAAAGAGCGCCGGAAGAGAGTGCCAGAGCAAAAGGTTTCTATAATGATCGAGTCGCTGAAAGACCAAGGGCAGGGCTGAGCCATTGACTAATCCATTTTTGAAGCTTAGAAGTCGCTACTTGGTGCTGGGTGCATACATAGTGGCGAGCTTGGGAATTGGATTAGGGTATGCCTACCTAGGTGACTATCGGTTGCTGCCATGGGGAGCAGACGATCCCCTCTCGGTCCCCATCTTGTCAATCGCAATCTGGACTGTGCTGCTAGTCGTTGTAGGCAAAGAAAGCGCTAGGCAGAATCTCAACATACGAGCGCTGCTTGGCAACCGTGTCCCTCAATTCTCTCTATTTTATGCAGTCCTACTAGTCGCTAGCGCCCTGATCTTTTCTTTGGGCAGTTTTTCAGTTGTTTTCTATTTCCTATCCCTGGTGTTTCCCCAGTATGCTGCGCAGATTCTAGAATCTGATTTGCTATCCGGTGGCGCTAATAGCCAATATCCAGGGCTCTACAACGCTCTGATGCTATTCCTACTAGTTGTCTACGCTCCGCTAGTAGAAGAGCTGATATTCCGAGGCTTTCTATTACAGCGATGGGCTACCAAATGGGGTCTAAGAAAAGGCTTGATTGCCTCGTCTCTACTATTTGGCGTACTGCATATCAACAATCCAGTCGGCCTGACGCTGTTCGGATTTTTGATGGGTCTGCTGTACGTGCGATCGCACAGCCTATGGATTCCAATCGTCTGCCACAGCCTCAACAACCTAGCCGCCGTCGGCATTGACCAGCTCTCCTCTTTGGTCACCAGCGACTCCACAGAAACCGTCACCGTCGAGAGCATTCAGCAAAGCTGGTGGACCGGGCTCATTCTCATCGCCATCTCAGCTCCCTTTCTCTGGCGGTTCATTAGACGTAGCTGGCCCAAACCCCAAGACCCCATCCCCTACCTCCTCAACACCCAAAAACTACAATCTCCCGCCGACTAACCCCGTTCATCCTCATCTTCCTACTTCTGCCTTCCCTCCATGCCCCCCATCCGCCGCGTCCGCCAGCACGTCAACCCCCTCAGCAACAAATACGCCACCCCCGCCGCTACGCCCAACTGGTCCGAAGTATTCGCCAATCCACAGCTACCGCTGCATCTAGATATCGGCTGCGCTAAGGGAGACTTCGTGCGAGAGATGGCAGATAAAGTCTCAGACTGGAATTTCTTGGGCCTAGAAATTAGAGAGCCGCTGGTAGAAAGGGCGTTGATCAGACGCGATCGCGATCAACAACACAATCTCCACTTCGTCTTTTGCAACGCGAATAACTCGCTTAGGCCGCTGCTAGCAGACTGCCCCGCGAAGCTACAGTGCGTCAGCATTCAGTTCCCCGATCCGTGGTTCAAAAAGCGCCACCAGAAGCGGCGAGTGGTCCAGCTAGAGCTGGTAGATGCGCTAGCAGAGCTGATGCCAGCAGGCGGTAGGGTGTGGCTACAGTCCGATATTGAAGAGGTGTGTGTAGAGATGTGCGATCGCTTTGATACTCACCCAGCCTTTGCGAGAAAAGACGCAGACTGGCTGAGTGAAAGTCCCTTTCCGGCCAAAACTGATCGAGAACGCGTGGGTGAAGAAAAGGGGCTGAACGTATACCGAGCGATGTATTTTCGTCAGGATCTTCCTTAAAACGCTGTAAACTTTTATGAATGACATCAAAGAGAGTACGTAGAGAAAACTATGGCAGAGCCAGTTGGGTTTGGGAAAAAGACACCGAAAAAGCCGAAGTCTGAGCGGACACAGAAGCGAGAAAAGGCTTCTAAGCAGTACGACAAAATGAAAACTGATGGCCTGCCGGAGTACGAGGTATACGTGCGCGGCCAAGGCTCAAAGCAGTGGTATCCAATTGGGGCGATCGCCGTACGTCGCTCTAGTCAGATTAGCCGCGCTATCTACCACAGCGAGAAAGATCTGCTGCAAGGTGCGTTTAGAGCCTTTCCAGTGCTGAAAAAGAGCCGGGACAATCTGGAATATGGCTATCGCCTCAAAGGTGAGACCGAAGATGATATTGAGCTGGCCAAGAAGGAACGCGATCGCAGCGAACGCGGTCTGATGGGTGCGATCAACGGCATCAAAGGACTCTTTGGCAAGAAAACCGAAGCGTGAACCCTTAGCGGCCCAACCGACTAACCATGAGTAACCAACTCTCTAATCAACCCACGCTCTCCTACTGGCACGTCTGGACAGACGACGACGGCGTTAGTCACCAAACCCAGTGCGAACTCACCAACTTCTCAAAAGAGAGTATGGGCGGCGATGCCGATCCGCAGTGGAACAATCGGCTGATGAGCGGCGATGCTGAAGTGCTATTTGCGACTTTGCCAGTGGGCTGGGTGGGCGAATGGCACGAGAATCCCAGGCCGCAGTGGATTGTGCCGATATCCGGCGTTTGGTATGTAGAGACGATGGACGGTATGCGGGTAGAGATGGGACCGGGCGAAGTGTCCTTTGGCGCGGACCAGAACACGAAGGTAGACGCGCAGGGGCGGAAAGGTCATACATCTGGGAGTGTCGGTGATGAACCCGCGAAGCTGATGGTGATTCAGCTCAAGAGTGATACCTATCTAGCGGCGCGGCCCGGAGACTTGACATAAATGGATTTAGATTAGATGAATTTAGCTTAGATGGATTCAACATAGAGGGTAGATGTGATGGCGATGTCGACGGCGACGCAGATTGTTGAAGCAACGCTGTCTGATTTAGACGACTGGGTGCAAATGGCCTTGCGGCTATGGCCCGCTGAGAAAGAGTCACCAAAGCGAGCTGAGGAAGAAATGCGGGCAGAGCTATCGGGGATTTTGCAATCGGCTAGGGATACGGCGCTGATTGCGCGAGATGATGAGGGGAAGGCGATCGCATTTATCAACCTTTCCATCTGTTACGAATACGTTCCCGGCGCTAAACGCTTTCCGGTAGCGTATGTAGAAGGTATCTATGTCACAGATATCGCGCGCAAGACTGGTGTCGGCAAAGCCTTGGTCGCTAGAGCAGAAGCGTGGGCAGTATCAAAAGGCTGCTCGCAGCTAGCCTCAGATGTGATGATTGAGAACACCGAAAGCTGCCAATTTCATACCCGAGTAGGGTTTCAAGAAGTAGAGCGGGTTGTATTTTTTATAAAAGACATAGAACAGCCATGACCCTTGATCAACGCTCTAAGCAGCTAGCCTCTGAACAGTCGCCTACTCCACAGTCCGTTTCCCAGCAGCCAACGCTAGAAGAGTTCAAAGTAGAAGAGTTTGACTTACGGCGACAAGCCTCTGATGAGGAAGCAGAAGATCTAACAGATAGCTCAAACTACGAGAGCCCAGATCTAACAGAACTAGACACGGCAACCGTTGATCGAGTCATCGAAATGGCCTGGGAAGATCGCACACCATTCGGAGCGATTGAAGAGCAGTTTGGTCTAAAAGAGAAAGATGTAATCGCGGTGATGCGGCGATACATGAAGCGATCGAGCTTTAAGATGTGGCGAAAGCGGGTGACAGACAGAGGAACCAAGCACGCGGCTAAAAGAGACTTTGAAGTAGGAAGGTTCAAGTCTAGCAATCAGCGGATGTAACTAGCCGAGTGCAATACGGTAGTGGTGCGAAAGGTCTGATGGTGTATCTGATGGACGCTCAGTTGTTGCCGTCAGATAGAACTGGTGGAGTGCCGTGTGGGGTGTTTGGTGGCAAGGTATTAGAAGGCACGTTGTATGCTCATGCCTATCTCTCTGTACAAACCTGGCGATCGCACCCCTTCTTCAGGCAGAATACTCTTCAACCTTCATTCCAGCAGATCAACCTATGCTTGCCTGGCTTACAGCGCTGACGCTTTTGCAGACGTCTCCTCAAGTATCTCCTCAGATATTTTCCCAACCTCAAGAAAGCAGCCTAATCGCTCAAACCTCGGAGCCTACAGAGTTTACTGTAGAGCAGTCTGTCAGGCCGCTGGTTGGATCGCTTGATGATGTTCCTGTCTTTAATAGCAACAGTCCGGAGCTGGTTGAAGATGCCGGTATTTTGCTCTCTACCTTTCCACCCGAAGGGATGGCTGTTCCTGGTGCTCATCTCGACTTTGCGTTCAATGGACGGTTTGATGTTTTTGCCCACCATGTCTACAAGGCGCTAGATTACGACGAGGAAACGCCTGAACTGCTAGATAGTCTCTACATCGGCATACTGGTGCACAATCCTGGTACGGTGAGCGTGAACGTGCGATCGCTTTCTGGTGCTAGCTATCTCAGTCAGCCCGATGCTCCTTTTATTCAGCTCCCTGATTTCGTTCCTTTTAGTCCTCTAAATCCGGTCTACGCTGGGCCGGGAAGTAGGGTGAGTGGCGATATGCTCCAGGACCGATTGCAGGATATTTTTCCGGCGGCGATGGTTATTCCACCGGGTGAAAGCAGGATGCTGATGAATCAGCCGATTCCAATTCGAGAGCTGGAGCCACCGATCAATGGCCGTTCGACCCTGGCTTATCTAGAGAGTGATGGGCCTGTCTATGTGGCGAGTATGGCTCAGTACGCGGTTGTAGAAGCAGGTGTAGACGGTAGCGTGATCGAAAGTGCGCCGACTTTAGCGGCCTGGGAGTCGCTATTGCAAACAGGTGGACTGGCCGGACCCCGCGATCTTGCACCTGCACCTTTGCCTTTAGCGGAAGGCGATCGCCTGATCTATGGCCGAGTAGCAGGTGTTTCTTCAGGCTCTGAATGGAAAGCTACTCTTAGAGATGAACCAGACAGTGAGCTAGCCGATAATTTGCTGGCCGACCAGCTCACCATTCCCGCAGCGGGCGAAGCTTTTTCCTACGGCATTAGCTTGCTATACGCTGGCACGATGGGCACCAGCCAAAATCAAAGTGCCGAAATGCTAGTTCGCTATCCTGATACTGCCTACCAGAGTCACGGTAACTACGGGGTGCGCTACAGCCTCACTCTGCCATTGTTTAATCCAACCGATCAGCCCCAAACGGTTGCTGTCGCTCTTGAAACACCTATCAAAGAAGATGAGCTAAGCGAAGACGGGCTGCAATTTTTCGAGCCTTTACCCGCCCAAACTTTTTTCAGAGGGCCTGTGCAGGTTCGCTATCAGAGCGATCGCAATTTTCCAGTCATTCGCAACATTCACCTAGTTATGAAGCGTGGTCAGCAGGGAACTACCGCTTGCCACTATCACAATGCCGCCGATGTCCTCACGCACTGTTGAAGTCGATTTACTGTATCCAGCTGATTCCACTCCGCCGCAGGTGCTAACGGTGAAGACAGAAGCCAGTAGATAGACGGGGCAACAAAAGATAGAGAACGGAGGATATTTCTCTTAGACCAAACTTCAGTGACTCTCACTTCTCCTGAGTCAGCGCTTATTCTATTTTCATATTTGATGTGACGTTCGGTTACGCTACGCTCTAGTTATCAATAAGACAATTAGACATGGCTATTAAAGGGACGACTCAGCTGTTAGGGGTGATTGGCTATCCGGTGAAGCATTCGTTTTCGCCGCTGATGCACAATGCGGCGATCGCACACCTACAAAAGTCCACCCCGGCTGACTATGTCTATCTGCCATTTCCTATTCATCCACGCGATCTAAAGGACGCGATCGCAGGCTTTAGAGCCATTGGCCTGCGCGGATTCAATATCACCATTCCCCACAAGCAGACGATCATGCCGCTGCTCGATGAAGTTAGCGACGTAGCTATGGCCATCGGCGCAGTCAATACCGTCTGGAAAGAGACGCGAGAGAACGGTAAACAGATCTGGTGTGGCACTAATACAGACGCTATCGGATTTCTATCACCACTTAAGTCGTCACCTGGGTCACTGCTTAGCTCAACAGAGAAACTATCTGATAGAGACTGGGCCAGCACTCGCGCGATTATTCTTGGCAACGGCGGTGCGTCTAGAGCCGTTGTCGCAGCTTGCCACCAGTTAGGCTGTAAACGGATCAGCGTCGTGGGGCGCAATCCTGAAAAGCTAGCACTGTTTGCAGAAAGCTGGGCCAACAGTCCAGAGATTGCCGCTAGGTTAAAGGTGATGACCTGGGATGAACTGCTGGTTCAACTGCCAAAGGCTGGCCTGGTAGTGAACGCGACGCCGGTGGGAATGCATCCAGATATAGAGGCTTCGCCATTGAGTGATGAAGAGATTGGACTATTGCCAAAGGGCGCGATCGCCTACGACCTGATCTACACGCCGCGTCCTACCCAATTCCTTCAGCAGGCAGCGGCGGCTGGATTGGTCACTATTGATGGATTGGAGATGCTTGTACAGCAAGGCGCAGCCGCTCTAGAAATCTGGTTAGGCCAGCCTGCGCCGGTAGAGATCATGCGCCAAGCCCTATTGGACCATTTAGCTACTGCTTGATTGATAGATTTCTGACCAGCAGCTTTTCGACTGGTCTCTGACTGTTCCCTTGACTGGCAGTCTCCTAAAGCGGCATCGAAAACGGTAAGCTTAAGGCATTCGCTCAGGCGATACTCAGCGCCATCCTCAGCAACGTCATGACTTCATTTCTACGCACTCGATTTCTTCCCGTTTTACTCATCGCCTGCTTGAGTTTCTTTAGCTGGATGCCTGCTGCTCAGGCGCTTACCCAGATCGAACTCAAGGATCTGGTTGCTGAAGAGTGTCCGGCGGATGCCGCCTACGCCGAAAATCTAACGACTAGCGGCTCGTCTATGGCTGCGACCTGCTATCTGGTTAAGGGCACCGCTGTCAACAGCTCGGCCAAAGACATTATGGATGCTGATATCTTTGGTCGTATCTTTGACGCCGAAGGGAATGCGGTGATGAAAAATCGCTATCGCTTGGGGGGAATAGAGTACGTACCGATGGGGGAGAGTCCCTTTTCTTTTAGAATTTCTGTTCCTTCTGTTCAGCCCGCACCTTTGCGCTTAGAGAAATTCAAGGCTTCTGGCTTTGCAACCAAGGTCCGTCGCTTTCAAGAATGGAACCAGTCGATTGACGAAGGATAAAGAGAACGATCATCCTTGTGGCTTTATCCTGCCAAAGATATTGTTGGCGATCGCAGTCCCTAGCAAAATCAGCCCGCAGCCTATCACCATCGAAACGGTGACTGCTTCGCCCAATACTATTCGTCCCCACAGCATGGCCGAGATTGGAACTAAGTAAGCAACTGTCAAAGCTCTGGTAGATCCTATATTTTGGATCAGTCTGAAGTACAAAATATAGGCAAGAGACGTACAAAACAAGGCGAGCGCGACAACAGAGAAAAGTACAGCCACTGATGGGTTCTGAGTTGGAATGGTGAATGGCATCAGTGGCAGTATGGCGACGGCTGCGCCTAGCTGGCTGCCTGTAGTCACAACAAGTGAGGGCACGCCTGCCATTGTTCTTTTGATGTAGGGAGCGGCGATCGCATACATCAGCGCTGCACCTAAACCAGCTATTGCCGCCGTCCAAAAGACCGTATCGGCTGAAAAAGACTGCCACCCAATCAAAACTACGACACCTGCAAAGCCCAGCGCGAAGCCCGCCATTCGAGCGAAGCTGAGCTTTTCTTTGATCCAGACAGTTGCGATAACCGTGCCAAATAGCGGCGCAGTCGCATTCAGAATAGAAGTGAATCCGGCTGGCAGCGAGATAGATGCAAATGCTAGCAACAAAAACGGAATAGCTGAGTTGAGACAGCCGACGACTAGTAGCGGTAGGGCCTGCTGGCGCATTTCCTTGATTAGCGATCGCCTAGCCAGCAGCGGTAGCAGCACCAGTCCTGCTAACAGCACGCGACACTCAATTAGCCAGACCGGACCTAGCACAGGCGCAGCAATCCTCATGAACAAGAAAGAGCCGCCCCACAGCGCCGCTAGCAGCAACAGCTCAGCAATATCGCGAATTTTCATAATCTCCTATATTTTGCGCAGCGGTTTGCGCTTCGAGTGTACCTGTTTAGCGCATGCACAGAAATAGACTCTACAAAAACGCTCCGTAGATACAGAAGCAGCGGACAATAGGAGCTGATGTGTTGTTTGTGGACAGTGTCTATGCTATTTGAGTGGATGCCTGTGGTGCTGGTTACTTCGGTTGCAGAAACTTTGCAATCGCCGATTGCCACATTTGTATTGCTATTGGCGATCGCGCTTGTCATCCCGCCTATTTTTGAGCGTCTAAAGCTGCCGGGGCTAGTGGGTTTGCTGGCGGCGGGTGTTGTCTTTGGCAGCAGCGCGCTGGGCTGGCTAGACCCTGATTCAGAGACGATGAAGCTACTCTCTGAGATTGGCAAGATCTATTTAATGTTTGTCGCGGGGCTAGAGATTGATCTGGCGCTGTTCCAAAAAACCCGGAATCGCTCGCTTACCTTTGGAACGCTTACTTTTATCATTCCGTTTGTTAGCGGGGTGATTTTAGGACTTGGCTTTGGCTTTGGCTGGCTAGCCGCTGTGCTGATTGGTTCTTTGCTGGCTTCGCATACGCTGCTGGCCTATCCGATTATTCAGAGACTAGGCGTAGTCAGCGATGAGGCGGTAACGATTACTGTCGGGGCGACCATCGTTACTGACATTACCGCGTTAGTTGTTTTAGCGGTGTGTTTGGGGATTAGCAAAGGCGATTTTACGACGCTGAAGCTGGTCGTTTTATTGGGATCGCTAGGACTTTACACCGCCGTGGTCTTACTAGGACTCAAGCGGCTGGCAATCTCCTTTTTTCGATCTACGGGCAAAGATGAGGGAAATCAGTTTCTCTTTGTCATGCTGTCGGTCTTTTTAGCCGCAGTTGTAGCGCAGCTAATTGGGGTAGAAAGCATTATTGGTGCTTTTCTAGCGGGGCTGGCAATCAATAGCGTGATTGGCGATGGCCCAGTCAAGGAAAAAACAGAATTCATCGGTAGCGTTCTGTTTATTCCCATGTTTTTTATCAATATGGGTTTGTTGTTAGATCTTGCAGCGCTTAGAAGTCTGCTTGAGTTTGTTCAGCTGCCGGTACTGATTGTTTTGGCCTTGCTAGGATCTAAACTACTGGCCTCGCTAACGACAAAGTTCCTGTTTGGCTATAGCTGGACTCAGACCTGGACAATGTGGTCGCTTTCGATTCCACAGGTGGCAGCGACGCTAGCCGCAGCGCTGGTGGGCTATCAGGCAAATATCATCAATGCGCAAGTGTTCAACAGTGTGATTTTGCTGATGCTGGTCACGGCCATACTGGGTCCGCTAGTGACTGCGAAGACCGCGCGTCAGCTATCTATGGAGGCTACCGCCGAGAACGTTGCACCGCTGAGCTGGCTACCCGTGCCAGAAGAAGAGCTCACGCCTGTTTCTGCTATTAAGCACGCTGACGGGGAGGATGCGCGACCAGGCGGGCGACCAGGCGTGAGCTCAAGTCATTCCTACACAGTCGTGGTCCCGGTCCACAATCCCAGAACAGAGTTTCGACTGCTAGAACTAGCGGCAATCATTACTCAATACGAGCGGGGACAGATGGTCGCACTAGCCGTCGCGATCGCCCAGGACCAGATGGACTCGCCGCAGCTCGCTCGGGCGATCGCGCACAGTCAGCGGCGATTAGAAGCTGCAAAAGCGATCAATGAGTCGATGTCCATACCGCTAAAGACTGCGATGAGAGTTGACTACGGGGTTTCCCAGGCAATCTGTCTGTTTAGCCGTGAACAGAGCGCTAACCTGATTGTTTTGGGGATGGGTAGAGCTTCTAAACTAGAGACCAGCCTGCTTGATACTCCTTTTCTCAACACTTCTCTTTTGAGCACACCGCTCATCAGCTCGATTAGCCGCGTACATGATGCGGTGCTGTGGTCGGCACACTGTCCGGTAATTGTTGCGCGGCTGCTAGAGTCCCCGACTCAGTTCAAGCGTATTCTGCTGCCAATTGAGACGCCCTCGCCAATGACTATTCGCATCCTGCGGCTAGCGCAGGTGATTGCAGCGGCTAATCAAGGGAAGGTGACGCTGCTGCATGTCTGTAGTCCTTTTGCGTCTCAAAGCTATCAGCGAGAGCTGCGATCGCAATTAGAAAAACTAGTCCAGTCAGCTCCCGGCGGCTAGCTGTCAAATCGAGGTGGAACTGCTGGTCCGAGACAATTGGATTGCTGGAATTGTGCAGTTTTCGCAGCGCTATGATCTGGTGGTATTGCGATCGCAGCGCCGTCGAATTGGCAGCGGCCTCAGCCTGGGAACGACGACTCAGCCCTTACTCAACCAGCTCAAGAAGTCGGTAATTTTGGCGGGTGAACCCTATCCGCCTAACGCCTGATCTAAAATTCAAAGATAGTTTTCATCGTGTTCTTATGGAAGACTCAGCCTCTACACCAAGCCCACAGCCGCTACCAGAGTCGCTACCAGAGCAGCTAGAAGCGCATTCAGGCAAAGCTATCGGCGGCGGATTACCCGTAATCGAATACTGGGCGAAAAATACGCTCTCTCCCAAGGGGCCATCTGTCTGGAAAACCCTGTTTCATAAGAGTGCCTGTCTGTCCTGCGCGTGGGGAACGGGCGGTCAAAAAGGCGGCTTTACGAACGAAGTCGGCGAAAAAGTGCAGCGCTGCATGAAAAGCATGGAGTCGATTGTCGCTGAATTGCAGCCTCCGGTAGCGCCTCACTTTTTTGACACTCACAGCATTGAACAGCTACAGACGCTCAGCTCAATGGAAGCGGACAGGCTAGGTCGGCTCAGCTTTCCAGTTATTCTCAATGCTGAAGCGTCGCACTACAAGCGCATTAGCTGGGAAGCGGCCTACGACCTGATGGCAGAGGCATTTCGGCAGCCGCCAGAGCGCGTAGCCTCCTATAGCTCGGGGCGCTCGTCAAATGAAGCGGCCTACTTGCTACAGCTAATGATGCGAATGCTGGGGTCCAACAATCTGGCTGACTGTTCTGATCTTTGCCATCGGCCTTCGACGACGGGACTGAGTAAAACGTTTGGCTCGGGTACGTCTACTGTCAGCCTAGAGAGCCTGAAGCAGGCGGACTGTGTGGTGCTAGTCGGATCGAATGCGCCTGCCAATCATCCTAGACTGATGAATGAGCTGATTAAGATACGCGATCGCGGTGGCACTATTCTAGTAATCAACCCGGTTCGCGAAGTGGGCCTAGTCAAATATGGATCGCCCTCTTTTCCAGTCAAGTCGCTAATTCCCGGCTCCGAGATTGCCAATCTGTTTTTGCAGCCTATTCCGGGTTCAGATCTGGCCCTCTTTGTCGGCATTCAGAAATCTCTGATCGAAAGAGATTTAATCGATCGAGACTTTCTCCAGGCATATGCCGAAGGCTGGGAAGCTGTTGTAGAACAGGCTCAACAGACGGAATGGGAGACTATCACCGAGACCTGCGGTATCTCTAAAGCAGATATCGAGGCGGCAGCTACCTTGATTAGCAAACCGGAGAAGGTTGTCTTTGCCTGGGCGATGGGAATCACTCATCAGGCTAACGGGACTGATAACGTTTGTGCGATCGCCAATACCGCACTACTTACTGGCAATGTCGGGAAGCTAGGTGCGGGCGTTATGCCCATTCGCGGTCACTCAAACGTACAGGGCTTTGGCTCTATGGGGGTCAAAAACGAGATTAAATCGGCTCTTAGAGAAGCTTTGGAAAAGTTGACGGGGCGATCGCTCAACCGCAATCCTGGCTATCACGCCCGCGCTCTGATCGACGCCGCTGATGAAGGCAAAGTAGACACTCTACTGTGTTTGGGCGGCAACCTCTACGCGGCAAACCCAGATCTGACTCAGGCCAAACGCGCTTTTAGCAATATAGAAACGGTCATCTATGTTGCAACTAAGCCAAACCTGGGTCACTTTCACGGACTGGGCAAAAAGCAAACGCTAATTCTTCCGGTTTTCAATCGATTCGAGAATCCTCATAAAACCACCGTTGAATCTGGCAACAACTTCGTTCGACTCAATGACGAAGGCACCAGTCATCTCAAAGAGGCGGATCTAGTGCCGGAGGTCACTCTAATTACAGAGCTGGCCAGCCGTATTCACGGAGAATCTCCGATTAATTGGCGCAAGCTACAGGACACTCGCTACGTGCGAGAGCTGATTGCTAAAACTATCTCCGGCTACGAAAAAATAGGAGAGATTGACGAGACCAAAGCAGAGTTCACGATCGCCGGTCGCATCTTCACCACACCTAAGTTTAAAACAGACTCTGGCAAGGCTAATATGCAGCCGACACCGCTGCCGACGCTAATCCTGCCAAAGCCCGACGACTTTGGCCACGAGTCAGGTACTGTCTTGACGTTGATCACCGCTCGCAGCTACCGACAGCACAATACGGTTGTCTACCAAATTGGTGACAAATACAGAGGTATGCCGCACCGTCAGTGCATTCTAATGAATCCCAAAGACATCAAGCAGGGCGGCTTTAGCGATCGTCAGCGCGTCACTATTCAGGGCAACGCAGGCCAGCTAACCAATATCGAGATCATCAGCGGCGCAGTCCGTCAGGGTGCGGCGCTGATGTTCTACCCCGAAGCCAACGTATTGATGAAGGCCGTTACTGACCCTAAATCTCATACACCTGCCTACAAACGGGTGCCTGTTTTAGTCCATGAATAGAGAGGGTATGTCGCCTAGCGTGAACGGAAACCGAGGGCTGATCGGAGTTGAGAGTTTTGTTCTTCTCTTGGAGTGTATCTCCTATCTCGCAACGGCAGCGCGCGATCGCTGTCTCGCTAGCAAGAATCCTGCCCCTATCCAAAATAGCAGCAGTCCACCTGTGATAAATAGCGTTGTCACCAGACCCAAGTTAGCGATCAAAGCAGGTGAGGCAGCAGTAAACAGCCCCCCGCCTACAATTGGCTCGAAAAAGAGCTGCTTGTAGGCAAAGCTTTCAAAAGCGCCAGAGCGATTCTCAGGATCGACCATCCGCAGCAGCAAAATACCCGTCGCGGTTACGCCCATCGACTGGCCCAAATCGCCAATTCCTTTCTCAAACCAATAGTCTGGGAAAACGCGCGGCGCGTAGAACATGAAGAACCCAATGTTCCAGGCAATTCCAGCGATGCTTAGTATTAGAAAGATACCCAAGTTGCCACCAATCACCTGTAGAGATATGGACGCAAGCGCTGTGACTACCACCACGTCTAGTGCCATCCCGGCAATGTTTTTGGTCAATCGCGGAATGATCAGCGCGTCTAGGTTCAGGCGCACCATGATGAGCTGGACAAGGATGCCACCAATTAGCGCCATCGGGAATAGGGGGACATATTCCATGACCGCGAAGCCAGTTTGTCCCCAGGTAAGCGATTCTAATAGCACTAATCCCTGCTGAATAATCCAGCCAAAGATAACTGCAATTCCGACAAACCCGAAATTGAGCGAGAGTGGGTCGATTAGCAAGCCTTGGGTAAGGTCTCGCCGTCTCGCCCTTTGCTCTTCTGTTTCAGTATGAGAGAGTTCGGGCAGATCTTCGCTTTGACCGGGGTCTCTATCTTCCGGGCGCGAAACAGAAATGTGCTGCTTCTTGCGGGCCCAGTCTGCCAAAAAAGTGCCGGTTACAATGCCTGAAACGATACCAACGGTAGCCAGTCCTAGCGCTAGGTCAGGGCCTTCTGGAAAGTCTAGATCGGTTAACGTTCCGGCCATGCCGCCTGCTGTTCCATGTCCGCCCTCGAACCCGATTTCGATCAGCGCCCCTGAGATTGGATTAGCATCAAACAACGGAATCAAGATCAGCATAGTGACCAAAATGCCCACTACATACTGGCCCCAAGCCAGCGACTGACCGAATATCACCTGTGGCGCAGCCCTTCGCCAGATCTGTTTTGGACTAGGAATGACTTCGCCTAGAAACAGCGCGGCGAACACAATATTGATAAAGATGCCTGGGGACTGAGACCAGACATCGCGAATCGTTTCGGGGAAAAGGCCCTGTGAAAGAAGTGCGCCTTCGCCGGTGAGTGCGGTGGCGATCGCGCCTAGCACCTGCGGTCCTAGTAGTAATGCCAAAGCCCCAGCCACAATGGACTCGGGCAGATAAAGGCGCTGAATCCAGCCTACTTTTTGTTTAACAATTCGTCCGGCTAGGATTAGCAGCGCAATCCAAATAAATGCAAAGAAAACGTCTCTAAGCGTCATAGCGGTAGTGCCATAGCGGTAGTGCTATTGCAGTGACTACAGTTGAGAAAATCAATTTGCTACAGCTTTCGCCATAGCGACACCAATTTCCTTAGTAAGTACTTACCCCGAGACGTTCTTTGTATTATGTAACGATGCTTACTACACAGTCAGTTATTTAGCTAACAAGCTACATATTCTTCCTTTCGACAGAGTTTTTTATTGGCTAAAGACTTTACTGCCTTCGTCGAATGCTCACGGCATGTCGTTGCTAGGCGAACCGTAAGTATTCATCTACAGCGTTCATTTGGCTAGACAACTGTGAACTTAACAACAATATCATTGAAGTCGCGATCGCCCAGTCCGGCCAAATCCTCGAAGCCAAAGGTATTATTTCCGAGCATCTTGGCATGGTCATTGCCACTTGGGTTCGCACCCATATGGCCAAAGAATACTTCGCCAGCGGCTGGATCGGTGCCATCGACTACCAAGAACGTCCCAAGGAAATCAATGCCTGCAACATCAGTAGAGAAGTTGCTAACCTTCTGACCATTCAGGCCCATCAGCCGCACGTCTAGCTGCCTAGCAAGGGCGGCTTCTTTGTAGCCTGTCGATCCTGGCATAATCATAGTGCCCAGCGGGTCTGAGGGATCTTTGATGCCGCCGTTAGCATCATCGGTAGCGTAGAGCCCGACCATGTTGTCAAACATAGCCTCACGATAAACCACAAACTCAAGCGTACTCGCTCCGTTCACGCTTACAGGCAGACCCGTGAGATCAATTGTTGTGGCATCATCACGTAATAGATTTGTTGTTGGAGTGTGGTTGTCCAATGCGGCTACCAATCGGGTACCGTTGCCAAAATCAAGCTCTACTTGACCATCACTTCTAGATGAGACAGTTGCAATCTGAGTGTTACCGTTTTGCACTAGCTCAAACTGAAGGATCGTTCCCTTAGCAATACTGCTGTTCTCTAGCGTGAATTCTGGAACATAGGTGCTACCTTTGACCAGTGAGAAGCTACCGATCTGAGTGCGACTGTTGCCTAGCGCATCGGTGCTATAGATAAGTAGCTCACTCACGCTATCAATTCTAGATTGCTGAAGCTGAAGCTTGATTGTGTCAGCGGTTCCTAGTTCTGTTATTTCTAGCGTCTTAGTGTCTGTCTTTGGCGTTAGAAGAGAATTAGCGCTGCTGTCTACGACAGTATCTGTAGCAGTGATAGTTTTGCCAAAAAGGTCTTCTGTATTCAGGTCAGTTCCGGATGTGACTGTGCTAGGTGTTGGATTGCTATTGCTGTTGTCAGCAGACATATTGTTTGAGAAGGTGACTTTGTTGAGAGTAACGGTTGGAAGGCTAGGCATCCCCTGCGAATCGCCACTGGCAGACTTCATTGCATAGATAGCGCCACCGAGCCCTTTCCCATCTTGGGCTCCTTTACCACCTGTGGCAGTATTGCTGTCAAAGCTACTGTTGAAAACGTTTAGAGCGCCGCTGCGAACAAAGATAGCGCCACCCATTCCTGCCCCGCCACCACCGTAACCGTTTTCTTCACCATCACCGTCTTCGCCGTCGCCACCGCCGTAGCCGCCGTAGCCGCCGTCGCCACCGCCACCGCCGTAGCCGCCGCCACCACCGCCACCGCCGTAGCCACCGTTACCACCATCACCCCCTTTGCCAGTGGCACCAGATGTACCGCCGTAGCCACCATAGCCGCCGTAGCCGCCAAAGCCACCGCCGCCACCAAAGCCACCACTACCGCCATCACCACCGGCACCGCCGTTGCCAACAGCGGCCCCAACAGAGCCACCATAGCCACCACCGCCACCGGCACCGCCAAAGCCACCGGCACCGCCATCGCCACCGTCGTTGCCGTCGTTGCCGTTACCACCCTTACCACCGTTACCAAAGAAGCCACCGTTACCGCCAAAACCACCCCTACCAAACTCACGGAACTCGCCATCAGGACCGTCATTTGCGAGCGTAGGATCTACAAAGCTGGCGCTGCCCTCACCGCCGTAGCCGCTGTAGCCGCCATCGCCACCTATTGCCCTATTGTTTATAAAGCTACTGTCCTTAACAGAAACTGTTCCATCGTAGATAAACAGCGCTCCACCCATGCCTGCCCCACCGCCACCACCCTGACTCCCTTGAGCCAGACCGTTGGTGAAAGTTAGGTTGCTGAAAGTCACCTCACCACTTCTAACAAAGAAAAGTTGATTGTTGTTGCCGTCGATGCTGAAATTGTTGCCGTTTATAGTTAGGGTCTTATCTTCTTCAATTAATGGCAGCAGCCCTTCTAGGTCTATGTCCCCGTTTATGTTGATGATGTCATCTCTACCGTTGTTATTAGCGGCATTGATCGCATCTTTTAGTTCATTAAAAGTGTTGGCGCTGCTGATATTAGTCATATTCTTTTGTTTGCTTGCTTTGGGTTGAAGTGAATAGAATGCTGTTTGAGGCGACGCAGTCTAAATTACCCAGCAGGAGATATGGATTCTCCAATCAACTACACAAGTTGGGACAAAGAAGGTAGTAACAGGACGATTCGCTTTCACTTTTGTTCTATCTCTAGAACAAAAGAATTGAAAGATTGTTGGTGTGACTATGACTCTAGCTTCAGCAGGCCGGGGTAAAAGGTTTGATAGAACCAGAGAAACTGCTGCTGAAGCTGCTGCTGGATTCTCTGTGGTACTAAGTGTGCCTGTGGTGATTGAATGCGCGATCGCCGCACGTGAGGATACTTAAATCGGTAGTAGCTATCGCTTTCGTGCGACTGCACGGTTAGGCTTTGTGGATCAAAGCCAGCAGGTGCTAAGCTCAGCCACTTATATATTCCCTGCATGACTGCGACTGGCTCGCTCATTAAATGCTCAAATACAACATAGTAAAGCTGCTGCTGAAGCTGAGTATCAATATCTTGAAGCGCTTCCATCGAGCCCAGCGGCTGACCGATGACGCCTTTAGCAGCAAATAGCTGCTCTGCTCTGTCTAACCGCGAAAGATTAGCCAGATGGTCAGGAAAATCTAGTAGCAGCGTCTTCTGGTGCTGCGCTTCGATTGAGCCGTAGATTTGGCCTAGTTCGCGTACGCACACTAGCATCCGAAAGTCGGGCGCTAGATGATGAACCGTTTCAATATGATGGAGCCAGCCCCGATTTTTATCGACTGTCCAGGCTTTGTCAGTTTCAGCAAACCAGCCGTTCACAAATCCTCGAAACGCATTTTCGAGTCGCTGGTAGGCTAGGTCGAAATCAACGTCTAGCTGCGATCGCAAGAAGTCACTATCGCTGAGGTGCTGACGCAATCCGGTAATCGTAGGGCACAGCGGTGAACTGTGGCCCGTGCAGTATATGTCTGCGTGGTGGCTCAGCAGCTGACATAGCAAAGTGGAGCCCGATCGAGGCAGCCCGGTAACGCAAATCAGCCGCTTATCAAGCATGTATGAATAGTTCTAGTAGAGGAATGCTGTTGAAGTGATGCCTGCTCTGTGTTGAGCAACCTGGCCTCAGCATTGCAGTAGACTTAAGCAAATGAATCCACAGAATCACATAATCTCTTTTGTCTTATAGAGCACCCGTGGTAAAAGAGAGATACTGAACAGATTCGTAGGAGCGCAGCGTGATACGCCTCTACTGAATTTTGACAACAGTTACGCCTTTACCCCCCTCTACCTGGTCTGCTGCTTCAAAACTTTTCACTTGCGGATGTGTCTTTAGATATTCCTGTACGCCGCGCCGCAGTTTGCCGGTGCCGTGTCCATGAATTAGCCACAGCGGACCCTTTGGCTTTAGCGATCGCTTCTTCAATTACGCTTTCTGCCTCGCTTACTCGCATTCCTCGCAGGTCTACCGTGTTACTCTCTGTCTTCACCATCGGCGCTTCAGGTACAGTCACAGGGACAGGCTGAGCCTTTGGCTTTTTCTCTACGGGTTCTGCTTTCTCACCTTTGAGCGATTCAATGTCAGAAAGATCAACAGTCATCTTCATAATGCCGAAGCGGACAGCAACTTTGCCATCGTCATCAGCTTCTTCGATCACTTCGGCTACCTGAGCGCCTAGACTGGCCAGCCGGACTCTTTCACCTACTTTGGGTCTGTAGCCTGTACCGGTAGATTTTACTTTGGCTGGATGTTCGCCTGTCGGCAGCCTTTTTTCTTCTATTCGGTTGAGTTCTTCTGTTGCTTTTTGGGCGTCTTGGCCTGTGAGTGCCACCTTTTTGTAGGTCTCGGATCACTTTTGCGACTTCAGCGCGAGCGTGGAGCAGCGCCGTTTCTACATTTTTTTCCTGCTGGCGCTTTAGCTTTTGTTCGCGATCGCGCAAACTCTGAGCCCTCGCCTCTACTTCTTTATAGAATTTCTCTGCCTTGGTCAACAGCTTCTCTGCTTCACCCGCCTTTCTCTCCTGCCGCTGTCGCTGCGCTTCTAGCCCTTCGATGACATTGTTCACGTCCTCATTCGCACCGCCCATCTGGGCTTTAGCCTGATCCAACACACTCTGCTTTAGTCCTAGCCGCTGCGCAATCGATAGGGCGTTAGATCGACCTGGAATTCCCCACAATAGGCGATAGGTCGGTGCTAGCTTTTCGTCGTCAAACTCAACTGAGGCATTTTCGAATCGCTCGTCTTCGTACTTGAGAGATTTGAGTTCGCCGTAGTGCGTTGTGGCAACGGTGAGCCGAGTGTGATCGGCGAGATATTTGAGTAGCGCGATCGCCAAAGCACTCCCTTCTGAAGGGTCGGTTCCGGCTCCAACTTCGTCTAAGAGCACTAGCGAGTTGGCAACCTGTTCTCCTTCCGTGTTTTCTCCTTGCTGATCTACTAGCTGATCGCCCAGCTGATCAATAGTGTCTAGAATTCGACTAATCCGCTTTACGTGCCCAGAGAAAGTAGACAAACTCTGTTCAATCGATTGTTCATCACCAATGTCGGCTAGAACAGAATCAAACCAGGGCAGCTCGACTGGCTCTTTAGCCGGAATGAACATACCGACTTTGGCCATCAAAGCAGTTAGCCCCAATGTCTTGAGCGTGACTGTTTTGCCGCCTGTATTGGGTCCGGTAATCGCCACTACTCGCAGCTCAGGGCGCATGACCAGATCAGTGGGGACAACTTTGGCCTTCTGTTCTTTTTTCTGCTGCCACAGCAGTAGAGGATGGGTTAGCTGTCGCAGCGTAATCTGTTCTTCGTTGACAAATCTAGGGGCGTTGCCTTCCATCCACAGGCCGTAGCGAGCGCGGGCGGCGGCTAAATCTAGCTTGACTACGGTAATCATCAGGTGCTCTAGCTCAGCGAAACACTTCTGCCACCTGATAGGTCAGCTGCTGACGAATTGCCTCTGATTCGACTTCCTCTTCTTTTCTAAGGGTGCGGCGCTGGTTGCCATTGTCTACAATACTGTGGGGTTCTACGTATAGGGTGGAACCGCTGGTCGAAACGTCGTGGACAATGCCGGGAACCGCGTCTTTTTGCGCGGCTTTGACTGGCAGGACGAAGCGATCGTTGCGCTGGGTGATCAGGGTTTCTTGTAGTGCGCCGCTTTGCCGTTGGGTAATGCGCTGAAGTTTGCTGTAGATGCGATCGCGCACCACCTTGAGCTGCTGACGCACGTTGCCTAGCTTTACGCTCGCTCGATCGGCTACCTGAGCGCGATCATCAATGCAGCGGTGAATCTCTTGCTCTAGCTCTGGAAATGTCCGCAGGTCTTCGACCAGTGCCTGTAAAACTGGCAGGTCTTCTCGCGCGTCGATCTGTCGTCGTAGCCGCCGAGCTCCAGCAAGCGTAGTGGCAATGTCTAGCAGCTCTTCGCCAGAGAGAATGCCTTGGAGGCGCGATCGCTCCAAAGCCACGCCAATATCACGAATGCCGCCAAACTGTAGTCCGCCGACCGTCGATTCTAGCTGCGTGGCTTCTGCCGTCTGCGCTAGCAGCGCTTCGCTCTGCGCCTGACTGATTGGAATCGGTAGCCGCTGCGCCGCTACATTTCCAATATTTGTTGCGGTAAACGTTGCCAAATGACGACATAGTCGAGGCCATTCCAACAGATTGAGCGTTTCAGATTGAATCAAGGGAGAGGTAATGGAGAAAGACCAGTAGTAAGTGTGAGTACGTTCTCTATTATAGATAAGACAATCCCGTAGAAGCACTTGACCAAAGCACAATCTATCTAGAGCACAACCCACCCAAAACACAACCGATCTAGAACACAACCTACCTAGCACACATTAGTTAAAGGATCTCGAACCACGCTACCTACTCCTCTACTGATCCAAAGATATAGCGGCGACTCGCTCGTTCCCAAGAAGCTTGCCGTCAAACCTAATAACCTCAGAACTGCTCAATCTCTAATTGACTTGTTTCAAGCTGCGGTTGGTAAAACTCAGGGCTATCTCGATCAGCAATTGCAGATTGATGAGGGCGAAGATACCGACTATCGGATCAAGCGCGGACTGGCTCACATCTTGCGCAACAGCTTTAGCACTTTTGAGATTGTCAGCCCGCTAGAGCCAGGAGAGTTACGCGATCGCATCTTCACCCTCGCCGCAACAACGCCTTCTACCCCCACCACAGCGGAGCAGCACCTCACCACCCTTGCCGCCCAGCTCAGCGCCGAGCTAGACGAGCCAGTCGAACCGGTCCATATCAAGCAGGGCCTCTACGCCGATCTACAAGAAAATCGCATCCTCACTACCCTAGACGCCCCCGACCCAGCCGCCCTCATCCATCGCTACAATCTCTCCCAGGTCCAGGGCATCTTCTACAAAGCCAGCCACATGGTGATCAACTTACACCGCAACGACCCCGGCGAATACAAGCTAATGTTCAAGTACCTCAAGCTTTTTCGCCTGATGACCTACATCGAAGGCGAAGCCGATCAGGGCTTTACCATCACCATCGACGGTCCGGCTAGCCTGTTCAAGCCCAGCACCCGCTACGGCGTCGATATTGCCAAACTCATTCCCGCTCTGCTACATGTCACTCGCTGGCAGCTCACTGCCACTCTTCAGTGGAAAAATCCCTACACAAAGGTCTCTCAAGAAAAAAGCTTTAGCCTTAGCGATAGCTGCGATCTGATCAGCCACTACCCACCTGGCAAACCGTTCGACAGCATGCTAGAGCAAGCCTTCGCCGAAAAATGGGCCAAGACCAAGACCGATTGGAAGCTAGAGCGAGAGGTTGATCTGATTCCGATTCCCGGTAGCGTCATGATTCCAGACTTTCGCCTGGTCCATCCTGACGGCCGGGTCTATCTGCTTGAAATTGTGGGCTACTGGCGGCCAGAGTATCTGCGCAAAAAGTTTTACCAGGCCAGGCAGGCCGACTGTAAGACCTTGATACTGGCGGTATCAGAACGGCTGAATCTAGAGAAAGCAGGCGTCGATATCGCCAATACGCCCGCAAAGGTAGTTTGGTTCAAAGATAAGCTACAGCCGAAGTCTGTACTTCAGGCAATAGAAGACAGGCAATAGAAGACAGGCAATAGAAGAAAGCGCTTGAAGATGCGTAGGTGGGCATCCTGGATCAGCCAGCAAGTCTGAACAAACGCGACTGTTAACTTTTCTAAAGCTATGAGCTCAGTACTAGTCGTAGACGATAGCCCCATGCTCCGAGAGATGATTTCCGGCCTACTGAGCAAGTTAGGCCTGACGGTCTCTGTGGCTGAAGATGGCAGTGAAGCCAAAGAGAAGATTGCTGCTGCCCCACCAGATTTAGTCGTGCTAGATGTGGTGATGCCGAATATGAATGGCTACGAGCTTTGCCGCTGGATCAAAAATAATGATGCGACTAAAGGTGTGCTGGTCATTTTGTGTTCGTCAAAGAGCGAAGAATTCGACCGCTATTGGGGCATGAAGCAAGGGGCAGATGCCTACGTGATCAAGCCTTTTCGCTCGGTCGAGCTTTTGAGTACAGTCAAAGCGCTGCTAGCGGGAAAAGTTGCATAATAGCTGGCAGCTCTAGATTGGGTTTGCACTATGCCTTCCAAACGGCCTGCTAAACGGCCTAGCTAAACGCGCTGCGCTACCGCCAGGATTGATTGTCCGAGCCGGAAAGTTTGTATGGAATACGATGTGGCACGCGATGATGTCACAGATGGCTCCGCGTAACCAGGCGGGTGACTACGTTCGGCCAGAAAGCTCATTTCGCGGCAG
This sequence comes from uncultured cyanobacterium, assembly GCA_963772185.1. Taxonomy (GTDB): domain Bacteria; phylum Cyanobacteriota; class Cyanobacteriia; order Phormidesmidales; family Phormidesmidaceae; genus Phormidesmis. The sequence continues at coordinate 6,706 of CAVYWR010000028.1, read as the reverse complement.
GCAGATCGTGCCAGAGGCAGGGCGCTATCGGCTGATTGTCGGGATGAGCTGTCCGTGGGCGCACAGGACGCTGGTGACTAGGGCGCTGAAGGGATTAGAAGATGCGATCGCCATTACCACCGTCTACCCTTCCACCGACGAAGGCATGTGGCTATTTGACACCGATCAATCTACCGATCAAGCTTCTGATCTGCTGCTGGACTGCCGCAGTCTGCCAGAGTTCTACGGTCGCGCCGAGCTAGGATACAAAGGCCGCTCTACCGTGCCCGTCCTGTGGGATAGCAAAACCAACACCATCGTCAACAACGAAAGCGCCGAAATCATCGAGCTTTTGAACAGTGAGTTTGGTGAGCTTGCTACCGGAGTCGATCTCTATCCGGCGGCGCTGCGCGAGGAGATAGATTCTCTCAATCAAAAGATCTATGACACTGTGAACAACGGCGTCTACAAATGCGGATTTGCGCAGACTCAGACGGCCTACGATCAGGCGGTTACAGCGCTGTTCGCACTCTAGATCAGCTCGACGCAACCCTTTCGACCAATCGCTATCTATGCGGCGATGCAATAACGCTAGCTGACGTTCGCCTATTCACTACCTTGATCCGCTTCGACGTTGCCTATCACGGTATCTTTAAATGCAACCGTCGTCGCATTGCTGATTATGCCAACCTCAGCGGCTACCTAGCCGATATTTATCAAATACCTGGCATTGCTGAGACCTGCGATATTGACGCGGTCAAACGTGACTACTTCGGTAATTTGTTTCCCTTGAATCCAGGCGGGATTGTTCCGATTGGACCGGGGTGGGACGGGCTAAAGCAGCCTCACGGTAGAGAAGCTTTAGCTAGTTTAGAGAGGGCCTAGCTAACAGGCGCTCTGGAGGAATCACTAGCTGCATGGCAGGCGTGAAAAACTGACGGGCGATGCCATAGGTCACCACCATTGCAGCGATCAGGGTCGCTAGTGCCAGCATGAACATAATCAAAATCTGATAGATCGCTGCGACCAGCGGATCTGAGCCTGCCAAGATCTGACCCGTGATGATTCCTGGCAAGGTGACTAAACCAACCACCATCATGGCGTTGATGGTGGGAATGAGTCCGGCTTTGATAGCAGCCTGGCGGTAGGTGGCGATCGCCTGAGCCGGGGTCGCTCCTAGACTTAGGTGCGTCTCAATCTCAATCCGATTGTTCCGCAGCGCTGTCACTAGCCGCTCACCTGCAATCGAAGCGGAGGTCATCGCATTGCCCAGCACGATTCCTGTCAATGGCACTAAATAGCGAGGGTCGTACCAAGGATCTAGGCGGATGACGAGGACGCTCACGTAGAGCATTACGACTAGCCCACTAGTAAAAATAGCTAGCCAGACCCATTTCAGTAGTTTGGGCAATTCCTTATCGATTCGGCCTTTCGCAACCACTGCCGCAATTGTCGCCATTAGCAGCAGCACCGCTAGAATTGCTAAGGGCTGGCGACTAGCGAACACGACTGAGAGAAACACGCCTACGAACAATAGCTGCGTGGTCGTTCTAAAGGTAGCGATCGCAAGCGTTCTGGTAAGACCTAGCTGCTGCCAGCTAGAAAGGCCGATTGCGATCGCCATCATGCCAACCGCCCACAGCATGCCAATTGCGCTAGGTGTAATCATGCGATCGCCGAAACCCTGAATGTATTGATATTTCTAGAAATCTGTATGCTGATCATTTAGAGAATCTATCTACTGAGCGAACTCTTCTTGTAGTTTTGTATACTAAGATGAAGAAAAAGTAAAAGCTGTGGTGAATCGCTAGTGCCACGGTAAGGCTACTATGACGGACTTCCCTGATACTTATACCAGCACTCATGCCAGCTTCGAGAGCGATTCTGGTGTTTACTCAAAACGACGCTACGACTGGAAAGAAATCGCTAGAGAATACAGACGGCGTCCGCTGGGCGTTGTGTGGCGCACGCTAACGGTGTCATGGATGCTGGGTAGCTTTGCGCTCTCACTCATCTTTGACTATCTGCTAGGCAGATCAGAAATCAACCAGGATCGGCGAGCCGTCCGCCTACGCCAGATTCTGACTCAGCTCGGCCCTACCTTTATCAAAGTCGGTCAGGCCCTTTCTACTCGCCCAGACTTAATCAAGCCTAGCTTTCTAGAAGAGCTAATCAAGCTGCAAGATCAGCTACCGCCGTTTTCTGACGAGGTCGCTCGGCAGATTATCTACAGCGACTTTGATCGTACGCCAGAAGAGATATACAGCTTCTTTTCAGCGGAGCCAGTTGCCGCTGCTAGCCTTGGCCAAGTTTACAAGGCGCGTCTCTACACAGGTGAAGAGGTTGCGGTCAAAGTACAAAGACCAAACCTGGTCCCAGTTATTCGCCGTGATCTCTACATCATGCGGTGGGCAGCGGGCTGGATTGGGCCCTTGCTACCGCTGAACTTAGGCCATGACCTGCGGCTGATTGTCGATGAGTTTGGCAGCAAGCTGTTTGAAGAAATCGACTACCTGAACGAGGGACGTAACGCTGAGAAGTTTGCGGCAAACTTCCAGGACGAACCTTTGGTCAAGGTGCCCTCCATCTACTGGCGCTATTGCAGCACTCACGTGCTGACGATGGAGTGGATCAACGGCTTCAAGCTCACCGATACCGAGAAAGTCAAGGCCGCAGGTCTAGCAACCGATGACCTAGTTGAAATTGGCGTTTCTTCCGGTCTGCGTCAGCTTTTAGAGTTTGGCTTTTTCCACGCTGACCCCCACCCTGGTAACCTATTTGCAATGCCCGATGGTCGCATGGCCTACATCGACTTTGGCATGACCGATCAGCTCGATCAAGACACCAAAGAAACGCTGGTAGATTCTGTTGTTCACCTGATTAATCGAGACTACGCAGACCTAGCCAATGACTTTGTTAAACTCGGCTTCTTGATGCCGAATGTAGACGTTCGTCCTCTTGTGCCCGCGCTAGAAACCGTCTTTCAAGACGCCATCGGCACCAGCGTAAGCGACTTTAATTTCAAATCCATCACCGATAAATTCTCAGAGGTGATGTATGAATATCCCTTCCGAGTCCCGGCTAAATTTGCCTTGATTATCCGTTCTCTGGTTACTCAAGAAGGCTTAGCGCTCAGTCTAAATCCGAATTTCAAGATCGTAGAGATTGCTTACCCCTATGTTGCCCGTCGCTTGCTAACGGCTGAAACACCTGCTCTGCGCCGCCGACTGATTGATGTCTTGTTCAAAGACGGTAAGTTTCAGTGGCAGCGATTGGAGAATTTGCTATTGATTGCTCGCTCTGATCAGAGCTTCGATATTATTCCGACGGCTGGGCTGGGTATTCAGTTCTTGATGACAGAAGAAGGTCAGTATCTTAGACGGCAGATTTTGCTGGCGCTAACCGAAGACAATCGTCTGCATACCGAAGAAGTCGAGCGGCTGTGGCTATTGATCAAAGATGACTTGCAGCCCCGTAGATTGTTGGATGCGGCTTGGGATGCGATCGCAGACTTCTCGAAGGAACGCGCCGTTTCACTGGTACCGACCGAGATAGCAGGCGCATTTCATCTGACCAATACCCGGTAAAGTAGCAGCAGCTTTAGCGACAGAAGCGGTTGAAGAGCACTCATCCCTTATTATTTAACAATCACTCAACAGTAAATTCCTACCCCACTTCTCGCCCTTATGTACTATCTCGAAACGCCGCCATACTTCCTACTCGCAGCGGGTTTATTCATCGCTATCACCTCTGGCCTAGCTTTCGCTACTGTCCTCAAAGATGCTGTCGGCGACTGGTATGAGAAACGCTCTACTCGCTCAATCTCAAAGCTCCAGGGCTTTGATCTTCAGTTTCCTTTCTTGGGTATCTGTTTGGGTAGCTGTGTTTTTCTAGCCTCTGGGATGAGCATCTTTGGCTTCCCGGCTAAGATTGCGTACGCGATGGCTACGCCGCTTGTACTACTTAGCGCTGGCCTGGTTTGGAAACAGCTCAAGAACAACCTCGTACTCCTAGAAAGTGGTAATCCTCGCGCCTTCGAACTCGACATATAGTGGCCCTGCTCTACTCCGTTTATATGAAAGCGAACTCTCTCGACTTCCGGTGGAAAATCATGGCGGTTCATCAGGAAGGGAAGACCTCTTAGTATCAGCTGGCTCAGCGCTTTAACATAGCCCTGAGCTTCACCGAGAAACTCATTAAACAGGAAAAAGAAACAAGCAGCATCGCCTCGAAAAGAAGGGGCGGCGGGTCTAAGCCAAAGCTGACAGAAGGGCAAAAACAAGTTGTTTTAAACTTAATCGCTGCTGATCTGCTTTGCAGAAATACCTTGAGCTGCCTGCTTGGCCTGCTATATAGCCTGTACCGGATGCATTCGGTACAGGCGCGTCACTTGACCCGTTGCAACATAGAGCTTTCAGCCTGTAAGCTGTACCTCAGTCAAGTGACAAAAGCTATAAAGTCAGGCGGTTTCTCCTGAAAATTCAATAGATGGCATTTGTTCAATCAAGTACTCTACGAGCCCTTCTAGCGTTGGATGCTCAAATAGGAAGCTAGCTGGAATGGTTGGGCCTAGATTGTATTCGAGCTGATTGGCTAGCTCGACTGCCATTAGAGAATCTACACCTAGGTCTGCGAGCGGCTGATCTAGGGCGATTTCTTCTGGTGAGCCGTAGCCTAGTACGTCGGCGATTTCTGCCTGGATATGTGCCATCAGGTGCTTGCGGCGCTCTGTGGGAGGGACTTGCTTTAGCTGTTCTAGTCCCTGTAGGCGATCGCCTTCGTTTTCGCTAGCAGCAGACTCAAACCGTTCCAATACAGGAAGAGAAACGCCAGGGGGTAGCTGAGCAGAAAATCTAGGCCAGTCTATTGACAGAACCCCTATCTGACTTCCTGCGGTTTGACTGGCCGACTGAGTGAGCAGCTTTCCTAATGTTTGCAGGCTCTTTTCTGGATTGAGCAGGGTGACGCCTCTAGCACTCATTCGCTCTTGGGTGTCTGTGTCTAGCTGAGCGGCCATGCCTGCTTCGGCCCACGGGCCCCAGTTGACGCTCAGTCCGGGCTGACCGATTGCCTTTCGATGCTGCATGAGCGCATCCATGAAGGCGTTAGCAGCAGCGTAGTTAGCCTGTCCAGGAGAGCCAATTAGAGAAGCGATAGAAGAAAAACAAACGAAGAAATCTAGAGAGAGTGACTGGGTTGCCTGGTGGAGGTTCCATGCTCCTTCTACTTTAGGGGCCATCACTTTAGAGAACTGACTCCAGGAGAGCTGAGAAATTAGGCTATCGTCTAGAACGCCAGCCGCGTGGATGATGCCTTTGAGTGGCCGTGGATTGTCTGCAAGCTGGGCGATGATATTTTGAACATCGGGCGATCGCGCGACATCCCCCAGCACAACAGAGACCGTTACACCTGAAGCCTCCAACTGTTCAATTACTCTTTGAGCCTCTACCGACGGCGCTTTTCGTCCCATTAGCGCAATTTGTCGAGCGCCTTGTGCTGCTAGCCACTGCGCTACTTTTAAACCGAGTGCGCCGAGTCCGCCAGTGATTAGGTAGCCGCTATCGCCGTTGATAGAGACGGTTTGGCTTTGGCTACTGGCGATCGCTGGCAGCGTTAGCACTACTTTGCCAATGTGCTTGGCCTGCTGCATATAGCGAAAAGCCTGCTGACTTGCTTGAATCGAGAAAGTCTTTATCGGCAGTGGAGTAAAGTCTCCTTGATCAAACAGTTCACCTAGCGCCTTCCACAAGTCGCGAATGAAGCCTGGATCTGCTTTGGTGACTTCGCCCAAGTCAAAGGGAAAGTAGTGAGCAGTGGGATAGGTTTGTTGAACTTGCGACTCGTCCCAGATACCAATCTTGCCAAGCTCAACAAATCGTCCGTTCTCAGCGAGTATCTCAAAGCTTTTATCAATAAAGTCTCCGTTTAGGCTGTTGAGAACAACGTCAACGCCTTCGCCAGCCGTGATCTCTAGAATCTGATCGGCAAAGTCAAGGCTGCGAGAGTCCATGATATGCTCAATGCCTTGCGCCTTGAGGAAGTCCCATTTGCCACTGCTAGCGGTTGCGAAGATTTCGGCTCCGGCCCGCTGAGCGATTTGAACGGCGGCTTGGCCAACGCCTCCGGCGGCAGCATGGATTAAGATGCGATCGCCCGCTCTTAGCTTCGCGAGTGACTCTAATCCGTAGTAAGCGGTCAAAAAGGCGAGAGGTAGCGTAGCCGCTTCGGCAAAGCTGATCTGAGCAGGCTTTGGAATCACAAACTCTGAGCGGGTGGTAACAAATCGACTCACGCCATCGGTCAGCATCGTGGCAATCACCTCGTCACCAATATCTAGATGAGAGACCTGATCGCCTTTTGCCACCACTGTGCCCGCACACTCGAAGCCAAAGGTGAGCTGATTAGCCTGAGTAATACCCAAATATTCGGCGTAGTATTCTTTTAACAGCCCAAGGACGTTGAGCACGTCGCGAAAGTTAAGACCAGCGGCGGCCACCTGAATTTCTACGTCGTTAGGAGCGGGCGATCGCCGCTGAATTGGGAGAAGGGCCAGATTATCAATTAGTCCATACTCCGTAAGCTTTAGCTGGAATGACTGACCGGGTGGAATCGGCAGCAGATTTGTTTTTGATTGATAGGGCGCTAGACGAGCAACGTAGCGGTTGTCCTGACGGTAGGCGATTTGGTCTTCGGGAGTAGGAGAGTAGAGTTCTTGGACGAGTTGGTC
>CAVYWR010000027.1:0-21993 GCA_963772185.1 uncultured cyanobacterium | reverse complement strand
ATGATCGGATAGAACAAATCCGCGTTCGTAGCCACGTCGCCTGCGATTACCGCGTACGGCCATCCAACCAGAAGCGAAGGCGGTCTGCGGCTGTTTGAACCTTTTCATCCAGGTGGACCGATGACCAGACGGGGGGGCGATGATGAGATCTCCAGTGAACTTGTAGCCCTTCTCCATCTGCGAAACTGGAATCGTGGGCACCATCTCTACGCCAACTTCTCGATAGATTTCGGTGAGGTTATGAACCGCGCCATGCAGATAAACGGTTTGGTCGGTAAATTTGGTCAGTTCGGCTAGTACCCTTTGTGACTTGCCAAAAGCGTAACAAAACAAAAGAGAAGGACGCGTGGGGTCGTCTTGCCACCAGCGGTAAATCTGCTCAGCCGTTAGCTCACCATCATCCCAGTGATAGATCGGCAGTCCAAAGGTTGCTTCTGTAATGAAAGCGTCGCACTCAACCACTTCAAACGGTGCGCAAGAGGGGTCGCGATCGCGCTTATAGTCTCCAGAAGCTACCCAGACTTCGCCTTTATATTCGACTCGAACCTGCGCTGAACCTAGAACATGACCCGCCGAATGAAGCGAAACCCAGGTCTCTCCAAGCTTGATTTTGTCACCATAGCCAAGGCCGTTCAACCTAATCTCTTTGCCTAGCCTTCTACGCAAGATACCTTCAGAAATAGCCGTAGCGTAGTAATTTTGGTGTCCAGAGTAGGCGTGGTCCGCATGGGCATGGGTAATCAGCGCCGTGTCTACTGGCTTCCACGGGTCGATGTAGAAGTCCCCAGCTTCACAGTAGAGACCTTCAGGGCGGACGGTGATTAGAGGCATGTAGGTAGCTGGCGCAATCGTTGAATTGAGTTGATTTGATGAGTTTAGTGTAGGGAATCATGAGGTGACTTTGTGTCCTACTTCTGAACAATTTCCTCGAGCCGCTATGCCATCTCCTATTGCCTCAGCCTACCGACAGTCAGCAGCTTCATCTGGCATGGTTGATCCGCAGACTGTCTACCAGGCGCTTTGGGAGGACGAGTACGTAGGTAGAGCGGTTTTGGAAGTAGTACAGGAGAAGAGCTTTCGCTTCATCAGCTTGAACCATTCAATTGCACAATCTGGACTGTTGCCTATGGCTGACGTTTTAGGCAAGATGCTAGCCGACATCTTCTCGGACCCGCAGGCGCAGCATTATCAGCATCACTGCGATCGCTGCGTTCACACGCAAAAATCTGTTGTGTTCGAAGTTAGTCTGGCGACAATGACAGAAGCAGAACCACAGCCGTGGTGGCAGATTCGTCTTTCTCCGATAAAAGATGAAAGCGGACGGGTCTATCGGCTTGTTCTGAGCGCTACTGATATCAGTAACGTGAAACAAACCCAAGCAAAGCTAGAATCAGCAGTTCAGGACTCTCGCACAATTGTCGATAACGTTCAAGAATACGTCACAATTCATGAGCCTGACGGCAAATTCATTGATGTCAATCAGGCTTTTCTAGATTTGCACCAAGTGACTCGTGAAGCAGCGCTACGTTCTAATCTCACCGAAGAGCTGGCGCTGCCAGAATCGCCAGTTCATTTGCTGCCGGCGTACTGGGAACGAGCGCTGCAAGGCGAACAGGTAGAGTTTGAATGGTCTGTAAGGCGTCTGTGTGACAACAGCCGACTGGATTCGGAAGTTACGTTGAAGAAGATAACTCTAGATGGAAAAGATAGGCTGTTGGCCTGCATCCTTGACGTTACTGCTCGTAAGCAGGCAGAGGCAGAACAGAGTCGCCTGCTGGAAATTCTAGACGGTACGACCGACCTAGTTGGTATTGCAGATGCCGAGGGTAACTGCATTTATATCAACCGAGCAGGACGCAGAATGATGGGACTGCCAGAGGAGGGGGTAGTCGAATTTCGTATTGACGACGTTCTGTGCGATCGCCAGAAAGAGATGTTTGCCAATACTGTTGTCCCTCGTGCTGTTGAGAAAGGTAGCTGGTCAGGCGAGCTAACGTTGGTAGCGAGAACCGGTAAGGAACTACCAGCCTCTCAAGTGGTGATTGCCCATAAAAATGCAGATGGGACTTTGAAGTATTTATCTACGGTTGCGCGAGATATTAGCGATCTGAAGGCAGTAGAAGAAAAGTTACGCGATCGCGAACAGTATCTCAACAGTATCTACAGCGACACAGATTTAGTAATCTTCTCTTGGGATATTGCTTTGGATGGCTCAGACGACATCGTGTGCTCTGGTTGGAATCCCGCCTGCGAGAGCATGACCGGAATCAGCGCCGACGCTGCCCTGGGTAAGACACCCACTGAGGTTCTAGGTCTAGAAGCTGGCCGAGCTAGCGTACAAGATTTTCGACAGTGCGCAGCTCAAAAGCGCTCTATCAGGCATGAGCGAGAAATTCAATTTGGCGAAGACTCTACCTGGTGGTCAACACAGCTAAATCCTATTTTAGATAAAGCAGGCCGCGTTTACCGGATAGTGGGAACGACTACTAACATTACGGAGCTGAAGCTGAACGAATCTAGACTTAAGGCATATAGTGAGAGTCAGACGCAGCAAACAGAAGAACTCACCGCCGCGCTCGCAGAACTTAGACGTACCCAGGCCCAAATTATCCAAAGTGAGAAGATGTCTAGCCTGGGCCAAATGGTTGCAGGTGTAGCCCATGAGATCAACAACCCAGTGAACTTTATTCATGCGAATATTCAGCCAGCCTGTAACTACGCTGATGAGCTGCTAGAACTAATTGCGCTCTATCAAAAAGAGTATCCACAGCCGTCTCCTGCACTCACAGAGATGCTAATCGAACTCGACTTTGACTTCATCAAAAAAGACTTTATAGAACTGCTCGCTTCTATGAAAGTAGGCACTCAGCGGATTCGAGAGATTGTCCTTTCGCTACGCAATTTCTCTCGCTTAGACGAAGCTGAGGTCAAAGCAGTCAACCTCCATGAAGGCATCGATAATACACTTGTTATCCTGGCTCACAAGCTCAAAGGCGGTAGCCATAAAGTTATCGAGGTTGTAAAAGACTACCAACTTAGTAGCTTGGTAGAGTGCTATCCCAGTCAGATCAATCAGGTAGTTATGAATATTTTGGCGAATGCGATTGACGCGCTTGAGCAGGCGGATAAGCCCAAACTGAGCATCTCGACGGCGCTGCAAAAGAGAAACGCTGTGATCACTATCTCGGATAATGGATCTGGAATGTCTGAGCTTGTACAGGCACGAATTTTTGATCCTTTCTATACGACTAAGGAGGTTGGTAGGGGAACTGGAATGGGTCTGTCCATCAGCTATCAGATCGTAACCGAAAAACATAAGGGGACGCTATCGGTGAGTTCTCAGTCCGGTGTAGGTACACAATTTACAATCTCAATCCCATTGAACCAATAGAATCCGAATTGCAAAGATATGCTGTGAGCTTGATCGGCTCAGTCATACGGTGCATCGGAAGCATAGAACAGCTGGGGAAAAACTCTTTCTAGAATAAATTTTCTGGCATAAGGTAGAGTAATCACCTCGGTTTTAGGAAGTCTATGGCGGAGATTAATGTCAACCGAATCAAGCTCTCTCAGCTAAGGGCGCTAGTGGCGATCGCACAGACAGGCACCTTTAGCGACGCTGCTTCTCAGCTAGATCTGTCACAGTCGGCAGTCAGTCATGCGATCGCCACTCTAGAAGAAGAACTTGGCGTCAGCTTACTCAGTCGCGGTCGTCAGGGGGCGGTACTCACCCCAGTGGGTCAGCAGATTACTAACGAGGCGAGCATGATGCTCACCCACCTCAAAGTCATTGGCCGCAAAGCCCAAGATGCCAAGGGCTTGCAGGCCGGGCTAGTAAGAGTAGTTGGATTTCGCAGCGTTGCTACCCACGTATTGCCTGTTGTAATCGAAGAATTTAGGCGACTCTATCCCGGCATCAGCGTCTCGATTGGCGAAGGCAACGACGTACGCGGCGCAGAGGAAATTCTCAAGCGGGGTGAGGCTGATATTGGCTTCACCTATTTGCCAGTCAGCGATGCCTTTGACGCTTGGGAGCTATTCCGTGACGACTACGTTGCCCTCCTGCCCAAGGAAAAGGCGGTCAAAGCCGACCAGCCTCTGACCTGGGAAGCTCTGAACTCGCTGCCGCTAATTTTACCCATGCCAGAAGATGGCTGCCGATACAACGTAGATCAATACTTGCTCAGACACGGTCAGTCCATTACTCCTGCCTATGAGGTCAAAGAAGACTCAACTGTAGTCAGCATGGTCCGCCGAGGCTTGGGCTCTACGATTATTGCCAAACTTGCCGCTGAACCGATTCCGGCAGACGTTGCCGTATGCGAACTACCGGCTCCTCTGCAAAGAGTAATTGGCGTGATTACACTCGCTGACGCGCTGCAAACACCACCTGTCTTCGCTTTCTTAGATACGCTCAAAACGACCTGGCAGCACAAGATGAATGGTGTTTCATCTCAAGCAGAATAACAGAGAAGTCCTTCCCCGACTTACCGAACTGCCGGACTGGTCAGCTATTTCTTTGTCTTTTATGAAACGCGACTCTATCTTCTACAAGTTTTTTCAACAGTCGCCACTATTGCTGTTCGAACTCGTTCCTAACCCGCCTGCTAACGCAAGCAGCTATCGCTTTGATTCTGTAGCTGTCAAAGAGCCTCGCTTTGAAATAGATGGCGTGTTCCTGCCACCGGAGGGCGTTCTTGGGCCTGTCTACTTCTGTGAAGTGCAGATGCAAAAGGATGAACACCTTTATGAACGAGTCTTTGCTGAGACAGCGCTGTACTTCTATCGGAATCGCGATCGCTTCAATGACTGGCAAATTGTCGTCATCTATCCTTCTCGAAGTCAAGAGCAGAGCGATGTGTATCCATACCGAGTTGCTCTAGGCGGTGAGCAAATGCACCGCGTCTACCTAGATGAATTAGGTGACGTTGAGCAGTTGCCGCTTTGGGTAGGACTCATGGTGCTAACTACCGTAGAAGAAGCTGCCGCCGTCACAGATGCGCGAAGTCTAATCCGCAGAGCGGAAGCGGAAGCCTCGGAAGCGGAAAGTCGTGTCATCATAGATATGGTCGCTACCATAATTTGGTATAAGTTCGAGCAGCTCAGTCGAAGTGAGATCGAAGCCATGCTAGACATTCCCGTAAAAGAAACGAGACTCTATCAAGAAGGCCGCCAAGAAGGCCGCCAAGAAGGCCGCCAAGAAGGGGAGGCTAGTATCATCCTTCGACTCTTGCAGAGACGATTAGGCGATATTCCAACGACTGTTAGCACCACAATATTTGACCTACCGCTGCCTGTGCTAGAGAGTCTGAGCGATGCGTTACTAGACTTTTCAGAACTGAGCGAGCTGCAAGCTTGGCTGCATGAGAATGACGAAACTACTGGGGAAAGTAGTCTATAGCATTGCCAGTCGCTCTTTCACTAGCGTTGCCTGCTTCTCTGCTTCAGCTAACGCGTCTCTAGCGCCTTGCACTACATCTGCTGGTGCTTTGCTGACAAAGCCCTGATTGCCTAGCCGACCGTTGAGAGACTTCATCTCTCCTTCTGCTTTTGCCAGGTCTTTTTCTAGCTTTGCTCGTAGCGCATCCACGTCTATTACACCTGTCAGCGGAATCAAGACCTGCACTGTTCCAGTGACTCCGGCGAACATCTTTCGCTGGTCCGCTGCTTCTGGCGCTCCTGACATCTGCCTAGAAGTTGCTCTAATCAAGTCTGCCTGTGATACGCCTTCTGGCATAGGAGTGACTTCTATGGGTTCTCTGTCTGGTTCTTCGTCTGTCTGTTCGCTAACTGCATCGCTGGTCTGGTTAGCCTCTGATTCTATGTAGGCTTCGGCTGGCTTGCTAATCGCTTGAGCTGCGGGTTTCTTCTCTATGGGTGTGCGATCGCCCACAATCTTTCTCCAGGTTTCCTGTAGCTCTGCGATCGCCCGCTGACGTTCTTCTGCTCTAAATAGTCGCCTTGCTGCTAATCGACCGACATAGAACAGTCCCACTAGCTGAAATAATCCCCGTAGTCCAGGCAATTCATCAACCGCGTCTAGCATAGAATCGAGCACGCGATAGGTCATTATCGTTCCTAAAATCACGGCTAGTGATAATGCAGGTCGCTTGTAATCGCTAAAGAAAATTTGCACAGATTCAGTCGGCTGGTCTAGAAACTGTAGAACTGAATCTAGGACTTTTTCCCAGACAGACGCTTCTGTTTGCGCTGTCGTCGTAGCTGATGTAGCCGTAGAATTGATAGTTCCGGGTGCAGCCGTTTTCACAATCTCTGCGGCCCTAGAGACAGAAAGCGTTGCTGCGGTGGGTTCTGATGCTGGGGCTAGGTCCGTATTTTCTATCGTCAACGTTTCTACCCGTGCCATTGCTTCGATATAAGCCTGCGTAGACTGGAGTACGCCAAGCTCGTCGGCGCTGTCTGTCTTGAGAATGGCTTCAATCTTGGCAGAGGGCTTTACGCCTGCTTCGGCGCGTAAGTTCCGAATGGTTCTAATCACCTCGAATAGCAGGTCGAACTGCTGCTCTAGCTCGTCGTTGACCTGGGTAGAGTCTGGTTCGGGATAGCGCTGCAAAGCTAGGCAGTCTTCTTCCCCTACGCCCGTGAGGGTATGCCACAGCTCTTCGGTAATGTGTGGCATAAACGGATGCAACAGCTTGAGGATGCCGTCTAGGACGTAGGCTAGGGTCTGCTGTGCGGTTTTTTTAGCCTCGCCTTCGCCGTACAGGCGGGGTTTGACTAGCTCGATATACCAGTCGCAAAAGTCTCCTCTGGTAAATTCGTATAGCTCTTTGGCCGCTTCACCCATGCCGTACTGGTCTAGCTGAGTGCGCGATCGCCCCACCGTCTGATGAAACCTCGATAAGATCCACTCATCGGCTAATTCCAAAGGTCCTGTTGTTCCCGGCATACCTAGCTCAGACGGCGACTGGCCGTCCAAATTCATCATCACAAAGCGAGAGGCATTCCATAGCTTGTTCGTGAAATTACGAGAGGCTTCTACGGCTGATGATTCATCCGTTTGTCGGTCATAGTCTAGGCGAATGTCTTGCCCTGCGCCTGCTACCTCACGTATGAGCGTGTAGCGCAGCGCATCTGTTCCGTACTTATCAATCAAGACCAGCGGATCGATGCCGTTGCCTTTCGATTTCGACATCTTCTGGTTGTTTTCATCACGCACTAGACCATGAATGTAAACTTTGTCGAATGGCATCTGTCCGGTGAAGTGGCCTGCCATCAGCGTCATTCTGGCGACCCAGAAGAAGATAATGTCAAATCCAGTCACAAGTGTCTGGGTCGGATAGTAGAACCGATAGTCGGGCGCTTCGGTATTGGGCCAGCCCAAGGTGGACATTGGCCATAGGCCCGATGAGAACCAGGTATCGAGCACGTCTGGGTCCTGTTCGAGCTGGATATCGTCGCCGTATTTTGCCTTGGCTTTTTCCCAGGCTTCGGCTTCGTTTTTAGCAACGATGAAGGGCGTGTTGTCGCGAATTTCGCCGTCTGTCGCGGTGACGACATACCAGGCTGGAATCTGGTGGCCCCACCACAGCTGACGAGAAATGCACCAGTCTTTTAGATTGACTAGCCAGTCGCGATAGACCTTGGTCCAGCGCTCAGGGACAAACTGCGGGTCGCTTTGCTGATCTAATGCAGTTAGGGCTTTGTCAGCTAGAGGTCTGATTTTGACAAACCACTGAGTAGAAATCAGCGGTTCGATGGGGACTTTGCCGCGATCGCTATAGGGAACAGAATGTCTGTATTCCTCAATCTCGCCCATCCGGCCTTCAGCCTTCAGCTTTTCGATCACCCACTCGCGCGCCTGAAAGCGATCGATACCAACAAATTCTTCGCCCGCATTTTCATTTAGCGTGCCGTCTTTATTCAAGATATTGATCACGGGCAAATTGTGCCGCTTGCCCATTTCAAAATCGTTCGGGTCGTGCGCAGGCGTGACCTTGACGCAGCCTGTGCCGAATTCAGAATCAACAAACTCATCGCCAATGATCGGAATCTCTCGATTCGCAATCGGTAGCCATAGCTTTTTACCGATTAAATGCTGATAGCGCTGATCGTTTGGATTTACCGCTACTGCCGTATCGCCTAGCATCGTCTCGGGTCGAGTGGTGGCGACTTCTAGCTCACCTTCCTCACCGACTAGCGGATAGCGAAAGTGCCACAGGTAGCCGTCAATCTCCTTGTTCTCTACTTCTAGGTCAGAGACTGCCGACTGGCTAGCCGGACACCAGTTGACCATGTAGCTGCCCCGATAGATCAGACCTTCGTCGTATAGCTGATTGAATGCGGTCAATACGGCTGTAGAAAGACCCTCATCCATCGTGAACCGCTCACGCGACCAGTCGGCAGATATGCCTAGCTTCAGCAGCTGCCCGACGATTGTCCCACCCGATTCAGCCTTCCATTCCCAGGCTCGCTCTAGAAATTTTTCTCTGCCTACCGATTCGCGGGTTTGCCCCTCGTCCGCGAACTTATTTTCTAATATCGTTTGCACCGCAATGCTGGCATGATCTGTGCCCGGCAGATACAGCGTATTCTTTCCCTTCATCCGCTGATAGCGTACGACTGTATCGATCAGCGCCTGCTCGAAAGCATGACCAATGTGCAGGCTCCCCGTGACGTTTGGCGGTGGAATCATCACGCAAAACGGCTCGCCACCTTTGTCAGGGTCGGCTTTGAAGACCTCTTTGCGCTGCCAGTAGTCTTGCCACTTGGTTTCGGTGGTGGTGGGATCGTACTGGCTGGCAAGTGTGGGGGGGGTGGCAGTCATTGAGAGGCGTATGAGCAAGGGGTAATCAAGCTAAATGGTAGCAGTGATCTGATCGCGCATACATATAGCAGACCGATTCCAGTTGATGATTTGCGCTTTAAACAAAAAAAGCTCCTGGTTTAGCTTGTTAGGAGCCTTCTTTAGATTCTGTCTGTACCCTTTAGCAGCGGGGTAGAACTATTCGACTGTTTCAGTTACTGCCTGGTTTTCCTGCTGTTCTATGATTGCTCGCTGCCGGGCGCGGAGTGCTTCAGCTTCACGGTTAATCCGACGGCTTTGGCTACGGTAAAACCCTTCGTCGGTGATGCCAGTATCCGAAAGACTAGAAGAGCGGTGAAAAATATCCCAGATATCGACGTTGGAGCCTAGGATACCGTCGTTGCTATCTGCCGACTTGAAATCCTCTGCGGTGTTAGCTACACCTGTGTCTTGGGCGATCGCACCCTGCGCACCTACACCCAGCCCCAGCATCAAACCAAAACCGACGAATCCAACTAAAGCCTTGCGCATTGACTCGCTCTCCAAAAAGTCTTCTAAAAAGGTCATTCCTTAGTCTACCAACTGTAGCTAGTACCGCTAAAGATATTGTGCCGCTCTGTTAGCCGTTCTTCTGCACATTAGCTAATTCGACGGGTGATCAAAGGACGAATAGTGGCCAGTGCCAGCACGCTGAACGTCAACAGCAGCCCAACAGCTAGTCCCAAACTAATATCTCCAAACGGAGCTTGCATCACGATACTCTCAAAGCTCCAATCCGAATGTAGATAGATATAGCGAATTGGCTCAATCGCGTAGCTCAACGGATTTAAGCTTGCGACCACCTGCAACCAAGGGGGCATAAACGAGAGAGGAACCAAGGCTGTGCTGGCAAACAGCAGCGGTAGATTAGTAATAAAGATGACCGCTAGCAGCTCAATATGACCCGGCAAGGCAAAGGCTAATCCTAGACTTAGCGCTGTCACCCCAAACACCAGCATCAGTACAATCAGCGTCATCAGCAATAGGCCCGCTGGTCCCGGAAGACCTGCTCCTAGAACGGCGCTGAGTCCGACAATCGCTGTGGTCTGAATCAAGCTCAGCGTAGCGATAAATAGAGCAGAGGCCACCACAATCGAAAATCGCGAAGCCAACGGTGCTACGAGCAGCCGATTTAAAAAGCCAAACTCACGGTCAAACATGACTGGCAGCCCAGCGTTGAGCGCACCTGCAAAGGCAGTAAAGACGATAATCCCAGCGCCTAGAAACTGGCCGTAGTTCTGACTGTCTCCGAACAGGCCACTAGGAACATTTTGGAAAAGTGCGCCAAACAAGATCAGCCACATCAAGGGTTGGATGACACCGGCCACTAAGGTGGTAGGTCGTCTTTTTAGCTGGATAAACAGGCGGCGGGTGAGTGCGCTAGTTTCTTGAATAAATTCTTTGGTACCAGGTGCTGTCGGAATTCCTCCTGGGAAGGGACTCAGCTCAGTTTCAGTAGAGCTATTAGCAGCGGGCGTAGAGACAATAGACTGGCTCATAGGTCGCTTATGATTTTTTGGTTGAAGGGCTGTTTGGGGTTGTCTATAGGCTAGCGCAACCGAAGACGTTGCATAGCTTAAAAGTTTTGCCAATCAAGCATCTATCAAGATCGTCTTAAGAAAAGTAGCTCAGCTACTTATTTCATGCTCTGCTTGCGCTCTTTTTTCATATCGCGTTTGCCCACTGCCGCTATCTCTGCATCCATCAGCGTGCGTCCAGTTGCCGCTAGATAGACATCGTCTAGGCTTGGCTGCGACTGAGCAATTCCAAAGGTGGGCAGTCCTGCTTCTTTTAGTGCAGACTGCACGCTCGGCAGGGCTTCTCCACCTTTGTCTACCACCAGGTTTAAAGAGTTGCCCTGAGCGCTATTGACGATCACGTCTTGTACGACGGGCAGATCTGATAGTAGAGCGCGAGCGCTTTCAGCTTCGTCGTCTTCTGTGAATTCTCGAATGCGTAGGGTGATGCGATCGCCCCCCACTTCAGCTTTTAACGCCGCAGGCGTCCCCGTTGAGATCACCTTACCCTGATCGATAATGGCCACTCGCCCTGCTAACGCATCCACTTCTTCTAGATAGTGACTAGTCAGCAAAATCGTCGTTCCCTGCTCTCGTAGCTGTCGCAGAAATCGCCATACCGCCGAACGACTTTCAATATCTAGTCCCACTGTCGGCTCATCTAGTATCAGCACGGCGGGCTGATGTAGCAGTCCTGCCGCCAGATCTAGGCGTTTCAATTGGCCGCCAGAATAGCTACCCGTCCGTCTATCGGCAATGTCGGTAATTTCCAGCAGCGCTAGCATCCGATCGATCCGCTCTCTCGACTGTGTCTTTGGCAGGTGATAGATCGCAGCCTGCAATTCCAGTAGCTCTCTGCCTGTCAGAACCTTGTCTGGAGCAACTTCTTGAGCAATATACCCCAGCAGCTGCCGAGCCGTTCGAGGATTGTTCGACACCGAAACGCCCATCAGCTCCAAATTGCCAGCGTCCGGTGTGGTCAATGTGCACAAACAGCGAATGGTGGTTGTTTTCCCTGCGCCGTTTGGCCCTAGCAGTCCGAAGATCTCACCAGGCTCTATCGCAAAGGAGACATCCTTTACAGCGTCTACGCTGCCGTAGGATTTTTTCAGGTTTTCAACAAGGACAGCAGGGGGCATGGGAGCGATCAAGAGTAGCGAATGACTATAGATTAGCCAATTATGGGGAGCGAGTGATAAATGCCTTGCAATCCGCTGGCTAAGCTACTGATCCCAAAACGGGTGATTGGCAGCGAGTCGATCACCATGACCACCGCAAGCAGCATCATGTAGAAGATAGAGTATTTGAACGTGCCTCTAGCCAGGTCGCGATCATCAAAGTGATTGCGTAGCTGCCAGGCTTTCTTTAGAAAAAGGGCACCGAGTACTGTGGCACCTAGCGCATAGATTGCGCCACAGGCCCCTAGTGGATACACCATTACTAGCGTCAGTGGAACCAGTCCGACTGTGTAGCGCCAGATTTGCTTAGCAGTTGCTTGATTGCCCACAACGACTGGCAGCATTGGCACGTTTACTTTGGCGTAGTCGTCTTTGATTAGCATTGCCAGCGCCCAAAAGTGAGGCGGTGTCCAGACGAACACAATCGCAAAGAATACCCAGGCTGCTAGCGAAAGCTCTCCGGTAACGGCTGCCCAGCCTACCAGCGGTGGAATTGCGCCCGCCGCGCCACCGATCACAATGTTCTGCGGGGAGGAACGCTTTAGCCAAAAGGTGTAGACCCCTACGTATACCGCAATACCTAGCATCGCTAGACTAGCGCTAAGCAGATTGGCAAAGGTTACCAGCAGCGAGAAAGACATGACCGCCATCACTAGCGCGAATAGCAGCGCGTCTCTAGGCTGAATCCGACCGGATGGAATGGGGCGGTGGCGAGTCCGCTCCATGTCGTAATCAATGTCACGGTCATAGATGCAGTTGATTGTCTGAGCTGAGGCCGCAGCCAGCGTACCGCTAAGCAGCGTGATCAGGAGTAGGACGGGACCGACTCGGCCTTCACCAGCCACCCACATTCCTGCTGCTGTCTCGATCAATAGCAGTGGAATAATGCGGGGCTTGGTTAGCTGCCAATAGCTTTGGATGACCTGCCAGGGGCTGTCGTGGCGTCGTGCGGTCCAAATCGAAGTCTGCATGAGTTTAGGAAAGTCCTATTGCAATTTTAAGTCTGAGGGAAGTTAATGGAAGGCTTTTGAGTTTGCGGTGCTAGCAAGCCGCTAGGAATGAGGCTATGAAGCGGCCACTACGAAGCAGCAGGAGAAACAGGTGTAGTCCTGGGAGATTGCTTGGGTGCGATCGCCTGTGGCCTAGTCCGATAGTCGCGCAGAGATAGGACCGAGAAAGCAACTAGCGTGCCTAGCAACGCCGCGCCGATAGTCTGATGGCAGACGGTCAAAGGCTCTACCTGTAAGTGCAGCTTGAGCGTGGCAACCCCCAGCAAAATCTGTAGAACAACCAGCCCGCCTGCTCCATTCGCCAGGATGCGTAGCTGGCTGTTGAGTGCAGGTGTGCGCCAGACGCTGATCACCAGCAGCAGCACCGCTAGCGTGGGTGGAACAACGCCAGCAATATGGGTGTTCATGACTCTACACAGCTCTGATAGGCCGAAGCACTGATGCGCTGCCCAGCGCGAGGCAACCAGGCCACCGATGATGCTTTGGGCGTAGACGAGTCCGGCGGCGGAGAGTCCTAGCCAAGGCAGATTGCCAGTGTTACCGGTTGGCTGGTATGGCATTAGAGAGAGTGCGATCGCCAGCAGCACACAAAAGAACAGCAGCGCCGTTCCCAAATGAGCCGTCACAATATCAAACCGCAGCAGCTCAATCACGGTTAAGCCGCCTAGAATGCCCTGCACCACAATCAAAAACAGCGCCACAATCGCTGCCCAGGGTAGCCAGGTCGGCAGCGACCGACGATACCAGGCACATAGCCCAACTAAGCCAATCGCCATCAGCCCAATGAGAGAAGCATCTAGCCGGTGAAACCATTCTAGAAAGACCTGTAGGTTCATCTGAGCGGTGGGCACTAGCTGCCCGTAGCACAGAGGCCAGTCAGGACAAGCAAGTCCAGCATTCATCACTCTAGTGGCACTGCCGACTGCCATTAACGCCAGCGTTGCAAATGCCATCTTCCACACCCAGCGCCGAATAAATGTCGCTTCGGCTGAGTCTAAGCTGCGGCTGTCTGTGTCAGTTGTTTTGGAGGTTGTTTTCAAAGGGTCGAAATTAGAAAAGCTAGGGTTAGCCATGAAGAGATATCTAGAGAGACGATTGACTAAGTAAGCGTCTTAACTTTTGGGCTTTAGTCTTTGAACATCTAGGTGGATTCTAGTGTTTCTTACCCTAGAGTGAGGCCGCTTTTGCTGTGTTCTTAAGGTTTGTTTCGTATTCTGCTTTTGTACCTCTTTTCCTACTGTCGAAGCTGTTGATAACTTTCTACAATTTCAGCAGCTACCGAGTGAGAATATAACGCAACAAATCGAATATTCTCTGAACGTAGACTTTTTCCTTCAGAATCTACAGCTAGTCGCTTAACGTTGCTTAACATTGTTATTTATTGTATCGGTTCTGACGTATGCTGTTCGCTTGCTCAAGATACGAAAAGCCTTGGTGCGGACAGGCTTTTTAGTAGTCTAGACTCTGAGTGTGATGGCAGATACAGTGCTGATACAGCCGCGCGATATAAATTAGCCTAATGCTGTTGAAAGAATACGTGAGCCAACTTCTCTTTTGTATATTTTTCTACCAATAAGCAAAAACGCCTATCTGTGCTTTGCAAGAGAATTCTAGAGAAAAGGTTAAAGCGTAGAACAATCGTTTAACAAAGCACTCACGCCGCCAAAATAACGCTACCTTGTGTGAGGCGAGAAAACTCATTAGCCGGACTAGCTTTAGGTCCGTGAATCATCACTGTGAACATTCCAAGCCCTATCATAACTTTGTTAGTTGGTATCTTCGTCACTATAGCCAGCCTTTGGTATGGCCAAAATCATGGCCTGTTGCCAGTGGCCGCTTCTCAGGAGGCCGAACTGGTGGATGGTCTGTTCAATACGATGATGACTATCGGCTTTGGCCTGTTTTTACTAGTAGAGGGCGCGCTGGTGGTTGCGGCTTTTCGCTTTCGTCGTAAGGAAGGAGATGAAGGCGATGGTGAGCACCTAGAAGGCAACATTCCGCTAGAGATTGTCTGGACGGCGATTCCGGCGGTTGTTGTATTGGGTATCTCTATCTACAGCTTTGATGTCTACACCAGAATGGGCGGACTGGAGCTAATGAGGCACGATATGGGCGGACTTGGAAAATCGGTCGAAGTGGCCTATGCCGCTGATGCTGTGCCTGGTAGCTCTACATCAGCGTTAGGTGAACTGCCGTCAGGTGACAAGCTATTGAGCGATGCTGGATTGAGCGTGTCTCCAGAGCTAGAGAACAGCGTGCTCTCGGTTGATGTTCAAGGCTTGCAGTACGCTTTCATCTTTAACTATCCCAATGGGGTTGTAGATGGTGAACTGCATGTGCCAATCGGTGAGCCTGTAGAGCTAAAGCTCAATGCGCAAGATGTTCTCCATGCGTTTTGGCTGCCGGAGTTTCGCATTAAGCAGGACATGATCCCTGGACAAGAGACCAAGCTGGTGATCAACGCCATTCGAGAAGGAACGTATCCGGTGGTTTGCGCTGAGCTGTGTGGCCCTTACCACGGCGGTATGCGTACTCAGCTAATTGTTCATTCAGCCGAGGGCTACGCCGAGTGGGAAGCAGAACGGGTGGCGGCTTTGCAGAATGGCGAGGCGATCGCATCTCTTCCTATCCCCGCAGCTGACAAAACAGACGCTGAATATCTAGACACTTTTGTTGAACCGCTACAGCTAGCCGTAGCTCCTGAGAGCTTGGCGGCGCTACACAGCCAACACTAGGCTAAGCACTTTCACGTTCGCTGATAGGCACCTACTGATTGGGTCTGTCTGGCGAACACTTCAAAAGCTTTTTCCACACTCTAATTTTTGATAGAAACTAGCGATTCAAGGCTTGTATGACTATTACCTCTGAACCTAAAGCTCCAAGCTCATCAGATGTCCCGATGCTGCTGGGTAATGAGCGAAAGTGGACCGACTACTTCACCTTTTGCACCGATCACAAGGTGATTGGTATTCAGTATCTAGTGACGGCATTTTTCTTCTACCTGATTGGGGGCGCACTGGCGACGGCAATGCGCACCGAGCTAGCGACCCCTGCACCGGATGTGGTAACGCCAGATGTGTACAACGGCATGCTGACGCTACACGGCACGGTGATGCTATTTCTATGGATTGTGCCTGCGGGCGCGGGGCTGGCCAACTATCTGATCCCGCTGATGATTGGCGCACGGGATATGGCCTTTCCAAGACTGAATGCGATCGCCTTCTGGCTAATTCCTCCTTCTGGTTTACTGCTGATTAGCAGCTTCTTTTACGAGCCGCCTCAGGCTGGCTGGACCTCTTACCCACCGCTGAGTTTGACGACTGGCATGTTGGGAGAGGGCATTTGGATTATCAGCTTGCTGCTAGGAGGAACGGCTTCTATCTTAGGTGGCCTAAACTTTCTGGTTACCATCCTCAAGATGCGGGTGCCCAGCATGCCGCTCACCAAGATGCCTTTGTTCTGCTGGGCGATGATTGCGACGTCCTTGCTGATTTTGATCAGCACCCCAGTATTGGCAGGTGCACTGATTCTGCTGGCGTTTGATTTGATTGCTGGCACGGCGTTCTTCAATCCTACGGGCGGCGGCAACCCGGTTGTCTATCAGCATATGTTCTGGTTCTATTCGCACCCGGCGGTGTATATCTTTGTGCTGCCGCTGTTTGGCGCGATTAGTGAAGTGGTGTCGGTGCATGCGCGTAAGCCTATCTTTGGCTACCGGGCGATCGCATACTCCTCTATTGTGATCAGCTTCCTTGGTCTGATTGTCTGGGCACACCACATGTTCACTAGCGGCACGCCGCCGTGGCTGCGGATGTTCTTCATGATCACCACTATGGTGATTGCGGTCCCTACTGGCATCAAAGTCTTTGGCTGGGTGGCGACGCTCTGGCGCGGCAAGATTGCCTTTACTAGCGCCATGCTATTTGCCCTGGGCTTTATCTCTTTGTTCTTGATCGGCGGGATCAGCGGCGTCATGCTCGCAGCGGTTCCCTTCGATATTCACGTTCACGACACCTACTTTGTGGTTGCTCACTTTCACTATGTGCTCTTTGGCGCATCTGTCTTTGGCGTTTTCATGTCGGTCTATCACTGGTTCCCCAAGATGACTGGCCGGATGATGAACGAATTCTGGGGCAAGGTTCACTTTGTTCTCTCCTTTGTTGGTATGAATCTCACCTTTATGCCTATGCACGAGCTAGGACTGATGGGGATGAACCGACGCATTGCTCTATACGATCCGCAGTTTACGGACCTAAACGTGCTTGCGACAGCGGGCGCGTATATCATGGCCGTCTCCACATTCCCGTTTCTGATCAACGCGGTCTGGAGCTGGCGCTATGGCGAAAAAGCACCTGCAAACCCTTGGCGCGCGCTGACTCTAGAGTGGCAGACGCTGTCTCCACCGCATATCGAGAACTTCGAGGAACTGCCCGAGCTGATTACAGGCCCCTACGACTATGGTTTGGGCTATACGGCTGAAAGAGATCCAGAAGAGCTGTATGCTCATGCGGTCCCAGCGCCTGCTGCCTAGCAGTCAGAAGTTAGGAGAATAGGGGGTAGAGAATTAGGAGAAAGTATCTCAAAAAGCTTCCCTATTCTCCAATTCCCCTCCATTTCCCAAAGTCTTATCTCCAATACTCCCCACTCTCAACCTATGCAAGGCTCGATTAACACCACCGAAGGCACTCTTAACCTCGCTCAAGAGAACGCTGCTGTCAGCCATCACGAAGAACATCCCGACCATCGTTTATTCGGTGTGCTGGTTTTTCTCTGTGCGGAAAGCATGCTGTTCATGGGCCTGTTTGTTGCCTACGTTACCTTCCGCCTAGTCGCCGCAGAATGGCCACCGACTGGAACGCCTGAGCTAGAGGTGTTACTACCTGGCATCAACTCCATAATCCTGATTTCCAGCAGTTTCGTCATTCACAAAGCGGACACTGCTGTTAAGCAGAACAATACGAGCGGCGTGACCACCTGGTTTGCCGTCACAATTGTGATGGGGACGATCTTTCTGCTAGGTCAAGGCTATGAGTACGCCAATCTAGAGTTTGGTCTAAGAGACAATATATTTGCCAGCACTTTCTATGTGCTGACTGGCTTTCATGGCCTGCACGTTTTTGTGGGACTGCTGCTGATGGCGGCGGTGCTCTGGCGCAATCGCGACCCGCAGCACTATTCCAGTGAAAATCACTTTGGTATCGAGGCGGTAGAGCTTTACTGGCACTTTGTTGATGTGATCTGGATTATCCTATTTATCCTTTTGTATCTCTGGTAGTTCTGCCTTTGCTCGGCCTTCATTTGAGGCTAGCGATGATTCGCTGGATTTGCAGGCCGTCGGGCGGGTTGGGATGCGATCGCAAATAGTTCTCCAGATCTTTTTTTGCTAGCTCATCGTTTTGCAGCCGATGGTGTAGCAGGCCGCGATCGCGAATCTGCTGAATATCTAGAGGCCGTAGCAACAGCAGCTTATCCACCGTCGTCAGTGCCTGTTTATACGTCTCTATCTGCAAATAGATAGCTTTCAGGTTCATCAGCATTCTGGCTAGAAATGCCTTGGGCATGACCCCACTCAAAAATTCTGGCTGCCACTGCATCTGGGGAGACTGCGCTGGTGGGAATAGCTGCTCGAATCGTTGCTGACAATCTGCGACGAACAGCACTTCGCCCTGATGAAACGGATCGACAAACACTTCCATGTCCTCAACCACTGGGCGAACTAGAAAATGTCCTGGCATGCCTACCCCTACCATCGGAAACTTCACCCGGTGGGCGATCTCTAGATAGACCAGAGACAGCGAAATCGGAATGCCCAAGCGCCGATCTAGCACGCAATTTAGATGGCTATTGTCCGGTTCGTAGTAGTCGGTTTGGTTACCTGCAAACTTCAGCTCGTCGAACAGGTAGTCGTTGATGACTTGAATTACCTTTAGGGGGTAGCGGCCTTTTGGTAGGCGCGATCGCACCACTGCCGCCATATCATCTAGCTTCTCTAGATAAAACGTTGGGTCCATATCCCAGTACTCTTCCTGCGCGATGTAGAGCGCTGCCGCTGCTAGGTTAATCCGTCCGTCAGATTTTTGGACTTCTTGGTAGAAGCGTTGTCCGGCAGGAGAGAGTCGCATAAATTAGGAAGTGGATATTACTGTCTAAATCTTACCTAGATGGGGGAAGCGATCCACTGCCACTAGGCGGGTTGTTAGTAAAGGGATCTTTGGGCAAAACATTACCGTTGGATGAATTACTGCCAGAAATATTACTAATTGCGCCAGCTAAATCAACGCCTGAGGTTTGCTTTAGCTGAGTCATGAAGGCGGCGGCTTGGGTCGCTAGATTGCCGGACTGAGTGTCGATGACGGTGACATTTTGCACAGCAACGTCGGGGACGGTAGCGGTGAGCGTCTTCAGTAGGGTCTCTAGCTTTTGGAGTAGAAAGATATCGCGGGCGCTATCGCCAGCAGATATCCAGGATTCGGCCAGACTGCGGGTACCTTCGGCTTGGGCTTTGCCTTCTTCGATAATGGTCGAGGCGTTACCTTTTGCCTGGGCGATCGCTCGTTTACAGTCCGCCTCAGCAGGGGCAATTACATCTGCCTTGAGCTGCTCCATCACCTGCTTAATACGCTCTTGCTGTACGGGCACATCGGCCTGAATTCTAGCCAGCTCTGCGGCGATTTCTGCCTCCGCTTCGGCAATTACCGCCGCTCGCATGGTCAAGGCATCTTGGGTGCGCTGCTCTGCCGCCGCCTGAGAGATACCAATATCGCGCTCTAGGCGACGAACTTTCGTGATCTTCTCATTCTCTGCTGTTTGAATTTCTGATTCGGCTTTAGCCTCTGCTTCGGCAATGCGGGCGTCTCGCTGCAAATCGGCCTGCTGCTTACGGCCAATCGAGTCGAGATAGCGCACGTCATCAGAAATATTCTGAATCTGCAAGGTGTCGAGGACTAAACCGAGCTTTTCAAGATCTTCCTCGGCCTCGTCTAGCAGACTCTTGGCAAAGGCGATTTTGTCCTCATTCACCTGCTCAGGAGTGAGGCTAGCTAACACGCCGCGAAGATTGCCCTCTAGGGTTTCTTTTGCCATTTTTTCGATTTCTTTGCGCGGCTTGCCCAACAGACGCTCAATCGCGTTGTGAATAGTGGGCTCTTCGCCTGCAATTTTGATATTGGCAACGCCTGAAACATGCAGCGGAATGCCGCCTTTCGAGTAGGCATTAGAGACCTTTAGCTCGATGATCATGTTGGTCAGGTTCATTCGCATCACCTTTTCGAGCAGGGGGGTGCGAATGCTGCTACCGCCTTTGACCAGTCGATAGCCTACTTTCCCATTACCCATCTTGCGACTGCTGCCTGCGAAGATCAGCACTTCGTTGGGCTGACAGATGTAGTAGAGGTTTTTGATTGTAAAAGAACCGAGTCCGGCTGCTGCTAGCAGGACAATGATGAGTCCTCCCATTGTTTTGCGCTCCTGATAAGTGAACTAAGGTTAGTGAGGTGGCTTTAGGTTGATAGCTAAGCTTGGCAGTACTACGCTCAAGCTCAGCATCTACGTTGTTAATACTGTTTGAGTTGAGGGTGCCAATGACATCAATGCCGAGGGTCTGTTTAACCTCGTCTAGAAACTGTCTAACGATTTCGGGATAGACGTTCGCTAGGCTGGCGATCGCCTTACCATCGCCGTTGTCGATCACGTTGATATTCTGTAGCTTCATCCGATGGGGAATGGCCGCAGCTTCTTTTAGTATCATCTCGATCTGCTGAAGCAAGAAGATCTGGCTAGCGCTAGTTCCAGTTTCTTTCCACACTTGGGCCAGCATCTCGTTGACGGCTGCTGCGGCTTTTGCATTTTCGGCAGTGTCCGCAGCCGCACCTTTTGCGTGCAGGGCTTGCGCTTCTCTACGAGCTTCAGCAGGTAGAACCTCATCAGCTTGCAAACGCAGTCTTTCTAGCTTGGCCCGAACGGTTTGCAATTGCTGTTCAGCTCTAGCTCTGGCTTCTTTAGCTGCCGCCGCCGTACGTTCTTCCTCGGATTTAGATCGCTGGTCAAGCTCGGCTTTGATTTTTCGCAGCTGATTTTGTTTTTCTTGAGTGATGGTCAGCGCCTGAGACTTGAACATCTCGGCCCGCTTTTGACAGTCGGCTTCAATCCGCTCTGCTTGACCAAGTGCCTCTGCTTCGGCAATCTCGGCATCGCGGACAATTTTGGCAATTTGCCTGCGGCCAATCGAGCTGAGATAGCCCATGTCATCGGTGACGCTTTGAACCTTGAGCGTATCTAGCTGTAGACCTAGCTTGTTTAGATCGCGAGCTACGTCCTCGGCGATCCGCTCGGCAAAGTTCAGTCGGTCTTCGTTTACCTGCTCTGGAGTTAGGTTTGCAACGACGCCGCGCAGGTTTCCTTCGAGCGTTTCGCGGACAACTCGGCGAATTTCGGAGCGGTTGCGGCCCAAGAATCGCTCGATAGCGTTGCCGACAATATTGCGTTTGCTAGAGACTTTGACGTTTGCGATCGCCTGGATATTCAGCGGCGTTCCTCCTTTGGCGTAGGAGTTGCTCACCTCTACCGGAATCGGCATGGTGGTCATATCCATCCTTTCCACCTGCTCAAGGATTGGAATCACCAAGGCCCGCCCGCCAAAGACGACTCGGTAACCGACTTCTCTACCATCTGGTTGTTTATACTTACGGCCCGAGATGATCAAAATCTCATTAGGCTTACAGATTCTTAGACAGGCTTTGAGGAATGCAATCACTGCGGTGATCACAATTAAGGTCAGAACAATAGAGCCGCCTAGGGCTACCTGACTGGTGTTGATTGCCTGTTGAGATTCAGCAGGCTGTGTGCCGACTTGACTCACTAGCTGGTCGCGCTGACTAGAGCCCACATCAACGGATGAAGAATCTAGTGGTCTATCTGACGGGCTGTTTAAGCTAGGCGAAATTAGTTGAGAAATAGGTTCACTCACGGCTGATTACTCCGAAAATCAATAGATCACAAAAACTAGATCAGAAAACTTAATAGCGAGAATTAGCAGGATTTGACGCTGCGTTCTCGGCTGAAACGACCCAAAGGCGATCTTGCGTGCGGCCCACAACCAGAACCGAATCGCCAACGCCAAACGCTCGTTCCTCATCGGTTTGCGCGACTAGGTGCAAGGTGGCATCGCCGACTTCTAGGGTGACTTTACCTTTGCTTTTAGGATCAAAGGGAATCTCGACAACGCCGACTAGTCCAGCAAAATCTTCGCTGCGTAGCAAGCTGTCCACCTGACGGTGCTTGAGCTGGCGCAAGATGCCCACTAGGGTACCGCCGCAGAGGATGCCCATGATTAGCGCGATCGCAAAAATCAGCGCAACCCCTAGCTCTGGCTCTAGCGCTCCCATTACCAGGCCAGTCAAGCCAAAGAAAAATCCACCAAACGTCCAGAACTTAAAGCTTGTCAGCGTAGACAGACTAAAAAAGCTTCTCTTTTGCTTGCGAGC
>CAVYWR010000026.1:0-166819 GCA_963772185.1 uncultured cyanobacterium | reverse complement strand
TCAAGAAGCCCAGCAAAGACAGATTGCCGATCCAAAAGTGTTTGCAACGTCTGCGAAGATAGCCGCAGGTGGACAAGATAGCCAAGACGGCGGCTTTGCGCCTGTTCAGGACTTTATTCGCAATACGATTACAGGCGGGCAGGGCTATCGGCTCAAGCTGACCTCGAATATCGGCTCGGCAGAAGAGATTGTGGTGCGTCTAGGCCGCGATATGCAGCTAATCAAAGAGCAGCTGCGGATGGATGAGGCGGTAGCGGCAAAGATACGCGATCGCCTAGGCCAGGGCCAAAATCAGTCCCACTACGAAATTGACGTTCTTGTCAGTCGGTTGATGGCCCAGTACGAACGCACCATCTATCAAATCAAGCAAGAATTTCGAGACGGCCTCTCTATCTTTACGCTGGCCAAACGCTCTGTGCTCTCTGTTTTCAACCGCAAGCAGCGCGTAGAAAATTGGATGAACGACCTCAAAGTACGCGCGCAAAAAGAGCTAGAGGTCACTTTAGACGAAACCTCAAAAGACGGAGCCAAGCGGTTTATAGACAGCATTCAGCTAATGATTAAGCAGCTTTTAGCAGAGCTGACCAGCCTACAAAATGACGAGCTGAGAAAAACAGAAATTCCGCTGCCAATGCTTGAATATCGCTACGAAGTGATCGAAAGCGTCAAAGGCAAGATCGCTAGCCTGCTAGACGACGAGACGTTTATGAACTGCCTGAGCGATACCGTCGACAGCGTTGGACCGGGCGTTGCGGGCGGTGGAATTCTAGCGGTGATCGGGGGAACGATTGCGGCGGTGACTGAAGTTGTGATTCTAGATATTATCGGCAGCGTGTTTCTAGGCGTGGGCGTTCTGTTTGCGGGGGGTATCCTAGTCGCGAAAAGGCGTCGGCTAATTCAAAAGCTTGATACCGAGCTAGAGAGAAACAAAGCAAGGTTTGAATCCACCGTATCAGAGCAGCTAAACGCTCGGCTAAGCGGCATTTACGATGAAATTAACGCGAGCTTTGTCGATCTCTACAACTATGTAGATGAAGAGAAAGAAAGTCTGACGCCGTTGATTCAACAGTTTGAACAGATTCAGCAGCAGACCCAAACGCTTGCAACAGAAATTCGCCGACTGAAATGATTCCCAGTAATGATGGCAGTGATTATAGTGTTCGCTTGGCCACAGCAGAAGACCTTGTTCATATTCCCGTAATCGAGTCAGCAGCAGCCAAGCAGTTTGAACCCTATGCCGCCCAGCTAGAGATTTCTGTTGATTTGCTCTCTGGCTTGACGCCGATGCCTTTTTTGAGGCGGGCGCAGGCAGAGAAGCGAATTTGGGTGGGGGTAGTCGATACGCAGCCAGTTGGATTTATTGTTGCTAAGTTTTTACAAGAAAGTTGTTTTGTTGTTGAGTTAGATGTACTGCCAGCCTATAGCCGACGTGGGATTGGCGCGGCGCTAGTTGAGGGCTGCTGTGAGGGAGCAAGGCAGCGAAACCACAGGCAAATTACCCTCACGACCTTCCGCTACGTTCCTTGGAACATTCCTTTCTATCGGCGGTGTGGCTTCGAGATTCTGCCACCTGATCGCTGGTCCCGTGCGCTCAAAGCCATTGTGGAGCATGAAGCTCGCTACGGGTTTGCACAAAAGCATCGCGTAGTGATGTACAAACCACTCTCTGCTAGCACTCCAGTTGGCTCTGATAGACCGGAGCTTAATAAAACAAGAGGTTGCGAATGAGTTCAGCAGAAACGACTCTACTGGACAGTGAGGCGATTAAGCACAAGGCGATCGCACTCGGCTTCCATAAAGTCGGTATCGCCGCTATTCCAGCGGAAATCTCCGCAGCAGAACAGGGCGTCAAAGGCTCATTGCAATCCTGGCTCTCTCAAGGCTACCAGGCAGATATGGCCTGGATGAGCAATCCTAAACGGCAGGATATTCGCACCGTCATGCCAGAAGCTGCTTCTATGATCTGCGTTGCTCTTAACTACTACACGGACCATCAGAGGCCTACAGGCCCAGACTATGCCAAGATTGCTCGCTACGGCTGGGGCAGAGACTATCACCGCGTACTCACTAAAAAGCTAAAGCAGCTTTTAGTCTGGATGCGATCGCAAGACCCCACTATCATCGCCCGCCTCTACGCCGATACCGGCCCAGTGCAGGATAAATTCTGGGCACAGCAGGCAGGCATCGGCTGGAATGCAAAGAACGGCAACGTGATCAGCCGCGAATACGGCTCCTGGATCTTCCTGGGAGAAATTATTACGAACTTGGACCTCACGCCCGATCGGCCACACGCTGCCCACTGCGGCACCTGTACCCGCTGCTTGGATGCCTGTCCGACTAAGGCCATCCGTGAGCCAGGAGTAGTCGATGCCAATCGCTGCATTGCCTATCACACCATCGAGAATAGAGCTAAGCAACTGCCAGATGCGATCGCTTCAAACCTGCAAAACTGGGTGGCAGGCTGCGATATCTGCCAAGACGTCTGCCCGTGGAACCAGCGATTTGCTCAGGCCACAGACATCGCTGACTTTGAGCCCTACCCCGGTAATGTGGCCCCTAGCTTAGCTGAGCTAGCGAACATCACAGCAGAAGAATGGCAGCAGCGCTTCCCAGCCTCCGCCCTCCGCCGGATTAAGCCCGAGATGCTCAGACGAAATGCTAGCGCAGCGATGGAATACACTAGTTGAGCTGATCGCAGGACGTAGGGAAATAGTGGCTGAAGATAAAACTGTGGCGGGACCAGTCGCAAACCAGGGCGCAGAAAAGAATGCAAAAAAAAGCGCAAAGCAGAAAGCAGAACCAGAGACAAGCGGATGGCGTAAGCTGGTCAGTGAGAACGTTCGGCTGGTTGCGATCGCCCTAATCATCGCGATCACCGTCCGTCTATTCATTGCCGAGCCGCGCTTTATCCCATCACCTTCGATGGTGCCGACGCTGGCAGTCGGCGATCGCCTCCTCATCGAGAAAGTCTCCTATCACATTCATCCACCTGCTCAAGGCGATATCGTCGTCTTCGAGCCGCCACCACAGCTACAGGAATACGGCTACACGGCTAGTCAAGCCTTTATCAAACGAGTCATTGGCTTGCCCGGTCAAACCGTACAGGTCACCGACGGCAAAGTCTACGTAGACGAAAAGCCATTAGCCGAAGACTACATCCTAGAAGCGCCAGCCTACGAAATGCCGCCCGTAGAAGTCCCAGTCGATAGCCTATTCGTGATGGGAGACAACCGCAACGACAGCAATGATTCCCACGTTTGGGGATTTTTACCAGTACAAAACGTTATCGGTCGCGCTGCACTGAGGTTTTGGCCGCTAGAGAAAGCTGGAGCCGTCAGCGTAGGTTAGTCACCAGTAGTGCGATCGCCCACGCTCTTGCATAGTAGACAGATTAGCTTTACTGTCGGACTACTCACAAGGTACTTCTATGTTGTCAACGACTCTAGGACTTGTTGTAACAGTAATTGTCATTGTGGTCGTGCTTGGGTGGCGCTTTTGGAAAGCAAAGGCGCTCTATCAACCGCTTGAGGCCGTCCCTTCGCCGCCAAGACACTGGTTGCTGGGCAACATTCCACAAGTATCAGCATCGATCAAAAAAAAGCAATTCTTTAAGCTGCTATTTGAGTGGAGTCAGCAGTATGGTTCTGCCTACGTTGTATGGGCAGGACAGCCTATTCTGGTCTTGAGTCAGCCGACCGTTGTCGAGGAAACCATTACTCATGGCATGAGGGATGGCAGCTTAGTCAGGAGTAAGCGTGCCCAGAAAGCCTGGAACGAGATTAGAGGAACTATTCTACTGGGCCTGAGCGGAGCCGAATGGAAGTGGCGCAGGAAAGCTTGGAATCCTGAATTTAGCAACAGTGGGCTTGCGCCGTACGCGACGGTTGTCCACACGGCCTGTTCTCAAATCATTGAGAAGCTAAAGCAAGCAAAGCCCTCTGAACCGGTTCAAGTCGATCCGTTGTTTGTAGAGCTGACTATGCGCGTAATCGCTAGCTTGCTCTTGGGCATCCCGGTAGAAGATCGAGCCGATAGTTCAAAGGCTGATAGTCCAGCTACTGATATCCCAACAGCCGCTTCGCTCGATATTCAAAAAATCTACTGGGCGATGTCAGTAATCGGCTATCGATTTCTTAGAGTCGCTACAGGAGAAAAGATCTGGAAAAAATATCTACCAACTCAAGCTGCTCGTGACTACTGGAAAGCTAGACGCTATCTAGAAGATTTCCTCACCCCTTATGTCGACGCTGCTCTACAGCTCAGGGACAATCCGCCTGCCGATGCGAGTCATTCCTCGGCTATTTACTCATCAATGCTAGCTAGAATAGCGGCGAAAGAGCCTCGCTATACTAGAGAGACACTGATCTCAGAGTCGATTGAGCTGCTGATTGCAGGGACAGATACGACAGCCCACACGCTATCTTTCACAGTTAGTGAATTGGCTTCACATCCAGATGTTTTCAACAAAGCGCGGACCCTAGTAGATAGCGTATGGGAGCAATATGGAGAATTCTCGGCAGAGGCGCTGGCAGAGCTGACTTACATTCGAGCAATTGTGAAAGAAACGCTCCGGCTCTATTCAATTGCCTCTGGCTCGACCTCTCTAGAAGCTACCAAACAGACAACCATTCAGGGAATTACCGTTCCCCCTGGGACTAAAATATTTTGGTCCATGCTAGGGGCAGGCAGAGACCCTGATGTGTACATTGACCCCGATCAATTTCGACCGGAGCGGTGGCTAGAAAGCGACAAGGAGAGTTCTTCTATCCCTATGATTGACTTTGGCTCGGGCTATCATCGCTGTCTAGGTGAACAGCTCGCGATGCTAGAGATGACCATTATGCTCGCTGAGCTGATCCATACTTTTGATTGGGAGACGGTTAACGGTCCGCTTTCTCTAGAAAATCTACAGCAAAATCTGCTAATCTATCCTGCTGATGGCATGCCCGTACGGGTGAAGCGTAGAAGTGTGGCGGCTGTCTTTTCCTAGCTGCTCACGCAAGGTTTAGAATTTCAAGATGCAAGGCTCTAAAACGTCAGATCCTAGAATGTCAAATAGTGCAGTAACTCAAATGCCACTTTGGGCGTGAGTCGCAGTCGATCTTGTAAATCGGCCAAGTTCTTGTAGGGTTCAGCTTGGCGATAGTGAACAATGGCCCGCCCCAGAAATGTATCAATAGCCGGAACAGTGGTTAGTTCGACAGCCGTTGCTGTATTGGCATTCACTCTTTCAGGATCTAAGGCGGCGTCTAAGTCGTAGTAGCAAAATTGTAGGATCACCTGCCAAGGCTGAACTTGTTGAACAGGTAGGCTCAAGGCAGCAGCGATATCTTCAATACAGGTGAAAGAGACTTGGCGACTGGTGAGCTGGGTGAGCGATCGCGCCTGATGAATCGAAATCCCCGGTAGCCGCAGCCAGTCATCTACCGACGCTGTATTCGCGTCAATTCGCATTCCCCAGCTCGCTGCTAGCCGCAGCTCTTCGTCCGACTGAAAGCGATAGTAAGGCTCTTGCTGTAGCCGTCGCCGTAGCGGATGGGTTTTGCTAAAGATTTTTTGGAGCACTGTCAGGCAATCTCTTCTAATAGCTTGCGTCGCTTTTGTTCAAATTCGTACTCGGTGATCAGTCCATCCTGTCGAAGCTGGTCTAGCGCTCTAACGGCAACAGCTACCTGCTGAGCTTTTTGAGCGCTGTTCTGGCTAGATTCGATTGTAGAGCCTTTCTTGGTTTTACCCTTTTCAGCTTCGCGCTTCTCAAGGTCACCTTGATCGAGTAGCGCTCCTGCCCCAGGAAAACGAGCCTCAAAGTTCTGATCGCTCTGGCTGAGATACCAGATGCCTTCTACACAGCAGGCAACTGCCGGAATTCCGGTCGGCATCAGCACTAGGTAAACCACGCCCCAAAGGTACTGACCGAGATAAAACTTGTGCAGCCAGGAGAGCGGCAGCGGCGTGAAGCCACCGACAAATGCCAGTGCGATCGCAATCTTTCGACGTTGCATAGAGCATTCAAGAAATAACGTACAGCCCCTATCAGCTTACACATTTAATCATAGGGACTGGGCACTTTAGGTCAACGAAACAGGCGGACTCACCGCCACTTTTTTTGCGCTACTCTTTGCATGTCAGAAGCTGAATTATTCACAGAGCTCACCAACCTAGTCGAAATTGATCCCTTTGCACTGATAGGGATTTCAGTCAACGCAGACGAAAAACGCATCGCCAAGCGCTATCGAACCATTGCCAAACAGCTCCACCCAGACGCACTCACCAACGCCTCACCTCGGCCGGGAACAAGTCAGTCGGGAATTACGCTTGCTGAAGCAACAGAAGTGATAGCGCGCATCATAAACCCGTCGTATCAAAAGCTTAAACACGACAAAAACCGTCAAGCAGTTCTGACTATGCTGCGCCTGCGAATGCGCCGACTCGTCCGTAGCGAGAAGCTAATTCCTACCTTTGAACATGCCAAACAGCTCGCCAACGTAGAACAAAGCAGTGTCGATATCTACTACGAACAAGCGATCAGCCAGCTCGCTCAGCTTCAGTTTGCTGCCATCGACCAGCTTTACACCTGCTCTTTAGAAATTGGTCAGCTCAATCTAGTCTATTTACGCCGTAAAACAGCCGATACCGCCAGTCCACAAAAGCAGTCTAGCGAGATCTCCATCGCCAATACCGCCGCCAATCCAATCAACCATCCGGTTGATAGCATCGGCCCAGCTTCAGTCGCCAAACTGAACGAAGGCAGAGGCAAAGGCACTTCAGCACCCACCCCCAATTCAGCCTTAGACTATGTCATCCGGCACATAGAACGAGCCAAGACCTACCTTAGACAGGGCAGCTACGACTACGCGGTTCAAGAGCTCCGTGAAGCGCTAAAGCTATCGCCACAAAGCCCAGAGATTCATTCGATGCTGGGCCAGACCTACTACAAGCAGTCACTGACTGGCATGGCTAGAGCCCACTTCAAGCAAGCTTATCGGCTAAATCCTAATCATCGAGTAGTCAAAAAGTACATCGAGATTTTAGGTTTGACCGCTGAGCTGCAAGCGGAAGCAGCAAAGGTAACTGCTCAACAGAAAGCAACAGCAACAGCAACCCACTCTATAGACGGAACTAGTTCTGGTTCTGTGCCTAAAAAAGCATGGCTAGGTAAACTGCTGGGTCGATGAGCTGGCTAGCCCCGCAGACGTGCGCTCTATCCGTATGTCAAGTTACACATTCTAAGCAGAAGTTCGCATTTCCCTGATGGATTACAGAAACGCTATGTAGCTGATATAGCAAAGTGCGGAAGGCTATATGTAGCTAAGCCTGTAGTGATAACTCACCTTGGCGCGAGCTGTGTAAACGCTTACGCTATAGCCAGATAAACTAAAGCTATCAGATTTGACGCAGCAGTCGTCATGGAGGGTTGATAATCATGGGTATGTTTGATTCAGACCTAGTGCAGCAAGAAGCAAACCAGCTATTCAAAGACTATCAGTCGCTGATGCAGCTCGGCGGCAACTACGGCAAGTTTGATCAAAAAGGTAAAAAGATATTTATCGATCAGATGGAATCAGTCATGGAGCGCTATCGCATCTTTATGAAGCGATTTGAACTCTCGGAAGACTTCATGGCCAAAATGACGATCGAACAGCTCAAAACTCAGCTTGGTCAATTTGGCACGACGCCACAGCAGATGTTCGATCAGATGCATCAGACGCTAGAGCGGATGAAGGCAGACATTAAAGAATGACTGTGGACCAAGAATATTTTTAGAAGCCCCATGACTTCCTCCTAAAAGCCTCTAGGGTCGAATAAACTCATTCGGACTGCGGAACTGTTCGACTGGCTCGTCGCGCAGCGCCTGCACCATAAAGTCGCGCCATACCGGAGCGGCATAGCCACCACCTGTTGCACCCCTACCCAGCGGACGGTTGTCATCGTTGCCAACCCATACCGCTGTAGCTAGCTGAGGGACGTAGCCAACGAACCAAACGTCACGCTGTTCGTCGGTGGTGCCAGTCTTTCCGGCGGCTGGACGACCGATTTGAGCATTCGTCGCGGTTCCTTGTGATATCACACCCTGCAAGACACTGGTCAGTGCGGCGCTAGCCCAAGGGTCTAGCAGCAGCTGAGGTTTGGGCGTGTTGTCTAGAATCATGTTGCCTTTGCTGTCAGTCACCTGCACGATTAGCGTCGGCTCAGAATGCCAGCCATAGTTCGCAAACGTAGCATACGCACCCGTTAGCTCTAAAGGCGTTAGATCGACTGCGCCTAGCGGTAGCGCGATCACAGGGTCCATTGGGCTTTCTATTCCCAGCGTTCTGGCGATCTCAACGATCCGATTGATACCGACTGATTGGCCTAACTTGATAGCAGGCACGTTTCGAGAGGTTTCTAAAGCCTTTCGCAGTGGAATATCGCCCATGAATGAACCGTCATAGTTTCTGGGCTTGTAGATTTCGTAGCCGTCGGGGTAGCTGACGGGCGCGTCACTGATGATGCTATCGGGAGTGTATTTGCCCGAGGCGAAGGCCGCATAGTAGACGAAGGGCTTAAAGGCGGAGCCGGGCTGACGTCTGGACTGTACGGCTCGGTTGAACTGGCTAGTTTCATGGTTGACGCCGCCGACGAGGGCTTTGACAAAGTGGGTACGCGGATCGATTGCCACTAGCGCCATCTCATCGGCATACGCACCGTTGCCAAAGTAGCGGTAGTAGCTGTCGGTGACGGTGTCTTCAGCCAGCTTCTGTAGGTTTAGATCGATGGTGGTTTGAATGCGCATGCCACCTTTGGCCATCGCTTCTGCGCCGAACTGCTCGGTCAGCTCTTGCATGACCGCTTCGGTCACGTAGGGAGCCTGGCTAGATCGAAATGAGGTGATTTCGCCTAGCTCAAGCGGCTGGTTCTTGGCGGTTTCGATTTCTTCTACCGTGGCCCATTGAAGCTGTCGCATCCGGCCTAGTACAATAGCCTGCCGCTTTTTGGCTTCTTGATAGTCGAGAAAGGGACTGAAGCTCTCGGGAGCCTGAATTAGACCAGCCATCATCGCGGCTTCAGCTAGGGTTAGGTCTTCGGCAGATTTGTTGAAGTAGCTTTGGGCGGCGGTCTCCGCGCCGTAGGTATTGTGACCCCAGTAGACCTGGTTGAGATAGAGCTCAAAAATTTCATCTTTCTCGAAGATTTGCTCGATCCGCATCGCCAGGACAACTTCGACCAGCTTGCGGCTGATGGTGCGCTCTGAGCTAAGGAAAAGGTTCTTGACAAGCTGCATGGTCACGGTGGAGCCGCCCTGCACGGTGGAGCCTGCCTGGAAGTTGGCGAGGAAAGCTCTGGCAATACCGTTGGGATTAATGCCCTGATGGGTGTAGAAGTAGCTGTCCTCCATCGCTAGAACAGCCCGCTTCAAATTGGGGGTGATCTCGTCTAGCTCGACGACTTCGCGGTTGGCTTCGTCGTGGACGTTGTCTAATAAGGTGCCGTTGATGTCGTAGACGTAGCTAGTCTCTGAGGGGATATAGTTGCGCAGAACGCGCACGTCTGGCAGGTTGCGAAAGCTGATCGCTAGGCCCACGAGGCCACCTGCGATGACTGAACTGCCCAGCATAGCCACCGTCAGTAGAGCCGCTGCGCTGACTTGACCAACGTCTTGGATATAGCTGAGGACTTTGGGCGATCGCACCACAGGAGAGCGGCGGGGACGCGATCGCACTTTTCGGAAACTATTTGAAGACACAGGCAGAAACAGTACCTTAGTAGAGTTGAAAGGGGGGGGTGTGAGCGATAGATAGGCTTAATCTTCTAGGCTTGATCTTCGCTGCGCGTCGGCATTATTACAGTTTAGTAGTTGGTGTCAATATAGAGGATATTTGACAAATGTCTAGTGGCTTTGGACGATTTGTCAGCTATTTTCTAAACTCACGACAGAAAGCTACACTGTCAAAGCCTTTGCTTTTAACTTTTGTATCCATCACGTCTCTGTGCGCCCATGACCGAGCCCACGACCGAGCCCACGAGTAATCCGACCGCTAAATCGCTCGAAACCGAGACTATATATAGAGGTGTGAGCGAAGTCTTCCCGCATCAGCCAGAATCAACCAATGTTGATGAGAATTTATTAGCTAGACTGTCAAACAGCAGCCGTCCGCTGCGGGTAAAGCTAGGTATCGACCCGACCGGATCAGAGATTCACCTGGGCCACAGTACGCTGGTGCGTAAGCTCAGAGCATTCCAAGATGCAGGGCACACCGCTATTCTGCTAATTGGCGACTTTACCGCGCGCATCGGCGATCCGACCGATCGCGCCGAGGTGCGCAGGCAGCTAAGCGAAGCCGAGGTCAAAGCCAACGCTGAAACCTACATCGAGCAGATCAGACCCATCCTCGATTTTGAGACGCCAGGACGCCTAGAGATTCGCTACAACTCTGAATGGTTATCAGATATAGACCTTAGCAAAATGCTAGAGCTGCTGAAGACGATGACGCTGGGCCAAATGCTAGCCAAAGAAGGCTTCGCCAATCGCTACGAAAGTGGAACGCCGGTCTATCTGCATGAATTTCTATATCCGCTGCTGCAAGGATACGATTCGGTCGCGCTAGAGTCCGATATAGAGCTAGGCGGCACGGATCAAAAGTTCAACGTGGCAGTAGGCCGAGACCTCCAGCGGCACTTTGGGCAGTCGCCACAGTTTGGCATGCTGCTACCGCTGCTGCTAGGGACAGACGGCACCCAGAAGATGTCGAAGTCGTTAGGCAACTATGTCGGTCTGCAAGAAGATCCGCTGTCGATGTATTCCAAGCTAGAAAAAGTGCCGGACGCGGTGATTGGCGACTATTTCACCTATCTAACGGATTTGCCGCTAGACGAGCTGCCAGAAAACCCAAGAGATCAGCAAAAGCTGCTGGCTAAAACGGTGACAGGACAGTTTCACAGCGAGGCAGCAGCAGAGCAGGCGCAGCAAGACGCCCTAACCCTGATTGCCGGACAAACGGCAGCGGCTGAATCAGTGCCAGAATTTTCGCTCTCAGAAGTGGGCTTTCCAGCCAAGCTGTTCTATCTGTTGGGGGCAACGCCACTGTGCGCTAGCAGCAGCGAAGCGCGTCGGCATATCAAAAACGGCGCGGTGAAGATAGACGGAGAGAAAATCAGCGATCCGAATCTGACCTTTGAGCAGGCGGAGGAGCTCGACGGCAAGGTGCTACAGATTGGCAAAAAGAAGTTTGTGCGGTTAGCGCCATGACCGCTAGCAATCCGTCTGTAGACCAGACGCCGAGCCCGGTAATAGAACGGATTATTGTGCCGCTGGATGTGCCCACAGAAGATCAGGCGATCGCACTCATAGAAACCCTTCCCCAAATCACCTTCTGGAAAGTCGGGCTAGAGCTGTTTGTCAGCAGCGGGCCGTCAATAGTCAACGAGCTGAAGTCTCGCGGCAAGCGCATCTTCCTGGATCTAAAGCTTCACGATATTCCTAATACAATGGCAGGCGCTTGCCATGTAGCCGGTCGCTACGGCGTCGATCTGCTGACGGTACATGCAGCAGCCGGAGGCGAAGCCCTTGTGGCCGCACAGCAAGCAGCAGTAGAAGGCGCGCAGCAGTCCGGCAATCCTCCGCCAAACGTGATTGCGGTGACGCTGCTGACCAGCATTAGCGCAGACATGCTGTCAGCCGATCTCAAAATCAATCTACCCGTAGAAGACTACGCGGCACAGATGGCGCAGCTAGCGAAAACCAGCGGACTTGCGGGTGCGGTCTGCTCTCCTCACGAGGCGGCGACTCTACGCGAGCTGTGCGGTGATGACTTCCGGCTAGTCTGCCCTGGCGTTCG
This sequence comes from uncultured cyanobacterium, assembly GCA_963772185.1. Classification (GTDB taxonomy): domain Bacteria; phylum Cyanobacteriota; class Cyanobacteriia; order Phormidesmidales; family Phormidesmidaceae; genus Phormidesmis. The sequence continues at coordinate 155,003 of CAVYWR010000026.1, read as the reverse complement.
GCCTACCTGGGCACAGAAGGGCGACCAGCAGCGGGCAATGACACCTGCCGAGGCGCTGAAGGCGGGAGCGAACTATCTGGTGATTGGCCGACCGATTACGCAGGCCGCAGACCCGGCGGCGGCAGTTCAGCGAATTTGCGAGGAAGCAGCGTGAATAGTCGGCTGTGGCTTGTCATTGGGGGAGTGATTGCTTCTATCGTTGTGGGCCCTCATCCTAAATCCTTCTCCCTGGGGGAGAAGGACTTTGAGTTTCCTCTTCTTGGGGGAAGGGCGGTTTTGGCTCTAGAACACACAGATCTAAAACAAACCGATGAAGAAGAGTTAGAAGACTTTATCGAAGATCTAGAATCGACTGATGAGAGTATTGATGAAAGCCAGGAGATTCTTGAGAACGTAGAAACGATTGAAGAAAATATCGAAATCATTGAAGAGAGTATCGAAGACGCTCTCACGGAAGAGATACCTATCTACGAACCGATCAGACAAACCATTCAATGTCCGAGCGAGATAGAACCTTTAGCAGAACTGTTGATTCGAGATATTCCTGGCTATACCAATCGAGTATTGCAGCGGACGGTTGCCGTGCTGCCCTGGACAGACGCCGACGTGCTGCGATCGCTAGAGAGCGACGAGATTGTCAAAGCCCCCTACCAACCTGCTCGCGTATTGTTCGCTGGCAGGCTGAATCTAGAACCGCTCGATCTCAACGAATACGCCTTTACCACGTCCCCACAGACAGGCGCAGACGTGACGCAGCTATTTTTCACGACGCTATCTAGGCAGTACGACGGGCTACAGGTAAGTGAAAGTCAGGAGTACCACTGGGTGTTTCTGACCCAGACCGTAGACGGCTGGCGGCTGGCCTTTATGTTTTCAGCGATTGATGGTTTGCCAATTGATGATGTTCAAACGCCGCCCAGAGAAAGTAGCGAGGGCAGCGTAGGGCAAGCCATTCAGCTATGGCTAAGAGACTGTAGGGCGGGGGCGATCGCAACGGACTAAAAGAGATGACCCACCCCGACCCTGCGGGCCACCTACAAAGATAGCCTGAGCAAGCTGATGGCTTCGCCTTGTTCGGGGGTGATGATGAGGCGATCGCGCACAGCACTAATCGGGCTCCAGAGGGTAGGGTCTACGTAGTGCAGGGTGTGGAGCTGATGGATCACCTGGCGGATGGCGCTAGGACTGCCGAGCAGGATGTGGCGGATGTCTTCTTTTTGGGTGAGGTCGGTATTGTTGGCGGGGTCGATAGGCTCGGGTGAGGTGGCTAAAAGAACAGAAGGGTAGAGGGGCGAACGGGTCTGTGGCCCTGATGCTGCGGACAGCAGGGCATAGGGCGTATAAATTGTCATTTTTACGGTTTCTCCGGTTTGGGTGGGTGAAGAAAGCGCAAAAATTTAGCCGCCCCAACTTGTCATAAGTCAGGGCGGCTATGGCATATCATGCACATAACCTCTTGACTGCTTGTACCAGTTAAGGGGCCAGCCCGTGTTGACTGTTAGGAGCAGTTGGCGCGGGCGTTTGGCTAAATTTTTGAGCGGTTGCAGCGATTGCTGAGCATGGAGCACAGACAACAGCCGTAGAAACTAGCGTATCAGTATTTTTACGGGTGTCAACTCCTTTTGACAGGGAACTTTCACAATCCTAGTTCATATAGCTTTCCGCACTTTGCTTACTACACTACGAAAGGCTACACCTCTTGTTCTACAACGCAAAATGCCATAGCAAAGCGCGGATGCATTCGCGCTTTGCTATAAAACCTCTGCTACTGAGACAATAGCGGTTCCGCAGATGAGTATAACGGCTCCCCTTACGAATTGAGGAAATAAGACTGTTAGTAAACCGTAGGCCGGTAGAACTCCTAAAAAAGGAATTAGCAGTATGCAGAAAACTAGAAAGCCATAGAGAGAGGCAAGATAGATTTTTATAGCCAGTCCTAGTAGGCGGTAGATTAGTGTGTGCTGGTTGTTTCGTCTCATTACGTTTCAATCTCCATATGCTGGGTACGTTGTTCTTGTATATGACATCCACTTACGCAGCTGTATCCAAGTTCCGCTGAGCGCTTTTGGAAAGAAGCCATTGATAGTGACTAGGCCGCTATCAGTCAGCGGCTCAACGATTAACGTTAGACCCCTCCTTTCTTTAACTGTGATAGGCGTATCTACTGGAATGGACCACTGTGAGGATGCGCTTGATTTTGCGCTCCAGTAGATGCCGTAAAGCTTTACTCTTCCTTTTCCTCCAGGTTCAATACTTTCCACTACAACTCCTTCTTCGAATAGAGATGGTTCCTGTTTTTTAATTCGTTCTGCTGGCTCAACAGACGAACACAGTCGATTCAACCACGACAATATAGACATCCGTTCTCTTCCTAAAATGTTTCACTAAACAAATTATTAACGGGCAGAACTAGCTAGCATATCTAGTCAGTAGTTATAGAGAAGTTGATATCAAAAAGCTAATATTAAACGCTCGCCATCTACGCTACCTTGTCTAACAAGGGGGAATACCGTTGATGAACTACTTTAGACCTGCACAAGAACCACTTAGGGTATCTATGCTGGAAGAGGCTGTTATGATCACTATGCAAGAAAAAGAAAGATATGGTCTAGAAATTATTGAGATGGTTTCTTTTGCTAGCAATGGCTGCATGGATATAAACTACGGTAGTTTATACCCTCTGTTGAAAAGGCTGACGCGAAAGGGGCTTTTAGTTTCTACCAAAGTCTCGGAAGACATTGCGATTCGAGGAGGTCATAGTAGAAAGTACTACAGATTAACCTCTTTAGGAAGAATGGCACTATCCGAAACAGAACAATTTAGAAGAAATCTGCGAGAGTGGAAAGACAAGTAGGAACACCACAGGTTTAGCGATAAGCGATCCCAGACTGAACAGTAGTCTTGACAGAGCCCGAACACGCACTTTTTTGCTCTCATACGTGCAAGCCCTTTCACTGTGCAATAGCGCCAGGTCATGACTTACCTTTATTATCTTCGACTGATACAGGTTTTTGTACAATGATTCTCAACATACTTGAAGAGATATCGCGCTTCTCCATCGACGGATCGATCAGAGAAGAGGCTTTAGGAGATCTCTGGGAAAGAAACCACAGGCTCCAAACAGAAGACTCTCCTCTTCTATGGAGGTATTTTGTGATCATAAGTCAGTTCTTCTCAGTCGTAAGAGCTTCTATTCTTATCAAGAAAGAGAATGTAAATGAGCTGGTATCAGCGACTATCTCAAAGCTGCTAGAACCAATACATGAAGAGCAAAGCTTTGATGTTGGAGAGATCGAACCAGAGACGCTAGCCAAGCTGAAGCGCTATTGTGAACGTCGACTGAGCGGGAATCAAAGAACGAGTATCGATAAATGGCGCTCTGCTGTTGATAAAGCACGAGTTATCCGTAGCGAAGATGACAAGCTTCTATGGCTAATCAGACGGGCCGATAGGGTAATTGCACAATGTCGCTCAGTGACTGGACGGCAAGGCGATAGCGAATCTGTTATCAACAGTTTGGTTTTAAGTCAGTTCATTCGACGACTAGAGGTTAATCCACCTACTGAGATGGATGTACAGAAGTTTTACGAGCTTGTTAGGGATGTACGTCTGACTCGCGATTTTATTGATAGGTACGTTGACTTTAGACGCGATACGTTTGGCCGTAAGCTAATTGTTCGGACGTGGTCACTATCTGTTTACGTCATTAGCTGGGAACCTGGACAGTTTGTAAAGCTGCACCACCACGGTAATGCATTAGATGCAATTAGGATCATAGAAGGAGAAATGGCCCACTGGGTATTGCCACCGGGAACGTGGGAACGGGATATTCCCTTTGAAGGCTGTGAAGTAGCAAAGTCGACAGAGTGCTCATTAGGGACTCCGCAGACGTTCACAACAGGTGATATTGCTCTAGTTGACCGTCGGCATGGGCATCGAATTGCTAACTTGTCCAACGAGCGGTTGACCACGCTGCACTTTCGATTTGGTCAACCGCCCGAGGATGACCATTGGCGGTCTACTGTAGACGAACTGAAGTTTGTTTGGGAACAGGTAGAGTTTGTCTGGAATCAGCCTCAGGCCGTTCTTTAACTATAGCGCCGAGGTCAGACTACAGGTCTCTAGCTCATCGCCAAACAGCACCAGAAAGTCTTTCATCGACTGTGCGATCGCCCGCTGTAGTGCCTTGGGTGCTTGGAGTGCGATCGCCTCCGATACACTCTGCTTCAAAAAATCCTTATAAAAATCCTCAGCCGCCGCCTTCGTCAACGGACCCAAAACGTCCTTTACCAGCACCCGAGCACCCGCACTAAGACTAGGCAAAGCAAGAAATTCCAGCATGGTAAGAGACAGCAAGCCTACACAGCAAACAATAGCCACAATTGACGTTCATTGTCGCAAACGCTACAGTAGTGCGAGCCGAGGGACTGCGCCCACGCAAACCTAGCTTCGTAGCGTAACGTCTATCAAATTTCCCGTTCGCTACAGATCGAGCGAAGAGTAAGGAGGCGGATGCAAATCTACAATTCCCGAAATCTTTTGACCCGCTAAGCCGTTGGCTGTAGATCGGCGCAGTCAGTAAAACAATTCTGAACCGATTGTTTACCGCTTTGGATCACGAATTGGACGTTTTGCCACGGGCGAACCAGGCTGAGCTACGCGCGGCATCATTTGTCAGTGATGCACTCCGGTTTATTGCAGTAGAGCAAATGACGACTGAAAATCAGGTCTTGCGACGCAGCTGATGGCGCGCAATAGTGAGGGTTCATTAAGTCCACTAGAGAGAGAAATGCTAGTAGCGTTATGAAAAGGAGACCAATTGAGCTGCGAAGGCCGAAATCGCTTGCTATTATCCACGCTACCCTGAACATACAGGCACATCACGTCAACGGCCTAAGCTGCACCTCGAATCTCATCTAGTTTGGCGCGTACTGCCTGAATATCTTGCCACATTAGCCATTTGGGCTTGCCAGGATCTCTAGAAGGATTCCGCAATAGGTAGGCAGGGTGCAAAATGGGCATGCAGTGGCGACCTTCCCACTCAATCCAGGTACCGCGAATCTTTGTGATGCCCCGCTTTTCACTGGGCATGATTCCCTTTACCGATGTCGCGCCCGTCAGCAAAATAATCTTGGGATCGACCAGGCGAATCTGTTCTAGGATGTAGGGCCGACAGGCGTTGATTTCACCAGCCAGCGGGTTGCGATTTCCCGGCGGACGGCATTTGACGATGTTGCAGATGTAGACATCTTCTTGTGTATCTAGCCGCACAGATCCCAGAATCTTTTCCAATAGCTGCCCCGATCGCCCGACAAAAGGCAGTCCCTGCTCGTCCTCTTGCTGCCCTGGTCCTTCACCAATCACCATAATCGGCGCTTTGGGGTTGCCCCGGCTCACGACTACATTGGTGCGGGTTTCAGCTAGCTCGCAGCGCTGACAGCTTTTGCAGTGGACGGCTAGCGGTTCGAGCGATTCGTACGTGCCGGGAGGAATTGGCACACTTGCGCTAGTCGGAATCTTGTCAGGATCGAAGTCTTTGGGTGGGGGTGTGGCTTCGACACCGCTAGCGCTGAATAGATCAATCTGTTCGGGCATGGACTGGGACTGTAGAGGGGGCTGCCTCTATTTTAGGGGAAAGCGAGAGAGTGGGTCGCGGCTGTACAATTGACTATACGGGTGTAAATAGATACGCAAAATCTACTCGGAATATTCATAGCCCCCATGCTTTATTCACTATTGCAGCAGTCGCTTAAGACTGCAGTTGTTTCTACGACGGTCCTCACCAGCATTTTCCTAGCTGCGCTTCCTAGCTACAGTCAAAATCTCGGTAGCTTTGGCAGCGGTCCCTTTCGCATTGTTAACGATCGCGCCCTTTTAGAATTGCAGAGCCTCGGCCCAGATGTTATCTGCGGCAACGACGGTGGGCGATTACGCTCTTTCTCTAGGAGACGCTTCTACTTCAACAGGGGCTACACCAACGCAAATACGCTGACTAATAATCCGCTCATCCCCAATCGACTCGATAGTCAGCGCACTCAGCTAACCGGCTCTGCCTTGACTGCGCTGACTGATGATCCGCTCGTGCCCAACCGACTCAACAGTCAATCGGTCGATGCTGGATTAAACCAGGTCAGCAGTTCAGGTCAATCTGTGAACTGTCAGACAATTCGAAATTCCTCGATCACGACTGTCAACCAGCCGCTGGCTAATCAGTCGGTCAATATCACGATCAACAGCGGCGGCGGACAATTAGCTAGGAATGCCGTCAGCAGTCGCGCCGCTACGAGTAATAGCAGTTTGCCACTGAGTGCGATTCTCCCTGGGAGAGGCTTCGCCATCGCCACCCTCCCAGATGGCAACTATCGAGTCACGTCCGCAGCGAACGTCCGCAACGACATCAGTACAGCCGAGCTCTCTAGCATAGGTGGCAGACTCTTCACCTTTAACAAGTCTGGCAGCACGATTACTGGCAATCTCAACGACTTTGACGGGGAATTTAGTGCCTGTGTGGTGGGTAGCGTTGAGGGCAATATTGTCACTGGCCAAGCCTTCACCAATGATCTAGGCACAAACGTGCTGGGCCGGAACTATCTAGATTTGGGACTAGCGCTGGAGTTGGGCGATCGGGCGGCGGGCGATCGCTACAGCAATTCAGTGCTTAATCTCAGCGGCTTTTCTCGAATTAATGCCGGTGCTGCAACGCCGCCTAATCGCTGCTAGTCATACTTCTATCGGCTTTCAACAGATTACGATATCTACACAACTCCCCTACGTTGATAATTACAGCGTTGGGGAGTTGTACGATCAAGAGAGTATAAGCAACTCTGAAGAACCATTAAGATTATTCAATGGATTTTACTGACGAAATAGATATACGCGGTGATATATTTCATCTATTGAGTAAGCTCGCATATTTCTGTTTTTTTCATAGTTTCCTATCTATGCATAGTCCATAGGTTCGCGAGTCTTCCTCTTCGTAACTCACTCTCCAAGTGCCAATCATGATTGACGCTGATCTGTTTGCCCAAACTAGCTGGCTGATTCCCTGCTATCCCCTAGCGGGCGCGCTGCTTTCTGTTTTCTGGTCCCCTGCGTTTATTCGAGATACTGGGCCGCGTCCGGTGGGCTATCTCAATTTGCTGACCACGGTTGTAGCGCTGATCCACAGCGGTATTGCTTTTGCTGCGGTGTGGCATCAGCCACCTCAGTTTCTAGCGCTGCCCTGGCTGCAAGTGGCTGATTTGAATTTGACCCTGCCGCTGGAGCTATCGGCGCTCACGTTGGGCGCTAGCGTTGTCATTACTGTTTTGAATCTGCTAGTTCAGATCTATGCGGTGGGCTATCTGGAGATGGACTGGGGCTGGGGGCGAATGTATTCGCTGCTGGCTCTGTTTGAGGCCGGACTGACGGCGCTGGTGCTGTGCGATTCGCTGTTCTTTAGCTACATTCTGCTGGAGATTTTGACGCTGGGAACCTACTTAATTGTGGGCTTCTGGTTCAATCAGTCACTGGTGGTAACGGGCGCTCGCGATGCCTTTTTGACCAAGCGAGTAGGCGATTTGATTCTGCTGATGGGGGTACTGGCGCTCTATCCGCTAGCAGGCACCTGGAACTTTAGTGAGCTAGCTGAGTGGTCGCGCCTGGTGGCCTCTGGTGGCCAAACCGTTCAGCCGCTGACGCTGGCGCTGATCGGAATCGCGCTGGTATCAGGGCCTATCAGTAAGTGCGCCCAGTTTCCGCTGCACCTGTGGCTAGATGAGGCGATGGAAGGGCCACTGCCGACCACAATTTTGCGAAATTCGGTGGTGGTGGCGACCGGGGCCTGGGTGCTCGTAAAGCTAGAGCCCGTGATTGCGCTTTCGCCCTGGGCGAGTGGACTGGCGATCGCCATTGGCTCTATTTCAGCAATAGGCGGCGCGCTGATTGCTGCGGCTCAAATTGATGCTAAGCGGGTGCTTTCATACACGACTAGCACCTATATGGGACTGATTTTTATTGCGGTGGGGACGGGTCAAACCTGGGCGGCGCTGCTGCTAGTGCTCACTCACGCGGTTGCCGAAGCGCTGCTAATTATGACATTAGGCTCGGTGATAACGAACGTAATTACTCAGGATTTGACTCAGATGGGCGGACTGTGGAGTCGTCGGCCGGTGACTGGATTCTGTTTTATTGCTGGGGTTTTAGGCTTGATTGCGCTGCCGCCGTTTGGTGGGTTTTGGTCGCTGATGGCGATTCTAGAAGGGCTTTCGCAGAGCGGCCAGTGGGGACTGATTGGCGTTGTGATACTCACCAATGGAATTGCGGCATTTGCGCTGGTGCGGATGTTTGGGCTGATGTTTGCGGGCGATCGCACCGCTTTTACCGCTCGCTCACCAGAACCCCTCTGGCTGATTGTGCTGCCGACGGTCATCATGTCGGGCCTGGTTCTACACGTCCCTTTCGTTGTCAGAAATTTCTCTTTGTACCCAGCAAACTTGAACCTAAGCTGGTCGTTGGGCTGGCCGCTATTTCTCTCTAGCGTGATTGGTATTGGCTCGGCTGCGGCCTTCTATTTACTAGAGCGAGTCGAGAATCCAACGAAGCTGATACCAGCAGTTGCCAACCGCCTACTCGCCTACGACTTCTATACGCCGAAAGTCTATCAGATGACTGCGATCGCCCTAGTGGACAAACTCTCTTTGCTGACCGACTGGCTCGATCGCTACGTGGTCGACGGCCTGGTGAACTTCGTTGGGCTGGGCTCTCTATTTAGCGGCGAAGCGTTGAAATATATCAACACAGGCAAACTTCAGCTCTACGCCTTCACAATTGCCTCTTTTGTGGTGGGAATTTGTGTGTACCTTAGCTGGGGCTATTTCTCTCTCTAATGTCCGCTTGACCATCCTCTCTAGCTAGAAAAGACAGATAGAAAAAACCTCTTGATAAAAAGACAATGCTAAGCCCCCTGATTTGGATACCGATAGTCGGCGCTTTGATCGTCGCCTTGCTGCCCTCAAAGCTGAACGCTCGCACCATTCGCAACGCAGCGCTAGTGGCCTCCGGGCTGCCGTTGGCCTGGACCGTCGTCCTATTTACCCGGTTCGATCTAGACACGGCTAGCTTTCAGATGCGAGAGTTTATCTCCTGGCTGCCAGCGCTAGGGCTGAACTACGATCTGGCGCTAGATGGGCTATCGCTGATGATGGTTGCCCTCAATAGTTTGCTGACTTGGATTGCGATCGCCGGTAGCAAAACAACAAAGGAAAGACCTCGATTTTTCTATTCGCTCATGCTACTAGTCAGCGGTGGGGTCGCGGGCGCTTTTCTCGCCCAAAATCTACTGCTGTTCTTTTTCCTCTTTGAGATAGAGCTAGTCCCGCTTTACTTCTTGATCTCGATCTGGGGTGGCGAAAAAAGAGAATACGCCGCCACAAAGTTCTTGCTCTACACCGCCTTGGCGGGCGCTTTTATCTTCGCTGGGTTTATCGGCACCGTTTGGCTAGGCGGTACGCTTGATTTTTCCTACGAACAGGCGCTGCAAAGCGATATTCCGCTCCCAGCGCAAATTGTTCTACTCAGCATTTTATTAGTCGGATTTGGTATCAAGATTCCACTGATTCCTTTTCATACCTGGCTGCCGGATACCTATGTCTCTGCTTCTCCGTCTGTCGCGATTATGCTAGGCGGCGTCTTAGCAAAGCTCGGCACCTACGGCATTTTTCGCTTTGGTCTGGGTCTGTTTCCAGAGGCTTGGGCAGCGCTGGGGCCGTTCCTGGCAGTTTGGGCAGCGGCGAGCGTTTTATATGGGGCGGTGACTGCGATCGCCCAAAAAGACATCAAGCGCATGGTCGCCTACAGCTCAATCGGGCACATGGGCTACGTCATGCTCGGCGGCGCGGCCTTTACCGAACTCAGCATGGTCGGCGCGATCTCGCAGATGGTCTCCCACGGCCTAATCCTGGCGCTGCTGTTCCATCTAGTCGGCGTCGTCGAAACCAAGGTCGGCACCCGCCAGCTCGACCAGCTCAACGGACTGATGAATCCGCTCAGAGGGCTACCGCTAATCAGCGCGCTGCTAGTCCTTAGCGGTATGGCTAGCGCAGGCATTCCTGGACTGGTTGGCTTCATTACCGAGTTTCTAGTCTTCCAGGGCAGTTACAGCACCTATCCGATTGCTACTCTCTTCTGCGTCGTCGGTACCGGCCTGACCGCTGTCTACTTCGTCATCTTGATTAACCGTACCTGCTTTGGCCGTCTAGATAGCCAAAAAGCCTACTACAACAAAGTCACCAACAGTGAGAAAGCACCCGCTCTCATCCTGGCAGCCCTCGTTCTTGTTCTCGGCCTTCAACCCAACTGGCTAGTAGTATGGAGCGAATCTACCTCCGCCAGATTGATCGCTAATATCCCTATCGCCCAAACCGCTCAGCCTTCAATGACCGTCCCTCCCGCTGGCTGAGCGGAGTCGTAGGCGCTTCGCCTTCTCGCAGAGTAGCCACAACCTAGCCAAACTGCTGCTTAGCCCTCAGTTATCTCCTGTCTTTACCCCAACTCTCTACGTCTCCACCACCCATGACCGCCACCACCGCCACCCGCCCAACGCTGCCCTCCTCAACCCACCAGTTCGCTGAAATCATTCACCGCCTCGAATCCGGCGGCTCTATGCTGCCCGACACACCCGACAATCTCAAACAGATTATCGGCATCTACAAAGCCTACGCGGTGCCAATGGATTTCTACTGGCGCGATCTGCTCTACATCGCCGAGCAAGTCTTCATCAACCCGTTGCCCGCTTTCAAATACTTCATTCCTAACGAGTATCTAAATCGGCAAAACGCCTACGCTGGCGACCAGGCATCGCTGCGAATTTGGCGTGGCCCTGGCGATGCCCATCCAGAACTGCGAGAGTTCATGGCAAAAGGAGAGACTGGCCGCAAGCTACCCAAACTTTTCCTGCATCTCTGGCACGACCGGGTCAATATGGAATTTGCCGAAGCCTGTATGGAGGCGATGCTGTGGCACGAGGATATCAATCCCAAGTTCAATGCTTATCTAGATAGCGATGAGTATCGGGCCAATAGCGACGCGGCTATTCGTGCCTACTTCAAGGGCAATCCGGCCATGTTAGGACTCTACAAGCTGTTCCCGGATATGTTTTTGGAACAGGTTAAGCGAATGTCCTACTATTCCAATTTAGGTTTGTTCTGGGAAGTGATGGCTCCTGTCTTCTTTGAGATGAGCGATCTCTATGACGAGGGCAAGATGACGAGCGTGCCCGAGGCGATGGACTTTTTGGTGAATGGGATCTTTGCGATCGCCGGTCGCCCGATCTACCATCACGTCTACATCGATGGCGAATGCCACGAAATCATTCCAAAGTCTCAGGGCTTCACCTGGCTATACGAAGCCGCTCTGCCCTACGTCGAAGCCGTCTTCTACCGCACCTCCCCGTTTAGAGGCACCAAATCCTACAACGCCCAGGCCGGACAGGTTCCCGCCCAGCAGCCAGACTTTCACTACGGCATTCTCTACGCAGACGTTTTCCCCGTCGGCAGCGCGGGCATCCCCCCCACGCTCTTGATGCAAGACATGCTGCACTTTTTGCCAGACTACCTAATTGAAGAATACAAACAGCACAGTCGCGGCGAAGACGACATGCTGATCCAGCTCGGCATCACCTTTCAGCGCTCGATGTACAACGTCACCTCAGCCGTTATCCAAGCGCTCAGAGGCGCACTCCTCTACCCCCTAGACGATCCAAACCCCGAGCACCTCAAAGCCAACCGCGCCTTCTTCGAGCAGCAAATCGATCGCTTCAAACGCCCCGAAGCTAGACTCACCGACATTCAACAACAGAGCTATCGATAGCAGCCGCATTCCTCTCATCGTTCCTCCTTTATCCTTCTCTTCCATGCCCAACATTGTTGAAATCGCCGTTAGCACAGATGGCTTCTCTACCCTAGTCGCAGCCGTCCAAGCCGCCGGACTCGTCGAAGCGCTGTCTGGAGAGGGGCCGCTTACGGTCTTTGCCCCAACTGACGATGCTTTTGCCAAGCTGCCTCCCGGCACGGTGCAAACCTTGGTAGACAACCCACCTCAGCTCGCCAGAATTTTGAAATACCACGTCGTTGCTGGGCGCTGGACAAAATCTGATATTGCCAAAGAAGAAAGCCTGTCGTCGCTCGAAAGCTCTCCTATTCCAGTTCGAGTTAATGATGCCTTTGAAGTTAAAAATGCCACTGTTGTTGCAGCGGATATCGAAGCCGCCAACGGCATTATTCACGTAATCGACAACGTGATTTTGATGGGCTAATCCGGTCGAAACGACAGAGCATGCAGCTTGAGTAAGATCTCTTGATAACAACTATAATCAATGGATTGTAAAAGATTGAGCTGTAAAAAATGAGCGATATGAACAACACGCCCGAATCCGCGCCTGCACAATGTCCCTTTCGTGGCACCCGCGTGGGCGGTGCAATCGGTGCTAAGCCGCAGACTGATGACTGGTGGCCCAACCGGCTCCAAGTCGAGCTGCTTCATCAAGACCCGCCACAGGCGAACCCGCTCAAAGACTTTGATACGAGAGAAGCTTTCAACAAAATCGACTTTCAGCAGTTGAAAAGCGATATCAAAGCGCTGCTGACCGATTCAAAAGACTGGTGGCCAGCCGACTATGGCAACTACGGGCCGCAGATGATCCGAATGGCATGGCACTCCGCTGGCACCTACCGAATTGCAGACGGTCGCGGCGGTGCGGCTCGCGGTATGCAGCGCTTTGCCCCGATCAATTCCTGGTGGGACAACGGCAATACCGACAAGTCTAGAAGATTGCTGTGGCCAATCAAACAAAAGTATGGCGCGGCGCTGAGCTGGGCTGATTTGATGGTCTTGACTGGCAACTGTTCGCTAGAAATCATGGGCCTGAAGACCTTCGGCTTTGGCGGTGGCCGGATCGACGCATGGGAGCCGGATCGCTCTACCTACTGGGGCGCTGAGTTCTGGAACGGTAAGCCAGTTGAAGAAGCCAAAGAACTCGCCTATGCAGGTCATCCCGATCAGATGGTGACTCGCGATATTCGCTGGGAGGGTAAGCCAGACGAGGAGTACTACGACCTTGAGAACCCGCTGGCGGCTTCGCATCAGGCGCTAATCTACGTCAATCCAGAAGGTCCAAACGGCGAGGGCGATCCGCAAGCCTCTGCACGCGACATTCGCGAGACCTTTGCGCGGATGGCAATGGGAGATGAGGAAACCGTTGCGCTAATTGCAGGCGGTCATGCCTTTGGCAAAAGTCACGGTATGGTCGATTCGGACAAGATTGGTCCGGCTCCAGAAGGCGCACCGATTCAGGCGATGGGTCTAGGCTGGCAGAATCCGGAAGGGACTGGGTTCGCTGAATATACAATGACGAACGGAATCGAAGGCTCTTGGACACCGAATCCGACCCAGTGGGACAACAGCTATCTGGAAAATCTGTTTCAGTACGACTGGGAAAAAACAGAAAGCCCATCGGGCGCAGTGCAGTGGACACCTAGCAACCCCGACGCGCCGAAAGACGCCAGATGCTCATAAACCAGGAGTTAATCATGCGCTGATGATGATGACTTCGGACATTGCTCTGAAGGTTGATCCTGACTACAAAGAGATCTGTCAGCGCTTTCTAGACGATTTTGACTACTTCGGTGAGACGTTCTCGCGCGCCTGGTACAAGCTAGTCCACCGGGATATGGGGCCAAAGGTGCGCTATCTCGGCCCAGAAGTTCCAGAGGAAGAGCTGCTTTGGCAAGATCCGATTCCAGCCCTCGATCATGAGGTGGTTGACGAGTCTGATATCAGTTCACTCAAAGAGAAGATCTTATCGAGTGGCCTTTCTGTTTCAGCGCTGGTCTCAGCAGCCTGGGCCTCAGCATCGAACTACCGCGATTCTGATAAGCGCGGCGGTGCTAACGGTGCGCGCATTCGGTTTGCACCCCAAAATGACTGGGAAGCGAATCGCCCGCAGGAGCTAGGTGAGGTGCTATCGACGCTTGAGGGCATTCAGGCAGAGTTCAACGACGCTCAGTCTGGCAACAAGAAGATCTCAATAGCGGACCTAATCGTTCTAGGTGGCTGTGCTGCGGTCGAAAAAGCGGCGCAAGACGCTGGTGTTGCTATCACCGTCCCCTTTACACCGGGTCGGATGGATACGACTATCGAGCAGACAGATGTGGAGAGCTTTGACTGGCTAAAGGCGGTCTCGGATGGCTTTAGAAACTATCACGATGAGTCCGTTGGCTACAAGATCAAAGCAGAGCGAATCTTTTTGGACAAGGCGCAACTGCTGACGCTCACCGCGCCTGAGTGGACGGTTCTAGTTGGCGGACTGCGCGCCCTCGACCAGAACTGGGACTACTCCAAGCACGGCATCTTCACCGATCGCCCTGGCGTGTTGACCAACGATTTCTTCCGCGTGCTAACTAGCATGGACTATGAGTGGAAGGCGATTGATAATCGCGAGATGGTGTTTGACATTTGCGATCGCACCACCGGAGAAAAGAAATTCACAGCCACCCGCTGCGATCTGATCTTCGGCTCAAACGCAGAGCTGCGCCAGATTACTGAAGTCTACGGTGCTAACGACGGTCACGAGCGCATGGTCAAAGACTTTGTTGCTGCCTGGGACAAGGTGATGATGCTTGATCGCTTCGACGTTCACGCATAACGGACTAGCTGAAGAAAATTAGCCAAAGAATATAGCCTGTACTGGATGCATTCGGTACAGGCTATATCTGTTGCGATAATAAAGAACCGGAAACACCTATAGCAATCCGCTAATGCATCAGCGGATTGCTATAGATCCGTATTACCCAGCATTTGATAAGCTTTGGGCGTCGTCCCTGTCATCCGACGAAAGACTTTTGTAAGGTGAGTTTGGTTTGCAAAGCCACAGTCTAGAGCAATGTCGCTAATTGAAATGGCGCGCTTTATAGAGTGTTGTTTTAGTAGGTGCTTGGCCTGTTCCACTCGTTGTTGGATCAGATATTGATAGGGCGCAATTCCCATTGACCGCTTGAAGGATCGGCTAAAGTGAGACTTGCTCATGCCAACTAGAGTCGCCAAGTCCAAGATTGATAGATTTTGGGCTAAATTCGCCCTTATGTAGTCAATGACTTGCTTCATCTGCAACTGGGATAAACCGCTGGCTTCGAGCTGGCCCAAAGGTTTGTGGACTGAATAGTTCCACGCGAGACGAGCAGCAAGCGCTGTTCCCAAAGACTCGCCATATAGCTTGCCAGACAGACAGCCCGTCTGGATTTCTATCTTAAGCGCGAGGGCTAATTGTTGGATAACTAGATCCTGGATCGAAATCTGTGGAATTA
This sequence comes from uncultured cyanobacterium, assembly GCA_963772185.1. Taxonomy (GTDB): domain Bacteria; phylum Cyanobacteriota; class Cyanobacteriia; order Phormidesmidales; family Phormidesmidaceae; genus Phormidesmis. Next base: position 139,665 of record CAVYWR010000026.1, on the reverse strand, counting down.
TTTCTACTTCATGCTCTGTCAATTCGTGAGTAGTTTGTTCCAACAAGGTAGGACAAATCGCTATTACCGAAAATTCAATCTCTTGATTCCAAGCTGTCGAATGATTTAACCCGGCCGGAATAATATCTACCTGGCCACTGCCGCGAGCGTAGCGTTTGCCGTCAAGATTACGTTCTGCTTTGAAACGACTTTTAGGCTCTGTGACCACCAGCGAATGCTGTAGAAGGCGGTGCTCCACCGTTTTGTGGGGAGGATGGCAGTAATGGGTAAAGGTTAGCCCTTTCCATCCCGTATGGTAGCTAGCGACTAGGGGTAAGTGTGGAAGCACCCTGACTGCTTCTAGCTGATTTGCCAGATCAACTGTGGTGACTGCGGCGATTGCATGATTCATGGTGGGCTTTGACCCGGTTAGAGTGCCGTGTCTCAAGCAAGACAGAGCTCAAAGAGAATTAGGACAATTTTAGCAGGATCGGATGAGACAGCAGGGTGAGGCTAAGAATACCGTAGAGATGTCCCTAACAAGCAACAGCTAATGTCAGACCAAATTGAACATACTACACCAGAAATTGAGCTGCTGCGCAAATCGTATGCAGCCTTCAACGCCCGCGATTTAGATACCGCTCTCGACCTCATGGCTGCTGATGTGCGCTGGCCGAGAGCATTTAAAGGTGGTTTTGTCCGTGGACCTGAAGAAGTCCGCGCTTACTGGACAGAGCAGGGAAGCGAGATCAACGCACAGGTTGAGCCAGTTGCTTTTGAACTGGAGGAGGATGGGCGAATATTAGTCAAAGTACATCAGACTGTGCGCGATCCGGACGGTGCTCTACTTGCTGACGAGTACGTTGGTCACCGTTACACTATTGAGAATAGCTTAATCCAGATGATGGAAGTCTGTTCACTTTCATCGTCTAGCATCGGGGACTAATAGCGCTCGTGCATAGTAACCACCAAGAGTTGACTAGCCTGTCCGTTGAACTTTGCTGTGGTACTTTGCGTTATAGAGCAAGCGGTGTAGCCCTTCGTGGTGTAGTAAGCCAAGCGCGGCAAGCTATGTCTTAGAGTGAGGCACCGTCAGGCTGTCTGCATAGAGTTTAAGGCGTGCCTGTTTGTGTCGCGCTGCGCTCAACAATGTCATCAACAACAGCTTCTATACTTGCTGTTTCCTCGTATATCTTCCGCTGTCGCTGAGCGCTGTTGCCTTCGCTCAAAATTCTCTCTACTTCTTCAGTCACTACTGATTCATCCCCAAAGTGAGCCAGTGCAGGTTGAATGTAGCTCATAAAGGAGTCTAAAAGCTGCTTAGCGGGAACGGACTGCATTGTTGCAAAGTCGATTAGCTCGCCGCTTAGCCCATGCCGCGCGGCCTGCCACATAGCAGCCTTTAGCATTTCTCCTTTTACCGGAATAGCGGGCTGCTGATTCATCGCATCCTGGTAGCAGGTATACGCCAACGCCCGAATGATGCCCGCTAGCATAACAGCTTCTTCGATGCTAGCGCACACATCAGACATACGAAATTCGATAGTCGGAAAGCGCTCTGATAGGCGAATATCCCAGTAGACCTTGGTAGGATCGTCAGTGATGCCTGTCTCTATTAGCTGCTGAATAAAGGATTGATACTCATCGTAATCTTGAAAGAACGGTGGGGGGCCAGCCGTAGGTAGGCGGCACCATAGGGCCATGCGATAGCTGTCGTAGCCTGTATCTTTGCCTTCGGTAAACGGAGAGTTGGCTGTCAGCGCTAACAGTAATGGCAGCCAGATTCGGGATCGATTAGAGATTTGGACGGCCATCTCTCTATCTTCTACCCCAACATGGACATGACAGCCCAATATAATCAGCTCTTTGATGATTTGCTGAAGGTCTTCTTGCAGAGCGTAGTAGCGTTTTTTGGGGGTGACTTCTTGCTCTTGCCAAGGAGAAAAAGGATGCGTCCCAGCAGCGGCGATCGCGGCTCCATTTTGCTGGGCTGCGGTGATTACGGCGGTTCTAGCTCTCACTAGGGCTTGGCGTACGTCGTCTAGTGTGTGGCAAATGTCGGTTGCAATCTCAACCTCACACTGAAAGAGTTCATGGACTATCTCTTGTTTGACGTCTGAGTCCTGGTTGGTTTCGATCAGCGATGTGGAGCGGGCGGTGAGCGATCGCGTTTCAGGATCGACTATCTGATACTCTTCTTCGACGCCTATCGTAAAGTCAGGAACCATTATCTCTGCCTCAGCTAATCGCTCTAGTACTATGTCATTTATAGGTCACTTTGTAGGGATCAACTCGTTACTAGAGATTATATTCCTAGCGATATCAGAGTGACTAACTACCTCTATCGTCTGATAGAGGTAGCATCAAAGGGTTTTGGGAGCGTCTCTCTACCCGCCGTAGTTCCAGCCAGTATCTTCTAGCAGTAGCGGCTTGCCTTCGCGATGTTCACCCGCCCCAATCACCTCTCCGACAAATACGGTGTGATCGCCTTCTTCAACTGAGCCGACTACTTTGCACTCTACGTAGCCCAGCGAGTCTTTGATAATCGGACAGCCTGTTTCTTCGCCCTCATAGAACTCGATGTCCTCAAACTTGTTGCCGGTGCGACGCAAAGGCTTAAAGAAGTTCTGAGCAATCTCCTTTTGGCCTGCTTCTAAAATGCTAAGCGAGAAGACGCCGCTGGATTTGACCATCGCATGAGAAGTAGAATCCGCTTTGATGCAGGTCACGACCTGCGGCGGCGTAAACGATGACTGCATCACCCAGCTAGCGGTAAACCCATTTAGATCGTCTCCATCCTTAACGCCGCAGACGTACAGCCCGTGCGGGATTTTTCGGAGCATGGTCTTTTTGGCTTGTTCGTCTAGCATGGGGCTATGTCCTCGTTTTTTGTAAGCTGTCTTAAGCACTAGTTTATGACAAAGCGTGATCCACAGGGCTCATCCTGCGGTCACAGGTTTTATTGTTGAGTTATGGCAAAGTAAGGATGCATTCTTACTTTGAGGGAAGAGTTGCCTGTTGCTCTGTAGCGGTTTTAGCCGATGAGAATGTCCCAAGCAACTCTTCGGAAGCTATAGCGGGGTTGGGTAGCGGCAAGCGGCAAGGCGACAAGAGCGGGGATTTCCTCCCCGACCCCCTCCTTTGCTTAGAGACCTAATATCCTGCTTGGGGGCCCAGGCTCCCCCAAACCCCCCGAAAGGTTTTTTTGGCGATTGTATTGAGTAAGTCTGCTTTTTACTTCCTAGCGATGCCAGCAGAACGGGCGACTTCCTGGACAGCGGCTGAGACAGCGGGGGCGACTCTAGGATCGAAGACAGAAGGCATAATGTTGTTGGGCGAGAGGGCTTCGTCAGGAACTAGGGAGGCGATCGCACCTGCCGCTGCTAAAAACATTTCTGTTGTAATTTCCTTAGCCCGACAGTCCACCGCACCGCGAATCACGCCAGGAAACGCCAGCACATTGTTGATCTGATTGGGATAGTCACTGCGTCCGGTAGCGACAACTGCAACAATCTCTTTAATTAACTCTGGCTGAATCTCTGGAATGGGGTTTGCCATTGCAAATACAATCGGCTGGCTCGACATCGACTGCACCATCTCTACCGAGACCACACCGGGCGCGCTGACGCCCATGAATACATCTGCGCCCTGCATCGCATCGGCTAGCGTTCCAGAGCGCTCTACTGCAAATTCTTGTTTGTCAGCAGTAAGGTTAGTGCGATCGCCCCCAATAATCCCTCTCGAATCACAAATAATTAGATCTTTCAATCCGGCTCGCCTAAACAGCCGCCCCATCGACAGCCCGGCTGCGCCCGCACCATTGATCACCAGGCGAATCTCACCGATCTGCTTTTTCACTAGCTTCAGCGCATTGATTAGCGCCGCTAGACTGACAATCGCCGTCCCGTGCTGGTCGTCGTGAAAAATCGGAATATCTAAATCTGCCTGCAAGCGCTTCTCGATCTCAAAACAGCGCGGCGCGCTAATATCCTCTAGATTGACCGCCCCAAATACAGGCGCAATTCGCTTAACCGTCTCAATAATCTCATCAGTATCTTGCGTATCTAGGCAAATTGGAAACGCATCTAGGCCAGCAAATTCCTTGAACAGCATGGCTTTACCTTCCATCACTGGCATCGAACCTGCTGCGCCCAAATTACCTAGCCCAAGCACCGCGCTGCCGTCACTGACAATCGCGACCGTGTTCCCTTTGATGGTGTACTCGTAAACGCTCTCAGGATTATTGGCAATCTCCATGCAGACGCGGCCTACTCCTGGCGTATAGGCCATCGCCAGGTCGTCTTGCTCACGCAGTGGAATCTTAGCCTCTACCCGCAGCTTGCCGCCCTTGTGAAGGGCAAAGGTACGGTCATAGGCGTCTAGTACCTCTACGGTTTGAAGCGATCGCACCGTCTGCTCAATCTTAGTTGCCGCTTCCGTACTAGAGGCATCTGCCGAGATATCGCGCACCGTATAGTCGCGGCTCTTTTCAACGATGCTAATATTGCCAAGACTGCCACCTGCTTGTGCGATCGCCTCTATTACCTTGCTCAGCGTACCTACCTGATTCGGCAGCTTCACCCGGAGCGTCAAACTATAGCTAGGATTCGGCGTCAAACTGACCATTGAAGAGAAGGATAAAGTAGAAACGAGGAATGATGAAGTAAGAAGTTAGCACTTTATTCACCCTTCGTCTATACAATACCGACTAAGTGAGCGCCGAAACGTATAAGATCAGCCCAAATCCCATTCATCGTTCATCGTTCCTACTTCTCTTCCATGCCTTCTCTCTACGCTGAAATCGACATCAATGCGCCTCAAAGTGTCGTTTGGGAGGCGCTGCTTCGCAAGGATCAGTGGCGCTATTGGAATACCTTTTTGTATGACTGCGATCCAGGGCTGCGAATTGCGCGGGGAGGCGAAATCTTCCTAGCGATGCAGCGGTTAGAAGGCGACGAGGAGACCGAATTTCAGCCGCTAATTACGATGGTGCGACCGCCCTATATGATGCGCTGGGTCTCGACGATTCCCGGTATGCGCAGCGAACATGTTTTTGAGCTACGCGAGAACGTGCCAGGGCGAACTCATTACATTCACCGCGAACTGTTTTCCGGCATTTTGTCAAAGGTATTTTTGCCCTTTATCCGACAAGATGAACGGCAGGGACTGCGGCGGATGGCTCAGCAGCTAAAAATGTATGTAGAAAGTAGTGTGCTAGGCGATCGCTATCTAGATCAACCGCCACGCGCTCAGCCTGACTATGATGACCGCCGCTATGATGACCGCCGCTATGACGATCGCCGCTATGACGACCAGCGTTACGACGACCAGCGCTACGGCAACCCGCCTAACAGAGGTGGCTACGACAGAGGGTATCCCCGTAACGGTCCGGGGTATCCACCGGACTATGAGCCGCGCCGCCGTTAGGGAAATTGCTCACTCCCCGGCTTAATCTCCAACAAAATACCTAACAGCTAAGTGACCAATGCTACCTGCTAGTCACTTAGGTTTCTTTCCGGACTCTTCATCCAAACTTAGTATCTGGAAGTGGGTTGCTTAACAATGCCTTTCAACCGTAAATCGGTGTCCGCTTTCACGCGGAGGCTCGAGTTAGAACGTCTGAAAATTCACCACTAAACCAAACGCTTGTCAAGCACACTTTAAACAGCAGTCGGAAAACAACAGTCGGAAGATCTAAATTCCAAAGGTTTTAGCTCAGATGTAGACCAGATAGGTTCTATCACGACTTAATTTCTGTCTACACAAACTTGTTCGCCTGGAGCTCGTTCATCCAGCTCGGTTGGTCCAAAACAAGTTTCCCATACCAAAAATCATTCTTCTACATTAGACAAGAATCATGGAAAATAGTGCATTCGAACAAGAAGTCCTAAGACTTACTAACGAATTTCGTCAGCAAAATAGTCTAGATCCACTTTCAATCGACCAAAACCTAGAGAAAGCGGCAGATTTGCATACTCAAAACATGGCGAATAAAGACTTCTTTAGCCATACAGGAAAAGACGGATCAAAGCCTTGGGATCGAGCCAAGACAGCAGGCTATGAATCTGGAACCATAGGAGAAAACATTGCCGCTGGCTACACCACACCGCAATCTGTAGTCACTGGCTGGATCAACAGCCCCGGCCACAGGGCTAACATGCTAAACCCGAACTACAATGAGATTGGCCTAGGTCACTACCTCTTGCAGAACGATACAGGCCAAGTCAACTACAGAAACTACTGGACTCAGCTATTCGGTAAAGGCACTATCACCGCACCGACCCCTACCCCGCCCGCACCCAAACCCATCTCTCCAAAACCTGCGCCAATTACTGCACCGATTACTACACCGACCTTCGACAACCGTTCGATAATTAGAGGAACAAAAGGCGTAGACAAGCTAATTGGAGGGAGTGCCAACCAGAGTTTGTATGGCAGAGCAAAGAACGACATCTTAGACGGCAAAGGCGGCAACGATCAGCTATTTGGCGGCGGCGGCAACGATCAGCTATTTGGCGGCGGCGGCAACGATCAGCTATTCGGAGGCGAGGGTAACGATCGGCTGCTAGGCGGCGGCGGCAAAGACGTGCTAAAAGGCGCTTCGCGCAATAGACGAAATGAGAAGGATGTCTTGACTGGCGGCGGCGGCAAAGATCGCTTTGTCTTAGGCAATGGTAGTGGCACTTTCTACGATGATGGGAGATCTTCCTCTGCGGGAACTGAAGACTATGCTTTGATTACTGATTTCAATCAGAGAAAAGATGTCATTCAGCTCAGCGAGAAGTATAGCTATCGGCTAGGGTCTGCGCCTAGCGGTCTAGAAAGCGGTCAGGGGCTGTTTATCGATAGTCCATCTGGGCAGCAGGATGAACTAATTGCTGTCATTCAAGGCGGTCAAAACCTACAGCTCGATAGTCGCGCGTTCACATTTGTATAAGCCCGATTTAGAGCAGATCTAATCCTGGACAAGCCTAGTCTCGAACAGTTCTGCTCTACGTGTTCGCGCTGCTTATTGGTAGTCATTCCCCGAGCCGTACCTAACGGCATCTCGCCAGCGGTCAGTATAGTATTGTTTTTTATCCGAAGTCTCGCGGATATCAACCGCGCTTTGCATATTATCCAACAGACTATACTGACCCAAACTAACAAAATGCCGCATCCAGCTAGCCACAGCGCCTACACCCACCTGCGGTAAGATGCTCAGTACTAAGCCTGGGTGGCGTGTAGAGGTTCTTAGCATCGTCTTGGCCAGCGCCGGAAACTGAACCACATCTTGCAAAAAGGGTAGAAGCACCTCGTCGCCTAGCGCTTCCATATCTTCAAAAATAGTTGAAAGCACTTGATTGATCTTGTTAGGCGGCAGCGTCTGGTCCATACCCACACTCATCGATTTCTGGAATAGCCAAGTCACTGAGAGATTCGGCTGGTAGGGCTGTAATTTTCCTAGCGCCTTGGCATCTAGTAGATCTGCTTGCAGGGCGTCGTCTAGTCCTTGCGTTAGCCGTTCTAGATGACGCACCATTGCGCCAAAGCCGCCAAAGCTAAGCGGTGATTGACTACCGCTAGAGTCTCCTACTGCCAAGGTACGATTCCACTTGTACTGTAGGGGGCTGTCCTGGTAACAAGGAAAGAAGCCAAACAGCGCTCTAGCAAAGTCCAACTGTTCTAAAGAGACATTTTGGTACTGCGGCAACAGCTTAAAATAGTCTTCAAACATTTCGCTCAAGCTTAGTCGGCCGGGATGCGCGTCTAGATAGGTGAACAGATACGTTGTGCGTCCGTCGCGGGCTGGGAATGCCTCCCAAAAGTACTGGCACTGTTTTTGAATCGGCGTGAAAGAGACAATTAGATCGCCTGATTCATTTTGCGCATAGCCAGTGGCACAGGTGCCGACAACTAGACACACGGCGTCTGGCTTTTGACCGGCTCTAGCCTGCTGCACAATAGGAGAAAAGTGACCCATTGCGTCTATAAGCATTCTCGCAGTTATGGAGTCAGTATCGGTGCCTGCACCTGTTTGAATAGCAACGCCGTTAACGTGTACTGTTGCTGATTTGAACGGAGTTTGTTCTAGTAGAGTACCGCCTGCTGCTAGAAACTTTTGCTTGAGCTGTTCGAGTAGGCTAACAGGATCTACCCCAATGTTTAGAACATCTTTTACCCACAGGTCTTTGCCACCGTTGAAGGCAATGCGGGCAGGGTTATATTGAGATGCGATCGCCCCTGCCAATTCCGCCTCGCTCAACAGATCCATCCGCACAAAAGTCTCCAATTCTCGCCGCGAGATATTCCACTCTTGATCGCGGCCCTTCAGCTTCCCCCTTTCTAGCAGCGCCACCTGCCATCCTTTTTGAGCCAGCGCCGCCCCGAGCAAAATACCCAGCGTTCCACCGCAAATGGCCACATCATACTCGACCTGCGCTAACGCATCGGAGCATTCAGTGACGACCGAGCGAACCTGGCGAGGGCCTTCTTTGTAAGTGCTCCATAGCTGATCTGCCTTCTGGAGACCTTGCAAAGGGTTGCCTTCAATGCCTGAGAGTATCTGCTCAGTTTTGTTCATAGAGTTTAGTAGATAAGGGTGGAGCGCTTACTTCTAGAGTAGATTGAAAAGTCTAAGCAGTGATTCTTGTATGCTTCTATCAAGTAGCAGGAAGCGGAGTAGACAGCAATGGCGCAGTTAGGCGTGGCGGTGATTGGTACGGGATTTGGGCAGAAGGTGCATATTCCTGGATTGCAGGCGCATCACCGGACAGAGGTGGTGGCGCTCTGGAATGGCGATCGCACCAAAGCCCAGCAGGTCGCTAGCGACAACAGTATTCCATTTGCTAGCAGCAGCCTCAATGAGATCTTGGCGCGGCCAGAGGTTCAGGCTGTGACGCTAGCGACGCCTCCGTTTGCCCACTACGAGATGGCAAAAGATATTCTCAAAGCGGGGAAGCATCTGCTGCTAGAAAAACCCATTACGCTTAGCGTTACTGAAGCAAAGCATTTGCAGCAGCTAGCGATAGACAATGGCGTGATCGCGATTCCTGATTTTGAATTTCGCTTTATTCCAGCGTGGCAGCATTTCGCAAATCTGTTAAGCCAGGACATTGTCGGTAAGCGGCGGTTAATCAAAATTGACTGGATCGCCTCAAGTAGGGCCAGCTCTGAAAGGGCGTGGAACTGGTACGCACAAAAGGAGCTAGGCGGCGGCGCACTGGGCTCAATCGGATCGCATACTTTTGACTATGTAAACTGGCTGTTTGGTCCAGCTAAAAGTATTAGCGCCACCTTGAGCACGTCGATTCCGCAGCGGCCCGATCCTGAAACGGGAGAGATGAAGCCGGTAGATTCTGATGATCTGTGTGCGATCGCGCTAACCCTCGCAGATAACACCTTATGCCAGATCACCCTTAGCGCCGTCAGCTACGCCGGACGCGGCCACTTTATCGAAGTCTATGGCGACAAAGGTGCGCTGGTTATGGGCAATCCTAGCCAAAAAGACTACGTAAACGGATTCAAAGTATTTGCTAGCGAGCTAGGCGCGGAGTTGCAGGAGGTTCTTGAACCTGACCATCTCGCCTTTCCGAAGGTTTATTCAGATGGTCGAATCGCTCCATTTGTGCGTGTGGTCAACCACTGGGTTAACTGCATCGATGCGAACAAAGCAACCGCACCAGCCATGCCAGAAGGCATCTATTCACAGCTTTTAATGGAGCTGACTCATCGGTCTAACGAAACGGGCAAGCAGCTAAGCGTACCTGCGTTGTGATGCCTAGCGCAACGACAAAACGCCGACAGGATCGGCGTTTTACGTATCAGAACTATTAGTTTGTTGACTAGAATCTCAAATAACTAAAACCTCAAAATGAAGCCTTAAGTTCGTGAAGTTCTACTTGTTGGGGTTGCTAGTTGCTCTCATAGAGAGAAATCTTTCTAGCGGAAAAGCTTGGCCTCTTCTCTCAGGCAGCAGGTTGTTAAGCTTGCTTTCTCTTTTATATGAATTTTGAGAAGTTAGCTTGGGTTCAGGGTGATTGACGTTGTTTTTCATTGTCTGCTCGACAATCTCACGCACGGGCTCGCCGTAGTACTCAATAGTCTTTGCCCCGCGAGCTTGATCCATACCGTAGTCAATGTTGTAGGCCATAGCACTACCCGAAAATCCGGTAAAGACTACGGCAAACGTAATGGCGACTACAGCAGTTGCCCTCAGTAGAGCTGCAAGTGAACTTTTGATCGATTGCAAAGGAATGCGAATCATTGACTAACCTATTTATTAACTATTAATTAATATTAGTTCACTTTATTGTAAATAGATGTGTCGATTTCTCAGAAAATTCTCAAGGCGCTCACTTTTAAGAGGCTTTGTCGGTATGGATACTCTTAACAATGAAATAGCTGATAGACAGAGCCAGAATAGCGATCGCCAGTCCAATCAAACTCACGCCCGAAACTTCCTTTAGATCTAGGATGATGATCTTGCGTGCTACTGCTGTGAGCGAAGTCACAATGACCAGCTCTACTTGCACTACGTGCTTCTTTAGGTAGGCGGTGATATTTTCTAGAATCTCAAGCGCAATTAAAACGCTTAGGAATAGTCCAAAAATATCTAGCAGCGTGCGACCAAAGAAAATATTGGGATCGCGTGCTTCGGCGTTTATTATCTCTCTCCCCAAAGACGTAAACAGATACACAAACAGATCGAAGATGGTCACAACGACCACAAACACCATCGCGATCGAGAGCAGCTTGGAAACCAAGCCCTCAAATCGTCCGATGTTTTGCATAAATCCGTCATCGCTAAGATGACCGCGAATGAATTTTCTCACCTCTAAAACCGATGCCACCGCTAGAGCGTACCTGCTCATATTACAGGCTTAAGTATTTATACTTCACAGTAAGTAGCCGCTAGCTTCGTCCGGCGCTGACGGTTTGTTTGATAGCTGACTGAGGCGGCTGCACCATTGCCAGTAGCTGCATAGCGGTTTCGGGTGGGGCCTGTTCTGCTGGCGTGGCAATCGGCACGAGCTGGACGGCGCAGGCTTTTAGCTCTGGCTGTAGCGAGATCGGGCAAACCGCTGGGTGGGTAAGGGCATTGACCTCGGCGTCTGTGGCCCATAGAAAGCCCCAGTGCATAGGCATAAATACGGTGCCTCGGCGGATGTTTTGGGTGACGAGGATGGGTAGCTTGGCAGAGCTGCGACGCGATCGCACTTCCACCCACTCCCCTGACTGCACCCGCAGCGCCTGCGCATCTCTTGGGTTGATTTCCAGCACCGGATGCGGATGCTTCTCTACAATCTTTTCGATCCTGCCCGTACGAGTCTGCGTATGCCAGTGTCCCAGCAGTCGCCCTGTCGTTAGCACCATCGGGAACTGCTCGTCCGGCGGCTCTGCCAACCCCTTCGCATGAAACGCGGCAAACTTCGCCCGGCCGTTTGCCGTCAAAAATCGAAAGTCCGTGTACAGCCGCTTATCAAACTTATCGGCGGCGGTTTCGTCGGTTTCACAAACCGGAGCAGGCCATTGAATCGGCCCAGCGACGGCCAGCCGCTCGTGGCTAAGGCCGCTCATATCGCAGAGGCGGCCTGCTGTGAGTGCCACAAATTCGTCATACACCGCTGCGGCATCTACAAAGTCAAACTGCTTTTCAAAGCCGAGCCGCCGACCCACTTCGGCAAAGATGGCCCAGTCCGCTTTGGCTTTACCGACCGGATCGCGAAACGCCGGACAAAATGTCACCACTCGCTCGGAGTTAGTCATCACGCCAGAAGCTTCTCCCCACTGCGCAGCGGGCAGCACCACGTGCGCATAGGCCGCTGTTTCTGTTGGGTAATAGGCATCCTGACAAATAGTAAACGGCGACTTTAGCAGCGCTGCCTGCGTCCGTTTGATATCGGGCATGCTCACCGCCGGGTTAGTCGCGGCGATCCACATCACGCCCAGCTCTTCGCGCTCTAGCGCCAGCATCATGTCCCAGGCCGCTAGCCCAGGCTCTGCCGAAATGCTCCCCGCCGGTAGCTGCCATGCCTTTTCTACGACTCGGCGGTGATCAGGATTTTTGATCAGTCGATATCCCGGCAGGATATGAGCGAGCCCACCCGCCTCGCGTCCTCCCATCGCATTGGGCTGCCCGGTCAAAGAAAATGGCCCGGCACCGGCTCTCCCGATATGGCCAGTCATCAGGTGCAAGTTGATGATCGTGCGCACTTTTGCCGTGCCTTCACTCGACTGATTGACGCCCATCGACCATAGCGAAAGCACATTGTTTGACTCGCCCCAAAGCTTGGCCGCTAGCTCTACTTCAGCTACAGTAATGCCACAGAGCTGGGCAACGCGCTCAGGCGGATAGTGCTGGACTACCTGAGCATAGTCAGTAAAGCCGTCTGTACAATAGTCAATAAAAACCGGATCGTGCTTACCCGAACGGATTAGTAAGTAGGCAATGCCGTTGAGCAGCGCAATATCCGATCCAGGTTTGATCGCAAGATGTAGATCTGCATCTTTTGCCGTCTCTGTTCGACGCGGATCTACGACAATCAGCTTGACCTGTTTGTTCTTCTTGTGGTGTTTTTTTAACCGATTAAAGATAATTGGATGGCATTCGGCGGTGTTCGTGCCAATAAGGAACGCACAGTCTGTTGCTTCTAAATCGTCATAGCAGCAAGGCGGACCGTCCGAGCCAAAGCTCTGGGTGTAGCCAGCGACCGCAGAAGACATGCACAGACGAGAATTTGCATCGAAGTTATTGGTGCCAATGCACCCCTTTAGCAGCTTTTGAGCGGTGTAGTAATCTTCTGTTTGAAACTGCCCTGAGCCATACATACAGATGGAATTAGGGCCGCGCTGAGCGATCGCTTCTTGAATCTCTAAGGTGATTCGATCAAACGCCTCTTCCCAGCTAACCGGCTGTAGAGGCTGATCGAGTGAATCTCGCATCATCGGCACTTTGAGCCGATCTCTGTCTATGGATTCACCCACTGATGCCCCTTTGATACAAACTTGACCTTTGCTCGAAGGATGCGCTTTGTTGCCGACTGCCTGCCAGATTGGTCGGCCCTGGCGATCGCGCGTAATCTTGCGTCCCGGTCTAGCTGGGGGAAATACTTCTAACCCACAGCCCACGCCGCAGTAAGGACAAAGCGTGTTCGTAGATGTAGATATAGTTCTTTCAGAAGATGAATTATTAAAGAGGGGCACCTTTTAATCTCCTTTAACCGGACTCTTCAGCGTGACATAGTGCCTATACACCTAGCAGATACACCTGATACAGCCAGTAATTGCTTATAAGCTATGGCACTAGCTTTATAGACAAAAGGGGAACGGCTAGTTTAGCGCTCCCCTTTTGCTCTGATAGACTGATTTTCTCTCGATGTGAACTAGCCAGTTCGCGTGCTCAATAGAGCTGTATCTACTAGCTCATCATCGAAGAAGAGGGTGCGACAACTGTTGCTTCTTCACCTTCGTGAGCATCGGCAAAGGAGTTCTTTGGCTCGTCGAGGAAGAAGGCACACAGGAACGCGACTACCAGTCCAGCCACACCGAGTACCTGGAAGAAGGCAGCGTTTGCAGCGGCAGTTCCCGCAGCAACGGTAGCTGGGTCAATGCCAGTCGCCAGCAGGAACCAACGCTTCTTGTAGCAGCAGTAGGATAGTTAGATAAGCAACCGCACCGACGTTACCGTAAGCGCCGACGTTACCGGCTACCTGACCAGTAATACGAGGCTTGACTAACGGTACGAGCGCGAAGGTAGCGCCTTCTGCGGCCTGTACAAAGAAAGAGCAGGCCATCACTAGCAAAACAGCGAGCGTCAGAGACCAGGTGCTGCCGACCATGCTAAACAGCAGATAGCCGATGCCCATACCGGCGAGTAGAACCGTCATAGTCCATTTGCGACTGCCGACAGAGTCGGAGATGATGCCGCCACCTGGACGAGAAACTAGGTTCATAAAGGCGTAGCTAGCGGCGATAATACCGGCAGTGGCCTTGTCTAGGCCGAATGTTCCTTCAAAGAAGGCCGGTAGGATAGAAACAACTGCTAGCTCAGAGCCAAAGTTAACGATATAGGTCAGCTCTAGCAGGGCGACCTGCTTAAAGCGATATCTATCTTCTGCGGCGTAGCGCTTCTGACCGCTCAGCAACTCTTTGTTAACGCTCCAGCAGTTGTAAGCCTGGAATGCGTATAGACCGAGAAGAGCGAGCCAGACAATGTACATTGCTGGAACAGAGAGGAAAGCGACCTTGTTCAAACGCCATGCCAGCACCATCAAGATGGCAGTCAAGGGAATGTTCATGATCATCAAGAACCAGAAGTCGCGAACGGTAGTAACTTCCATACCGCGAACGCTTTTGGGCTTCTTGTACTCTTTGCCAGGGGGCGTATCAGTAACGCTGTTGTAGTAGAAAATGCCGTATAGAGCAGCAATGATACCAGAGCCTGCGATCGCCGCTCTCCAGTTCAGTACTTCGCTACTAAAAGCAATGCCCAACACGTTGAAAGGCTGAGGCTCACCAAAGTCAAACGAACCGGGCAAGAAGCTCAGCGCCATCGCGAAGAGCACCATAGTAAAGGCAGAAAACGCAGAGCCAAAGTTGCCCCAGCCGCCGTAGATGCCTTCAGCCGTACCCACTTCCTTTGGGCGGGAACCACTCTGCGGTCATGCGAATGCCGATGACAAAACCAGCACCGACAATACCCATCAGCAGACGACCAACCACAAGCTGGTTAAAGCTAGTTGCCGTTGCAAAGATCAAGCAGGGAATAGCCGCGTAGATCAGCAAGCACGAATAGGTAATCCTGGGACCGTACTTATCTAGCAGCATACCAATGATGATACGAGCTGGCACGGTTAAAGCGACGTTACACAGGCCGATAGTGCCCGCTTGAGCAGGCGTTAAGCCAAACTCTTGAACAATGGTTGTCGCAAAAGGCGGGAAATTAAACCAAACAACAAACGATAAAAAGAAGGCAAACCAAGTCAGGTGAAGTATTCTGTACCTGCCCTGAGTTGCTTTCGTAAACAACTCTCCAATCATCTTGCGCTATGCTCCTATGTATAAAGACGTTTTGATTTGGAAAATTCCAAACCAAAACGGATAAGTTCGAAGCCTTTGGGTTGCCGCCACTGCCACCCTTAGGCTTCTTTTTGTGGCCCGACATGCTGATAACAGATGTCAGGCCGGGACTTCCCAAGCATTGGGATGACTACGTAGGTGCTGTATAAAAAGGCCTATTTGGCTACAGCACCGAATTTTTCTTTTAGCAAGTCAGTCAGGACTGATTCCAAATCGTCACAGGGAACTGCTTTCATCACTCGCTCGCCGAGCTTGGCGTGCTTGCCAACCTGACCACCCATGTAGATGTCTACGGCTTCTACCGATTTGCCATCTACACGCGCTTTGGTGCCCAAAAAGCCGATATCGGCTACCTGAGGCTGCCCGCAAGAGTTAGGGCAGCCGGTCCAATGCATCCGCACTGGCTGATCTACCGTTAGCAGCGAATCAAGCTTCTCGCTCAGCGCCTGCGCCCTTTGCTTAGTTTCAACAATAGCAAAGTTGCAGAAACGAGAGCCCGTACAAGAGACCAAAGACCGAGAAAGCGGCGAAGGGATCAACCGAAAACTTCTGGACAGGCGCTTCTTGCAAAAAGGCATCTAAGCGAGAGTCTGGAATGTTGGGAATGATGGCATTCTGTTCCACCGTTAGCCGAATCTCGCCATTGCCGTAGACTTCAGCTAGGCGAGCAAGCTCAAACATATCGTCGGCAAAGATATGTCCTACCGGTACATGCAACCCCACATAGTTTAGACCAGGCTGCTTTTGAGCATGTACGCCTAGATGGTCACTCTTACCTTCTTCAGTAATGGCATCTTCTGGTGCTGCTGGCGCGAGCGTCGCACCCATTTGCTGCTCTACAGCGGCGCGAAAATTGTCTAGGCCCATCTCTTCGATTAGCCACATCAGCCGGGTCTGCTGACGGTTGCCGCGAGAGCCTTTGTCTCTAAATACTGTGAGAATAGCCCGACAGATTTCAACAACTGTATCATCGGCTGGAACCCAGGCGTTCAGTGGAATAGCTGACTCACAGCGGCGCGCTGAGAAGAAACCGCCAACTATCACATTGAAGCCTAGCTCATTGCTTTCGTCGCCATCTTTGAAGGCGGGAATGAAGGCAATATCGTTAATCTCAGAGTGAATTGAGTCTTCGCGGCTGCCCTCGATAGCGATGTTGAACTTGCGAGGCAGGTTAGTAAAGTCGTAGTTGCCTTCGCCGTTGTTCGTGATCATGTCTTGGACTTTGATCACCAGTCCTTGCGTATCGAGCAGTTCATTAGCGGCAATGCCTGCGACCGGGGAACCCGTTATGTTGCGCACGTTATCCATGCCAGACTGCATTGAGGTCAACCCAGCCTGTTCAAAACGCTTGAAAATTTCTGGAATATCTTCTAAACGAACGCCGCGTAGCTGTAAATTCTGGCGGGTGGTGATATCAGCGCAACCATCGTCACCATAGCGCTGCACGATCTCAGCTAGCACTCGCATCTTGTGGCTAGATAGAACGCCGTGAGGCATCCGCATCCGCAGCATGAACTTACCAGGAGTCACCTCTCTGTAGAACACACCAAGCCACTTCAATCTGCCGGTTAGGTCTGTTTTATCGATTGCTTCCCAGCCCATCTCGGCGAACTTGTCTAGTTCATCCTTGACGGCTAAGCCATCTTTTTCAGCTTTGTATTTTTCAAACTTATTCTTTTTTTCTTCTTGCTTCACAACGCTTGGTGACGTAACCATGCTTTACCCAAATATCAATAATCGAGTGTCAAAATCTATCATCAGTTCCTAGTCAAAGACCTTTCTTTTGTTCAGACATCTTTCCTAGGAAGCTGCTTTCTTTGCAAAATACAAGACTCTTAAAATAAAAGACTGAAATCACCTGACTAGAAACCACCTTAAAGATCGAAGGATTGCCTGCAACTGCACGCTTGCCAGCGCTCTAAACCTGACCTCTCTCACTTATCGAACGCCCACGCTACTTTACTAAAGCGGAATGGATCGAAGTGGGAAGAAAGTGGTAGGCATATCAATTACAAGTAACTGCTATGCCTACCCACCACGCTTATAAGGAACCGTTTTAGGGTTTCGTCTAACTCATTTGCTGTTGAGTTGACACTAACATATGGAAATCTCCTGCTCTGTTTTGTATTATCTGCTACGGTTTCTTGTTAATCCAGGGGTTCTCTAGCGTTTTTTGCATAACTCATATGCTTTTTTTGCAGGTTTCGATATGAACCAGCGTCGGGCAGTTTTATACACTGTGCTTACGACAACTGCTGTTCTATTATCTTTAGAGTGATACACCTTATGCCGCTTGTGAAACCAGTCTCCTCGACAGAACGCCCTGCGCTTAACAGCTCACCTTCTACCAAATCTGTCGCAGAGACGATTGATCAGGCGATCGCAACTCTAAAAGCAGACGATTTTCATACGCAGTGGGAGAGTGCCAAGCAGCTATCACAACAGATTTCGCAGTGGGGCGATCGCCCGATTCCCTACCTAATTGATCATCTACAAACCACGACCAATCCGAATGTTCAGTGGTTTCTAGTTCGCATTCTCAGTCAGTTTGATCAGCTCGAAGTGATAGAGGCGATCGCTCAGCTACTGACCACGACTCAAAACGCAGATCTCCAGGCGGAGATCTGCAAATCACTCACTCATATCGGCCAGGGCGCAATTGAGACAGTCAGCGAATTGCTGAGCCAAGATCATCCAATTGCACGGCGAGTTTTGGCCACGCGAGTTTTGGCATGTATTCGTCGCAGTGCGACTATAGAGCCGCTTTTGAGCGTGGCTGAAGATGACAGCCCAGAAATTCGGGCGATCGCAATTGAAGCACTCAGCAGCTTTCACGACCCCCGAATCACGCCTATTCTGCTTGCCGCCTTAGAAGAGAGCGCCACCGAAACAGATGTGTCTATTTGCATAGAAGCGATTCGCACGCTCGGACGTCGCAGCGACCTACTGCCGCATACCGATCTAGTTGGGCCGCTACAGCAGTGTCTTTTGAACGAAAATCATCAGATTGCTAAAGAAAGCGCGATCGCACTCGGCAGACTAGGTACAAAAGCAGCGGCAATCGCCCTAGGAGAAGCGCTGATGCAGCCAATCGCGACCCTAGTGAAAATAGCAATCGTCCGTTCCCTTGGCTGGATAGATAGCTATCGGTCCGTTCAGTCACTGGCGATCGCCTTCAAGCAAAGCGCACCGCTAATTATGCCTATCGTTAAACCAGAAATTGCCAAAGCGCTAGGACAAACTCACAATCCCAGTCTTAAATCACAAGCTGCTCAGCCGCTGATCGACTGGCTTCGAACATACTGTAATAAGTCCGCTGCTGATGAGTCTAATACAGACACGTTTACCCAGTTAGAACTCACCCAGGCTATTGTTTCAGCGTTAGCACGGCTGGATGAAAAGGCTTCAATCACAGCGCTAATCCCGCTATTAGCTAGCTCAGATGCACGAGTAAAAATGCACGTACTCAGTGCGCTTCGTCAGATTGATATCAGCGAAGCCAAAGCTCAGCTACAGCACTATCTAACCGATGAGCAGACTTCTACTGATATAAAAAATGAGGTGGAAGCCAGCCTCATGGCCTGGTGAATAGAATTGCGCTTACATCAGTAAGACAGAAAACAAGCTTTCGACCGTCATCGACAGTTCACCCACAAAAGACGGCATAGGCAAAACCGCATCCGGCTCATCTAGAACCTCTATCTCTTGACGGGCACGGTAAACAAAAACAGATCTGTCTTGAGCGTCAATCAGCCAGCCCATCTCAGTACCATGCTTTAGGCAGCGCAGTATTTTCTTGGTAACTTTGGTGGTGCCTTGTCTAGGCGATAGGATTTCGATTGTCCAATCTGGGGCGACTGAGAACGTATCCGCAATTTCCCCTTGCCCATTGCGGGGAATCCGCTCCCAAGTCACCACAGCAATATCTGGAACCATAGAACTTCCGCCAAAAGTGCAGCGTAGCTCAGTCAGGGCTCGAGCAATTTTCTTGGGTTTAACTGCGGTATTGATCAGTGCAGCTAGCTCTGTTTGGATGGCGCTATGTCTTCCCTTTGGCATAGGCTTTTGACTGATGCGACCATCAAGGTATTCGCTAGCGGGCTTAGTTTCCGGTAGCTGTAAAAACGTTTCTAGAGTGATCGGCTTGGTAGGCGTTTGAGCCATTTCCAGGTTGTCTCCGGATCTAACGTCCTATCACATGGTAGCTGGCACAGGACGTATTCGAGACCAGGATGCGTTTGAGCGGTGCGATGATTGCTTTTACTATCAAAATCGTTGGGCTGTAGGTAACAACCCTTACAAAACAATGAGGTTGCATGTTTTACATTAGATCATGCGTTTTGTGCGATGGGCCATACTTTTTGCAAAAGTTGCCTTCTCTAAAACTGCGTGGCTTTTGTTTTTTTTACTTGTTCTCTTACTGGGCTCCCATGCGTTTAGAGCAGTTACAGGCTTTCTTAGCAGTCGCTGATACGGGCAGTTTCCAGGCTGCGGCTCGGCAGTGCGGGGTGACTCAATCCACCATCAGTCGGCAGGTCCGTTCTATAGAAGATGATTTGGGCGTGCCGCTGTTTTATCGAACTGGGCAGGCCAAGCTGACGCTAGCGGGCAACAGCCTCAAGACTAGGGCAATGCGAATTTGTAAGGAATGGACGCAGGCCCAGCAGGAGATAGAAGATCTCGTCAATGGCAAACAGACTGAGCTGTGCGTGTCGGGCATCCATTCTGTTTGTGCCTACTTGCTGCCACCGATTGTGACTCAGTTCTGTCAGAGTCATCCAAACGTGCAGCTGCGGGTGACTGCGCTGGGAAGCGATCGCGCTCTAAAAGTCCTGCGCGATGGCCTAGTCGATATTTCTATCGTCATGCACAATCCACTGCTGACAAGCAATCAAGAAATGGTTGTGACACCGCTGTATGAGGAACCGGTAGAGCTGCTGATGGCAGCCGGACATCCACTATCCGATCACGATGTGGTGCCCTGGTCGGAGATTGCTCGGTTCCCGCAAGTCGTGTTCAAAGACGGATACGGCATGCAGCGAGTGGTGCAAGCTCAGTTTAGAGAGCATGGCCAAGAGCTAAAAGTTGCCCTAGAGCTGAATACGCTAGACGCGTTTAGAGGCATTGTGCGCCAGGGGAATCTGGTGGCGCTTTTACCACAATCGGCACTGGCCGACAGCCGCCGTGACCCAGAGCTGATAGTGCGTCCGATTGGCGAACCCGCCTTGCTACGCAAAGTTGTAATGGTCACTACTCACGACCGGCTGATGATTCCGCCAATCCAGCAGTTCTGTGATTTGGTCGCGCAGCAGGCTGCTGACTGCTTCGCCCAGATGGGCGATCTCGCTCCACTAGTTGATAGTGATCTCGATAGTGATCTCGATACTGAGGTGCTTGGCACCAGGAACAGTCTTGGTCGTAGCGCTAAGATTCCTAGAGGCGATCGCCTTCTCTCTAAACTGCCCTCTTAGCCCCCTTTCTTGCTGCTTTCGCCTATGAGCAATCGACTGACTAATGAACAGCATATTCTGTTTAGAGACCTGCTTAAGAAAGTAGGCAGCGGCACCCACACCTCCAAATCTTTGAGCCGAGAAGAAGCCGCGATCGCCACTAAAATGATGCTCCAGCAGACCGCTACGCCTGCGCAGATAGGCGCGTTCATGATTGCCCAGCGGATCAAGCGGCCGACCCCAACCGAGCTAGCAGGCATGTTAGATACCTATGATGCGCTCGGTCCCAGGCTTGACGATATTGAGAGTCCTTATCCGGTTACTATTTTTTGCAATCCATATGACGGGCGATCGCGCACTACCCCGATCAACCCGCTCACCGCACTCATTCTTGCTGCTGCCGACGCGCCTGTAGTCCTCCACGGCAGCAGCGAGATGCCGACCAAGCACGGCCTTTCTCTAATCAAGGTCTTTAAATCTCTCGGACTTGACTGGGATAGCCTCGCTACGCTTGAGCAAGTACAAACCGTCTTTGCTCAAACAGGACTAGGATTTGTCTATCAGCCTGTGCTATTTCCCCTAGCCGAAGCGCTAGTCGAGTACCGCGAGCAAATTGGCAAGCGTCCAACTCTAGCTACTGTCGAGATCATGTGGTCGCCCTACACGGGTCGCAAAAATGTGGTCAGCGGCTATGTCCATCCCCCGACTGAAGAAAGAACGCAAATTGCATTTACTGAGCAGGGAATCGAGTTTTTCACCACTGTAAAAGGGCTAGAAGGTAGCTGTGATATTGCGCGCGATCGCACTGCCATCATCAGCCTCAATCATTTACAAGACGGTAAGCTAAACGCGGAACGGCTCTTACTTCACCCTCGAGACTACGGCTTTGATGGCAGCGATCCGGCGTTAGGCTCACTCGAAGAACTGTGCGCAGACTATCAGGCAGCGCTGGTTGGAAAATCGAACGAAATCAGCCGTTCTGCTATTTGGAACAGTGGCTTTTATCTGTGGCGAGCCAGTCGAGTAGAAAGTTTGGAACAAGGCTTTGAACTGGCACGATCAATTCTAGAGAACGGCACAGCAAAAGAAAAACTACAACAGATGGGAGCCGCTATTAACAGCGCCAGCAAATGCGCGTCGTAGTGGTGTGTTTTTCCACCGCCACCAACACTGCTTTGATTTATGTCTCAATCAAGTAGCGCTGATAAAGTTTTGCCTGATAATAATTCAGCATAGAACCCCTAGCTCGAACCCTAATTCCTATGGATGTGAAAGCCGCTGTTGCCTTTGAAGCGAATCAACCTCTGACAATTGAGACAGTCCAGTTAGAAGGGCCAAAAGCGGGGGAGGTGTTAGTCGAGATCAAAGCAACTGGCATTTGCCATACCGATGCCTACACGCTGTCGGGCAAGGATTCAGAAGGGATATTTCCGTCAATTCTAGGTCACGAGGGAGCAGGAATCGTGCGCGAAGTCGGGCCGGAGGTAAAAAGCCTCAAGCCTGGAGACCACGTCATTCCTCTATACACGGCGGAGTGTCGAGAGTGCGCTTACTGCCTGAGTCAAAAGACAAACCTGTGTCAGGCAGTGCGAGCCACGCAAGGCAAGGGACTGATGCCGGATGGAACTAGCCGGTTTTCCTTCAAGGGTGAGCCGATCTATCACTACATGGGCACCTCTACGTTTGCTAACTACACCGTAGTCCCCGAAATCTCGCTGGCGAAAATTCGCTCTGATGCGCCGTTTGATAAGGTCTGCTATATCGGCTGTGGAGTGACTACGGGAATCGGCGCAGTGCTGTTTACGGCCAAGGTAGAAGCAGGCGCAAATGTAGTGGTCTTTGGACTGGGGGGAATTGGCCTGAATGTGATTCAGGGCGCGAAGATGGTGGGTGCTGACAAAATTGTAGGGGTGGATCTGAATCCGGAGAAGCGGGCGATCGCAGAAAAATTTGGCATGACCCACTTCGTCAATCCCAAAGAAATCGAGGGCGATTTGGTAGCCCACCTAGTAGAGCTGACAGACGGTGGCGCAGACTACTCGTTTGAATGTATTGGCAACGTGAACGTCATGCGTCAGGCACTAGAATGCTGCCACAAAGGCTGGGGCGTCTGCACTATCATTGGCGTTGCCGAAGCGGGCGCAGAGATCAGCACTCGGCCTTTTCAGCTAGTCACAGGGCGAGTGTGGAAAGGCAGCGCCTTCGGTGGGGCTAGAGGCCGAACCGATGTTCCCAAGATTGTGGACTGGTACATGGATGGCAAAATCAATATTGATGATCTGATTACTCACACTATGCCATTAGAAAAGATCAACGAGGCCTTTGATTTGATGCATCGCGGCGACTCTATTCGCAGCGTAGTTCTATACGACTAGACGCTCTAGTTAGTGTGATCGCATCGAGAAAACAATGTGTCTGTGAGCGGCCTTTCAATGACCTTAGAAGAGAAATCACGTAACCAGAGTTTTGGGGGAACCACTCGGTTCTACAGCCATCGATCAGACGCGTGTAATTGCGATATGAACCTGGCTGTGTACGTCCCACCACAGGCAGAATTGGGACCAGTCCCGGTACTTTTTTATCTGTCTGGCCTGACCTGTACAGAAAAAACCTTCGTCGAAAAAGCAGGCGCGCAGCGCTACGCCGCCGAACAGGGACTGATGCTAGTCGCCCCTGATACGAGCCCTCGCGGCGTCAACCTACCGGGCGAAGACGATAGCTGGGATTTTGGGACGGGGGCGGGATTTTATCTAAACGCGACGGCTGAGCCCTGGTCAAAACACTATCAGATGTACGACTATGTGACGCTAGAGCTGCCCGCGCTGATCGCGGACGCGCTGCCAATACGCTCTGGGCGAGCGGGCATTTTTGGCCATTCGATGGGTGGACATGGCGCTCTAGTCTGTGGCCTAAAGAATCCAGATAAGTACGCTTCAATTTCTGCCTTTGCGCCTATCGCGGCTCCTTCTGAGTGCCCGTGGGGCCAAAAGGCATTCACCGGATACCTAGGGAAAGACCGGACGCAGTGGGCTGCGTACGATGCGACAGAACTGGTCAAAGAAAAAGGAAGCCGCGATCGCCCGCCTATTTTGATTGACCAAGGCGAAGCCGATCAGTTTCTAGCCGCTAGGCAGCTGCTACCAGAAGTGTTTGTCGCCGCCTGCGAGCAAGCTGGTCAGCCAGTAATCCTGCGACAGCAGCCAGCGTACGATCACAGCTACTACTTTATTTCCACATTCATCGGCGATCACATCCGCCACCATGCCGATATCTTGAATTCCGACTGAAGCGTCAGCGATTCACAACCAACCCCACCCAAAAACGAAGCACCCAGAAACCATGACCAGCAGCAAAGACTACCTTCACCCTCAATACAAGAAAGATAGAGAAACGCTTAATTCGATTATGGCAGGTCCGGCAGACAGTCTGAACCTAGCAGAACTAGCCAGGCTAAGAGTCCGCTACGACGGGTTCCAAGGCGCTCGCGATATTCAGAGCGATTTGGACAAGATGCTAACAAAATTAGGACTTAGCGAAGACGAGCTATTCGCTAAGACAAGAGCAATTCACCAAAGTGAGTCTGTGTTCAAACCTACCTGGCTAAAGAAAGGAGAGGATTGGAGCTAACAAAAAGTTCTCAGAAGAACATCACTTCTCCTGTACACCCTCCCCTGTACACATAGAGTGCGACCTCTAATTTCTCCCATCAGGTGAACGTGCTATGAAGTCATAGCGCTGCAAGCATATATTGATATCTATTTCTCGAAGATACGAATAGCCAATCTCATCAATGGAAAACCTTGCGTCGGTGGATAAACTAGTCGTGGCACCAGCAATCGGTTAAAGTGGCTCTATGGATGTTTAATTTATGTAGCAGCGTCCTCTCACAGTCCTCACGCCTGGGTATTTCCGATGAGAGCTTTGCTGATCTATCCTCTGTTTCCAAAGAGCTTTTGGTCATTTGATAAGGCCATTGAGTTGGCAGGACGCAAAGCCATCTTGCCGCCTTTGGGCCTGGTGACAGTGGCGGGCATTCTGCCGGACACCTGGGAGCTAAGGCTAGTAGATCGCAACGTAGAAGCGCTCACAGAGGCTGACTGGGACTGGGCGGAGCTGGTAATCTTTTCGGGCATGATTGTGCAAAAGCCCGATATGCTCGCTCAGATTAAAGAAGCCAAGCGTCGCAATAAGCGGGTTGCCGTAGGCGGTCCCTACGCCACAGCGCTACCTCACGAGGTTACTGAAGCGGGCGCTGATTTTCGCGTGCTGGACGAGGGAGAAATTACCCTGCCTATGCTAGTCGAAGCGATTGAGAGAGGCGAAACTGAAGGCACATTGCGAGCCCTAGAAAGGCCCGATGTTAGCACTAGCCCGATACCACGCTTTGATTTGCTCAAGCTAGATGCTTATTCAGAAATGGCCATTCAATTTTCGCGCGGCTGTCCGTTTCAGTGCGAATTCTGCGACATCATCGTCCTCTATGGCCGCAAGCCTAGGACCAAGTCGCCTGAGCAGCTCATTGCGGAGCTAGAGTGCCTGTATCAGCTCGGCTGGCGGCGCAGCATCTTCATGGTGGACGACAACTTCATTGGCAACAAGCGCAACGTCAAGCTGATGCTTAAAGCGCTGGTGCCCTGGATGAAGGAAAAGGGCTACCCGTTTACGTTCTCAACTGAAGCATCAGTCGATCTAGCCCAGGACCAAGAGCTAATGGATCTGATGACGGACTGCAATTTTGGAGCTGTGTTCTTAGGGGTAGAGACGCCCGATGAGGCCAGTTTGGCGCTAACCCAAAAGTTTCAGAATAATCGCGATCCGCTCAGCGAGTCAATTCACAAGATTGCCAGTAGCGGCATTCGGGTGATGGCGGGCTTTATCATTGGCTTTGATGGGGAGAAAAAAGGGGCAGGCGATCGCATTGTCCAATTCGTTGAAAAGTGCTCAGTGCCCACTGCGCTCTTTAGTATGCTGCAAGCCCTTCCTGATACCGCCCTGTGGATTCGCCTTGAAAAAGAAGGTAGGCTGCTTGCAGGCAAAGAAACTGCCAACATCCACCAGACCACGCTGATGAACTTCGTCCCGACCCGCCCGGTCGAAGAAGTCGCCCAGGAATACGTAGATGCCTTCTGGAACCTGTACGACCCACAAAAATATCTAGATCGCTGCTATCGCCACTATCGTATCCTCGGCGAAGCCCCCTGCCACAACGAAAACAAGCGATTGCCCAAGCCCAAATCAGCCAAAGAACCCTTTAACTGGCATCTGCTCAAGGCGCTAGCAATTGTCTGCTGGAAACAGGGCGTGGAGAGAAAGACACGCTCTACTTTCTGGATTTATCTATGGGAAATGTTCAAGCACAACCGAGGCGGCATGGCTAGCTATCTAACCGTCTGCGCGCAGATTGAGCATTTTCTAGAGTACCGCCAGATCGTAAAAGATCAGATTGAATCGCAGATTAAGGATGTGATAGCGACTAGGGAAGCTAAGGTAGAGACTGAAGCGGCGATCGCAGCAGCTGTATAGAGGCGTCCGTATCTTCAGATCTAGCCATACAAATCCTGGCAGTATAATAGACTTGACAGCTATCTGCGTTGAGTTACCAAAAGTAAGGCACTAGGAGTGAGGCACTAAAAAACATGCCCTATCCATTTCCTGGCATGAATCCCTACTTTGAGCACCCAGAGATATGGCCTGGTGTTCACCTGCTGATGATTGCAGCGCTAGCTGACTCTCTTGCATCTCAGCTACGTCCTATATATTCTGTCTCGGTTGAAGTCAGAATGTATGAGACAACAGCAGAGCAGTCTCTACTAGTAGGGATTCCGGATGTTGCAATCCAGAAAGCAACAAAAGAGACTGCGCAGCAGCCAGCTAATGTTGCGATAGCCGAAACGCGATCGCAGCCACTCATCGTTCAAGTTCCAATGCCGCTTAAGGTCCGCCAGGGTTTCTTGGAAGTGCGCGAAGTCTCTACTAAAGAGGTCGTGACCGCTGTTGAGCTACTTTCACCAATTAATAAGCGCTCTGGGCAGGGGAGAACATCTTATGAAGCCAAGCGGCAGCGAATTCTGGGTAGTGCAACCCATTTGGTCGAGATTGACCTACTGCGTTCCCACGAACCAATGCCAATGTATGACAGTCAAATTAGGAGCGACTATAGAGTACTGGTGAGTCGCTCTGAGACAAGACCGAACGCAGAACTGTACGCTTTCAATATAAAGGACGCTATCCCCACTTTCTCACTATAGCCTTCCGCACTTTGCTTGCTACACCTAGAAAGGCTACATCTCTTGTTCTATAGCGCAAAGTGTCATAGCAAAGCGCGAACGCGTCCGCGCTTTGCTATACCTCTACGGCAGGGGAGTTCAGAACCGGTCGTATCTCTACATCGAATACTGCAAAATGTTTATGATCGCTCCGGTTATGACTTAAAGCTCGATTACACGAGAGCGCCTGTTCCGGCTCTAGACGCCGAAAATGCTGTCTGGCTAAATACTCTTCTAAACGTGAATAATCTGCGGTAGTTTTGAGCTAGAAACCCGCAAAGTTAGTCTGAATAAACTAGAGTTTCAATATCTTCGACTTTGTTAGGTAAATCTTTACTCAAGACTTCATTCCCCGTAGAAGTGATTAATACATCATCTTCTATGCGAATGCCTCGGACATCTTTGAACTGTTCTAGTTTTTCCCAGTTAACCATATTGGCATAGCGATCGCGATTCCCCGGATCGTTCAAAATAGCAGGCACCTGATAAAACCCCGGCTCGATCGTGACAGCCATCCCCACTTCTAACGGACGGTCGAGTCGGAGAAAAGCTAGACCGAAGCGATCGCTCCTTTCTCTATTGTCTGCATAGCCAGATAGGTCTCCTAAATCTTCCATATCGTGGACGTCTAGTCCCATCAGGTGACCAACCCCGTGAGGAAAGAACAAAGCATGTACGTCTTGGGCGACTAGATCTTCTGGATCGCCTTTTAGAATGCCAAGCTCAACTAAACCCGCTGCAATGATCTGGCAGGCGATTAGATGGATCTGTTTGTACTCTGTGCCTGCTGTTGCTTTTTCGATGCAGAAGTCGTGAGCAGCAAGAACAATCTCGTAAAGATCTTTTTGGGCAGAGGAGAATTTACCGCTGACTGGCCAGGTGCGAGTGATATCAGAGGCCCAGCCATCTATAGTTTCTGCACCCACGTCGGCTAGCAACAAGTCTCTTTGGCCCAGCGAATTGTGATAGTGGTGGTTGTGCAAGACTTCTCCGGCAACCGTAACAATGCTGCCATAAGCGCAGGACATGTTCTCGCTGATGATGACTGATTCCATAGCGGCGCGAATCTGCGCTTCTGTATTCGCGCTAGGCGTAGCAGCCATACCCGCTTTGTGGGCGCGAGCAGTGACACGCAAAGCCTGACGAATAGAGGCGATCGCACCTTCATCTTGAATCATTCGCAGCCTGACAATTGCCCTTTCTAGTCTTTTATCTCCTAGAGGCTGACGGCGCTGTAGCGCAACGCCCTGCTGCAAAAGGGTCTGGTTCATAGCTTCGACGGTTTCGTCGCGTTCCCCAAGCGTCGCCGCGCCTTGAGCAAAGTTGGCTAGCTCGCTTAGAGGATATGCCTGGTCTGCACTAATCTGCTGGGCAATATCATCTCTAGTCGGCGTAGGACCGTGCCAAAGCGCATCATCTGGAGTGCTCTCATCAAGAAATAGGGTGAGCTGATTGCCGTCGAGCAAGATAGCCGAGTTCTGCAAAGGGAGCCCAGCGAAGTAGAGAAAGTGACTGCTAGCGCGAAAGGGATAGATGTTCGCAGCAAAATTGCGGGGTTTGGCGGTGCCAGACCAAAGCAGAACTGGGAAGTCGATTAGCTTGGCGAGGCGGTGACGACGCGATCGCAGCGTTTCTGCTAGAGGAGGCGCGGCAGTCTCTGTCGAAGTAGCAGCCGCAGGCGTTGAGGAACTGGACGCAGTTTGCATAGGTTATGATACTTTGCTGTTGTTGATATCTTCTTCTATATATGTTGCCAGCGGCTGAGGCGGAACGGTTAATCTTTACGTTGGTTTCACCCATCCAGGCTGTAGAAAGGCTGGTGCTAGACACGCCAGCAGCAGCGGCAGCAAGCTTAGGACGGGTATTGGCTCAGCCCGTTACCAGCAAGCTGGACTTCCCCCATTGGGATAATTCGGCAATGGATGGCTATGCGGTACGAGCGGCAGATGTGAGCGCTGTGCCAGTGAATCTGAGCGTGATTGAAGAAATTCCGGCGGGGCGATCGCCCCAAAAAACCATCAAAACAGGGCAAGCAGCTCGAATCCTCACCGGAGCAATGATGCCAGCAGGGGCCGATACAATAATCATGCAGGAAGAGACAGAGCGGCAAGGGGAGCAGGTAACGATTCTGGCGCGATCAGAAACTGGTGCTTTTGTCCGACGGCAGGGGAGCTTTACCACCGCAGGCACGCAGATCTTGGCAGCGGGGAAGGCGATCGCCCCGCCAGAAATTGCCCTGCTTGCGGCAGCTCAGCAAACAGAAATCAGCGTATACCGACGGCCACGCATCGCGATTCTTTCAACTGGCAGTGAGCTAGTCAAGCCTGACCAGCCGCTTCAACCGGGGCAGATTGTTGACTCTAACCAATATGCGCTGACAGCGCTGGTGGCCAAAACGGGGGCGGTGCCGATACCGCTGGGAATTGTGCCGGATGATCGAGCGCAGGTGAAGGCTGCGATCGCCACTGCATTTGACCAGGCCGACATGGTGCTCTCCACAGGCGGCGTGTCTGTCGGCGACTACGACTATATAGACCCGGTACTAGAAGAACTAGGCGCAGCGCTGCACATTCGCTCTGTCGCGGTAAAGCCAGGAAAGCCACTCACCGTAGCGACTCTAGCCACATCAGAAGACGAACCTAAGAACGCCAAACTCTACTTCGGGCTACCAGGAAATCCAGCATCGGCGATGGTGGGATTCTGGCGATTTGTAGAGCCCGCTATTGCGAAGCTTTCCGGGAAACAGGGACCGTGGGCTCCCGAGTTCGTGACCGCTCGCGCAGACGCAGAGCTAACGGCAGGTGGCAGACGAGAAACTTATCTGTGGGGACAGCTCAGTATGGATGAGTCAGGCTACAGCTTCAAACTGGCGAAAGGAGGCCACAATTCAGGCAATCTCGTGAATTTGGTCAATACGAGCGGATTAGGCGTAGTGCCACAGGGAAGGACAAAAATAGACAGAGGCGAACCTGTAAGAGTACTGAAAATTCGCTGATTCGCCGTGAATATCCAATCAATTGTTACAATCGATTGATGCAGATTCACAGGACTTCTAAAGCTTCTGATCTCTATGGCCTCTAAATACGACGATACTAGTGCTAAACAAGCGCGTCCGTCGGCGTCTTCTCATGAGGCTCAACAGACTAGAGCCCAGAACTGGACAGCCACCCCGCACGATAGAGAGCTGCCGCTGTCGACCAAGCGCTCCTTGGGCCGTGCTTTTATTAGTATGGATTGGCTAAGAAGCTGGCCCACGGTCATGCTAGTAATCTTTGGGTTTCTTGGCACAGTGGGGACCACAGCAGTCTATAGCTTATTTCGGATGCCAGGTACGCCAAACTGCCGAACCATCTTCTGGCCCACGGCGTCTGCCGCGCTACGGCTGCAGTGCGCTGAGACCTACGCTGAGGAAGGCGATGCTAAGAGCCTGCTAGCCGCTATCAAGCTGGTCGATCAGCTACCAGAAGACCATCCGCTGCGCCGCGATATTATCAACACGCGCATTGAAGACTGGGCAAACCTACTGCTAGATCTTGCCGAGCGCGCATTTGAAGAAGGCGATATCGAAGGCGCAATCGATAACGCCAGGAAGATCCCGTCGAAGACAGCCGCCGCTGAAGTCGTAGAAGACAGGATTGTGCGCTGGAAAAAAATATGGAAAGAAGGCTCAGATATCTTTGATACAGCAATCGATAGATTAAAAGAGAAGAACTTTCAGTCTGCTTTTACGCTTTCTGTAGCCCTGTTAGATGTTGATAATCGGTACTGGGCGACTGAGAAATACAACGAGCTAACAAAGTCGATTGGCGTTGCTAGAGAGGATAGTCGCAAGCTTTCTAAGGCATTGGACGCGGCAAAAGCAGGCACGCTAAAGGGGTTTCGCTCTGCTCTAGACCAGCTAGAAGAAATCGATGAAGAAAGTGTTTTCTATGCTGAAGCGCAACAAGAAAGAAAGAATATTGCCGATCAGATGCTGTTGGCGGCTGAACGGCTGCTAGCCAATCGTCAGCTAAATGAGGCCAAAGCCATGCTGAACGCTATTCCTCAAGACACGGGTCTCAAAGCGGAAATAGCTGACTTTCAGATTTTTGCAGCAGCCTATCAGCAGGCCTGGACTGGGAGCATAGGCGGCTTAGAAGAAGCAATTAACCAAATGCGGCGATTGGGCAAAAATCGACCGTCATATGGCAAAGCGCAGCGGTTAATTACTCAGTGGGAGCAGGAGATACAGGAAATTGCGCTACTCTCTCAGGCTAGAGAAAGGGCGACTAGAGGCAGTACTACAGATTTGACAGCGGCGATCGCAATTGCAAATCAAATCTCTCGCAGCTCACCTCAGTGGGAAGCGGCTGAAAAACAAATTGGTGAATGGCGATCGCGCGTTGAAACCGTCCAAGATCGACCAATCCTAGAAAGGGCCGCTCAGCTAGCAGCAGGCGGCAGTCCAGATAATCTGCGAGCAGCCATTCAAGAAGCCCAAAAAATCTCTTCTAAAAGAACGCTGGGCGCTGAGGCAGCCGAACGGGTCGCTACCTGGCGCGATCGCATTCAAAGAATTGAAGACCAGCCGCTGATCGATCAAGCAAGGCGCAGCGCTAGCGCTGGGGATTTAGTCAGTGCGATCGCCACCGCCTCTCGTGTGGGTGAAGATAGAGCACTCTACGACACTGCCAGATCCGATATCAACCGCTGGCAGGCCCAGCAGACAGGCCGTCAGCGACTATCAGAGGCCACGCGCGTGGCGTCTAGCGGCACCGCCGAATCCCTTTCAGAAGCGATTAAACTAGCCCGGCAGGTGCCGTCCCAAAGCGATAGTAGCTTTAGCGCTGATAGACAGATCAACACCTGGAGCTGGGATCTGCTGCGCGCGGCGGAGGCTTCAGCTAATCAGTTGAATTTCCAGCGCGCTGTCAACATAGCAACTCAGATTCCCTCGCAGACAGAAGCATATGATTCGGCCCAGGTGCGAATCCGCACCTGGCAAGCAGACATCCGGCAACCCGAAGAGACGAACCCTTCGAGTCGAGAGACAGGTGTAGATACAACAACGGAGACTGGTCCGCCCCTAGATCGAAACGGCTTCCCGGTAAATCTAGAATTAGAACAGCCCCCGGATAGGTAGCTTCTTTTATGTCAGATCAGATGATAGCCACGACGCTACAGGAGTAAAGCCTAATTTACTTCAGATCTTCTGCAACTGAATCTACAGTTCTGCCCGCCTTATCGGTAACTGAATCTACAGTTCGGCCTGTCTTGTCTGCAACTGAATCCGCAGTACCCGCAATGCTGTCTTTTATGCTGTCAACAGCTTCTCTAACAGGCTCTAACGGATCGTCTGCCTGTAGCTGCCTGCGCTTCGCAACATCGCTTAGCTCCTGCGCTTTAGCGCTAGCTTCGCCGATATTCCGACGAGGGTCCGCTGCATCAAAGCCATTCATGCCACCTTGCTTAGACTGAATAGCGTCGTAGCGTTCTGTAGATTGGATAGCGCCTTCTGAAGTCTTAGAATAATCAATGTCTGCTGCCTGGGCAGGCGCACTCAGAGCGATAAAACAAACGCCGACTAATCCAACAGCGGCCAGCTTGCTAGCGCTAAACTGTTGGCTAAGCGCCTGCCAGAGCAGCTGTGCTGAGTCAGCAACCTTTCTAAAAAAGATCATCATGAAGTGAAACCCTCTTGTGTAATACGTCACAATCAGATTATGTGAACGCGTCTCTGCAAGACTCTTTCAAAAGAGTGCTTTCCTGTAGTTCTAAAGAAAGAGTTTAATACCCGACGGGACTGAATACTTATAGGTTCTTCACAGCCTGCGCTCTAAAGCCGCGCACGTCTCGCAGGGCTGAGGCGTTGCCTAGATCTAGATTTTTCACCACGCTGAAATTACCGTTAGTCTCTAAAATAACTGCGTCTGTATCTTCGATACTGCCGCCACCACTAAGCCGAATGGCAGCTAAGACTTCACCTTCTGCAACTCGCTGATCTTTCATTGGCTTTTCAAGGAATTTGCCTTTGAATAGAAGTAAGGTTGGCTCCGCCTTCAGCAAGCTTTGGACAGCGGTAGTGCGCACTGATAGCCAGGTCAAAATGAACTGAAAGGCGACCAGCATACCAACTGCGAGCATCGCCTGTAACCAGGATGTGTCCGTAGATAGTAACGAGCTCGCTAGAACAGAACCAAAAGCAACCGTGACGACAAAATCGAAGGAATTCCACTTAGACAGCGTACGTTTGCCAGAAACGCGTAGCCAGACAATCACACCTAAGTACGAGAGCGTACCTACCACTAAGGTATGTAGAAGACTCGCCCTCTCACCAAAAAGATCAGAGATAAGTGAATAATCCATAATAGCCAAACAAAATGCCGTAGGTAATCGTATGTCAAGTTGCTACAGACACCCCTCTTCTGTACGACAGAGATAGCTGCGCTGCAAAAAGCGAGATGCGAAGTAAATACACCAGAGCTTAAAGACGCTACCAACAGTAGATAGCGTCTTAAGATTAACTCGCACTTTGGCTATGCTGTGACGGCTGTCTGCATAATCGGATAGCGAAGGGTAGCAGCGGCGATCGCATCATTCGGCATCTGGTCGGGCTCGGTGACGTAGACATCCGCATCGGTTTGCAGCGCCTGAGTGACAGCCCAGTCAACTAGATCCTGGCTATCCGCCTGTCGCTGAGTGTGGTAGGTAGCCTTACGACTCTTCTTGTCGAAAGTGCCCCACACCTGCGCGTCTTTGGACACCATCAGCGTCTCTATCTGACCATTCGCCGCAGCATTTAGAATTTGGTCCATATCCTGCGTAGCTTGGTCTTTGTCCAAGAGGCTACCGTATGCTTCCATCGCCTGTTTGCGGCTAGTGGAAAAGTGTGGCTCGACAATCTTTAGAGCGCGATCGCGAACTTCTTCAGGGCTCAGCTGGTCCGGCTGAAAATCCACTGCGTTTTCCATTAGATGCGGGTACTTATTGGCCTGCTTGTATAGCGGGAACAAAAAGTCTAGCCCAACAAATACCAGCGGGACAGTCTGTCCGGCCAGTGCTTTCTCTACGCCGTCTGACACTAGCTGGAAGAACCTGAGAATGTCTGTGTTCTCACTATCTTTGCCGCTGCCCTGGCCGTGAAATATTTGGCGAGTACCGCCTCGACCTGTGCCATGTCCCTGAAAAGATTCCTCTGGATCGTCGTAGCGCAAGGCCACTTCCAGGCTAGTAGGCGTATCGCCCAACGCTACAGGCCGAACCTGGTGACGCGTAGCCTGATACAGCCTTACTTCATGCTGGCTAACCGCTAGCGCATAGAACTGTCCATCCTCGCTTAGTAGTGGCACCAACGGCCGCGTGTAGAACCGATCGCCTACAAAGGTGCAAGCTTCAAATTCTAAAGGCAGCCGATAGTAAGAAAATGAGTCTGGAGAGAGAAACAAAGCAAGACCTGCCTGCTGATGCTGCCAAAAAGCTTGGTCTTCTATCAGCTCTACGGCTGGCTGTAAGAGCTTCTCTACATCCGCGCTGCTAGATTCCAATTGTTTCTTGGCTTCCGATAGCTGATTTTTTAATCTAATCGGATCCTGTCTGATTTCTCTACCCGCCTCATGCGTAGGCAAATATATAGAAACGCAAGGGGAACCCTGAGCGTTGATAAGAGAATGTAATTCTGCCTTTGAAAATGTATCTAGGGTCATGTTTGCGTTCTTCTCCTTTTACTGTTTGTTCTCAGCTATTTTCTCTAGCTGCTTTTCTGAGTGCTTAAAGTGATTCTGCTTGGATCGTCAGCTACTTCTATCCGTCGCCTCTAGCTGAGGGGTGAGTGGCTTCAACAGCGCGAAAAGGTTCAATTATTTTGTATGAGTGCTCTACGCCTTCTGGAACTGTCCAGGATGTTCCTGGCTCAAGCGCGATGGTTTCACCCTCTAGAGTTAGTTCAGCCTTGCCGCTGAGCACATAGCCCACTACTTCATAGTTGCGGGCGGCAGCTGATTTTTGTTCGCCATCGCCGGGCTGTTCGTCCCATAGCCGCATGGCGATCGCATTACCGCTAATCAGCAGCTTCTGGCCCATACTTCCAACATCTGCCTGGTCGATGTTGACAGTTAGATCAGCAGTTGTAGAGTTTTGAGTAGTCATATTCTGGTTTGTTTCATCACCTTATTAGATTAGTGCGATCGCACAGCCCTCGCTTCCACCAAGAGAAACAACTCATTCAGTCAATAGTGAGATTTATAGAGATAGATTGTAACCAAGCTATACAGACCAAAGCGACAGCGGTGTGATAACTGTATGTACTGTGATGTCTTCAATTGTGCGAGCAGCGATTCGGACAATTGAATGTATTCTGATCTAACGCTTTAATACAAAGGATTTCCTATGGCTGACAGCACCCAGATCAATATCAAAGACAGCGGTCCTTTTCTAGTCAAAGGGCCTTTTACGCTCACTGACGCAGAAGGTAACGACTTCACCATAGATAAAGAAATGGTAGCGCTTTGTCGGTGTGGCGCTTCGACTACGCAACCTTTCTGCAACGGCACCCATCGAAAGATCGAATTTGAATCTGTCGTCCGCGCGTCAGAATAAGAACGTGAAATAGAGAGAAAGTAGTTTGCGTCTATCTTCTCTCTGCTCGCGCTTCCACTCAAGAGCATCTTTGAGATGAGTGACTGCTTTGAAATATCCCAGAACGCCAGATGGACGCTATTTTGTTGTAAAAGGCAGGCTGTGGCGTTGCACGAATCCCAAACTAGACGAGCAGACCCGGCAGCAGCACGTAAACGAGCTTATGAAAGCGAGAAACCAGGTCAAGCAAGCGAAGCGACAGAACGATTCAGAAGCTCTGTTAGCTGCTCGGGCTCAAGTTAACCAGGCAAAGATTGCTTTAGGAGAACGTGGCCCGGTTTGGTGGACCGACGATGCACCAGACTATAATCGCTACCTTGCTCAGAATACGCCGTATGCAGATTGGTTCGCTTCATTGGCTTCAGCTTCCTCAGCTTCGCCAGCTTCGTCAGCTTCATTAGAGTAATGCGCCTACTTCAGACCTTTCTAGACGAGCTATACGAACGCTATCGCACGCTGAGTGATGGCACTACTGCCAGCTATATTCCTGAACTGACCAAAGCTGACCCCAACTGGTTCGGCATCAGTGTAGCCACCACAGATGGACAGATCTTTGGCGTTGGAGACACACAGCAGAAGTTCACTATTCAGTCTATTTCCAAGGTATTCGCCTTTGGTCTAGCGCTAGAAAACCAGGGGTCAAAAGCAGTGTTAGAAAAGGTTGGTGTAGAACCTACCGGCGATCCTTTTAATTCGCTGATTCGACTAGACGAAGATTCTAAGCGACCGTTTAATCCAATGATTAATGCTGGCGCGATCGCCACTACCAGCCTAATCGCCGGTACTGACCCTACCAGCAAGCTAAACCATCTGCTCAGCATGTTCGAAAATTATCTAGGCCACGAAGTCTTCATTGACATGCCAACTTTCATGTCTGAGCGATCTACCGGACACCGAAACCGGGCAATGGCCCATCTAATGCTGCACTTCGACATGATCGATCACGACATCAATGCGGCGCTCGATCTCTATTTTCAGCAGTGTTCTGTCATGGTGACCTGTCAGGATTTGGCAATGATGGCGGCTACCCTAGCAAACCAGGGCAAACAACCGATTACCCAGCAGCAAGCCGTTAATCCCGACTATATTCGCGACATTCTCAGCGTGATGTATACCTGTGGCATGTACAACCGAGCAGGCGAATGGGCCTACCGGGTAGGAATTCCAGCTAAAAGCGGTGTCTCTGGCGGAATCATGGCAGTCGTTCCCGGCAAAGCGGGGATTGCTACCTTTTCTCCGCCTATTGATAAGAACGGTAACAGCGTCAGAGGGCTACGAGTATTTGAAGAACTCTCGCATAAATACGGCCTACATCTGTTCGATCTCTCGATGGGACGATGCGTATTCTCGGAAGCGGTTCGCGCTATTCATAGCTCCGACTGAAGAGACCATAGCCCTAGAGACTAGCCATTAAAGAGCTATCGACGAGGTCTGTTACTGTTCTTCTTTATCTGAGACAAAATCCTTACGGCCACAAATACCGCAATTGAAAGCAGCACAATCTTGCTGATCGGAGCTAAAAACTCTCCTACTTTCTCGTAGCTCTCACCTAGCCAAAAGCCTGCGACCGTCAGCAGGCTGATCCAGGCAAGAGTACCGATTGTCGAGTACACCAAGAACTGAAACATCGGCATATCTGCAATCCCTGCGGGCACGGAGATATAGGTGCGAATACCAGGAACCATGCGACCTAGCCCAATGGCCCAGTAGCCCCGCTTAGAAAACCACTCCTGAGTGTCCATCACTTCTTTGCTAGAAATGCCTAGCCATTTTCCGTATTTGTCGGCGAGCTGGCGAATTCTTTCTAAGTCCTAATATTCTGCCGACGTAGTACCAGGCAAGACCACCGAGCACAGAGCCAAAGGTTCCAGCAGCGATCGCAATCGCCATATTCATCTCGCCCCTGGCTACTGCAAACCCAGCTAGCGGCATAATCAGCTCAGAAGGAATCGGCGGTATTATGTTTTCTAACAGCATCAAAAAAGCGATGCCCCAGTAGCCAAAGAGCGAAATAATATCAACGACCCGTTCTAGAACGTCCAAGTTCAGCAACTTCCGAATAATTTTGCATACATCATACTCCGCTGTCTCTTCGTCTAAAACCATCTACTACTAGAAGTACATTTCCTAGATATCGCGCTTCATCGGACATCGTGAGGGCTACTTTGCCAAGTCCCGCCCTGCCAATTTATCAGGCGGTCCGAAATCACATCGCAACCAGCACAAGACCTATAGGCTTCATAGGGAGGATTTAGGAAGCTGCCTTGAAAACTGCTGTACAGGTCTTTTTGAACACAGTTATTTTAGCGATCGCACTCATTTCTACAGGCGCTATCAGCTACGCAGATAACCCGCCCGAAGCTCAGCCGTGCAAGGAAAGCTCATCTGAAGGAAGCCGAGCTGAAGAGCGCCTCACAACAGAACCTTCCGCTCCGCTCGTACGACTACAAGGCGACGTAGAACAGCAAGCAGCTGAACTAATTGCTCAAGACACTGCTCTACTTACAACCGATCGTGGCGCGCTTCTAACTGCGATTGACCACAGCCTCGACTATCTGCGCACTCCCGGCTCCGTCAATGCTTATCGCGATTACGCAGTGGCAGATATTACCCACAGCCGCGTTCGTCGCAGTCTGCAACGCTTTCGCACTCTAGTTGCCACCAGCAACTCCGTCGCAGAATTACAGGCAGCCGTTACCACAGAATTCGACTTTTACCAGGCCGCTGGACAAGACGGAGCCGGTACGGTTGCCTTCACCGGCTATTTCGAGCCGACCTACCAAGCTAGCTTCACGCCGGATGAAACCTACCGCTATCCTATCTACAAACGGCCTTCGACATTAGACCAGTGGTCCCAGCCTCACCCTACTCGCGCGGACCTAGAAGGCACCGACGGACTCCAGTCACAGCAGGGTCCACTCAAGGAATTAGAGCTAGCCTGGCTACCTACTCGCCTAGAAGCATTCCTGATTCAGGTACAGGGCTCTGCTCGATTAGAGATGACTGACGGCAGCACCTTTTCCGTTGGCTACGATGGCCGTACAGACTACCCCTACACCAGCATTGGCCGCGCCTTGATTGACGATGGGATCATCCCGGCAGAAGAACTGACGCTGCCCGTACTGATGGAGTATTTCAAACAGAACCCAGTAGCACTAGATAGCTATATTCCACGGAACGACCGCTTCGTTTTCTTTCGAGCAACCAACGGTGCACCGGCTACTGGCAGTCTGGGCTATCCGGTCACAGCAGGAAGATCTATTGCTACAGACAAGGCGCTGATGCCGCCCGGTGCCCTAGCCCTGGTCAATCTTCCGCTCCCTCAAGCGAACAGAAGGCAAGCTAACGCAAGACAAACAGGTGTAGAGATAGGTGAAACAGACCAGCTAGAGACATTGAACAGTCAAATAACCAGCAGGCTAGTGCTCGATCAAGATACCGGCGGTGCAATTAAAGGCGCAGGTCGTGTAGATCTGTTCGTAGGAACAGGAAGTGAAGCAGGAGAGATAGCAGGTCTGGTTAATTCCGAAGGCAGTTTGTATTATTTGCTACTAAAAGACTAGCAATTCTGCCAAGGCAATACGGATACCACACATTCAGCAATTTATACAAAGAACAGCATAAACAATGGGTAATTTCATATAGTCAGCCCGCGGACTTTATGAGAGGTTTACAGAATTTCCGGGGATACATAGACAGAGGAGTATATCTATTTGTGTCTATTCGCAGCTTTGTTCACGACAGGCCGCTTTCAAATTCTTTGTTAAACATTTTTGATTCTTCTCTAGTATCCAAAGCTCGAGCTTTAGATAAGAAGACAGTTGGAGACACGCAGTTGAGGGATGTTTTTGTGCCCAAACCTTGCAGAAAACCGTTAACACCTAACCCGTTTGAAAGCTATCGAGATCCTACTACTGGACAGTGGCGAGTAAGGCATACAGCAGATACGCCTGCGATTAAAGAACAGCCTTTATTGTCTACAGAAGTGCCTTCGCACAGCATCTCATCGTTATACACACGTATGAGCGTAGATAGAAAGTCACTATCTAGAGGCGCTGTATAGCAGCAGCCATACGCCGCTAAGGGCGATCGCGACTCCTAGAACAGCGCGCCGACTGATCTTTTCACCTAGCGCTGCCGCGATAGGCAAGACAAAAAGCGGACTAGTAGCCAGTAGCGCCTGTGCGATACCGGCGGCTGTGTACTTTAATGCAGTCTGCTGGAGCCAAATTCCCAGGTAGGTAGCAAAAAAAGACGCGATCGCCACCCCACCGAGCAACCGAGGCGACCTAAGCGTAGTCATTACAGATCGCCACCTACTCGATAAGGATTTGCCTGATAAAGATAAATCCAAAGGCTGACTTGACTGAGAAGCTAGAGCACTTGCAGACTGTCGCTTTTCTAGCTTTACCTCTAGGTACTGTGGCTTTGCGACTACTAGTCCCACCATAAAGACTAGCCCGGCCGCTAATCGAATCAGACTGCTCCACAGCGGCGATACTGCCGTTTCAGCCAGTGCCGCTCTAGAAAGGACCGCGCCTGCCGCCTGGCAAAACGTCGCCAACAGCGCAATCTGTAGACCAGCTCTAGTCGCTGGTAGCGGATCGCCCGGTACCCGTTCGCTGATCACCCAGGCAATCCCGATCAGAGTGATTAGAATGCCTGCGATCGCACTCATCGGCAACCGCTCAGCCAAAAATATCCAAGCTAGCACCGTACTTATCGGCGGAGCCAGTGTCTCTAGCAGCAGCGCCTTCCTCGCACCCAGCGTATTGATCGCGCCAAAGTAGGCCGTATCTCCTAGCCCAATGCCTAGCCCTCCGCTTAGCACCAACAGCACCACAGAAACCAGCGGCAGATTAGGAGCCGTTGAGACACCACCATCTGAATCAAAATCGTCAGCAGCAGCATGGCCAGCGCAAAAACGCCCTTCACCAAGTTCAGCACCAGCGGCGATAGCTGCCGACCCA
Source organism: uncultured cyanobacterium (assembly GCA_963772185.1). GTDB lineage: Bacteria > Cyanobacteriota > Cyanobacteriia > Phormidesmidales > Phormidesmidaceae > Phormidesmis. Next base: position 99,327 of record CAVYWR010000026.1, on the reverse strand, counting down.
TCCGACCAAACATCAAAGTCGCCGCTGCCCATAGGAAAGCCGCCAGTAGCGCAGCCCCTTCGCCCACCAACGCGCCGCCGTCACTCAGCAGATTCATCCCTTACCCTTTGCGATCGCCCGCCTTATAGATCAAACAACGGCTGCCACTTTAGCTCTATTTCATCAACGGTTCCACACCTTGAAGATACCAAGAGCTAAATGGCCAAAGCTATAGAATATAGCCTGTACCGGATGCATTCGGTACAGGCGCGTCACTTGACCGTTGAGTATAAGGCTTTCAGCCTGCAAACTGTACCTCAGCAAGTGACCAACCTATAAGACTCTAGACTATCGACATCCGTAATGAACACTGTCGCACCTTAGATTCTGAAGAGCTCACACAAACTCACTGAAGATTGACGAACTCAGACTTCGGCTACAGTCTCCCCTACGGATTGGCAGCGTCACTGTTCATAGCCGGGTTCTGCAATCACCGCTCTCTGGCGTCACCGACAAGGTCTTTCGCCGCCTGGTCCGCCGCTACGCTCCCCAGTCGATGATGTACACAGAGATGGTCAGCGCCGCTGAGCTCCACCAGCTTTGCCGCCTGCCCATCCTGATGGATATCGATTCAGACGAACGGCCCATCAGCATTCAGCTCTTCGACCGTCGCCCTGATTTTCTAGCCGAAGCCGCCCGCAAAGCAGTTGATCAGGGCGCAGATACCATCGACATCAATATGGGCTGCCCTGTCAACAAAATCACCAAGAACGGTGGTGGTTCCTCCCTATTACGCGATCCTGAGACTGCCGCGCAAATTGTCGAAGCCGTCTGCGAGGCAGTTGCCGTTCCGGTCACGGTCAAAACCCGAATTGGCTGGTCAGACGAAGATATCAACGCGGTAGAGTTTGCTCGGCAAATGGAGTCGGCAGGCGCGCAAATGCTGACGCTGCACGGTCGGACCCGCGCTCAGGGCTATACCGGAACGGCTCGCTGGGACTGGATCGCTAGGGTCAAAGCAGCCTTATCGATTCCTGTGATTGCCAACGGCGATATCTTCTCGGTCGAGTCAGCGCTACGCTGCTTGGTAGAAACCGAAGCAGATGGAATCATGTGCTCTCGCGGGACGCTGGGCTACCCTTTTCTAGTTGGTGAGATCGATCACTTTATCAAAACTGGAGAGATTCGACCGACGCCTAGCGCTGTCGAAAAGCTCACCTGTGCCCGAGAGCACTTGATTATGCTGTGGGAATACAAGGGAGCGCGCGGCATTCGTCAGGCCCGCAAGCATATGGCTTGGTATGCTAAAGACTTTCCAGGTGCTGCTGATTTGCGCGATCGCCTCTGCCAAATTGAGTCAGTCGAAGCGGGCTGCGCTCTACTCGATCAAGCAATTATTCAGCTCAGTCAACAGCCTGTTCCGGCACAGAACCAATCCGGGACTGCAAGGCTGTAAAGTAATCAGAACTGTAAAGATATAGAATGGTCGGTTTTACCCCAAGGATGCCGAGCGCGCAAGCGTGCTATAACCAGTATCTAAGTGCCGAATACCGCTGAGAATATACCGCTGAAAACCTATGACCTCCTACGCAAGCTATAGTTCGCCTCGTGCAGACATTGGTGAATTGCGTCGTTTGAGGAGTTTGCTACCGCCTGAGCTGCAAAGCTGGGTCACGGTAGAGCCCGCTACCGACGTCGCCCCACCGCTGATCACCTGTGAAGAGCTCGGACGCGACCAGGTAGAAATTCAGATTGATCTCACCAAGTGGGAGCAGCTAGCTATCGATCAGCGCAATCTGCTGTTCTGGCACGAGGTCGCTCGCGTGCAGAGCGACACAATTCCACGCGATGGCTGGGAGATGGCAGCGCTAGCGATCGGTCTAGGCGGCGCAGTTGGCGAGCTGTGGGTACAAGATGGCCTGCTGCTGATGTTAGCCCTGGGCCTTTGTGGTGTCTCTGGATGGCGGCTGTACAAGCGCAACAACGGCCAAAAGACTTTGCAAGAAGCAATTATTGCGGACGAAAAAGCAATTTCAATCGCCACTCGCTTTGGCTACACGCTGCCGAATGCCTACAAGAGCCTAGGCAGTGCGCTAAAGACCTTAATAGAGCAGACGCCGAAGAAAAAGCAGCGCGATCGCTTCATCCGTAGGCTAGAAGCCCTAAAGAAAAGTGCCAACCGGGCAAAACAGCAGGTTCAAGGCAGTAGAGAACCCCGTCCGACCTACTAACGTCGATTAAAGCGCAGCAAAAGAAAACACAAGAAAAGAGGAGTGGTGGACTAGACAGTTCATCACTCCTTTTTCTATTCCTATAGCTTCACAACAGCGTCTCCTTGCTGTGCCCGATACACCCCAATCCGCTTAACAGCAAGCCTAAAGGGCCCAGCAGTAAAACTGGGATTGAGCTGATTATCGTACTCAAACTTGCTGAGCATGAGCTGAAACGAAACTGTCTTAGCCGGATTGTAGGGGTCTGCGTCAGGCACCGATTTGGCTCTAAACGTCGGCACCAGCTCAGCAAAAGGAACATCGATACTGGTCCACTCATCGGCGGCGGTGTCAAAGCTGTAGATGTATGCCGGACTGTCCCAGCCAGCGCTGTTACGCAAGATGAACTTGTAGCGCTGGCCGTCTCCTTTGACATCTAGCCGCAAACCCAACCAGCCAGAGAAATTAAAGGGCGGCGCAAAGTTTTGCGTTCTAATCGACGAAAATCCTCCGGAATTCTCAGTCGAAACAGCGCCCGAAAAAACCGCTCTCTGGTCTGCTTGGTCTCGATTTTCTAACAATAGCTGTCCCTGGCTGACGCCACCCATCACCACATCATCAAGCGCGCCCCAAGCAGACAGGCTGCAGCCTAGCTCAGAAAAATCAAACACCGTTTCCACCACTTGTCCTCTCCTCTCTTTTTCCATCTGCGCGAGCACCGTTGAAATTTCAGCAGTTTCGCTTTCTAGCGCGACTGTATCTGCTGTCATCAGCCTAGCCACCAATCGATTGCCATCTTCAGGGTCAGCTAATGCAGCTTGAAGCGTCTTTTCTGGGCATGTTTGTATCTGTGTAATCGAAGACATCTGCTGACGTAGCGCACTGAGCTGATCAAGCGACAGATCGCCTAGTACAACGGCTTTTCTATCAGCAGGATCAAACGTCTTTCCAGAGAATTTTTTTGCCTGCCCTAGCAGCTGCTGTAGCCAGCGAAAGCTACCAATGAATGGAACTTCGCCAAAGTGGCCCAGCGTTTGAAAGAACCTTGCCGCATCCCACTGAGCTTTGTTTTTAGACGGTGTTTGTGTCATAGATCTGCACTTTTATCGCTGGTTTGGGGAACTGATAAGGAAGAGAAGGTGTAACAAATTTTACTTGATGTGTACCTAGTTTTCTCTATCTCACTGTAAGCGTCGCTTGCCTCAAGAGCTATTGATATGCGTATCCTTGTTTACTCCTACAATTACTACCCAGAGCCAATTGGTATCGCCCCTCTTATGACAGAGCTTGCAGAGGGGCTTGTTGCGAGAGGGCATCAGGTGCGAGTAGTCACGGCTATGCCCAACTACCCAGAGCGTAAGATCTATCCTGGCTACGAAGGCAAACTCTACAAGAGTGAGTATCGTAATGGGGTCGAAATCGAGCGCTGCTTTGTTGCTATTCGACCTAAACCGGGTTTGCTCTGCCGAGCGCTATTAGAAGGAAGTTTTTCAGTACTGAGCGTAATCAAAGCGATCAGCGGCTGGCGACCAGATGTGATCCTCTCGACTAGCCCTTCCTTAACGGCCTGTCTACCAGTGGCTATTACCAAGGTGTTTCATCGCTGTCCTAGCGTTCTGAGCTTGCAAGACATCCTACCCGAAGCAGCTATTCAAACTGGGCTTTTGAGCAACCCACTCGCAATCAAAGTCTTTGAGCAGCTAGAAAAATTTGCCTACGCCAGCGCTACCAAGATTGGCGTTATCACTCCTTCATTCAGTACCAATCTGCTCAAAAAAGCAGTGCCTGCTCAAAAGATTGAATGTATCTCTAACTGGGTAGACACGGGCTTCATCACGCCGATGCGCAAAGAGGACAACAACTTTCGCCGAGCGTACGGTCTAGGCGGCAAGTTTGTCGTCTTGTATTCTGGCAATATTGCGCAGACTCAGGGCGTCCGGACGATTATTAGAGCGGCGGCGCAGATGCAGTCCAACCCTGATATAGCATTCGTCATCGTAGGCGAAAAAAGTCAGCTACAGGAGCTAGACCAGCTACGAATTGAGCTTGGCGTTGATAATCTGTTGCTGCTGCCATTTGTCAGTAGGCAGGATTTACCAGAGATGCTAGCCGCCGCAGATGTATCGCTAGTGATGCAAAAGAAAAATGTGGTTGGATTCAATATGCCATCCAAAATTCAAGTGATTATGGCTAGCGGTCGGCCAATCATTGCTTCTGTTCCAGCCCACAGCAGCGCCGCCGAGGCGATTATGCAGAGTCAGAGCGGCCTAGTTGCCCAGGCCGAATGCCCCACCGCCCTAGCAGATGCGGTTCAAAGCCTTTACGAAGACCCTAAATCCGCTATGGCATTCGGAAAAAGGGCCAGACAGTTCGCGCTCAAGAACTATTCTTTTGACCAGGCACTTAACGCTTACGAAGCTCTACTTAGAAGCGTCATCGTAGAGTATGAGAGCGACGCTCTACTTCAGCCTTCTACTATTGGAGTAGGCGCGAACTTTATCCGATCTGATCTCAATCGGTAGCACTCGATCAGCAGCTACTGCCATAACAAACGTAACGCGCCTGTCCCGGATGCATTCGGGACAAGCGCGTTGCTTTGCCTGTTGCAATGTGGCGTCTCCGCATAGAAGCTGTACCTCAGCTCAATCAACTAACGCTGTATAGGTCTAACGATGCGTTCCTAGGGGTAGCCTATTAGGCGCTGTTACAGCTTCTGTCGCGTTCGGTGAACTGCCAGAGCTTTGAGCCGACCACCTAACCGATGAGATAGTGACTGGCTTTCTGTGTACGTAGGCGCTGATAGATGAAGTGTCTTTCTTTTCAGGATATAGAATGACGACTTCTCTTAGAATTTCATCAGCGATCGCGACATAGGAAGCCTGATCTTGCAATCGCGAGAGCGCTTCGCTGAGCTGAGTCTGTAGCGATTGAAAGCTCGCTGCTCGATGACGAAGCGCTTGAACTAGCGCTACCATTGGCACGGCCTGAACGCGATCGCACTGAGTCTCCCACTGATGACAGCATACGTAATAGATCAGCTGTTTTACGCGAACAGGCTCTTCGGACATCTCTAATCGGCTAGAAACATCTTTGTACAGAGCAGTCATATCGAGCTGCTGGCGTTTTAGCGTACTTTCTAATAGCGATGGGCTGCTGACATCTGCGTTTTCGCCACTGCTCTCGCCATAAAAATCACTCAAATTCTCAATGATAATTTTTGAGATGGGAACATAGCGCTCCGACCGATTCAAACTGATAACAGTTGTGTTCAGACTGGTTTGACACTCGCTTAGGCTATCGTTGCGACTGATCAGAGATTCTAGTAACAGCTTGAGCGAGACCCCTTCTAATATCTTCGGGCTGTTTTCCCACTTAGCATGGCACGTTGCATACAGCAGTTTCTTAATACGGTAGCTTTCTGAGTGGGTATCATGCCCCCCGAAAAACGAGGTCTCATTCTCATGGCCACCAGTGATAGTGGGTGAGCGCTCGACTCTCATCGGTCATCGATGAGAGTGTGACGCAGCGATCGCACAGCATGTCTTCGAGTTCATCAATCGACTCGAAGCTTCTGTTCACTAGCGGCTCGTCAGCAACTCGCCAGAGTCGCTCAGCCGGTTGCAGCTCAGGTGAGTAAGGTGGCAAGGCTGATGGCAATAGGCAATTAGGCCACAAATGATGTTGACCTAGCAGTTGACAGGGCTACGGTGGCGAGAATGCTCTATCTGCGAAATGTTCTTGAGCTGGTCGATGACTGTTTCGACAATAGAGCGTTTGCGTGATAGCAACTTGTCACTCAGGCGCATCAGTCTGTTCTTCATGTTGCGCCGAGGCTTGGCAAAGAACTCAATATTGAAGTCTTCTAGCAGCTTTTTCGCTAGCTTCTTCGAGACATAACCCCTATCGGCAAAGACCTTGCCGCTCAGAACGATAAGCAAATCGACTACTGGCTTACGGTCGTCGGTGTTACCCGGCGTAAGCGTAATGTTGAGCAAGTCGCCACGTTCACTGACCACTAGATGAAGCTTGTAGCCATAGAACCAGCCGAATGAGGTTTTGCCTCTCGCAGCGGTGTCTTTACACACTTTGTGCTGCCAGATGCGGCGGTTGTGGCATACTTTCAAGCTGGTTGCATCAATGAAGCCAACGCCCGTGCAAGTGCCAAAACAGCTCTTCAAATAACAGCTTAGCGGGAACAAGCAGCCAGCGGTCCATTCCACGAAGCGGTTGTAGCTTACTAGCTTTGGAAATGCCTGCTTCCAGTACTTGCAGACGTGGTGAACATAGTAGGCTTTGAAGTTTCGATAGTGGCTTTGGTGGAAGCCAATTAGGATAGTCATGATTTCGCTTAGACTGAGTGCACGCGATCGCTGCCGCGTTTTCAGATTGTGAGTGAGTAGTTGACGATGCCAGATAGGTTCAAAGGCTTGGCAAAAGTCATCAACATGGCAAAAGAGTTCTTCTAAGCTAGTCATAGTGAAGGATAGGGCTGATTGGTTTTGCTAATCTTCAGCGTACCTGTCCTTCCTTTTCTGCGCTTTCCTTATCCCGAACTGACGTTAAATAGCCTTGCTGCGGTGAGCAGTTGACGCCTAACTCAGAAGTTCAGCCAGATGCTTCATAATCTTCAGAACTTGTTCTAGATCCTGATCTTGTCCCAGGACAAACTGACGCGATTTGCCATAGCGAGGTACGCCATCAAACGTCAGCTTCAAGAACACAAAATCAGTGCCGTTTGTCACCAGTCCATAGACTGGATGATCTCTTTGCGGCGCAGCCAGCATGTCAGACAGCACCTGCGGCACCCCCACTTGCAAGGAGAAAGTAGTCCGCTTCGACTCAATCACCAATAGCCACAGCGCTTCTTTAAGTACCAGAATATCAATCCGCCCCTGGACTACAAAGTCGTCGTCTGTGGCTTCAATGTTGACTGACTCTTCGGTGCTGACGTAAAACGGCGGCAGGAACAATCCAGATAAGTCAATTAGCGGTGCCAAAACAGCAAGCTTGACGGTATTCTCCCGAACAGAGTGCCTCTCCAAGTTTTCGACAGAGGCTTCAACTCTCTCTAGTCTCTGTCGCTCTACCGCTGTGATCGAGGGCAGGTCTTGCTGCCATTCTTCAAAGAATGATGAGTCTTTGACCTGCTGTAGCTGAAATCTTTTCTCTAGATCGTAGAGAGTGACTTTACTGGCGGGAACGGTTTGTACCATCTCGGCATCCCTGTCTGGCTGCTGATATTCTAGCGCTGGTAGACTGCGACAAGCCTTCGTTCTCAAGTCACCCTGCGTTCGGCAATTCTGAGCTTGGCGGAACGCGATCGCGCATTTCCCTTCACCTCTTCCTCACTCGCCATCAGCGGCTTCTTGGTAATAATCTGTAGCCGCTCATCCCCTCGGTACGCATACTTCACAATCCGATCCTCCAGGCTATGAAAGCTAATAATCGCCAGCCGTCCGCCCGGATTTAGCCAGTCAGGAGCTTTTTCTAGCAGTGTCTTGAGCGCGTCTAGCTCGCCGTTGACCGCAATTCGCAGTGCCTGAAATGTGCGAGTTGCCGGATGAATGCGTCCGTGCCGAGCTTTGGCTGGGTACGCGCCCGCGACTTCCCAGGCGAGTTCTGTGGTGGTGGTGAACGGCCGCTTATCGACGATGCGGCGGGCGATTCGTCTAGACAGGCGCTCTTCGCCGTATTCGTAAATGGTGTCTGCGATCGCCTTCTCGTCCCAATAGTTGACAATCTCCTCTGCCGTCAATTCTTGGGTGCTGTCCATGCGCATATCTAACGGCGCTTCTTGTCGAAAGCTAAAGCCGCGTTGGGCCTGGTCGAGCTGGGTGGAGCTGACGCCGATATCGGCCAGAATGCCGTCGAATTTGAGGCCATCCGGTTCGTAGCGAGAGAAGTTGGTATGAACAAAAGACGCGCTACCCCACGCCTGTAGTCTTTCTTGCGCCGCTGCCAGTGCCTGCGGATCTTGATCTAGGGCGACAAGCTCCACATCCTGCGCCGCTTTTAGAATCAGTTCGCTATGCCCGCCGCCACCGACCGTAGCATCTAAATACCGCCCACCCGCTTTCACTTGCAGCCCTGACAGCACCTGCTGACTGAGCACAGGAATGTGGAAAAAAGGCTGAGCTGTACTGCCTTTTGATGTATCTGTAGACGTTTCTTCAGGCATAGGAGATAGCAGACAAATGGAATACCGCGCAAAACAGAGGCTACTCTGTATAATCTAGGCAAATTAGTGCTTTTGAACGTTGAATCTTTAAAGTAAACGTACGACAATAAGGCTACTAAGTGAAATACGCATAAGGACGCCTGCTAAGCAATGGCTACGACGCTGCAAACCAAAACCGAACCCATGATCATCAACATGGGCCCCCACCACCCTTCTATGCATGGGGTGCTCCGGCTGATTGTGACGCTTGATGGCGAGAATGTCATCGATGTGGAACCTGTGATTGGCTACCTGCACCGTGGCATGGAAAAAATTGCCGAGAACCGGACGAACGTGATGTTTGTGCCCTACGTTAGCCGCTGGGACTACGCGGCGGGCATGTTCAACGAGGCGATCACTGTTAATGCGCCTGAGAAGCTAGCGAATATTGAAGTGCCTAAGCGGGCTAGCTATATCCGCATGATTATGCTGGAGCTAAACCGGATTGCGAATCATCTGCTTTGGCTTGGCCCGTTCATGGCTGATTGCGGCGCGACGACGCCTTTCTTCTACATTTTCCGCGAGCGTGAGCTGATCTATGACCTGTGGGAGGCGGCTTCTGGGGCGCGGCTAATTAATAACAACTATTTCCGCATCGGCGGCGTTGCGGCTGATTTGCCCTATGGCTGGACTGAGAAGTGCGAAGATTTTTGCGACTACTTCGAGCCGAAGGTGGATGAGTACGAGAAGCTGATTACTGACAATCCGATCTTTCGCCGCCGGGTGGAAGGTGTGGGTACAATGTCGCGTGAGGATGCGATTAACTGGGGCTGTTCTGGTCCGATGCTAAGGGCTTCGGGGGTGAAGTGGGATCTGCGCAAGGTTGACCACTATGAGTGCTATGACGAGCTAGATTGGGATGTGCAGTGGGCGACTGAGGGTGATTGTTTTGCTCGCTACATTGTACGGATCAATGAGATGCGTGAGTCGGTGAAGATTATTCGTCAGGCGATCAAGGGACTGCCTGGGGGTCCGTTTGAGAATCTAGAGGCGAAGCGGATGGCGGGTGGGCCAAAGTCCGAGTGGAATGACTTTGACTATCAGTTTGCGGGGAAGAAGATTGCGCCGACGTTTAAGATTCCAGAAGGGGAGCATTACGTTAGGGTAGAAACTGGTAAGGGTGAGGTTGGGGTCTATATTATTGGTGAGGATAATGTTTTTCCTTGGCGATGGAAGATTCGGGCGGCTGATTTTAATAATTTGCAGATTTTGCCTAATCTGTTGAAGGGGGTGAAGTTGGCGGATATTATGCCGATTTTGGGGAGTGTGGATATTATTATGGGATCTGTTGATAGATAGTGGGTGATCGGTGACTAGCAGCAGATAACAGATTGCAACAGAAGAATAATGGTGGAAGAGATGATGCTTTTTGGAGGTGTCGTCTCTTTTGCTTTTTGGGAGGCATGATGGGAAGAGGCAAGGCGACAAGAACGGGGATTTCCTCCCCGCGCCCCTCCTTTGCTTGGAGCCTTGATATCCTGCTTGGGGGCCGCACGGCCTCCCCCAAACCCCCCGAAAGGGTTTTCTGACTGGGTGTTATGGGTTTTTGTTTCTGGCTGGGGGCTTTTGGGCGATCGCAACTCCACCTAGCACACCAGGAGAAGCAAACTGGTACGGTTCGTCTATCCAAGTGTTAACTACTTGTAGCTCGCTTAGCCTGAAGTCTGTTTCGGATAGCAGCGCTTCTATTGCTGTTCTAGTTTCTTCTTTGTTCATTCTTCTACTTGTGTCGCTACCTATGCCAAACTGTAGGGGTTCGCCCATCCAGTCGAGGATTGTTGTTGCAGGGGTTGCTGGACTTTCTCTTTCCACTAGGGCTTTAGAGAAAAAGTCAAAGGCGACTGCGCTGCCTGTACTGCTGGATTCGGACATGAGTGAGAATGCTGCTTTTACGGCTGGCTCGGTAAGATAGTACGTGACGCCTTCCCAGAGAAAGAAGGTGCGCTTTTGTGAGTCAAACCCAGCTGAAATCAATGCTTGTATCCAATCTACTTGGGCAAAGTCGACGGCTACAAAGGTCACTTCGTTGCAGTCGAGGTTGCTCTTTACGAGTGCTTGTCTTTTTACTCGCTGCGTTTCTATTTGATCGACTTCGAACAGCGCTAGCCCACGGTGCAAACAAAGCTCAAACAGACGGGTGTCAAAGCCTGCACCCAAAATCACGATCTGTTCGACAGAGTTCATAGCCTGTACCGGATGCATTCGGTACAGGCGCGTCGCTTGACCCGTTGCAACATAGAGCTTTCAGCCTGTAAGCTATATCTCAGTCAAGTGACAAAAGCTATAGAGCGGCGATCAGGGCTTTGTCGAAGAAGAGGGTGCGCTCGTGTAGCATGTTTGCTAGCGCGATTTCTTTGTCTGGATCGAGTGGGAGCTGGCTAGATGACCAGTTAGGTAGCCAGTCAGGTAGCCAATCAGGTAAGTAGTCTGCTGCTTTTGCTGCCCACAGTATCGGTTCTACGCTTATTCGTAATAGCTCGTAGTTTGAGCTGGGTAGAAAGCTGTGTGGAGCTTGAACTAGCCGATCTGTGCTGATGTCAGGGCGGCTTCCCTGGAGGTGCATTATCCACCGCATCAGTAGAGGAAGTAGCGCTGTTTTTAAGGAATTGCTTGAGTAGTGAGTGTCTGAGTGAACACTGTATGGGTGAGAGCCGTTTGAGAAGGAAGTATCTAAAGGTGATCTCATGTTCAATCGCCTAATTTTAAAAAACTATCGATCGCATCGTCTTTGCTGGTTTGGATAATCTCGAATAATCCGACCGTGCCGACAAAAAAGACATAAAGGCCGACTTTGATGATTTTCCATGCTTTGGGCGATCGCACTCCCTGAAAAGTCAGCGCGACGGCAATGGCTGCTTCTATGGCATGAATAATCAGTGCGACGTTTGCGATCGCAATCACCCTACCGAAAACCACTCCGCCTAGAGCCACAGGCAAATCGCCGATTAGCTGCCATACCCACAGACACAGCGCTGCTGTCACGACGGTAAACGCACCGATCTTGGTCGCCGCTACACCGACTGACCCTTCTAAAAGATTTTGCACAGCAGCACCTACTAAACTACATCAGGTAGATAGCTATCAAAAAACAACCAGATAGCTACTAGGGAATTATGCCAAATCAGTAGACTGCCCTAAAATTAAAGATAGTCTATAGATTTTGCCGTGCCTTCCTCCCCCCAACCTTCTAGCCTACTTCAGGCACCCCTTCCTCCCAACAGCATTGCCTGGGGGAAGCAAGGCGAAGGCGACGTGCTCAAAGATATTCAGCAAGACGCCTGGTCTGCGGCCTTTCGCTCGCAGCTACAGGAATTCGACTATGAAATTACCAATATTGAGGGCAGCATTCCCGATGAGCTGAAAGGCTCTACCCTCTTTCGTAACGGCCCTAGCCGGTTCGAGCGCGGTGAGCAGAGGGTCTCTCACTACCTAGATGGAGATGGCTACGTCGCCAAAATTAGCTTCGCCCCAGATGGCACAGTTCAATTTACCTCCCGCTTTATTGACACCGCCGAACACCAGGTAGAAACTGCTAGCGACACGTTCCAATTTCGCAGCACCTTCGGCAATCCACCCGTCCGTTATCCAATCACGCATCTGCTAGATCTCCACCTCAAAAACCCGGCCAATACTCACATCGTCCCTTGGGGAGACAAGCTCCTAGCCCTCTACGAAGCGGGCGCACCCTACCGGATCGATCCGTACACCTTAGAGACACTCGGCCCTGAGACCCTAGACGGCGAGCTAAATCCTGCCCCTTTACCAAAATCTAGACTAGACGCGCTCAAGCGCCGCAGCCAGGGTCAGCAGGCCATGACTGCCCATCCACACGTAGATCCTGTTCGCGACCGACTGATTACCTGGACTTGGAGCGTTCAAATTCAGCTACGCAGGCCAAACAACCTCGTTCTAGAAATTATTGAGTACGATTCCAACTGGCAGCTACTCAGCACCACCCTTCATAAAATGCCTGGCGCTGCCGTCAATCCTCACGACTTTGCCCTCACCTCAAACTATTACGTCTTCTTTCAAAACGCCTTTACCCTTAGTATTCTCGACTACCTATTGGGTAGAAAATCCCCTGCCGAGTGTCTGACGCTATCCTCTGCCCCGACCAAAGTTCACCTCATTCCCCGCCCCGACGGCAGCAAAGCAGGAACCCCTCCCATCGTTCTCGATACCGACCAGTGGTTCTCTATTCACCAAGCCTGCGCCTGGGAAAACGCAGATGACAGCATTGAAATCTACAGCTCCGGCTGGCCCGCCACAGTAGGCGGCTTCCTAACTAGCTGGAGCGGCTACGCCCCCGACTTCGATGCGATCGCCCCCACCTACCTCTACCAAACCCTCATCCACCTAGACGCCCGAACCGTCACCCACCAAATCGCCCCCGCCTTAGAAAACTGTTGCATCGCCCACCCCCACATCAGCCCCCAAACCGAAACCCAACCCAGTCAATATCTCTACACAGCCCACTGCAACAACATCGGCCAGTCTTCTCCCCCTACCGGCTACCTAAAATACAACATTCAAACAAAAGAAAAAGAAACCTGGAACAGCCATCCCCTTAACTTCGCAGAAGAACCCATCTTTGTACCCGACCCCAAAAGCAATAGAGAAGACAGCGGCTGGCTTTTGTGCTTAATGTACGACTATCTGCGCGATCGCTCCGCCCTCAACATCTTCGACACCACCACCCTATCCACCGGACCCATCTGCCGCCTTTGGCTCACCCACCCTCTGGCCCACGGCCTCCACGGCTCCTGGGTCAAAAAACACTACCCCCACCCCAGCTCTTAAGGCTAAAAGTTTAACGATTGTATGCAATCACCCACCGAATCTATCCATATCTGATAATGTTTAGCCAACACCCCTAGAAACTCCTCTCAAAGACGATTACTGAAATGTTTTTGCCGACACTTGTAATCGCAAACGGTTCCCTCCAATGGCCCTATTCACCAAAGACCACATCCTAGTCCCCACCGACTTCTCCGAGAAATCCCTACAGGCGATCGCAGAAACCATCGACTTCGCCGACGCCATCACCAGCGTCTACGTCGTACACGTACTCAAACCCCTAGAAGCCACAGAACCCGGCGTCGTCTGGGAGTCAGTTAATACCGAAAAGCGGACAGAGGCCATCCTCAAGCTATTCGAAGAAAAATTTCCCAAAAGCGAGTACGAAGGACTCAATTTCGAGGTTAGAGAAGGCGATCCAACCGCTGAGATCATCGACTACGCCGAATACCGCCAAATCGATCTGATCGTCATGCCCTCACGCGGCAGAACCGGCATCTCCCGATTCTTCATGGGCTCAATCGCCGAAAGAGTCGTTCGCTTTGCCCACTGCCCTGTCCTCGTACTAAAGCAGTAGCTCGCTAGTTAGCACAAAGTATCCACAATCTATGCCTATCGACTTTTTGCATAGGCGCTATCTGCTCAGCCTTTTGTTGTTTTCAATCGGTCTGACTACATTAGGAGTATCTTCATTCAAGGTACTCCTAATGATTTTAAACACACCCTCTGTTCCTTCTAAAAAGCAAAACCACCGCCAGCCCCTGATAGTCAGAAGCGTGCAGTGGTTCTGGAGATTCAGCCAGTTCTATGGCGAATACACTGTGCGATCGCCCCGCGAGCGGCAGCAGTGGATCAACCAGCAGCGCCGCTAGATCGACTTCAGTAGCTTTCGCTGAGCAGTAGCAACCGCTTATGACTCAACCATCAACATCTGGCCAGATGTCAATCTAGACCAATAGTCTTTTAGATCGCCCGCAACCTCATTCGAGAGAATATAGCAGCCTAACAAATTAGGGAATGCCATTCCTAACAACAACAAGTCACTAAAATCAATAATTAGCCCCAGACTAGTCAAACAGCCCAAGAACGTACAGACCACATAAATGATCTTGAACAGCAAAGTGCTTTGCTCGCCAAACAGATAGGTCCAAGCCTGAATGCCATAGTAGCTCCAAGAAATAATCGTAGAGAAAGCAAACAGACAAACCGCAATGCTCAACACCACCGGGAACCAGCTAACCACAGAGCCAAACGCACTAGCCGTCATCGCCACACCGCTAAGCTCTTCTCCAGTATCTAGATAGGCACCCGTTAGAACAATTGTAATCGCCGTCAGATTACAGATAATAACGGTATCGATCAAAGGCTCTAGCAAAGACACCAACCCTTCTCGAACCGGCTCATCAGTACGAGCAGCAGAGTGAGCGATCGCAGCCGATCCTACACCTGCTTCATTCGAGAAAGAGCTCCGCCTGATTCCCTGCACCATTACCCCAACGATGCCACCAACAGCAGCTTTAGGAACAAAGGCTTCGGTGATGATAGTGCCTATCGCGCTAGGCACCTGGCTGATGTTGGCAAAAATAACAACCAGACAAGCCGTCACATAAAGCACAGCCATCGCGGGCACCAGCTTTTCTGCGACAGAACCAATTCGCTTGATACCACCAATAATTACAAAGGCCGACAGCGCCGCTAAGATCAGACCAAACAGCCAAGCAGGCAACCCTGGGAACAGTCCAGAAATTGCCGCATACGCCTGGTTAGACTGAAACATATTGGCTCCACCAAGGCTACCACCCAGACAGAGAATGCTGAACAGAATAGCCAGCACCTTACCCAATGGCTCCAATCCGCGAGCCGCCAAGCCCTGCTTGAGGTAGTACATCGGACCGCCCAAAATTGTGCCATCTGGCAGTCGGCGACGATATTTAACCGCGAGCGTACATTCCACAAACTTACTGACCATGCCACACAGTCCGGCAATCGTCAGCCAAAACATCGCCCCCGGACCGCCTAGCTGGATCGCGATCGCCACCCCGGCAATATTTCCTAGGCCCACAGTGCCCGATACCGCCGTCGCCAACGCCTGAAAGTGAGTAACCTCACCGTCATCATGCTCGTCATCAAACTTGCCTTGGACGACTGCGATCGCATGCTTTAGCCCACGCAGGTTAATAAAGCCCATCCGCACCGTAAAGAAAATCGCAGCGACAAACAGCCACAGCACGATAAATGGAAAGCCATTTTCACCACCGATCTTGAAAAACAACAAGACAGATAGAAAATCGACAACCGGCTGAAAAATCATGTCTGCGATAGAAGCAGATTCAACCGTTTCTTGTGCGATCGCAGCAGGTGCGGCAATCGCCATCAAAACCAGCAGTAGTGGCAGCACTACCCACCCGTCTGGGCTCTTACTAAACCACCTAGCCGATAGCCGGGTCAGTCGCCAAAACCAGCGATCGACCCTAGGTATATACCGTCCCTTTCGATTCATTATCTACATTCCACTTGAGAGTTCATCATGAGATTAGACAGGGGGTGTCAGCTATGCGAAAGTCGCACAGACATCCCCAAACACCCTTTGGACACCTGTCAAAGAAATTTACATTTTCATGTTTTTGCCGATAACGGAAAATACCATGCGATCTGCACACAGGATTGTTAATTTGATCACTGTCCTGTGTACTTATACTTATCTATAGCTTCTGTCTAACATGCTTGGTCTAGTTATTTAGGTGCTCTAAACGAGTCTTGTAAATATTCTTATCACCAACAACCATGAAGAAACTATCAATTCTCCTACTAGCAACAGGCGTAATCTCAATGGGTTCTATTGGGGCTATCAAGAGGCGTGGCCCTCGCTCAGCAGCCCCCCCTCATAGAACCAGAACTACTACGACTCGCTGATACTAGAGTTACCAACAACTGGCAGTACAGAGATGCTGACTATCTGTTCAACATCAACATTCCAGAAGATTCTGTTGCTCCGCTTCAAAAGATTGTTTTCCAGCAAACAGAAGGGGCAGATTATCCTAGCTACAGCACTCGCAAAAGCTATGTGTTTGAAGGGGGCGATCGCAACCAAAGAATATCTTCTAGCTCAGTCACTAATGACACCAACAACAGAACTGTCACCGTCACCTTCGACCCACCGCTTCAGTCTGGGCGAGAAATCACCGTAGTGCTCAATGCCTTTCGTAATCCGCGTGATGGTATCTATATCTATCAGGTAGCGGGACTTCCGACTGGTGAGAACAGCCGACCGCGCAGACTTGGCACCGCTCGCCTTAGCTTCTATCAGAGTTCTGGGCGCGATCGCCGCTACCGTTAGCGTTGTCAATCCGATCGCTCAAACCGGCCTCATAACTCCTCAACTAAACAGACTGCATATCCACAGAGACAGTCCTCTTCAGCATGCTGAGCATGGAGTAGAACACCTGCTGAGCGTGACTAGAGACTCTTCAGTGAGTTCGCCTTCAGTCTTTAGCGAAATGCTGAATTGTTGTTTGTACTCAATGGCTTGCGAATAGTCAGCCTAGCAGCCATGTCAGTCGCCATCCCCACAGCCAAGCTTTGCGACCTATTGACAAGATCGACTTCTCATATTTGTAGCCCAGCGTCCGCCCATTATTATTACTTTTAGTCGAGAACGAAAAGCCACCAAGAATATTCAATCGCTTCGTTTCATAAGTGCTCTCGAACCTTTGCCAGGACGCTTATTTGCGGGCGAAAGGAGTTCTATTACAGTGATGACGCGATCATCACGCACAGCTCTGATTTCTAAGTATCGCTCCTTCACCTCTATCGGCAGCACGTCTTTGTGCGTGCGAGTCTCTACCTCAACGTAGTACTGCGGACGAATCAGCGGCGCGATCGCATCTGCCAACGCAACAATCACGGGTATCAACAAATAAAGCGTACCCATCAGACTCCGCCACTCTTCTCGGTGCCTAACCTAAGAAGTTTTAGTCCCTTTTCAATTCTTGCAGTAGAGCTACTGCCTAACTTTGGTCATCTGAAGAGACGATTGCTGAAGCTATGAAAGAAGCCGCAGAGTTGTACATTTCATCAGTCCGATTTGACCAGTTGCAGTTTTAAGCAAACAACTGTTCTCTTCTATAGAAATAAAATTTATGCCCTTTCTACCGTTCTCAGCGCTTCTTCGAGCAGTTCAGCAGCTTCACTAAGCTCTTTCATACATTCTTTGCGTATGTTATCTGAATCTTCCTTAGTCTGCGGAAAGTAAGCAGCTGTCTCTAGAGACTTCTTCATAATTCCACTAATTGGTACTCGCAAGAAGCTATAGTCTTTTCGTTCGCCATAATCGAACAAACTACCGTCTGCGTGGGCAATTAGGCGGTGACGCTGAGTCGTGGCCTGGTCAACTATTTCCTGTAGTGGTGTCCCTGATCGCGTCATTAAGATAGGTACAACATCTTTGCCTTTAAGAAATCTGTAAGGACATCTGCTGAATCAATGTTAGATGCCTTCGCACCCATATCCTTGCGTGAATGGCTGACTGAAAACGAGATAACACATGACTCTACAACCCCGTCTATTGAACTTAAAATAGGCAAAAGCAATTCATTCGGTTCATACGATTTTCCGGATAGATAAGCTTCTCTAATTCTGGTTTGCTCAGATACGCGAAATTCTTCGAAAGCGAGATAGGCTGAAACTCTAAGCGGTACCTTGGAGAACGCATAGATCATCAGCTGAATGCGCCCGCGTCTTTGGATAGAATCGTCAGGAAATTTTTCTTTGAATCAGCCTAATAAGTCTATGCCTTACCTCTTTGGATAGTTGATCACGCACAAGTTAACACCAACTTCAGTTTACAAGTCGAGAGGTGAATTTGAGCCGTTGGCACGAAAGCTGACCCCTCTAGAAAACAAATCCCCAACCAGTCAAGGTTTGGGGTGCTTTGGCATATTTGAATGTTAGGCAAATGCCAGGAGGCGGACTTGAACCGCCGACACGAGGATTTTCAATCCACTGCTCTACCAGCTGAGCTATCCCGGCTTGCGCGTTTTGCGCCTAACTAAGGTAGCAAAATAGGGGAACGGTAGCAAGCCATTTTTCCAAGGGTGCGCTGTTGTTCTTCTTTGCGACGCACCCCTTGTTGTGTCTTTATTGTCAAGCCTTTTGAATTATCAAGTCCGGCTGAGCGGGCTAGCGCGGATCTAGAATTCAATCGGACGCAGGCGAGCGACTTTGATAGAAAAAGGACCAGAGCCTTCACCCGCATAAGAGCGAACGCGAATCGTATACTTTCCGGCTTCGCTGATGCGAGCGAACAGCAGGGAGTTGGTGCTGCCGTCAGGGCCGTCATCGTTTTCGCTGACGGTGACGCCATTGGAGTCCATTAGCATTACTAGCGTGTCAAATTCTTCTGAGACAGCATCAACAGTGATTTGGTCTCCTGCTTCTAGATCAACAACGTAGTCTTTGGCAAAGCCACCTAGACCCGTGGGAATGTCGCTAGTCGAAAGGGTGTCGTTGACTTCCTGTCCGTCTAGGGTAGGGGGGTTGTAAAGCTCGGCAGCAGCTCTGCTTGCGCCAAGACCTGTAGCTAGTAAGAAGGCTGGAACTGAAAGGGCTAGGGATTTGATAAGTTTCATAGAATTCAGCTAGATAGCGTTGGGTCGAGGAGAACAGTCGTTGCAGCAGCAAGAAACTACAGGATGATGAACCTATGATAGGCGTGCGGTAATAAGCGATTGGCGCTAAAGAGAAGTAGAAGGAGCGTCCTTATAATAGTCATCTGCGCCAATAGTTTCATTCTTCCCCTGTTCGTTGATGCATCCAGACTTTTTGTTGTATTGACAGACCCTAGCCCACAGCTTGGCTCGGTTGCCTTGGGGTCCGGTAGAGAAGATGACGCGATCGCCCCCGGCTGCGCCAACCATAATTTTGACGCTGCAAATGGGACAGGTTTGAGTAGTAGGGTCTGCCATGATGCGGTTAGAATGACTTGTCGTCTAGCGTAGCAAACAGACGTAGAAGCGTTATTTAAGAACTTTGTACCTCGCTCAACTATATGCCTTCCCCTCTTCAAAAGCATGATGTAGCCCCTGCCTCGCTCAAACGCTTACAGCAGATGAGCCATATCCTAGACAAGGCGATCGCAATTCCAGGATCAAACATCCGAGTAGGTCTCGATCCGATCATAGGACTGCTACCCGGCGGCGGCGATGTGATAACCGGGCTGCTTTCTGTCTACATCGTATTTGAGGGAGCGCGAATGGGCCTGCCCGCACCCACGCTAGGACGGATGGGCTTCAATATTGTGCTTGATGTGCTCAGCGGCATGGTGCCTGTACTCGGCGATCTGTTTGATGTGGGCTGGAAGGCAAACAGTCAAAACGTAGCGCTAATCGAAAAGCACGTAGCTGCGCCCAAGCCTAGTCGGGCAGCAGACAAAGTGTTTGCGTTTCTGGTGATTGCAGCGCTAATTGCACTCGTCATTGGCGTAGCCACGCTGTCTGTATGGGTGATTTCTCAGGTGTGGACAGCACTGTTCGGATAGGTTCGCCTCAAGTAGCCCATTGTCTAGACCCGCTCGAATAGACCACTATCGCCGTGCAATAATAATTCCTCCTACTGCTAATCCCCCCTGCTTCCTCTCTTTAGGTACATCGATGACGACTGCCGAGCAATTTACCGTGGACATCTCTGAGTCGGACCAATCGGTAGATCTAGGCATTGCGGTACCAGCGGCGGATAGCGACCTATCTGACTACGAATTCAATCAGCGCGTAGAAGTCGCCTGGCAGGTGTGCGACAGATTCGACTTGCAAACCGACATCTGGCGGGGGCGAATATTGCGGGCGGTGCGCGATCGCGAAAAAAGAGGCGGCCCAGAGAGTAACAACACAGCCGCTAGCGGCGCTGCTGACACCAAAGCGCTTACTGAAAACTCCAAATCCAAAAGCAGCGGCGCAGGCTTTCTCAACTGGCTAAAAGATAGAGACGTAAGCAAAAGCCAAGCCTACGTATTAATCGATCTCGCCAACAGCGCCGACCAGATGCTAGAAGACGGCCTGATTGAAACTCAAGACGTGAACCGCTTTAGCAAACGCGCCTTTATAGAGACCGCCGGAGCCTCCCCAGAAGTTCAGCAAATCGTCAGCGAAGCCGCCCGCCGAGGCGATCAAATCACTCGCAAAGAGGTCCGCAACCTGACCGATGAGTGGACCGCGATGACCTCCGATCTAGTCCCCGAGTCCGTCCGGGCCAAGGTCTCTGACCAGACCATCCCGACTCGCTACCTGACGCCGATGGTCAAGGAAATGCAAAAGCTTCCGCCTATCCACCAGCAGACGCTAAAGAACGAAGTCGACGAAAATCCCAATGTCGATACGCTCAAGCAGGTCACCGCCGAAGCCAAGTATCTCTCTCGCTATATAGAAGCCGCGAGCCAAGTGCGGTCGCTAGATCCTGAGCAGGTGAACCTAGAGCTCGCCCTAGATGAAGCGCTAAGAGTCGGCTGCCTAAACTCCACTGCCGATCTGGTCAATCAAGCTACTCAGCTAGAGCAAGCTGCTGTTAGGCTCTACACTGCCTGGAAGCGAATGAATAAACTGTCGGACCGGGTATATGTCGATAGTGGCGAAAGTACGCCGAACTTGCGATCGCTCTTATCAGCGCTCACCCCCCTATGCAGCGATCTGATCGAAGTGCAGCTGGGCGAAACCAACAGCGCCACCGCTAGGCAAATTAGGCTACGGATGCTGTCGGATGAGATGGCCGCAGAAGAAGTAGTGCCCCAGAAGTAGTGCCCCAGAAGTAGGCCAGAGTAACACCATAGAATTTGCGTAGGCGTCTAGAGCAAGCAATTAGGATAAGCAATCACTATCTTTTGGCGTTTCTACGTCGCATATAGGTTGTATAGAGCGCTCAATCAGGCTTCATCCGCGCAACTATCGCAATAAATCAATCATTGTGATACCAGATTTCCTACCCTGGGCTACTCCTTATCTAGGATGATTCTGATAGTCTAGTAGAAACCCAAATTGGTAAGAACTATTAAGAACCCTTGAGTGATCGCGAACAAAGTGGTCGTACTTGGGTGTCTAATAGGTAGAACCAGTTCAAAGAAACCCAGGATAGTACAGCTATGCAAACCCTCGAAGTTAGCCCGGTAATGGATTTCCAAAGTGAAACCTACAAAGACGCCTACAGTCGCATCAACGCGATTGTAATCGAGGGTGAGCTAGAAGCGAACAATAACTACAAGCACCTATCAGAGCATCTCAGCGATCACAAAGAGGAGCTGCTCAAGCTAGCCCGCATGGAAAATCGCCACATGAAAGGATTCCAAGCGTGCGGTAAAAACCTGGATGTCTCCCCAGACATGCCCTTTGCCAGAGAATTCTTCTCCCAGCTTCACAACAATTTCCAAACGGCCCTAGCCGAAGGCAACATCGTTACCTGCCTGCTAATTCAGTCATTGATTATCGAGACCTTTGCCATCTCTGCCTACAACATCTATATCCCAGTAGCAGATGATTTCGCGCGCAAAATCACAGAAGGCGTCGTCAAAGACGAGTACATGCACCTAAACTTTGGTGAAGAGTGGCTAAAAGCTAACTTTGAAGAAGCCAAAGAAGAGCTAGAGGCTGCTAACCGCGCCAACCTACCGCTAGTCTGGAAGATGCTAAACCAGGTAGAAGATGACGCGGCTGTTCTAGGAATGGAAAAAGACGCCCTAGTCGAGGACTTCATGATCACCTACGGCGAAGCGCTCTCTAACATTGGCTTTGGTCCACGCGACGTAATGAGGCTATCCGCGCAAGGGCTCGCATCTGTATAAATGTCTACGAGTGTCTAAGGAGCGATCTCATCTGTATTGAGGTCGCTCTTTATATCGCCTGTTAGCGTGCCTACCGTGACTGCGCTTCCTCATACCTAGACTTCCTAACTAGCAGCAGGAAGAAAGGTAGGATGTGCATCATCAAAGTATCCATTTTCCTTAACGCGCAAGACGTTAGTAACTCCTGAATGTTTGGTTTAATTGGTCATCTCACCAGCCTAGAACACGCTAAGTCCGTCGCCCACAAGCTCGGCTATCCCGAATACGCAGAGCAAGATTTAGACTTTTGGTGCAGCGCCCCGCCACAGATTGTGGATCATTTCAAGGTAGTGAGCGCAACCGGACAGACCATCGAAGGTAAGTACGTCGAGTCCTGCTTTCTTCCCGAGATGTTGGCAAACAGACGCATCAAAGCCGCCACTCGCAAGATCCTCAACGCAATGGCTCACGCCCAAAAAGAGGGAATTAACATCACAGCACTGGGTGGATTTTCCTCCATCATCTTTGAGAATTTCAAACTAGAGCAGATCAAGCGCGTTCGGAACCTAGATCTAGACTTTAGCAAGTTCACTACTGGCAACACGCATACTGCCTACGTGATTTGTAAGCAGGTAGAAGACGCTGCGCCGGGTCTTGGAATTGATCTAACCCAAGCAACAGTTGCGGTATGCGGCGCGACCGGAGATATTGGTAGTGCAGTCTGCCGCTGGCTGACCGCACGCACTGGGGTAAAGGAACTGCTGCTAGTTGCTCGTAATCAAGAGCGATTAGAGAATCTGCGCTCAGAGCTCAAGTTTGGGCGAATTCAAACGCTAGACGAAGCGCTGCCGCAGGCGGACGTGGTGGTCTGGGTGGCCAGTATGCCAAAGGGTGTGGAAGTGGATCTAGACACTTTAAAGCAGCCCTGTTTGATGGTAGATGGCGGCTATCCCAAGAATATGGACGCGACGTTTGCTCATCCTGGCATCACGGTGCTAAAAGGTGGCATCGTCGAGCACATACTAGATATCGACTGGCATATTATGAACATTGTCAATATGGACGTGCCAGGTCGTCAGCTGTTTGCTTGTTTCGCAGAGTCGATGCTGCTGGAGTTTGAAAAGCTGCATACTAATTTCTCTTGGGGGCGTAACCAAATTACGCTGGAGAAGATGGATCTAATCGGTGAAGCCTCTAGGCGTCATGGATTCAAGCCGCTGCTGACGTAATGTAGTGGTTGCTACAAATGCGATACGCTAGATCTATTGTTAGCTGAGCATTCGGTTCAGCTGTTGATCTGAACCCCTACTGACCCTAAACCTCATGGTAACGACTGAACGCAGGCCCATTTTATTGGATTTTGAGAAGCCGCTAGCGGAGCTAGAGTCGCGGATTACTCAGATTCGTGAGCTAGCAGAGGACAACGATGTTGATGTCTCTGATCAGATTCATCAGCTAGAGTCTCGCGCTCAGCAACTGCGTCAGGAAATCTTTACCAGTCTGTCGCCGTCGCAGCGGATTCAGGTGGCACGTCATCCGCGTCGACCTAGCACGCTGGACTACATCCAGGCAATTAGCGATGAGTGGATGGAGCTGCACGGCGATCGCAGATCCGGCAAAGACGATCTGGCCCTAGTCGGCGGCATCGCCCGGTTTCAGGGTCGCCCGGTGATGATGATCGGCCACCAAAAGGGCCGCGATACCAAAGACAACGTCGCGCGCAACTTTGGTATGCCAGTGCCCGGTGGCTACCGCAAGGCAATGCGGCTGATGGAACATGCCGACCGCTTCGGGATGCCGATCTTTAGCTTTATTGACACGCCGGGGGCTTGGCCAGGGTTCGAGGCAGAAGAAATGGGACAGGGAGAGGCGATCGCCTACAACCTGCGCGAGATGTTTCGCCTAGACGTGCCGATTATCTGTACGGTGATTGGCGAAGGCGGCTCGGGCGGGGCCTTGGGCATTGGCGTTGGCGATCGCCTGATGATGTTCGAGCATTCGGTCTACTACGTGGCTAGCCCAGAAGCCTGCGCGTCGATTCTGTGGAAAGATGCATCGCGATCGCCTCAGGCCGCTGACGCGCTCAAAGTCACCGCTTGGGATCTCAAAAAGCTTGGCATCTTAGACCAGCTACTGCCCGAACCAATTGGCGGAGCCCATGCGGCACCGGTTGAAGCCGCAGATACCCTACAGCAGGCTCTCGCTCAGAACTTGAACACACTGCTAGAGATGAGTTCAGAGCAGCGCCGCAATCACCGCTATGACAAGTTCCGTCAGATTGGTGTGTTCTCCGGCTGATGCTTTGGCCAACTTGCAATTAGCCTTTCGACTGGCCCTTCAATGACTGCCTGGCTAATTGGTTAACGCCAGCGGAATTCATTCTGGTCCAATACCCGTTAACATTTATTAACGGTAGCATCGGATTTTCTCATTTCTTAGCGCTAATTACTGAGAATGTATAGCAAGCAGCGAAACGCATCAGATCAAGCGCTGGGAGGCGCGTTAATTACTGGCGCTAGCTCTGGAATCGGTGAGGCAACAGCTAGAGCATTTGCGCAGGCTGGATTTGACCTATTGCTGGTGGCTCGCTCGCAGGCAAAGCTAGTCGCGCTGTCTGAGGAATTGACTGACTTAGGCGTGAAAGCTGAGGTAGCAACGATTGATCTCGCAGACTGCGCGCAGGTGAAGGGAAGGATGGAGGAGGCGATCGCGCGCTTTGGCTCAGTTGATGTCTTGGTCAACAGCGCAGGCATGGGCTATACCGGGCCTATTGGTGAGATGCCGCTAGCCGACTGGCAGCAGGTAATGGCGCTGAATGTGACCAGCGTATTCCAAGTTGTCCAGGCAGTACTACCAGGTATGCGGGCTCAATCTAACGGAGTGATCATCAATATTGCCTCGATTGCCGCCCAGCAGGCGTTTCCAAATTGGGGAGTCTATGGTGTGAGTAAGGCGGCGCTGACGCAGCTATCTAGTGCGATCGCTGCCGAAGAAGCGGCCAACGGTATCCGAGTGGTCACCCTGTCCCCCGGCGCTGTCAATACGCCAATTTGGGATACAGCCACCGTCCAATCTGACTTTGATCGCTCTGCCATGCTCTCTCCCGAAACCGTTGCCCAAACTATCCTGCATATCGCTCGGCTACCGGCTAGCGCCCTAATCTCTAATCTGACAATTACACCGAGCGCAGGCGCTTTGTAGGCACCTATTCCACTATTTACTTTCACTTTGGGTTTTAAGAGGACTTTTCTATGACTATCTCCGACGGGATTTCAGGCACCAACGGCCGCGACTTTAGCGAGAGCGTACTCGATACTAATTCAACCGGCCTAGGCTCGGCGAATGGCGACAGACTTTCCAACCATCAGGTTCGCCCCGATCGACAAACCAAGCATGGCAAAGTCATCCCTCGTCGCCCATCCACGATCAGCCCAGAAAAAGACAACGGCCCGATGATGGACGCCGTGCGCACTATGCTGCTATCTGTCGGCGAAGACCCAGAGCGCGAAGGACTGCTTAAAACTCCTCACCGCGTCGCTGAGGCCATGCGCTTTTTGACCCAGGGCTACTCACAGTCGCTAGAGACCATCGTCAACGACGCCATCTTCGACGAAGGTCACAACGAGATGGTGCTTGTACGCGATATCAACTTCTTCAGTCTGTGCGAGCATCACATGCTGCCTTTTATGGGCCGAGCCCATGTCGCCTACATCCCAACCAGCGCGTGGTTGGACTCAGCAAGCTAGCCCGCATTGTTGAGATGTATGCCCGTCGATTGCAGGTGCAAGAGCGACTGAATCGTCAGATTGCTGAAGCGGTACAAGAAGTACTCGATCCTCTAGGTGTAGCCGTAGTGATGGAAGCGAGCCATATGTGCATGGCCATGCGCGGCGTACAAAAGCCAGGATCTTGGACTGTCACTAGCGCGATGGTCGGCGTATTTGATGAAGACGCCAAAGCCCGCGAAGAGTTCTTGAGCCTGATTCGCCATCAGCCGGGATTTGCCAACTACTAGACCGTAATATTTAGTCTGTGACATTGAAATTCAGCTATCAAGGGCTATCTACTAAGGCAGAGATAGCTTCCCTTTTCGGAAGAGCAGCGATAGAGTTGTGATAGCTGTTCGTATTTGTAATTATTGATATGACTACTGCGCCTGCTGCTGAATCATTTGCGGCTATCCAAGACAGTGAAGAAGACACTATGACGCGGCCTGTAGATGTGATCGAAACGGTTATCTCTAGCCTAGAACAAGAAGGCTCGGCAATGGTAAACCATTCCGACGATGGCTACCTTTGGAAGTTCAAGTACGGCTCTGTAGATGTGTTTGTACAGCTTTCGGGTGAGACCGATGAAGACACACTGACCGTTTGGTCGCCAGTGCACAAGCTGCCAGTCCAAGACGAGCCTGCAATGATGCGTAAGCTGCTAGAGATGAACTGCGGCAACACCTTTGAAGCTTGCTTTGGCCTGTTAGACGACAGCATTGTTGTGTTCTCGGCTCGAACGCTAATGGACATCAATCCCAGCGAGATTTCTCGGCTAATGACGATTGTGGCTTCAATTGCTGATGACAATGACGAAGAGCTGCTGAAAAACTATCCAGCCGCATAGGAGTCTCACGCTTGAACGTTTGGCGACTGATTCCACTAATGGAAGCCTCAGGCGCTGAGCACATGGCAATTGATAGCTGGCTACTCGATCAGCATACAAAAGGATTGCAGCCACCGAGTCTGCGGTTCTATACGTGGGAAGTGCCTACTATCTCACTCGGCTATCACCAGCGTCAGTTTCCAGACCGCTGGAACAATTTGCACTACAAAGGTCAACCAGTAGAACTCGTACGCAGACCCACTGGCGGTAGAGCAGTCCTACATCAGGGCGATTTGACCTACGCCATAGTCACTTCTGGTCTGAAAGGATCGCGGCGAGAGGTCTATCAGCAGCTTTGCCAGTTTCTAATCGAAGGCTGGCAGGAATTAGGCATTGGGCTCAGATTGGGCAAAGGCGGACGAGACTACAGTAGAAGCGCTAACTGCTTTGGCACTGCTACTTCTGCTGACTTGGTAATGAATGATGGCTACAAGCTAATCGGGAGCGCCCAGGTCTATAGAGAGGACTGCGTGTTGCAGCACGGCTCTATGCGATTGCAGCCGAATAGCGATCTGTTTGAGACCATCTTCGGCGAAAAACTAATGCCGACTACACTTGTAGGTACTAGAAGCAAAGACTGCGGACTGAGTCGAATTGTGAACGCTCTAACCAAGTCAGCTAGTGAGCAGTTTCAGGTCAGCTTTGCAACCCAAAGGCTGGAAGATGCCGAGATTGAAGAGGCTATGACAACCCACCTGCTAACACTTTAGCCGCAGTCAAATTGAAGCTGGGAAGCTTTGCGGACTGAAGCTTTTGATCGGCTCTAAATTCATGTGACGTATACATGCCATCTTCTAAGACGCACACGGTAACAACGTCATTGATCGGATCGACTATCCAGTATTCTGGGATATCGCGAACGCTGTACTCTATCCACTTGGCCTTGTAGTCTTCTTTCTTTGTCGAAGCGCTGACGACTTCGATGACCAGTGGCGGTGGCGGCTCATCAAAGCCGACTACAGCCTCTCGGTCTATCAGCTGTTTTGCCTGCGCTAGTGGCAGTACTGTAATATCAGGAATTCTAGAAGTGTTTAGTCGTCCGCCTCTGGGCGATCGCACCTACCACATCGAACCAGAAAATACTGCGTGAGGTTCTTCTAAGTCAGCCAGTACCGCCGTAATTTGAGCGGCCAAGAAATTAATGATGAATGCGTGTATACCCTTTCCCACGCTCATCGCTACCAACTCTCCATTCACTAGCTCATAGCGATTGTCCGTACCGTCTTCATAGGCAAGATACTCTTCAAAGGTCAGTTTTTGCGTAGTGACTGTCATGGCGATAGTGCCCCTTTCTTCTAGGCTTTCTCAATCGACTGAACGATTGCACCTAGCTGCAAGCCAGCAGGATAGACGCCCTCTTGCTTGATCTTCTCAATGATGGGCTCAGTAATCGGCAGCTTCAGCGCTCTGGCAACGGCGCGGACGATGTCACCGCGATCGATTGTGCCTGCCACAGAATCGGCTGGCGTTAGTACGGTTAGGCGAGAGATACCTTTTTCTTCTAGCAACTGGATGGCGTCGGTTAGGGATGTGTTCTCTCTGACGTGAGGAATCTCTAGTAGAGGGTGAGCGATACTGTGAAGGTTGCGATACTCCCATTCACTACGATCTACCTGTCGCAAATCTTCGATGGCGACCATGCCTCGATAGCGACCGTCAGAAGAAGCAAAGTAAACAGGTGCTGATTGCTTGTCTTCGAGCAGGTACTCATCAGCGAACTGACGCAGCGACATATTGGCGTCTAGCACGCGGAAGTCGCGAATGGTCGCATCTGAGGCGTTGAGTTTGCCAATCTCTTCTTGCAAAGTGTTCATCCGGTTATAAGCACCGGCATTGCGCAGGATAAACAAACCAATTAGCACTGGCCAAAGGGCGGCAAACAAATCACCAGTAGAGAGAAAGGCAACTAACCCTAAAGCCAAACCAGAGTAACCCACCACCTGTCCGGACTTAGCCGCCCAGCGTACGCCCTTAGTCCGGCTGTTCGTCGCTTTCCAAACGGCAGCTTTAAATATCTGACCGCCATCTAAAGGAAGTCCTGGCAGCAGATTGAATAAAGCCAGCACTAAGTTGACTTGCGCCACTTCTCTGACTAACCCATTAGCGACTGGCGGTAGACTGCTAGTCCCACTGAGCAAAGTCAACAGCACGCACAGAACAATGCTGACCGCAGGTCCAGCAGCGGCTACTTTGAACGCACCACCTGGCGTCGAAGATTCGCGCTCGATAGAGGCAACGCCACCAAACAAGAAAAGCTTGATTGAATTAACCGTGATTCCCTGCGACTGTGCCACTAGGCTGTGGCCCAGCTCGTGCAGTAGCACTGAGCCGAAGAGCATCAAAGCATACACCAAGCCAACGGCCCATGCCCCCCCGGTTCCCAATAGCTCAACTCGACTAGGATCGCTACCCCGCGATAGGGTAATGAACAGCACAATAAAGAACCAGGAATTGTCGATAAAGAGTGGGATATTAAAAAGAGAGCCTACTCGCCAGCCTGTCTGCATGGGGGATCTTGCCTTTCGGTATTAATGGACTAACTGTTGTGTGGAAAGCTATAGAGCTTTATTTGTTGTGTTCTTATTGTACTGAAGATGGCAGTTTGACTGGGCATGATGCGGTTGGGATAACCGCCTATCGGCACTATCGACTGAGGAAGATTGACTAGACAGCATTGAATTAGAGATGGAACAGCAAGACGCCATGATGCAGGTGAAGATTTGTGGGATTACCCAGGTGGATCAGGCATTAGAGATCGCGCGGCTCGGCGCGACTGCGCTGGGCTATGTCTGTGTGACGCGATCACCCCGCTACATCACACCCGAGCAGATTGCACCTATCGTCGCCGCGCTCACCCAGTCCGCACCAGCTGTCGATCACTTCGGCGTCTTCGCGAATGCATCGCTATCAGATATCCTTAGCACCACTAAAACAGCAGGGCTAAGCGTACTCCAGCTTCACGGAGACGAAACGCCAGCCACCTGTCAGCTACTGCGCGATGCTTTAGAGCATGCCGATCTGCCAGATGTGAAGCTGGTCAAAGCGATTCGCGTTCGCACTGACGAAGATACTGACAAAGATTTAGCAATCGCCCTTAGCTACGAGTCTGTTGTCGATTACCTGCTACTCGATGCCTATCACCCGGATCAGTTAGGTGGTACGGGTAAAACGCTAGATTGGAATGCTATTCGAGACTTTTCACCCAGTCAGCCCTGGTTCTTGGCGGGGGGCTGACTCCGAGTAATATTTTGAGTGCGATCGCCCAGCTCTCTCCAAACGGAATCGACCTCTCTAGCGGGGTAGAGAGGTCGCCGGGTGACAAAGACCTATCAAAAGTCCGTCAGCTATTCGATCAGCTATCGACAGTCAGTTAGAACTGCTACTAAAACTGCCACCACTAAAACTGCCACCACTAAAACTGGTAGCGAGCCTCTAGCCAGACACGCAGTTCCGCTTCTGACACGCCACGAATGCTCTTGCCAGAAACACGGTCCTCAGCGCTCCAAACGGCACGGCCAGCCGCATCATGAGTCTGCCAAACCAAAGGGCCATCACCGCCACCTAGCTGAGAGACAAGCGTACGAAATAAATTGCTAATCCGATTGAATACTCTCTTTTGAGTCGAATTTGAAGCGGGCTTTCGAGACCTGCTAGAGCGCAGCGGCCAGTAAGCTTGATTGGTTTGCAGGGGATAAGTAGACGCAGATTTCATTAGAACTCATTCCTTCATTTCACAACTGAATCAATTCTAATGAACTGTAATATTTGTTACGAAAACAAGCTTTCATCTCAGCTATGAGCAGGTCGCATGTCTGAGAAAAGGCAGCAAAAAAAGGACTGCCCAACCAAAGGCTAGGCAGTCCTTTTTTCGTGGCTATGAGCGCATTCTGCTTCAGCCTAAGCAGGCTTGATGGCAACCCAGTACTTACTCATGAAGTGGTTAGTTGTCGTTACATCCGTAAATCCTGCGGATTCTAGGCGAGCGACCAGATCATCACCGATGTAGTGGCGATAGTAAGGCTCATGGAACATAGCCGGGAAGTTTTCCATGAATGGCTCGAACTCAGGCGTGTCCGCCTTTTGAATAGAGTCACAGATGATAAACACACCGCCGGGCTTAGTCACGCGGAAAGCTTCGTTGATTACGTTCTGACGCGCTTCGGCTGGTAGCTCGTGGAAGAGGAAAGTGCTAGTAGTCGCTTCAAAGAACTCGTCTACGAAAGGTAGCGCTTCAGCATTAGCCTGGAGCAGTTGGGCAGGAACTCTACCCTTTGTATTTGCCAGATTTTCATTTGCCTTTCGCAAGTATGCCGGGGAGAGATCCACACCGTACAAAGCCGCTTCAGGCACTGCCTGGTTGATCAAAGTCAGACTGTTCCCAGTACCGCAGGCGATGTCTAGAATCTTGACCGGCTGAGGCGTAGTGCCAACCGCTGTATCCATCTGCGCTAGATGCTGCTTGAGCGGGGCTAGAATCCGGCGACGCATTGGGGCGGCAGTGCCGTTGAAGAGCACTTCGACCTGGAGGTCGTACATCTTGGCTGAGTTGTCGCTGAAGTAGCCGTCTGTCTGATGGTGGAAGTTTTGGACGTAGTAGCTAGGGTAGCCAGTGGTATCGATACCGTCGCTGAATTCTTGGTGGCGCTTGTTATTCGCCCTGTCCCAAATGCTGGGCAGATCCAACCACATTTCTGGGTAGTAGCGGAAGAAGTCGTCCCAGCGATTCTCGAAGAGTGCCTGCTTAGGATAGACGCCGTCTTCTGCGTCTTGCCAATCGGCTTCTAGCAATGCATTAATTCTGCTTTGCATCAGCATCAGGAGCTTAGGATCAGGCGGGTTGGGCTCTTCTCGCTTTTGCCCAGAGATAACGTTGAGAAACTGCGTACTTAGGGTTTTATGGGCAACGCCAAAGTACTTTTTACCTTCTTGAAGGGTTTGATAAGCGGTCTTGGTCAGTGTGTCTGGCATAGAACTTGCGTTAGCTAAGCTGAATTGCTTGATCAGTAAATTGCTTTCATTGTAAAAGAATGTTACGAAACGTGTGTGTCTCTATGGTGAGAAATCGCGTCAGCAACCGCTTGATATAGCAATCCGCACTTAGCTTAAACCACTAACAGAAGCGGTAACCCTTATCCTATAAAGCGCTAAGTGCATAGCAATCCGCTAATGCATCAGCGGATTGCTATACCAGTAATTGCTTAAGTGATTGAGTAAGCAGTCATTTGAGCAGCTTCAAAATGAGAAAAGCCGCCTCGTATATGAGGTGGCTCTTGAGTCGTGACTTACGACATTCTACGGAAGAGTACTACTTGATAAAGAGCATCTCTTCGTATGTAGGCAGTGGCCATAGATCGTCGGCGATTTCACCCTCAAGCATATCAGCAGCTTCGCGAACTGAGTTCATCAGGTCGCGAATAGTATCCGCGCAATAGGCCATATGCTCTTCTGTAGATCCAAAGTCATGCTTAGCGATCGCACCTTCTAGCTCGTTAGCACCGTCTACCAGTGACTTCGCTAGACCCGCAACCTTTTCAACCGGCGCTTTGTCAATATCAATACCGATATCGCTGAGGTTAGCAACTGCGCCAGCAGCTTCGCTCAGGTGACGCATCACGGCTGGGTAGATCAGTGTCTTCGCCATGTCTATTACCAGCTTAGCCTCTACTTCAATCGAGAGGACATACTGCTCAGCGTAGACTTCAAAGCGGCTTTCCAGCTCGGTCGGAGACAGCACGCCAGTGCTCTTGAACAGCTCTACAATGCTGGAATCTTTGAGGTATGGAAGCGCGTCGGCTGTTGTCGGAATATTCAACAGACCCCGCTGCTCAACCGCCTCTTTGTGCCACTCATCGGAGTAGCCGTTGCCGCCGAAGACAGCCGCACCGTGCTTTTCCATGACGTCTTTGAGAACCGATTGGACCGCATTGCCAACGTCTTCGGGGCTGGAGCCACTGCCAATCTTGCTCTCTAGCTGATCGGCAATCCAGGTAAGAGAATCGGCCATCATTGTATTCAAGGCAATCAGCGGACCTGATACAGACTGGCTAGAGCCGACTGCTCGAAACTCGAAGCGGTTGCCAGTGAAGGCAAATGGAGAAGTTCGGTTGCGATCGCCCGGATCTTTCGACAGCGGCGGCAGCACATCTACGCCTAGGTTCATCACGCCCTTATGACTAGAGCCAACTAGCTTGCCATCCTTAATCTGGTTGAAGATATCCTCTAGCTGGCTACCTAGATAAACAGACATGATCGCCGGAGGCGCTTCATTAGCACCCAAGCGATGGTCATTACTAGCCGTAGCAATCACAGCTCGCATCAGCGGGCCATAGAGATGAACGCCGCGAATAACCGCACCACAGAACGCCAGGAACTGTAGATTCTCTTCAGGCGTGTCGCCAGGATCTAGCAAGTTGCCCTGAGTCGAGTTACCAATCGACCAGTTGACGTGCTTACCAGAACCGTTGATACCCGCAAACGGCTTTTCGTGCAGCAGGCACAAGAAGCCGTGATCGGCGGCAGCATCGCGGAGCGTAGTCATGATCTGCTGCTGATGGTCGCTAGCGACGTTCGCAGATTCATAAACAGGCGCAATCTCAAACTGACCAGGCGCTACCTCGTTGTGGCTGGTCTTAGCCGGAATGCCCAGCTTGTACAGACGAGTTTCGATATCGTGCATGTATGCCTGCACGCGCGGTGGAATTGCGCCAAAGTAATGGTCGTCAAACTGCTGTCCTTTAGCCGGGGCCTTACCAAACAAAGAGCGGCCTGCTAGCAGCAGATCAGGGCGGGCATTCGCAAAGTTGGCATCCACCAAGAAGTACTCTTGCTCTGCGCCGCAGCTAGAGCTAACCGGGGCAACGTCGGTATTGCCCAGCAGCTTCAACACTCGATTGGCAGCCTTATCGACTACAGCAATAGAGCGCAATAGAGGCGTTTTCTTATCAAGCGCTTCACCTGTCCAAGAGACAAAAACGGTAGGAATGCAAAGGGTTGCACCCATTTCGTTCTCAAGGATATAGGCCGGGCTAGTCACATCCCAGCCAGTATAGCCACGCGCTTCGAACGTGTCGCGAATGCCCCCGTTAGGAAAAGAAGATCCGTCGGGCTCGCCCTGAATTAGCAGCTTGCCAGAGAATTCGGAGATGACGCCGCCATCACCCTGAGGAGAGATAAAACCATCGTGCTTCTCTGCTGTTCCACCGGTTAGCGGGTAAAAGACGTGGGCGTAGTACATAGCGCCTTTAGACATTGCCCAGTCGCGCATTGCACCTGCAACGGTATCAGCAACGGTAGGATCTAGCTTTTCACCCGTTTTTATGGTCTTTTTAAGCGACTTGAAGACATCTTTGGGTAGGGTCGCCTGCATTTTGCTGAGGCTGAAGACATTCGCAGCCCAGATGTCTTCTAACTTCTGTGGGGCTTTGGCCTCGATGGGGTCTCTGTTTGTGATCTCGTAAATTGCTTGTGTGCGCGACTCGTTTCCAGTCATATCGTCTTCCCTAGGTTTTTAGACTTGCCCCTTGGAGATAGAGGCTTTAGATGGAGGCGTGAAATTACAAAAAAGCCATCTAGAATGCTAATGATCCTATGAATAGCGATTAACAGATTTTGTATCCGCATATACTGAATCGCAACAAGTTTGGGTAGTCTTGCCTAATATCTTTGTATTCACTCCTAATTCTCTTAGCAGCTTCATCTATAGCAATCCGCTGATGCATTAGCGGATTGCTATGCACTTAGCGCTTTATAGGATAAGGGTTACCGCTTCTGTTAGTGGTTTAAGCTAAGGGCGGATTGCTATACGTAAAGCTGCTGAGATGAAGCCTATTGGATCAA
This sequence comes from uncultured cyanobacterium, assembly GCA_963772185.1. Classification (GTDB taxonomy): domain Bacteria; phylum Cyanobacteriota; class Cyanobacteriia; order Phormidesmidales; family Phormidesmidaceae; genus Phormidesmis. The sequence continues at coordinate 64,835 of CAVYWR010000026.1, read as the reverse complement.
GCGACTCACACAAGGCTGAAGAGCACTGCTAAATCAGTCGAATTGTAAACTTTTCCTTCGATAACGCTCATACAAGCAGGCTAGCTAGCGGGGCTAATTAGCTCTCGTGGTAGACTAAGGACCGGGCGATGAAAGGCTGAATCCATTGCTATTCCTGCTTCCTAAGTAGTCAGCCATCGAAAAACGTTGGGAGATTTTCATGCGAGATACGGTCACCAGTTTAATTAGCAACTACGACACTACCGGTCGCTACCTAGATCGTGATGCTATCGATTCTTTGCAATCGTATTTCAATACTGGCGCTAACCGGGTCAAGGTTGCAGCCATGATCAGCGCCAACGCCGCTGAAATTTCTAGAGAGGCTGGCAAAAAGCTGTTTGAAGTTGTGCCTGAGCTGATTCGCCCTGGTGGCAATGCCTACACGACTCGACGCTACGCGGCTTGCCTACGCGATATGGACTATTACTTGCGCTATAGCAGCTACGCGCTGGTCGCTGGCAATAATGACGTGCTAATGGAGCGGGTGCTACAGGGCCTGCGTGAGACCTACAATTCTCTAGGTGTGCCGATTGCACCTACGGTCAGGGGAATTCAGATCATGAAAGAAATGGTCAAAAACCGGGCTTCTGATATGGGCATTGACGACACGTCCTTTATCGATCAGCCATTCGACTTTATCTCTAGAGAAGTCAGCGAGGTTAGCGTCTAGTAGGAGCGTTGCATGCAACGCCTCTACCGGAAACGGCGCTGAGGTCCGCATTTTTAGAAGAAAGCCGCCCTATTTTGGTGCGGCTTTTTCTTTTTGGCTTTCTTTATAGCTTTCTTTACAACGGGCTACAGAGTTATGTATGCACTAGGAGTTGACTTTGGCACGTCCGGGGCTAGGGCGATCGCACTAAACACCCCCCAAGCATCAGTCATCGCTCAGTCTCAGCTATCAATTCCTAAACGCAAAGGAGACTGCTGACCCAACGATCTGGGAACAAGTGCTGTATCAGCTAATTGAGGCGATCGCACCCAAAGTCCGCACTCAGATCCACCGCATCGCCATCAACGGCACCTCTGCCACCATGCTGCTGTGCGATCAGCAAAGGCCAGCCACTGAGCGAAGCGCTGATGTATGACAATGCGATCGCCCGCCCTATCCTCCCAATCCTTGCCACCGTTGCCCCGCCCGATAGCCCAACGCTCAGCGCCACCTCAACACTCGCTAAAGCCATGTGGCTACATCGCAACAGGACGTATTCGCAGCAGGTTTACATCGCTCATCAGTCAGACTGGATTGCCTCTAGGCTGCACGGCCAGCGGCCAGTTAGCGACTACCACAATGCGCTAAAGCTAGGCTACGACGTAGAAAAGCTGGCTTATCCCGACTGGCTGCTGAGCTTGCCCATCGCCGACTGGCTGCCCAGGGTGCTAGAGCCGGGAAAGGCGATCGCACCTATCCGCCCAGAACTCGCCACTCCCCTTGGTTTGCCATCCACCTGTCAAATCTGCGCAGGCACGACCGACAGCATCGCCGCGTTTCTCGCCAGCGGAGCTAGTCAGCTAGGAGATGCCGTAACCTCACTCGGCTCCACACTCGTGCTCAAACTGCTGAGTTCGACCGCTATATCCAATCAGCCATTTGGCATCTATAGCCATAGATTAGGCGATCTGTGGCTAGTCGGCGGAGCTTCTAATACAGGTGGAGCGGTGCTAAGGCAATACTTTACGGCTGAACAGATAGCCGAACTCAGCGCCCAGATTGATCTGTCTAGACCTTGTGAGCTGGCCTACTATCCGCTGACTCAGCCTGGAGAACGCTTTCCAATTAATGACCCGGACTATCTACCAAGACTGACACCTAGACCAGACGAGGATGCTGACTTTTTGTATGGGATTTTGGAGGCGATCGCCCGCATCGAATCAGAAGGCTACCAGAAGCTACAGACGCTAGGCGCACCCGAAGTTCGTCAAGTCTACACCGCAGGCGGCGGCGCGCAGAACCAGACATGGCAAACTATCCGGCAGAGAAAGCTAGGCGTCAACGTCATCAGAGCCAGCCAAAGCGAAGCTGCCTATGGAACCGCAAAATTAGCATCGAGAGGGCTGTCAGACTTTACGCGATAAAGCCCTGATTCCAACCGCAGGCTGAGCGGAGCCGTAGAGCTTTGCTCAGAGTAGCCTACCCTCGCTATACTAAATCCCGACACTTCCAAACAAACAGGGCTATGGCGGATGATTTGGTGCTGTTTTGGCATCGGCGCGACTTGACGAATTCGAGACAATCTAGGACTGGCAGCGGCACGAAACCGCACCGCTAAGGTCATCGGCGTTTTTTGCCTAGATCCTGGCATTCTAGATGGCGACGACATTGCACCAGCTCGAGTCACCTATATGATCGGTTCGCTAGCTGAGCTGCAAGAGAGCTACAAGGTCGCAGGCAGCGAGCTGCTAATTCTTCAGGGCCAACCTGACAAAACGATTCCCAAGTTAGCCAGTGCCTTGGGAGCAGCCGCGGTCTACTGGAACCGCGATGTGGAGCCCTATTCCAGAGAACGCGATCAGGCGGTTGCCGAGGCGCTCAAAGGCAAAGACATCGAAAGATCGACTCAATACTGGGATCAGCTACTGATTCCACCCGATGCGTTAAAGACCGGATCAGGCAAGCCTTACAAGGTTTACACGCCTTTCTGGCGCAAGTGGATTGAGCAGGAAAAGCAGTCGCCCGTCCCGGCCCTATCAGACGTAACTGGACTGAGTCCCAAAGAAAAATCGACTGCTAACAAAGCTGGAAACATCGATCTACCTACTGCCAAAGATCTAGGATACGAATGGGAGAACGAACTGCTGCTAGCGCCTGGAGAAAGCGCCGCGCTGGCACAGATGGAGAAGTTTTGTGATGACCGACAGGCGATCGCAGAGTATGACGAACAGCGCGACTATCCTGGCATTGCTGGTACTTCCACACTCAGCGCAGCGCTTAAGTTTGGCACCTTGGGCATTCGCACAGTTTGGGAAGCAGCCAGCGATGCCTACAGCCGCGCCCGCAGCGAAGAAACCCACGGCAATATTCGCACCTGGCAGCAGGAACTGGCCTGGAGAGAGTTTTACCAGGGCGTTATGTACACTTTCCCACAGCTGGCAGAAGGCCCTTATCGCGAACCCCTCAAAGATTTTCCGTGGGACAATGACGAAGATCTTTTTCAAGCCTGGTGCGAGGGCAAAACTGGCTACCCGATCGTAGATGCAGCAATGCGACAGCTCAATCAGACTGGCTGGATGCACAACCGCTGCCGGATGATAGTGGCTAGCTTCTTAACCAAGGATTTAATTATCGACTGGCGCTGGGGCGAAAAGTACTTCATGCAGCGCCTGTACGACGGCGATCTCTCTGCTAATAATGGCGGCTGGCAGTGGAGCGCTTCGAGTGGAATGGATCCTAAGCCACTGCGGATTTTCAATCCGGCTAGTCAGGCCAAGAAATACGATCCAGAGGCTGAGTATATCCGTGAGTGGCTACCCGAGATCCGCCATCTTGATACTGGGGCGCTAGTCAGCGGAGAGATTGACCCACAGGCATTAGAAGGAACCGGCTATCCCTGCAAGGTAGTTGATCATAAAGAGCAACAGGCCATTTTCAAAGAAAGATACAAAGCTCAGAAAAATTAGCCAAAGCCCGACTTCTTCGGCTTCTTCGACTTCTTTTTAGTGGATTTATCGCCACCTGCGCTTTTTCCTACTTTCTTCAGCGCAGCCTGAAAGAGGTCGTGCAGATGAATAGGTACGCTGGCGCTTTCTGGCAGTGTAGGGGTCAATGGCTTGTCATAGATAGCTAATATCTTCTCAAGATCTGTTTGAACGCTGAGTTCAGGCGATTTTGTTAGCGCTTGGACTATCGGATCGATAGTGCTGCCAAAGTTCTTTTGGATATGTTGCCAGACGTGAGCGTTTGCCTGAGTGTCTTCTAGATATTTGTTGACGAGCGATCGCAGATCGGCAGCATCTTCTTCAGTGCGATCGCCTTCTACCATCCTCAACAAAGTCTCTAGCCTATGATAGTCCGGTAAGAACGACTGCCCCCAGCGGGGATGTGAAAAAACGGTCACCGACTTAGCCTTGCGCAGCTCATCTGGTAGCTCTACTTTTGGCATCACCATCTTGAGTGACTGCTTGCTGGTCAAGATAGCCTTAGCCGCTTTGTTCTCTTCGCCTACGGATGCGATCGCCTCCTCGATCTCTGCTTCTGACAAGTCTTGTTCTTTGGCCATCTCCAGAAAAGATTTGTCGCTATCTATCCCGGCCGCTGCCAGCTGCTTATCTGTAGAGGCTTTTTGATAGGTTTGTAGCTTCTCGTTTAGTTCTTTGCCCGGTAGGGTAACGGGCGTAGAACCAAAGATATCAATTAAGTCATCGTACTGCTGCTGTACTGATTCCCAAGCCGCTTCTTTGAGTTCAGGCGCATCGCCATAAAGCTGTTCTGGAAACCATTTCTTGAAGTTACCAACAGCGACCGCTAGCTTTGGTTTGCCCAGTTTTCCCAGTAGTGTCATAGACCCCGAGAATGTCCATTCGCTCTCCGTTAGCGGCACCAATCTGGCTAGCACAATTTCACTAGTCTTCATCCGCTTTAGCATCTCAGCCGACTGTAGGCTGTTAGCATGCACGCTGTAGCTTTTCTCAGTCAGCCAGTTCATCAGCCGATAGCGGCCTATGTTATTTTCTGTTGCGTCATCTGCCGACGCCTCATTTCCTGGCAATTCGTCTGTCGACTCCTCAACACTTATCACCTCAAAAAGTCCGGTGAAGCTATTTGACCACTGGCTCAGCCAGACTTCGGGCTCGCTCGCTTGGCCACTCTCTTGGTCACTATCTGCTAAAAATAGCTGAATCACCGACTGACCTTTGACCTGGCCTTCAGTAATGAACATATCTGTTGCTAGCTCTGTGCGATCTAGGCCCACTAGCTTCGGCGTAGCCCAGCGCGAAAGCTGCTTTGCAGAGAATCGCTCCAGCGAGACGGCTAATTCGCCTTCTGCATCAAAGACAAAATCAACAATCTGTTCTTTAATCGCTGGATAGGTTTGAAGGTTATCTGCCCACTGCTGTGAATTGTTGGCTGAAAGAGTAACGGAGCGATTCTGGTTGACCATCTGGCAGTTGGCTACTTTCGTTTTAATACGAAGGTATTCTAAAGCCGAAAGAGTCAACCGGGCGGTGCCTGGCTGACTCTTTCTAAAATCTATCTCGTGAGAGCAAATTGGGATCAAAGCGACCAGTGCCAATCTCTCAACTATGATACTTTCTAGCTTACGCAGTGCGCTTTGTTACCGCGTAGTAGATAAATAGCGTGATAATGGCACCTAGTACGGCTACGATTACGCCAGGAACAGATAAGCCCGCCCCAACTCCGATGACCGCATTAGCGATGAAACCGCCAACTACCGCGCCGATAATACCTAGAACCATAGTACCGATAATACCTAAGCCCTGATGACCAGGATAGATAGCGCGAGCGATCGCACCAGCCAGTAAACCTAAAACAACCCAAGCAAGAATGCCCATAATAGAAATCTCCAGTGAATTAAATACAGGGGATTTCCGAGTCAGTGGTCTCCCCCTTGTGTATATAAGCTTAGCTCGATCTGTATACAATAATTGCCTTCCATAGGGATGACATTGGATCTGTCTTTCAGGTGATGTATTGACATCAAGGTTGATTGATTGTATTGAAAAGGACATTAACGCCCAGAATTGTTTTTTAACTTCGACTAAGGAAAAAACACTCCGATCCCTATTCGGAGTAAGGTGATGATGTTCAGTTAGTTTTAAAATAAGGATTAGTGAACATGTCAGCTTCTTTTTTGCCCAGTATTTTGGTTCCTACGGTTGGTTTAGTTTTTCCAGCGATCACAATGGCTGCTCTTTTTCTTTACATTGAACGCGGTCAGGCAACCACAGGCGGTGAGTCCAAGCCTTGGGGTCAAGTCGCCGAAGACAGTCAGACAGACGTGGTCTAGCCTAATTGGCGACGAACAGCGAAGTCATCTTAAACGTTTAATTAGACTTTAGAAAGGCCCTCTAATCGAATTGATTAGAGGGCCTCTTTAGGATCGAATGGATTAAGGGCGTCTAGCTCGCCATCTCGTATTCTGTGCAGCTTTTCTATACAGCGGAGCCAGTGCCCACATAAGAGCCGTAGAAAAATATGCCAACGACGCCAAGGACGCCAATACCAGCGACAGTCGCTACGATCCAAAGAGGAATCTTACCGTTCTGAAACATGAATTTACTCCTACTCACAACAAAGGGAAAGTCTTCGGAGGTATCCAACAAGTCAGATACCTGGTTTGAATTTAGCTATCTTGACTCTAGTTAAAGAAGTAGCTAGAAAATAGCAGGCCAGTCACAAAGACAACGAGCAAACCTAAGAACAAAGATGTCCGGTTTAACTCTACTGGCTGTTTATTCGGATTAGTGGGTCTATCGGCCATAGTGTGTAGCTCCTGGTAGGGTTAGCTCTGCTTAGGATTAGCGCTGGATGAACTGCATTGCTGCGATCGCGCCTAAAAAGAATACTGAAGGTACCGCCAAAGCATGTACAGACAGCCAGCGCACAGTGAAAATCGGATAGGTAATCGGTTCGTTAGGATTGCCGCTTGTCATAGAAAGTCTCCAAAAAAAGTCGTAATCAAATAAATGTCATACAGCCAGCTCTTAAAAGCGCTGTTAGCTGTCTCACAGCGTCTTTTGCGCTTACTCAAAAGCGCCGCTTAAAGGTTCTAGTCCTGATACTTCAGCGTGCGATCAGGGTTGTAGCGGTCATCTACAATCGGTAGCTCCATCTGGTTGCTGGGGTAGTACTCATTAGGACGAGGCGTGCCAAACGCGTCGTAAGCCAGTCCTGTAGAAACAAACAGCCAGCCAGCAATGAACAAAGCTGGAATAGTGATGCTATGGATAATCCAGTAGCGGATGCTAGTGACAATGTCACCAAAAGGTCTTTCGCCGGTAACGCCAGCCATATCTTGTAATCTCCTAACTAAATCTCTTCAAAAAATTTTCGGCATGTACACTTATCATACGAAACTCTCAGCCATCCCTACAAGCAACTCTCTATGAAATGGAGAAAGTTCTACTATTCAAGCAACTTCTGTCTCTGTCTGCTTGCTGGCTATCTCGTCACCGACATAGCGCAACAGGTAGCCTCTTTGACCTAGAACATAGCCGCGATTATCACCTAGAAACTTCACTCGATAGAAGTTTGTTGGAACATTCTCGACGGCCTTGTCCTTGGCCCAGCTCTCGCCACCATCTGTACTGACCAGCAGGTTGCCACTACCCCCTGTCACCCACAGCTCTTTCGGCGTGCGATAGGCAGCATCTAACAAACCCCAGCTAGAGGCAAACTCAGGATTAATCGGCTCGGTCCATTCCTCGTACTCCACCTGCTCAGTGCCAAACTGAAGCTGACCACCTCTGGCAATTAGCCACAGCAGACCGTCTTTAGTGAAGCCCATATTCTGCAAGCGCTTCGAGTTCTCGCGGTTGTGCGGCTGCCAGGCGTCTTGACCCGGTAGCCATGTCGAGTAGAAGTTCCCTCTAGAAGACACTGCTACATAGCGACCCTCTGGATTTCTGGTCATGTTCCTCACGACACCTACCGCAGACTGCACCAGACCTTTCCACTGCTTGCCACCGTCTTTTGTTGTGTATATAGCGCCAATATCTGTTGCCAGCTCAGCCGCGTTCTTACCCGTTGCGGTCACCAGTAGTGGCTGACCAGGCAGCTTTGGATCGAGCGGAATATTGGACCAAGAATTCCCTCCGTCTGTCGTATGCAGCATGATGTTGGGCTGGCCGACTAGCCAGCCTTCATCCCCTTCAAAGTCGATAGAGGTAAAGGTGTAGTTTTGCTCGCCTAGCTCTAGCGTCCGCGGGTCCCAAGTTTTGCCTGCATCCGTCGACTCTAGCAGCGTCGTTCGACTACCCACTAGCCAACCGTGCTCGCCATCACCGGCAAACGCCACATCCGAGATCGACGCCGTAGTTGGTAGAGCAATCACATCCCAGGGATTAGTCTCTGTCCCCGGCAAAAATACTCTGCTACAGCTAGTTGCAAGCAGCGCAACCAAAGCCAACACCATCCCTTTTCTGAAGGCTTTTTTCAAAGCGATCGCAGCAGGCAGAAAAAAGGACATCAAAACCGTTTGCATGACAACTCCAGCAAAAAATCAATCCGATAAAACATAGTCGCACGCCCAATAGATATCGCAGCCACTATCACAGTCCACTACCGCAATCCATAGAGGCTCAAGAAGAACAGTACAGCTATTCCCAGCGCACCGAAGATCAGCACGTTCTTCTGCCCAGGCGTCAGCGTGTTCACCCCAAACCCGTAGCTAAGATTTTCCTTAAATCCAGATGCCGTGCCCGCTGGTCCAACATTGCTGAACTGCGACTTGCTAGAGCCACAAACGCTACAGCGCCAGTCCACGGCTAGCTCCTTGAACGGAACGCCTCGGGGCGTATCGCTACGGCTGTCCCCTTTGGTAGGCTCATAGGTATAGCCACAAGAGCGGCATTCAAAGCGATCCATCTCTTCAGGAGTAGGGGGCCGCTGCTCCTCTTCAGCACCTTCAGGTTCAGATCCTTCAGGCTTTACTAGCGGAATCGTTTCCTCAATCGGAGGCGCTTCCGAGTCAGGATTAGCGGTCGGCTCAGTAGTCATGGAATTAAAACACTTGCCTGGGGAGGCGAACTGAAAGTATGAAATATTTGTAAACTATTATTGCATAGAGTGGTTTTCTCTCAGCGCGCGATATGGCTCGAGCGAGCTGTTTTGTCTTCTCGGCACTGCTTGGCTTAAGTCTCTCTCACTATAGATATCTATCAATTCTGCTTGGTGATAGAAATTTTCGTAGCAGCGCCAAAGTGTGCCGTTGCGGTAGACTTAGCCCGCTACAATAAAGCAAGATTTGTTAACGGTTCAAGGCATACGCTGTGTTTGTTTTAAGTGGATACGAGTACTTTTTAGGCTTTTTGATCATCAGCTCGCTCGTACCAGTAGTCGCCTTAGGCGCTTCCAAGCTATTGCGGCCAGCTAGCGCTGGGCCAGCCAGCCGAACAACCTACGAATCAGGCTGCGAACCGATCGGCGGCGCGTGGATTCAGTTCAACATTCGCTACTACATGTTTGCGCTAGTATTTGTGATTTTCGATGTGGAAACGGTCTTTTTGTACCCCTGGGCGGTTGCGTTTCACACATTAGGACTTTTAGCGTTTGTAGAGGCGCTGATTTTTATCGCCATTCTGGTGGTTGGGTTGGTCTACGCATGGCGTAAAGGAGCTTTGGAATGGTCATAGGAAAAGGTATGAGATCAGATATGCAAAACCCGCTGGTAAACCCAGGCGAGCGGATTATGAATCCTGCCGCCAAAACAGGCGTCACGCAGGATCTATCCGAAAATGTCATTTTGACAACAGTCGACGACCTCTACAACTGGACGAGACTTTCAAGTCTGTTTCCGTTGTTGTACGGCACGGCCTGCTGCTTTATTGAGTTTGCGGCGCTGTTAGGCTCTCGGTTCGACTTCGATCGCTTTGGTTTAGCGCCTCGGGCCAGCCCCCGCCAAGCCGATTTGATCATCGTGGCCGGGACAGTGACCATGAAGATGGCCCCCGCGCTAGTGCGGCTATACGAGCAGATGCCTAAACCTGCCTACGTTATGGCTATGGGTGCGTGCACTATCACTGGTGGGATGTTCAGCTCTGATTCGCCGACGGCGCTACGGGGCGTAGACAAGATCATTCCGGTTGATGTGTACATTCCCGGCTGTCCACCTAGACCAGAGGCAATCTTTGACGCGGTGATCAAGCTGCGTAAGAAAATTGCGAACGAGTCCATGCAGGAGCGCGCCGAGTTTCAAGAAACTCATCGTTTCTACACTCGCTCTCACGAGATGAAGGTGGTTGCACCGATTTTGACAGGCGAGTATTTGGCTTCTGGTACGCGGGATATGCCGCCAAAAGAGCTGATGGAAGCCATGGGGATGCCGGTTGAGAAATCAGCGGCTGAGCTAGCAGGCGCGGATATGAAGGGTGAAGACGTTAAGGAAAAGGCGTGAGGTAGATGGCTGATACAGAAGAGAAGAAAGCCGCAGAATCAGAAGAGTCGGCTATTGTCGAAGCTGGCGAGGTTTCTACCTGGCTGAGCGAGCAAGGGTTTGGCCATGAGGTGATGGAGCGCGACCATGCGGGCATCGAAGTCCTCAAGGTCGATCCTCAGTTTCTGCTGCCGTTTGCGACTGCGCTCTATGCCTATGGCTTTAACTATCTGCGCTGTCAGTGCGCGTATGATTCTGGTCCCGGTCAAGATCTAGTCAGCGTCTATGACCTGACTAAACTTAGCGATGATGCGGATGCCCCAGTTGAGATCCGAATCAAGTGCTTCTTGCCCAGAGAAAATCCTCAGATCCCTTCGGTGTATTGGATCTGGAAAGCGGCTGACTGGCAAGAGCGTGAGAGCTATGACCTGTACGGCATTATCTACGAGGGGCATCCCAACCTGAAGCGCCTGCTGATGCCAGAAGACTGGGAAGGCTGGCCTTTACGTAAGGACTACATCTCTCCTGATTTCTACGAGCTTCAGGATGCCTACTAGCGCCGCTGTTTGATATTGATTTAAAGGGTCTTCTACGTCTTGTAGAGACCCTTTTTGTTGAAAAAAGAGTCGAGCTGACGAGGCGACTAGCTGACAGAAGGGTTAGCTGCGAGCAGGACTTTTTCATATTGTTGACCAGCGATCGCCCAGGTAAACTCTGCTTCGATCATGGCTCTGCTATTTCTCGACAGCGACCGTCTGAGATCTACGGACTCGAAGAGCTGCTGAATGGCTCTCGCAAATTCCCCAGCGGTATTTGCCCGTAGCGATCGCAAAGGTACGCGATCGCCATCCACTTCCAAAGCCCTCTAAACCGCGATCGCTCGCCACAACCGGAATGCCCGCTGCCATCGCCTCTAGCGTCTTATTCTTGATGCCGTAGCCTGTACGCATTGGAATCACGCAGACTGTAGCTTCGTGCAGATAAGGCATCATCGCTGGCACCCTGCCAGTCACGCTCACGTTCGGAATATTATCCAGCGCCTGAACGGCTGGCACCGGACGAGCCCCAACCAAAGAAAGCGTTGCATCAGGATATTGCGCAGCGACTAAGGGAAAGATTTCTCTAGCGAGAAAGGTAACCGCATCGATGTTAGGGAGATTGTCCATCGCGCCAATGAATACCAAATGCTGACCGCCTGGATCTTGATCTCGATAGGGAAAGGCTTCTAGATCGACGCCGTTGGGAATTACCTGGATATTGTCTTTGCCGCTGAGCGATCGCATCTGCCGCTGATCCTCAGCCGTCGTCACTACCAAATGAGAGAACTTCTGACAGTAGCGGTGTTCGTAGCGCTTTAGCAGAGGCAGATTAAGGCGATCGCGCCAAGGCTTTTCAGCCATTCCCCCAGCTAGCTGATGAACGCAGGTGCCATACACAGAGCTGTGAATATTCACCACTGCCACCGGAATCCGCTGCAAAATATCCGCTGGTACATACGTTTCGTTCACACAGTGCTCGCAGGTAATCGCATCGAACTCACCGCTGATCAATCTGCTGGTTAACCCAAGCCTGCATTTGAGCTAGAATGAGCAGTGCTCACGTTGGGTGGTACGCCACTGATAGCAAAATTAGCTAGGCGCTCCAGCTTCTTGATGGCGTTTTGAGGCTTCCTGGTCTGAGGCACAAGGGTAGGGCGTTCAAACACCGCTAGGTCATCGACCCAATTGGCCAAAGCTTCAACTTCGCTATCGGTTACCTCATCTGTTCGCAGAGTTGCCAAGCTAATTCGATGCCCCTGCTGCTTGAGATATTTCAGCAGATTGAAAGTTCTAACCGATGTGCCTCCCCGTGTGGGCGGATAGGGAAACGTTGCCGACAGCATCAATATGTTCATTCGACGGCCAAGGGAGTAGATTCAAACGGGCTCTTTTGACGGGCCGATGGTGGTAGCTTTGCTTCTTTTTGACCCAAGTCGCGAGCGTGAGCACAGTAAATATCTAGAGGGATGATCACGGCTTCAATCGCTGGCTCTCTACCAAAGGCAACTTTTGCTATTGAAGCGGGCAGTTCTTTCAATAGCCATCGCACCAGCGCGCGGTTGCGTTCGCTCTTCTGTAGTGGATAGGTCAGCTCTATACCGTGGAGCTCGTGCAGATAGCGATTGGATTTGCCATATCGATACCACTGAGCATGAAGCTCTTTTAGGGTTTGGCGGTGTCGGTGCTGAACTAGCGCGTCAGGAGCCGACCGGATTTTCCAGCCGCCTTCCTTTTGAACTCGCCAGCAGATGTCCGCATCGCCCCCGGTCGTTAGGTAGGAGCGGAATAAACCAACGGTGTGAAGCGATCGCACTCGAATTCCTAAATTCGCCGTCTGACCATACGGACAAAAGGGATGGTTCAACGTATGGCGCTGGCTCATAAACGCTTTGCGCTCAGCATAGGCCTCCAGCCAGTTCTTCCCCGGCAGCGCAGAGATTTCACCCGCGACCAGACCAACCTCAGCATCCTCGAATGGTTTTACTAGCTCAGCTAGCCAACGAGGATGTGGGTAGCAATCAGCATCGGTAAAAGCCAAAATTTCGCCCGTAGCAGCGTTAACGCCAGTATTGCGGGCTGCGTAGGCACTTTGAATATTCGTTTCGCTGAGAATTCTAAGCGTTAGATTTTTAGCGGCAAAGCGAGGAGCAGCAGCGGTCAGGAGCTGAGGGGTGCGATCGCTGCTGCCATTATCAACTAGCAAAAATTCCACCCGGTCGGCTGGATATGTCTGTGCTATCAGACAGTTCAGCAGCCCTGGCAAATCCTGCTCACCGTTGTAGATAGGCACGATGACCGAGACCCGCGGGCAATATGTAGGGGCAGGCTCGAACTGTGTGAGGGTCATAAACCTACCGAAAGTATCCAACAAGAGCAGTCGATATGTTTACCAGTCTTCCCAGCCTCATTCCTTTTCTTGTGAAAACTTCTTGTGAAAAATCCGTGGCAAACGATCCTTTCTCTTCAATAGCTGGCCCAGCAGCCAATCCAAAGGCCAGTCCAAAAGTTACCGTCTGCGTTCCTACCTACAACCGCGCCGATATCTTGCCCTACGCGCTCAGTAGCGTTCTCAATCAAACCTATTCAGACTTTGAGCTGATTATCTGTGACGATGCTTCGACAGATTCCACAGCCGAAGTAGTGGGCCAGTGGACGGACTCGCGAATTCGCTACATTCGGCATTCGCAAAACATCCAGCGCAGCCGCAATATGAGATCGGGCTACGAAGCGGCTAGGGGCCAGTACTTTATCAAATTCGATGACGATGATGCGCTTACGCCGACCTTCCTAGAAAAAGCGGTAGCCGTACTCGATGCTGCCCCCCAAGTTGATTTTGTCTGCTCAGATCACTGGATAATCAATGCTCGTAATCAGCGAGACCAGGCAGCGACAGCAGCGAATTCGGCTAGGTGGGGAAAAGATCGGCTCAACGGAGTGGTTGATGATTTGCTCTACGAGACCTTTATAAAACAGAGCTTGCAAGTAGGCTCTTCGCTGTTTCGCAAGCGGAGCCTAGAGGCCATCGACTTTATGCGGTTCGAGGCGGATGGCTGTGAAGATTTTGATCTGCTGGTGCGCTGTGCGATCGCCAATCAAACCGCCTACTTCATTCCCGAACGGTTAATGGAATACCGATTCCACGGTGGCCAAACCAGCCTCAAACAAGACATTCATTTCCTCAGCGCCAAATCCTTCCTGCTTAGCTAGCTATCACTTCCCCGAACGCCCCGAGCTAGAGCAGTTCAGACTCAGCAGCTTGCGGAATCTAAAGCAGGTGCTAGCCATGCGCCTAATCGAAAAAGGGGAAACGGAACGAGGTCGCAGCTTGATTGCTGAGCTTAAGCAGACAGGCACACTATCTACTCGTGCCCAAGTAGCGCAGGTGCTATCGTACTTACCAGCCTGGACCAGACAAATTGTTTTCACGGGCTTCCGTCAGATTCGCACCAAAGACTACAGCGAGAAAGTCAGAAATGCCACCGCGTCAGCCACTGCCTAACTATCTAATCCTGTTTGGCCTGCTGATCAGCGTTGGTATAGGCTTCACCTTGCTAGCAAGACAATCTGCCACGTCGAGGGCCGTAGCTGTGCAGGATGAAGCGTCGACTGAACCACTAACTACTGACACTGAGGCGGGCTCTAGAGATTATGGGTATGAGCGACACGTGGTAGAAAATGTGATTGCCCACGTCGTCACCCAGCCACCAGGGACTACGCTATCCGTCGCAGTCGCTACCGACCTTACAACCGTAGAAGACTTTGCCGAGCAGGCAGAGGCTAGCTACATTATTAACGGTGGCTTCTTCGACCCTAACAATGGCAAGACAACCTCTCACCTCATAGCACAGGGCCAGATTGTCGGAGACCCCGCAGACAACGAAAGACTGGTTGAGAACCCAGCGCTGAGTCAATACATAGACCAAATTCTCAACCGCTCGGAGTTTCGGGTTTATCGCTGCGCAGAAACGAACGCTCCCGTCTACGACATCGCCTTTCACGATGTCTTACCCCCAAATGGCTGCGCGATCGACAGTGCGATTGGGGCTGGTCCGCAGCTTTTGCCCACGGACACAGCGCAGGCTGAAGCTTTTGTCGACTACGATAGCGGCGCTGTTATTCGAGATGCGATTGGCAGCTTGCAGCCGAATGCTCGGAGCGCGATTGGGCTCTATCCTGACGGTGCGATCGCGCTAATCATGATTGAAAAAGGAGCTCGCTCTAGCGGCATGACGCTTGCTGAACTAGCTGACTTTGCGGCTTCTTTGGGCATCACCAAGCTATTGAACCTTGACGGTGGCAGCTCGTCTTCTCTATTTATTGCCAATGATGACGCTACCGAGTCGCAAACCTACTTCGGACTTTCGGATAGTGAAGGTAATCCAATCCGACGAGCAGTTAAATCCGTCATCGTTCTAAAAAATTAGAATGCTGCCAGTGCGCTATCTCTACGGCGGATTTTCCAGCGACGACTAAGGCACCAACATAGGTCTCGGGTAGCTCTAGACTGTATAGCTGCCAGCCTTCTTGGCAGTCTCTTGGCACCTCAACTAACTGAGATAAGCTCAGATCGATCTCTACAGTTGTCATCAATTGAGAAAGCCCTACTCCAATTGCCTTCAGATAGGCTTCTTTACAGGTCCAATACTGTAGAAAATCGTGCGCTTGCTGATCTACCGGCTGCGAGATGACTTTCGCTTTTTCTGTCTCGACCAGACAGCGCTCCATTATACTTTCCAGTCTTTGAATGGGTCTGACTTTTTCGATATCGATGCCTACGGTGCGATCGCCCCCCAAAGCACACAGCGCCATCTCTCCTGAATGAGACAGATTAAAGTGGAAGTTGCGGCCCTTTGTGGATGACACAGTTGTTTTGGGTTTGCCGTGTTTACCGTAGTCGAAGGTGAGTGCGATCGCCCGACAGCCCAACCGCTCAGACAACAAGTGACGCATTGCCCCCCTTGCCACCACGAACTTCCGACGATCCGCCTCAAACCGAAAGCGCGCCGCCCGATGCTGTTCATCTTCAGCCAAACACTGCGCATACTTAGCTACTAGCTCCTCTGATACCAACAGCGGCACACACCAAACCTGAACAGCCTTACCCATACAAAGCAGTCACTAGAATGCTAATTTTGTCCACAATAAACTAAGATAGTTTGCCATCCCCGTAATATAGAAATCACTAAGCACTTCATGAGTTGCAGCTTTAGTTAGCAATGACAAACTCTTCGCAGCGACTAGGACTGATTAGCCAGCTTAGACAGTGGTTCTTTGGTACTCCTGATAGATCTCTAGACCAAGCCTACGAAGCGGCGCTAAAAATTCGCCAGATCGAAGAGAACTACTTCGACGGCAACCCCATCGAGCCGGGCAACGGCACCTTTAGTGCTAGTTCCTATCGCATCCTGCAAAGAGATCGCCGCAAATATCTCTCCATCATGCGGCGGCGAATGGCAGAATTTCGCACTAGCAGCGATGCGCTTCAGCTTTCTAGCATCGCCCCACCGTCTACGCCCCTACCCGACGATCTCCCCCTCGATCAGATCAACGGCCCCGCTATCTCCTTCAAAAAGCTACAGCTAATCGACGAGATCCTAGATCGATACGAACAGTCTCCTAGATTCTCACTCAACCAGCTTCAGGCCAACGCCTCGAATTCTCTTTCCCGCTCCTCCAGTCGCTCCGCTGGACAACCTCTCAGCGGACCTTTTGAGAAGGCTAGCCCTTCCTCCGTTTCAGAAGACTCGCAAAACGAAGCCCTCAGCCGTACCAGTGGTGTCCTACCCCGTTCCATCCTGCGCACGGTTGATCGCATCAAACAAGATCTCGACCCCGACGCCGAGCTCGAAGTGGTCCGCAGCTTTCGTAGCTCCAAAACTCAGACCACTATCGCGATTACCTTCGTACTCCAGCTGATCATCGTACCGCTACTCGCCCAGTACCTCAGCAAAAACTTCCTCGTTGCGCCTGTTGTCGAATACACCCGTGACGCCACCCAAGCAGACGTCTTCCTCAATATAGAAATGGAAGAAAGAGCCCTCCACGAACTTCAGCAGTACGAAGAGCGCTTTCGGTTTGAGGTCTTAATCGGCAAGGCTCCAGAACTAGACGAGCTAGAGATTGAAGAGCGAGTCAGGGAAAAAGCATTTCAAATCGAAGAAGACTATCGTCAGCGCAGTGCTGATGCGGTAGAGAACGTCTTTGCGGATATTATTGCGGTTCTCTGCTTCTCTTTGCTGCTTACCAACTGCCGCGAGCAGGTCGCCACGCTCAAATCCTTTATTGACGAGATTGTATACGGTCTAAGTGACAGCGCTAAGGCGTTCATTATTATCCTTTTCACAGACACTTTCGTCGGCTTCCACTCTCCTCACGGCTGGGAGGTCTTGCTAGAAGGTATGGCTGATCACTTAGGACTACCGGCTAGCCGTAACTTCATCTTCCTGTTCATTGCGACCTTTCCAGTCATTCTCGATACCGTTTTCAAGTACTGGATTTTCCGATACCTCAACCGGATCTCACCCTCTGCCGTTGCCACTTACAAAAATATGAACGAATAAAAAGGCATCTAAGGTGTTTTGCGTACCCTAGGTGCCTTTTTAAATCTGCATTTTTGAGTGACTGCGCTTCTAACTTCACGGAGACTGTACGTGCAAGTTCGGCTGTGCGATCGCTAGAGCAATCATACAGTCAGTTCATCCGCTAGTCGTTCATGCGTCAGTCACTCACATGATAGTTACTATGCTCCGGTGTTCTTACTAGCGGTTTGAATGTACAAAATCAATAAAAATACCGTTGGAACAAAGACAAACAAAACGCTGGCCACAAAGCCCAGTTTGTTAGTTTCCATAAGACGCTACCTACTCCTAACTATCTATTAAGCCAATAGAAATCAGCATAGCATTCCGAGCTGTGTCAGCGCGGCTTCTATATAAATGGCAGACTAGGCTATTTGATCAGGCTTCGGTTAGACATCAGCCAGACTAGCGGCAAACTTTCACCGTTCTAGGTTTTACGTGCCAGATCTTAATCGATAGAAGAAGTCGCCGTTCTATTAGACTCGTCAGCTTCGTTAATCGCTTTCGGCGTGACTGAACTGGCCCTTTGAGCAGCTTCTTTTTCTGCTTTTAGCTTTTTCAAGCTTTCCTTCTTATCAGGCTTAGTTACGACACTGATTGGACCGTTCACAGTCGCCTGACAGGCCAATCGACAGGTAGACGGCCGCTTCTTTAGCATACGGTCCTCGACAGCGGTGCGAGGTGAGAGGTTGTGAGCGCCTTCAACCACGTCCACTACGCAGGTACCGCACTGGCCATAGCCACCGCACTGGGTGAGCTTGCCCATAAAGGTATAGATATCAATGTTGTTTTCTTGCGCCTTGAACCTTAGGTTTGCGCCGAAGGAGGCATCGATTTCCTTATTTTCTTTAACAAACTTAATACTAACCATGAGCTATGTCCCACCTGTTTTTTGCCGCACCATCGCTGAGCGAGCCTTGGATAATTAGGCCACGTCGCTTGCCTCAAAGTTTGAGGAATAGTTACACTTCTTTATACACCTTCATTTTCACATTATTGTGTACAAACCTGGGCACAGCGGGTTCACTTTCTTGCTTTTTCTACAGCAAAAGGTGGAGATAATCGCTTCACAGTCGCCACTTTACAGGTTTGGAGAGGTTCTATATCTGGTAGCCTTAGTAATATCTGAAGTCTTTTTACAGAGCGTCAAATTTCTGTTAGCTGAATATTTTGCTTTACAAAAGCTTATGTTTAGGCTCACAGGTTGATGTTCATGAAAGTTTGAGTAAGCGATAGGCAGTTTTTTTAGCAATACAAGGAGGAGCGTAGTCAATGGGTCTACCTTGGTACCGAGTACATACCGTCGTCCTGAATGACCCAGGCCGTCTGATTTCTGTACATTTAATGCATACGGCACTCGTGGCAGGCTGGGCGGGTTCTATGGCCCTGTTCGAGCTGGCCACTTTTGATCCTAGCGATCCAGTGCTCAACCCCATGTGGCGGCAGGGCATGTTTGTGCTTCCGTTTATGACCCGACTGGGCGTAACTGGCTCTTGGGGCGGCTGGGATATAACGGGCGCAACGGGTGTTAGCCCCGGTTTTTGGTCTTTTGAAGGTGTGGCACTCGCTCACATCGTTTTGTCTGGTTTGCTGTTCTTGGCAGCTTGCTGGCACTGGGTGTTCTGGGATCTGGAGCTTTTCCGCGATCCTCGTACTGGCGAGCCTGCTTTGGACTTGCCTAAGATGTTTGGCATTCACCTATTTCTTTCTGGTCTACTGTGCTTCGGTTTCGGAGCGTTTCATCTCACCGGTCTCTGGGGACCGGGTATGTGGGTTTCTGACCCCTATGGCCTAACCGGTCACGTTCAAGGGGTTGCCCCAGAATGGGGACCCGCTGGCTTCAACCCGTTCAATCCGGGCGGTGTGGTAGCTCACCACATTGCAGCGGGTATTGTCGGTATCGTAGCGGGACTATTCCACCTGACGGTTCGTCCGCCGCAGCGTCTGTACAAGGCACTGCGTATGGGTAATATCGAAACTGTACTGTCTAGCTCGATTGCGGCTGTATTCTTTGCGGCATTCATCGTAGCTGGCACCATGTGGTACGGCTCTGCGACTACCCCAATCGAACTGTTCGGCCCCACTCGCTATCAGTGGGACGGCAGCTACTTCGCAGAAGAAATTGATCGCCGTGTCCAGAGTGACATTGCCAGAGGTGCTTCTGAAGAAGACGCCTATGCTCGCATTCCTGAGAAGCTAGCGTTCTACGACTATGTAGGCAACAGCCCTGCTAAGGGTGGTTTGTTCCGCGTTGGTCCAATGAACACGGGTGATGGGATTGCGACTACTTGGCTGGGACATCCCGTCTTCCACGATGGCGATGGTCGTGAGCTGACAGTTCGACGTCTGCCCAACTTCTTTGAGACGTTCCCCGTTGTTCTGGTGGATAAGGATCAAAACTTGCGCGCTGACATTCCGTTCCGCCGAGCTGAATCCAAGTACAGCTTTGAGCAGACTGGCGTCGTCGTCGACTTCTACGGTGGTGAGCTAGACGGTCAGCACATCACAGACCCAGCAGCGGTTAAGCGCTATGCGCGTAAAGCTCAGCTAGGTGAGCCGTTTGAGTTTGATCGAGCAACGTTGGATTCTGACGGTGTATTCCGTTCTAGTCCTCGCGGCTGGTTTACTTATGGACATGCTGTGTTTGCGCTGCTGTTCTTCTTTGGCCACATCTGGCACGGTGCTCGTACTCTGTTTAGAGACGTGTTTGCGGGTGTTGACCCCGACCTGTCACCTCAGCAGGTTGAGTGGGGCTTCTACCAGAAGGTAGGTGACCTCTCAACTAAGACTTCCAAATAAGTCAATCGGCTGGAACAGGCTCTAGTATGGTACTGGAGCCTGTTTCAATCTTTGTTTGGAACAAGATGTCGTTCATTTAGAGAGTGAGTTATGGAAGCTGTTGCTTACATTTTGATTTTCGCTTGTATCATCGGAACTTTGTTTTTTGCGATCGCATTTCGCGAACCCCCCAAAATCACTAAAGACTAATTGACGCAAGTCATAACTCAGTAGTGCTTCGGGACTGCTGATAATTTTCTAAAGCTGATGCCTCGTTATGCCTGTTAAAGGGCTTGTTGAGGCGTCAGCTTTTTGGTTATTAACCTGTTCGTCTGGGTGCTCGTTTGAGTGGCTTTCTATTGTTCCTGTCGAATTTTTTCTATGTAATTGTGGGCAACCTTGGCTGTTTGTCTCATTTTGTCGTAACGTTGCACACAGGGTAGCCCTACAGAAAAAGCTGGCCTTTTGGAGGTCTAACGCTTATGCAGTGTCCATTTTGCCAACATCTAAACAATCGTGTCTTGGAGTCAAGATCGGCAGAATCTGACCGCAGTATTCGTCGTCGCCGGGAGTGTTTAGAGTGCGAGCGACGGTTTACGACTTACGAGCGAATTGAATACGTGCCGATTACAGTGATCAAGCAGCAAGGCGATCGCGAATCTTTTGATCGGTCCAAACTGCTGCGCGGTATCACTACCGCCTGTGAGAAAACCGGCATTGGCGCTCAGACTATTGAGCGGATTGTTGACGATATTGAAGCGGGACTTCAGCAAAAAGCAATTAGAGAAGTTACTAGCGGAGAGATTGGTGAACTAGTCCTTAGCCACCTCAAAGCAGTTAGCGAAGTTGCCTACGTTCGCTTTGCCTCTGTCTATCGTCAGTTCCAAGGGATTCGTGATTTTGCAGAAGCACTGAGCCATCTTCAGGATAGCTCTCCTAGAAGCACCCCTCATAGAGAGAACGCTCAGTCTAAGCGCACTAGAGCTGAGCTCAAAAGTGCCCCCTCAGAGAGTCCACCATCAGAACCGCCTATCAAAGAGAAATCGGAAGATTTGGTCTCGCAGACGTAGCCCATCAGATCTGCTCAGTAGAAAATTTTTCGTCACCTACCTCATACTCGGTAAAGCCTTCGAGGCGATTAACCTAGAGCTATCAATCAAGAGCGAAAGTACCTGCAAAGGCAGTAGTCTTTTGTCTCCTGATTGATCTATGATAGTTATTCTTGTGACAGGAGACCTCGAAGGTATCAACCGCCTTTTCTAACTGAAAACCTTAGTAAGATTTACAAGCGATTCGCTAGCTAGCTGTAAGCACCGAAAGGATTTATCAGCATCTGCAAGCACTAGAATCGCGAGGTGTTCACTCGTTCGCGGAGACAGAATAACTGTAGGAAAAATCTAGCATGGCCAACTCGGACACTCAAAGCGCAGACATTGGTTTTACACACGATGATTTTGCAGCCCTTTTAGATCAATACGATTACAATTTCAACCCCGGTGATATCGTTCCTGGAACGGTATTTAGCATTGAACCTCGGGGCGCTTTGATCGATATTGGAGCTAAGACTGCTGCTTATCTTCCGATTCAGGAGATGTCCATCAACCGAGTTGAGGGTGCGGAAGAAGTCCTACAGTCGAACGAGACCAGAGAATTCTTCATTCTGACTGACGATAACGAAGATGGTCAGCTAACCCTTTCTATTCGCCGCATTGAGTACATGCGAGCTTGGGAGCGGGTTCGTCAGCTTCAGCAAGAAGACGCAACCGTTCGTTCACTTGTATTTGCCACTAACCGAGGCGGTGCGCTAGTTCGTATTGAAGGTCTGCGTGGATTTATTCCTGGCTCACACATCAGTACCCGCAAGCCAAAAGAGGATTTGGTTGGCGAGGAGCTACCGCTGAAGTTTCTAGAAGTAGACGAAGAGCGTAACCGTCTAGTACTGAGCCATAGACGGGCTTTGGTCGAGCGGAAGATGAACGGTCTCCAGGTCAGCGAGGTGGTTCTAGGTACCGTGCGCGGTCTGAAGCCTTACGGTGCGTTTATTGACATCGGCGGCGTCAGCGGCCTGCTGCACATCTCTGAAATTTCTCACGATCACATCGATACGCCAAATTCCGTCTTGAACGTGAATGACGAAATCAAGGTGATGATTATCGATCTAGATGCTGAGCGCGGACGGATTTCGCTCTCGACTAAGCAGCTAGAGCCCGAACCGGGTGATATGGTGAAGAATCCTGACTTGGTCTACGACAAGGCTGAAGAGATGGCTGAGCGCTATCGCGAACAGCTACGACAGAAGGCACTAGGCGAGTCTGGTGAAGCCATTTCTGAAGATGATGGCTACGTTGTAGAGGAACAAAGTTCAGATTCTGAAGAGTAAGCTCATAGGGCTCAACTGCCTATAAAAGCTTATAGAAGGAAAGGTCAGACTGACCTTTCCTTTTTTTGTTGTTACCCCCCGGTACACTTCAACCGTGACAAAAATAAGAGCAAATCGATGGCAACTATATGCGTGCGATCGCACAAGTTCGAGGCAATCCAGGCAGTATTGTTCGATAAGGACGGAACGCTAGCAAACGTCGAAGCGTATCTGATGAAGTTAGGAAAGGCTAGGGCACAAGCAATCCCTAACCTTTCTCCGGCGTTTTATACAAATCTATCGGCTACCTTCGGCCTGACAGAGCACGGTGTTGACCCAGCAGGTCTCATTGCGGTGGCCAGTCGTCATGAAGACCAAATCGCTGCTGCTGGCTGTTTAGCAGCAGTGGGAAAGGGATGGATTGAAGCGTGTGCGATCGCCCAAACCGCTTTTGATCAAGCTGACCTGGCCTTGGCCCCCAAAGTCAGTAAAACGCCCCCACTAGAAGGCGCGATCCAGCTACTATCTCAGCTATCAAAGGCAGGCATTAAAGTCGGAATTGTTTCTTCTGATAGTTATGCAGAAGTTGCTGCGTTTGTCGAACATTATCAACTGCCAGGAGTTGACTGGTACTATGGCGCTGCCGAGGATTCTCCGCTGAAAACACACCCTGGCTTTCTAGAATTCGCCTGCCAATCTATATCTGCTAAGCCAGGTCATACTTTGGTGGTTGGTGACGCAGCCTCTGATCTAGCATTAGCAAAACAGGGCGCTGCGGATTTTGTAGGAATGGTGGGAGGATGGGTGCGATCGCCCTCGTTAGGTCTTGATATCAAAACGGTCTCGCACCTATCGCAAATCAGCGTCAGTCCTAATTGAACGTTTCAGCTAGAAGCCTATGAGTGCTTTCGATTGGTGTAGAAACGCTTAGAGTGATACGCATAAGGTAGTTTGGATATTAAATCAAAGCAAACTGACCGAAGCCGCGCTAGCAGGCTTCGACTCTCAGGTTAAGGAGAATTGGCTATTGTCTCGTCGCTATCTGTTTACGTCAGAGTCGGTCACAGAGGGACACCCCGATAAAATTTGTGACCAGATTTCAGACACCATTTTAGATACAATGCTTGCCCTAGATCCCACCAGCCGGGTAGCGGCTGAAGTGGTGGTCAATACGGGGTTAGTGGTTGTCACAGGAGAAATCTCTTCCAACGCCTCGGCTAACTTTGTCAAAATCGTTCGCAAAAAGATTGCCGAGATTGGCTATACCGACCCCAAAAATAACGGCTTTTCAGCGGACAGTTGCTCTGTGCTGATTGCCCTAGATGAGCAGTCAGTCGATATTGCCCAGGGCGTCGATCAGGCTCAAGAAACCCGTGAACAGACTAGTGACGAACGCTGGGACGCTATTGGCGCGGGCGATCAAGGCATCATGTTTGGCTTTGCCTGCAATGAAACGCCAGAGCTGATGCCTTTGCCTATCAGCCTTGCTCACAGAATTTCTCGGAAGCTAGCGGCTGTCAGAAAAAGCGGACAGCTAGACTACCTCGGCCCAGATGGAAAGACCCAGATCACCGTTGAATACGAAGACGGAAAGCCGGTTGGGATTGACACAATTCTGGTCTCTACTCAGCACAAAGAGACCATCGGCGAACTCAGCAGCAACAAAGATGTGCAGGCTCGAATCAAGCAGGATTTGTGGACAGCGGTTGTTCTACCTGCTTTCGAGAGCTTAGAGATTCAGCCAACAGAGAAAACTCGTTTCCTAGTCAACCCGACCGGTAAGTTCGTCATCGGTGGGCCTCAGGGGGATTCCGGCCTGACCGGACGCAAAATCATTGTTGATACCTACGGTGGCTATTCTAGACATGGCGGCGGCGCTTTTTCTGGCAAAGATCCGACTAAGGTGGATCGAAGCGCAGCGTATGCCTGCCGATATGTTGCCAAGAACATTGTGGCAGCGGGCCTAGCCGACAAGTGCGAAGTGCAGCTCAGCTATGCGATTGGAGTTGCTAGGCCAACGAGCATTTTCGTTGAAACGTTTGGAACAGGGACTGTCTCAGACGACAAGCTGCTTAAGCTGATCACCGAACATTTTGAGCTGCGACCGGCTGGCATCATCGAGACTTTTAGTCTGTGTGAACTCCCCTCAAAGCGGGGGGGACGCTTTTATCAGGAAGTTGCTGCCTACGGTCACTTTGGTAGAGACGATCTCGATTTGCCCTGGGAGCAAACAGATAAAGTAGCTGAATTGAAAGCAGCTACGACTGAGCGAGAAGTTGTCAGCGTATAGTACGCCAAAGAGTCGTCTGGAGACAGAAGGGTCTAAATGGCGTCTAGAGAATGTTTGATTGACAGGCTGTCAACCAACGATATTGTCCTAAGTGATAGGCTCTATAGCAAAAGCTACCGTCAAAGACACTAGGCAATATCGTTCATGACTCCCTTTCCGTCCTATCGGCCAAAGAACCTATCTTTGGGGCCGCTTGAAGCTGAAATTGTCGAAATTCTGTGGCTAATTGGCCCGACTTCAGCTACGGCTATTCATCAGCATATCTTGGAAGATATCGAGCGAGATTTGACGTATTCGTCTGTTTCGACCGTGTTGAAGCGATTGATTAAGAAGGGATGGGTGAGCTGCGATCGCCAGAATCGTATCCACATCTGGAAAGCGCTCGTCTCGCGTCGCAGCGCAGACATTCTCAAGGCTCATCAGCAGCTTCAGCAGTTCCTAGCAGTCGGTAGCCCAGAGATTGTTGCAGCGTTTGCAGACACGCTCGATGACGATAGCTTGGATCAGTTGGACGCGATCGCCCAAAAAGTGAAAGCAGCTAGAGCGATTAGAGACCAGCAGACTCTAAAAAACGATCAGCAGCAGAGCGGAGGTCAGTAGCGATGATGCACTTGCAAATGGTCGGACTATCTCTGTTGATTGCGATCCTCACTCGCATCCTCAGCCAGTTGTTGCTTGCGCCTTCGCAGCAGTGGTCTTCTCGGTGGACTCGAACGCTGACGGCGTTTGTCGCACCGCCGCTGCTGTTGTTGACAACTGCGATCGCTATCGTGGCAATGGGCTTCAACAGTACCCACCATTTAGACGGCTGGCTCAGCTACCTGCTTTCGCTTAGCTTCATTCTGATTGCCCTCACGCTATGGGCGCAGCTTAGCCTGCTATCGTTCCAGATGCGCCGCGCCGCTCAGAGATGCCCTACGTACACCGTTCAAACCGCCAGCGGAACTGCAACGAGCAGATTGATAGAGTCTGCCAGCGTCTACTGCGCCCGAGTCGGCCTGTGGTCGTCTGAGCTGATCTTCAGCAAGGGCCTGCTAGAGTGCCTAGACGAAGAGCATCTACAGGCAGTCATCGCTCATGAGGCCGGACATGCCCACTACCGCGATACCTTCTGGTTCATGTGGCTAGGGGGACTACGTCGTCTTACCAGCTGGCTACCGTACACCGAAGCGCTATGGCAAGAGCTAATGCTGCTTCGAGAAATCAGAGCTGACCGCTGGGCCACTCGCAGCATTGATGCCCTCGTTTTGGCAGAGTCTCTGCTAAGTGTAATCCAAGCGCCTTTGACAACGGCAGAGGCAGTCTGTCCTGGCTTTAGCTGGCCAACCCCTCAGAGCCGACTAAACCAAAGAGTCGATGCCCTACTGGCTGAAGACACCCGGTCTCTTCGTATTCTGCCAGAGCACTGGCTAGCCGTATCGCTATCGCTCACGCCGCTGCTCACCATTCCCTTTCATCACTGATTTCTGCCGCTGCCTACAGAACGATAGCCACAAGAATAAGGGCTTCTGGCATTGTTTCGGAAGCCCTTATTCTTGTTATCAGAAGGCGTTACCAGATTGAAGACGTTACCGAGTCAAAGACCAGATCTTACCAGCTAGACTTGACCACACCGGGCAACAGACCTTGGTGAGCCATATCGCGCAGGGCATTACGGCAAAGGCCAAAGTCGCGGTAGTAGCCACGAGGGCGACCTGTCTTCCAACAGCGATTGTTCAACCGAGTGGGAGCGCTGTTTTTAGGTAGCTGCTGAATCTGACGGTGAATAGCCAGCTTCTGAGCCTGGTTAGGCGCTGATTCAAATTCTTTGAGCAAAGCTTCACGCTTATCTGCGTACTTTGCGACTAGTTTTTCGCGCTTCTTCTGGCGCGCAACCATGCTTTTTTTAGCCATGAGGCGAAATTACTTGATATTTTTATGACACAGTCTCTGATTATATCGGCAGCAACGGCATTTGTAAATCTACAAATGCGCAATGTTGTGAGGTTGTGATCGCCTATGCTTTCTTTTTCCTAGCCTTCGCCCGGTCAGTCGCCTTTGCCGCTTTCTCAACCGCCTTACGCAGCTTAATCGCACCTGGACAAATATCTAATAGCTCGCAGCGCGAACAGCTCGGGTTCCTAGCACTACATACCGCCCTGCCATGATAGACCAGTCGAATCGACCAGTTCTCCCAATCAGGCTGAGGTAGCAGATTCATTAGATCCTGCTCAATTTTGATTGGCTCCGTGTGCTTCGTTAGGCCAAACAGTCCTGAAAGACGCTTCACGTGGGTATCCACAGTTACGCCTTCATGAATGTCGAAAGCATGCGCTAAAACAACGTTGGCTGTCTTCCTAGCGACCCCTGGCAAGCTCGTGAGATTTGCCATAGAGTTAGGGACAACGCCATCAAACTCAGTGACGATTTTGTGACAGGCGGCCTGGATGTTCTTAGCCTTATTCCGATAGAAGCCAGTAGAACGGACAAGCGCTTCTAGCTCGGCTATCTCTGCGCTTGCCATCGCCTCCGCATCGGGGAACCGCTCGAACAAAGCAGGCGTTACTAAATTGACGCGAGCATCCGTACACTGAGCCGACAGCATAGTCGCAACCAGTAGCTGTACAGGCGTCTCGTGATCTAGCGAGCACGGCGCTTCGGGGTAAATCACCTTCAGACGAGATAGCAGCTCTAAGGCTCGTTCCTTTTTCCGTAGCTTTTGAACTGGGCGTAGCAGAGGTGGGGGTAGATCCGGCAGAGACTGCGGTATGGCGACGTAGCCATTCTTGCTACTAGGGGGTGGGTTACTAGAGGTTAGGTTTGATGTCGCTAGCGCATTCACTGTCTAAGATTTTGGAAGACTTCGAGCTGTGTAGTATCGCGAATAATCAAGAAGACGCCCAGACCTAGCAGCAGGAAGATGCCTGTTTGCATGACGCTCTCTTGTAGGCGAACGGGCAGAGGCTTGCCGCGCAGCGCTTCAATGATTAGAAAGGCGAGCTGACCACCGTCTAGGGCAGGCAGCGGCAAAATATTGATAATCGCCAGGTTGATGCTGATAATCGCAGCAAAAGGAAACAGGCTGCGACCGTCTGTCTTGGCAAGTCCTGCGCCTTGTTCGACAATCTTAACCGGGCTACCGACCTGACCTGCCATAGAAGAAAAATCAGTGATTAGCGAAAGCATACCGTTAGCAACCAGAATTGTCTTGTCCTGAAATTCTCTAGCGGCTGCGCCTAGCACTTCGCTAGGACCGCTAGCGGGACGGTACTTAACCGAGCCATTTGGCTGAAGAGCAACGCCGATAACAGCATCGCCGCCAGTATTATTAACCTGTGGAGTCACAGTAACGTCTAGCTCTTTGTCAAACCGCTGCAAGGTCAAATCAACAGGCTTATTTTCGTTTGCCTGGATGATGCGAATGAGAGTCCTTTGAGCACTATCTTCACCCTCTACCTCACTGCTGAGGCGATCGCCATTCACTGCCAATATCACATCGCCAGCTTTGATCCCCGCCACTTCGGCAGGTGCTCCCTGCATGACTTCTGGAATAAACACACCCGGCTTTAGGTTAAAGCTATCCGGAACGCCAATGCTGCCGAACTGAACGACAAACACTAGATAGGCAAACACCATATTGGCAATTACGCCCGCACTGATGACGATCGCTCTATCTAGAACAGGACGATTGCCTAGCAGGTCGGGATCTTCGGGGGGAATCTTGCTATCGGGATCTTCATCTGGAAATCCGACAAAGCCGCCCAGCGGAATGGCCCTCAGCGCGTACTCCGTTTGGGGCCCTTGATACTTCCACAGGATCGGACCAAAGCCAATGGAGAAACGGTTGACGTGAATACCCTGTAAGCGAGCAGCCATAAAGTGGCCAAGCTCATGCACAAAGATCAGAAGGGCTAAAACTCCGATTACGGCCAGTACGGTCATAGAAGCGCTGCGTTAGGTTAACTTTTGTTATCGTTACAGATGCCATTGTACAGCGCTAGCCTATGACGTGTGTGCCCATATACTTTTGCAGTACTTCGGGTATCTCTACACTACCGTCCGGTTTTTGATAATTCTCTAGAATGGCGGCCATTGTTCTACCGACGGCTAAACCAGAGCCGTTAAGGGTATGGACGTATTCGGTGCCTTTCTTTCCAGAGTCTTTAAAGCGGATGTTGGCTCGGCGTCCCTGAAAGTCAACGCAGTTCGAGCAGCTAGAGATCTCTCTGTATTTGCCAGCAGAAGGCAGCCAGACTTCAAGGTCGTATGTCTTCGTCGCGCCAAAGCCTAGATCGCCAGTGCAAAGCGCTAGCACTCGATACGGAAGCTTTAGCTGCCGTAAGATATCTTCGGCATCAGCAGTGAGCTTTTCGAGTTCGTCAAAGGAGGTATCAGGATGGACAAATTTATACATCTCGACTTTGTTGAACTGGTGGAGTCGGATCAGATCCTCTGGTGTCTCGGCCATAGCTGCCTGCTTCGCGGCGAAAGCACGGAGTATAGGCGCAGTAGTTAATCGGAAGCTGATCTGAGGTGAGGACTTCGTCGCGGTGAAGGTTGGTCAGCGGGACTTCGGCGGTGGGGGTGAGCCAGAGATCGTCGCGATCGCACTTAAACCCATCTTCAGCAAACTTCGGCAATTGCCCCGAGCCCTGCATCGAATCCGAATTCACCAAAATCGGTGGCATCACCTCGGTATACCCCGCCCCCGTGTGCCGTTCGAGCATAAAGGAAATCAACGCTCGCTCTAGCGCAGCACCTGCACCCATCAGCGTCACAAACCGACTTTGAGCGACCTTGACCGACCGCTCAAAGTTCATAATGCCGAGCTTTTCACCGATCTCATAGTGCGGTAGTCGCTGCTCGCCATCCGCCGGAATCAGCTCATCGCCCCAGCGCCGCACTTCTACATTTTCATCTTCGCTTTTGCCAACTGGCGTCGAGTCACTTGGTAAATTCGGCAGCGTCAGCAGAATAGATTCGATCTTGGCCTTCAGCTCTCGTTCTCTGGGCTCTAGCTCGCCAATTTCCTGCTTGACCTGGTTGCCCTCTTCGCGCAGCGCCTTGACCTCGTCCCCTTTCGGATCTGCGCCTTCACGAATTTTCTGACCGACCGATTTACCGACCTCATTACTGCGAGCCTGCAAGTCAGAGCGCTGCTTTTCTAGCTCACGCTGCTGACTATCTAGATCGAGTAGAGGCTGCAAATCATAGCGACCTCGCTTGTCTAGCGCCGCCTTTACTTGTTCGGTCTGATTGCGAATCTGCTTAATATCGAGCACGGTCCGTACCTGCTTGTTTCTAGGCTTTTTGGTCTAGCTGTTTTCCTTAAAAAGGTTAACAGCGAAAGGGACGGTAAAGGTCATCGCCTTACCGTCCCTAGTCCAGTTGGTTATCGATTACCCGCTACTTAGAATACCTGCTCGATCTCAGCAATCTCCGGAATAAACTCACGCAGACGGCGCTCGATACCCATCCGCAATGTCATCGCAGAGCTAGGGCAGCTACCACAGGCACCTTGCAAACGTAGCTTGACGATGGGTCCATCTAGCTCAACAAGCTCGACATTACCGCCATCAGCCATTAGATAAGGACGCAGGTCATCTAGAACCTTTTCTACATTAGGCTCGGTCAAAGCTAAAGTTGACATACATTTTCTCCAGTTTTAAAAGATAATCCTAGTTTAGCGGGTTTAGTGGCTAGCTAGCGGCAAGTTCATCTAGTCTAGCCAGGACTTCCTGGCTGTGTATAGCAGGCCGCACACCTAAGAAGCGCTCTTTCAAGATCCCTTCAGGGTCAATTAGATAGGTGTGCCGCATCGACATTGGCTTCATCCAAGAGCCATAGGCTCGGCTGACTGTCCCGTCTGGATCAGACAGCAGCGGAAAAACTAATCCCTCCGAATCACAAAACTCGGCATGAGAATCCACGTCGTCGGCGCTCACGCCTAGGATCTGTGCGTCCCTTGCCTGATATTTTGGCAGGTCTTGCTGAAACCGCCGCGCTTCTAACGTACAGCCAGAAGTAAAATCTCGCGGGTAGAAGTACAGCACCACCCACTGACCTAGATAATCGCCTAGGGCAATCTCTCCATCGCCACTGTTGCTAGGCAGTGTGAATGTTGGGGCGGGCTGATCAATATCTGGCTGCGTACCACCCATTGCATAGGCTGTTGGAGCATGAAAGATAGATAACAGACTAAAGACAGCGCTGAAGCATGTGACTAAAATTGTGCGGCGGAGCGTCATAACGTGATAGGTAAAAGGTCTACTCCAAGTTTATAACGCAGGGTCTAGGGTTTCTTTTTCGGAGTTCTTCTATGGCTGGGTTTAGCTCGAACAGTGGGTTGAAAAAGTACTGGCGTGAAAGTTGGGCAGTGGCCCGTCGCATTTTGACTGAGCTTTTTAGACGGGGCCGCAGCCTGATTTCGTGGCTAATTTTTCCGGCACTAATTCTGATGCTCAATGGCTTTATCACCGCAGAGCGCGCTGATACAACCGTTAGCACTGCTTTTGAGATTGCGGCTCCGCCAACGCTAGTCGGAGCGGCGCTGTTTTTTAGCTGCCTGGGCGGTGGGGTCGCGACTGTCGTTTCTGAACGTGAGCAGCAGACGCTGAAGCGGCTTGTTTTTGTCGCCTTTGAGCGGAGTTTCGTATTTTCTAGGGATATTCTTAGCTCATAGCGTGATTGGGGTAGGGCAGTCGTCTGGTGATATTTGCGATCGCCCTCTCAGCTGGAGCCAATTTCACAGGAGCTGCCTGGCCGCTAGCCGTAGTAATCATCTGGCTCAGCATCCTGGCCTACGTTGGGCTCGGCTTCATGCTCGGCACTCAGTTCGCTCGTCGCACAGAAGATGTCAGCGCTCTAATTGCCGCTTTTGGAGTGCCGCTCATGGTCTTGGGCGGAGCCTTTCTCCCGATTTCGCTATTTCCCGAGTCACTGCTGAATATCGCTAGGTTCAACCCGATCTACCATATGACCGAAGCGCTCACCAACGCACTGCTCAATACCGAGTCTCCGCTTGGCGAAGATGGAGAACATTTCTGGGTATTGCTTGGCTTTTCGGCCGCGATGGTCGTCGTTGGCTGGCTGTCGTATCAACGCATGCTCAGCCAGGAAAAGCAGCTATAGCGTAGGTTTTATCAGCAGCATTTATTGCTATTTTTCTAGGGAAAGATGCGTCATCAATCACAAGATATTCCACCAAAGCAGCAGGCGATCGCCACGTTTGGCGCAGGCTGCTTTTGGCACGTAGAAGAAGTGTTCCGCCAACGTCAGGGCGTTCTTGCCACATCTGTCGGCTATATGGGCGGCCACTTTGCTAACCCCTGCTATCTAGACATACTTTCACGCATCACCGGTCATGCGGAAGTCGCTCAGGTCCACTACGACCCCGAGCAGATTAGCTACTCAAACCTATTGGACATCTTCTGGGACTGTCACGATCCGACAACGCTCAACCGACAGGGTCCAGATAGAGGAGAACAGTACCGCTCCGTCATCTTTTGGCATACGCCAGAGCAAGCGGCTACGGCCAAAGCATCGAAAGCTCAGCTTGACGCTGCTGAGACTTATCCAAATCCAATCGTGACAGAGATCAAACCAGCGGGTGACTACTGGCTAGCAACCGCCGACCATCAGCAGTACTTGGCAAAGAAAAGCAAGCAACCAGAACGAGCTAGCTAGTCCTAGTAACGGTTGATCTTAAACTAGCTAGCATTTGGAAGATATCGTTCCTGGAGCTGCTTGAGGCGAATGCGACTAGAGACGTACCAAGGCCAGTGGTGGTACTCGGCTAGAAGCCAGCCTGCGATCGCAGCGTGAGCAATCAGGGTCAGCTCTATCCACATCAGCGGAAAGTTAGAGGCTTCTAAAGGCGGAAAGACATAGTTAGAAAGCGCGATTAAGCTCACCGGGATAATCGTTATCACAG
Source organism: uncultured cyanobacterium (assembly GCA_963772185.1). Lineage (GTDB taxonomy): Bacteria > Cyanobacteriota > Cyanobacteriia > Phormidesmidales > Phormidesmidaceae > Phormidesmis. The sequence continues at coordinate 32,291 of CAVYWR010000026.1, read as the reverse complement.
CCGCAAATCCCCACACCACAGCCGCCGTCGTATCGCGCTGCTGAGCAGTTCTCCAGCGCCAGCCGTTCCAGTGCCAAATCCTAGAGCGCACGGTATCGGCAAGCTGTACAGACTGCGCTTCTAGATTAGCGGTGAACATATGCCGACAAAAGTCACAGGCAAATACGTCCATGAGCGCGATCGCACTCAGCTCTCCACTTGCACAGGCCGGACAGCGATAAGTCAAACCGTAGCTCAAAGGAACTGAATTCAAAGAGATATTCGCAGAGGGATAGCCGCCGTTTTTCGTCATTCGCTGATCTTCTATGGGCTTCAGCTAAAGCAAGAGTTTATCTACCCTTAAGCTCAGCTTTCACTTTAAAAGATAGTCCGACAAAAACTGGACTTACACTTCACTAGCGAATTCTTAACAGGTAGCAATATCTATTAACCGACTATCTATCAACTGACTTAGATCACCGAGTGGTGAGTTAAATAAATATTGCTGTTCATTGTATTGCTGTGACTTACCGCGCCACTAATTCTCATACTGCGAGATTTCTCTACTTGCAGCCTGTAGCTTGATAATCAGTGCATCCGCTTCTGCCTGAAGATGCAACAGTTCGACTTGATGGTCAGGATGAAAGGGGTAACGTTTTATCTCTACCCAGCAGACCCGGTCGCTATTGATAGCTGGTTGATTGCCCTTTAAATTGCCTTTTATAAGTTCATTAGCAGCAGCTGAAGGGGCATCCGATAAAGAAGCCGCAGGCAACTGCTGGGGAAAAGGCATAGTCTTACTCATGTACTCACTCACAACACATTAAATAGCCCAGATCTAACTGGTTGCTAACTAGACCCAAGGCTCACAAGCTCTGTTAGCAACCAGCCGACCACTGACTAGTAACTTATACTTACTAGTCAAGTGAAGCATATTCTAACTCGAATAACGTAAATTGATGCTAGCTAGCAACCAAGTGAACTGTCTGACCAGAAGGTGTCAATTTACTAGGTGGTCATTTCTCAGGGTAAACTTGAGCAACATTACCTTGCCTACGTACGGACTGCTCTCTGTATAGATTAGGTTCATAGATAAAACCGGTAGTTGGAAAATACTGTGACTCTTAGCCTCAACACTCCCCCTTCCTCGACTGTCGCGGTCGACAATTCTCTAGATCAGCGACCAACCACAGCACACAGAGGCTGGCCAGGACTGATTGAAACCTACCGTCAATACCTACCGGTGAGCGAGTCCACTCCAGTCGTCACTCTGCACGAAGGCAACACGCCGCTAATTCCAGTACCTTCAATCGCTGGGCGCATTGGTAAATCAGTTCAAGTCTTTATCAAATACGACGGTCTAAACCCTACGGGCAGCTTTAAAGATCGGGGAATGACAATGGCTGTCACCAAAGCTAAAGAGGCGGGGGCCGAAGCGGTTATCTGTGCTAGTACTGGCAACACATCTGCCGCCGCTGCTGCCTACGCCAGACGAGGCGGACTGCGCGCTTATGTAGTTATTCCTGACGGGTACGTAGCGATGGGTAAGTTGGCCCAGGCGCTGTTGTACGGCGCAGAAGTTTTAGCAATTAAGGGGAATTTTGATCAGGCGCTGGCGTCTGTTAGAGCCGTTGCTGAACGCTATCCGATCACGTTAGTGAATTCTGTCAACCCTTATCGAATTGAAGGTCAGAAAACAGGTGCTTTTGAATTAGTAGATGCACTAGGCGATGCGCCTGACTGGCTCTGTATTCCAGTCGGTAATGCGGGAAATATTACCGCCTACTGGAAGGGATTCAAAGAATATAAGCAGGTCGGTAGATGCCAGCAGCTCCCTCAAATGATGGGCTTCCAGGCAGCGGGCGCAGCGCCTTTGGTGATGGGTCGTCGGGTTGCATCACCGGATACTTTTGCTACGGCAATACGAATTGGCAATCCAGCTAGCTGGGACAAAGCGGTTGCCGCTAGAGATGAAAGTGGTGGCGCTTTCAACGCGGTCACCGATGATGAGATTGCTGCAGCTTATAGTCTGCTTGCCTCAGAGGAAGGAATTTTTTGTGAGCCCGCTAGCGCCGCTTCTGTTGCTGGTCTGCTAAAAGTAAAGGAGCAGGTACCTGAAGGGACCAAGATTGTATGCATTTTGACTGGGAACGGATTGAAAGACCCTGAAGCGGCAATCGAACGTAGCGGGAATCAGTTCAAAGCAGGACTCGCACCAGATGCCGATAGCTTGGCACAGGTGATGGGATTTTAGATTCATCTAGAATCACTTCTCTAGATTCCCAGCGGCTCGTTCTTTGGAGAGCAGGTCGACTGCATCGCCCAGGGCTGCTGTCAGGCTGTTTCGAGTTTGCGCATGGGCAGCGCGCTCAGCTTCTACTTGAGTTTGGAGCTGCTGGCACTCTTGTTTAGCGGCTTCTAGCTCCGCTTTAAGCTGTCTGAGCTGTTGGCTTTGGCTGTCGGATTGAGCGATATTTTTGTCGGTAGGGCGATCGCCTTCTAGGTTTACTGAGCGATCGGCTTCCACATCCGCTGCGCGGTCCGCCATGCGAAGGTCGCTGATATCTTTTTGTAGACGTTCAAGTTTGCCAGCGGCGATCGCAGCATCTCGCCGCCGCTGCTGCGCTTCTTGATCGTATAGCTTTCGCCAGTTGTCTGCGCTTTCGTAGGCCCGCTCTCGCTCCTGCTGCAATTCGCCAATCTGGCGCTGTAGTGCCTGAACTTCCGCTAGCCACTTTAGAGCCGGGTTGGATTGAGTCATTGCGCTAAAAGTCTCACAGTAGCAGTCCCTGTAACGAAGCAGGCGCGGGCAAGATAATCACGACTAGCAGCGCCAAAGACACCAACCCTAGAAAATCACGCGGCCCGTTGAGCTCACTCACGTCGTTTAGAGCTGGCTGCGCAGCCGGGACAAACAGCAAAAAGAGCGCCCACACCAGAAACTCTTGATAGTTGTAGGCCAGTATCAGCATTAGCACTCTTGCGACATGACTGACAATAATTGCCGTACGCTGCCCGTACATAGCATGGACAATGTGCCCGCCGTCTAGCTGACCCACAGGCATCAGATTCAGCGCAGTCACAATCAAACCTAGACAGCCAGAGATGGCAAACGGATGCAGATCGATCGCGCTGTTTGCCTGGAGGGTTGAGCCGAGAGCCAGCTTACTCATTAGCAGTAGCGCGATAGAGCGACTAGGATCGAGCGAGTCAAAGCTCAGCAATTGAGAAGCGTCGCTCAATGGCACGATACTAGACTGGGCCAGGCCCCAAGCCAAGATAGGCAGACTGGCGACTAGCCCGGAGAGCGGACCCGCAATCCCAACATCAAAGAGCGCTCGGCGATTGGGCATGGGCGATCGCATCTGAATAAACGCACCCAAAGTCCCTAAGAAGAAAGGAATCGGAATAAAGTAAGGCAGTGTCGCCTTCAGCTTATGGTACCTCGTCGCCAAATAGTGTCCTGTCTCATGAACACCTAGAATGAACATCAAAGAGAGACTGTACAGTAGTCCTGGTAGAAGTAGACCTGGATTATCCTGAAGCACAGCTGGATCTTCGATACCGCTAACTAATACGCTACCTACTAGAGTGGTAGTCAATAATGTCGCTAGGGCAAGCGCTGCCGCCAGAACAGGCCGAGTGACTTTCTTTTGATTGAACTTTTGCTGACGAGCAATCTGGGCAGGCGTGGCTGAGGCAGGGAGTGAGTGAGCAGAATTTTTGGCCTGCGGATTGGGCACCAGCGCGAAGAAAGGTGTCCCATTTAGTCCCGCTTGCAAAAGCACCAAAAAGCGATCGCCGAAGCTACTTTCAACATTTTTCTGAACTGTTTGGTAGGCTTGACCTGGTGTGGTTTTTAGCTTGCCTTTACAGATCATTGCCTGTGGCAAGTACTCAATGTTTTGTAGATAGTAGGTTGACCAAGGGAAGCACCGCTGAAGCAGAGTTTCCTCATCACGGCTGAGCGGTTTTGCAGGCTGTTTGGCCTGCTCATCTAGTTTTGTCTTTGAGTCACCCTCACCAGCGCTATCCGTGGGCTGCTTTGCGGCATCTATTACTCGCTGTTTGGCCTTTGCACTTGAGACCACTAGCGTCGTGTACAGAAATAGAGTCGAGGCGGCCATCAGCCCGTACAGCAGTATGGCGGGTGGAGGATCACCATCGCCAACATTCATCCACACCGTAAAAACCAAGACAGGGGCCATCATCACCAGCCATATCAGCCACAGCGGCACAGGCGTTTGAACCTTTGAAAGGCGGCTGTTGATGACCCAGTAAGTCATCAAACCTAAAATCAGCGTGAGTAAAACGAGAGGCATGGATAAAGCTGTACGCAAATATGATGGAACAGATGTGCTCGAACAAAAAGCGAAGACGATCAAGACGCTCTATCTCTCTATTGTAATTCAGCACCTCAAATTCGTTATTCTGTTTACCTTGCCAAGGTTTTGTATTGATGGATCAGTCTATTCCTATCTCTTCTAGCGAAGGCAAACGGTTAGCAAAACAGCCACAGCCTGTCTTTGAGACTGTTTTCGCATTTGCGCCCAACCGCGAAACGCTAGGTGGAACGGCTTACCTGATCTTGGAACAGACAGAAACTGGCAAAAGCGCCAATATCCTCGTTGACTGTCCCGCGCTGACAGAGTCTCAGAAGGATTTCATTCATTCTAAAGGGGGCATCCAGACACTGTTCATTACCCATAGAGGCGGGATAGCACAGGTCAAAGCGTTTCAGCAGGAGTTCAATGCGCGAGTGCTGATTCAAGAGCAGGAAGCCTACCTGCTGCCAGGGGTTGAGCCGGATGTGTTCCATCGCGATCGCACGCTATCTCCCACTAGCAAAGTCCTGTGGAACCCAGGGCATTCCCCCGGCTCCGCCAGCCTCTACCACAGCCGCTACGGCGGCATCCTCTTCACAGGCAGACACCTCTTGCCTGATCGCAATGGCGCGCCGCTGCCGCTACGGCTATCCAAAACCTTTCCACTGGCCCCGACAGCTCCGCTACGCCCAGCAGCTACTCAGCGACTTTACAGCCGATAGCTTGAGCTACATCTGCCCAGGTGCTAGTACTGGCTATCTGCGAGGAGACAAGAAGATCAAAGACGCCTATCAGCAGCTACATGCTATCAACTGGCAGGCTTTAGCAAATAGCAAGCCAGCAATTTGAAGTAGGGGCGTAGCATGCTACGCCCCTACGGGATGGGACGTTATTTATCAGCTACTCCCTAAGCTAGCGGTTCAGACTAGCGGCAGTTCAAGCTAGCGACTGAGCGACCGCAAAGTCGCTATTCAACTGTTCATCTCCAGGCAGTGGGCAGACACCTACCCGAATCTCTTTGGGATAGATCAGCCAGGTCCGCTGTGCTGGTTCTGAGAGCGTTTGAACCAGCGCCGACAGCTGCTTAATATCTTTAAGCCCACGCGGCGTTTGGATTTTGATGCCGCGCTGATAGACGCTATATCCCTTGCTCCAGGTATGCCTTAGTCCGCTGTATCGATGCGCTTCTACCCCTTCTGCTAGCAGTTGCTGCTGCACGCCCTCCAGCAGACTTTCTCGCTCGGCAGGTGTGGCATAGGTCACTTCTAAAACCCTCAGCAGCCTACGGTTCAAAAAGCGCTGACAAAGATCGGAAAGCGCCGGATCAGCATGTCGCTGCCAGCGCTGTAGGTGGTAGGTAAAGACGATATCGTCCCCGGCTAAGTAATCTTCTAAAGCAAGCTGATCGACTGGGCCTAGCAACCAGGCGGATACAGTTTCATCTGCGCTCAGCTCGCCTTTGATCGAGCAGTTCTCTAGCACGATGAAACGCCTGTTCCAGAATCCATGTCGCCGAGAGATTCTTTGAATGGTTATAAATTTGAGCGTACATAAAGGAGCGTACGACTAGATAGTGCTCGATAGCAGCGAGCCCTTTCTTCTCAACAATTAGCTGCTGGCTGATGGGATCGTAGTTTAGCGCCAGGACAATCCGATCTAGATCAAGCTGCCCGTAGGCTGCGCCAGTGAAATAGCTGTCTCGCATCAGGTAGTCAATGCGATCGCAATCTAGTTGACTAGATACCAGCTGCCACACGCACGGAATCGGATGAGTATGGGCGTACACCTGCGTGATTGACTGCCACAGCTCTGGGTGGAAAGCATCCAAGTGTTCTCTAATAGCGCGCGATTTTTCTACAATTGCTATCGTCCACTGCTCGTGATGAGAGCCAAAAACCTCCTCAGCAGTATGGCTAAAAGGACCGTGACCGATGTCATGAAGTAGCGCTGCACAGAGGACAGTAGCTCGGTGTGATCGCAGTTCCGGATGCAGCGTCGCTAACCGATCAAACGCTCGCCTAGCGATCGCCATAGTCCCCAGCGAATGAGTAAACCTCGACATCTCTGCGCCGTGAAAGGTTAGACTTGCTGGACCTAGCTGACGAATTCGCCGCAGCCGCTGAAATTCAGGCGTATCGATCAGAACCTTTAGCAGCGACTCCACCTCATCTGACCCGTCTAAAGTAATCGCACCATGCAGAGGGTCGTGATACGTACGCACACTTTTAGACATCTTAGGAGCGTCTTAGTTTTGGGCTATCTTACTCTGAACAGTTTCCAATTGAGCAGTTTCCACAGTTTCAACTGATTGAGCGAGCAGTGCTACTGCCGCCTCGTACTGCGCATCCTCTTTAGAGCCAAACTGCTGACGGCGTTCGACTGAGCTAGTCACTACCTGATCGGGATCGATACCAAGCTTGTTGATATCTCGGTGGTTGGGCGTTTCGTACTTGGCAATGGTGACAGCTAGCCCCGATCCGTGCGGCAAGTCGAATAGCGATTGAATCAGCCCCTTGCCGAACGTAGTCTCGCCGACTAGCTGCGCTCGTCCATTGTCTTGCAGCGCACCTGCTAGAATCTCGCTGGCGCTAGCCGTTCCTTTGTTGACTAGCACCACTAGAGGATCGTCGGTAATTGCCTTACCGTTAGCATCGTAGCTGCCTAACGAACCTTGACGGTTCACGGTGTACACCACAGTGCCCTGGTCCATCCACATTCGCGCGATCTCGACACCTGCTTGTAATAGGCCACCTGGATTATTGCGCAAGTCGAGGATATAAGCATCCGCGCCCTGCTCTTCTAGCATTTGTAGAGAGCTTTTTAGCTCATCGACCGCATTGCCATTGAACTGTCCTAGTCGGAGGTAGCCCAGCTTGGGTAAACCGGGTTCGGAGCGAAGTTCTGAAGAGACTGGATTTAGGGTGATGCGATCGCGCTGCACATTCACATCAAAAGGTGCTGCTTCCCCTCGAGCTATCGTTAGCGTCACCTGAGTACCAATCGCGCCACGCATTCTTGCCGCTGCCTCATCTAGACTCAGCGACTTAGTCAGCGTTCCGTTGACTGCCAAGATCGTATCTAAAGGCTGCAAACCCGCTAGTTCCGCTGGAGAGCCTTCAATTGGGGCAATCACCCGCAACGGGCTAGCCTCATCATCTTTAGCAATTTGTAGGCCCACGCCCAATAGCTCACCGTTGGTATTAGTTTGCAGGCTTTGATACTGCTGAGGTGGCAAGAATCGAGTGTAAGGATCGTCTAGCACCGCCAGCATTTCAGAGATTGCAGTGTAGGTTTCTTTCCAAGTTGGCAGCGACTGACGCAGCACTTTCTGGCGCACAAACCACCAGTTCTGATGGTTGAACGTCTCATCTATATAGCTGCGATTCACTATTCGCCAGACCTCCATCACCAGCTGCTGCTGGTTCGTGAAAGCGACTGCTGTCGGCATCCTGCTTAGCTCTACGCGACCTGACTCTACACCTACAGCAGCACCTAGCCATACTGTGATTGCTAGTGCGATCGCCAGCCCAATCCGAAAAATCCGTCTTCCCATCCGTTTCTCTATGACGCCAACCTCTGTCACTCTAACTGAACGCAATCAATTAAATAGTGATGTATGAGCCCTAGTGTAAAGTTACGTAAACCATAATAACAATAGAGGTTTTCTTAAAGTTTCAGCTACTCACGTAGCCACGAAACCTAAACGGCACCGTATCAAGCCCACTTGTCGAATGGTTACCGGACTTAGCAAGACCGCACTATCTTATCGAAATCGCTAGAACCACCTCTAGAGCAACCCCCTCAAGCCTTTTACTGTGTTACATTTTTTAGTATTGGTACACAACCCTAAGACACAACCTTTTTTGCTTCATGTTTACTAAGCAAGTCACCGATTCCCAGCCTTACAAGTGGTTCGACGAGCGACTAGAAATTCAGGCACTCGCCGACGACATCTCTAGCAAGTACGTTCCGCCCCATGTCAATATCTTCTACTGTCTCGGGGGCATTACACTCGTTTGCTTCATCATTCAGTTTGCAACTGGGTTTGCAATGACCTTCTACTACCGGCCTACTGTGACTGATGCTTTTGCCTCAGTTCAGTACCTCATGACAGATGTCAACTTCGGTTGGTTGATCCGCTCCGTCCATCGCTGGTCTGCCAGCATGATGGTTCTTGTCATGATTCTCCATACCTTCCGCGTCTATCTAACAGGTGGATTCAAGAAGCCTCGTGAGCTGACTTGGGTAACTGGCGTCATCCTCGCGGTCATCACAGTCTCCTTTGGCGTGACTGGCTACTCCCTACCTTGGGATCAAGTTGGCTACTGGGCGGTCAAGATTGTATCTGGCGTGCCCAGTGCAATTCCTGTCGTAGGTACCACAATTGTCGAACTCATGCGCGGTGGTGAGAGCGTCGGTCAAGCAACCTTGACTCGCTTCTACAGCCTGCATACCTTTGTGTTGCCCTGGTTCATTGCAGTCTTTATGCTGCTCCACTTCATTATGATTCGCAAGCAAGGTATCTCTGGTCCTTTGTAAGAGTGCGACCTATATTCGGCCTGAAGTACAATGACTTCAGACCGAATCGAGATATCCTAGTTAGTAGCTGTCGGCTTCATTATTTCAGGAAGATAAACGATGTCAATTCTTAAAAAACCAGATCTCAGCGATCCAATGCTGAGAGAGAAGCTCAAAAAGGGCATGGGGCACAACTACTACGGTGAGCCCGCTTGGCCTAACGATCTTCTCTATGTATTCCCGATTGTGATCATGGGGACTATTGCTTGCTGTGTGGCATTGGCTGTCCTAGATCCTGCCCTCATAGGTGAGCCTGCGAATCCATTTGCAACGCCTCTAGAGATTCTACCTGAGTGGTATCTCTACCCTACGTTCCAGATGCTGCGGGTTCTACCCAACAAGCTTCTGGGAATAGCTGCCATGACAGCTATTCCTCTAGGTCTGATCCTGGTTCCCTTCATTGAGAACGTCAACAAGTTTCAAAATCCGTTCCGTCGCCCTGTAGCGACTGCAGTCTTCCTGTTTGGCACTGTAGTTACTCTATGGCTAGGCATCGGAGCAACTTTCCCAATCGATACTTCCCTAACTTTGGGTCTCTTCTAGAACGACGTTCGGCACGTTCGGGCCTGTAGAAAGATTCTGCCTGAGTCATGTTCTTCTACTCGAAAGTATGTTCTCAGAAGTGAAAAGCAAATCGCTCAGATTCTTGACTAGAATCTGGGCGATTTAAGCGTTTAGATATTCGCCAAGTGCTGCTGATTAGCTTCGTTTATCTGTGTAAGGCTATAGCACTTGTCCTGTAAAGCTGAAATTATGAAATCAAATGTACACTCTCATAAGACGGCTATACAAGGTGATAGATTCTAAGAAATGAGTTACACGACGATACTTTGCAAAGATTTCTATGTTTTGGCCGTAGGGCGAAAGCTGATTCAAACATGTCCGAGAAAGCCCATCTCATAGTAGATAGCCATCTAGAAGAACTGGCCGTAGTGCAACAGTGGTTTCGCTCACTTATTGCCCGTCTATCTGTAGAAGCTCCCTGGATAGACGATCAGTTTGACAAATTAAATTTGGCATTGGCAGAAGGCTTTACTAACGCGGTTCGTCATGCGCATGCCGATTTGCCAGGGACTACGCCGATCGAAATTGAGTTGGTACTACAGCCTGACAGGATCGAAATCTTCATTTTTGATCAGGGACAGCCTTTCGACCCTGATAGCATCAACGAACCAAAACCCGGCTCTCTAAGAGAAGGCGGGTATGGCTGGTTTTTGCTGCGCCGCCTAGCGGATCAGGTCACCTATTCGCCGATGGGTAGCCAGTCCACTTCGCAGTCACTCTCGACGAATAGCCCTTGGCGTAACTGTTTACGTATTGTCAAAAGTTGCGCCTCATAACTTGCTTCTATTAAACGAATCATCTCGGTCGGTGTAGAACATCTATCGAGTTCTGTGAACTCTTAGTTTGAGACAGTCGAGGCTGCTCGTATTCTTGCTATGGGTTATGGATTTCGATGACCAAAACTGCGCTGATAACCGGCATCACTGGCCAAGATGGCTACTATCTCAGTCGTTTGCTGCTGGGAAAGGGCTATCGAGTTATTGGCCTAGTGCCGCCTCAGAGACGGCGCAGCCTAGCTAAGCTTGATGAGATCGCAGACCAGCTGACGACATATCTAGTTGATCTGACCCAAGCGGATGCAATCACCCAGGCTATGGACGTTTTGCAACCTGACGAAATCTATAACCTAGCGGCACCTAGCTTTGTTCCAGACTCGTGGAAAGATCCACTAGGAACGCTCGATCTTATTACCGGAACGGCGACCCGGATGCTAGAAGCTACTCGCCAGCTCGGTTTGCAGACACGGTTCTATCAAGCAAGCTCTTCAGAGATTTTCGGAGCGGTCCGCTCTTCGCCTCAGACCGCTCAGACTGCTTTTCGGCCGACGAACCCCTATGGTGCGGCTAAGCTACATGCACATTGGACAATGGTTCATCACCGAGAGCGCTACGGTCTATTTGCCTGTAGCGGCATTTTGTACAACCACGAGTCGCCTCGCCGTCCACCTCAATTTGTAACTCGTAAGATTTCTTTGGCAGCAGCGGCTATCAAATTAGGTTTACGCGATCGCCTTTCCATTGGCAACCTTAGCGCCAAGCGCGACTGGGGCTTTGCGGGTGACCATGTAGAGGCAATGTGGCGAATGCTCCAGGCTGATAACGCTGAAGACTATGTTATTGGCACAGGGCGACTACACACCGTTAGGGATCTAGTTGCCACCGCTTTTAACTGCGTGAATCTAGACTGGCAGAAGTACGTTGAAACTGATCCAACTCTAGTTAGAAGCGACGAGCACTTTCAACTAGTCGCCGACCCAACAAAGGCTAAGCAGAATCTTGGGTGGGAGCCCAAAGTCAGCTTTGAGCAGCTAGTCGACAGCATGGTGCAAGCCGATCTGAAGTCCTTAGAAGCCGGTGTCTTAGTCCCTGCTGGAGTGGCATAGCCACCATGAAGCACGCATTCGTTTTCATTGAAATATTCGGCGGTGAAGGAGGCATTCAATCGTATATTCAAGACGTATTAGCAGCCTATAGCCAGCTTGCCAAACCAGAGGATACTGCCGATGTCTTCTTGCTTAGAGATAGCGCAGCAGAGCGCAAACATGCCCTACAGCAGCATCCTTTTCACTACCACTATTTCAAAGGTAAGAGTCCTACTGTAGAGCGAATCAGTCTGGCTGCTGCACTTGCTGCCTATCTAGTTCGGCAGCGGCCTGACCACGTTTTCTGCGGTCATATCAAGCTAGCCGCTATGGTCAGCTGGCTGTGTCGCCTGCTGCATGTCCCTTACACCGTCCTTACCTATGGAAAGGAAGTCTGGTGCGAGCTGTCTAGTCAGGACAGGCAGGCGCTAATGTCTGCAAACAAGGTGTGGACGATCAGTAGGTATAGCAAAGAGCTAGCGCATAGCGCTAACAAAGTTCCACGCTCGAAGTTTGAGATGCTGCCCTGCGTCGTCGACGGTGATATCTTTCTACCTAGTCCGGCTCCAGCTGATTTAATCGAGCGCTATCATCTGCAAGGAGCGAAAGTATTGACGACCGTTGCTCGGCTGTGGTCCGGTGATATCTACAAGGGCGTAGATGTAACAATTCGGGCACTCCCCAAGATTTCAGCAGCGTTTCCTGAGGTGAAGTATGTAGTGATTGGTCGCGGTGACGATCAGCCCAGGCTTGCAAAGCTAGCAGCAGAGCTAGGCGTCGCTGAGCAGGTGATCTTTGCTGGGTTTGTGCCAGATGATGAACTTATTGATCACTATTGCCTCGCAGATGTCTACGTAATGCCTTCGAAGGAAGGGTTTGGGATTGTGTATCTAGAAGCGATGGCTTGCGGCATTCCGGTTATCGCAGGAGATGACGACGGCTCCGCCGACCCACTTCAAGATGGAAGAGTAGGCTGGCAAGTACCCCATCGGGATGCAAGCGCTGTTGCCACAGCCTGTATCGAAGCACTTTCAGGAATGGATCAGCGGACGGATGGAGAGTGGCTGCGCGCACAAACGCTAGCGCGCTTTAGTGATAAGGCTCTTGTTACAAGGCTCAATGAGCTTGTCGATAGGCACTAGGATAGACACAAGGCCCCAAAGCAAAAAGGTATTTGCCTTACGGGTCTTGCTGAGTTAGTCGGCTAGACAAGCCGTAAGAGAGCGCCACAGTGAATCAACAATTTAACCAACTTCAGGCTCGTTTTCCAGGGCTAGGATGCTGGCTATTTGTCTTTATCGCTATCTGGGTAATAGGGGCTATTGGGATTACGGGCATTCTAAAATCTATTTTTGCCGTAATCCTATTCCTAATTTTGGCACCGGTTTTACTCTCGGTGGTGGCGCGGTTCTGGCTAAAGCGAAACCTAGTCACTGATAACTGCCCTGTGTGCGAGCAGTCGCTGGTCTGCATTAAGCAATCGAAGACGATCTGCCCAAACTGTGCCACAGAGGTCATGGCAACGGAGAACGGACTCAAAAGGGTTGCAGCGGACGGCGTGATCGATGTGCAGGCTGTAGATATACAGACCTCGACTGCAACGTTAGACGCAGAAACAGCTGCCGCTCCTCTTGATGTAGAAGTAATTGATGTGGAAGTGCAGCAGTTGCCTGAATCCGATTGATGAGTTGCTAGCTGTCAGAGTTTTAGCTGGCAGAATTATTGGCTAACAGACATTGTGTAAGGGTGGCTTTCTCCTTTGCGATCGCCCACAAATACCTGATAATTGCCTCTAGTCAATAGTCCAGGAGCCTCAATACCACCACCGTCGTAGTTGCGGGCAAATACACACTCGCGAAAACCATCCGGCCCGGTGATCAGTAAGGTATAGTCACCTTCACTTTCGACTTTGAAACTTAGTGAAGTGAAAGGCTCAGTGACTTGGATAGTTTGGCCAGCATCAGGATCGATGTGACCGCAGGCAGAGAGCCGTGGTCCCCCAGTTTGGCCTCTAAGCTCTAGAGGACTAGCAAAAGGAGTCCGCGCTACCTCTTGGGCATTGGCGATAGAGCCCAGTGAAAGCGCTGCGAAAATAGCTATAAAGAAGGGAGAGAAACGCATAGGAACCCCGGTGACGAGTTTTATACAAAGGCCTGATCTACGGCACATATGTATATTTAAATAGTAGCTTCCGGCGATCGGCGTTTAGCCGAAAAGCTGTGACACTTCACGAAATGGCGTCCGTAATATCAAGGATCGGCGTCCTTTATTTGTGTGGACTGACCCTGGCGAGCTTAGTGATTTTTATGCAAAGAACTCGGTTGAACATCCTGGTAGATCAGAGCGTACTGCAATTTAGGCAGTGGGTTTTTAATCCCTGGCGGCGACTAGCTGTGATTGTAATTAGTTTGCTTTTCGGTAATTTTTTTGCAACTGCAATCTCAGCAACGGCCGGGCAGGCAGCTAAGCTAGACGTGACGATCTCGGCCATTCTGGTGATCTTTGTAGAAGTGATTAGCTGGATCTACTACCGATATGCACCGCGCCGCCCAGATCCCTCAGAGCTATCTGTCAATCAAACGCGCTTGTCTGCTAATACGACTACTGCCAACGCTACTGGTAATTCGGTGTCTGTAGATCTTGGGCCAGTGCGATCGCGCTCAACCCTAGCAGAATGTCTCAATGCCTTTAAGCTTGGAATGGTCTATGGCCTGTTCGTTGAGGCTTTCAAGCTAGGTAGCTAATCTAATTCATAGCCGGAGAAGAGAGCGCAGTTAATGTAACAGGACTAATAGATAGCGTGATCGCGTCTCAATCGCCTTCCAGTCACCGCGTAGCACTTCGGCCGATGGAAATAATGCGGTTGATAGCCCTACTGCGATCGCACCAGCTGCAATCAGAGCAGGCGCATTCTCGCTTGTCACCCCTCCTGTCGGCACCAATGGAATTGGACCTAAAGGCCCTAACAAGCTGCGAATATAGGCGTCATTTCCCAACGACGAAATCGGAAATACCTTCACACTAGCAGCGCCCGCTTGCCATGCAGTGACGATCTCTGTAGGGGTCATTGCCCCTACAATCATCGGAATCTGGTTGGCAATCGAGTGTGCGATTAGAGTCAGGGGCAACGTGGGGCGTGAAGCAAAACCGGACTTTGGCGGTGATCGCCTTCTTCTAGATCGCGCTCATTCAACACTGAACCAACTCCGACCACACAGTTCGGCAGCGCCTGCCGGATTGCAGCAATCATTCCAGCGGGTTCGGTATTGTTAGTCCAAGCCACCTCAATTAGGTGAAAGCCGCCTGCCGCCGCTGCTTTGGCCATCAAAAGTCCCTGATCAATACTAGTGGCTCTGACGATCGCGATCGCCCGGTGAGCTTTCAGCAGAGGCACCCAGTCAGCCCTTATCTGGCTAACTTCTACCTGGGTTGCTTTCATCTGATCGGCGTTTGTCCAGTCAGCTTTCAACTGAGATACTGCCTTTATCGAAGTTGAGAGGACAGATCAAGAGAACAGCTCAATAAATCGTCTACGAAGCTAAGCCAAGCGTTTGCGAAGCGAATCTGCCCTACGCTTGGCGGTTTCGTTAGTAGGCTCAGTAGCCAAAGACTTCTCGTAAGTTTCTAATGCCTGCGGCATCAGCTGTTTACGCTCGTAGGTATGGCCCAAGTTATTGAGCGCAGTCACGTAGTCTGGCCGAATATTCAAAGCCTCGTTGTACTGGCGAATGGCCAGATCAAACTGGTCTTGAGCGAAATAGGAGTAGCCCAAGGCGTTATGAACTAGAACTGCATTTTCGGCTTCTTCATCAGATAGCCCCTTCAACGCCTTTTTTAAGTAGACAGACGCCTGCGCATAGAGCTTTTTATCCAATAGAAGACTGCCTAGTTCGTAATATTCGAGGGCAGTTCCTTTCTCTTTTGTCAGTTTGGTTTGTAGATCGGAGAGGGTGACTTCCGTACGGCGAGTAATCCAAACCTGTCTAACAACAAAAAAGGCCGCTACGCTAAGCAGCACTAGCAGAATTCCTAAATAAACAACTAGATAGTTGCCATTTTCCATATGATTACTTGGCCGTTAACAATGCTTTTCACTCTGTTGGCATTTTAGAGCAATTTGCCCGGTCAAACAGATTGTGGTTAGGCTTCTTAGTAGTTTCTGCTTCTAGTCTCGCCAGCGATCACGGCGTAGCTTCATCCACAACAGCAGAAGGAAGCACGCCTTCTGGCAACCCCCAAAATTCAGATCTAGACTCTAGCCAGCCTTCTGCATACCAGCGTTGAATCGACTGATTTACTGCTGATTGAAGCGGGCTATATCGTTGTCCCTTTGGAATAGCAACGGCCAGCGGCTCTGCTGAAATCAGGTTGGGCAAGAGGGAATGACTCGCTAGTGCACCATCGAGTCTAGTCCATCCAGTTAATACAGAAGCATCACCGGCAAAAGCATCTACCGTCCCTGCCGCGACTAGTGCCTGTGCTTCTAAATAAGTGTTGACACCTACTAGCTGCGCAGAAGGTAGAACGTAGCGTACTTGAGCGACTGTACTCGATCGATCTAGAACAGCAACGGTGCCTAGCTGCAAATCTCGCAGAGTCTCAATCGCGGGCATGTCAGCGGTCGGCAGCCGGGCTATAAAAGCAGTTCCGTCTAGATAGTAGGGATCGCTGAAGTTGATAATACGGCGGCGGGGCTCTGTGATGGTGAGCGATGCGATCGCCACATCCACCCGATCTTCTATCACCGCGTTCAGCCTATCGATGTTAGAAGTAGGCACCAGCTCTACAGCGTTTGCGTCTCCTAAGAGGTCTTCGGCTAAACGGCGGGCGATGTCGATCTCAAACCCACTGAGCTGCTCATCCACGTTGAGAAAGCCCATTGGCGGGCGGTTGTCTTTGACCGCGACAATGAGATAGCCGCGATCACGAATTTCCGATAGCTCTGCGGCAAAACCAGGAGCTATTAGAAATGCTAAGGGCGCGGCAGCTACCCCTAGCATCAATCCAACCCTTGCGAATAGCTTGCGCACATCAGGTCCTAATCTTTGACTACCGTTTTTGTATCAGGTAAGCGTCTTCGATCTGACACAGCTTTGATCCAACACAGCTTACTTGCTAGAGGCGGCGTCCACTACTTTGGTAAAGCTGCCGGGATCGAGTACTGCTAGCTGAGCAAGCATCTTTCGGTTGATCTGAATATCGGCCTTCTTTAGATCACCCATCAGACGGCTGTAGGTCGTACCGTTGAGCCGAGCAGCTGCATTGATTCTAGCAATCCACAAACGGCGAAAGTCGCGCTTACGACGGCGGCGATCGCGATAGGCATTCCGCAGGGCTTTCATTACCTGCTGATTAGCGATGCGGAATAGCTTTGAGTGGGAGCCTCTGAAGCCTTTTGCAAGTTTAAGAACTTTTTTGCGGCGTTTGCGAGCTACATTACCGCGCTTAACACGTGCCATGGTCTAATTTTCCTATTGAGTTGAATCCTGCTTTGCGTTGTGGTCCTTACAAGTAAGGCATCATTAACTTCACGTTCTCTACGTCAGTCTCATGCACAGTGGCCATCTTGGAGAGCTTGCGCTTGCGATCCTGGTTCTTGCGCTCTAGCAAGTGGTTCTTAAAGGCTTTGCGGCGCATGATTTTGCCACTGCCGCTAAGGCGAAAGCGCTTTGCTGCGGCGCGACGAGTCTTGAGCTTTGGCATGATAAATCGAGTCTATTTTCAGTTCGTCAGAGCTGCTTACCAGAGTTACTTTAGAAGTTAACTTCTGTTTCGCAGTCTTTAATACTACTACACTTTTTGTCTTGTTGAGGAGGGCGTCTGGCAGAATATGGAAGTAACTCTTCATAGACACTTAA
This sequence comes from uncultured cyanobacterium, assembly GCA_963772185.1. GTDB lineage: Bacteria > Cyanobacteriota > Cyanobacteriia > Phormidesmidales > Phormidesmidaceae > Phormidesmis. The sequence goes on along the minus strand of CAVYWR010000026.1, from coordinate 15,126 downwards.
TTCTTTAGAGCACTCATATGACCCTTTCCAATCAGTCGTGGAATCAGAAAAAAGACCTTCAGCATGCCCTAGAGACTGCTTCTGCACTTAAGATCATCAGCGGATTGACAAACCTCGATCACCACAACGTTGCTGATGTGGCGGTGGCGGCGCAAAGAGGAGGTGCTACTTTTGTAGATATTGCTGCCGACCCAGCGCTGGTGAGACTAGTGCGCGGTCTGATTGATTTGCCCATCTGTGTCTCTGCGGTAGAGCCGGAGCGGTTTGTAGCAGCCGTAGCAGCAGGCGCAGATCTGATCGAAATCGGTAACTTTGATGCTTTCTATAGTCAGGGTCGTCGGTTTGAAGCGGACGAGGTGCTGGCTTTGACTAGAGAGACGCGATCGCTGCTGCCAACCATTCCACTTTCGGTGACTGTTCCGCATATTCTGACGCTAGATGCGCAGGTCGCGCTAGCAGAAGCTTTGGTTGCAGCAGGCGCAGATATCATCCAGACAGAAGGGGGAACTAGCAGCGCCCCCACTCATAGCGGCACGCTAGGGCTAATTGAGAAGGCCGCACCGACGCTAGCAGCCGCTCATGCGATCTCCCATGCGGTTTCGGTACCGGTCTTGTGCGCGTCTGGGCTCTCTGACGTGACTGCACCAATGGCGATCGCAGCGGGCGCATCCGGCGTCGGTGTCGGTTCAGCGATTCATAAGCTCAACGATCCGCTGGCAATGGTCGCAGTTGTGCGCGCCATAGCTGAAGCAATGCAAGGTGCCCAGAAGAAGGTCTTGACTCGGTAGGGTTTGCTACACCGCTTTAAAGCGACCAGCTTGAAACGTCGTCCTGGAGCATTGGTCTTGGAGCATTGGTCTTGGAGCATTGGTCTTGGAGCATTGTTAGAGGGCATGAAATATCTTGTGCCCTTTGGCTGCTCTTCAGCGTGTTTCATTAGATCAGCGAGCTTGTAACAGGAGAATAGCCTTGTCTAGCGCGATCGCCAGTAAGCTTTGATCTGATCGATAGTAAAAACAGGCCGAAAGCTCAGCCCTTTGGACTCATAGAGTTCTCTGCCACCCTGCTGCCGATCGACCAAAGACAAAATCTCATTAACAACATAGCCTGCTGCTCTTAGTCTTTCGACAGCCTTCAGCGCCGAAGCGCCCGTTGTCACTACATCTTCTAGGATGACGATCACGCTTCCTTCTGGCAGGATCGGCCCTTCTATATAGGCTTGTGTTCCATGACCTTTAGCTTCCTTTCTGATGATTAACGGCGTTACTGGCTTACCTTCGTAAGCACCCGCAACGCTCACTGCGCTGACCATAGGATCTGCGCCCAAAGTCAGCCCACCTACACCCGCAGTATCTTCAGGCAGCATATCTAATAGAATTCGCGCCACCATCAGCCCGCCCTGAGCGTGCAGAGTCACTTGCTTACCATTGATGTAATAGTCGCTCTTCTGCCCAGAGGAAAGGGTAAAGTCGCCCTCCTTGTAGGCAACCTGACAAATCAGCTCAAGCAGGTTTTGGCGTAGCGTAGCCAGGTCAATAGTAGCTAGATCAGCAGTAGTCAGATCGATAGCAGTCGGCTCGGTGGAAGAAGTAGGCATGGCTCGTTTCTTAGCGGAAGGCTAGATTAGTGTATCGGGTATCAAGATCTTATTTGAGTCGGGAACTCTAAGAGAAATGTTGAAGGAACTGATGATCATGACCTATAGACAGCTGAGCTTATCAAAGACCACTTGTAAAAGCCGTCCGGGTGTGGTCGGAACGTTAGTAGTTGGTACGTTGGTACTAGCTACAGTATTTGCGCCAGCGGCCAGTGCGCAGGAGCCTCAGACAGTCCTAAACACTTTAGAAGACATTGCAGAAAATCGCTCTGGAGACTACTTTCGCAATCGTTCGATCAGGAGCCAGGTCAGCTTTATCACCGGATTCGGTGGTTTTCCAGAGAATCGGATCAGCCGGGATGCTGAGTCGATATCTGGCGCATACAGCGAACTGCTGATCTTGCAGACTCAGAACACGCCAACCATACGTGTTCCCGATTTGCCCAATCCCTACACCACCTCAGTACAGCTATTGCCAGCATCTCAGTTTGATAGCCGCGTTGTCGGCAGCGAGCTCAACTTTGAACCACTACCTAGTAGGTAGGCAATAGTCTCTTAGCTTGTAACAATCTGTGGCGCTGTCAACAAAAATTCCCCCTTCTAGATTTTTCATCTAGAAGGGGGAATTTTATCAGAGCTTCTCTTTGACTGCTTGGCTGGGATTAAAGGAAACATCCAGGGTGCAGGAGTTGAACCTGCCTGGGGCGAATTATGAGTTCGCTGCCTAATCCGCTCGGCCAACCCTGGTCTCTTGCTTAATATACTATCTTGACCATTGCTCGATCGGCACACTAGCCCAAAAAATGTTGATACACTTAATTTTTTAAGCAAGTGCCTTTTTGTAGGTATCCTTTAGCAACACAGCACGAATTTCTATGAAGATTAATCCAGCCGTTGCCTTCACACTCATTCTACTGACGCTGATGTTTGGCTCTGGTATTGTCAGCTCTTCATGGGGCTATGCAATCGGTCGCCAGGCCCTCAGCGGAGTTCGTCAGCCTGAAACAAGACCTTCTAACGCTGTTACCGCCAATCGCACCGGCGATCAAAAGGATGGATTAGTTCTGCTAGATGAAGATAAAATTATTAGCGATGTAAACACCCGTATGACTGACGGTGGGAACTAGTGCTTGAACAGACACTTTCGCATAGACGTGACTAGACAAGTTCGTTTAAATTGGCTTTTCTGTGCTGTCTTGATCGAGAGCTGACTATCATTGCCTTCTGCTGTGCTACTTCAGATTCAGCCGCTGCTGACTTGGACGGAGATCGTCGTCCGGTTGCTATCGGTGGTGGCTTTAATTTTTCTCAATGCTTTTTTTGTGACAGTAGAATTTTCTATTGTGTCGGCTAGGCGATCGCGCATCAACCAGCTCGCCGCATCTGGAGACACCCAAGCTCAAACTGTCCAAAAGCTCCAACGCAAGCTCAACAGCCTGCTCTCTACGACTCAGCTAGGCATCACGCTTTCCAGCTTGGCCCTAGGCTGGATCGGTGAGCACACAATGGCCGCGCTGATTATTCACTGGCTGGCCAGGCTCCCCATTTCTGATGGACTGACCCAATTTTTATCGCACTCTATTGCTTTGCCTTTGGCTTTCTTGCTACTGGCTTATCTACAGATTGTGCTAGGTGAGCTTTGTCCAAAATCAGTTGCCCTCAGCTATCCTGAACAGATCTCGCGCTTTTTGGGTCCACCTAGCCTCACTATTGCTCGCCTGCTCCATCCATTTGTATGGCTGCTCAATCAGTCAACTACTTTCTTACTTTCTGCTGTAGGGATAAAAGAGAACAACATTGGGCGATATGGCGGCGTTACCCCCGAAGAGCTCAGACTGCTGATCAACACTGCTACAGAAGTCCCTGAGCTAAAAAAAGGCGAACGCGAGATCCTCAGCAACGTCTTTGAATTTCGCGCCGCCTTCGTTGAGGAGATCATGGTGCCGCGAACGCAAATCGCATCAATTTCTCAAGAGGCAACCTTTCAAGATCTCCTAGATGAGATTGTTGATTCTAAACACTCCCTATATCCGGTCACAGGAGAGTCTTTAGATAATATCCTGGGTATGATTAACTTTCGCGATCTGGCAGTTCCGCTTTCAAGAGGAGAGCTAACTGCGCAGTCTTCTATAAAACCTTGGATCATGCCTGCGAAAGTAGTCCCCGAAACACTGCCATTGAGTGACCTGCTAATACAGATGCAGCAGACGGCGAAAGAGATGGTAATTGTAGTCGATGAGTATGGTGGGACTGCGGGTATTGTGACCTTTCAAGACTTAACCGCTAAGATCATGGGTGAGGCGGCAAGCACAGAATCTAGCGGACAAATTATCTACAAAGATAGTCATACTGTGATCTTCCCGGCTCGAACCGATCTAGAAGAGGTCAATGAACGGCTCGCTTTAGCCCTACCGACTAGTGAAAACTATCTAACGCTAGGCGGCTTTGTTATTTTTGAGCTACAGAAGATACCACAGGTCAATGAACGGCTAACCTACCGAGACATAGAACTGACAGTGACTGCCGCAGAAGGACCAAAGCTTACTCAAATAAAGATTCATCGACCGGGGAGAGCACTAGTACGAAGTAATCTAGGCACATCAGCTAATGTCAAACGGTCAGCTCAGCTCCATACTGAGAGATAGCCTAAAAGGAAGCAGAGATCACATAGGAAACGTCTAAGGCGGCTGACGAACTGTCCAGGAAAAGACATCTAAGTAAGTACTTCTATAGTAATGTTTACACTATGGATAGTTCTGCGCAGGTTCCTTTGCACTAGAACAATTGCCATCATTGTTAAAAGGTGCAGGCCATGCAGAGTCAGTTATTATCCCTTGCCGATACTAGACCCTACCATCGCAACCAGTCTGACCCTATTAAAGTTGGGGTGATTGGTATTGGCAACATGGGCCAGCACCATGTTCGAGTGCTCTCAATGATCAAAGGCATCCAGTTAGTAGGCGTTGCAGATATTAACGCTGAGCTGGGTATTGAAACGGCTAGCAAATATCAAATTCACTATTTCGATGACTACCACAAGCTGTTAGCACATGTGGATGCCGTGTGTGTGGCGGTGCCTACCCGACTACACCATTCTGTAGGCATGGCTTGTTTGAGAGCAGGGGTGCACGTGCTGATTGAGAAGCCTATTGCCGCTAGCATTAGCGAAGCAGAATCTTTAGTGAATGCTGCGGCAGATCTAAACTGCATTCTACAAGTGGGTCATATTGAACGATTCAATCCAGCGTTCAAAGAGCTACACAACGTCTTAAAGACTGAAGAGGTGCTAGCGATTGAAGCACGCCGAATGAGCCCATATTCTAAGCGAGCTAACGATGTTTCGGTTGTGCTCGATTTAATGATTCATGATATTGATTTGATCCTGGAGCTGGCTAACTCAACCGTTGTGGAGCTGACTGCTAGCGGCAGCAAAGGCGCTAGTTCACCTTACTTAGATTACGTAACGGCGACTTTGGGATTTGCCAATGGCATTGTGGCGACAGTGACAGCTAGCAAGGTAACTCACAGAAAGATTAGAAAGATTTCTGCCCACTGTCGTCAGTCTTTGACGGAGGCAGATTTTTTGAATAACAAAATCGAGATCCATAGACAAACGACTGAGAACTGTATGGCGGATTACGGACAGGTTCTCTACCGTCAAGATGGCTTAATCGAGCAGGTGTACACTAGCAATACAGAGCCTCTCCACGCAGAGCTAGAGCATTTTGTTCACTGCGTTAGAGGTGGGTATCAACCTTCTGTGGGTGGGAAGCAGGCGCTAAAGGCGCTTCGGCTAGCTAGCTTGATCGAACAGATGGCGCTAGACGGCAAGGCTTGGAAGTCTTCGGCAGATCTAAGAATAGCACTAGAGCCCCTAACGCCTATCGCTGCCAGTCACTAGTAGCTATCTAGCAGTACAGATCAAAGAAATAGTAAGGCAATTTCAGATGCAATTTTGCTGCTGACCAGCTGATTGCCTATCGTGCTTAGGTGAATGTGGTCTCTGTAAAGACTATCTACGTTTGGATGATTCTGGAAAGTAGGAAGGAGATCTATGTATAGGATATTATTTTCTATTGTCCAGCTTTGCAGGCGCGATCTAGCTTCGATTTCGTAGTCTTTGGGAATAGGAATCTCTCTTCTTAAAGGAGAGAGTACTAGTAAGAACTCTGCGTTTTCTGCGGTTGCTTGCTGATGTATTAGATCGATAGCGCTAAGATTTTTACCGACGCGATCGCCCCCCTCATTTTGAATTTCTTCTAGCCCAGGAACAGACGAGCTGCGCCTGACTAACCGGCTTAGCAATTCAGCGATCGCAAACGGCGGATTGCGATCTGGGTAGCTGCGATCCTTGCCGACCTGCAAATCGGTAGGCTGAGTTCCGAACAGATCGTCGGTATTGAGCAACAGCACTAGCACAGTCGCGCCGAAAGTACCGTAGCGCTGTAGATAGGCTGTTTGGTTGCGCGGTCCCCAAGAATTAGCTGAGGCGTTGAGTGGCTCTACTTCGGTATAAGGTGTCGGTAGCGACGGCTGCAAGTCTCGGGCAATCAGTTCAGAGAGAATATCAGCTTGATCTGTCCACCAGTTGCCATTTGCAAGCGAGTCACCAAGCAACAGTAGCCTGAACTGGTCAGGTGCTGGCAAAGGTGAGATTTCGCCAGCTCGCATGGAGTACTGGTTGATGAGAATCCGGTTACCAAACCGACGGATTTGCTGATTGGGGGCGAGTCTATATCCGATAGAAGGATCGCCTACATACAGCGGTGGACGCCCGAACCCGTAGCCAAAGCGCAAAACAACCTCAGCTAGCACTCCGGCGGTCAACAGACTGACGATCCACATCCATAGTTTCATAGCGTAGATAATAGACGAGTGAGTTATTGGGCAATAGAGATGGTTGATATTTTGTATCCGCTACATGTCGCTGTGCAAGTAAGCGATCTAGAGACATCTGACCGCTTTTATACGGAGATAATTGGACTAAAAAAGATAGGCAGACAGCTAAGCTTTCCCGGTAGCTGGTATCAGATTGGAGACTTTCAGCTACATCTGATTGTGAGCGAGTGGGCTGCGAATCCGGTTAGAGAAGAGAAGTGGGGACGGCATCCCCATGTGACTTTTGCGATCGCCGATCTCAGCACGATTAAACGCTCACTTATTGAAAGAAACGTTCCCTTTCAAATGAGCTCATCTGGCAGAGCGGCGCTGTTTGTCAAAGATCCAGATGGGAACGTAGTAGAGCTTCTAGAAGTGAAGCCTGCTGTTAGCAAGTAGTAGCAGTTTGAAGCGCTGTTAACCAGTTTCATGGCATAGAAGCCCTGTTTACTTCTATCAGGTCGATGGGCTTACTGAAAAAAGATTAACCTGATTGCTTTACGCGCAGTTCAGCTACCCACTTCTCTTTGAATTAGGCCAGACCCTATGAGCATCCTGAGTCCCTTGACCTTGGCTAGTCGTCAGCATTCGAAGAAGCCTCGTATGCTAGTTGTCGATGATGAGCCAGACAATTTGGATCTGCTTTTTCGGACCTTCCGCCGCGACTTCAAGGTGCTAAAAGCAGAAAGTGGGATAGAAGCACTCAAAATTCTATCGGACGAGGGAGAAGTCGCGGTGATCATTTCTGACCAGAGAATGCCAGAGATGAAAGGGACAGAGTTCTTGAGTAAAACGGTACCGGATTTTCCAGATACTGTTCGAATAATTCTAACCGGATTTACTGACGTGGAAGATTTGGTCGAAGCGATCAACGCGGGGCAGGTCTATCGATATATCACTAAGCCGTGGGATCCTGATGAGCTGAAGTTCGTTGTTGATAAAGCCTCAGCAACCTACGACTTACTAAAAGGGCAGAGCGCAGAGCTACACAAAGCTGAGAAGCAGTCGAAAATGATGGTGATAGTCGGCCAGATTGCGGCTCAGTCTATGCAAAAGGAAGAAGCCTTACAATATTTGGCGAACGGGCTGGGTGAAATTCTGAATGCGGATGCCTGTGCGCTGCTGCTGAAGGAAGGAAATAGCGTTGGCAGCTATGGCCTGGTAGATATCGATAAAGTAAAGGCTAATCAGTCGGTGATAGAAACAATCAGCTCTCAGCAGAGCCAAACGTTTGTTGATATCCAGTCGGACGAAAGCCTGTCTAGCAAAGCGCTCTATCGCGACGGCACCCAGTGCCATTTGACGACACCTATTTTGTACCGGGGCAGCATCCTGGGCGCGTTTTCTTTTCAGTGGATGACCCCTTACAAGACGCTTGACGATGTCGTGCAGCTGCTAGATCTAATCGTGCCTCAAATCGCACTCAGCTTGAAAGCAGCCGTGATTTAGCCTCGATAGCACCTATGCTGAAAGAAGCTTTTGGGTGCCAGGGTATGGCTCTATCGATGAATGACTGATAACTATAGTGCATTGACCTTCGGGCTCTTCGCCGCTGAGTTCACCGACTCAACCGGAGGCGGATCGGATTCGGCGGCTGTTTGATCGCATTGCGCCGCAGTATGACCAGATGAACCAGGAGATGAGTCTGGGTTTGCACTGGGTGTGGAAGCAGATGGCCGTGCAGTGGAGTAGAGCGGCTGAAGGAATGCACTGCCTGGATCTGTGCTGTGGCAGTGGCGATCTAGCGCTGTTGCTGGCTAGGCGAGTAGGAAAAAGTGGCCGGGTGACGGGCGCGGACTTTTCAGTCGAAGCAGCTGGCGATCGCATCCCACAGATCCCCCTACCTACAGCGCCGCATTGATTGGGTAGAGGCAGATGCACTCTCTCTTCCCTTCGCATCCGATAGCTTTGATGCTGCCACAATGGCCTATGGGTTACGCAATCTAACGGATATTTCCAAGGGTTTGGGCGAACTGCGCCGCGTGCTGAAACCTGGCGCTACAGCAGCGATCCTGGACTTTCACTCACCGACCAATCCACTCGTAATTCAGTTTCAAAAGTGGTATCTAGACACCATCGTCGTTCCGGCGGCAGAGAACTTAGGGATGAAGGAGGAGTATGCTTACATTGGGCCTAGCGTCGATCGCTTTCCGCCAGGGGCTGAGCAGGTAGCGTTAGCCAAGGCTGCTGGATTTACCCATACGGTTCATTATCCTATTGCAGGCGGAATGATGGGCGTCCTAGTCGCGACCAGGTAGAGGATAACAAACCATATGGCAGGGGTGAATTTGTGGATAGTGCTGCTGCCGCCAGTACTGGGCGGTGTGATTGGCTATTTCACAAACGATATTGCAATCAAGATGCTGTTTCGCCCATATGGAGCGAAGTATTTTTTGGGTAGGCGGCTGCCGTTTACGCCTGGGCTAATTCCGAGTAACCAGCAGCGGCTGGCGAAGAAGGTGTCGGATGTGATCATGCGATCGCTCCTCACCCCAGAAGAACTACAGCGGCTAGCGCGCCGCCTGCTACAGACCGAAAGAATCGAAACAGCCATCCGCTGGCTGCTACAGCTAGCGCTAGAGCAGGTACAGGGCAATACGCAAACTAAAACTGCCAAGATTGTTGGCAACGTTTTACAAGATCTGGTAGGACAGTCTTTGCCTAGACTGCTGCGAGTCTGGTCTAGGCGCGACGATTTCCTAGAGACGCAAATCAACCAAATTTTTGACCAGGTGCTGCTCGACTTTCAGCTCAGCGAAGCGCAGGCCGCGCAGATCTCTGACTGGATGGTTAATGGACTGCTGCCACCCGATAGAGTCCGTCAGCTATTGGTGGATTTTCTCACTGATTACAATATCCAGGTCATTGATGAAACGCTACGGGCAAAGACCAGCGGTACCTATTGGGTCGTAGCCAATATCTTTGGCGTGCGCAACGCGCTGACCCGGCTGCGCACAGTCTGCGTAGAAGAACCGGTTAAGAGCAACGCTCGGATTGCTGAACTCACGGCGGCGCTAGGCGTCAAAGTACGATTGCAAAGATGGCTACAGCAGTTCTCCTTGCAAGAGCTCCCCGTTGCGACTGTCAGGCAGCTAAGACGAACGCTGAGGCAAACGATCAAAACCTACCTAAAAGAGAATGGCGCTGATCTTTTACAGTCACTCAGCACTTCGATTAACTGGGAGAGCCTAGCGCTTCAGTTGATCAACCGCCTGCAATCCTCCGAAGTGATGACAAACTCACTAGGATCGGTTAGTCAGGAGCTAGCGCTGATATTAGAGCGCTACCTAGAAAGAGATTTAGAATCTATCGTGGTGCAGGTGATTCCAATTCTAAATATTGATCAGGTGATTATTGATCGGGTAAATGCTACGTCGCCCAAAGAGCTAGAAGGCGCAATTCAAGGGATTGTGCGTAGTGAGCTGCAAGCGATTGTAAATCTAGGTGGAATACTGGGGTTTGTAATTGGCAGCTTTCAAGCGATTTTCTTGGTTCTACAGCGCTAAGGAATATTCCGACGCATACTTTCTAGAAACAACAAGAGGCGCATTTTTGCGCCTCCAAACAATCGACTTAGCCCCCTCAATTAGCGGCTAGACCTAACCAAAGCGACCAGAAACATAGTCGCGAGTGTATTCTTCTTTGGGGTTGCTGAAGATAGCTTCAGTCTTGTCGTACTCGACGAGATAGCCCATCTTGCCGCCTTTGTCAGTAGCGACCGCATTGAAGAAGGCAGTCCGGTCAGAGACCCGAGACGCCTGCTGCATGTTGTGCGTCACGATTACGATGGTGTATTTTTCCTTCAGTTCGTGCATCAGATCTTCTACTTTGATAGTAGAGATAGGGTCTAGGGCTGAGCAAGGTTCGTCCATCAAGATGACCTCGGGTTCGATTGCGATCGCCCGCGCAATACACAGTCGCTGCTGCTGCCCACCCGAAAGACCCAGTCCACTTTCTTTCAGCTTGTCCTTGACCTCATCCCACAGCGCCGCACCGCGCAAAGAGCGCTCTACGAGCTCATCATAGTCACCCTGGTAGCCGTTGATTTTCGCACCAAAAGTGATGTTGTCATAGATAGATTTTGGGAAAGGGTTCGGCTTTTGAAAAACCATCCCTACCCGGCGACGCAGCTCCACCGGGTCCATTTTCTTCCCGCTGATTTCCTCACCGTCGAATAGGATACGACCTTCCACCCGGGCAATAGGGATAAGATCGTTCATCCGGTTGAAACAGCGCAAAATTGTACTTTTACCACAGCCAGAAGGCCCGATAAATGCCACAATCTCGTGCTCAGGAATGTCGAGATAGACATCTTTGACGGCTAGATTGTTGCCGTAGTAGACCGAAACCTTTTCAGCCTTGAGGGCAATGGTTTTAGACTCAGCAACGGCTGAGATGGAACTAGACGGTGTAGGCGAAGCCATAGTGATACAGGAGTAAGAGACAGTAGTTAGAGAAAAAAGCCGCTGAGACCGAGGGGTAGATTTGAAGCCTCAGCTGGAAAGAAGTCGAAAAACCAAAGCTCAGCTTGTTGGGATACGAGTTGCTAGGACGTGAAGCAAGACCTATAGCTTCTCTTGCTGAAATCGGTTACGTAGATAGATAGCCAGTCCATTCATCAGCAGCAGAGCCGACATCAACACAATAATGCCTGAGGCAGCGATGTAGTGAAACTCGTCTTGAGGGCGGCTAATCCAGTTGTAGATTTGAATCGGCATGGCCGTAAACTGACTAGTCAGACCCTCCGGCAAAAAGGAGATAAAGACGGCTGCGCCTACTGCAATCAGCGAAGCCGTTTCGCCAATTGCCCGCGAAAGTGCCAAAATCATCCCAGTGAGAATACCGGGCAGCGCCGCTGGTAGCACATGGCTGCGAACGACCTGCCAACGGGTCGCACCTAGCGCATAGCCTGCCAGTCGCAGACTGTTAGGAATCGCTCGCAGCGCTTCTCTAGTCGCCACAATTACAATAGGTAAAATTAGTAGGGACACCGTCAAACCGCCAGACAGCACACTGCGTCCGCCGGTAATGGGCTCCATAATTCTGACAAAAACCGCTAAACCCAACAGCCCGTAGATAATCGAAGGTACGCCAGCTAAATTACCGATATTGATTTCTACGAGCTGCGTGAACCAGTTGTCTTCTGAAAATTCTTCTAGATAGATACCAGCGCCTACTCCGATTGGGAAGGCAAACAGCGCGACCAGGCACATTAGCCAGACCGTTCCCGTCAGGGCCGCGATGATGCCCGCTCTTTCCGCTCTGCGAGAAGGGAAGCTAGTGATAAAGTTCCAGTTAAGCGTGCTTAATCCGTCCGTAAGGATGGTGAGTAGTAGCCACGACAAAATAACGACTGAGACAATGGTTGCGCCCCAAGCGGCGGCCTTGAATATTTTGTCTATGGTGTAGCGCCTATCGAGATTAATTGAGAAGTTGCTCTTCTTGGTATCTTGCGGCGCGTTTCTTTGGGGGCGAGAGGAGATATTCGTTTCCATTTCGATAGCCTTAGCTCTGCATCTTGTGGGTGAATCTTGTTCTTTTAAGCCTTGTTTTTCCCGTTCTTTCTAGAACCTTACCGTTTAGTCGTATTGCTCTAGTCGTACTTTTCTCGGAAGCGGCGAACGAACCAAAAGCTGAAGATGTTTAGTGCAAAGGTCATCAAGAACAGAGTCATCCCGACAGCAAAAAGAGTCTTGTACGCGATTGTGCCGTGAGGGGCATCACCTGCGGTGATCTGCACAATAAACGCGGTCATCGTCATCACCGGAACGAAAGGGTTGAATCCTAACGTGGGGTTCGCACCCGCCGCGAGCGTTACGATCATGGTTTCACCCACCGCTCTTGATACCGCGAGGATTAAAGAAGAAACGATTCCTGAGACCGCTGCTGGCAAAATAACTGAAACCACCGTTTCTCTTTTGGTTGCGCCCAGCGCGTATGAACCGTCTTTGAGACTACGCGGAACCGAGTAGAGGGCATCTTCACTCAGTGAGGCCACTAGCGGGGTGATCATCACGCCGAGTACCAGGCCAGCGCTGAGCGCATTAAAGCCTTGCAGGTTCGGTAGGAATGTCTGTAGGAAAGGGGTAACCGTCAATAGAGCAAAGTAGCCGTACACAACGGTAGGAACGCCAGCCAAGATTTCTAGAATTGGCTTGAGGATCTTCCGCACTCCAGGACTGGCATATTCACTCAGGCAAATAGCGGACAGTAATCCTAGCGGCAGCGCCACTAAAACAGAAATCACCGCGATCATAACGGTGGCGCTAACTAGCACAAAGATACCGAACTGCTTACTGGCAAACAGCGGCGTCCAGCGGGTTTCGGTAAGGAATCGAACGATTGAAACTTCTTGAAAGAAGGCAGCTGTCTCAAAGATCAGGGTACCGAGAATACCAATCGTTGTGAAGATTGAGATGGCGGCGAATGCGCCGAAAATAATCTTGACAATGGTCTCGACTAGTTTGGCGCGATCGCGCTTCGGATTCCAGCTGCCAGGTGCGATATCGCCCGTAATATTTGCCGTCATGAAAGAAACCTCAGATCTGCGTTAACTGCAACAAAAAGCGGATAGTCGGAACAGCAAAACTGCCTGTCCGACCATCCTTCAAATCAAACCCGCTAATCTAGCTAGGGTCTTTGCCCAACTTGCCTTCATCTACGCGCGCTTTAGAAGCGGCTAGCGCATCGTCTGGCAGAGTGATGTAACCAGCCTCTTGGACTAGCTCACCGTTTGCAGAATCTAGCTGATAGTCGACAAACGCCTTTACTTGAGGCTTGGTGTCGTAAGCTTCCTTCTTCACGTAGAAGAACAAAGGACGAGACATCGGATTGTAGGAACCATCCGCAATTGTTTCGCGAGAAGCCGCTGTACACTCACCTGCTTCGTTCTCAATCTCTACAGATTTGAGCTGGTCTTGGTTCTCTTCGTAGTATGCGTAGCCAAAGTAGCCTAGACCGCCACCAGTAGATTCAACGCCAGTCACAATCACGTTGTCGTCTTCACTCGCAGTATAGTCGCCACGGCTAGCGCCTTCTTCACCGTTGACTTCTTCGGTAAAGTAGTCAAACGTACCTGAATCAGTACCTGGGCCAAACAGCTCTAGCGGCTCGTCTGGGTAAGAAGGGTCGATCTGATTCCAGTTAGTAACAGTGCCCTCTGCTTCAGGAGACCACATAGTGTTTAGCTGCTCAACTGTCAAGCACTGAGCCCAGTCATTCTCGGAGTTGGTGACTAGGGTAATACCGTCATAGGCGATAGGCACCTCGATAAACTCAATGCCCGCTTCATCGCAAAGCGCAACCTCTTCTTCTTTGATAGGGCGAGAGGCGTTTGAGATATCAGTTTCGCCCCCGCAGAACTTTTGGAAGCCACCGCCAGAACCAGAAACGCCCACTGTTACGCGAGTATCAGGGTTAGCGATTTGAAACTCTTCTGCCATCGCTTCGGAGATAGGAAACACGGTACTAGAACCGTCAATTTGGATGTCTCCAGATACGCCTGAACCAGCATCGGCAGCGCCTGCATCAGCAGCGGGATCTTCTGTAGTGGCTGTACCACCGCAGGCTGCAAGGCTAGCGGTTAGCGCTAGAATAGAGAGAGAATAAGCGAGACGGGCTGGGCTCGCGACAGATTTTCTAATTTGGGCAAAACGTTGCATGGAACCTATTACTCCTTGAATTCCGGTTGAAAAATGCTCACCATCTGTGCGCATTGGTTTGTGGTCGTTAAGCAATTACACAGTCGCATTCTGACTGAAAGCTACCGACAGAAAGTAAAGGGTAGGTTAAGGAACAGTTCGCCTAGAATTACATCTTTGTCATTCTTTCTATGTATTTTGAAATACATCACTTCGCAGAGAGACCCTCACGAAGATAATGCACAGACACCTAAAGGCAAGATTCCTATGTATGTTGTGATCTATGACGGCAACTGCAATTTGTGTGTGACGTTAGTGCAGCTATTGGAAAAGCTGGACGCTGGTCAGCAGTTTAGCTATGTGCCGATGCAGGACGCAGCAACGCTATCGCGCTTTGGCGTAACCGCAGCCGATTGCGAAATGGGAATGATACTGATCGCACCAGCAGCAGGCGGCTCAGCTGAGCGGCGATGGCAGGGCAGCGACGCGGCTGAAGAGATCGGACGACTGCTGCCAATGGGAGCGCTGTTTGTGCAGGCGTACCGAGCGCTGCCTGGAATGAAGGCAGGGGGCGATCGCACCTACGAATTCGTCAGAGACAACCGCTACAAGCTCTTTGGTAAAAGAGACCAGACCTACACCTCAGACTACACCGCAAACCAAGCTACCTGCGCCGACGATACCTGCGAAAAGTACTTCTAGCGGCAGAGACAAGACCCTAGCTTCGAAGCCCTGAATCTACGGTAAACCTACGGCCCTGAGAAGATCACTTTCTCTAAGTCGCTGCGGCTAAGCGAGTATTTGAAGCTGCGCTGAACCGTTTTACCGTCACTGGTGGCATAGTAGACCACAACAGAATCTAGGTCTAGCAGCAGTTCAGCAGTCCATCCTGTGCTAGAAAATCGCCACTGACTGATATTGTCGCTGTCGCGATGACAGCCCTGTGTGGTCAGCCAGGTTTCAATATCGGGCAGCGGATGATTGTAGAGAGGAGCGGTGGCAGGAGGCATT
>CAVYWR010000025.1:0-72035 GCA_963772185.1 uncultured cyanobacterium | reverse complement strand
GCGTAGCTTACCTGAATGGTCAAGCGCTCACCGATTTCCACAGTCCGATCAAAACGCATCACAAATTCTAGACCTAAATCTTCGAAGATAATTAGACCTAATCCTTCGTGCTCTCGTAACCAGCGCACCATGACGACATCCCAGGGCTGTCCTGGATTCTCTTCGTCCTGTCGTTTTAGATATTCGATTGCCCAGTATTTCTTGGTCTGCCGCTCTACCATCGTGGCTTCGTAGGCGGCGTTGGAGACGCTGGCGATAATTTCGGGCATCTCTGTCGGCGTGAAGGGAAGTTCTACCCCTCGCAGGTGAGCTTTGATCTGAAAGTGACCCATCAGATCGGTGTAGCGTCGGATAGGGGAGGTGACCTGGCAATAGCGATCTAAGGCAAGGGTGGCGTGACGGGCGGGGGTGATGCTCATCTCGCTGCGGGTCATGCAGCGGCGAATGGCAGAGTCGCGCACCCATCCAGCTTCGAGCTGCATTAGCTCTTCTTTGGGTGGAAGTTCGGGCTGCGGCTGGCTACGGAAGGGCAGCGGAATCTGATTCTCTTCGCCATAGCGAGCGGCTATTTCACCCGTCAAGATCATCATCTCGGCAACCATTTCGCGAGAGTTTGAGGACTCTAGAATGTCAATGGTGATGGTGTCGTCGGTAACTTTGATGACTGATTCTGGTAGATGGATGCTGATTGCGCCTTGCGCTCTCCGCCAGGCTAAACGCTGCTTTGAGTGTTCAAAAAGTTCGAGCAGTTCACTTTCAGCTTGTACGCCTAACTCAATCATTTCATCGGCGTCTTCGTAGGTGAGGCGGTAGGTGGGCTTCACGCGGCTAGGCTGAATGCTGTATTCGGCGATGCTGCCGTCGTCTGCTAGCACCACGCCAAAGCTCAGCGCGTTACAGACTTTTCCCTGGACCAGGCTCATCGGACCAGCGGCCAGTTCAAAAGGGAACATCGGAATGACGCCAGTGGGCAGATACACGGTGGTGCAGCGCCTCCGGGCTTCGGTCTCTAGGATGTCGCCAAGATCGAGCCACCGAGTCGGATCGGCGATATGAATCCACAGCTTGTGACGACCATCGGGTAGGGTTTCACAGCTGAGTCCGTCGTCTATCTCGCGAGTGCTTTCATCGTCTACGGTATAGAGCTTCAGGTGAGTAAGATCAATGCGTTCTTCTGTCTCGAAGGAACCGTCCTGAGATTCGGCAGGCGGTGATTCAATGATTTGAGCTACTCGCTCGCTAACCTCAGCGGGGAACTCAGTCGGAATCTGACGACGGCGCAGGGCTAGGTTTTCGTGCTGATCCCACAGTCCTAGCGTGACTAGAAAGTCAAAGGCGGCTTCGGGAGATTTGTCTTGATCTAGATCGCTGAGCAGCTCTTGGGCGGCATTTTTCTGACTGGATTCGTCGCCTAGTAGGGCGTAGCGTTCGACAATTTCTAGCTGAGGGCGATCGCTCTTTTCCCACTCAACCGTCTCACCCGCTAGCCCCGCCCTGATCCGCGCCAAAAACCCTTCTCGCTCTGCCTGATTAGCGGCCTCGCGAGCGATCTTGTGCTGTAGCTCTTCGACTTGACTGGCAGGGCGAGGCTCGTAGCGATCGCCCTTTTGCTTAAAAAATATTTTGTCCTCGCTCAGCAGCCGATGCGCTGCGTAGCACAGCGGCGGGCTCTGATCTGAGAACAATAGCTGGGCCAAAGAGTCCGGTGTGGCTGAATCTTCTAGCTCTAGCAGCAGCTCCCACGCTACCTCTAAGCTGTCGGGATCAATGTACTCCTCCGCCTCTGTTACAAAGTCTTCGATCTCAGTCGGCTCGTAGCTAGCCCTGCTGACCTCGTAGATAATTTGCCGAGGATGAATCGTGTGCGATTGACCTCGCTGATCGATCAGAACCCAGTTCTTTTTACCCTCTGGCCTATCGGCGACGGCTAGATGTGGCAAGCCCTTCAGCTTGAATTCTACGAGCGTTCCCTTTTCCACGGATTCTTTGGTGTGAGTTTCGATTGCGTGGTCGCTATTTTGCAAAGATATTCGCAAAAATCATTTCGCAAAAAAGCTACCTGCGCTACTAGTCAAAGTAGCAGACAAAAGAAACGAGTCTTTGCCTGATGCAGATAGCTTGATATTTATTTGTTTGTCCGACACAGGTTCTTTCGCTGGGCACGGAGCCTAGCTAAGCAGTTAGCCGTCTTCATTAACGTATGGCAGCAAAGCGACGACGCGAGCCCGCTTGATTGCCTTGGTCAGATCGCGCTGCTGCTTTGAGGTCAGACCAGTGATACGGCGAGGCAAAATTTTACCGCGCTCAGTCACGAACTTGCGGAGCAGATCGACGTCTTTGTAGTCGATTTTTTCTTCTGGTTTGATCGGGGAAACCCGACGGCGGAAGTAAGCCATAACTTTTTATTCTCTATATCCTTAGCTTGTCGATCTCTGGGTCTACTTAATTTCTTTGTGAACGGTGTGCTTGTTGCAGTGCGTACAAAACTTCTTCAGCTCCATCCGACCAGTCGTGTTGCGACGGTTCTTTTGGGTGGTGTAGCGCGAAACCCCATTGGAGCGTTTGTCGGGATTAGTGCGGCACTCGGTACATTCGAGTGTGATTACGAGACGGACGCCTTTTGCCATGATTGCTGGAAGAACGAAGAACTTTGTGTCAATGCAGTTTTCAATTATTGCACAGAATCTGGAAAAGCTGCCTGCCTATACAGATTTACCAGTTTCTTTTGCTCGACGCCAAAGCCGACGAGAGCCAGCTTGTCTAGCGGCTGACCTTCGGGTGGACGGATGTAGTTGAAGATGCGGCGAATGCGCATCTGCGGGTTGATCAAGGTGATCGAGTCGACGGAGATGATGCGGGTGTAGCGGGTGGTCATCAGTAGCTCGCGGGTACGAGCGTCGAAGCGAAAGTCGGAGATGATCGGGCGGTCTTCTTCGTAGGCGCGATCGCGTAAATAAGCCCCTACCAAAAAGTCGTCGTTACCGATCGTCTCGTCGTTAGGCACAAAGGCTAGATTCAACGACTGATCTTTGACGACGCCTGCTTCAGAGACGGTGTGAAAGATCAGATGAAAGCCAGGGCAGTAGCTTAGGTCTGCGCCATCGGTAAAGCTATTGTCTGAGAGAACTTTGGCCTTCTTGTCGGTAGTGAGCGGCTGAACGCGAAATTCGGTGTGCGATCGCTCTATTGCCCCCTCACTCAAATAGTGATAGGTCCGCTCAGAATCCCAGCTCCCGACGCAGCTATCAAAAAACTGATGAAAAATTGACATCGCTGACATAGCTAGGCGTCCTAAAATTCGCTGCTGACATCTACAACACTACAAAGAATTGAGCTTTTCTTGAACCAGCCAATCGGTAGACTCTATGCCTAATTCGCCGACGGAAACGCCTAGCTGAGCTAAAGCCAAAATTGCTGCATACTGCAAATCCCAGATAGGGACAGTCGTCGCGGTTTTCAGCTCGTTAATGGCCGCAGGATTGCCGAGTTCGCCTAATGCGATCGCCGCCGCCACTCGCGATTTCTGAAACTGCGGAGCCTTGTTGTGCAGCGCTTCTACTAGCAGATCGTAAGCTTCAGTTACCTTCAGCCAGCCGAACAGCCGCATGATGTGATAGTGCGCGCCGTAGTCGTTATAGCCTTCAGTTCGATAGCTCTCGATCAGCGCCGGGGCGGCTGTCTTGGCATAGCTGTCTATCAGCGTTTGGCTGCCGAGGTAGCAGCGGCCAAAGTCAGTGCCATACAGCTCTTGGATCAGTCCCTCGATAGCAGGCGGTGCGCTGTAGCTATGGACTAGTGCCACGTCTTTGGGATGGTCGCGCAGGGTCTTTTCTAGCCAGGACTGAACTTGGGGAAATGCGATCGCCCCCGATTCAATTCCTTGCTTTGCCAAGAGCTTGATTCCTCGCAGCCGGAACACCATCGATACCGGACACTGCGCAATATTTGGAATTGCCTTGAAATAGCCAGCATCAATTAGATCTTGAATGCTGCCGCGCCGCGCATTCACATTCTGGTTTTGCAGATAGCCCAATACCTTTGCCATCAGGCTGTCGTCACCCTTTCGTCGCCCTTCCAGCTGATAGAGTGCAGCAAGTGCCGCGCTCGCAATCGGTCCGCTTTCGCTACTTGCAAAAGGCTTGATTCGTTTGACAGCGGGTTTATAGCCTAACTTGGCCAAAGTTTGGATAATGGTTCGATAGCTTTGGTCGGGGCGCTCTAGCTGCTGCGCCAGTTTCTCTAGCGTGGCTGGGTTGTCTGTGCCAATCTCACCCAGCGCCCAGGCTGCGTTTTCGACCAGATAGTTGTCTTCGTCGTGCAGGCAATTTTTGATTGCTGGTAACGCTGCTTTTACCTTCAGCCGACCCAGGCTTTCTACCGCTTTGCGCCGCACGATCCGATTGTCTAGATCAGGATCTGTGTTGTTAGCCGCTCGCATTAGAGACGCGATCGCCCGCTCCGTATTAAAATTCACCAGATGGGACGCCGCAATATATCGACTCGACGCCTCGTCCGAGTCATCGGCAGGCCCGTCTAAAATCTCAATCGCCTGGGCTTCGCTCAGATTAAACAGACTAGAAAATCGATTAGTCATATCACTCAAACCCTGCTACTCGAAGCCCAGTCAATAGCGGCCCGCAAAACTGCTTACTACTTAACAGGATCGCATTAGAAAGCGCCCAAATCAAAAGGCCCACCAAAGAAACGGCCAGAAAGCCGAGAAACGAGTCTCTACCTGCCCGCTACACACCAACCAAAAGATCATGACTAGCCCTAGCCAGCCTATTCTTTCACATGCGGAAGCTGACGCACTTATAGTCGACGTTCAAACTCAGCAGAATACAGGTACTTTTGACGCCGCTGACACGCAGCTAATAGAACAGCTCGTCGAGGGCTTTAACGATACTCGCGGCCTCAAGCGTTTGGCCTTTGCGGAGATTCTAGGCAAAGTCGGCACACCCGCAACGCCCGCGCTAGTAAACGGTTTGGCGCATCACAAAAACCCAACCGTCAGACGAGCTTGTGCCAAAACCATGACCCTAATCGCCGATCCGACGACGATTCCCACCCTGGTTCATTCACTGCTGCATGATGACGATACCGTCGTTAGAGGCTCAGCCGTTGGTGCGATCGCCGTGATGGGAGAAGCTGCCGCGCCCGTCTTGCTCGATATCATCGCATCATCTGCCTATCCCGATAGCTCAAGGGGGCTGGCGACTTGGGGGCTGTCTTTTGTCGGTACAGCGGGTGCGCCGCATTTGTATCAGGCGATCGATTCCGACCATGAAGAGGTCCGTAGCGCTGTCGTAGGTGCGCTCACTAGCCTAGTGCAAGAAAATGATGAGCAAGAAGCACTCGGGTTAATCGTCAGCAGTTTGAGCGATCCTTCGCCGATGGTTCGCTCTGAAGCGGCGGCGGCGCTTGGCAAGCTGAGCAATGCGGATATGGTGCCGCATTTAGCGACTGTGCTGTCGGATAAAGATAGCGATGTTAGGAAGACGGCGGCGATGGCTTTGATGAAGATTGGGGATTGGGGGGCGATCGCACCGATCAAAACCGCGCTAAAAGAAGAAACCGACGATACCCTTCAACCTGTTTTTCGTTTGGCGATTTCTCAGCTAGAGAAGAAAAAAGAAGCAGCAGAAGATGGTTGGGATTAAGCAAAGCCTCGAGCGCCAAAAGTTTCAAACCCGACTGCTATGACTTAGGAGATCGAAGATACAGGGCAATCTAACAGTGATTCATCCCTTCTTCTCGCCGCTATGGAAACCAATATTGCTGCTGCTCTAGAGGCTCACGATTATCAGACGGGCCACCGCTACTACTGAAGCAATGGCAGGCAAAGGAACCCACAAATCCTTTATTTCGGCTGTACGTGGCCAAGCTGCAAGAGCAAACTAACCAGCTCGATACGGCCAAGAAGAACTACTCCGCGCTACTAAAGCAGTCCGGCAATACAAAGGTCGTTCGACAGGCCAGAGCTGGGCTACAGCGGATAGAAGATGCTCAAGAGGCCGCGAAAGCGAAAGCACTTAGCAGATGCGAAGCTGGCAGCAGGAGGGACGGAACTAGCTATCTTTGCGATCGCCTCTCTCCCAGCATCTAGTGATAAAACTGTCCAAAAAGCCGCCATCGACAGCATCGCCAAAGTCTTCAGTCTCGATCCTTACACCGCCCGTCTCAAACTTCCTAGCAGCGGCTTTCGCATTCATCGCGTTGGTGCCTGGGGCGAAGTCAGTTATTACGCTCAGCAGCTAGCCGTTCCTACTTTCTGCACCAAGATCAGCCAGATCAAATCGCTTCAGACATTTCAAGTCGCCTACTTTGAGTCAATAGCGCCAAACCCGGTCCTTGTTTGCAAAAACGCAGACGGTCAGCTCGGCAAGATTAGTTTCGAGCCAGCAGAAATCGCTCAGTTCGTCAGCGGTCAGCTACCCATCTTTGAGCAGGTCGTGGATCTAGGCAACTGGGGTAGAACCGTTTACAAAGAGAAGGTGCTGGACTATGCGCAGGTGCTGGACCTGCATCTACCCGGCAGACAAATTGTGCTGAGGATGTGCGATCGCCTCTACCAGTACAAACAAGGCATTGCTCTTGGCAAAGGTACCGAACTCAACAGTCGAATTCAGTGGAATGAATTGCGATCGCAGCTCACCCGTTCCATCAGCCGCCCCCATCACAACGACTTCACCAAGTTCGGCAAAAGCGCCCTAGAATTCATCCCACTTCTCCCAGCCATTTCCCCAAACATAGACTTAGCCCGCCGCGCTCCTAGCGACTGGGATCTAGCCTTTCATCTCTACAGCAGTCTCTGCTATTTCAACCGTTGAGAACCTGCTGCTGCTACCGTTTTGCCGCAAGCATCTGGCTAGCGGTCAGTTTAAGATCGGGAAAAATTGAAGACAGCACCAGACTATCGCCTTCAAATTCACTGCACTCATAAACTCGATAATCAAGCTTGCAAACAGTGACCTTCAGTTCCAAGGGATCGACAATCCAGTACTCAGGAATCTCTAACAGCGCGTACTCAGAGGGCTTAGAGCGATAGTCGTCTGCCTTTGTAGATGGACTGACCACTTCTACGACTAAAATAGGCGGCGGTTCGTTCAGGTTAATGATGGACTCGCGATCGCTTAGCGATTCCCATTGTTCTATGCTCAAAACAGTCACGTCCGGAATTCTGCTCGTGTCCCAACGCGTACCTCTAGGAGAACGAACGCCTACCAGCATCTGTTTAGCAGTCCAGGGCTTTTGTATGGAACGGATATGGTCACGAAACTCGTCATTGAGAAACTCGGCGATCGCGCCATGCCTGCCCGTTCCTAGACTCATAGGAATGAGCTCTCCTTCTACCAGTTCATAGCGAGTATCGGTCCCATCAGAATAAGTAAGGTACTCTTCAAAAGCTATTTTTTTAAGGGCAACCGTCATAGCTCTATCAGCTCCGACATCCGAAATTTGATACCTACAGTTTACTTTGACTGTAGAACTATAGCCTCCCGTGCCCTGCTGCGCTTACGCGTAGCTTTCGTAATCTGCTGCTAATGAAGGCGGTAGATACGTTCGCCAGATATCTGCAAACCGAATCTTAGGTGAAGACCAGGGCTTGAAAGGGCCACTCCAGTGGATAAGCTTCGCCTCAGACAGGAAATCTTCCCCTGCCGCTAAAAACAAGTTCGTAATCAATGGCTGAGTGCCATACCCGCAGCGATTCCAGTTCTTGTCAGCCTGTAGGTAGTCCTTGAACAACAAATTGAAAACGGGTTCATCCCCTAGGGTGTAGAGCTTATAGTTGCTCTCGGCGTCTAGTTCTAGATAGTAGTTCAGACGCCTGTAGGTTTCATCATTCCAATAGGAAAGATTAGTAAACCAAACGCCTGCATTAAATGTCTGTTTGAACTTTGGAATCTCTTGTCGCATCTTGAACAGATTGCTGAAATAAAAGATACAAGGATAGAAATGAGGAACAGAGCCGAAGTAGCGCTGCTCATTCAAAGCCTGAGTGTAGGCATACAGCTCGGCGATGTCTCCTAAAACAATGAGATCTGTATCCAGATAGATAATGCTTTCAAGATCGTTAAAAGCGTCCTTAAAATAGAATCGAGAGTACTGAATATAGCGGCTATTTCTTCTATCTTCTGTCTTTTCTTTGAACCGATTGTCTAGATACTCTCGCAAAGAAGCGGGCGGTAGATATGACTTCACTCTCCACCGCGACGATAGAGAAGGTAGCGCAGATGTGATCTTCTCTTCAAAAAACTGTTCTTCACTAGGCGGTACCAAAATGTTAAATCGAATAGCGTTTGCATTGGCTGCGTTACTCGCGATCGAGTTCATCGCAACGACTAGCGACAGCCAAATCTTCTTGTTCAAAGAAAAGACGATTTCTACGTTCATTTTCCTCCTCGTCTTGGCAATTAATGCCTATTGTACAAACAGATTCATACAGCGCCAAAGCGGCTATCTCCACCTACAGATGATCCCCTTTTTACACATGGAGGTAGAATCAACGCTATGCCTTTTGACCAAACGCCTTTAGGTAAAGACTGATGAGCAGCTCCGCAGGACCACTTGAATCAGAATCACTCGAATTAAAGCCGGATGAAGAGAAGTCGGCGTTAGAATCGACTTCAGAATCGACTTCAGAGCTCATATCAGAGGTTCGTTCAACAGAAGATACCGACTCACCACCGCCAACTTCGGCGGAAGAACAAGCTGCTAAGCTAAAGCCGATCTACTTTGTCAGTGGTCTAGGTGCAGACGAGCGAGTTTTTCGGTGGCTACGCTGTGAGGGCTATCGGCCTATGCATGTTCAGTGGGTGTCGCCAGAACCAAATGAGCCGATTGAGAGCTACGCTAAAAGACTATCTGGACAGATACAAGATGACTGTCCAATAGTAGTTGGGCTTTCGTTCGGCGGGATTGTTGCGGTCGAAATTGCTAAGCAGATCGAAACGGAGCAGGTGATTTTGCTCTCTAGCGTTAAAGATAGCTCGGAGGTTCCTTTCTACTTCAAGCTGTTTCGAGTGTTTCCGATTCATCGGATCTTCCCGTTCAAAACTCTGCTGTGGGCGTTCTACTGGCTGGCCTATTGGCTGTTCGCTCCAGAAGGTAGCGAGCAAAAGCAATTGCTAAAGACAATTCTGGTAGAAACCGATCCGCAGTTTCTTAGGTGGGCATTGCATAAGGTGGTGTCATGGAGAAACAAAGAGGTTCTAGAGAATCTGGTGCATATCCACGGGGAAGGCGATCGCATCTTCCCGTATCGCTTTGTCACCCCCAACTACAGCGTAGAAAATAGCGGCCATCTGATGGTGATGAACCGAGCCGAGCAGGTATCCGATCTGCTAGAGCAGCTAGTTCTGCGGGCATGATCTTTAGATCTAAACGCTAGCGAGTAGTGCGTCAGCCTTGACTTCTTCTAACATTTGCTTTTTTGCGATCGCCAAATCATCACCTAGCACATCTACCTGGTAGCGTAAGGGAGATAGATACACCTCGATACCTTTATCTTTCAAGACTTCGTCTAGTTGATCAAGCGCATCCACCGTACTGCTCACAGACGTTTTTGCCTCTTGCTTGATTGCCTCTAGCACACCTTCAAACCCCAGAAAAGCAATTCGATACATCAGCTCACGGCTGTACTTTCCGTCAAAATAGCCACCATGAACATTGCAACGATTGGGATTTTTGCTTTGGGTACGCATGTGCAAAAGCAATTCAGCATAGTCCCAAAAGCCGAGCGTATAGCGGCGATGCGCACAAGTTAGTAGACCGACGGGTTGACTAGACTTTGTATGAACGCCCTGCTGCTGAGCGCTCAAACGGATGTCCTTGTAGTCTGTGCAATCAAAAAAAGTAAATAAGTTAGCTAGGGTGACTGCTCCATCGTCTCTATCAAATAGGTCAGAAAGACTGGTATGAGGTCGCTTTGGCATACAGTCTCGTATAAAGAAACTTTTGATAATATAGGGTAGCGTTGGCGCACTACGAGTGACGAACAAGCACTTGAGAACGTCGGTCTTGTCAGCAACAATCGCTTTACCTAGATGTAGATTTGGTTCGTAGCAAGCCTTCAATGTTTCTAGATTGACGATGCCTCTATCAGTAACATGTTTGATATCAGGGTTAGTCAGAGCCAAACTGCCTAACCTATGCCCATGCATCTGTTCTGCACTGGGAAAAAAGATGTAGTTTGCGATCATTGAAGCAAACCGTAGTACCAGATCGCCCTCGTTACTAAAGAGATAGGCTTCTTCAAATCTGCGTAAAGAAGACGCTAGATTGTTAGCTCGATTCGACACGATAGAAAGAACTGGAATATCTGGAGAGGCCAGTACTAGACGGCCTAGACTCAGCGTATTGCCTATATCGGAGACTGGCATCTGATCGACTGATCGCTGGTCGAAGACGTTGGATAGAACGCGCACCGCGTTGGTAATTACCAAACTGCCCATGCTATGGCCAATGAAATTGAGTTTGATTCTTTTAGAGAATTCTGGACGCTTTTCCTTTGCTTTTTGAATCGCTTCAGACTGCGAAATAGCCTCTTCCTTGATGTCTTCTATCCACAGATTGACCACCTCTTTTTCTACCTGACGTATCAAATCAACCAAATCTGGTACGGCAAAGTTGATGGCTCGATAGACGTCTCGAAAGTATACGGACAGACGCAGCAGCACTAGCGCAACAATAATGAAAGCCAGCAGAGAAATGGCAGCAGCGGCACTTCTAACAAGAAAAGGAGATAGTATTGTTAATATCCAACCTGGTTCCGTGGAAACGGATTCGAAGGACCATAGCCAGCTTGAGAGTAGTTTGAACAGTGCATGAGTGATTGGCCACAAGATGTAGTTCGTCAGAACTGTCAAGCACATGCCTAGTATGAATAGGAAGAAGCCTGGTAAGGCTTTAGTGTTAGCAACGATCTGTTTCGAGAATTTCTCAGAAGACCAGCGGTAGCCAACGTAGACTAAATTCTTCTTCTGAGAGATAACCTTGTCTTCTTCGGAAATATATCGATACATGCTATCGCAGCGATTACAAGCATCGTCTAGATGAGTGTTGTAACCATGTACGAAAATAGTAAGTTCTGGGGGTTCTTTTATGTTGGGATCTATCTGAATTTGGTACAAGTCATTGGCGATCGCACGAATTGCCTGACGAGCCTGTTCAGGCTGAGCCTTCTGCTTGTATTCCTCTCTTTGCTTTTCATCGATCCTGTCTGTGTTCTCCGGCGCAGTACTTCTAACGAAATAGCCTGGAAACTGACTTTCTCTATGCGTCCATTCAGAAGCGAGCTTTCGCTTGACTCGATAAGCACCGTCCGAGAAGTATCGTTCAATGATGTAGCGTGCAATTTTCATACAAAATTACGCTCCTCAATTACTGCTAGTTTCTACGGATATAAAAGTTGAACATCCCGAAAAATTATCAGGTTCTAAATCACATTTTCTGCAAAACGATTTGTGTCGCAAAGTGCGGATGCATTCGATAGAGAAAAGAGAGGCTTCAACTGTCGCAGTCGAAGCCTCTCTTTGCTGCGACCTCCTCAAGCCGCACTCACTAAGATCGCCTAGCTAAGCGGTCGGACCAGGAATCGTGACATCAATTGCGATGGGCTCCTTTCCCAGCGTTGCTAAGATCCGGTTCAATCTCCGCTGCATTTCCAACCACAATCGTAATTAGCTTCTCCGGGTCCAAGTTTACCTGCGCTGCCTCTAGCACGCTTGCGGTTGTCGCCTGTTCTACGCCGTCTCTAAACTGAAAGACAAAGTCATCAGGATAGCCGTAGTACTCGTAGCGAATCAGCCGAGATAGGGTCTGGCTGGGGGTTTGAAAGTTGAATACAAAGCTATTGAGTACCGAGTCTTTGGCAAAGGCTAGCTCTGTTTCAGTGATTGGCTGCTCTCGAATCTTTTCTAGCTCCTGGTACATCGATTGAACAAAGGGGACGGTTGCCTCTGAGCGAGTCGAGCCACCACCAATAAAGATGCCGTTGTAGTCGAACCTAGGACTCCAGAAGGCATAGACGCTGTAGGCTAGGCCCTGACGTGAGCGAATCTCGTTGAACAGGCGACCCCCAAAACCGTTGAGCACTTCGTTGAGTACGGCCATTGATGCGTGATAGGGGCTACGTAGCTCGCCGCCGATGTGGCCAATGTGAATGGTGCTTTGAGTTAGCTGCGGCTGATTGATGAAAAATAGTCCTGCTGTTTGCTGTTCGCCTGCGGGGGGTGAGGCGATCGCACCATCATTCCCGTCGTACCAATTGCCCAAAGTTCTATCAATCAGCGCTTTCATCTGCGCGGGGTCAAAATCGCCAACGATGCCCAGAATTGTGTTCTTGGGTAGGATAGTCCGGTTGTAAAAATCAACTACATTATCCTGGCTGATATTTTCTAGGCTGGCATACTCGACCGTACGAGCGTACGGACTTTCCTCTCCGTAAATCAGCTTGCGAAATTCTCTAGCGGCAATATCGCCTGGATCGTCGTTGCGACGAGAAATTCCTCCGGCTGTTCTGCCTTCGATTAGAGCTACTTGTGTCTCATCAAAGGCGGGCTGCATAATTACTTCTGCATACAGCTCGAATACGTCTTCTAGATCTTCTGCTAGAGCGGAAAATCCAGCGCTTCCCGATGTGTCATCAATTGATGTTTCTACTGAGGCTGCCCTTTGCTCTAGTAGCTGATTGAGTTCGTCAGGCGGGTGGTTGAGCGTTCCGCCTAACCGCATTGCTTCGCCCGTAATCTCCGCTAGTCCGGTCTGTTCTGGAGACACTAGATACGACCCGGTCCGAAATGTTGCCGAACCGCTAACTAAAGGTAAGTCGTGGTCTTCCATTAGGTAAACTACCAGCCCGTTGTCTAGCTCATAGCGCTCGTAGTCAGGGATCTGAATTTCTCCTAGTGGAGGAAAGACTAGCTCCTCGTAAGGCTTTGGTTCGATTGCCTGGGCAGGACTAGGCCACGACAGCGTCAGCAGCATTGTGCAGGTCGCTGCTGCTAGAAAGAAGAAAGGGATAAAACGGTTGTGCGATCGCCCTCGGAATAAACCCATGAATTTCCTTAAATAATCTTCAGATGACTCTTTTGAAAAAATGAATGGCCGCTTAGATAACTTACCAGCAGCTAAAACTACTCAGCTGAGATTAGCTTGCCTACCGTTCTGTTTTCAGGCTGAAATGTCTGCGTGGCTACTCGCTGAACATCTTGTGAATCCACCGCCTCAATTAGCTGTAGCTCACGAAACACGTTGCGCCAGTCGCCAGTTTTAGCCTCGTACTCTGTCAGCAGGCTAGCCATGCCCTGATTGGAATCTAGCTGCCGCAAAAGTCCCGCCCGCGCCTGGGTCTTTACCCGGTCTAGCGTCATACTATCTACCGGCTCTTGCTGCAATCGAACCAGCTCAGTTTCTAGCCCTACTGCTAGTTCTTCAACAGTGTGATCTGGAGCAGTCAACCCATAAAGCAGCATCACAGTAGATTGCTTGTCGCCTGGAAAGCCGTTAGCACTGCCTACATCAAGCGCAATCTGAGGTTCTACTAGGGTTTTATAAAGCCGAGATGTCCGCCCGCCCGTCAAGATGCTATCAATCATGGCATACACCACATGGTCAGGATGATTGATACTGGGTCGGTGATAGCCCTCTAGATACCAGGGCTGTGAGGCTAGCTCTAGAGTGAATGACTTAGGCTCGGTTTGCTCAGGCTCATTGACGACTAGCTGCGGCGGTCGCACTCTAGACTCATAGCGACCAAAGTAAGCTTCCGCTAGCCGCTTGATTTCATCTGCATCCACATCACCGACGACTGCCGCGATGAGGTTGCTCGGACCATAGTAAGCATCAAAGAATTCTTGGACATCAGCTCTAGTTGCTACGCGCAGGTCTTCCTGATAGCCAATTACTGGACGCTGATAGGGGTTCTCTTCAAAAGCAACTTCTGAAAAGCGCTCGACCATCTGGCCAATAGGGGAGTTATCTACCCGGCTGCGGCGCTCTTCTAGAATCACCTCTTTTTCCTTGTAGAATTCTCTAAACACGGGGTCCAAGAAACGTTCGGATTCTAGCGAGAACCACAGCTCTATCTTGTTAGAAGGCAAATTGTAGAAATAGCGAGTCGCATCGGCAGAAGTGGTCGCGTTTAAGCCTGTGCCGCCAGATTGCTCGATAATCTGGCCAAACTTATTTTGATCTACGTAGGAAGCGGCCTCTGCCTGTAGCTGCTCAAACTGACTATTCAGCTCAGCTATTTTTTCGGTGTCTTCTGACGCTTCGGCTGCGAGTAGCTGATCAAAGACACTGTCTAGCTTATCTAGTACCTCTTTCTCTGCTGGATAGTCACGCGTTCCGATTCGAGTAGTTCCCTTAAAGGCGAGATGCTCTAGATAGTGAGCAACTCCGGTTTTACCGTCTTCTTCGTAGGAAGCGCCGACGTTGGCATATAGCATCACCGATGCCACTGGCGCTTCACGCTGCTCTAGCACAATGAACTTCATGCCGTTTGGCAGAGTGAACTCGGTGACCGCTTCTGCCACTCTATCTAGGTAGGGTTGAATAGTGTTAGCTGAAGCTTCGGCTGGCGTTACTTCAGTTTGAGTGATTTCAGTTTGTGCTACTTCAATTTGTGCTACTTCAATTTGTGCTAGAGGCGGCGATAGACTCAAGTCTAATGGACTCGCTAGAGCGGACGGAGAAGCGCTAACGCTGAAGACGATGACTAGCGCGATCGCGATTACGCGCGGCCAAACGGTACGGTACTGAACCCAAGAACCCATAGCACCTGAACTACTTCTTAAAAAACACTGCTTACTAGCATAGGTTTTTTTCAAAAAATAGGACGCTTGTCTAGTAACAGTCTCGCGCCAGTCACTCTGAGAGTTTTAATCCATTAGCATAGCCGAACGGAAAATGTAATAAGGTAGCGATTGATAGCTACAGGCACACCACTACAGCCTATGACCCCCTCTCTTGTCCCGCCGAATCTTGCGCTTTGGTTTCAGCGACTGCTGTCAGCTATCTTTTTGGGTGGACAGGTAATCATCCACGTCATTTCTAAACCCATCCACCGTCGCAACACGCTAGAGCAGATGTCGGCAGTCGGCCCAGAATCTCTGCTGATCGCACTAGTGACTTCTATATTCGTTGGCATGGTCTTCACTATCCAAGTGACCCGCGAGTTTATCGCGTTCGGGGCGACCAATGCGATCGGCGGGGTGCTGGCCATTACGCTCTCTAGAGAGCTAGCACCTGTACTGACAGCCGTTGTATTAGCGGGCCGAGTGGGATCGGCCTTTGCCGCAGAGATTGGCACCATGCGAGTGACCGAGCAAATCGACGCGCTACAGATGCTCAGAAGCGATCCGGTCGACTATCTGGTCATTCCTCGGGTGATTGCCTGCTCACTGATGCTGCCGCTGCTGAGTATTTTGGCTTTCATCACTGGCATGATTGGCGGTCTTAGTGTAGCGACCACTATCTATAGCATTCCTTTTGCGGTATTTCTCAACTCCGCCCGCAACTTCCTTAGCATTGGAGATTTGGCCGCCGCCTTGGTCAAGTCGTTAATCTTTGGCGTCCTAATCGCCATCATCGGCTCTAGCTGGGGACTGACAACGACAGGAGGTGCTAAAGGAGTCGGTCAGTCAACCACAACTGCCGTTGTCACCTCGCTACTGGCCATTTTCGTGAGTAATTTCTTTCTGTCCTGGGCGATGTTTCAAGGCATGGGCAGCGCCTTCGTTGGTAACTAGCCTCAAAAAGACTACTAAACTACCACTAAACTGTAGAAAAGCATACATTCGGAAAATTTCCTACCGTGACTAGCACTACCCCCAACGTAAACACCACCACAACACTGGCCCCTAGTTTTAAGCTGCCGATTGTAATGGTGCTACTTTCTTTGCCGCTGCTATTTGTGCAGCTTGTTGCTGGCATCATTTGGGCTGTGTTTAGCTTGTTCTTGCTCTACCAAACTACAGCGATCCGTCTAACGTTCACGCCGATTGCGCTCGAAGTCAGTCGTAATGACAGCCTGCTAAAGACCTTTCCCTATGCTGATTGGGAGAGCTGGAAGGTCTTTTGGCCGACTGTGCCGATCCTGTTCTACTTTAAAGAGGTCAACAGCATTCACTTTGTTCCGGTGCTCTATGATCCCAGTCAGCTCAGAGAACAGCTAGTGCTGCATAGTCCTGATTGCGAAGTTGATTGATAGCGAGTAGGCAATCACGATTGGATCTTCAAGCGGTTTTACAGTTGATAAACTGTAGATACCTCAACGATGGCGATCGCTTACCCTTATGGCTCTATATCTACAGGAGCAATACGTTAATCTGCTAACCGACTTTGGATTCAAGCGCGTTTTTGGTTCCGAGCCCAATAAGCAGTTGCTAGTTGATTTTCTCAATACCCTATTACCCGAGCATCACCAAATTCAGGAACTTTCCTACAAAAGTACAGAGAATCTAGGCAATACTGCTATTGATCGCAAGGCTATCTTCGATATCTATTGCCAAGGCGCTAATGGTGATCGCTTCATCGTAGAACTGCAAAAAGCCAAACAAGACTTTTTCAAGGATCGCAGCGTTTTCTACGCGAGCTTTCCCATTCAAGAGCAGGCAATGCAGGGAAAATGGAACTTTCAGCTTGCGCCCGTATACTCAATCGGCATCCTTGACTTTGTCTTTGATGATCACAGAGAAGCGGCGGAACTGATCCATACGGTAGAACTCAAAAATCAGCACTGCGTCGTGTTCTACGACAAGCTAAAGTTCATCTACATTGAGCTGCCGAAATTCACAAAAACACTAGAGCAGCTCACAACCAAACAGGACAAGTGGCTGTATCTATTTAGACACTTACCTGATATTGAAGGTCGGCCCCATCCTTTCCAAGATCCTCTCTTCCTTCAGCTCTTTGAAGTCGCAGAAATTGCCAACTTTACTCGGGACGAGCAGGACAGCTATCAAAGCAGTCTCAAGTACTATCGTGACCTCAACAACGTGATAGACACTTCTAAACGGGAGGGACGAGAAGAAGGCAGAAGAGAAGGCCGAGAGGAAGGCCGAGAGGAAAGATCTGTAGAGATCGCTCGTTCGCTTATTGGAAAGCTGCCTGTAGAAACAATTAGCGAAACAACAGGACTCACTATCGCTGAAATTGACAGCTTGAGCGAGAGTAAATCGAGCCAGTGAAAAGTGCTGGTTAACTGCCGAATGTCTTAGGCTCAGTGCCCTTTATAAGTCGGGCGATGTTGCCGCGATGGCGAAGTATCACGTATAGACCACCTGCGATCGCCAACCAAACATAGGCAACCGGCTGACCAGTCAACACCATAAAGACGACTACCGATAGGGCAGCTGCAATCGAGCCTACTGACACTGTGCGTGATATCCCCAGCGCCACACCAAATACAGAGGCAACACTCAGGCCGACGGGCCAGGTCAGGGCCAAGAGTACACCCAACCCAGTCGCCGCCGACTTGCCGCCTGTAAATCCTAGCCAGATCGATTTACTATGGCCCAGCACGGCCAGCAGCGCTGCTGAGACGTAAGTCCAAGCAGCGGCTGTTGCTGAGATAGTTTCGCCTACCCCAGAACTCACAAAAGTCGAGCTAGTCACTAGCCAACGCATTAGTAAAACCGCCGCTATCCCCTTCAATAAGTCGATTGCCAGCGCGGCAATCCCAGCTCCTTTTCCCATTACTCTAAAGACATTCGTCGCGCCCGTATTGCCTGAGCCATACTCGCGAATGTCAATTCCTCGCAGGGCCTTTGCCAGTAGAAATCCAGTTGGAATAGAGCCCAAAAGATAGGCCGTCAGCAAAGCTAGCAACAATAGCGCAATCGTCGTAAACATAACAGTTCGCCTGAGCATAGGCGTAGAAGCAGCGAGCGGTCGTTAGGAATAGCAGCCATTAGTAATAATCGTAGTCGGTAGGCGGATTAGCTGGGTCTGGCGCAAACCCAAGCCAGAGCGGATACTGCAACAGAGACAGACTTACCTGGCTTTCGGCTTCATCCATAATTAAGAAAGGCAGTCTGCCGCTATCCACCAGCCTTTCAGCTCGCTGTGCCATAGGTTCTGCCGATTCGAATAGCATCACTCCTCGGTTCGTACCGAAATCAGCACGGGCAATACCGAGGCAATCTTGTAGCCATCGACGCCACTCACCGAGGCGCTCTGGTGTGGTAGCTAGCACTAGCACGCACAGCCGCCGATCGTACAGCGCGTATAGGCAAGAGATAGCTGCTGACGCTACTAGCACATTCTGCAAGCGGCTAGTCATACTTTTGATCGCGCCTCGTCCACCTTGGGTAAAGAACCAGTTAGCGGTTCGTTCTGCATGGATCGGTTCAAAGGTGCGGCGTAGCTGCCAGGGGGGGCCGTAGTAGTCGGGGCGGGTACGGTACTGGTCTAGTAGGCTGTGGATGCGATCGCGCTGCTCAGAAAACCGCTGTGCCGCCAGCGGAATTACGGTATTGTCTACAGAGGTCTCTGACGCCGCCGATGGCCTATTCGTGTCAGCGACAGGCGCAGGCGGCTCTACCATTGGCGAGGAGACTAAATTAATCTGTTCAGCGGCGGTCGCCAAGTCCTGCAAGCTGCCAACCAGATAATCTTTGAAGCCCTGCACTCGAATTGCAATATCTTGAGAAGACCCAGCAAAGCTAGAGCGCATTTCTTCTTCTAGCTTAGCCTTGCGTCGCTCTAGCTGGTCGATCTCACGCTGCAAAGCGCCTCGCTGCTGTTCTAATTCTCGTAAGCCCTGACGGACTATCCGGCTTACGTCTGACTGAATGCTCGAACTCTGGCCCTCTGAATTTTGCGCATCTAGATTCTGAGCACTTGAATTCTGGCCACTCGAACCGAGTCCACTTCGGCTGCGATCAGATCTTCTAAGACCCAAAGGCGTTGCAGTAGGGGTATCAGAGCTGCTGGCCTCTGCACTTTTGTCTGTATTCTCGTAGGGAGTAGTGTCTTCTGGGGGCACGGTCTTTAGCCAGTTGTCTTACTATTCTGTCTGTTTTGAGTTCGGTCTGCTTTGTAATCTTCAGGCTGTTCTAACTAGCCTTTAACTAGGCGGCTTTTCGTTAACAGGCTTACCCAGTTCACGCGATCTTGAGCTAGCGGTTCGGACCGCCTCAATCAGCGCAGAGCGGAGTCCTAGCTCCTCTAGACAAGCAATCCCTGCAATCGTGGTGCCACCAGGACTAGTTACTCGATCTTTAAGTTCTGCTGGATGCATCCCAGTTTTCTGGATCAGCTCAGCAGTGCCAAGTACAGTTTGCAGCGCTAGCTGATTAGCAATTCCTCTAGGCAATCCGGCTGCCACGCCCCCATCGGCTAGGGCTTCAATCACAATTGCCACATATCCCGGACCCGAACCAGATAGGCCAGTCACCGCGTCCAGCATGTCTTCTGGCACCTTGACTACCTGGCCCACCGCCGCAAAGATATTCTCGGCTAGCTCTCCGTGCTCAGCCATTGTCCTGGTTCCGAGTGCGATCGCCGTCATCCCACTGCCTATTGTCGCAGGCGTATTTGGCATTGCTCGTACCACAGGCCAGCCAGCCATTACCGACTCTAGCTTGGACAGCGGCACACCAGCCAAAATAGAAAGAATCAAAGGTGGTGTCTCGCAGCGCGCACCTTGAAAATCTTTAGCTACTATCTCAAAAACTTGTGGCTTGACAGCTAGCAGCACAACTTTGCTAGCTTCGAGCACTTCTACATTGCTATCTGTTGTCTGAATCGAATACTGCTCAGAGAGAACCTGACAGCGCTCAGGCGAGGGTTCGCTCAGCATCACTTCTTCAGCGGCGTACAGTCCCTGACCAAGAAGGCGGGATAACAGAGCTTCGCCCATCACCCCGCCGCCAATAATGCCAAGTCTTACAGGCAAGACCGCAGCCCTCATCAAATTTCATCCATAGCATACCGCGAATAGCTACCACATCAAGAGAAGTCATCTCATTGACGATAGCTGATGTCAACGTTGCGTTTAGGAAGAAATCGATGCAGATACGCTCTTGTCTGTCGATGGATCTGTATTAAGCCATTCTAAGCCATTCGTGCGATTTGCTCAGTTGCCCATGCAGGTGTGGGCGCAGCCTGGTTGGGCGCACTCATAAACTCTTGATCGATGAAGCTATCGCTTTCAGTCGGCATGCTGACCTGAACGCAGTTAGGGGTGAATAGAAAGATGCTCTCGCCGATTCGCTCTTGATGTCCGTCCATTGCGTAGGTACCACCAGCAACAAAATCAACCGCG
The DNA here is from genome assembly GCA_963772185.1 of uncultured cyanobacterium. GTDB lineage: Bacteria > Cyanobacteriota > Cyanobacteriia > Phormidesmidales > Phormidesmidaceae > Phormidesmis. The sequence continues at coordinate 51,760 of CAVYWR010000025.1, read as the reverse complement.
CGCTGAGCCTGGTCCGGGTCCATAATAGTCAAGTTGAGCACTACAGACTTGCGCTCGCGCAGAGCCTGAATTGCCTGTGGCATCTCTTCAAAAGTGCGCGGCTCCATTACCATTACTTCGGACATCCCATTCATCGCGCCAGGCATACCGATTACGTTGTTCATAGATACCATTCCAGATTCAGTAGATAGAACTCTTTCACGAATACGACGACGAGCAGGGCGAGGAGCTTCCTCAACGGGCATTGGCGGTGCGATGGCTTCGGGCTCAGTATTCTCTTCTTCGTAGAGGTTCTGATACTCTTCGCCTTCTACTTCTTCGTACTCATATTCATAATCTGCCGGATCGTTCAATCCAACAAAGTCTTTGATCTTCCCGAATAAACCACTCATTAACTTTTGCTCCAACACGACATTGACAACTTGGCATAACCCTACGCGGCAATTAGGTCATTAAAAGCGCTGCGCAGCATTGTGTCAATCAAACTAGAACCTTCCAGAATAAATTCCCGTACGTAACCAAACACACTCATCAAAAACACAGTCATTAAAAGCAAGCTAGTAGTTATCTAATAGGATAAAGTCCTGCAAATTCTTGCTGCTCTGGTTGGCTGGGTTTGATCGGTTTAGCTGGATTAATACCACAGCATCTTCATGCTCAGTATTACCAAAGGTCACTGGAATAGCTACTTAGTTTCCTCTAATACTTAATTTCAGAGTCATCAGCATTACCCCACGGTTTTGAGGATATGTCAAGAGTTTTTTATGTATTTTTCTTGAGCACTCGCTAAGTCAACAATTACACGGATTAAAAGGTGTTCGAGGATACCGACAGAGGGGGTGATTGCACCCACTATTACTATCCAAACTATTGCCGCCCAAACCACTGTTACCTAGACCATCACTATCCGAGCTATCGCTGTCCGAATAGCCCGCTGCCAATTCTGACCACCGTGGCACCTGCGGCGATCGCCTGCTCAAAGTCTCCAGACGTTCCCATCGACAGCTGATCCATCTTGATATTTACTAGCGATCGCCCCGCAATCTCACGCGCCAACTGCGCACCGCTATCAAAGACCGCTCGAACTTCAGTCTTTGATAGACCGTAAGGCGGGATCACCATCAATCCACGAATATCAATTGACTCCAATTGGTCTATGTCAGCTAGCTCAGACATTAGGGTCTCTACTTCAAACCCAGTTTTAGTCGGATCGGGTGCTAGCTTGACCTGAAGACAGCAATTCAATCGCTTGCCCAACTCTTCAGCCTGGCGATCAATCCGCGCCGCCAGCTTCAGGCTATCTATCGAGTGAATCCAGTCAAAGCTCTCGACGACTCTAAGCGATTTGTTCGACTGGATATGGCCGATGAAGTGCCAGGTCACATCAGTAAGATCCTGTAGCTCACTTTGCTTAGCAAGTGCTTCTTGCACCTTGTTCTCACCAAAATCTTTGATGCCAGCGGCGTAGGCTTCGCGCACAACCTCTGCTGAGAATGTTTTGGTGACTGCGATCAGTCGAACAGAGGCCGGAATCCTCTGCTGGATATGAGCTAGTCGAGCAGGCAGGTCAACATCAGCTCTCAACTGTGACGAGCTAGAAGGCATAGGTAGAAAGCTTGGTTAGAAAGCTTGGTTAGAAAGCTTGTTTATAAGTCTTTTGCAGCAAATCGTACTCTGCCTGATGTCCAGTACGACGAATTAACCGCAGTCGCTGCTCAATGAGCTGCTTTGACTCGACTCGCCCAATTGGCTCAAACGACAGGCCGCTCGTATCGTTTCTCACTATAAAGAATAGCCTGTGCGCATACAGCGTAGCGAACAGCTCTTGTCCCTCTCCGACCAGACAAACCCTAAAGAGTAAGCCAAAGTTTGGATGGTTGAGATAATTTTCGGTACTCATTCAGGCTTCAAGAGAGGGTGAGAATAGAGAAGTGTCGATCGATGTCTGGCGGTTGTCTCTATACTGCCCGCCAGTATTTTTGGGCAACTAGTCTTATAGGGTTGGGTCACTCTGTTGATATATTCGGTCGATATATTCGGTCGATATATTCTGTTGCTGTTTGCCCTGTATGGCCTGGTTTCGCACCTGAGCTGAGTTTACAGCGTTTCTCACAGAATTTCACAAAACAGCATAGCTTAATTGCGTCTACAGCATCTGTTACTTTACTTGTCGTCAGTTAATAGGTATGCGACCCGCTTCGTCTCATCTGCGAAACCAGTGTTATAACCCCAAGGCCAATAGCTGAGCTTTTGCCTTTTGTAGAGATTCAAACCACTCCTTCTCTGGCTCGCTATCGGCGACGATGCCAGCGCCTACCTGTCCCCACACGGTCATCGTCCCGTCTGAGCTATCTGGGTCAGCCGCAATCAGCAGCGTCCGAATCAGAATGTTTAGATCCAACCGACCTCGGCGATCTAGATAGCCACAAGACCCATAGAAAAGGCTGCGTCTGACGGGTTCTAGCGCTTCAATAATTTCCATACAGCGAACCTTTGGACAGCCTGTTATTGTGCCACCCGGAAACAGCGCTGCAATCAGCTGCGCCATAGAGCACTCAGGCGTTAGCTCTCCGACTACGTTACTTACTAGATGCATGACGTGGCTGTAGCGCTCTACTGTCATCAGCTCTTCTACTTGAACTGACCCCCACTGGCACACCCGGCCCAAATCATTCCGCTCTAGGTCAACTAGCATGATGTGCTCAGCTTGTTCTTTGCGATCGCTCCGCAGATCCCTTTCGTTGAGCGCATCTTCATTTCGATTTTGACCCCGAGGTCTAGTTCCAGCGATTGGCCTAGACTGAGCTTTGCCTTGCTCTAGCTGCACCAGCCTTTCAGGTGAGCAGCTCACTACTGCCCCCCACGGTGTATGCCAGTAGCTAGCAAAAGGTGAAGGGTTAATTCGGTGAAGCGCCTGGTACAAGCTCCAGCTATCCGCCGTCGTCTGTGCCTGAAACCGCAAAGAGTGATTCACCTGGAAAACATCGCCAGCCTTGATGTGAGCTTTAGCTCTTTCTACTGCGTTCTCAAACGCCCTCTTGTCAGTTTTGAACTTCAGATTCGTTGTTACGCAGGTGCTTCTATTTCTTTCTGACTGCTTTTCTAGTCGCTTTCCTAGATCTGCCAATCGGCTCGGGCTTTCTGAGGCTAGCCACAGGCGCTGTAGGGAGTGATCAAGAACGGCAAAATCGGCTGGTTCGTACCAGAAAGCAATCGGAAAAGGTAGCTCGTCTGGCTTTAGCCACGGTAGCTGCTCAATTTCCCAAGCCAGATCGTAGCCTAACCAACCTAGCCACCCTCCGATAAAAGGCAGCTGTTCTAGCAAACTGCGATCTGTATGCTCGAAGGCACCTAGCGCAGCAGGAGCCTTGACCGCACTCAACTGTTCCAAAAAAGGAATGATGTTGCCTTTCGTTGGTGTCCAAAGCTGTGGATGTCCGCCCACGCATCGAGGTGGTCCAGCACAGATTGAGTAGCGAGCCAGGTTCACCTGCGTAGGCAAAGAGTCGGGCGGGAGCGGATAGGGGCTTTCGAGCAAAGAGGCAATTCCGGCGGTGCCTTGCTTGGGATGCTGCGGCTGGAAAAGTGCTGTAAAGATGTCCGATCCGGTCTTTTGCGCCAGTGGAAAGGACTGCCAGAAATACTGTGAGCAGGGAGAGATCGCCTTCAAGCAACGCCCCCATACGCTAGTCGACTCCACCAAAATAGTCCGAGTCCGCTCAGGACTAGCCAGTCTCGCCAGCGCAGCCGCATTTGGTGCCAAACAACTCTGTGCGTGTTGGGACCGGTAAAGCCGCGAACCTGCATAGCGCTAGCAATCTGCTCGGCTCGCAGCAGTAAATTTTGAATCAGGCGTTCGGCGACCATTAGCCAGATTTGTACTGCGCCGCGAATGCCTAGTTTTTGCCATTTGATGGCTCTAGTGCGGATAGAGCGCACTAGGTTTTGCACTTCTTCTAGTACGAGTGGAATGAACCGAAGCGCTAGGGTAAGGGTGAGCGCAATTTCGGTGACAGGAAGCTTGAGCCAGCGCAGTGGTTGCATGAGCAACTCAAAGGCTTCTGTGATCTCTTCGGGGGCGGTAGTCAGCAGGAACAGAGTAGTGGAGTAGATCAGCGTGAATAGTAAGGTGCTGACCTTGATGGCGATGCGGCGCGATCGCTGCGTAATCTGAATTGAAAAGTTGAAAGGTGGAATCTGGGTTAGCTGCCAGTCGACTAGGTCATACCGATAGCGAGTCGCGGGTGGTACTCCTGGCAAAAGTTCAGGCGCTTGTAATCCGTCTGGCCAAGCTTGGATCATCTGCTCGGTTGGCAGTCTAGGCTGCTGAGAGACCGCAATCCCATCGGGCATGACTAGCAGTAGCCCAGTGACTAATGCACCGACGATCAGTAGCCAGCCCATCTGCTGACGCCATACCCGCAGCGGAATTCTAGCGCTGATAGTCAACAGGATTAGGAACGCTACAATCGCTAGCCGACAGGCTGAGTTGGCTAGAATCGGCGCTAGTAAAACGCTCAACAGCCAAGCGACTTTGACTCTAGGATCTAGTCTGTGCAGCCATGTGACTGGCTGCTCTAGATATAGACCGATGGGGAGCGATCGCAATAAATCCATACTGACTAACCCAAGTAGCGAACCTTGGTTGCCCGGTTTGGCCCGCTGCTAGCGCTGTGGCCACGCTCTACGTCGCGCACGCTCTTACCGCGCCACAGTAGCTGAATTGGCGTACCGTCGTAGCCCAGATTTTTGCGAAACTGCTTTTCGATGTAGCGGCGATAGCTCTCGCCAAACAGCTTGGGATCGTTAACGAATAGGGCAAAAGAGGGGGGCTGCGATCGCACCTGCGTCCCGTAATAAATTCGTCCCTGTCGCCCCTGCCGAGTCGTCGGTGGGGTGTGCCAGCTCACCGCATCTTCTAGCACCTCATTGACCACAGACGTACTGACGCGGCGGCGGTGCTCACTAGCTGCCATATCTACCGCGTCCAAAATCTTCGGCAGGCGCTGGCCGGTTGTCGCACTCACGTACAGTCGCTTCGCCCAGCCCAAAAAGTGCAGCTTCGCCTCAATCTTTTTGTCGAACTCGTAGATAGTATGCGAATCTTTGTCCACCGCGTCCCACTTGTTGACTACGATCACGCAGGCTCGGCCTTCTTCCTCAATCCGCCCGGCCAGCTTTTGATCCTGCTCGGTCACGCCATCTAATGCATCAATGACTAGTAGCACTACATCCGAGCGCTTGATCGCCTTGAACGATCGGTTGATGCCAAAATACTCCGGACCAAAGTCCACATTCTTCTTCTTGCGGATGCCTGCGGTATCAATCAGGCGATAGCGCTTTTGATCATCGCCTTCACCTCGAGTCACCACCATGTCAATCGCATCGCGCGTAGTCCCAGAAATTGGACTGACAATCGAGCGCTTCTCACCTACAAAGGCGTTCAAGATGCTGGACTTGCCGACATTGGGTCGTCCGACAATGGCCACTCGATACTCTTCGACCTCTTCAACCTCATCGGCAGGTGGCAGGTGTTCTACTAGGGCGTCGAGCAGTTCGCCCGTACCGCTACCATGAATTGCCGAGACCGCATAGGGCTCACCTAGACCTAGCTCCCAAAATTGAGCAGCTTGAACGAGGCCTTCGTCTGGTGATTCGCATTTATTGACAGCTAGGACGACTGGAATATTTTGCGATCGCATCCAGGATGCAATCTCCTGATCGCCCTCGGTCGGTCCGGTCTGACCATCTACGACAAACAGCGCCGCTGCCGCTTCGCTCAACGCGGTCATCGCCTGCTCGCGAATGTAGGGCAAAAACTCGGTGTCATCGTCAAACACCAGTCCGCCCGTATCTACTGCTAGAAATTCACGGTCTTTCCAGAAGGCTGGCTGGTAGGTGCGATCGCGCGTCACCCCAGGCTGATCGAATACAATCGACTGCCGTCCACCGGCGAACCGATTGACCAGCATAGACTTGCCCACATTCGGGCGACCAATAATTGCAACAACAGGAAGAGCCATGATAGGAAAGGCCCAACAGCGGCCCGACAACACAAGCAATCATTGTAGCAACAAGTCACAACACCGCTTTAATCTCTGCCTTTGCATCCTTGCGCAATCCTGCCGAGATCCGAAATAGCTCCTGACCCGTGTGCAAATAATTTTCGTCATAGGTATAGGTAAAGCGCTCTATCTCTTCTATGCCATCTTCCAACCGGTTCAAACAGTAATACATATTCGCCGCGCCGCCTGCTACGCTCGCAGGATTCGGCATTGATTTAAACTTTTCCTGCGCCTTTTGCAAATGCTCTCGGCACGTTTCTATATAGGTCTGAAACGCTTCCATTAGCTCATCGTCAAACGGATCGGCAGAGAGCGATCGCACCTCCGCTTTCAAAGGCTGGATCACTTTCCCAATTAGCCGATCCGTCGGATTGAATACACGGCGAAGCCACTGCTCAATCGTGGTCGAATCCGGCGTACCACGCTTCTTTTTCTGGCGATATTGGTTCTGAGAGTCCGCAGTGCGAGAAGCTCGCTCACGCCGCTTTGTCTTTGCCAGTAGCTGCCGTTCCAAGTCGTACTGCTGCCGCGCGTTGGCATCGCCCAATACTTCATAGGCCGCATTCACCGACGCGATCTTCTCATTCGTTGCACCCTGATTTTGGCTATCAGGATGAAACTGTTTGGCCAACTGGCGATACGCCTGCTTCACCTGAGCCTGACTCGCGCCTTCAGCAATACCCAAGGTTTTGTAGTGGTTAATATCGATGCGCGTCTGATTTGCCATGAGCACATTTTAACCTCCAGCGCAGCTTCGCAACAGGTCACCACTGAGCGTTTCAGCAAAGCCAATAGCTATCCCATCGGCTCAGGATCTTGGAACAGAGGCGTGCTCAAATATCGTTCGCCAAAGCTAGGCTGAATCATCACAATTAGCTTGTCAGCGTTTTCTGGTCTCTGGCCTATTTTTATTGCCGCACACAGAGCCGCACCGCTAGAGATGCCAGAGAGGATACCTTCTTCTTTGGCTAGGCGTCTGCCGAATGCGATCGCCTCGTCATCGGTCACCGCCACCACCTCATCAATCAGATCTTGCTTCAGCACCTTCGGCACAAACCCAGCCCCAATCCCCTGAATCTTATGCGGACCAGGCATCTTTCCAGAAAGCACCGCGCTGTTAATCGGCTCTACCGCCACCACCCGAAAGCTAGGCTTGCGCTGCTTAAGAATCTCGCCAACTCCAGTAATAGTGCCACCTGTCCCCACACCCGCGACCAAAAAGTCCACCTGACCGTCCGTATCCTGCCAGATCTCCTCCGCCGTCGAACGCCGATGAATAGCCGGGTTAGCCGGATTATCGAACTGTTGCAGCATATATGCATCCGGCAAGGTATCTACCAGCATCTGTGCCCGCTGAATGCAGCCACTCATCCCTTCCATTCCAGGGGTCAGCTCTAGCTCAGCGCCATAGGCTCGCAGCATTGCCCGCCGCTCAGAGCTCATCGTCTCTGGCATGGTCAGGACCAGTCGATATCCCTTTGCGGCTGCCGCCATCGCTAGCGCAATGCCAGTATTCCCGGAGGTTGGCTCTACCAGCGTTGTCTTCCCCGGCACGATATCTCCCGCTTTCTCAGCCGCCTCAATCATGCTAATGCCGATCCGGTCCTTGACCGAAGCCGACGGATTCATTCCTTCTAGCTTCACCACAATCTGAGCCACACATCCCTCACTTTCAGGAATCCGACCCAAACGCACCATCGGCGTATGTCCAATCAGCTCAGTCACATTATTCGCAATCTTCATCACAACTTTCTCGCAATTAGATGTAATACATCAAATCCACCTGCTGACGGGCATTCCGCTTGTCCACCAAATCTTGCAGCGTATATCCCTCTAGCACCGACTCAGCTGAGTGCCGTACCTCCTGCCACACCTCGCTTACCACTGCCGCCTCTGTCGTCTGCGGCGACTTCACCTCTTTCGCCTTCGCATCAAACCCCTCAATACAGCTCACCACGTCTAGCAGCGTCACTTTCCAAGGCTCGCGAGTTAGCAAGTATCCACCCTTCGCCCCCCGCTGACTTTTTACAAATCCGCTTCTGCGTAGGGTCGCTAAAAGCTGTTCTAAATACCTATCGGGAATACCCTGCTCTGCCGCTATCTGACAGATTCTCATCGGCTCGCCCTTACTGTGATGCAGACTCAGCTCTATCAGAGCTAGTAGCGCGTACTCACTTTTGCACGATAGTTCCACAGCTATTAACAAGAGAGACCAAGATCAAATGCGGGCCAATCGAAAATATGCTGCCAGCACCCTCATTATATCCCGGTTCCACGGTGGGGATTGTTTCTTTAGAGAACGCAACAAAAAAGGTCCTACAAATTTGTAGGACCCTTATGGGTTCTTTAACTTTTTAAGACCCGAAGGTCGTGAAAAGCTTAGAACTGGAAGGTTGCACGGATTGCACCGTAGATGTTGTTGTCATCACCGACACCAGAATCGTTATCCGCATAGATAACAGCGGGTGTGATTGTGAAGAACTCGTTAAGCGCTAGCTGGTAGTACGCCTCGATCAAGAGAGGATCACGATCAACGTTAGGTGCGATTGAAGCATAAGCACCAAGATTTCCACCGAACAGCTCAGGGAAGTTAACACCACCACCGTAAGAGTCAAGGTCGCCGTCACCTTGAGCAGGAGTGTAAGCGTAGTGACCAGCAACTTCAAGAAAACCAAAGTCAAGGTTCAGCAAACCAGCAATGGTGTACTCAGGAGAACCCTCGCCGTCTTGATCGCCATCAATGTAAGCTACAGCTGCATCGATCAAACCATCTGTGAGAAAGTTTAGCTGAGCGATGTAGCTGTAGTTGTTGAACAAGCCAACGTTGTCATCAACCGCGATGATGTCTTCACCAAGATCGTCCTGGCCAGCAACAACAACAGCGTTGTTAACGTTACCAGTGTCAGTGGAGTAGCCAAGGTCAAGTACCAGGTTGTCAGTAAAGGCAATGTTTACACCTCCACCGAACGCGCTACCACCGTTGTAGAGGTCATAGAATTCAGGGCCACTTGCATCAGCGACAGCAGGACCATCATAGGGAACGATAGTGCTAGTAACAAAGTCGTCAGTCACAACACTGTTTGCTGCGATAATACCGCTGAAGCGACTGCCAATTGGGAAGCTGTAGTAAACATCGTCTAGTCTAAGAGAGTCTTCACCAGCAGTTCCACGTCCACTTTGGCTAGCCAGTCCACCCTCTGTGTTGCGTAAGGATCCAGCATCGTCGGACGCCTGTAAACGGATGCGAAGTCTGTCTTCCCCGGTGAAGCTAGTATCAAAGTTCAGACGAGCGCGATACTCAAATGTCGCATCGGCTTCAGCACCACCAACGGTATCATCGTCGCCTACATCAGCTTGACCAGGGCCGCCATCTAGACCAGTGCCATCAGCAATCAAATCAGCGTCGCCAAAAGGCACGACTAGGTGAGCGTCCAACTGACCACGCAACTTAGTGGTCGTAGAGAACTGGTTAGCTTCTAGCTCAGCCACGTCAGCTTCTAGCAGGTCTGTGCGACCACGTAGGGTAGCTAGCTCTGCTGCAAATTCTTCTTGTAAACGCTGAACACCATCAATATCGCCACCACCAATCAGCTGAATGACAACGTCTAAACAAGCGTTCAGACCTGCGGCAAACTCGTAACGAGTCATGGCGCGGTTACCACGGAAGGTGCGGTCGGGGTAGCCTTCCAAACAGCCGTACTCTTCAACCAAACGCTGAAGGGCAGTGAATGCCCAGTCGCCTGCGCGTACATCTGATAGCTCAGAAACGCTGGTAACCTGTGCAAGCTGAATAGGCTCTGCAACGACTAGATCTGCATCTAATTCTGTATCTGCTACTTCAACAGCAGCGCTCTCAACGGAAGTTTCGACTAGACCAGCTTCAACTAGACTCTCTGCGGCTACAGCGTTACCGGATACAGCTAGAACTGCACCGAAAGCAGCGGGCACGGCAAGCAATGCTTTCAAATTTTTCATTTTTTCTTATTCCTCACACTAATAAGCAAAAAGTTTGACCTTGTTTGCCAAGCTAGAAAGCGACAGCGAATGCGCGGAGCGGAGCACCTGCATACCTACACTTCTCTAACTTGATGGCAATGCTAACAGATCCTTTTGGTCTGACACAATCCCTAAGGACACTTTTTTGACACTTTTCCGACACATCTTTTTTGAGGTGCCAGAATCGCTTGCTATGGCATCTCTACAGACTCTGAGACCATTCCTACAGAACTCTTCGCGTAGAAACTGACACACTCGCTTGCTCGTAGCGATCGCAAGCTGTGGCGAACATCAATTCTCTACGTATGATTCTCTAGGTATAAATAGATAAATCTCTCTAAAAACTCTTTAAAAAAACTATCCGCTCCTACTCGTAGACGCTTGCTCTATTAGCTGAGCAAGCATTTTTGAATAGGAGCGGTCTAGTCGGGTCTTCAGGTCAAACCAAAACTGCCGGGAGAACCCCTTAGCACCTTAGCTGAAACTGATGTCTTAGCAAGTCTAGAGGACAGCCCCGGCACACAGCCGGTTTACATCAACCTGGAGACCCACGCACATATCACTAACGTTCATGGGCATCACCTCCTGTATTCCTAAACGGATTTTGTTTAGTGTGTAAGCGACCTTGGCCGCTTGGATACAAAGATAACACGGTCTAACAAAAGTGTGTAAAGTGCTTCCATTGAAAGTTGAAGCATCTGGCGTGAGCCTAGAATGGAACCTTTTTCTTGGCATCGCGACCGCTCTCAAAGTCCAGCTCCTTAAGCTTTTTCATGATGCGAGTGAAGTACTCTTGCAAGTAGTCTTCTAGCGTTGTGATCTCGCTTTTATCAATGCCGAAGGTTTCGTATACTTCTGCCATCGGCGCGTCCATTGTGTTGCCGCTAGCGCTAACCTCCGTAAAGGCCAGCCGATCAGCCAAATCCCATGTCCATTGGAAGAAGGCTGCTACATTTCTAGCGCCTCTGAGCAGAGCGGGTGGCATGTTAGAGACGTTAGCGTTTTGCTCAGAGAGTCGCTCACACAGTCGAATGATTTCGTATGCGCCCCAGGCTCTTGTCCCGGCTAGGGCGAAGGTTTCGTTCTCAGCGGCCGGCAGCTTGAGTGCTTTTACCGCAAACTTTGCAATGTCTTGGCTGTTCATGTAGGCAATGGAGCCTGCTTCGCCCATCACCCATACAGACTGCCTCTCTAGAATAGGAATGGCATACTGCCCGACTAGGCCCTGCATAAAGCCACAAGGTCTAAAGATGGTGTAGTTCAGACCGGATTCTCTCAGGAAGGCTTCGACACAGTCCTTGATTTCCATTAGTGGGACTTCGGGATATTCGCCTGCGCCTAGAATAGAAAAGAAGATGAAGCGCTTTACTCCGGCTGCTTTGGCTGCTTTTATTAGTGCTACCTTGCCGTGCCAGTCCACATCGTATATACCTTCTTTCTCAGCAGGGCGAGAGGTCGCAGCATCGATTACAGCGTCAACATTTTCAAAGCAAGGGGGCAAGCTACCCGGTCCGGTCAAATCTGCTTTGACTAGCTGAGCGCCCCACTCTCTAAGAAAACTTGCTTTCTGAAAATTCCTAACTAAGCACTTAACTTCATAGCCTTCATCCAAAGCCCGGCGAACGATTTGCCTGCCTAAAGTGCCAGTTGCGCCAACGACTAATAAGACCATGAGTTAAGGTAAACAAAACTTAATATGCTTCTCAGTCTAGCAGAAGTCGTCGCCGACACAAATATCTCAGGACTGAATCAATCACGAAGCAGTCTTGTTTAATCAGTCCTGATTGAATCGCTTTCTCGGTTCTGCTAGTACGAGGCTATTTTTATGCTGCCATCTACTTTTATATCGGTGGGCTATTCTTCACCGCCCTGAACTTTGAGCATCAAAAAGCCTACGCTAAGACCGACTAAAATCATGCCGAACACTAACACCGCTGTAGAAAAAATTTCGCCACCCATGTGCCAACTATCTCCTGTTTTATAGTGAATATCTGCCCCATTTTAGAGCGTTTTGGAACCCCTTATGACATCTGTATTGGCAACGCCCGCTTCGCTAGGCGCTAATGGCGCAGAAACCATAGCAAAACCGCGTTTATTAATGACTTTGGGAGATCCCGCTGGAATTGGTCCAGAGGTCGTGCTGAAGGCGCTAAGTAACCCTGTGTTCTCAGAGCAGGCGAATATTTCTGTAGTGGGCGATCGCACTCTCTTACAAAATACCTATGCCCAGCTAGAAGCTGCCTCTTACCCTAATTTGGTAGCGCTGGAAAGTCTGGATTTTATTGACATCGGTATTTCGCAGGCGATCGCATCGAAGGTTGTTCCCGGCATCGAAAGCAGCAGCAGCGGAGAGGTAAGCTTTCGGACTTTGGAACAGGCGATCGCTCGCACCCTAAAAGGAGAATTCGATGGCATTGTCACCGCTCCGATTGCCAAATCAGCCTGGCTTGCGGCGGGTCATGCTTACCCTGGTCAGACCGAACTACTCGCTGAGATGTCGCACACCTCTCGCTTCGGCATGTTGTTCGTGGCCAAGTCGCCTCAAAACGGCTGGTGGTTAAGAACACTGCTAGCAACCACACACATTCCATTAAAAGATGTCCCGCAGGTGCTGACGCCTGAGCTGATGACCCTAAAGCTAGAGCTGCTGATTGAGTGCTTGCAAAGGGACTTCGGCCTGAGTGAGGCTAGGATTGCGATCGCGGGATTAAACCCGCACAGCGGCGAACAAGGACAGCTAGGCCGAGAAGAGCAAGACTGGCTGATTCCCTGGCTAGCTCAGCAGCAGCAACGATTTCCTCATATTCGGCTAGACGGTCCTATCCCTCCAGATACGATGTGGGTCTCGCCAGGGCAGGCTTGGCACAGTCAAGCGACTACTCAGGCCCATGCCCATGATGGCTATCTAGCGCTCTACCACGATCAAGGGCTGATTCCAGTCAAACTGCTCGCCTTTGATTTAGCGGTCAATACGACTATCGGCCTGCCATTTATTCGCACCTCTCCAGACCACGGCACGGCCTTTAACATCGCAGGCAAAGGAATAGCCAGACCCCAAAGCACAGAAGCTGCTCTGAATTTAGCCATTGAGCTGGCAATTCAACGGCTGAAAAGGCAGTCCTGATCAAAAGGTGCAATCAGCCAAATAACTTAAGTAAACACCTCAAAACAGGCTCAACTGCTCCGATGGCCGCTTCAAATGCATCCAAGGCAAAGGGGGTACCTGTACGCCCGAATCCTCTAGCATCGTCTGAAAGTGCTGAGCTACCTGAGGCGACTTTACCTCCATTGGGCAGTGCACGAAAAAGTAAACCTGTTTGCCTGCGCCCAGCCATTTATTAATCCAGCCCGTCCACTCGCTTAGGTAGTCTTGATTGCGCAGTATTCGTGGGTGGCTGATGTAGCGCACAATCGCGAAGTCGGCTGTTACCTGCGGCTGTAGAGGAACCTGTGGCTTGCGTCGATTGGAATGTAGCTGCGGATCGACATCGCCATCGTCTTCGTGGGCGTACATCATTCGGCTATCTAGCAAGACTTGTCCTACAGTTAAGCGGGCGAGTAGTTCTTTTAACTGCGCCGCTGAAGGGGAGCGAAACCAATCTAGATGTCGAACCTCTACAGCAACTGGTGCACTCGCCGTAGGCCAAGCTTGAAGGAAATTCTTCAGATCTTCTAGCGCAGCGGGGCTGTAGCTTGGCGGTAGTTGAATCATGATCGGACCTAGGCGATCGCCCAACCCCTGCTGCATTAGCGACAAGAAAGATAGCGCTGCCGGTAGATGAGCCATCAGTGGGCCTTCGTGTGTGATCGCCCGAGGTAGCTTAGGGCAAAAGCGAAAGTCCGGTGGTGTATTCGCTGCCCAACGCTGAACCATCTCCGGTGACGGCACTGAATAAAACGTGGTGTTCCCCTCTACTGCCGACATTCGTTCACCGTAGAGCTTCAAGAAATTAGTTGGCTGACTTCTGGCTGGATAGAAGCTGCCGACCCAATCTTTAAACGCCCAAACTGCGCAGCCTATCCGAAAGTTGAGGGAGTCTGTTTTTTCTTGGTCTGTAGCACCCAGCTCAGTCATCTGTATCCATTTTTCTGCAAATTTCGAGATCTATTAACAGTATCTGCTAGTTTTCTCAGCAGAATGTCAGAATTTGAGAGGAAGCAATATATATATGGTGGGAGTTGAACTCGTCATCACTCTCACAATCTGAAAATAATGATCTTTCCTCGCATTCGTCCTAGTTGGCAGCTTAAGGAGCATCAGGCTACAGCTGAAACTGTTTTCTTTAACCGTAAGCGCTCTAGGAGACAGTTCCTTAAGACGACAATGGGAGCAGGAATTGGGATTGGCAGTGCAGTAGCCCTCAACAGCTGCCGTCCTCCGCTGTCAGAAGATAACCGTGCCGAATTTGAAGCGACCTTAGGACGCCAGCTTTCCGGCTTTCGTGCCCATCCCAACTTTGGGCCGCTGCCAGAGAGCCCTACTACAGTGCAGCAGTACGCCAGCCGATTTAACAACTTCTACGAGTTCGGCGGTACCAAAAACATCTGGCGCAAGGCTCAAGCGCTGCCTTCCGAAGACTGGAAGCTGACTGTCGATGGCCTAGTCAACCAGCCCAAAACCTACGACGCCGACGATCTGCTTAGTACCTTCGATTTGGAGGAGAGAATCTATCGATTCCGCTGCGTTGAAGCTTGGGCGATGGTCGTTCCCTGGCTAGGTTTTCCGATGAAGAAGCTGATTGAAGCGGTAGATCCGAAGCCTGAGGCTAAGTTTGTTCGCTTTGAGTCCTATTACGATCAAAGCGTTATGCCAGGGCCTGGCGTTTCGTTTTCTAGCCTGCCTTGGCCATACCAAGAGGGGTTGCGGATTGAGGAGATGGCGAATGAGCTGGCGTTCTTCGCAGTTGGTGTGTATGGGCGGACGCTGCCAAAGCAGCACGGCGCGCCGGTTCGGATGGTTGTGCCCTGGAAATATGGATTCAAGGGGGCAAAATCTATTGTCAAGATAGAGTTCGTTGCCCGGCAGCCCGAGACCTATTGGAATGTAATATCACCCAACGAATACGGGTTTGAGGCGAATGTAAATCCGCAGATTTCTCATCCTAGATGGTCTCAGGCGCAAGAGCGCTTAATGGGTGAAGGCAGCGACTGGGACTGGCAAAAGCAGCCTACGCTCTTGTACAACGGTTACGGTGAGTATGTTGCTGATTTATATACTTCTAGACAAGGCACCCAGTATGCATGAGCACATCGCCACGCCCGACTATCCGGCTGTTGTTTGGGCGTTCACCTATCGAGAGATGAAAATCGAGGTGACGACTTCTGTGTATCACGATCGACAGATCTATTCGGCCTGGGTGACCTATGACACCGGGAGCGCTGTTGCTGTACCTAGAGCAGATAGTCGGGAACGTGCGATCGCCGGAGCCAAGCAGTGGATTCACACTCACTTCGACTGGGAATAACACTGACATATCGGCGCTGTAGAGCATCGAGCCCTGATAATTCCGCGTATATCCATGCAATTACTCAGATACGCGGAATACCTGTCGGGAACGATGAATATACGCCCACCTAAGCACAAGCCTAGGGCGATCAACGTTACTAGAAATTCCCATGACTACAGACACACTTCCAGTGCTGAATCACTTTATCGACTATGCGGCTGAAGGTGAGGAACCTGCCGATCTACTGCTCAGCGAGCTAGTTCCCCCACAGCTTAGCGAGCTAAACCTTCCCCATGCACCCAAAAGGACAGCGCCCGTCGCGAATCAAACGCATCCCAATGTCGTTCGTATTCCTGCCAAGATCTACAGCCCAAAGACTGCATAGGTTCTAGCGCTACAAAACAGGCTCTTTAAAACTGTCGTAAGAATCTCAAGTCGCTTTTGTACAGACGCCTGATGTCGTCAATTTTACTCTGTACCATTGCCAGACGCTCTACGCCTAGACCCGCTGCGAACCCGGAGTAGACTTCAGGGTCGCAGCCAACTGCTTTGAGTACGTTCGGATCAATCATGCCGCAGCCCATCACTTCTAGCCATTGGCCTTGCCAGCGAACGTCGACCTCCGCAGACGGTTCAGTAAACGGAAAATAGCTAGGCCGAAAGCGCACTTCGATATCACCAAATAGCGCCTCTAGAAATAGTTGAACCGTACCGCGCAGATCGGTAAAAGTAATGTCTTTATCTACTGCAAAGAATTCAATCTGATGAAAGACTGCTGAGTGCGTCGCATCCACAGTATCGCGACGATAGCAGCGCCCGGAGGCCAGCACCCGCATCGGTGGCTGGTTGTTTTCCATGTAGCGAATTTGCGTATTAGACGTGTGCGTTCGCATCAGCTGACCACCCGGTAAATACAAAGTATCTTGCATATCGCGAGCAGGGTGATCGGGTAGAAAGTTCAGCGCTTCAAAGTTGTAGTAGTCGCTTTCGATCTCTTGGCTTTGGGCAACGGTATAGCCTAAGCCGACAAAGATATCGGTAATCTGGTCAATGATGCTGTTGATCGGATGCACTCGGCCCTGCGGTGCGTAGACAGCTGGCATCGTCACATCTAGGGTTTCGGCAGCTAACTGCGCCTGAATTTCGGCAGTTTGCAGATCTGACTTGCGCTGCTCAATGGCCGATTGCAAGGCGGTTTTTGCCTGGTTTGCCATTGCGCCAACCTTGGGCCGCTCTTCTGCGGAAAGCTTGCCCATGCCGCCTAGCACCTTAGAAAGTGCGCCTTTTTTCCCTAAGTATTTGACACGAGCCGTTTCTAACTCTTCTAGAGTGTCTGCGGCAGTGATATCTGCTAGGGCACTTGCTTGAACGGTGTTGAGCTGAGACTCGATTTCGGTTGAGGTGGTGGCGCTCACGGCTACTCCAGTCGGGATAATCAAACACGAGTAAGCGAGCCAGTAAGCTCGCCAATTGTGCAAATTAGTCTATGTTAACCTGCCAGGGAGGTCTAGCCTATTGGACCTTCATGAGGAAGTGGCTATGAATATTTTGGTAAGTAATGATGATGGCGTATTCGCTCTGGGAATTAGGGCGCTAGCGAATGGACTGGCCAAAGCAGGGCATCAGGTCACGGTGGTGTGCCCCGATCGTGAGCGCTCGGCGACTGGGCATGGGTTGACGCTACATGAACCGCTGCGGGTGGAACAGGCGGAAGGTGTGTTTGCCCCGAAGGTGACGGCCTGGGCCTGTTCAGGAACGCCATCGGACTGTGTGAAGCTGGCACTGGATGCGATCTTGCCAGAGAAGCCGGATTTTCTAGTCTCAGGGATAAATCACGGGGCCAATCTAGGGACGGACGTGCTGTATTCGGGGACGGTGTCGGCAGCGATGGAGGGTGTGTTAGAAGGGGTGAGTGCGATCGCAATCAGCCTGCTCAGCGGCTACCCAAATTTTCAGCCTGCTGCTAACTTTGCCGTTCAGCTTATTGCAGAGCTAGAAAAACAGCCTTTGTTACTGCCTGTGCTGCTAAACGTCAATATCCCACCTGTCGAGGCCGCAGAGATTCAGCCGCCCCTAATTACTCGGCAAGGAGTACGGCGATATTTTGACCAGTTCGAAAAGCGCGTGGATCCTAGAGGCAAGACTTACTACTGGCTAGCTGGAGAAGTGATGGAGGAAGAAGACGCGGAGATTCCAATGCCGCCACCTCTACCGACAGTAGAGACAACTATAGATGCCTCAGATCGCAGCGCTCAGACATCTAGCACGCTAAGCACGGCGCTTGTAGAAGTTGGTCAGCAGTTTATGACAGATGTACAAGCTATCAAGAAAAATCACATCACGATTACGCCCCTTCAGAGCAATCTGACCGCGTATACGGCTTTGGAATTTGTTGAAGCGTGGAAAAATACAAGACTCGAGCATATAGATGCTTAAAGGCTTCTTTTTGACCGTTTCTTTTACTTTTTGCACTGACTTTTCTTACGGCCCTTTTCTCGACGCCTTTTCACGCCAGCTGTCAAGCAAAAGAATCTAGATATTTTCCTGATAGCTGGTTGCTACCGGTGATGTTTTAATCATCGGGTTGAACAATTTTTTAGAAAACCAACCAGAGCATTCTGGAAAACCAACCAGAGATATCGAAAGGTAATAACTTCGCTTGGGCATTCTGCAAACAGGAATTTTATTTTTTAGTCAAGTATTCAAGGAATCCTTTTATTGAGGTGAAGGGTGCTGCTAACTATTAAAAATAGACCGTGATTCCGCTCAACCCACTTCGCGTAAAGCTCATGTCAGATCAGCAAAATCAGTTTTCGATATGCTTTTGGGGCGTTAGAGGAAGCGTTGCCTCCCCAGGGAAAGATACGGTCCGATATGGCGGAAACACAGCTTGTATTGAGATTAACGTCGGTGGCCACCAGCTGATTTTTGATGGGGGCACAGGGCTACGCAACTTAGGGCAAAAGATGCTTGCCCACATGCCGATTAATGCCAATATGTTTTTCACCCATTCGCACTGGGACCATATTCAGGGGTTTCCTTTCTTTGTCCCGGCGTTTATACAGGGCAATCGATTCAAAATTCATGGCGCGATCGCGCCTAACGGCTCCACCATCGAACAGCGCCTAAACGACCAAATGCTCCATCCGAACTTCCCAGTCCCACTACAGATCATGGGCGCAACCCTAGAGTTCTGCGATGTAGAGGTCGGTGAAGTGGTCAGGATTGGGGATGTAGAAGTTAGCAACGCTCTGCTCAATCATCCTGGAGAAGCCATCGGCTATCGGATCAGCTATCGCGGCCGTTCGGCTGCCTATATCAGCGATACAGAACACCTACCTGGCAAGCTGGACGAAAACGTTCTGCACCTGGCTCGCAACGCAGACGTGATGATCTACGACTGCACTTATACCGATGACGAGTATTACGACGAAAAGGCTAGTAAAATCGGCTGGGGCCACTCCACCTGGCAAGAAGCCGTGAAGCTAGCCAAAGCGGCCAATGTCAAGCAGCTGGTGATTTTCCACCACGATCCATCCCATACCGATGATTTTATGGACGATATCGCTCGTCAAACCTCTATTGCCATGCCGGGTAGCATCGTCGCCAAAGAAGGGATGGTGCTAGAACTCATTAAAGAAGAGATGCCCGCAGAAGTGGTATCAGCAGCAGAAGTGACAACAGCAATGGCAGTTTGATTAGGTCATTACTGCCATTGCCTTAACTGCCTTATTGCGAAATGCTAAGAAACGATACATCATTGTAACGCGACCTTGTTTATTGCGGTGTCTTACACCTCTTGGCATAGAAGGGATTGAAGCAAATCGTCGTGAAATTGTAACGGATTGTTGCTTTGTTTTTAATAAAGCAGACGCATTGGTTGGTCTTCTTTTAATCTTGTATCACTGGCCACAAAAGCGGTCAGATGCTGTATTAAGAAGAAGGAGAGCTTGATGCTTGACGCTTTCTCTAGAGCCGTTGTTTCGGCTGATTCTAAGACTGCTACTATCGGTGGCGACGAACTCGAAGCGCTAAAGGGCTTTGTTTCTGAAGGGAACAAGCGTTTAGACGCTGTTAATGCGATCGCTTCTAACGCTAGCTGTATCGTTTCCGATGCTGTTTCTGGCATGATTTGCGAGAACACTGGCTTGATCCAAGCGGGTGGCAACTGCTACCCCACCCGTCGCATGGCTGCTTGCCTCCGCGATGGTGAAATCGTTTTGCGCTACGTTACTTACGCTCTACTCGCGGGTGATGCTTCTGTGCTTGACGATCGCTGCCTCAACGGTTTGAAAGAGACTTACGCTGCTTTGGGCGTGCCGACTGGTTCTGCGGCCCGCGCAGTCAACATCATGAAGGCTTCTAGCATCGCTCACCTGAAAGGTACTAACACTCCTCAAGGTGGTGGCGCTCGCTACAACAAGTACGAAGCTAAAGATGGCGACTGTTCTGCTCTCGCTTCTGAAGCTGCTGGCTATTTTGATCGCGTTGTATCTGCTCTTTCCTAATTGCTCGGTAACGGCAATTGGCTTTTGAGTTTATTTACTTTGTTGACCGATCAAACATAACTAACTTTGGAGATTTGAGATCATGAAATCAGTTGTTACTTCCGCTATCGCTTCGGCTGATGCTGCCGGACGTTTCCCTGGCACTGCTGACTTGCAGGCTGTTCAAGGTGGCTTGCAGCGTGCGGCTGCTCGTCTAGAAGCTGCTGAAAAGCTCAACGCTGGTATTGACCAGGTTGCTCAAGAAGCTTATGACGCTGCGTTCAAAAAGTACCCCTACCTCACTAACGAAGGTGAAGCAGGCGGCAACCAAGGCAAGCAAGAAAAGTGCCTGCGCGACATCAAGCACTACCTACGTCTGATCAACTACTGCCTAGTAGTCGGTGGCACTGGTCCTTTGGATGAGTGGGGCATTGCGGGTGCACGTGAAGTGTATCGTTCTTTGAACCTGCCTACAGCGCCTTATGTGACTGCTATGCAGTTCACTCGCGATCGCGCTTGTGCTCCTCGTGATATGTCTCCTCAGGCACTCACTGAGTTCCGTTCTCTACTTGACTACGTCATCAACTCACTCTCATAGATCTGCTATAGATTCGATCTTCTGTAGACGATAAAAGCGTTAAAGAAGCGTTGAAAGACCGTTGAAACGTTAAAGTGGAAGACTCTTGGTTGATGCCTTAGCGATAAGGATCTCCAAGAGTCTTTTTTCTATGCTGTTCTGTTTTTCTGATTTGTTGCTATGGTTGCCGATTCTGTTTTTGATCAGCTCAGACATCCTAATCCAGCTATGCGGCAGCGGGCGATGACAGAGATTGTGGACAGTCGCGACCAGCAGACGATTCCCAAGTTGATGGCGGCATTGGGCGAAGAAGATGTGGTCTATCGCCGGGCCTGCGTCAAAACGCTAGGGGCTATTGGCATGGAATCTATACCAGCAGTGGTCGAACAGATGCTCAATAGCGAGAACGATACGGTAAGGGCTAGCTGCACGAAGGCAATGGCGCAAATTGCGGTGTATCATCCTGACGAACCGTTTCCTGTAGAGGGACTTGAGGGATTGCGCCTGGCAATGAACGATCCGTATCCGGTGGTGCAGATTGCCTCGGTGATGTCTTTAGGAGAGGTAGGAATGCCTGCTGTCGATACGCTGTTAGAGGCGCTAAAGACGACTGATAATGTGGCGATCGCTCTAACGATCACAAACACCCTAGGCTCTATTGGCGATCCGCGTGCGCTTGAGGTTTTGCGTGAGCTCATTGCTGACGATTCGGTTGATAGCTACGTAAGAGAAACTGCTGAAAGCGCGCTGCCTCGTTTGGAGCAGGTGATGACCATGCGAGATGCAAAGGGAAGCTCGCGGAATAGATAGCTTGGCGGGATAAACAGCTCACACTACAACAGCCTGAGCTGCTGGGTATCTTCTACGTCTGAAACTAGCAGTTCTTCATGCTCTAGTGTTTTGTCGCCGTGCGGATCTTGGTCTAGGAGTGTCTGCGCTGCTTGAAGAATATCGGGGGCGATCGCATTCAAGTCTTCTCGATTGTTTAGATAGCTTTGCAAAGCGCTCATTGGCAGCAGCGTATTGTCTGTGCCTAGTTCAGGTAGTCTGGGCCTGCCTGTCTCGCTAGCTAGCTGCGGCTGAATTGTATAGCTATGCGCTGCCGCTAGCGACTTTCCAATCACGTTGTTGTCTATGGCTTCTATCTGAGTGGCGCTGGCTTTGTAAATCACTCGAACGACCGCTTGTGAGATCTCCGTTTGCCCTATTTTTTCTATTATGGCTAGCTGCGGATCTTCTGCCTTAGTCAGATCGACTTCTATGGTTTTAAATTCGCGGGTGGGTAGCGCCCGAAACTCTGCCTTGGTTTCTCCCTTGCTGACCTGTGCAATCACATAGCCTTTTTCTTCTTTCTCTTCGTTAAAGTCTACTCGCTCAATACTGCCAGGATAGATCGCTAGCGGTGACTGGTTGACTTCCTGATATCTATGTACGTGACCTAGCGCAATGTAGTCAAAACAGTCGCGAGCTAGAATTGCCATTGGGACCGTGAATCCTTTGCCCACTGCTAGAAATTTCTCGGCTCCATAGCGGGCAGTATCGGTCATAACATGCGCTAGCAATACGGTTGGAACCGTTTTATCTAGCTTGCGAATCTCCCCTTCTAGAACGATTCGCAACTTTTCTAGCAGCAGCTCTGCGACTTCTCCCATTGAGAGCCCCTGCGTTTCGGGGCGGGTCAGCAGCGTAGAACGGGTGAGCCAAGGAAGCGTCACAATCTGAATAGGTCCGCTGCGAGTCTCAATCCGATGTGTTGTTAGCGTATCGCCGACGATGAATCCTGGAACGCCGAGGGTGCGATAGATACATAGGCTCGCGCCGCCGACGCCTTGAGCGTGCTGGTCATGATTACCAACCAGTAGAACAGTGGGAATATTTGCCTTGACTAGGCGACAGAATTCTTTGGCAAACGCTTGCTGAATGTAGGGCGGAGGCGTGGCGTCAGGAAAGGCATCGCCGCCGAAAAGAACAAGATCTACTGTCTGGGCGATCGCATCATCTACACACCTGCGCAGCGCCCTAGTGAAATCCTCTAGTCGAGTATTCAATCCCGTTTCCGGATTGATCTGACCGTGACTAAACCCACTGCCCATGTGGATATCTGACAGATGAAGAATCTTGATCATGCGCTAATCGGTTTGAATAGTGAGTGGGAGAAGAACAATCACGACAGTCCCTTTTTCTGGAGTGGATTCGATTGTAATGCTGCCGCTGTGGGCTTCAATGATACGTTTGGTGATGGCTAGTCCTAGACCGTTGCCATTGGCTTTGGTTGAGACAAAAGGCTGCGTCAGCTTGGGAAGAACATCGGCTGGAATAGGTTCGCCGCCGTTGTGGATTTGGATCTCAACTTGCTGCTTATCTAGGCATTGTAGCTGCCAGGTGACGGTTTCTTGGGCTGAAATGGCTTCGCAGGCGTTGGTGATTAGATTAATAAAAACCTGTTTAAGTTTGTCGCGATCGCCCCTTACCATCAAAGAGTCTGAATGGGTAGTCAGCTGAATGGTCTTGTTTTCTGCGGCAGGCGTTTCTGAGAGCGATCGCTCTAGCTCCAATGACAAATCGTTGAGATCAACTAATTCTTCTACTAGCCTTTGTTCCTTAGAATAGCGTACCTCTACCAGGTAATCGCTGCCGTCTCTACGACGATGAACACTTTCTAGCGTGATAGGATTGCCCGCCTGTAGGCTTTGCCAAAGGGCCTGGTATTCTTTGAGCGTGAAGACCGGATTGACCTCAAACAGACATCGTGGTTGAGCACAACCCAATGAGGAATGCCTGCAAGAGAAGACAGTCGGGCGGTCTCGTATAGCTTTCCGCACTTTGCTTGCTACACCACGAAAGGCTACACCTCTTATTCCATAACGCAAAGTGCCATAGCAAAGTGCGAATGCATCCGCGCTTTGCTATATCTGTTTAGCTGGGGCTTAAAGCTTGACGGAGATGCTGCAACAGAAAACTCTTCAAAGGGCAGAGCGGGGACTTCACCAAAGCTCCCAATCAAATTGCCCGTGGCATCATAGATACTGCCACCTACTACAGCAGGGACTGCTTCGAGTCTGCTGAGCTTGGTGAGTAGTTGTCCTGAGAGGAGACCCTCGTCTGTCGTTGCAACGTCTACGGTTGCAACCTTTAGACTAGCTGTAGATTGCTGCGCTTAGCCCATCTAGCAATTCTTGCTGGCGGCGCATAACTGAGGGAATCAAGATTAGCCCTTCAATCGCAACGATGCTGCCAAAAACGGAAAGTACAATTTTCTGTGAGAGGCGCGATCGCAAAAAACTCAGCAGGCTTGCTCTAGGTTTAGATGGCAGGGAGGATTGCACAACCGTTATATCCTGCACCTTGATGTTGTCGTAGCGATTTTTTCGTAAGTATACTGCGATTTAGGCGGGCTCGGTCCTGAAGTTCTCCAAATCTGCTTCTACTTTGAAGTTTTGTGTAGTGCCAGCTATCCTATTGAACGACGAATCATTTGCGAAGCCGTTGTGCCTAATCAACCCAGTCCTCCAAAGCTACGGCCCTATCAAGAAGCGCTAATTAAAGATCTCTACGAAGCGCTGAATGATGGCCACAAAAGAGTTGCCATCATCGCTGGTACTGGTGCTGGGAAGACAATTATTAGCGGTCAGATTTGTGCTCACGCTGAAGCGGCTGGCAAGCGGCTGATGTTTCTGGTGCATTTAGATGTGCTAGTGGGTCAAACCTACGAAAAGATGAAAGCGTTTGGCTTGCAGTGCGGCTTTATCAAGGCGGGCTGGGAAGAGAACCGGGAGGCTCCAATTCAAATTGCCAGCATTCAAACGATGGCAAAGCGGCGCTGGTGGCAGAAGTGGCCTGCCGATGTCGTGTTTTATGACGAGGGTCACATCACCCTATTTAGTCAGGTGGGCAAGAAGGTGATGACAAAAACTCATGCAAACTCTGTTCATCTGGTGATGACAGCAACCCCATTACGGCTAGGCAAAGAGCAGTTAGGAGATTACCTAGAGACGCTAGTGTCTTCGCCTGTGCCGAACGTACTTCAAGAGATGGGCTACCTATCCACAATGAAGTACTACAGTATGCCAAGAGATAGCATGGCCAACCTAGAAGAGGTAAAAACGTCTCGGGGCGACTATGACGAAAAAGATTTGAAGAATGCCTGCGATCGCACTGAACTGGTTGAAAAGATCGTTCAAGAGTGGTTTCGCATTGGCAAAGGCAAACGCACCATCGCCTTCTGCGTTGATATTGAGCATGCCAACCACGTCGCCGAAGAATTTCGCAAAGCCGGTATCACCGCCGATACGGTTGATGGCAATACATCTATCAAAGATCGCCAGCAGCTGTATCACGCGCTCAAAGCGGGAGAGCTGATAGTGTTGACCTCTTGCAACGTGATCAGTATTGGCTTTGATGAACCTAGCGTAGAAGTGGGTTTGATGCTGCGACCCACGATGTCTAGCGCCATGCATTTTCAGCAGCTAGGCCGGGTGATGCGCATCTCTCCTCAAACCGGCAAGGAATACGGCATTATTCTCGATCAGGCGGGAAACCTACAGCGGCTTGGCTTTCCAGAAGATGTAGAAGACTATTCGCTGCCTACTCGGAAAGCCTCTACCGGCGGCGGTGGCGCTCCGCCCACAAAGCCCTGTCCGGCCTGCGGCAGAATTGTTCTTTCTTTTATAGTGAAATGTCCGGACTGCGCGCATCAGTGGATCAGCGAGCGCCCGGTTAATACTGAAAACATGGTGGAGATCTATTCGAATGCTCAAGCTCAGCAGATCAAGGATGTTCCTACCTTAATAGAGCTGTATCACAGCCACAGGAGACGAGCCTACAAACAAGGTAGGGGCCCCGGCTGGGCCAAAAGAACCTTTATCGATCAGTGCGATCGCGAGCCTAAAGCAGAATGGTGTTTTGGTTCTCTCTATGGTGCCAAACCCACCTGGGACGAACAGCTCGATATCGTTGAATACCTCCAGAAGAATGCAAGAAAGAGTAGCGATACGCCAGAACAGTGGGTGATAGAAGAGTTCGAAAAAGAGGTAGGTCCTGGATCTTGGCTCAAAATCTCACAGTACAAAAAGCAGCAGTTGTAGGAAGATCGCCTACGTAGAACCGCCTTACACGTCTACCGCATAGCCCAGAACCAGATCGTCGCCGGGAACGCCCCGAATGCCCCAGTTGTATTTGGGTAGCTCGAACATCGCGATTTCAATGTCTCCTACGGCTATTCCTAGCTGCTGCCCAATTCGCTCAAACAGCAAGCGGGTTAGCTTTTTCTTCGCCGTGACCGAACGCCCCTCGAACATGACAATCTCGATAATCGTATATTGCGACGTACAGCTATTGGGATAGTAGAAGTTGTCTGCATCAAGTGGATAGAATCTCTGAAATCGCTTCTCCTTTGGAGTTCCAATCGCCTCATTCAGGCACTGGTGAATAATATCGGAGAGCTGCGCCTTGATCGGATTAAGAGAATCTGCGCTACCTGTAACTTTAACCTGCACCATATAGAAATTCTCCTAGCTAGTAAGACCAGACTTTTCGGGCAGACCCAACATGATATTGAGATTCTGGACCGCTGCGCCAGATGCTCCCTTGCCCAAGTTGTCTAGACGCGCAACTAATAGGGCTTCTTGAGTACTGTCATTTGCAAAGACAAAGAGCTGCACTTCGTTGGTCTGGTTTGCACTTTTAGTCTCAAAGAAGTTTCCATCTCGAAGCTGCTCTTTGCTGTTCAAAGGGGCTACTTGAACAAAAGGCTCGTCTGCGTAGTGTTCACTGAGCGTTGTGTGCAAATCCTTACCTGTAGGCGCATCGTCTAGGCTCCACAGAGGCAGCGGTACTTGGACCACCATACCTTGAGCGAAGTCGCCAACCGCGGGCACAAACAGCGGTGCGTGACTGAGCCCGGCGTATTTTTGCATTTCTTTGACATGCTTGTGTCCAAAGCTTAATCCGTAGGGACTGTAGGGCGATTTTGACTCTTCGTCAGGGGCTTCTGCTCTAAAGCCTTCGTACTGAGCAATCAGCTTTTTACCGCCCCCTGAGTAGCCTGAGATAGCGTTAACTGTAGTTGGGAAAGTAGCTGGTAGCAGACCGCCTCTCACTAGCGGAGACATGAGCGCTAAAAACCCAGTGGGATAGCAGCCAGGATTGCTAACTCGATCGGCGGCGGCGATGCGCGATCGCTGGTCTGCTGTCATCTCTGGAAAGCCGTAAGCCCAGCCATCAGCGGTTCGATGCGCGGTGCTAGCGTCCAAAATTTTAGTCTGAGGATTCGTCACCCAGCCTACGGCTTCACGAGCGGCCTCATCTGGCAAACACAAGATTGCTACGTCAGCAGCGTTGATCATTTTGGCTCTTTCGCTGGCTTCCTTGCGCTTATTAAGCTCGATACTGATCACCTCTAGATCGCTGCGATCAGCGAGGCGTTGATAGATCTGTAGTCCGGTTGTACCGGCTTCTCCGTCAATGAAAACTTTTGGAATTGCCATGCGATCGCCCCGCTGCCAAGCAGCTAACCCCTTAGAACTATGCTGAGCACCCTATCTTGCTAGATACAGTCAGTCACAATTTCTAGAGATCTTAATCTACAATCAGCTGCAAAAGTCAGTTGCAGCAAAGTTGGGAATTCATTTTTGCCAAGCGAGTCGAGTCGCCTACTGCTGTATAACGGTTTCGACCAATAAGACAATAAGAATGTATCAAGCAACAGGGCAGAAGCCATAGCGTTAATCTGATGGGTCCACCCCGGACTGAACTGACTAGATGCATCCACAAAGATGATCCACGCGTATGTGAAGTACGTGCATGCTAATTGGTGAAATAAAGTCAGAGAGCAGACTAATACAATGGACAATACAGCGAGAATTGTTTGCTGTTTTTAAATCACTCATAGAAAGTGCTTTTTGATAAAACTGGCAGAGATAAGTTGGTGAAAATCGGCAAATATTCAGCGACTTTTACTTCCTAAATGCACTCGTTTGACGAATGTACTGATTTGGAGGCTATAAAAACTGTTCTACATCTACTTCCTTTGGAAGGTGTTCCTTCTTTGGCCTCCATCATAGTGTTAACGAGAAAAACTTCTGAACCATCAAGAGCTAAGCAACGTAGCTGCAACACGCTAGCAAACTATACTCGGAGATACTGATATGATACCAAAAGAGAAAGTAGCTGCCTCACGCAGAGAACTAATCAAATGGGGTCTTTGGGGACTAGGTGGGGCAGTCGCTGCGACCCTGCCCAGGGCCGTGCAAGCGCAGACTAACAGCGGAAAAACACTCACTTTTACTGCTGATGACGTCGGCATTCTCAATTTTGCCCTGTTATTAGAAGAGCTGGAAGCCGCCTTCTACGCCGCTGCTGTGGAATCAGGGAAGATCACAGATGAAAAAGAACTACAGTACGTCAGAGTCTTAGGTGCTCAAGAAGCCTCTCATGTGACCTTTTTGCGAAATGTCTTAGCTGAGAACGTGCTTTTTGAAACAGCGGACCTTAGCTTCAATTCATCTGGCCTGAGTGCTGTTTTGAGCGACCGTGCCACCATCCTCAGTACAGCGGTCACTTTAGAAGACGTAGGTGTTCATGCCTACAACGGTGCTGGCCCTAGTTTGACTAACCCAACTTATCTTCTAGCCGCAGGCTCTATTGTTTCTGTCGAAGCTCGTCATGCGGGCGGCGTACGCGCTTTGCTAGGTCGTCCTACTACAGAGCCAGATAGCGATCGCCTAGTCAGCGATGCCAATCTAGTTGCTAGCCTAAACCCCTTTAGAGGAAAAGCATACGACGAACTCTACAGCCCTGCACAGATCGTCGCAATCGTCGGTTCGCTCGGCGTTCTCAACAATTCCATTAATGGCGCGCTCGTCTCATAGCGACAGGAGAAAAAATAATGAACATACGCTCTCACTCAGTTATTAAGCAGATAGAGTCCGCTCTGTCGCTCTTGTCAAATGCTTTGTTTACTCTCTTAGACCAGTTCAAGCGTTTTAACCAACAGGTTTCATCGGCTCGACAAACCGCACGAGCGCTGGCTTTTGTCTTCCCTCTCTCCACGCTGTTGTTTTTTGGACAGATACCTGCGGCCCACGCCCAGACAGTCCTGTCTCCTCGGCAAGTTGTTGAATACGCATTGACCTTGGAAAAGTTGGAAGCCGACTTCTATCGCAGAGCGATCGCTGCTTCTAGAAGCGGTGCACTTTCCTCTGTTCCCGATTCTGCCAAAGAGATACTTGTTTCTTATGGTCAAGATGAAGCTCAGCATGTGATCGATCTCTCCGCTGTACTGCCATCTTTGGGTGGCGATCCAGATGCGGTCATGATTCCAACCAATCCCAACTACTCAGCAATTCTAGGACGCGACCCTTTTGCCAATCCGGCAGATCTTCTGCTAGCAGGGCAGTACGTCGAAGACCTAGGCGTGGCAGCCTACAAAGGGCAAGTTCAGAATTTGCTAGCGGCAGGCGATGCAGGTAAAACCGTACTTGCAGCGGCGCTAGCGATCCACAGTGTCGAAGCTCGTCATGCGGCAGGCATTAGATATTTACGCCAAACCTTGCTGGGTGCTGATGTCACTCCGTGGATCTCTGACAACAATAGTGTAATTTATCCGGAGGCGCGAGCAGATTCTGTTGTTCCATTCTCTACAGATTCGTTCGACGGGTATGCAACTCAATCAGAAGTGTTAGCGCTGGTTGGTCCTGTCTTGGTAGAGGCTCCTATGTCACCCACACCTACTCCTGAGCTACCCATGTCTAATGACAACAACGACAGTGATGCTAGTGTTCCTGCACCCCAAGCGCCGCGTGCCCTGTGGTAATTCTATTACCTGATATGCTAGCGCGCGGATCAAGACAGAGCTAGTCAAAAGGTTAAAAAACAGCTACTGATTTGATCGTGATCGAATCAGTAGCTGTTTTTCACTATAGCGTTGGTCACTTGGCTGAGGTACAGTTCACAGGCTATAAGCTATCAGTAACAACAGGCCAAGCGACTAGCGTGTCCCGAATGCATCCGGGACACGCTATATGCCTTGCGGTCATTAAGGTGTTGATATAGCCTGTGCCGGATGCATGCTCTTCGAGAAAGCAAAGCCTACGGTACAGGCGCGTCGCTTGGCCCATTTGTCTTGGTGAGCATCCCCGTCTTGGTAGACGTTTCCTAGCGCCGTACGACGACGCGGGGTCTCACCGCTGAAACACAGCGCTTTCAGCCTGAAAGCTGTACCTCAGCCAAGTGACCAAAGCGTAGATCTGTAGCCTGTAGTAGAGAAGCCAGTACAAAGATTCAGTTACTTAGTACAGGCCGAATCAGCATTGGCTCAGATAATGATTGATTCGCTGTGTGCTTATTGGTGCGCCAGCACTCGTCTGGCTGTTTTTCTGGCTGTTTCATAGAGTTGATTTGAGTGTTTTCAGCAGTCGGATCTTCTATCTCTAAAGTGCTGGCGGGCAGGGAAATTTGACTGTCAATCTCTGGATACAGTGCCTGAAATTCTCTGAATATTTGATTTGCAATCGGTCCATAGGTCGAGCGACGGTTTAGACGCATTAGCACAGTCACAATACGATTTTGAAGCCCTCTGAGCGTAGTCACTTGCTGATAAAGTGTTTCTACCAAAACAGAAATATCTATGTGCGACAGAAGCGATGCTTCGCTTTCCCACTTGTCGTAGCACAGACAGTACAGCAATTTTTTGGTCCTGAGCGGATCTGGCCCTTCTGATAGCCTAGCTGCAGTATCTCTGTAGAGTGCCACAAGCGGGTTTTCTAGAATGTCAATATCTACAGCATCAGAGGTCTCGTCTATACAATCACTCTGGAACGAATAGGCTGTTGGAGAGCGGACTGTCTCAACTGTGCCACCTGTAGGCTCTATATAGAAATCATTCAAGCTATCTAAAATGACTTCTGCAACTTGAGCATACTCTACCTGACGGTTGAGTGTTCCAACAATCGCGTAGAGACTGTTACGACATTCTTCTAGTGTTGGATTGCGATCGGTTAGAGACTCAAGCAATCGCTTTAGAGAGAAGCTTTCTAAAACTGTTGTGTTATTTTCCCAGAAGCACTGATGTGTTCCATATAGCAGCTTTTTGATGCGACGGTGATTAGGGTGTTCAGATAGCTGCTTGAGCGCAGCATTGATTGGTGTGACTGAGAGTAAGGCAACTGCTTCAGTGCTTTCTTCTTTGTTCTTCTCTGGGCGCATACCAGATGGCCAGACGCTGTATGCAGCTACTGCTTCTGAAATATTCTTGAGTGAAAGTTCCCCGATATATTCGGCGTCTAGATTGAGCTGGGATTTAACCACGTCATATACAACTTGAGACATACAGACAGCGCCTGGCATGGCCGCTGCTTCTAGCCTAGCCGCAATGTTTACGCCTGTGCCCATCATGTCTTTTTGGTTAAAAAAGATATCCCCAAGGTGAACGCCGACCCGGTGGGTAAAATGGTTGTCTGCTTCCTCTCCTCTGGCGTAGCCTAAAAATGTTTTTTGAATTTCTACCGCGCAGCCAGCCGCCTGCACTGCACTGACAAAATACATCAGTACACCATCGCCTACCGTCTTAAGAATTTTCCCCTCGTAGGTATTGCAAAGATCCGTAATTAGCTTTAGATCCCGGTTGATGATAAAAAGTGCTTTTTCCTCGTCCTGTGACATGCGCTTGCTAAAACTGACTGCATCGGTAATAACGATTGCAGCCAAAGTTCTTTGAATTTGGGGATGCACAGGAGTGTTCATGATATTGGACGCTGTCTGATATATCTAACTTGCCCGGATTGCCAGCGCGATTGTGCATAGTTTCTGGGGCCATACGCCAATCTAACAGGTGATTCATGAGTTCTTCTTGCTCTAGAAAACGGGGTCGTGAACGGTATCTATGCACTGATTGTCCATCCACTCGCGGCCACTTTCTTCGCACTCTCCTCGGTTTGTTTTGAAGGGAACAGCTGTAGGATGGAATCCTTTTTCCTTGGTGAACTGGTCGGGTTGAGCAAGCAGCTTACTTCCCCTTAGATGGACAAGTCCAAAGATAGAGGCAGCACCTATCAAAACGCTCGTGAAGACGGCTGGCATGACAAAGGGATTGCGCTTTTGAAGGTTGTGATCGTGAGCGCAGCGATTGGGTCCGGCAGCTATGGCTAGACAAGAGCCTTGGCCGAAGAAAGGTAGCGACAACCGTAGATCGACGGCGTGACTACGTGGGACCAAGGCAGCTTCTATTGCCTGGATTTGCGTAGGTGTGAAGGTAGTGCAGACTTCTTGTGGAATCCTAAATAGTAGACGTCGAGCGTTGGGACTATGGACGCGTGCTCTCCCGTTGGTAGCCCATAGCTTACGCATGTATTCTTTCTTCGCCGGATGAGCCTTCTGGTGAGAATCTTTTCTAGAGTTTGGTCCGGTCAAGAAGACAAAGTAAGTGCTCGTCCCCATTAGCGGAATAGAGAAGCGCCGGTCTACCCTGTGTGTACGCGGAACTAACGCTATCTCCATTGCTTGTATCTGCGTCGGTGTAAAGGTTCGCCTGATGTCTTCTGGCATTCTTTGCAGCATGCGATAAGCATCTAGATAGCTTCTAAGAGATAGGCTCATAGCTTTGACGAATCTTGAGAGCAAGGCAACAGGTATGGGTTTACAGTGCCCAAAACATATGAGATAGGTATAAAAAAATACACGCT
Source organism: uncultured cyanobacterium (assembly GCA_963772185.1). Classification (GTDB taxonomy): domain Bacteria; phylum Cyanobacteriota; class Cyanobacteriia; order Phormidesmidales; family Phormidesmidaceae; genus Phormidesmis. The sequence continues at coordinate 19,510 of CAVYWR010000025.1, read as the reverse complement.
GCCAAGTGTGATGATTTGAACTGTGTGCCGCTTTAATATGAAGCAGCTCTTCACAAAGTTCGTTACTATCGGCTGTGTACGAGCTTGTTGTAAGCAGTTAGCCTGACGAAATTATGATTGACCTGCGCAGCGATACGGTAACGCAGCCGACAGCCGAGATGCGACAGGTGATGCTGAGCGCGCCGGTTGGCGACGATGTACTAGGCGATGATCCTTCGGTTAATGAGTTGGAAGCCTACGTAGCAATGCTGCTGGGTAAGGAAGCAGCGGTCTACATGCCGTCAGGAACGATGACTAATCAGGTGGCGTTGCGATCGCACACCCAACCAGGTGATGAGATTATCCTAGAAGCCGAAGCTCATATTTACTATTATGAGGGCGGCGGTCCGGCAGCTCTATCCGGCGTTAGCTGTCGATTGCTACCCGGTGAGGGGGGAACTTTTTCCGCAGCAGCGGTCGAGCAAACGCTGCGCCCAATCGATCCTCACTTTCCTCGGACTCGATTAGTCTGTATCGAAAACACGCACAACCGTAGTGGTGGACGAATCTTTCCTTTAGAAGTTATTCATGAGATTGCAGTGGTCTGCGGACGAAACGAGCTACAGCTACATATGGACGGTGCTAGATTTTGGAATGCCTGTATTGCTGCGAAAATTTCGCCCAAAGAATATGCCGAGCCTTTTGATACGGTGAGCGTGTGTTTTTCTAAGGGCTTGGGTGCGCCTGTTGGCTCGGCGCTAGTGGGGAGTGCTGAAAAGATTGCGATCGCGCGGCGATTTCGTAAGATGTTCGGTGGCGGCATGCGACAGGCAGGAATGATTGCGGCTGGAGCACTCTATGCTGTGCAGCATCAGTTTGATCGCTTGGCTGAAGATCACAACAACGCACAGCGGCTAGCGAGTCAACTACAGGGAATGAAGGGCATATCGATTGCCCCTAATTTAGTAGAAACAAACATTGTTAATTTTGAATTGAGTGAGCTAGGCGCTGGCGAAGTTGTCAAAGCGCTGGCCCAAGAGGGCGTAGCAGTTTTAGCAACTGGGCCTCGTAAAATCAGAGCAGTGACCAATTTGATGGTGAGCGCCGAGCAGATAGACAGGGCTGTAGAGGCGATCGCCCGTTCAGTTCGATAATTCAGCTATGTCGATACAGTGTGTACCCGGTGCCCTACGCACAGGTATAGCCTTCCGCACTTTGCTTACTACACCACGAAAGGCTACACCTCTTGTTCTATAGCGCAAAGTGCCACAGCAAAGTGCGAATGCATCCGCGCTTTGCTATAAATCATGTTGCTCTTGATGCGTTTTTCTCCTGGTTAAGTCCTCTCTCATATACAGATATAGTCAGTCACTAGCCGACAAATTCGTTTGGTGCTAGCTACATCTTTTGCATCCACTAAAGGAGCGATCGCGTACTTTGGTAAGAATGTGAAAAGAGAGTAATTAAGCTGTTTACATAGTGCATCTAGGTGTGAATTAGCTGCTGTCGACAGGTGGTACTACGCATGTGTACATAGTCACTACGTGCAACTATTTTTCATGTGAAATTCTTGCTCTCCTAATTCTTGTCGTTAAGTAGAAAGAAACAGTATGCGCCCATATCTAAAACAATTCCGTCACCTGTTGCTAGGTATAGCGACCTGCCTTGCAGTAGTTGTATTTTGTGTCCCTAGCTTTAGCCATTCCTTGCCAGAGAAATCAGCTCAGGCCAGTCAGTTCGAAATACTAGATTCAGAATTTTCGGTCTCTGCTGCGAACCGGACAAACATACAGATTGCTAAGTCGATTCTGCTAGCTCAAGGGATGGACACCTTCACCTCCTACGTAGCGCCGATGACTGAAAGCAATGTTGTCGGTAGTTCACCTGGAAAGACCCCGGCTCGGGGGGCTGTGGGCGCTGTGCTCTCTGGCAACCGACTCATTGTCAGAGGTAGCTTCAAGATGCTGACTAGCGATATGCGCAACTACGCAAGCGATCCGGTTAATCCTCCTAACTCTAATATCACTTCGGCTTTTCATATCCACCAAGGTACCCAGATGGAAAACGGTCCATTTCAGTACGCCTTGACTGTCATGCTCGATGATAACGGACGCAGTGGTTCAGCAATGGGAGAGTACACTCTGACGCAAGAGCAAATGCAGGCACTGGCTGATAACCGACTCTATGTAGACATTCATACCACTAAGAACCGCGGCGGTGAACTGCGGGGTACTTTAATGCCTTACTAACGTGCAGCCTGGGCAATCCGCAGCATGTCCCTCTTTGGAAAGAGTGGCCTAACATACTCTAAGTGTTTAATGAGTCAGTGCGCTCCATTGTCAATTGAATGCTGATAGACGAGGTTTCTGAATGTTAGGCTACTCTTTTCTGTTCTTAGTAGTCGCTGTGGTTGCGGCTGTACTTGGTTTTGGGGGCTTGGCATCTGGTGCAGCCAGTATTGCCAAGATTCTATTTGTGGTTTTTCTAATCCTGTTTGTAGTATCGCTGGTAATGGGTCGCCGACCCCGCGTTTAGGACTGATTGGACAGGTAAATAGAATGTTGGAGCAAGGCTGTTTCTATTGACATAGGAACAGCCTTTTTGCTGCGCGGGTAAAAGCGACGTAGTAAAGCTGATTACGCTCCATTACTTTGCGGTTGAGCATGAGATTGGGAACGTCCACGAAGACATCTTGAAAAGTTGAGCCTTGACTTTTATGCACTGTAAGGCTGTAGGCGTAGCTGAGATCGTGAAAGAGCTCTTTGTAGTCCCAAAAGGCCATCCACTGTTTTTTCTCTGAGTAGTCGGAGAGGATTTCTTTATATCGCTGCTGTTCGTCTTCGTGGAGAACTCGCAGTTTGCGCTCTTGTTGTTCGTCGGTTTCGACTTCTAGCTCCCACACTAGCCAGCCTTCGAAGCGGGTGAGATAGGCAGCTACTACCTCGCATTCTTCGGATGTCTGTAGCAAGATGCCATCGCGTCCCATGCAGGCGTTTCTAGCGACGAGACGTTCGCCAGCCATAAACCGAGCAGCTTTATCACCGTAGATAGTGGCCCTAATCTTGTTGTTTAGATAGTTGACGCGGCTGTTGGTATAGGCGAGAACGCGAACTTGGTCGGGATTTTGCTCGTAGGCTGCGCTTTTGAACGCTCGTAGCATAAGCTTTTCCCAATGAGGCTGTGGAACGGTGAAAATGCCTTCGGTGTTTGCAGTATTGCGATCGCTCAGCGCCCGAGGCATTGTTGTTCTTTCTAGGTGGGTGCGCACATCTTCTGCTAGTAGTCCGATGGCTCCGCCGTAGCGAATGACTTCGGTAAGGTCGCTGCGGTGCAAGATATTCTCAAAGCAAGGAGATTCAGTTTCACCCACTGGGGGTAGCTGAGCAGAATCGCCCACAAACAACAGCTGGGTGCGATCTGTAAATCTGGAAACCGAGTTGACGAGTAAATCCCACATTTCTACGTTGATCATGGAACACTCATCCACAACGACCAGATCGTATTCTGTGGTGAGATTTTTGCGATCGCGATCCGGCTCAAACTTTTGGCCGCCCGTCTCCTTATCGATTACAGGCTTTAGTCCTAGCAGGCGACAGCAGGTCATGCAGTCTACCTCGCAGCCCCATCGGTAAGCCATCGATTGCAATACTTTGGTAGCCTTGTTGCTAAGCGCAGTCAGCGCGATTGGCCTGCTATCACGCTGTTGCTGTAAGCGGGTAATCAGCGCCTGTAGTAAGGTCGTTTTACCGGTGCCCGCGTAGCCCGTCAGTAGGTAGATTTTTTCGTCGCTGTGGACAAAGGCTTCTAGCGCTTGTAATGACTGCCACTGCTGATGACTCAGCTCAATGCCGGGCAGCACTTCTGGAATAGCTGGCGACGTCGCTTTAGCTTGCTCTATTTTAGCCTGGGTTATTTCAGCGGCGGTGGACTGCGGCATAGGAAAACAGATGTTCTATGGCAAGCTTAGCACCGATAATTTTAGGATAAGTAAGATCGATGGGTAAGCAGTGTATTTGCGGCAACAAACGGGCTTTCGCCAACTGCTGTGAGCTGTATCTGAAGAGCGCAACAGCTAAGGGCAGCAGCGCACCGACGGCTGAGGCTTTGATGCGATCGCGCTACACTGCCTTTGTCTTGGGCAATATCGACTACCTGATAGCAACCCATCACGCTGACTATCGCCCGAACAATCACACTGACCTACAGCAGATTCAAATTACGCAGTGGGTCAATCTGATCGTACTCAACACTCAAAAAGGACAGCGAAAAGATAGGAGTGGGACTGTAGAATTTGCCGCGGCCTATTGTCCAAAGCAATCGATCGCTCTGAGCGCAATAAGAGCACCAGATTCAAAAAGCTCAGACGCTTTGACCCCGCTTCATGAGCGGTCAAGGTTTGTACGGGAAGGGTCGCGCTGGTTCTACACTGAAGGCGATAGACTGCCGCCCTATCAGCCTAAAAGGACACAGCCCTGCTGGTGTGGCAGCGCTTTGAAATTCAAGCAGTGTCACGGCAGCTAAGCTCAGAAGCGCTAGGGACTGCATCCTTTAGCAACAGGCTATATGCCCATACCGCTGAGCGTATTTAGCAGTCTACCTAGCACAGTAGTCACCTTCGGATGGTCTGCTTCAAACTGTTCGATTAGGGTAGGCAAATTCTGTATGTTGTTTTGCTTGTGCCCCTCGTTATCAGGTTCTTGCACCTGCTTTTCGATATCGGCTATCAGCGCTGAGAGCTTGTCTTTGACCGTCGGATCGTCCGATGCGATCTGATCTAGTTCAGCTCGAAGTGCCTCTATAGATTGATTGATATCTGCTTTGCTCATTCCTTTTTTCCATTGAGACTTTTCTCTATTGAAAAACGCAGCGTCAAAACGCAGCGCTGTAGATAGAGATCTTGCTTTCTATTGTACGACTAGGTGCTCGGCGTAGGTCTAGAGGCTTTGTTTCAGCCTCCCCGTAATTGTGTAACTTGTGATACAAATGTCTGATAATTGCTATTGATAGATTGAGGTCTAGGCAACCAATTGATAGGGTCTCTAGATGTGCCTGCCAGTGTTGCTGTATGCATAGAGACAACGACTCATTCGCGTTGTGTCATGGCCAGTATGACGGCCAAGCGCTCTGTAGCAATTGCCTTTAATAAATAGCGAGGATAGCTCTATGCTGGAAGTGAAACCACTTTTAGCTCACAAGCCTATGACAGTGTCTACCCAGTACCCAGTGATGATCATTGGCGGGGCAGAAGACAAGACTAACGGGTGCAGTATATTGAACGCATTTGTTAAAAGCGCGGGTGGAGATAGTGCGACTATCGGCGTTATTCCATCCGCTTCTAGGGAACCTGCCGTTGTCGGTGATAGGTACTATCAGCTTTTTACTGCAATGGGCGCTCCACGTGTGCAGGTGCTCGACATTCGCTATCGCAGCGAGTGTGAGGAAGCGCGCTGGATAGACGTGTTAAACGACTGTAGTGGGGTCTTTATCACCGGTGGAGATCAGCTGCGGCTGCGCGATCTCATTGGGGACACTCTACTTTTGCAAGTGCTAAAGGAAAAGCTGGCTAGATCTGAACTGGTGCTGGCCGGGACTAGTGCGGGCGCAGCGATTATGGGCGAGCAGATGATCGCAGGTGGTAGCAGCGGTGAGTCTCCAAATCAGAGCCTTGTTGATCTAACCGATGGGTTGGGATTTGTTCCTGAGCTGTTAGTAGACCAGCATTTTCACAATCGCAACCGGATGGCGCGGCTATTGAGTGCGATCGCCGCTCACCCCAACAGACTGGGGGTCGGCATTGATGAGGATACCTGCATTGCGATCGCCCAAGACGGTATTTTTCATGTGCTAGGAAAGGGCACGATCACCGTGATTGACCCTGGCAGTTTGACCCATACTAGCTACCCTGAAAGCCTAGAGACTTCACCATTGAGCCTTCACAATCTCAAGGTTCATGTTTTGAATCAGGGCGATCGTTACGATTACAAAGCGCGCGCACTGATTCAGCTTCAGCACTAGGTCGGTTTACTAGAGTGGTTGCCAGAGCGGTGACCGAGCCGACACTAATTTAAAGGTGAGAGAGCTCGTTAAGCACACCTATATCTAGTACTTCAATACGCCATAAATCTACTGTTTTTTTATTTCGTTTGCCTATCACCGTTATAGATGAAAGATATAGCAAGACCGGTAGTGAGACTCTGAGTATGTAGGCTGACTGCTATTATCTCGACTGCCTCACGATACAGTACAGGCAAGGGATAGGCGTAATAGAGCGGACTGAATTCAGACCACTTAACACCGTCTTCCCTTTCTATAGTTTCTTCTCTCTAAAAGAAGAATTTCTATTTCAAAAGTCTCTTGTATCAGAAGGTCAGACAGCGTATAAAATGGTTTGTAACTTGATAAGTTTTATTTAGTTTTCCAGAGAGTATCAAGCATTAGTTTTTGTCCATCCGGTTGCCTATACCCGACACTATGAAAGTTCTTAAAACTCAGACGCTGCGTGGACCAAATTACTGGAGCATCCGATACGGAAAGCTAATTGTCGTTCGACTCGATCTAGAGGAGCTAGCCGAGCGCCCTTCTGATACGATCGATGGCTTTTACGAAGGCTTGGTTGCGACGCTGCCTAGTTTGATAGAGCACTTTTGCTCCCCAGGCGTGCGAGGGGGCTTCCTGAATCGGCTAAAAACGGGCACCATGATGGGCCACATTATCGAGCATGTTGCTTTAGAGCTACAGACGCTAGCTGGGATGCCTGTTGGGTTTGGACGCACTCGTGAGACCGCCGATCCCGGCGTCTATCAGGTTGTCTTTCAATACGAAAATGAGGCGGCTGGTCGCTACGCCGCTAGAGCAGCGCTAAGGCTGTGCGAGAGTGTCATAGAAACGGGTTCGTATCCGGACTCTGAGATTCAAAAAGACCTTGAGGATCTACGAGAGTTGCGAGCAGCCGCTGCGCTTGGTCCTAGCACCGAAGCCTTAGTCCGCGCGGCTCAGGTGCGTAACATTCCGTGGTTAGAGTTAGATGTTCGCAACCTACTCCAATTTGGTTACGGCATTCATCAAAAGCGCGTGCAGGCGTCACTGACCTCTCACAGCAACATCTTGAGTGTAGAGCTTGCCTGTGATAAAGAGGCGACTAAGCAAATACTGGGCAACGCCGGGATTCCGGTGCCAAAGGGCACAGTGATATATTCCCTACGTGAACTTGAAGATTCGCTGGACTATCTAGGGGGCTATCCAATTGTCATTAAGCCGCTAGATGGCAATCATGGCCGGGGCATCACGCTAAACATCCGCGATTGGGATCAGGCCGAAGCTGCCTACGATCTGGCTCGTAGTGTCTCTGATGGGGTGATTGTAGAGCACCACTATCAGGGCCGAGACCACCGCATTCTAGTGGTGAACAACAAAATGGTGGCAGTGGCCGAGCGAGTGCCTGCTCATGTGGTTGGCAACGGGATTGATACGGTTGAGCGGCTAGTCGAAATAGAAAATCAGGATCCAAGGCGCGGCGAAGGGCATGACAACCTGCTAACGCAAATCAAGCTAGATCGCATGAGCGACAAGCTGCTAGAGTCGCAGGGTCTCACGCTAGATACAGTGCTAAAAGACAAGGAGATCTGCTACCTCAGAGCGACCGCAAACCTGAGTACAGGCGGCACCGCTGTCGATCGAACCGATGAGATTCATCCGGAGACAATCTGGATCGCGGAGCGCGCTGCCCAGATCCTGGGTCTAGACGTGGCGGGTATTGACGTGGTCACCACCGATATTTCTAAGACACTGACTGTCGCTGATGGAGTAATCGTAGAGGTGAACGCTGCGCCTGGGCTGCGGATGCATGTAGCACCTAGTCAGGGGGTTGCTCGCAATGTGGGTGCGCCTATTCTAGATATGCTGATGCCGCCCGGTCAGCCGAGCCGGATTCCGATTGTGGCAATCACCGGAACGAACGGGAAAACGACTACGACTAGGCTGACGGCACATATCTTCCGTCAGGTCTACAACACGGTTGGCTTTACCACAACAGATGGCATCTACATTGGCAATCACCTGGTCGAAAAGGGGGATACAACAGGTCCGCAGAGCGCGCGGATGATCCTAGAAGATCCGACAGTCGAAATGGCTGTGCTGGAGACGGCTCGGGGCGGACTGCTGCGCTCTGGTCTAGCGTTTGACCAGTGCGATGTCGGAATTGTGCTGAACGTGGCGGCGGACCATTTAGGCATTGGCGATATTAATACAATTGATCAGCTAGCAAAGCTAAAAGCGGTGATTGCTGAGTCGGTGGCTGCTAATGGCTGCGCTGTGCTAAATGCTGATGATGAAAGAGTCGCTGCAATGGCTAGCCGGGTGCAGGCCAAGGTCGCCTATTTCTCGATGGACCCTAGTAATCCGCTGGTGCGATCGCATCTCACTAATGGCGGGATTGCAGCCGTTTACGAAGAAGGCTATCTCTCGATTATTCAGCAGGACTGGCTACACCGGATCATCAAAGCCGATCGGGTACCTCTGACTATGGGCGGTCGAGCGCCGTTTATGATTGCGAACGCACTTGGCGGCTAGCTTAGCTGGGTTTGTTCAGGGCGTAAAGATAGACCAGATTCGCACGGCCCTGCAGAGCTTTCAGCCATCGGCTAGCCAGATCCCCGGGCGGATGAATCTGTTTAATATGGGTCGCTATCATGCGCTGGTGGACTATGCCCACAATCCGGCTGGTTATGAAGCGATTGGGAGCTTTGTGAAAAACTGGCCCGGTCCTTCGATTGGCGTGGTGGGTGCACCGGGCGATCGCCGAGACGAAGACTTTGTAGCGCTTGGTCAACTATCGGCTGATATCTTCGATCAGGTGGTAATCAAAGAAGACGAAGACAGACGTGGGCGAGCGCCTGGTGCGGTAGCGGCGCTAATTGAACGGGGAATATCACAAGCGACTCCAGAGCAGCTTGCGGGTGACTTTTCTTATCATATTGAGCTGGATGAAACTAGCGCTGTCAACTACGCGTTGGACAATGCACCAGAGGATAGCCTAGTGGTCATTTTGCCAGAGAGCGTCAGCCAGGCAATCTCGCTGATTTCTGCAAAGGGGCCTGTATCTGAAGGATTTACCCCTACCAGCTCGTCTAGATCTGCTTTGCAGACTTCTCAATCGGCGTCTGCCGATGAGCCCTCAGAAGAATCAAACAACGCTCACGTGAAAGAATTTCAGCTCTTTAATAGTGCAACGGCGTCTTCTGTGCTGTAGTTTGGTGACGCGGTTTATGAATCACTCTGAGTGCTGTTGATCAGATTGATTGAGAGCCCTCTGCGTTTGACGGCTTGCTGGATGTGACTGAAGGTGACGGTTTTGGCCTGTTTGGCCTGTGCGATCGCCACTGCTGCCTGGGCGATCGCACTCAGGTCACCGCCACTCAGCTTCATCTGCGCAGCCAGGCTCTCCCAATCGATCTGGTCGCTACAGGCAATCCCGCTAAAAGACTGCCGCAGCAGCATCTTTCTAGCCATCTTGTGCGGCAGCGGCAGCGTGGAAACTACATCCATCTGCTGCCGCCAGCTGGCTTTGATCGTATGCAGATAGCGAACGCTAAACAACGTTAGGCTAGGCGCGCTCTGCCTTTGCTGTAGCCACTGCCGTAGAGCCGCTGTAGGCATTTCGGCGTTTCGCCCAAACCAAACGGAGGCCGATTTGATCAGCAACACCGGGTAGCGAGCGGCATCAAGCGTGAGCAATACCGCAAAGGCATCGTCGGGATGGACCTGTTTGAGGTCTAGTTCGCACAGGGGCTGGCGAATGGAGGTGGCGATCGCACCTGCTGCCATTGTCTTGCCAGTGCCCATTGCGCCTACTAGCAGCGCCGTGTGCCCTGTTTGAGTGCGCGTCAGCAAACTAGCAGACGCCTGCTGACATAGCGTTTGCAGTTGAGAAATGATCGGCGTCGGTAAAATTAGCTGGTCCCAGGACACTTCTGGCTGATGAATTTTGACTGCGCGAGTAGCGGCGGTCGGTGCAGGCAGTGCCAGGACAGGTTTGGGAGTGGGAGTGGCTAATCGCTCAAACAGCACCTGCTGATCGGGCTGTTCTGCTAGCAAGTAATCAACCCATTCTTCGGTGAGCTGCAAGTAACTGCTGAGCCGAGTAGTCGCAGGCGGCGATACGTAGCGTAGAATTCGCCTTTCGATCAGCGACTGCGGCCCTATCAGACTAGCCCTAGCTCGACGCCGTTCTAGGTCATTGCGGCACAGCAGCCGGAGCGCTAGATCCATCATCGGTAAATCAGAGGCGCTTTTACTCTCTTCACCCGTTTGCAAAAAGTGATAGAGCTGACCGTAGCGCCGACTCACCTCAGGTGCTAGCACCATCAGAATTAGATTCTTTTCAAACAGCGTCAGATTCAGGTAGTGGCGCAAAGATGGCAACGCCAGCACTACGCTCTCTTCAGCCGTTAGCTTGATTCGGTTTTCTAGCTGGCTTTGATAGCCTGCCGTTTTACGCTGGCGCGGTGTCGGTGCCACCTGGCAGTCGTCGTAGGCCGGATTGGGGACTATGATGACGCCTTTCCACCAGTGGCTGCTGACCGTATCAGCCTTAGTGGCGGCTACTTTGCGGACGGCTTTGGTTTCTTTTTTTTGACGGGCGATCGCCAGCACCAGCAGTCTATCTAACCAGGCCAGCTCCGTTTTTAGATAGGCCCAGTTATCTGCAAACGGCATCACATCAACGCCCATTCTAAATCCGCCGAATAAATTCCAAAGGAAGCCCGTCCGTATCTGCGATAAAGGCGACCTCATAAATATGATCGCCAATCTGCTGCTGCTGCGGCTCCAATAAAACGCTGAGCTGTCCGCCCGTTGCTTGAGTCTGTTTACGTAGGCTCCCCAACCAAACCGGCAAACTCTCAACTTGGTCGGTGAGATCGAACGACAGGTGATAGTACCCTGTGTAGTGCTCATCGACAAACGCGTCTAGCGCTGGCCTGGGTTCTGGCACCTGAATCAGCTCGATCCGACCGCCTAAGCCTGTCATCCAGCAGGCTAGGGTGATTCCAGCGGTGAACCGGGTTTCGATCTCTAACCCTAGCCGTTCGTAGAATGCGATCGCCTGATGGATATCTGCCGTCTTAATAGAAGCATGATGCATAGGAACTCAAAGGGTTAGCGAATGGGTCAACTCACTAGTCAAACATCTTCAAGTAGCGGTACTGAGTCGGTACTCCTGGCTCTTTTTCTAGATCAAAATTGACCACTGCCCACTGCGGCGTTACCGAAGCCGGTTCACTAAAGGTGACTGGCAGTCCATACAGCTTTGGGCTTTTCTCGTGTCCTGGGCTCTGCCACGGTGCGCCATGCTCTAGATACGGACTCATCAACTGCTGATAACGCTGGGCTATGATCACCCGAGTTGCGCGAAAACCTTGCGTATACAGCCGATCTAGCTCTTCGTGAATTTCAAACCGAATCCCGTCTGGATGGGTGTGCTGCCGATACCACCTTTCTTCCCAGCGTCGCCAGTGTCGCCCCGATTGCACATGCACCAGCTCTTCGGTTTTGGGGTTGGCTTCAAACGCGCCGTGCCGAGAGCAGAGATAGCTATCTGTTAGCACTAGGGCGGGAATAACTTGGCGGCAGTGAGGGCAGCGGACTTCCGGACCGAATATGGGATATTGAGAGGCGGAGCCTAGCATCAAAAGTCTCTATGGCTGAATGTTTGGGCGAGCTTAAGCGATGGTGATCGCCTAAAGATATATACTAGTCGACTTATTGTAGCTAGCGAGGCGATCGCGCGAACTCAACCATGTCCCTGTCAGAGTCTTCTGTTAACTCACCAGAGAACGCACTTGCAGAGAACACATTTCTGCATCCGAAGATGTCTCTGTACAAGAGCCGGACCTGCGCTCTGCTACGTTTGTCGCCGCCAACGCTACGGTAATTGGCGATGTAGATATTGGTCAGGGCGTCAGCATCTGGTATGGCGCTGTGGTCAGAGGCGACGTGGAAGTGATTAGAATTGGCGAACACAGCAACATTCAAGACGGCGCGATCATTCACGGTGATCCCGATCAGCCGACTGTTTTAGAAGCTTATGTCACCGTTGGTCACCGCGCGGTTATTCACAGTGCCCATATCGAAGCAGGCTGTTTGATCGGTATCGGTGCGATTGTCTTAAACGGTGTGCGAGTCGGCAGCGGCAGTATCGTCGGTGCGGGCGCGGTAGTTAGCAAAGATGTTCCGGCGCGATCGCTCGTTGTTGGCGTTCCTGCCAAAGTTCGCCGCCCCGTTTCAGCAGCAGAAGCGGCAGATCTAATCGAACATGCCAAAAAATACGAGAGACTTGCATTAGCCCACGCAGCCAAAAGCTTATAAACTCCTACTTCTGACTTCATCCTTCCGCCGCCTCTCCCATGCCTGTCAAATTCTTTACCTCTGATCTGGGTCTGCAAAGCCAGCTCGATCAGATCCTCGATACCGTTTGGGAGATCTACCCCCAGCTCGCTCAAAATCAGATCGCCCTCACCTGGATTACCTACAACCCTCCCTACCGAATCAACACAGGTGGAGCCCTCAGCGCTGAAGAATTCTGGCAGTATCAGCCTGAAGGCGCTAGCTACCGAGGCGTAGAGCTAATCGAGCCGGGTAGTCTAGTACATCTATTTTATCTAGTGGCTATCCACGTTTGGCTAGAGCAAGGCATGGTGCAACCGGCTGCGGACACGGAAAGAGCACTCGCTAATATGATTCGAGATGGCAGTCACGACGCGACTAGCTACTTGGTTGATATCCTCAGCGGTGTTTCTAGCGGTCCTGTCTTACCTGAAGGTCCAATGACGACATGGCAGTCTCAGCGCGACATCGTCAATCGGTACTTTGTGCAGCTAGGTTGGTCAGAGCTTAGATCTATCAATGTCAATCAAAAAACATGGCAGGACGGTCCCTACGGCAGAGAGCGAGTGTTCTTTGGTGAGACGTTCGAGAATCGGAATCAGCTGACTACAGAGGCGATCGCTCGGCTGCTACACAGCATCATTGGTGGCGTGTCGGTGACCAGCATTCGGTCTCAATCCATGATGAGCTTGCTCACAGATCAGGCGGAGTCAGCTTTTATCGACTTGCCTCCTGGCGCTAAGATCTGGCAGAAGAGCGATGTGCAGGCTCGAATTGCTCATAGTGCCGCTTACGTAGAAGCAGAGGATATCCATCCTTACCTGCTGATAGTCCTGACCGAGAATATGACTGATTCTGGTCAGAATGTGATTGCCCTAGTCAATCGACTGGTTTTTGAGCGATCGCAGCTCAACTTCAAATCAGCAAACACACCGTAGCTGAGACAAACGCAGTGCCAAAGCCTAGCCCTAATGCCTACTCATCTGGATCATCGTCATCGTCTAGCCGTCCCGGCAGCGCCTGCATCTCTGCTTTGACCGCCCGCGCGGCGGCTAAGATATCTTGCTCAGCGCCGCCTAAATAAAGCCGCCCAAAACTACCAATTGCAGATATTTGCAGAATATTGATAAAAGCTGCTTTCTCGGCTTCGTTAGCGGCGAGAGCAGCGTAGGCAGCAGGCTGGCACTCCATGACGTATAGCGTCTCGCCCGCCAGAATCATGTTGCCTCGGCGAGTGCGATTGACTAGCTGGACATGATGCGGGTCAAGGTTGCGGATGACCTGGTTAGAGAGGAGTTCTGGCTTTAGCGCATCTTTCTGCTGAAGCCCTAGATAGGTCAAGATAGCACGTCCCGCAGCTTTGACCTCACCCTGGCTACCGTGAAGTTCTAAGACGCCGTATAGCCGCTCTACCACCTGTACACCAGGCCGGACGACCGCAGACTTGAGGGCGACATCGGTAATCCGGTTAATCTCAATACCTGGCGATACCTCGATCCAGAGCGAAGCGTCTCCTGGTAGGGGTAGGAACCCAATAGAAACAGTGCCGATATAGGCGGCATGCTGAGGCTGCAGATTGTCTAAATATACGTAGCTACGAAGTTCTACACCCAAGGCTCGTGCGGAGATAGTTAAGTCATTAAGCTGAGGTCTTTCCAGCCAATCGACGCAACTTCGCGCCAACCTGCCTTAATCATAGGCTTTTACGGCTCAAGTTATGTATTTTTTGTGCAGAGTCAGCAGTAGCCGTTAGAATTGTCCGTAAATTCACACATCACCTAAACTTCATATGTGAAGGATTTGTGAACTGACTCGGTTGTTTGTCTTGAAAGTTTGAAGAGACTACTGCTTCAAGGGTAGCTGCGCTTTTTGCAAAAAGCCTTCGAGCTCCTCAATGCCGTGCGAGCCCAACAGTGTAGGAGACTGATATATCGGCTGAAAAAATTATACGAGCGAAGTTCCTTACTTATACGCTCACTAAATTCCGGTCAGATCCGGAAAGATTAAGGTGGATTCCTGAAATTTGTTACTCAATCACTCGAACCCTATGCATTTACTGAAGAAAGCCAAGTCTGCTAGCGCTGTCGTAAGCAACATCAGCTACAGTCAGCCCGATAAAGCGACTGACGCTGACCAGCATGAGCATCCAGATCGCAATCTAATGTATTTAGTCTTTGCAGACGGCACCACCGCCACTATTCAGACTCAATCTAGCGACAACTAACGCAGGTACTGCTGCGTACTCTGAAAGGGTAGATAGCTGTATATGAGTAGATTAGCCTTTGTCCGTCAGTTGGGCCGGTCCGTTGCTAGCAGTGGACTCGGCTTTTTTTTGAGTCAGGGATGCGCGGTTTGCGATCGCCCGCAGCATCGGCCTTTTTGCCCAGACTGCCAAGGGCAGATGCAAGATCTAATAGGTGGCTGCGAAGGCTGGACGCCAGATCCTAATCATCCTCTACTACTGGGGGCGCTTGGACCCTACAGCGGAGCGATCAAACAGGCGCTACGCGCTTTGAAGTATGAATATAGGCCAGAAGTTGGCAGCGCCTTTGGGATTGCGCTAGGTAAACAATGGCTACAGCAACAGGCTCGCATCCGTGAAAAGTCTCGGCGAGTCCCTCTATATGCGCTGCCGATTCCGCTGCATCGTCATCGACAGGCGCAAAGGGGCTATAACCAAGCGGAGCTGATTGCTCGTAGTTTTTGTCAGGTGAGCGGGTTGCCAATGCTAGCCGCAGGATTGAGCCGTGTAGAGGACACGCTGCCTCAGTACCAGCTAGGTCTGAAGGCTCGGCAGGAAAACTTGAAGGGTGCTTTCCGACTGGGTCGTTCGCTACAACAGACGGGCAGACGGCTAGGGAGAATGCCTCAGGTCTTACTGGTTGATGATATTTACACCAGTGGGACAACGGCGCGGAGTGCGGCGGATGTCTTGAGGCGATCGCATGTCTCTGTGATTGGAATGGTTGCTGTTGCTAGAGCTGCTGCTGACTAGACTCCGGAGGTGGATTCTGTGGCAGTAGGTGCTGGCTGATGGCGAAACTGTTCTAGAGCGGCGAAGGCGGCGTTAGGATCGAGTCCGGTGATCTGATGAAACTGGCTGTGAGTCAGGCTAATCTCTAACGGACTTTGATGCGGCGGCTGGTTTGTCTGCCACTGTTTGATCTGCTCGTGGGCAGTGGTGAGGAAAGGAACACCTTTTTGCATGGGGATGGTCAACCAGTTTTTGACTAGGGTGGCGACTAGGGCAAGTTCGATCAGCCCGTGAGGGTATTGGCTGAGTAGGTCGTGCAGATAGGTCTCGAAGGCTGTGGGCTCGTCACCACCTAGCAGATAGCTATCGACGATATGCTGAACGCGCTGGTGACTAATGCGTTGCTGCAAGTCCTGTTGCGTTTTTTGATCGGGTTCCTGCTGTGATTCCATAGTTCGATGGCCAACGCGGTGGCAAAGTTTTGAAGTTGGACACCTGGCGGAACATGAAGGTGTCGTGACTCAATACGTTCCTACTCAAAGATTTTATACTTTTGGTAGGTTTAAGTTTGATTTGCTTTATATAGCGCAATCTGAACAGGGATTTTGATAGTGCAAGAAAGCTTAAAATTCTGCCGAGGGCTTGACTAGGAGGCTGACTGGATGGTGGATGCGACTTTGGTGCTGCGGCGCGGGCGGCTGGTAAATGGGGATGTGGTGGATATTGCGATCGCCCACGACAAAATCATTGCAATTGATGCTGACTTGCCAATCACAGCGGCGACTGAGCTAGACGTTGACGGTCAGCTAGTGATTCCGCCGTTTGTAGAGTCGCATATTCATCTGGATTCGGCGATGACGGCTGGGGAGCCTCGGTGGAATCAGAGCGGGACGCTGTTTGAAGGGATTGATATCTGGCGAGAGAGAAAGGCGAGCTTAACCATAGAAGATGTCAAAGCGCGGGCGATTCGGACGCTGAAGCAGCAGGCAGGCTATGGGGTTTTGTTTGTGCGCAGTCATGCTGATGTGAGTGAGCCGGGCTTGATCGCTTTGAAGGGTTTGCTGGAGGTGCGAGAGGCGGTTAAGGACTGGATGAGTTTGCAGGTGGTGGCGTTTCCTCAAGATGGGCTGTATGGCAGTCCTCAAAATGAGGATCTGATGGAAGAGGCGCTGCGGTTGGGGGCGGATGTGGTGGGTGGAATTCCACACTATGAGCTGACTCGGGAGGATGGGGTGCGCTCTGTTCACAAGATTTTTGAGCTGGCTCAGCGGTATGGGCGGCTGATTGATGTTCACTGTGATGAGATTGATGATCCGCAGTCGCGGTTTTTGGAGGTGATGGCGGCTGAGTGTATTCGTAGTGGCCTCAGTTCGGAGGTGACGGCGAGTCATACGACGGCGTTTGGTTCGTATGACGATGCCTATGCGCTGAAGCTGATGGGGAGCTTGAAGCGGGCTGATCTGAATTTTATTGCGAATCCGCTGATCAATATTACTTTGCAGGGGCGGACGGATTCTTATCCGAAGCGGCGGGGGGTGACTCGGGTGAAGGAGCTTTGGCAAGGTGGGCTGACTGTGAGTTTGGGTCATGACTGTGTTCAAGATCCTTGGTACAGCCTGGGGACGGGGAATTTGCTGTCGGTGGTGGAGATGGCGGTGCATGTGTGTCAAATGACGGGGCTAGCGGAGATGGATGCTTGTTTCGATATGGTGACGGTGGGTGGGGCGAGGACGTTGGATTTGGGGGAGGGGTATGGGATTGCGGTGGGGCGGCCTGCGAATTTGGTGGTGTTGGATGCGGAGGATCGGTATGGGGCAATTTTGAGGCGGGCGATGGTGAGGTGGGTGATTTCGCGGGGGCGGGTTTTGGTGGAGGGGGAGCCGTCGGTGGTGCGGTGGTTGGGGGATTAGAGTTTTGTAAGAGGCAAGAGGCAAGGGGCAAGGCGATAAGAGTTGGGGATTTCCTCCCCATGCCCCTCCTTTGCTTGGAGCCTCTATATCCTGCTTGGGGGCCCGGGCTCCCCCAAACCCCCCGAAAGGGTTTCCTGGAGGGGAGTTGATGGAGATCGTTTTAGATGAGGAGCTGTATCCTTCTAGGTTTTCTGCGTTGTAGAGGCGGGGCATAGGCTTGGTTAGTGGTCTATCATGAAGCAATGTTTTTGCGGGTTTTTGCGTAGACTGAACCTTGCCTGACTCTCTCATAGCTGCACCCTACTAATGCCTCCTTCAAAGAAGAAATCGAACCAGGATCAGTCCGCTACGGAAAGTACTGCTCAAGTAGAGAAAATTCAGATAAAGAAGGCTGGAACAAAGCAAGCTAAGGGTTCGACGGCAAGCAAGGCGACGACAGAAAAGGCTAAAAAGGTTGCACCTGTATCGAATGGGCATGGGTCGGTCGATGGGCTGATCGATTTGTCGGATACGAAGAATTTGATTCGGATTCGTGGGGCTAGGCAGCACAATCTGAAGGATATTAGTCTCGATTTGCCGCGAGATAAGATGGTGGTTTTTACTGGGGTTTCGGGCTCTGGGAAGTCTTCGCTGGCGTTTGATACGATTTTCGCGGAGGGGCAGCGGCGGTATGTGGAGTCGCTAAGTGCCTATGCGCGTCAGTTTTTGGGTCAGGTGGATAAGCCGGATGTGGATGCGATTGAGGGGCTGAGTCCGGCGATTTCGATTGATCAAAAGTCTACGTCGCATAATCCGCGTTCTACGGTGGGGACGGTGACGGAGATCTATGACTATTTGCGATTGTTGTATGGGCGGGCGGGGCAGCCGCATTGTCCGCAGTGCGACAGATCTATTTCGCCGCAGAGTATCGACCAGATGGTGGATCAGGTGATGGCGCTGCCGGATCGGACGCGGTTTCAGCTATTGGCTCCGGTGGTAAGGGGGAAGAAGGGGACGCATCAAAAGCTGCTGTCGGCGCTGGCGGCGGAGGGGTTTGTGCGGGTAAGGGTGAATGGTGAGGCGCGTGAGCTAGGGGATAATATTGAGCTGGATAAGAACAAGAATCATGATATTGAGGTTGTTGTTGATCGTTTGGTGAAGAAAGGCGATCTGCAAGAGAGATTGGTGGATTCTCTAGCGACTGCGCTGAAGCGCTCGGAGGGGATTGCGATTGTCGATGTGCTTCCAGGGAGGGAAGAGGAAAAGTCGGCGGTAGCGGTGCCGGAGGAGATTATTTTCTCGGAGAATTTTGCTTGTCCGGAGCATGGGGCGGTGATGGATGAACTGTCGCCAAGGCTGTTTTCTTTTAATTCGCCGTATGGGGCTTGTCCGAATTGTCATGGATTGGGAAGTTTGCAGCGGTTCTCGGAGGATCTGGTGGTGCCTGATCCGACTGTGCCGATTTATGCTGCGATCGCCCCCTGGTCAGAAAAAGACAATACCTACTATTTCTCTTTGCTCTATAGCGTCGGTCAGGCGTTTGGCTTCGAGCTTCAGTCCGCTTGGGCCAGCCTAGAAGAGTCGCAAAAAGAAGTGATATTGCATGGCTCAAAAGAGAAAATCTACATAGAAACAGATTCTCGCTATGGTACGAATAAGGGCTATCACCGTCGCTATGAAGGGGTGCTGCCAATGCTGCAACGCCAGTATCAAGAGGCATCTTCTGAAACCTATAAGCAGAAGCTAGAGAAGTACCTGGTCGATCAGCCTTGTGAGGTATGCAACGGCGCTAGGCTAAAGCCGGAGTCGATAGCGGTGCGGATTGGTCCATACAATATCAAGGATTTCACCAGCGTTTCGGTGAGGGAATGTCGCGATCGCGTCTACGAACTGGTGGGCGAAAACGGTGAAGCGCCGAAGCTGACCAGTCGGCAAATGGCAATTGGTGAGCTCGTACTTAAAGAGATTAAGGCTCGGCTTACTTTCCTGTTAGATGTTGGCCTTGACTATCTCACCTTAGATAGAACCGCTCGCAGTCTCTCTGGCGGCGAAGCTCAGCGGATTCGACTGGCCACCCAGATTGGGGCAGGGCTGAGCGGTGTTCTCTATGTGCTGGACGAACCTAGCATCGGTCTTCACCAAAGAGACAATGATCGATTGTTGAATACGCTGCAAAGGCTGAAGGGTCTGGGCAATACTCTAATTGTTGTAGAGCATGATGAAGACACCATGCGAGCGGCTGACTACGTTGTAGATATTGGACCGGGGGCTGGCGTTCACGGAGGTC
>CAVYWR010000024.1:0-61507 GCA_963772185.1 uncultured cyanobacterium | reverse complement strand
ATCAACTCGTCCAAGAACTCTACTCTTCTACTCCCGAAGACCAAATCGCCTACCGTCAGGACAACCGCTACGTTGCTCGTCTAGCGCCCTATCAATCAAAAACAAACCTGCTGCCGATTCCGCCCGGTCAGTCATTCCAGCTAAAGCTGACAGAATACGGACTGATTGATAATTTGGCCCTTTTGCCAATTCAGCGGCGATCGCCCGCTCCTAACGACGTAGAAATTCAGGTCGCCGCCGCTGGTCTTAACTTTCGCGACGTGCTCAACGTCCTTGGGCTGTTAAAAGAATACTACGCCGAATATCTGGGCATCACCCAGGCCAATCAGCTCACTTTTGGCTTCGAGTGTGCGGGCACAGTGGTGGCAAAAGGCGATCAGGTCTCTCATCTAGACATCGGTGACGAGGTGATTGCCACAATGCTGACCGATGGCGTGAGTCGTTTTGTCACCACCCGCTCAGAGTTTGTGATTCCAAAGCCTGCTCAGATCAGCTTTGCCGAAGCGGCTACGCTACCTCTCGCCTTTTTGACCGCTTACTACGGATTAGAGTCACTCGCGAAGCTAAGAGCGGGCGATCGCATTTTGATCCATGCCGCAGCCGGAGGCGTCGGTCAAGCCGCTGTTCAAATCGCTCAGCGCGCCGGAGCCGAAGTTTTTGCAACCGCCAGCACTGGCAAATGGGACTTCCTCAAGGCGCAAGGTATCGAGCACATCATGGACTCTCGCAGCCTTGACTTTGCCGATCAGATTCTAGAGATCACGGCTGGCGAAGGCGTTGACGTTGTTCTCAATAGCCTAAATGGAGACTTTATCGATAAAAGCCTTGAGGTACTCGCTGAGAACGGACGATTTGTTGAGCTTGGCAAGATCGGTATCTGGGACGAGTCGCAAGTTCAACAAACCTATCCCACTGCTCACTACTTTCCCTTCGACCTGGGCGAAGTCACCAAAGCAGATCCAGGCTTCATTCGCGACTTGTGGAAGGCGCTAGGTGAACTGTTTGATCAAGGAGACTTTACTCCACTGCCGATAAAGACTTTCTCAATTCAAGCAAGTCAGCAAGCTTTTCGCTATATGCAGCAGGCTAAGCACATTGGCAAAGTAGTGCTGACGCTACCAGCACTCTCCAGCAGGCAAACCCAAACCGTCTCTATCGAAGGCGACAGTAGTTACCTGATCACTGGTGGACTTGGCGCACTCGGGCTAAAAGTAGCGCAGTGGCTAGCAGCACAAGGCGCTCAGCAGATAGCGCTAATGGG
The DNA here is from genome assembly GCA_963772185.1 of uncultured cyanobacterium. Taxonomy (GTDB): domain Bacteria; phylum Cyanobacteriota; class Cyanobacteriia; order Phormidesmidales; family Phormidesmidaceae; genus Phormidesmis. The sequence continues at coordinate 60,246 of CAVYWR010000024.1, read as the reverse complement.
ACGAAAAGCGCCGTCGGTAGAGGCTCAGAGAGTGATTGAACAGTTAGACGCTTCAGGTGTGACGGTCTCTGTTGTGCTGGGGGATGTCGCGCGATCGCCCGACGTCCAAAGTATCATCACTCAGCTCGCAGACAGCTCACGGCCACTCAAAGGCATTATCCACGCAGCTGGCATTCTAGACGATAGCCTGATCTCTCAGCTTTCCTGGAATCAGTTCTCTAAAGTGATGGCCCCTAAAGTAGAAGGAGCATGGAACCTGCATCAGTCAACCCAGTCACTCTCTCTAGATTTCTTCGTTTGCTTTTCTTCTATCGCTTCTCTAATTGGCTCTCCTGGACAGGCTAACTACGCTGCTGCTAACGCCTTTATGGACGCGCTCATGCAGCATCGAAAGGCCATCGGCCAGCCTGGACTCAGCATTAACTGGGGACCGTGGGCCGAAGCAGGTATGGCCGCTCAGCTAGACACAGATGTTCAAGAGCGAATGAGTGCTAGAGGTGTCACCCTGCTCAATCCGGAAAAGAGCCTGCAAATATTAGGGAGGCTGCTCACTCAGTCGGCCAGTCAAACAGCAGGAAGTCAGGTAGGGGTTCTGTCGATAGATTGGCCCAGATTTTCAGCTCAGCTGCCACCCAGCGTTTTTCTTCCTATGTTGGAACATTTTGAGTCTGCCGTTAGCGAAAACGAGGGCGATCGCCTACAGGGACTAGAACAGCTAAAGCAAGTCCCCGTCACAGAGCGCCGCGAGCATCTAATGGCACACATCCAGGCAGAAATTGCCGACGTACTAGGCTACAGCTCACCAGAAGAGATTGCCCTAGATCAGCCGCTTGCAGACCTGGGTGTAGATTCTCTGATGGCAGTCGAGCTCGCTAATCAGCTCGAATATAATCTAGGTCCGACAATTCCAGCTAGCTTCCTATTCGAGCACCCTACGCTAGAAGGACTCGTAGAGTACTTGATTGAACAAATGCCATCTGTTGAATTTTCAGGATAAACTGTCAGTACCATCCAAGAACATCCCTGATAGCGCGATGACTGAAGACTCAGGCAACTGTAATTTCAGCTATCAGATCTTTAAGCAGAAATTTCTTGCCGCTGGCGAATGTCTTCGAGTTTAGCGTCGGGGATGGCGGCAATTAGCTGCTGGGTGTAGGGCTTTTGGGGCGAGTTATAGATCGCTTCGGATGGGCCGATTTCTTCGATGCGGCCTTTGTTCATTACCATGATGCGATCGCTGACAAATTTCACCACGCTCAGATCGTGAGAGATGAACATATAAGTCAGATTGAATTCCTGCTGCAAATCTTTTAATAGATTCAGCACCTGCGCCTGTACTGAGACATCTAGCGCAGAGACAGACTCGTCGCAGATGATGAACTTCGGCTCGCAGGCTAGCGTCCTGGCAATGCATACTCTCTGCCGCTGACCGCCAGAGAACTCAAAGGGCATTCGGTTCATTGCACTTGCGTCGAGTCCCACTTTCTCTAATAGATCGGCGGCGCGCGATCGCCTTTGCCTTTCATCTCCCCCTAGTCCATGAATTCGCATCGGCTCCATTACCGCTGAGCCAATCGTCTGCCGTGCATCTAGCGAACCATAGGGATTTTGAAACACAATTTGCATCTCGCGGCGCAACAGACGCATGTCTTCGCTGCCAAGATCCAAAACAGAATTTCTATCAAAGTTGACCGAACCAGAAGTAGGCTCGATTAGCCGGAGCAGGCAGCGACTAAGGGTAGATTTGCCACAGCCTGATTCACCGACTAGGCCCAGCGTTTCACCGGGATAGACCTCGAAGCTGACGCTGTCTACGGCTCTAAATTCTGTTTTCTTGCCGAAAAAGCCGTGACTGACTGGGAATGCTTTCGTCAGATCTTTCACTGTCAGCAGCGGCTGCTTTCGTAACAGCTCAGTGCGATGCTGTTCTACTTCAGTCGGACTGACTTCTGCTAATAGCTCCGCTCTTTCGGCGGCGGTACGGACGGTGGCGGTAATTCTATCTTCGCTGACGCTCATAAAGTCGCTGACGGTCGGCAGTCGTCGTAGCTGCTTATTGGGGCGCGGTCGACAGTTCAAGAGTCCTTGAGTATAGGGATGTTGCGGATTGGCAAACAGGTCATAAACCGAGGCAATCTCGACCAAATCCCCTTTGTACATGACGGCCACGCGATCGGCAATTTGTGACACCACGCCCATGTCGTGAGTGATAAACAAGATGGCAGTCCCTCTGGCATTCTGCAAGTCTCTGAGCAAATCGAGAATGGTGGACTGAATGGTGACATCTAGCGCCGTGGTAGGCTCATCGGCAATCAGCATAGCAGGATTGCCCGCGAGCGCAATGGCGATCATCACCCGCTGCTGCTGGCCACCCGAAAGCTGGTGGGGATAGCGACCTAAAATCTGTTTGGGTTCGGGTAGTTTGACTTCTTCGAAAAGGGCGATCGCCTTAGATTCAGCCGCCTTGCCACTGAGATCTTGGTGTAGCTGTAGCGCTTCTACGAGCTGATCACCGCAGGTATACACCGGATTGAGCGAGGTTAAGGGCTCTTGAAAAACCATCGAAATCAGTTTGCCTCTGTACTGGCGGCGATCTTCAAGCGAGAGTGATAGCAGGTCGACTGGCTGAGCATTTGGCGTACCCGAATCGCAAAACCAAACTTCACCAGAGACTTGCGTACTCTTTTCTAACAGGCCAATCAAAGCAAGAGATGTCACTGATTTTCCCGATCCTGATTCACCGACTAGTCCTAGCGTTTGTCCTGGTTCGATAGAAAAAGAAACAGAGCGAACCGCCTTGACGACACCCGATTTAGTTGGAAACGCAACTGAGAGATTGCGAACATCAAGAATTGGAAAAGCCATATGCGAGCCTACGCCTATTTCTATGATTTCTATGGTTTGTATAGAGCATTTCGCCAAATGGTCTTTTGAGGGTTTTCTAGCGAGCTAAACGCACCATACCCGTAACGATACAGGACACAGACAAACAGACTGTAGCGAGTCGAACGAACCTAAACAATCTGAATGTATCAATTTACGCATTTTATGTGGAGAGTTTCACATAGATTCCTATAATCCTCCTTAATCAAACCTTATTCTTCAACCGAACCTTATTCTTCACGCTGTTAGTCACAACCGGAGTTTTGTAGATTATGCGCCCACCCTTTTTTATCAGGCAGAGACTGCGACGAATTCTTCTAGCAGTGATGGCGCTGACGCTGGCGGTGGTGCTAGCAAACTGTGACGGCGCATCCGAAGAGGCAACCACTGCGGATGGGGGCGAAGCGGCTCCATCCGGTGCGTTGGTGTTTGGCTCGGTGGGTCAGCCTGTGAATCTAACCCCTGGCGATATTACCGACGGTAATTCGATCTATGTGCAGCAGCAGATCTACAACTATTTGGTGGGTAATGAGCCCGGTAGTACTGACCTTGCGCCTGAGCTAGCGACCGACTGGAGTGCGTCTGAAGATGGCACAGTCTGGACTTTTAATCTGCGCGAGGGCGTGACGTTCCACGATGGCACGGACTTTAATGCGGAGGCGGTTGTTTTCAACATTAATCGCTGGTGGGACCCGGAGTTTGAGTTTGGCTATCGAGATTCTGGGTCTTTGTACGAGATTTGGACTGATTTGTTTGGGGGGTTTAAAGGAGACGAAGCGTCAACGCTGGTGGATGTTAGGGCCGTTGACGATCTGACGGTTGAGTTTGAGATTGCCGAGCCGTTTGCAGCCTTTCCAGCAGCGATTTCATCGGGTTATTTTGGGATTGCGAGTCCGACGGCTATTCAAGCGGATGCTGGCTATGGGACGCCTTCTGGGGCCGCAGTGGGCACCGGGCCGTTTGTATTTGATGCCTGGATTAGTGGCGATCGCATCACCCTCAACAAGTTCGAAGACTACTGGGAAGAGGGCATGCCCAAAGTCGATCAGCTAGTCTTTAGCTTTGTAGAAGATCCGGCGGCAAGACTCGCTCAGCTACGAGCAGGCACGCTAGATTTCACCGTAGATCTTACGCCCGACCAGCTCACTGAAATTGAGTCCGATCCGAATCTAGAAGCGGTTTATCGACCGTCTTTCAATGTGGGCTATCTGGCGCTAAATCCTAGCTACGAGCCACTGGCAACCAAAGAAGTTCGTCAGGCGATCACACAGGCAATCAACAAACCTGCCATTGTCGACGCCTTTTGGGGCGAGCTCGGTGAAACTGACGGTCACTTTATTCCGCCTTCACTAGAAGACTATCGAGATAGCAGCATAGAAGATTATGAATACAGCGTGGAAGCGGCGCAGAGTGCGATCGCCGCAGCAGGCTATCCCGATGGCTTCGATCTAGACCTTTGGTACATGCCCGTTAGCCGTCCATATTTTCCCAATCCCAAACCGATTGCTGAAGCCTTCGCTGCCGAACTCAGCCAGATCGGTATCAACGTCAATCTTCAAACCAAAGACTGGGGTGCGTACCTAGCCGATCGCAACGTTGCGCCCGGATTCCAGTCCTTCATGCTGGGCTGGACTGGTGACTATGGCGATCCAGACAACTTCCTCTACGCTCACTTTGGCCCCGGCGCAACTCAAGACTTAGGTGACTATCAGAATCCTGAGCTGTTCGATTTGCTAGAGCAGGCCCGGACAAATAGCGATCCAGCCGCGAGAGAAGATCTCTATCAGCAGGTAGACGCGCTCATTTTCGATGAAGCTCTAAGAATTCCGATTGTTCATTCTCAGCCGCTGCTAGCTAAGCGAACCAATCTCACTGGCTGGGAGCCCAGCCCCTTTAGCTCAGAGCCATTCTCAGGTATTGAGAAAGGATAGATCATTATGGGTAGATACATTCTCAGACGACTGCTTCAGCTCGTACCGGTGCTTTTAGGCATCTCGCTACTAGTGTTTATTTTCTTGCATTTGATTCCTGGCGATCCGGCAGTGACAATGCTGGGCGATCGCGCGACGCCAGATGCGGTTGAAAAACTACGAGAGCGCATGGGTCTAAATGAACCGCTGCCGCTCCAGTATCTGTCGTTTTTGGGTAATCTGCTCACTTTTGATTTGGGCTCTAGCATCTTCACCGGGGTACCCATTGCCGACGAAATTCGGCTGCGCTGGCCCGCCACCTTCGAGCTATCGGTGATTGCCATGCTAATCGCGCTAATCGTGGGAATTCCAGCTGGTGTTCTCGCGGCGGTCAAAAAGAACAGCTGGATCGACAATCTGACGATGACGGGCTCTTTGCTCGGCGTGTCAATGCCGGTTTACTGGCTAGGGCTGCTGCTGGTCTATCTATTCGCGGTCAATCTACAGTGGCTGCCGCCGAGTGGACGTACTGATATCAGCGTTGTATTCAAACCTATCACCGGGTTCTTTATCTTTGATTCGATTGTTCAAGGAGATTTCAAGGCGCTGGGCAACGTGCTAGCTCATTTGGTTCTACCCGCGCTGACGCTGAGCACGATTCCTTTAGCAATCATCGCTCGAATCACTCGTAGCGCCATGCTAGAGGTGCTGTCGCAGGACTATATTCGCACCGCTCGATCAAAAGGACTCAAAGAATTAATCGTGATTGGCAAGCACGCTTTGAAGAATGCCATGCTGCCTGTGGTAACGATTGTTGGACTAGAGTTTGGCACGCTGCTCGGCGGCGCGATTCTCACAGAGACTATTTTCTCCTGGCCGGGAATTGGCAGCTGGATCTATGGCGGCATTTTGCAACGAGACTACCCGGTTGTGCAGGGTGGTGTTGTGTTTGTGGCGTTTGTGTTTGTCTTGATCAATCTGCTGGTGGATCTCTCCTATGCGCTGCTAGATCCTCGTATTCAGTACAAGTAGCGGCACTCTTGCAGCTATGTCATTATCTTTTGTGTTTTTATGGCGATCGCACCTGTCCCTACTCCAACGCCACCCCCGACTCCAACAAAAACAAAGCGCCGAGCCAAGCTGCTGAAAAATCGCGCGGTGCAAAGATTCCTCGAATCGACCTCTGGTCTAATCGGACTAGGGCTGACGCTGTTTATTGTGCTGGCCGCGCTGCTAGCACCTGTGCTGAATCCATACGATGCGGCGTCTGCTAGGGACTATGCGGCTAGATTGCAGGGACCGAGTATGGCCCACTGGTTTGGAGCTGACGGGTTGGGCAGAGATATTTTGACGCTGGTTTGGTACGGGCTGCGGACTTCACTTGTGATTGGTCTAGTCTCAGTTCTAATTGGTTTGTTGATTGGGGTGGGGCTAGGACTGGCGGCTGGCTACTTTCGCGGCTGGATAGAGACGGTGATTGGCTGGATGACCGATGTGATGCTGGCGTTTCCGTCGATTTTGCTGGCGATCGCAGTGGTCACCGTCACCGGCCCTAGCGTCATCAGCGTCATGGTCGCTGTCGGCATTGTTCAGATTCCCAAGTTCATCCGCCTGACCCGCAGCATGGTGTTATCTCTGCGCGAACAAGAATTTGTTCAAACCGTCCGCGCTTTTGGGGCCAAGCCGCCGCGAATTGTCTTTCTACACATTTTGCCCGCCAGCCTAGCGCCCCTAGTCGTTCAAGCGACCTTAGCTATTGGCACCGCTACTCTTGAAGCCGCCGGACTTGGTTTTCTTGGACTTGGCGCACAGCCGCCAACGCCGGAGCTAGGCACAATGCTTTCCGACGCCTTCAAAGGGGGCTATTCGCTGTCCGCTCCGTGGACAATTGTCTTTCCAGGACTTTTCATCACCCTGACCGTGCTGGCTTTTAACCTGCTAGGCGACGGGCTTAGAGATGCGCTAGATCCAAAGGGCACTCGATAGTAAAGCTCAAAATCAGTATTAAGCTCGACGAAAGTGTGATGTGCAGTACAGCGCGACAGGAGACTAGTTCTGTCTGATAGGGGGGCAAACAGATCGCTTTTGCAGCCTCACACACGGCTTGGGTTTTATCCTGCTGTGGGAGTAATTCCTTTATGCTGCTAGCGGCCGATCAGTTGAGGTATTTATTATGCAACTATCCCGTCGCTTCCAGCCGAGCTATCTTTTGAGTAACGTGCGTGGAGATCTGTTCGGCGGATTGACCGCTGCGATTGTCGCGCTGCCGCTAGCGCTGGCCTTTGGCGTGGCATCGGGGGCGGGCGCGATCGCTGGTCTCTATGGCGCTGTGTTTACCGGATTTTTTGCGGCGCTGTTTGGTGGTACTCCTTCACAGGTTTCCGGGCCGACCGGGCCGATGACCGTGGTGATGGCTACTGTCTTTACCAAGCTGATTGCCGAGAATCCAGAGGGCGGTCTGGCGATGGCCTTTACAGCGGTGATGCTAAGCGGGCTATTTCAAATCTTGTTCGGCGTAATGCGCCTGGGCCAGTTCATTACGCTAATGCCCTATACCGTTATCTCGGGCTTTATGTCTGGGATCGGCGTGATCATCGTGATGCTACAGATTGCGCCTCTAGTCGGTTATCCGGCTCAAAGCGGAGTCGTCGCCGCCCTACAGCAGTGGCCAGAAGCGCTCTCAAACCCCGACCTGGTAGCTATGGGGTTAGGGCTGCTGACGCTGCTGATTGTCTTTGGCTGGCCTGGTAGGCTAGCGCGAATCGTGCCCTCGCCGCTGGCCGCGCTAATTGTCTGTACTAGCGTGGCCCTTTTCCTATTTCCCAATAGTGACATTCCTCGGATTGGTGAGATTCCGCAGGGATTTCCAAAACTACAGTGGCCTCAAATTGGGTTTGGCCAGCTCAGAGAAATTGTTGGCTATGGACTGATGCTGGCTATCCTGGGCGCAATTGACTCGCTGCTGACTTCTCTAGTCGCCGATAGCATCACTCGGACTAGGCACGATTCTGAGCAGGAGCTAATTGGCCAGGGCATTGGTAACCTGATGGCGGGATTATTTGGTGGACTGCCGGGGGCGGGCGCGACGATGCGCACGGTGATCAATGTGCAAGCAGGCGGACGCACGCCGCTATCTGGAATGGTCCACGCTTTGGTTTTGCTGTGTATCGTGCTGTGGGCCGGGGGGATAACCGCTCAGATTCCTAATGCAGTCCTAGCTGGAATTTTGATCAAAGTTGGCATCAAAATCATTGACTGGGGCTTCTTGTGGCGGGTGGCTCAGGTATCTATGCGAGCTGCACTGGTCACTTATGGCGTACTGCTGCTGACTGTTTTTGTGGACTTGATCACGGCGGTCGTCGCCGGGGCCTTTGTTGCCAACATGCTGACTATTCACCGCCTTAGCAGTATTCAATCAGAACAGGTGCGAGCGATTACTCACCCAGACCAAGATCCCGAAGTCATTTTGACTCCTGAAGAACAGGACCTGTTGCATCGGGGCGAGGGGCGGATTCTGTTGATCCAGATGAGCGGTCCGATGAGCTTTGGTGCGGCTAGAACCATCGGGCACTACATGGGACAAAACTATGACGCGCTGGTGCTTGACTTTAGCCGGGTGCCGCTAGTGGGGGTGACGGCTTCTATGACGATTGAATCTGAAATTAGAGCGGCTCAGCGCAGGCACCAGGGTAAGGTGTTTATCGTCGGTGCTAGACCTCAAGTGAAAGAGAGACTGCGACGATTTCAGCTACAGGCTGTATTGCCCGCAAGTAACTTTTTGCCAAATTGCTACCAGGCTTTGCAACGGTCTTTGACGCTGTTGAATGTAGAAGGATTGCAGCTAGAAGTGAGGGCGTCGGAGCTAGATGTGGGGATATCAGAACCTGTTCCCAAGCCATAATATCTACTAAGATCAGCTGTGTAATGTTACTGGTTTTTGGACCTTATCACTAAATCATGGCTGATATCAACTGCGCTGTAGACTGCAAAAACGGCTGCGTCTTGGGTGACAAGTGCCCTCACAAAGAGTCTCAGCAGCAAGCCTCTGAGTTTATCGAAAGTACCTCTCTAGATGACATGCTAGAGATGGCCGCTGAAGCGGTTCGTCGCAAGCAGCAAGAGCGGGCTAGTGAGGGACCAAAGTGGGTCTTTCCTGAAGATGGCATTCAGCCGTGATCACTCAGCTTCTATCCGCGACCTGAGTAGAGCCGAAGGTCCACTCTTTTGATCCTTCGCCGCTTGGCTCTTCTAAGAACACATCTAGCTTTTGCTGCGGTACGCCGAGCGAGATTCCGGCTGCGTCAAAGGCGTGTTTTACCCGTGCTCTTAGCTCTCTAGCGACTAAAAACTGTTTTGAGGGCTGCGTTTTTAGCAGTAGGCGAATGGCCATGCCTGCATGATCAACAGATTCAACGCCGAGTAAGTCCGGAGGCTCTAGGATAAACTGCTGCCACTTGGGATCGTTGGCGATCGCACTGGCCGTCTCTTTCAGCAGCGGTAGCACCTTGGCTAGCTCTACGGTCGGGGCGACCTGCACGACTAGATCCACCTGCGACCAGTCTTTCGATAGATTTTCCACGATGGTGATCTGACTGTTCGGAATTGTAATTAGCCGTCCTTCTAGGTCTCGAAGCTGGGTAATGCGCAGATTCAGGCGTTCTACCGAACCGGTCAATCCCTGAATGCTGACGATATCGCCAATGCCAAACTGATCTTCAAACAGAATCAAAAAACCGTTGATCACGTCTTTGATTAGACTTTGGGCCGCTAGCGAGATGCCAACGCCTGCAATTCCGGCTCCCGCTAGAATTGGACCTACCTGAATGCCTGCGATCGCCAATATTACCAGCAGCAGCGTCCCAAAAATCACCGCTCCCACCAGACCTTTCGCCACCTGAGAGAACGTCAGAAACCGCAGCTTTAGCCGCTGCGACGCCTCCGGTGCCCACTGCGCGCCTTCCTGCAAGGCCAGTCCCACTTTATCGATTAAAAAGCTGCTTACCCTAAGTAAAAAGTAGGCGATTCCAATCGCTAAGAAGATTCGACCCGGTAGCTCTAGCCAGTGCAGCAGCAGCGTCGCTAGCCACCGAGTGTAAGGAAACCTAGCTAGTATCCACAGGCCCACTAGTCCCCACAGTACGTACTGTGCGATCGCCAGCAGTCCGCGCAGCGTCTCATTCACCCTTTGCTCTTGACGGTTGTCCAGACGCGCCTTCAACAGTTCAAAAACCGACTCAAAAACGTCCGCAGCCGGATTGATCACCATCGGCGGGCGGCTCATGCTAGTCGCTTTGCCGAGCTGGGTTTGAGTAGTCGAGAGATATTTCAGCCGTTGCTGGATGCGCCTGATTGACCGCCCAATCACCAGCTGGATTATCAGAGCAATCAGCACAGCTCCGATAGAAAGGATTACCTGTCGCCGTAGAAATTCTGGCTGACGCTCTAGCTGATAGCGGGCAAAGGCCGTTTCTAGGTTGCCGGCTAACGTCCGCGCATATTCTTCTGGGCTAGCTGAGCCGATTACCTGCGCATCTAGAGTAGTCACCGTCAAAAAAGGCTGGGCACCCACCTCAATAATTGGTAAACCGGTTGGCTGATCGGTAGTGACTGTCACAGTCGGACTGTTATCCTGCTGGCTATCTAACTGCTCTCTTGCTAGCGTATTGAGCCGCTTTTGAATTTCCTGTGCGCGTAGCTCTGCCGCCTTTGGACCTGCGACAGTGGTTGCACTGAGGTAAAAAATGGTTCTGCCGTCTAGATAGACCGGAGCGATCGTCTCTGTTGCGATGTCTCCTAGCAGGGGTGGCTGCCACAGGGGAGGTAACGCTGGCAGCAGTCGATTGAGTCCAGACCCGGCAGTAGGCTCGACTGGCGTACTGGGCTGGGGCGGCTCTGGGACTGCTGTTGGTGGTACGGTGGGGGGCACAGCTGGCGTAGACTGCGCCCAGCTAGGTGCGATCCCGCTAATCGAAAGAACAATCGCAATTGTGATCAAGCCAGTCGCCCAAATCAGAAGCCTTTTTGTCTGCGCTTTTTTCACTTTCTGCATCTTCAACAGCGTCCTAGCGGCTAAACAGCTCGCAAAATAGCTCGCAAAATAGCTCATAGAATAACAGCTCACTTAGCACCGATGAAATAGCACCGATGAAATAGCGCCGATGAAACTAGCGCACTAGTTGCTCTGATCGCTCTACTAAACTAATACACTGGTTTGATCCTAATACTTCAGCCCTAGCATGACTCAGCCAAAAGCTGACCGCGACTTGAATAGTGACCCTAGTGACAGCACCTTCATGCTTCGCTGCTGTAATTTGGCGGCCCAAGCGGCTGGCCACACCGCACCTAATCCGCTGGTCGGCTCAGTAGTGGTGCAAGACGGCATCATCGTGGGTGAAGGGTTTCATCCCAAAGCTGGTGAACCTCATGCGGAGATCTTCGCGCTGCAAGCGGCAGGCGATCGCACCCCAAATGCCACCCTCTATGTCAACCTAGAACCCTGCAACCACACAGGACGCACCCCGCCCTGTAGCGAAGCGGTAATCGCTGCGGGTATCAGGCGAGTTGTTATCGGCATGCGCGATCCTAATCCTCAGGCCAAAGGCGGCATCGAAAAACTACGCGCGGCAGGTATCGAAGTGACGACTGGTGTTGAAGAAGCGCGGTGTCGTCAGCTCAATGAGGCGTTCATTCACCGAATCACTCACCGCCGCCCCTTTGGCATTTTGAAATACGCCATGACTCTAGATGGCAAAATTGCGACCACCACTGGCCACAGCGCCTGGATCAGCTCTTCTCAGTCTCGCCAGCAGGTACATCAGCTGCGCAGCCGCTGCGACGCGGTCATCGTTGGCGGCAATACTGTTCGCAAGGATAATCCCAATCTAACTAGTCACGGCGAAGGCGATCGCAACCCGATACGAGTCGTCATGAGTCGTCAGCTCGATCTCCCTACCGCTGCTAATCTCTGGAACGTAGAGTCGGCGCAAACCTTAGTCTTTACTCAACCCGATGCAAACGTCGAGGTCAAAGCGGCTTTGGTAGATCAAGGCGTAGCAGTAGAGGCGATCGCAGATCTAACGCCTGCGGCTGTGATGGACCGTCTGTATCAGCGAGGACTCACGAGCGTACTGTGGGAGTGTGGTGGAACCCTAGCAGCCGAGGCGATCGCCCAGGGCACGGTCCAAAAAGTCTGGGCCTTCATTGCTCCTAAATTAATTGGCGGTAGCGGCGCTCCTTCACCCATTGGCGATTTGGGCCTGACTAAAATGACTGACGCGCTTAGCTTACAGTCAGTCTCAATCACGCCTGTAGGTCAAGACTTTTTGCTCAAAGGCTATTTGCCTGTTAACCCAATCAAACCGTAGGAGCGCAGCATGCTGCACCCCTACGGTTTGTCGCGTGAGTTGTGATTGCCAGATTTAGAGTGAATGCTGGAACTACGCAGAGCGAGAAAATGCGCTTTCCAGATAGCAGCGCTGCTTTATCTCTTCTAGCTGAGCCCGGAAGCTCTCTCGACTCGTGAACCCTTCTATGCGCTGAATTACCCGGCCACTTTCTATGTAGAGCACGGTCGGCAGGGCGGTGAGCTGATAGCGATTGGCCAACCGGAAGTTTTGATCGGCGTTGATATCAATCATCTGAATCGATCCGGGGAACTCTGCTCTGAAACTGTTCAAAATCGGTGGAACTAATCGACAGATGCCACACCAAGGGGCGCTGAAATGGACAAACACTGGAACTGAAGAGGCTAAAACTTCACGGCTGAAATTCTCATCAGTGACCATAGTCATCATAGGAGGGCTCTATTTGAAGCGTGGGGATCAGTTTTTATATAATATATGGTTTCATATGGTTTTTACACGATTGGCTACTTTTTCTTGCAGAAGGCGTATATCTACGCGGATACAGGCTACGCGAGAAATCCACCTACTGTAATTGCTACGATTGCGCCGATTGTGGTGTTGATGATATTGACCAGATCGTGAGTCAGCCAGCCCAGCTGATCCTCGACAGTCGCTCCGATTAGGCTCTCGACAGTAGTCGCAATAAAAGCGGCGATCGCACAGACCACTACGCCAGTCAGACTCACTAACCCAATAGCATAGGCGACTGCGGCCAGCGCCAGCGAACCCAGCACACCGGCCAGCGTACCCTCTAGGCTGATAGCTCCCTCGGTTCCTCTAGGGACCGGAGAGAGCGTTGTGATCAAGAAGGTTCGTTCTCCATAGGCTTTACCAATTTCAGTCGCCGTCGTATCCGATAGCTTGGTACTCAGCGAGGCGACAAATCCTAGCGCTAGTAATTCTTGCCAGACTGGAAATGCGATCGCCAGCAGCCCGCAGAGCGCCCCTGTGAGCGCCGATCCCCAAACGTTCCCAGGTCCGCGTATGCCGCCTCTGGCCTCGGCGATACCCAGCGCTTCTTTCTCAGCCATCCCAATCTTGGTAACCGCTGAGCCCACGAAGAAGTAGAACAAAACGGTGGCATAGCCACGCCAGCCAAACGCCAGCCAGATGATCACGCCTAGCAGCCAAGCATTGCCGTAGCCCGCAGGCGTCAGCAGTTTTTTGGGTAGGAGAAGGGCGATCGCAATCAGTCCGGTATGAAGAAGTATGCCTACTAGCCACGGACTGTCTAGCCACAGATTATCTAGCCACAGATTATCTAGCATAAGGTTCCTACTCTATTCCTTCGTGACGCGCTCTGATTGAGAATAGCGACCGTTACGGCCTCTATACCAGGTACCGTCACGTGCGCCAGCAGACAAGATGTTAGAGATCCGATTGCGGGCCTTGAGATAGTACGTTTTTGGCATACTTTCTTTAAATATAGAAGACATGATGTCTACGATTTTGAATATCTCAGAAGGTTGCGATCGAATCACGCTGCTGACCGCTTCAGGCAGCGCCAAGTTCTTGTATTGGGTCTGAACATATTTCTGCCAGACAGCGGCGCGACCGTCTTTCTTTTTCTTTCTAGTCGAGCTACCTACTGACTTAGGCTTACGGCCCGGTTTTGCTTTGGCTGTAGATTCTGCCTTGGTCTTTGCGGACTTTGTATCTGACGGGGTATCTGCCGGGGCAGAAATCTCTTCATCGCTAGCGATCTGAGTGTCCTCCGGTGGAATCTGCTCACCGCTACTCTGAGCGCTACTCTGAGCACTACTCTGAGCGCTACTCTGAGCGCTAGCATCTTTACCAATAGCGTCATTGTTGAACATATCAATGACGGACAGTAGCTCTTTGCGCTTGATCTGTAGCTGGTTTAGCTGAGCTTCTAGCTGCTCTATCTGTTCAGTTAGATCCGACTCAACAGTAACAAGCTGAGAAAGGACGGGATCGGCCATAATCAAAAAGTCCTCGTATGTTTTGGTTTCCTCATCTTCGATTGGGTTGAACAGATAGTCACAACGTAAATCATTCTCTGAAGCTCCGGCCTAGCGTCTTCTGGATAGGAGACGCTAGGCCGACGTACTGCAAGTCACTTTGTCCGCTACTGCTACAGCTTTCAGAATTGAGCTTCAAGGGATGAAGCTTCAAAGAATAAACTCATCATAATAGGAGTCTAAGCCGTTGAGAGCAATTCAAGCAGAGCAACTAACGCCGACAGTGACTAATGTTGGTAGTGACTAACGCTGTAGATATCTGTGCTTTCTCAAACAGAGGATTTGTACAAAGTGAGTGTAGCGTCTTCTGTCACCGTTACTGACCTGGTTGAAGAATCTTGTAACGAATAGATGTCTATTCTTGATATTCTCTTGATATTCCCTCTACTAAGGGGCCACTGACTCTAAGACCGCTTTGCTGAACCCTAAGACCTTTTATCGAAAGACAATCGTCTTATTTTTATGTAGCATCACTCTATCTTCAATGTGGTAGCGCAGTCCTCTTGCTAAGACTGTCTTTTCGATGTCTTTACCGCAGCGCGCCAAATCCTGTGGTGAGTCGGAATGGTCGATACGCAACACATCTTGATCGATAATCGGACCGCAGTCTAGGTCTTCGGTGACGTAGTGACAGGTTGCTCCAATTAGCTTGACACCACGAGCGTACGCTTGGTGATAGGGCCTTGCGCCAATAAAAGAAGGAAGAAATGAATGATGAATATTGATAATTCTGCCAGAATAGCGATCGCACATTTCCTGTGGCAGGATCTGCATATACCGGGCGAGCACCATCACATTTCCTTTCACTGCTTCGAAGTGAGCCATCATCTGCTGGCAGGCTGACGTTTTAGTCTCTGGCGTAACCGGCACATAGAAATAAGGAATTCCATGCCATTCTACTAGGCCCCTAAACACCTCGTGATTGGAGATTACGCCAGCAATCTCAATAGCAAGCTCCTGCGACTTCCATCTTGAGAGCAGATCGTACAAACAGTGTCCGCCTTTAGAGACTAGGATCACAACTCTTGTCTTTCTCGAGGTATCTCTAATCTTCCAGTCCATTTTGAACTGAGCGGCAATTGGCTCGAACCGACGACGCAGCTCCTCCACTGGGAAGTCGAGTGAATCGGCCAGAATCTCTTGACGCGTAAAAAAGCGACGCTCTATCTGGTCGGAGTGATGGTGAGCTTCACTTATCCAACCGTTGTTATTCGCAATTAGAGAGCTGACCGCTGCAACAATGCCCACGCGGTCTGGGCAAGAGAGGGTAAGGATATAGCGCCGAGAAGAAGACATGAATCACGAGTATTTTGAGCCCAGACTACTATATAGCCTTTGTCACTTGGCTGAGGTACAGTTTCAGGCTGAAATCTTTACGTTACAACAGGCCAAGTGACTAGCCTGTACCGAATGCATCCGGTACAGGCTATAAATTCTATCGGTGTAGAGCCTACTCGCACAGATCTCACTAGTCATTCAAACGGGGCGTTATGTTATCCAACTGGTTGTCTATTCGGCGGTTCATTTTCCTGTTCTTTGTGCCTGCGGGCGTAGGCTTGGTCTGGCATGTACTTTGCGCTCAAACGCTGGCACAGCAGCTACTGGCCCTAGCGCTGGTGCTGTTCTGCATAGAGCTAGCGGTGATGGCAAAGGTAGATTTGGACGATATTGCGACAGTGCAGCAGACGGTTGGACAGACAGCTCAGCAGTCAGACTCGCAGCTCTATCAATTCTCTCTTGTTGTTGCTAGTACTATTGTCCTAGAGCTGTTAGGTTTTTATGTGGCGCTGTTCTTTCTTCCGGTAGGTGCATTGGTAGTTGTCTTTAGTCAGCTGTGGTTCAATTTGCTAGCGCAGCTACAGCTACGCCCCGATTGCTCACCTGCTGTTGTCCCTTTCGGGCTCTCTCAGCGCGCTCCTGTTCTACTAGCCGACGGTGCTGGACTTGTTTTACTCAGCTTGTGGTTTACCCCATTGCTGTCTTTGGTGCCTATAGAGCTAACACCAAGCTTTGTTACTCAGCTGCGCAGAGGCTTGGGCGGTGGGCTGTTGGCATTAGTTGTCCTCTTCCTTTTGATCAAATACGTGATTCCAAGTGTGTTTTCGATCACAGGCAGTCGTTCAAAAGGGAGTAAAAACCGTTAATTTGACCGTAATCTCCCCTAGAATCTTCAAAAAAGTCAGGAAAAGTCTTGTCTAAGAAGAAGAAAGTGATTAAATAGTGTTATTCTCGACAAAGTTATATTTTGTCTAAAACGTTTCAGGTTGGATCTAGTCTCTGACCAGTTTTAGTCTTTAGTCACTTTTAGTCTTTGGCCAGTTTAGTCTTTGCAAGAGTCTCTTGCAGTTGCTTTTGTGCATGTCGTTTGCGTCGTGCTTTAAGAGCGGACTTCTGTCTTACTCTGAAGAAACGTTATTAGACAGCTGTTTTAGCTTCTAGTTTTTAGCACTTTGAGTGGTGCACGCTGGTCAGTTACTGACTAATCCACTGACTAAGCTTGAATTGACTAAGCTTGAATTGACTAATCTTAGATTGACTAATCTTGGCGCGATCGCTCCAGTTTTACGTTTTTCTAATGTCATCTCCCCAATACTGTATCGATTCTAAGGAGAAAATTTCGTATGTCTATATCTGTTTTACCACAGCTTCTAGAGGTGAACTCTGAACTGTCTGCTCAAGCGACTGTTCTAGAAGCCAAGCTCAGCGAGCTCCAACAAAAGCGCAAAGGCATTCAGACTGTGATTTCTATGTTCGAGTCGGGCGAACCTTCTGCGGCTGAGGCTGCTGTGATTGTAGCTGCGCCAACGACAACCAAAACAGCGACTAAGAAAACAGTCGCAGGCGAAACAACCGCCAAACGGACAACCGCCAAACGGACAACGGGTAAACGGACGGCTAGTAAGCAAACCGCTAGCATGCGTAAAGCCGCTAAATCAGCAGGTAAATCGGCGACCCAATCAACAACCGAGGCGATCAAACCAAAAACTACTCGCACGGCAAAAGTCAAAGCAGCTGGTAAAGCCTCCGCAAAGACAGCTAGCAAGCAAACTCAAGCCAAGTCTGGCAAAGCAGCTGCAAAGCGTAGTGGTGGTAGAACAGTCGACTGGCAGCGCTACTTGCAAGGGACTTACAAGAAGTCACCGCTTCCCGATGTGATTGTTGGGGTATTGCAGGCGCAGCCAGACAACGTCTTCAAAATTGCAGACGTGATGAATGTGGTTTTCAAAGAAGACATGCCCAAAAGCCACTTCTTGAAAGCGCGCAATCGAATCTCTAATATTCTCTCGGCAGGAGCTCGTGATGGCGTTTGGCACCGTGGGCGTGGCGGCACTTACAGTATGTCGGAGAAGGCAATCAAGGCTAGCTGAAGATTCGTCTAATCAAATTCTACGAAGACACCACACCCGCTGCCTAGTCAAGCAGCGGGTGTTTTTGTGTGAGCGCTCGTCAAAGTGTTTTTTCTCTTGCTATGTATTCAGCTACATATCAGCTACGTATCTTAGTGGCACTACTGCGCCTGTGACTAGCTGCTTACTCAACGAGAGCGTTATTGTATCTCCTGTGAGTTCATACACCCAGCGTTCCCCCGGACATACCTGAGAGTCTAGATTCGGTAGGGTCGTAGGCCACATGCCTTGTTCTGCTCGCTGCTGTTTAGCCGCTAAGACATGTTGAGAAAGTTCTATTGCTAGCGCGCGATCGCCTGCTCTTTTCCATCGTCTGGCGATCGCCGCAGAAGAAAATGCTGTTTCTGCGCCCCCTTCGTTCACCTGTCGCGCTGCTAGCCGCCTTTCTACTACAGTTTGAGGCATAGAACAGATGTCTGTTGTCGCTAGCCAGTCAACCGCTGTATGGGCGGTATTAATTGCTCTAATTGTTTTGAGCTCAAAGTATGGCTGCATAGAAAACCACTGACGCGCTGGCCAAGTGCTTTGTGAAAGCTTGTATTTTAGCCAGTTCTCAAACTGCAGCCCCGTTAGAATAGCCTGCTGAGGAGAGTGCGAAGCCAGCCGCGCCTGCCAGTAAGTAGGCACCGCGTCAAAATGGCGCAAAAGGCTAGCCTGCTGAGCTAGGACGATTGAAAACAATAGCTGTGAGACGAGATCCGGACGCTGGGCGATCGCCTGATTTAACCGCCAAGACGCATCCATCGCAGCGATCATTCGCGCCCTTTGCCCTGTGTGATGATAGTCAATCGCCGAGAGCAGAATCAGCTTTTGCAGATAGAAGATATTGAAAAACCCTGGTGGCGGGTAGTTAGGATCAAACAGCGTCTCTCCAGACAGCTCCCATTGAGGCAGGTCGCTTGCTAGAATCTGCTGCTGAGCGCTAGTGATTTTGCCTCTGTAGATATTGAGGTAGGTAGAAAGATCCGCCGGTAGAAGTGTCAGCGGCCCAGAAACTAAAGTTGTCTGCGCCTGTAGAAACTCAGTAAGTGATTGATCAATTGCTCTAAAATCTGCTGCGGCGACTGAGTCAATCTCAGCCGGGTCTAGATAGCGAGCATTCGGACTAAATCCCAACGCCGCGCCCAGCCGATCTATCTGCTGCGCCGAGTCGTTGAGCCGAGTAGCTGGAAAGCGAGCAAAAAAAGCGTTCGCTTGAATATCGGTTGTTGCCTGCTGCCTTTTAGAATGCAAGCCTGTCCACAGCAGAATTAGCCAGGGCGAGCACAGTAGACACAAGGCTAATAGCAGCAACCGTAGTCGATGGGTCCGCCAGGTGGGCTCTACGGTCGGCTTATTACTCAATCTCACAGCAAAAAAACAGTGCCCCTAGACTTCCCAAATCGGAAGGCTAAAGGCACCGCTCATAGAGCTACACACGTCAAAGCGTTGGGTGAATGATGTTTGAATTATGTTCTAGGTCTTGCTTTGTTTACCTTGAGGGTTCGACCCATCCACTCAGCGCCATCTAGAGCGGCGATCGCAGCTTCTTCTTCTGCATCACTAGACATCTCTACAAAGGCAAAGCCTCGAACCCGGCCTGTTTCGCGGTCGGTCGGCAACTTCACTGATTTAACTGAACCGTATTCTACAAAGACTTCGTTGATGTCATCTCGGGTAGCATCAAACGAAAGATTTCCAACGTAAATTGACATAAGGCGTCTCTAGACTGCTTCTAGAGTATGGATTACAAAGCTTCAGCAGAGACTTGCCTTAGATAGACTAGCTAGAGATAGCCGCTCTGCTGATTAGCTGCACCATGCAAATACGGTGTTAGCATACTCCAGATTTACTTGTATATCGCCTATTTTGGCTGTAGTCCCCATTACAAAACGGCAATCCTTTCCAAGAGATCATCAAAAGCAGCTAGACCATTGAGACATTATGAGTACTATTTTCCACCTGTCTTTTCCAATTGAAAGTATCTCGAAGACAAGACAGTTCTATGTTGAAGGGCTTGGCTGCGACGTGGGCCGAGAGAGCAAACACTCAATGATATTAAATCTAGGGGGTCACCAGCTTGTCGCTCACGTTGTCACTGAGCCAGTCGCTGCGCAAAAAGGCATCTATCCCAGACATTTTGGCTTAACTTTTGAAACAGAAGCAGAATGGGAGAAGGCGCTAGCAAGGGCAAAAGAGAACAACTTAACTTTCCATCAACAGCCCAAACATCGGTTCAAAGGCGAGCGGATTGAGCATCGCACCTTTTTCTTAGAAGATCCGTTTCACAATCTGCTGGAGTTCAAATACTACGTCTATCCCAGTGCGGTATTTGGTGAGCATCAGTATTCGCAGGTGGGAGATCGGGAGGAGCTAATGAATGATGAATGATGAATGGTGTAAATCGGCGAGATTTAGGCAAGGGCGGTGGCGATCGCAGTGAGTCCTGTTTGGTCTCGAATCATTCGGTTGTGGCTTGGCACTAGTAACCGCTGCGCTTTGCCGATTCCGATTAGAGAACTCCACGGCGGCAGGATCAGCAGGTCAAAAGGAGTCCAAAAAGAATAGAACTCTACCGCTTTAAGACAGTCCTTGTGCTGATTGAGCGCTTTGATAAAGTCGCTGTCAGGGCGCATCTGTCGCACCCCTGGGCGGTTGCTTCCCAGGGCTAGAAGTGTTCCTAAATGAGGCGTAGAGATGGTCACGAATTTTTCTACTCGGCCCAATCCGCCTAAGCGCTGCACATAGTAGCGGCTGACCAAGCCACCCATGCTAAATCCTACTAGATTGAACTGCTGCTGGGGAAGCACGCTATCAACAAAGGCCGCTACCTGATCGGCTAAGTCTTCTAGCGGGGCATCGCCATTGTTTGGCGTCATACTTAGCGTGTAGACAGTATGACCATTCGTTTCTAGATAGGTCTTGAGCGCTGTGAATATTTCTGCTCTGTTCCAGATGCCGTGGACCAGTACAACAGGAAGCTTAGAAAGATTGCCTTGATAGAACGCTGTAGAAGTCATCGGGATACTTGCAGGCGCTAGCTTTCTTCCTGGTCTCTGTCTTCCCAGCGAAATAGAAACACCATTAGAGCGACAACGCCAATCTGTAGCGCGAGATTTGGCAGGGTTTCGACAACCTCCCGGCCTGCCAAAATCTTAGTAAAGAAGATGAAGCCGCCCACCGCTCCAGAAGCACCCAGCGAGGCGTAGATAAACTTTCTAAAGCCTTTGTAGGGAGCCTGAGATTCTGCAACCAGTCTGTCGTAGCGTTCCTGGCTCATGCCCTTAGGGGGTGTTTTCCTGGGAACGTTCTTATTCTGATTGGTTTTCTTCTTGGTGGAGGAGACTTTTTTACTAGATTTTTTGTCTCTGCTGGCCATAGCGGTATAGTCTTGCTTGCTGTCTAGGTTCTTTATATTGTGACAGGTCTTGTAACGCTACATGACGCTAGGTGCTGTCTGAACGCTGCGCTGTCGGTAGGCGGTTGCCAGGTCAGGTCTGCCCGCCTCGATCAGGGCACTATCTCTGATTCGGCAAGAGTCGCACTGGCCGCAGGGAACTGCCCCGCCGCTGTAGCAAGACCAGGTTTTTTCTATGGGAACGCCTAGGTCCAAGGCTCTACGAACAATATCCGCTTTAGAATCGAGGACGAGGGGTGCTATCAGCTTGGGCGCGTGGCCTTCGAGCCCTGCTTTAGAAGAGAGGGTGGCTAGCTGCTGGAATGCAGCTAGATAGTCTGGCCGACAGTCTGGATAGCCGGAGTAATCGACAGCGTTGATGCCTAGATAGATGGCGATCACACTTTTTGCTTCTGCTAGCGATAGGGCGATCGCAATAAAAACAGTATTACGCCCCGGCACGTAGGTCGATGGAATTTCTTTGCTCTCCAAGTCCTTTCCTTCTGTCGGCAGCGCCATTGCCGGGTCGGTCAAGGAAGATCCGCCCCACTGAGCCAGGTTAGTTGTGACTATCTGGTGCTCGGCGATGCCAAAAGTCTCTACTAGCTCCTTCGCCGCTATGAGCTCTTTGTCATGGCGCTGGCCGTAGTTAAAAGAGAGCGCAATCACCTCGTAGCCATCTGCGATCGCCTGCGCCGCACAGGTTGCCGAATCTAGCCCCCCTGAGAGCAAAACAACCGCTCTGGGTCTTGATTGATCAGACATTATTTCACCCGTCCGGTTACAAGCTCACTCAACTAATATACGACTTACTCGTGCTTCAACAGAGCAGGCTGTCGAACCGGTAGTTCTATTATCATCTCGGTGCTCACCCCTACGTGAGAATGACACCGGATGATGCCACCGTGCCGTTTTAGAATGGTATAGCTAACAGAAAGTCCTAGTCCTGTACCATCGCCAACAGGTTTGGTGGTAAAGAACGGCTCAAAGATGCGGTCTTTGATAGCGGTAGGAACGCCGTGGCCATTGTCCGCAATCCGGATCTGGACAGTGTCTCCTAGCGGCTGCGTGCTAATTGAGATGATAGGTAACGGCTTGACTGGCTGCTTTTGCAGTGCGTCGATTGCGTTGTTAAATAAGTTGAAAAAGACTTGGTTGAGCTGACCTGCATAGCAGGTGACCAAAGGTATTTCACCGTATTCTTTCAAGATTTGAATCGCAGGACGAGTCGCGTCGCCGACAGTACGGTGCTGTAGCAGGCCCAAAGTACTCTCTAGACCAGCGCATAAATCAACTGTTTTGAGCTCGGCTTCGTCCAGACGGGAGAAATTTCTCAAGTCCAGAATAATTTGAGAGATTCGCCTAGACCCTGTTTGCATCGACTCGAATAGGCGCAGGCTATCCTTTTGAATGAATTCTAGATCGACTTCTTCTATAGCTGATTGAATGACTGCATCTACTTGAGGATAGCGCTGCCGATAAAGGGCGATGATATTGAGTAAATCTGTGACGTAGCTCTTTGCATGTTCAAGATTACCGTGAATGAAGTTGATCGGATTGTTGATTTCGTGAGCAATTCCGCCGACTAGCTGACTCAAGGCGGACATCTTTTCACTTTGAATCAGCTTTGATTGGGTCTCCTTGAGATTTATTAGGGTTTGCTCTAAGTCGCCCGCTTTCTGGCAAAGCTCCTGAGTTTGCTGATTAACTGCGATCTCTAGCGTTTGGGAGTGCTGTTCTATCTGCTGATACAAGCGGGCGTTGACAATAGAGATAGCAGCTTGAGCGGCTATCATCTGAAGCGTTTTGACGCGATCGCCCGTAAACGCTCCGACGGTCATTCGGTTTTCTAGATACAACAGAGCGACTAGCTGTCCTCGTCGCAAAATAGGAGCGCAGAGCAGGCTCTTGATCGCATGGCGGCTAATGTAGGCATCGTTTACTAGCATCGGATCGGTCGCTGCGTGGTCAATCACCACAGGTTCTAAATGGCGCTTGACAGTGCGAATTACCGCCTGAGGAAGCTCTGTAAAGTTGAACAGCGCAATAGACTTGACCTGAGGAGCTCGGTCTACAGATGCGATCGCCTCTACAAACCACTGGTTTTCTTGGGGCATTAGCAGAACGCCCCGATCGGCCCCAGCCGTTTCGAGCGCTGTGTGCAGTACCGTAGCCAGCAAGCGATCAAGCTCAATCTCGCTAGAAAGGCTCTGAGAAGTCTTGAGTACAGCGGCTAGATCGAAAGGGTCTATCCCGCTAGTGCTAATAGATCGAGTCGCGGTGTGAGTAGAAAGACTGCCCATTCTTGGTAACGTCAAACTCTGAGATATCAAACTCTGAGATATCAAACTCTGAGATATCAAACTCTGAGATATCAAACTCTGAGATATTGACGCTGGCGATGTTACCGCCTGAGACGCATTACCCAAAGACAAAACAGGCAGCAGTAGCGCAGCATAGCGGCTTTCTAGATCTTTCATTTTTGCCTTTGCGCCCCATTGGCCGTAGCTGCTATAGGCGGCTTGTAGGTAGCCTGCCGCGCATTTCTCTTTGTTCCAACCCAGGTAGAACTTAGCGGCGAGTTCATTTGCTAGCGCTTCGTGCTGTAGCATTTGGCTTGCTTGGGCGCTGGCGATTGCCTGTTCATAGAGATCCATCGCCTCGGCCGGGCGATCGCGCACCCGAGCCATTTCAGCCGCCGCCAGCAACGCCTGATGCTGAAAGTTTTCAGGGCAGCTATCGGCCCACACCTGTAGCTGAGCATAGTGACACTCGATAATTGACCAGTAGGCTGTTCTTTCTACCTCCTCCGCCTCCGGATACAGCGCAGTGAGCACTAGCAGATAGTAAAAGTAGTACTTCGTTACTGGAAAGAATCCAACGTTTGCAGCTACCTTGTCTTCCACTGTTTGAAATGTTTCTAACGCCGCCCCGTACTGCTCATAGGTATAGAGCACTTGCGCCTTGAGATAGTGATACCAGTTGAGACCGTGGTTAAAATTGTTCTCTTGCCACTGAGCCAGACAGTCGGCTTCGTGGAATGTTTCATCATCCAAGCGCCAGCGAGCGCTGCCTTCGCTCTGCAAGTTCTGAACCACCCGTCGTAGGCTCAGATAGGCTGCGTGCATATTCAGATCGCCCATCTGCTCTACCGCGTCTAGGTATCTATCCGCTTCTCTAGCTACCTCCGGCAGGGGCTGGCCGCTGTCAAATCTTGTCCACAGTCCTAAGAACACGGCCCAACCTCCGTAGGTCAGATCGCCACACGCCATGCAGTGCTGATAGGATTCTTGATAAAGCTCTAGATTAGTAATTAGCGGGCGATTGTAGGGATTGATTGCATTACAAAAGAGGTTGTTCACCTTTCCGACTAGGTCAGTGCGATTGAATTTCTTGTTTAGCTGTAGCGCTAGCCGCGCTAGCTGGTAGGCTGTCTGATACTCCTGTCCAAACGCTAAATTCATGGCGTAGGTCACATATCCGAACGCCGATAGGCTGGTGTTTCCTCTTTGCAAAGAGGACTGAACAATTTGAACAACCGTCATATTCAACAGATCAACGTTGCCATCGAGATAGGCTAGCGCCCACAGATCGACCAGCAGCCGCATACTCAGATCTCGAGTCGGATCAGTCTGAACCGGATGGTGATAAAGGTCCGCAATATCGATTCGAGCAATCTGCCGCCGTACCTGCGCTTGAGCGATAGATAGCCGTTCTTGTAGCGCGATCGCCGATCGAGGAATAGACAGACCTAACAGCGCTAGCCCCTCTAGCCCAGCGTCAATACCCGCCTTAAAGTTGTCCCCCTGAGTCATGAACAGGTTCATCAAAATAACATAGATTTCTGCTTTATCAAAGTCGCTAGTCGCCTGCTGTAGAGCGGCTTTTAGCAGTCGCTGGCTAGCTTTGAAGTTGCCGATTAGATACTGGCATTCGCCGCTCTCTCTATGTAGATGGAAGGCTAATGAATAACAAGATCGCCAGCCATCTTCTGGTAGATGCTCAATACCAAGCGTGAGATACTCTACGGCTGTAGAGATGGCGTTGGCCTTTCTAGCCTTTCTCCCTGCCATCAGGTTTAGCTGTGCTAGGGACTCTATGAACATCTTGTCGTAATACCCAGCACCAGCATCAGAACGGAAGCCAGCATTAAGATGATTAACAATATCAAAGACTTGATTCTCTCTTTCTTCAAGTGGCGTATTTTGTAAGAGTAGCTGACCAATTTTGAGATGAGTTGTTTGCTTGTCTGTATCCGCAATCAATGAGGCGGCCGCCTGCTGAATGCGATCGTGCAAAAAGCGATAGCTAGGATTGATCGGTTGTTCTAGATCGCTTACCTCCTGACCCTGAAAAAATTTGTAGGCTTGATCTATCGGCAGCACCATGCCCTCTTGCAGTGCGGGCCACAGCGCCTGTGCAACCTTTGCAGAAGATATCTGCGCCACTACCGCCAGCGTATCTAGCTCAAACTGGTTGCCCACGCAGGCCGCTAGCTTGAGCACATTTTGGGTAGCTGTGGGTAGCTTTTTTAGCTGCTGCGTCATCAGCGTCACGACATCTTCTGTGAGCGTAAGCGCGGTGATATCAGCGATGTCGTATGTCCATCGGCCTCGGCTAATATCAAATGAAAGCTGCCCTTCGCTGTGCAGCGCCTTGAGAAATTGAGTGATAAAGAAAGCGTTGCCCTTGGCCTTTTGGTGAATTAGCTCGCTTAGTGGTTTAGCTTCCTCCGGTGGATAGGTTAGCGTCTCCGCCACTAGCTGATTGACATGGTCAAACTGTAGGGGAGCCAGCGTCAAAGTGTGAGTGGGTATCTGATTTTGTTGTAGGGCTTCGACGGTTAGCGTAAGCGGATGAGACGGCGAGACTTCGTTGTCGCGATAGGCACCTAGTAGAAGTAGATGAGTTTGTTCTTTCATCAGCCGCTCTATTAGCGCTAGTGAGGCTGCATCGGCCCATTGCAGGTCATCTAGAAACAATACGAGCGGATGGTCAGAGTGTGTGAATACGCCGATAAACTGCTGAAAAAGAACGTTGAAGCGATGCTGCTCAGCGGCGCTGGCAAGCTCTAGAACGGGGGGCTGCTGGCCAATAATTTGCTCTAGCTCTGGAATTACCTCGATCAGCACCTGGCCACTATCACCCACAGCCGCGAGAATCTGCGATCGCCGCTCAGTCAACTGCTGATCAGACTCAGAAAGCAGCTGTCCTATCAGTTCCTCTAGCGCTTGAACAAAAGCAGACAGCGGCACATTGCGATTAAACTGATCGAACTTGCCCTTAATAAAATAGCCGCGCCGTTTGACAATAGGCTTGTGCACTTCATTGACTACAACAGTCTTGCCAATGCCCGAGAAGCCCGCCACTAGCATCAGCTCAGCGGCTCCTTTTGCTACTCGCTCAAAAGCCGCTAGCAGCGCCGCGACTTCTGCTTCTCGTCCATAGAGCTTCCCAGGAATTAAGAAGTGATCGCTCACATCCGCCTGTCCCAAAGCAAAGTCTGCAACTGTGCCTGTCTGCTGGCAGTGCTCCAAACAGTGGCTCAAGTCGTGCTTTAGCCCTACTGCGCTTTGATAGCGATCTTCTGCGTTCTTTGCCATCAGCTTGGCGATAACTGCTCCGACAGGCGCGGGTACTTCAGAATTAATCTGTGATATCGGCACAGGCATGCGAGCCAGATGGCAATGTATCAGTTCTAGTGGGTCGTCTCCGCTAAAGGGCAGTCTGCCAGTCAGCAGCTGATAGAGGGTAACGCCTAGCGAATAGTAGTCTGTCCGATAGTCTATGCCTCTGTTCATTCGTCCTGTTTGTTCTGGCGATAGGTAGGCCAGCGTCCCCTCTAGCATCTGAGGACTCTGAAGCGCCTGAGTCTCTTTGGGAAGTACGGAAGCGACGCTAAAGTCGATGATTCGAACTTGTTTAGACTGGGGACAGATTAGAATATTGGCAGGCTTGATGTCTTTGTGAATCACCCGATGCCGATGCAGATCGTGGAGAATATCTGCTAGCTGTAGGGCCGTCTCTAGGACCTCAGTTAGGGTAAGCGGCTGGTCATAGCGATCTAGCGAGAGGCCTCCCCAGTCTTCCATTACCAGGGCCTGACCGCCCTCGTAGGGTTCTAGACTCAAAGGGTGAATGATGCCGGGGACAGGTAGAGATTTTGCGATCGCATACTGGTTGCGAAGCTGGACTAATTCATACTGCGTAGACGTCTCCATAGCCAAAACCTTGATAATCACCCTTTGCTGTTGGGTGGAGTGCAAAGCTCGATAAACCCGCGTCTGAGCGCTTGAATACAGCTGTTCAATCACGGTGTAACCCTCAATCTGAGGGAACTGACTAGCCGAAGATGTCGTGTTGCTGAGCATGACCATAGAGTAAAAGCAGAACGCGTTTGCAGAATCCGATTACAGCTAAAGTGCCCAGTAGTCCTGATCCGTGTGCGGATTCAAAGTCCCCTCTGAATACATCGGGCGAACTAACAACGTTCTGCTCAGCGTGCAGGCAGACTAATATCCAGCAAGCGCTTTGCTTAACTCACCTATATAGAACTGTTGCATCTCTCTTATGAGGTCTATTCTTGTCTCATAGGCGCACAGCCCTTCCCAGCCGTCGAGCCTTACCTGCGCCTAAAGATATCGCTGATAGCGTGGCTCAAAACTTGCTTTTACTGATGCCCAGCCTCTACCGTTACTGCTCGCTAATCAGCCTTTAGATTCGAGCCTTTAGATCTGTCAAACAGATTGAACTGAATAACCATTTTGTATAGCCCTTGACGGTCTCGATCTATATCTTCTGATAAGATCCATTTAGTAAAGTTAATGCATCCGCAAGGCATGTGCGATTTATCATATGTAATTAGTTGAGGCTGTAAGCATCAAAAATCAAAGGAATAAGAGCTAAAGAAATAAGAGCTAAAGCGGTAAGAAAGACGCTATTAACATATATCTAAAGCCAGCGTTTTTTGAATAGTAAAAATGTCATACTCTCATGTAATATTTCCAGCTGTTTCGAAGCTTGGTTATGCTTGAAGCAGCGTTTTACTAGACATGAAAGTAAAGACTGGCAGAGGCCAAAAGACCTTTACAGCCTGTATTTTATCTAGACTCTGCTGCTGACAAAGTTATTTTCTTGACAGTTGATTAACATTACTTAATAATGCAAATCAATGCAGAATATGCAGATTTAGTCGTAGGTTTAGGAGATAATTTTTCATGGCTTTAAGTACGCTCGCAGCTCCTGACATTTCTCAGGGCAGCTCTATTTATTCACCTGAATCATTAGGCATTAAAACACTCGAGACAAACTTTCTCGATCGAGTTTTAGACAGCGCTGTTTCGTGCATCCAAAAGTTCGGAAAAGACGCAATTTTTGATCCTGATACGACTAAGTTCTATCACGAATTTAGTCAAACTCAAGCAAAGCTTTCTTTCCTGATTCCTTACTTGGATGAGTACGGTATAGAAGCAGAATCTTTGTATCTAGTACTGGGTCACGTAGGTCCTTCATTTCTAGGATCGGTTCACGCTCATCAGTTTTCTGACGCTATTTGCTACATTCTCGGCGAGAAAGAGGGCTTTCAGAACGCCGATGGAGCGTATGCTGTTCGCTGTGAGGAAGACTGGGTCGCAGTTAGCGAAGATCGCTCTAAGAGCACAGAAGCCGCCCCAGACGAGAGCTGGTTCCCGGTTCATTCTGGAGACAAGATCTACAATCTTCGGACTGTTGCTCACAGCTTTTGCTGTCGAGGAAAGACCGGATACAGCTTTATTTGTGTACAGACGCCTGGTATTGACAATCCCAACTTTGACGACTGGATTCCAGCACAGATCAAAAGCCGTCAACCAGAAACAGATGGATTGGTAAAAGGTCTAAACTAGGCCAAACCACTGTCAACATTCAAGGGCTCTTCTTTTTAGCGAGAAGGGCCTTTTGTAGTAGAAAGCACCACCTGCTATCTAAAAGAAAGTGAATTATCGGTCGATCTAGCGTCCTAGATTAACGATGCGGCACCAGAAGCGCAGTTTGCTGTTTACTAGAATTAAGAGAGTCTGAGAGAAAGAAGCAAAGCCCCGTTCCCTTTATTGCGGGGATGTAGTCTCGCGTCTCTCAGGTGAGTGTTAGCGAACATTCAGGATTCATGGGCGTCTAGCCATAAGTTTACGGTCAACATGCTAGCGTAAGAATATGTTGATATTAGAGTACAAGGTCGAGGCAAAGCCTCAACAGTTTGCTGCAATAGATGAAGCAATCCGCACAGGCCAGTTTGTGCAGAATAAAGCTTTGCGTTTGTGGATGGATGTTAAGGACACGTCTAAATACGACTTAAGCGAGCTTTGCAAAGAGCTAGCCAAAGAGTTTCCTTTTGCCGATGAACTCAACAGCATGGCTAGGCAGGCTCACGCAGAACGCGCATGGGCAGCAATTAGCCGGTTCTACGACAACTGCAAGAAAGGCGTCAAGACCGTTGGCTATCCCAAGTTTAAGAAGTTTGCTCGTTCAGTCGAGTACAAAACTTCTGGCTGGAAGCTGACTGCGCCGAAGCGGATTAAGTTCACCGACAAGAAAGGCATTGGCCTTTTGAAGCTGGTGGGCACTCACGACCTTGCTAACTATGCTGAAAAGCTGATTAAGCGAGTGAGGCTGATTCGTCGTGCTGATGGGTACTATTGTCAGTTCTGTGTTGCAGTTGACCGAAAAGAAAAGCTTGAGCCATCGGGCAACACTATCGGCTTAGATGTTGGCTTAGCTGACTTCTACACTGATTCCAATGGCGACAAAGAAGAAAGCCCTAGATTCTATAGAAAGCGCGAAGCAAAGCGTAAAAAACTGGCTAGGCGCGTCTCTCGAAAGAAAAAAGGATCTGCCAACCGCAAGAAAGCGATTAATCGACTAGCCAGGTTCGACCTCACAACTTCACGCAAGCGAAAAGACCACGCTGTCAAACTAGCGTTGTCCGTGATGAGATCTAACGACCTCGTAGCGTACGAAGACTTGAGAATCCAAAACATGGCCCGGAATCACAACTTGGCTAAGTCGATTGCTGATGCAGGCTGGTATCAGTTCAGAACGTGGCTAGAGCGCTACGGCGATATATTTGGGCGAGTGACGGTTGCCGTCAATCCTGCCTACACATCGCAAGAATGTTCTAGTTGCGGAACGACAGTGAAGAAGTCTCTATCCACTAGGACACACGCCTGTAAGTGTGGGTGCAAGTTGGATAGAGACGAGAATGCAGCTATCAACATTTTGAACAAAGGACTTGCTACGGTGGGGCACACCGGAAGCACTCTGCTAGACAGAGAAAACGCCCTGTGAGATACGACCTCTTTGGGTTTGGCGGTAACGTTGGATCTGAAAGTTATGTCACTGACCAGGGAATCCCCGCGCCTTCAGCGCGGGGAATAGTCAATAGAACAGGTTAGACATTCACTAGGAAAACGTGTCTCATGGATTTAGGACTAAAAGATAGAGTTGCGGTAGTGACCGGCGGAGATTCTGGTATTGGCAAAGCAACGGCTGAAATCTTGCTAAAAGAGGGAGCCAAAGTCGCAATTTTGAATCGCTCTTTTGATGAGATTGACGATCTCAAAGCCTTTGGCGACCCGTTCCCCGTCAAAGCAGATATTACGAGTCTAGAGCAGGTCGAAGCTGCCCGCGATCAGGTGATAGAACATTTTGGTACGCCGGCTGAGATTGTGGTTCACTCAGCCGGAATCACAGGCGCGGTCGGTGACTTTTTAGAAGATATCGACGATGAAGGCTGGATGCATACGATCAATGTCAATCTGATGGGGACGGTCCGAATCTGTCGTACTTTCATTCCAGATATGCGCAAAGCGGGCTGGGGCCGGGTAGTGCTACTGGGCTCTGAAGATGCGGTGCAGCCCTATATAGAAGATATGCCGTACTGCGCCTGTAAGGCCGGAACGCTAAACCTGACGAAGAACCTATCGAAAGCCTATGCCAAAGACGGTGTGTTGACCAATATGGTATCGCCTGCATTCGTCGAGACGGCAATGACTAATGCAATGATGCGATCGCGTTCTGAAGAGCGCGGCATCAGTATGGACGAAGCCGTCAAAAGCTTCTTAGCCGAGAACCGCCCCGGCATTGAAGTTGGCAGACGCGGCAAAGTCGAAGAAGTCGCTGCTGTGATTACCTTCTTGTGCTCAAATCAGGCTAGCTACGTCGTCGGCTCAAACTGGCGCGTAGATGGTGGGTCCGTTTCGACGATCTCGACATAGGTCCTCATCTTGGCTCTTCAGCGTGAGTCTTAACGTAGCTAATAAGACTAGCGGTGTACATGGCCCACCTGTGGTGTGGCAAAGCGCGGATGCATACTCTTCGAGAAGGCAAAGCCTACGCACTTTGCTATGGCACTTTGCGCTGTAGGACAAGGGGTGCAGCCTTTCTATGTGTAGTAAGCAAAGTGCAGAAGGCTATAAGTACGCCGCTAGCTCTTATGAAAACGACTCTATGAAAATGACTTACTCGCCTAAAATACAGTCAAGACTTATCAAATCGCTTTGCTCAGCACTATCATGACAATTCGCGAAACTGCCCTCGTAAAACTACAGCGATTACCAGACTCACTCTTACAGCAAGTCAGTGATTTCATTGATTTTCTGAGCTATAGAAAACTACAAGATGATTCAGCAGTTGACTGTGGTTCAGAGGAACTCTCTGAAAAATGGACACAGTGGTTTGAAGGTGTTGACCACCTACCAGCTATACCGACTCAGTCAGCTGACGATTATCAGCAGCATTTGCTACTAAAATATCGTAAACAAGGACTAGAGCTTTGATTCTCTGTGATGCGGGAGTTTTGCTTTGTCTGGTAGATCGCACTCAACCCCGGCATCAATCTTACCGAAGCGCGATCGCTCAAGTAACGCTTCCTTTGACTACAACCTGGTCATGCTTGACTGAGGCGATGTATCTAGCTCTTCACAAAGGGGGATGGAGAATGCAAAAGCAGTTGGGTCAGCTACTTCTAAACCAGCTGTTATTAGTCTACAGAATTCAAGAGGAAGATTACGTTCGTCTGTTTGAGTTGATGGAACAATATCAGGATAGACCAATGGATCTAGCGGATGCCTCGTTGGTTCTGGCTGCGGAGACAACAGGAGCGAGGAAGATCTTCACTCTCGATTCAGATTTCCTATTTTATCGAATCAAAAACCAAGATACTTTCGAGATCGTCTCAGTTTAGCCCAGCACACTTATAAGCCATCACTTAGGTAATTCCTGAAATACGATGCCCCCTTTCATAAGGTCTATAGCCTGTACCGCATGCTCTACAGCTGTATCCCTACAGTCTGTTCTTCTCATTCGGTAGTGCAGAATATTCAGAAGAGACGACTTCAATATCTACCATTTCTAGCTCGATTGGGAGCGCTCCACTTTTTAGCTGGGCTTCTAGAGCTTTGGCGGCTTCGGCGGTGAAGTTACCAGAGATAATGGCTTGCCCACCTTTGATGCCAGCTTCAGCGTAGGCAACATCTACGGTGGGTGTACTCAGTAGCACGTCGTCTATAAAGATGCCGATGGTGCGGCCTGTGCCTGCGATCGCCTGGGTCTGCTGAGCAAATTTCTCAGCCCCCTCATCGTTAAACCAAACGCTAATTTCCCAGGTATTAAAGCCACTCATCAAGACGGCCTGCGCGTCCGAGATGAGTTCGCCAGTCAGTTCGGTGGGCTCATAGAGTTCAATAATGTCAGCTCTCAGCTCATTAATCTGCGGCTGTAGCGCTTTAGCTTCGGTCGATTTGTTAGTTTGCCTGAGCGTATCTTGTTCTACTAGAAGCCGCTGAAGCGTTTCGATACTCTCGGCTAAGGTTTCTTCTGTGTTTGGCTTTTGCGCGCGCAGCGATAGCTGTCCGGTATTCGCAAAGACATCGGCAGTCGCTTTCGCATCGACATCAGCCGGTAGTCTAATCAGAATGTGGTCTGGATTGTCTTGGCCAGATAGAATCTCGGCTTCTTCAATGCCTAGATTAGTTAGGCGCTCTGCTAGAACCGCTTCAGTAGCCTCTAGCGTGTCGGTATCAAGCTCAGTCTCTGACTGGGAAGCTAGGGTGATTTGAGTGTAGTTTTGTAGGCCGCTAGAGCAAGAGAGGCTCAGGGCGGAGGCGATCGCCACTCCTAGCATCCATTGACTTAATCGTTTTGTCTTCATAACTTCTAGTTGCACTACAAACAATTCAGGCACAATTGAAACGCAGCGCTCAGAAATGAAACGCTGCGTTATGGTATTATCGCATACTTGCTCGCTGGTCTTGGTTATAGTCCTGCTTAGACCGAATCGTCCGATGGGGCAGGGCTATCGATATGGCGGGGCAGCAGTGGCCCTTTGGTATCGACAGACGTCATGTAAAAGCGCTGAGTCGGGTAGGCCAGGGAAATCTCATCATTTTTGGCAAATTCGCGCAGGATATTTTCCCATAGGACTTGCTCTGAGCCCCGGCGACGGCGAGGGTCGCACAGATAGCGCAAGGTCAGCAAAATACCGCTTTCCCTAACGGTGGTATATACCGTGGGGGTCAGTTTTGAGTACGAAATCATGTATTTGCGACCGGCCTTGCGCAGATGTTCTTCAGCAGAGCTACTGAGATGTTCGGCATGTAGGTTTAGCTGAGTGAACAGAATCGCCTTAGCGGCTTCCCAATCACTTTCAAAAGTGATCAGCACAGGAATCTCGTGCCAGATATATTTAAAGCCCTGGGAGTAGTTGGCGATGGGTTCTTGAAAGACGCGGCTATTGGGCAAATGGATAATTCGGCCCGTGCTCTGGTCTGTTTCTACCCAGTTGCCAATTTCCATTAGCGTGAATTGAAAAATGGAAATATCGATCACGTCGCCAGCGTGGTGAGTGTCAACTTGGATGCGATCGCCCATCTGAAACGGCTGTCGCCATATGATAAATACCCACCCCACCATATTGACTAGCGGCTCTCGCAGCACGACGGCCAAACCAGCCGCAAATAGTCCAAGAAAGGTAGATAGCCCAGCAATACTGGGTAGCCAGAGCATGACTACCGCAAACGTGTAGAGCCCGTAGGAAATATAGCCAACCCACTTACGCCAGGCATAACGCTGTCTGGGGTCTTTGAGCTGCTGATTGATTAGCCGGTTGGCACCTAGTCGAAGGGCGCTGATAGCGACTAGCCCCACTGCCGACGCGACCAGATTGTTACGCAGCTCTGGGTTCACTAGCGGCTCTAATGAATCAGCGACTTGTGCCATTGGGAACATAGGCGCAGTTGTATGGTGCTAGAAAATGGTAGACCCTACAGCAGCGGTTTGGCGACACTCTTTTGCCATAGCCAGATGCCACCTGCGCAGAGTGCACTTGTCCACCATAGCGCAGCGGTCTCTGACTTTCCGGTGACTAGATAGCTGCTGCCGATGAGCATTAGGGCGATCGCACTGACTTTAGAAACCACTAGCATCAGGCGGACTGTCTGCATAGCGATCTGAAGCTGCTGGGCCATATCGTCTCCGGCTCTTAGCACAATGCCTGATTTAGCTGAGTCCTGGACTGCTAGCTGGAAGGAGTTTGCTCTAGCAATATCGACCTGGTAGTAGGTGCCTAGCTCTGTATCGCGCAGGGTCGGATCAGAGCGCAGGCCGAACTGTTTGGCTAGTGCGATCGCTGCGCTAATCTGCTTTTTAGTCGCTGATGGCCGAAAGGTTTCAAACAGCGATTCTCGATAAACGCCTGTTTTCGCCATCTCTAGGATTTGTCCTGTTAGCTCATTCATAGAAGACGCAAGCCAGCTAACTTGTATAGATAAACTTGTATAGATAAATGATTGCGATCGCTAGTAAAATAGTACAAAAGAACTTATCAAGAGTCAATTTTGTTCGGGCAGTCTCACTTAGTCTCACTTATATGTATATAGACTCAGTGGCGTCTATGCAGCTATGCTTTGTTGGATAGAACGCCATGCTGCTATGCTCTGTGATTTGTTTGTGTCGTTGAAGCTGAGCATCGAAGCTAGTTCTGCTCTAGCAGACGAAGTAACACCATAAACATACAAAACAAGGATATTCATGGGCTAAAAGAAAGGAAACATAGGTCGTTTTGATGAACCTAGGTTTGGATTATTTTGAGCGTGTCCTTCAAACCCGTAGCCAATCTATCTGGCGGTGGCTTCAGTGCCAACCTAAGCTGCTATGCTCGCTTATTCTTTTGGTGCTTTATCTAGCGCTAGGGCTGCTGCTAGAAACTGTCGTTGCCGACGCTGCTAGTCCTACCCCTAATGTTCAGCCTTGGGATCCGGCTTCGGGCCTGCATGTTCTATTGCTGTTTGGTTTTGGCTTTCGCTACGCGCCTGCCATATTTTTGGTGCCTTTTCTAGAAGATGCGCTTTGGGCTCCTATAGAGCAGACAAGCTACTTCTATGAAATGCTGTCTGCGCTCTATATTTGTTTGGGCTATAGCGGCGCTGCTTTCTTTTTACTACATCGGCGCAAGATCGATCCGCGCTTGTCTTCTTTAAAGGACATGATTTGGTTCACTACTGTCTTTCTGGGGGCCTCGTTTGTGGTCAGCGGGCTGAGTTTTCTGACCCAGCAGGTGGTGGTTGCTTCGTCTGGCTCTGACTGGTTTCAGCAGTGGATGCAAGACTGGGCTGGTGAAGCCAACGGTATCTTGGTGCTGACGCCGCCCTGTTTGATTCTGATGCGATCGCTTCCCTGGTCGCATCGGCGGTTGACCTTGCGAAAAACGCCGCCGCTAAATCTAGTGGCTTGGCTTCGTCAAAATCCGGTCGAGAGAGCGATGCTGGTTGGCTCAATGGTTTTGTTTGCTTGGCTCTCCTATGGCGGACTGCAAGGAGATTCGACTGACTTTTCCTATCTAGCCTTCATTCCAACGGTTTGGATCGCAATTAGATATGGCTTTAGAAGAACGACGCTTTGCCTGCTAATCCTCAATGTGGCTGCGGTTACATTTGCAGGCTCTAGGGCCACTAGCGGTGAGGTTTTGGCAATTCAGCTTGGGTTGCTGACGGTGACGACAGTAGGTGCTTTGTTAGGCGCTTACACCAGCGACCATCAAACAGAGCGCGATCGCCGTCAGCAGCTCGAAAACGAGCTTAGGTATCAGGCTAATCACGACAGCCTGACCGGGCTATACAGCCGCACTTTCTTGCGCCAGCAGCTGGAGAAAATCGCCAATCATCAAGAGAAAAATCTTGCTAACAAGGCGGCGCTGTTCTTCATTGATATCGATCGGTTTAAAGATATCAACGATAGCTTGGGGCATTTAGTGGGCG
Source organism: uncultured cyanobacterium (assembly GCA_963772185.1). GTDB lineage: Bacteria > Cyanobacteriota > Cyanobacteriia > Phormidesmidales > Phormidesmidaceae > Phormidesmis. Next base: position 23,998 of record CAVYWR010000024.1, on the reverse strand, counting down.
ATCGCCTCTTGAGGTTGGCCGCAGGTAGAATCCGGTCCTATGTGTCAGACCGGTTTGGGTCTACAGCGTTTGCCTGTCGCTTTGGCGGCGATGAATTCGTTGTACTGATCGGCCCCAAAACAGTGACGCAGACAACCCAGCAGACAGCAGAAATCGTTGCTCAGTCTCTTTGCGATCGCCTAGCTGAGGTATACGAAGTAGACGACTATAGGCTGCAAACAACCGCCAGCATAGGCATTGCTTTTAGTGATTCGGTTCAAACTAGCTCAGACGATCTGCTTCGCAATGCAGATATCGCACTATACAAAGCTAAGGCAGCAGGCAAGGGGCAATACGTGGTTTTCGATAGTCGGATGTATGAGGAGCTAGTAACGCGATCGCAGTTAGAAAGCGATCTAACTGAAGCCGTTTTTCTGCTAGAAGACCATTCCCCCTCAAGCGATGCCTAAATCTGCATTCTTAGTCGAGTACCAGCCTCACATCTGCTTTCACGGCGAGTGTCTTAGTGGATTTGAAGCGCTCGTTCGTTGGAACCATCCCACGCGAGGATGGATCTGCCCTACAGAATTTATTCCCATCGCAGAAGACACCGGACTGATTGTTCCTTTGGGGCTTTGGATACTCAAGACAGCCTGCCAACAGCTCAAGCTTTGGCAAAAGACATTCCCGTCTTGCAAACTAAAGATGTCAGTCAATTTCTCTGGAAAGCAGCTGCTTCAGCCTGATGTCGTTGCCCAGGTAAGTGACATTTTAGAAGAGACCAGCCTTAATGCTGAGAGTCTAAGACTAGAAATTACTGAAAGCGTTTTGATCAACAACTTGGAGACTGCCCAGTCTCGGCTGAACCAGTTAAGTGACATAGGGATTCAGCTGGCGATTGACGATTTTGGCACAGGCTATTCCTCCCTAGCTCGCCTACGCGACTTCAAAGTCAATACGCTGAAAATCGACCAGTCTTTTGTTCGCCAGATGCAGGCCGTCGATGAAAATACAGAAATCGTGAGAGCTATCATCGAACTTGGTCACAGCCTGGATATGAGTGTTAATGCCGAAGGAATTGAAGCGGTTCATCAGCTATCAAATCTGAAAAAACTGGGCTGCGATGAAGGTCAAGGCTTTCTTTTTTCTAGGCCACTAGCGCCATTACCTGCTACTAAATTTATTGCCGATAGTACTGCTGACAGTCCAGACGCTACAAAACTGCTAGGACAGCTATTCCAACACTAGGCTAACGATCCTCAGTGTCGGGAGTAGTCACTTTAAAATTGCCAACAAAAAGGGGACAGCAGCTATGCCATCCCCTTTCTTCTATAGCTTTTGTCACTTGACTGAGGTACAGCTTGTAGGCTGAAAGCGTTGTGTTTCAACAGGTTAAGTGACACGCCTGTACCGTAGGCCCCGCCTTCTCGAAGAGTATGCATCCGGTACAGGCTATATGGAACTACCGAGCTAGCTCAAGCAGTCGGGCTACATCATACCCATGCCGCCCATACCGCCCATGCCGCCCATACCGCCCATGCCACCCATGCCGCCCATGCCGCCCATGTCTCCACCGGGCATAGCAGGCTCAGGCTCAGGCTTTTCAACCACAAGCACTTCTGTTGTCAAGACCATGCCAGCAACCGAAGCCGCATCTTGCAGCGCAGAACGGACAACTTTGGCAGGATCAACAATACCAGTACTTAGAAGATCTTCGTATGTCCCGGTTAGCGCGTTGTAGCCAAAGTTAAAGTCCATCTCCTTGACTTTTTCAACCACAACAGAGCCTTCCACGCCCGCATTATCAGCGATTTGACGCAGCGGTGCTTCTAGCGCTCGAACCACAATATCTACCCCGGTCTTCTCTTCAGCCGAGAGAGAAGACTTGAGCTCTTCCAGCTTGCCAGCTAGGTGTAGCAGCGTTGCGCCACCGCCAGGAACGATGCCTTCTTCAACGGCTGCTTTAGTCGCACTCAGCGCATCTTCAATTCGCAGCTTGCGGTCTTTTAGCTCGGTTTCAGTCGCTGCGCCTACTTTGATCACAGCAACGCCACCTGCTAGTTTTGCTAGCCGCTCAGATAGTTTCTCCTTGTCATAGTCAGAATCAGTGAGCGATAGCTCTTTGCGAATCTGCTCTACGCGCTTGGCAATGTCGTCTTTGTTGCCGTTCTCAGAAACAAGGGTAGTGGTGTCCTTGGTGATTGTGACCTTGGAGGCACTGCCCAGCATATCGATAGTGGCTGACTCTAGCGATAGGCCGACTTCCTCAGAAATGACCTGTCCACCGGTTAGCGCGGCGATATCGGCTAGCAGTGCCTTACGGCGTTCACCAAAGCCAGGAGATTTAATCGAAGCGACGTTCAAAACACCGCGCGCCTTGTTCACTACCAGCGTAGCGAGCGCCTCACCTTCTACATCTTCCGCAATCACCAGCAGTGGCTGCGCAGTACGGCTCACCTGCTCTAGTACAGGCACTAAGTCTTGAATAGAGCTGATCTTCTTATCGACGATCAAGATGCGAGCATTCTCTAGCTCGACAATCATGCGCTCCTGGTCAGTGACAAAATAAGGAGACATGTAGCCGCGATCAATCTGCATCCCTTCAACAACGTCAAGTTCGGTTTCAAGAGACTTAGACTCTTCTACTGTAATCACGCCATCTTTGGTGACTTTGTCCATTGCCTGAGCAATCATGTCACCAACCATTTCGTCGTTTCCAGAAGAAACGGCGGCAACCTGGGCGATATCGTTTCCGGCAACCGGCTTAGCGGCAGCGGCAATCTCGGAGACGAGATGGGCAACTGCCTTCTCGATACCGCGTCGCAAGCTAACTGGGTTTGCACCAGCGGCTACGTTTTTTAGACCTTCGCGAATTAACGCCTGAGCTAGTACGGTCGCGGTAGTGGTACCATCACCTGCAAGATCTTTGGTCTTAGAGGCGACTTCTTGGATCAGGCGAGCACCTGTGTTCTCGTAGGGGTCTTCTAGATCGATTTCCTTAGCAATCGTGATGCCGTCGTTGACGATTTGAGGTGCGCCAAACTTCTTCTCTAGTACCACGTTACGGCCTTTGGGACCCATCGTGATTTTGACTGCGTCTGCCAAGGCATTGACGCCGCGCTCAAGCGCTTGACGCGATTTCTCATCGAATAATACTAATTTCGCCATATGCCAGTTGTTACGAGTTTTCTGCATTCCAGAATTTAGCACTCGTTAGCTTAGAGTGCTAATCTACTTTGCTAATGTATCGGTCAAGGCAGGGGAATAAAAGTCGCAATAACCGATCCTTTGCAGAACGCTTCCCTTTGCAGAGTGCTTCGCGATGCGTCGGTGATTCCTCTTGCCAAGCCAAGGGAAACCAATGGAAAAACCCCTACTGCTCTTTGAGAAACATCAGGGGTTTTTCTATCAGTCAAATGATAAATTGATTGATCAGCGCTGATTCAATCCATTCAGCTCAACCTAAGGGGTAGCGTTTTGGTTGGTCAAGCTAGCGCCGCCCTTTTCCAAAAGTCCGGGGGCTTGGCCTCTTCCTTCTACTGCTCCATTGATTGCTTTCCAGGCAGGCAGGCCACCTTTAATGACGCTGACTTTTTGAAAGCCTGCTTCTTGTAGCTGAATTGCCGCTGCGGAGGTGTCTTTATCGTCGTCGCCGTAGATAAAGATGTCGCGCTCTAGAGAAAGGGACTGCTTGGCACGTTTGGCAAGATCACTTGCGGGCATGGAAATAGCGCCCATGATCCGTTCGTTGTTGAAGGCTTCGCGATCGCGCGCATCGATAATAGTCAGTGCGGGCTCACCCCAGTCCAGTCTGGACTTGATATCAGACGGTGTCGCAATGGTTCCATACTCGCTTTGAGCGGTCACAGGTGTAGCCTTACCGATCTTCTCTTGAACTGCATCAACAGTATCTAGTACCTGGCCTTCCGCCTGTTGCGCCTTGTCTGCGACTGCGGTTACAGCGTCTTGAGCGGCTTGGGCAGTTTTATCGACAGCATTATCTTCCATCGTATTTGATATCCTCGTTTGATTTAATAAAGTATGTGGGTTAAATGTGAGCCGATGATGCTCGACAGATTTGCTAGTAATTTAGCGTGTGCCTGTGTGTCTGCTCGAACGCCTGTCGAGGCGTCTGTTTAAGCTTCTGTCGAGGCGTCTACTGGATTTAGGTCAAATCTATCTTCATCGCGGGCTTCTAGTTTTTCTTTAGTTGCCAGCGGCTCTTCGGGCTGAATGTCTAGTCCGGCACCCTCACCCATCTGGTCGACGCCTAGATGGTTTAATCCTTCATCAGCGATAGAGGAGGGATTACCGGCAAAAGCGCTTTTGTTATCTACGGCGTTTTGCTTTTGGGGAGAGTCCGTTTTTTCCATGATGGTTAAAACCTGGGTTGCATTCATCTGTGATCATAAAGTTTTCTTGCGCTGTGGCCCTCTACAGATAGTGGGAAGTAATCTCTCTCTTTCAGTAGACCTTTTAGTAGATCTTCGAGGAAACGCGGAATAGATAGGCGCTAGAGGATTAGCTTTCTCTTGCGGGTTGATTTGCCAGTGACCAACACGCGTGCTATATGTAGCTTTTAGACAGTCGAGCGACTGTATTCGGCTCTGCTCTATTCCACTTTACTAATTTCAGCTTTACTAATTCAGCTTTACTTCTAGAGGACAGGTATGCGAGGACTGAAGGGAAAGAACGTTTTGGTGACCGGAGGCAGCAGCGGCATTGGTCAGGCGATCGCGGTTCGGTTCGCTCAAGAAGGCACAAACGTAGCGGTGAACTACTACAAAGGTGAAGAAGAAGCTGACTTTACGCTGAAGCAGATGAGGGAGGCTAGCGCCGCTGCGGGTATTGAAGCTGGCACGCTAAAAGACATGAAAGTGCAGGCAGATGTCTCTGTAGAAGCCGACGTTGCTTCAATGTTTGAGCAGGTTATAGAGACCTTTGGCGGTCTAGATATCTTGATCAACAATGCTGGGATGCAGATTCAGGCGGCTTCTCACGAAATTGAGATTGCCAAGTTTGACAAGATGATCGACATCAATATGAAAGGGGCGTTCATGTGCGCGCAAAAGGCGATCGCCCACTTTCTCGAAAACGGTGGCGGTGTGATTGTCAATGACTCTAGCGTTCACGAGCTGATTCCTCGTCCACAGTACGCAGGCTACACCATGAGTAAGGCCGGGATGTGGGCAATGACCCGAACACTGGCTTTAGAATATGCTCGCGATAACATTCGGATCAACTCGTTTGCGCCCGGTGCGACGCTAACGCCCATTAACCCCTGGAAAGACGATCCGGTGAGAAAAGCAGATATTGAAAGTCATATTCCGATGGGCCGCGCTGCCCAGTCAGAAGAGATGGCCGCAGTCGCCGCGTTTTTGGCTTCTGATGATGCCGCGTATATTACCGGACAGACGCTGTTTGTCGATGGTGGCCTGACGCTGTATCCCTCTTTTCGGACGCCTTGGACGGGGTGAGGGAAAGGCAGAAGTATGAATGATGAATGATGAATGGGCGGATCGGTCTCTGGGTGGGATTTGCGAGTAGGGTGTGCTTATGCTGAAGTCTTGGATGGTGATTGCTGGGGTGGGGTTTGCGATCGCACTGCTTGCTAATATCATCAGGCCGCGAGACGTGAAGTGGTTTCGGCGGTTGGAGCGGCCGCAGTGGCTGACGTTTGAAAAGCTGATTCCGGTGATCTGGACGGTAGTGTTTGTCTGTGGGGGCTGGTCGGCCTATATCGTTTGGGAGCGATCGCGCTCTTGGAGCTGGATGGCGGCGTACATTGTGCTAGAGCTGGTGACAATCGCGTTTACGCCAGTTTTGTTCTGGTCGCACAGTCTAACGGCAGCAACTATCATCGGCGGCACGGGATTCGTGATTGGGCTGTTACTGTCAGTCAGTACGCTGAAGGTTTCTATCTGGGCAGCGATTTTGCTAGTGCCCTACCTGCTGTGGAGCCCGGTCGGCACGCTGACAACCTGGCAGATGAAACAGCTTAATTCCTGAGCATTCTGACTATTGATTTGTCCGCTTAGCAATCTCTCTTATCTATTTGGGCTGCATGTGTTTAGCTAGTCGGCGGGAAGCCCGGCGCTCTACCTGTAAGGTGAGCGTCGGGATGAAAGCTAGGTGAGCGATAGCGAACAGTTGCCCAAAACCTTCACTTGCAAAGGTGGCTTTACAGAGGCACTGAAAGGTACAATAGTACTATGCGAATAACCTACCAGTACAAACTCCGTCCGACGGCTGAGCAAGAAGCGCTAATGTCTTCTTGGTTGGATATGTTGCGTGCTCAGTACAACTGGCTGCTGGGCGAGCGGTTTGACTGGTGGGAAATGCAACGCTGTGCGGTCAATGCCTGCCCGTTGTCTTGCAGCATCGTATCGCCAAAAGAGCGGCCTAATTACTATCAGCAGAAACGTGCTCTCACCCCCCTAAAAGTGGAGCGGCCTTGGTACAAGACGGTTCAGTCTCAAGTGTTGCAGGAGATGGTGAAGCGAGTCGATTTGGCCTTTGAACGATTCGTCAAAGGGGATGCCAACGGCAAGCGTAGTGGACGGCCTCGGTTTAAGAAACAGGGTCGATATCGCACGTTCACGTTTGCGCAGATGAAAGCGAACTGCATCGCAGGCGGGCGGATTACCTTTCCCAAGCTAGGTGCTGTAAAGCTGATTCAACACCGACCTATTCCAGATGGGTTCACCCTCAAGACGGCAAAGGTGACGCGTAAAGCAGACGGCTGGTATGTTGGCCTGCTGCTTGAATGCACAGCAGTCCCTGAGACCTTACCCTCTGTTGATCTGGCTAAATCAGTCGGCATAGACGTAGGGCTAAAAGACTTTCTAGCAACATCGGACGGTGAGTCCGTTGGCATTCCCCAGTTTTTCAGAAAGTCAGAGCGCAAGCTTGCCAAGCTGCAACGCCAGCTAGCTAGGCAGGTGAAAGGCTCAAACCGTTGGCGTAAGCAAGCAGGCCGGATTGCAAAGCTGCATCTACACATCACACGGCAGCGGAAAGATTTCTTCTCGAAGGTATGGGACTGGCTATTCTCAAAATATGATGTGGTTGCGCATGAAAAGCTGAACATTAAAGGCCTCGCACGAACCAGACTAGCCAAATCAATCCTAGATGCTGCATGGGGACAATTCTTGGAGATGGGCGCTTTCAAAGCTGAAAAAGCTGGGAAGCTCTCCTCTCCTCAGAAGCCATACAGTACCAGCATTGACTGCTCAGGCTGCGGTGAGCGAGTGCCGAAAACATTGTCTGAGCGGATGCACCGATGTGGTTGTGGCTTGGTGCTCTGCCGGGATATCAATGCTGCCAAGAATATTCTTAACAGGGCCGTGGGATGTCAGGCCCTTAATCTCTCAGGAAATGTCCGGGCAGTAGCCTAGAGTCACTGAGGAAGCCCGTGCTGTACTCGTAGAGTCAGCGTCGGGAGGATGTCACCGTACATAGACTTGAATACACTACATGACGCTGTCTGAGCGATGTCGTAACGCCAGAGGCGAGGCAAAGCCAACGCGTGGCGTCTCCAAAGGGGTTAGGCACAACCTAGCCGGACTTTGACTCCGCTCAGTCCTCGGTTTCTGACTTTGATAAACAGGTACGCTAGCCTAGCACGATTGGATCGAGGTCGTAGCTTTTCCACTTGCTATGAAAGCGTTCCGCAACCAGCGGCTTTAGAATAAACTGCGGTCGATCGGCTAATTCTGTAGTCTGGTTATACTTCACGTCGACTTGTAGCGCGGTGTAGGGCCGTTTAGTTTTGCTGCCGTGCCCCTCGCGGCCAATGAACAAATGACATTCGGCAATAGGCTGGCCAAACTCTTCTAATACTGCGCCCTCTTTGCGCTGTCTACGCAAGCTAAAGCCGCTGCCGCCGCAGACCACCCAGGGAATATCGCGATCGCCATGTCCAGTTTCTAGCGTTCTCAAGTATTCGAAACAGTGCGCATGGCCGCTTAGGACAAGATCGACTAGCGGACGAGAATATTCTTTAATCTCTCTTTGCACCTCATCGAGCACTTCTCTCAGGTGGATGCGAACCGCGATGGTCTGGCCCTGAAACCACTTAGTGCTTTCTGTGACGTAGGGCGGATGATGAAAATAGAGGACTCTGCCTTTGGCGGTTGGATCTTGCCAGGAGGCGATCAGGCGATCGCGCAGCCAATTTAGCTGTTCAGTATCAATTGTCGTATTTTCTAGAGAGGCATTTAGCTGCTTGTCAATATCCTGTAGCTGCTCGTCTATCTGTTCCATCTTGGCGTAGATCCTGGCAGAACGGTCTGACTGTTCTGGGATATCTGTGTTGAGAGTGGCAGATTCTAGCGTGAGCGATCGCATTTGTTCATCTAGCTCGTCGCGTTGCTTTTCAATCTGTTCACGCAGCGCTATGCCTGCCTCTGTGGTTGGCAGTGGCTGAGGAGCGTTAAATGTGTTGCTATCTAGCGCAAAAAAGTCGATACCGTTCCGACGAAAGCTGTAGTAGCGATTGGGCAAGCGGGTGAACTCACCAGGAACATAGCGCAGACAATAGCCCGACTCTGTTTTGGCGGTGTAGTGCGCTTGCAGATGGCTCTTGAGCTGACGCGGACTAAGCGGTTCAACAAAATCTAAGAATGCTCTAGCAAATCCTTCACCTTGATAAGAGCCGTGCCAGCCCACATCAAAATTGATCCGACGGCGCAGCAGCTTGCGAATGGGCGTAAAGGCTTTGCTGAGAATTCCTGCGACCAGCGGCAGGTCGTAGTAATCGTGATTGCCTATCACCGGTAAAAAAGGCAGGTTAAAAACCATCTTATCGAAGCGAATTTTGTGCGCTGCTTTACCCCCGACTAGAAACTCGCGATACGGTTTTATAAAGTTGTCCGGATACTGTTCGCTAGAACCGACTAAGTAGACAACATCGCCCGTATGTAAGATGAAGTCGCATTCGGCTGAGTGCTCCAACAGCTTCTCGGTGACGCGGCGCTGTGGGCTGTCCCTGACGTGTCGACTAGTGCCACTATCGCCGATGACCAGAAATGAAAAATCTCGATTGATTTCTGCGTTAGAGTCCGCCTCATCACCGTAGACAATCTCTATTCGGGTCTGATCGACGCCGCTATCTTGCCAGATAGGGTGCTGCCAGCGGACTCGCTGATTCATCCGTTCGATTTTGGTGGCGATCGCCGGATCGACTACAAATCTCATACTCTGTTCGCTAGCTGATTTCCTTACGTCTACTAGACTGTAATACGTCTTCTTCTAACCGGAAAGCGATTGCGCGAAATTACAGATCCAAACTGACAGATCCGTAATTACTCGTGTAGCTCCTATGAACTTTCACTGAATCACCGCATTCACACGGACGTGCGATGTACATTTAAATCTGGCACTACCTACTTTTGCATTCCTTACAGCCCCGCTGATGACTCCTAAGAATCGCAACCTATTCCCATTGTTTGCTGTATTGCTATCGGCGGGCCTGATAGCTGGTCTCGGTGGAATGTTTCTGCTGATATCCGACCGCTTGACTGGGGGTTCTAGAGTGGTTTCTAGCTTAGACAGTTTAGATAGAGCCTCGATGGCTCCTAGCGCCACTAGGACGCTGGGCTCTCACACGGCGACTGTCTTGAGCGTGGCAGCTGGGATAACTAGCCCGCTGGTGGCTAGCGGCAGCTACGACAATACAGTCAAGCTGTGGAATAGAAATAGTAGCGAAGATGTGCGATCGCTCGCGCATCAAGGCCGCGTCAACGATCTTGTGTTCACCAGCGATGCCCAGCGGCTAGTTACCGGCAGCGGCAGCGGCAATATCAGCCTGTGGGATGTCCTCTCTGGCGAGCTGATCACAACGCTTACTGGCAACTCAGGGCGAATTACCAGCGTTGCGCTGAGCTTGGATGATACCGTCATGGCGGCTGGCAGTGGCGACGGCGCTGTCAAAACCTGGATCTTGGCACAGGGGAACGAGTTCGCAAGCCCTAATACGCTCGAGGCAATCGGTCCTAAGATCAACGCACTAACCTTTCATCCAATCGATCCTAACCTGCTGTTTAGCGGTGACCAAGAAGGGGCTGTTCGAGTTTGGGACTTGGCCGAACAGGCCAACATCCTGACGCTAGAAGACAACATTGATCGAATCGTTAGCCTGTCAGTCAACAACGATGGCTATGTCGCCGCTGGTAGCTACGACGCTACTATCCGAATCTGGAGTACTGAGAATGGACAGCTCAATAATCTACTCAAAGGCCACAACTTTGTTGTCTCAGACGTTGCCTTTAGCCCAGACGGTATGCTGCTCGCCAGCGCTAGCTACGACGAAACTATCAAGATATGGGACTGGCGACGCAGTGAGGTGCTCTGCACGCTCAACGGCCATTCTGGATTCGTTTATTCTGTAGCATTCGGCGATGCGGGTAATACGCTAGTCAGCGGTGGGTACGACGGCACAGTCAGGACTTGGGATCTAGCTGAGATAGATGATGGAGCGTGCTTGTCTTACTAAAACTCGCGTCTAAGTTTCTATCTTTTGTCAGCCTATTCATCTATCTTTTGTCTGTCTATGCGACAGGGGAGCTGTCACTCTCGGTAGAGACTTTTCTAAAGAAAGTCTTTTATTCTGAGAAGCGATCGATTGCAAAATAGCCCTACAGATTTAGATATGTCAACCCAAACAGAACGCCGTCCCCAGCCAGAGGATATTCCTGGACAGCAGCTTGCCTATCCCGCTAGCCAAGCTGATATGACGCCTGCGCCTGATAGCGATCTATCCAACTACAAGGCCGCTGGCAAGCTGAAAGGCAAAGTTGCAATCATTACAGGCGGTGATTCTGGAATTGGACGTGCGGTTGCGATCGCCTACGCAATGGAAGGTGCTAATACTGCCATCTTGTACAATGCCAGCGACGAAGACGCTAGCAAGACAAAAGAGCTTGTCGAAGCGCGAGGCGGTCAGTGTCTACCCATCAAGATGGACGTACGCAAACCCGAAGAGTGCGAAGACGCTGTCAAGCAGACTGTTGATAAGTTTGGTCAGCTAGACATCTTAGTCAACAACGCTGCTTTTCAAATGGTGAGAGAAGACGTTGCCGATCTGACTATCAAACAGTTTCACGAGACCTTTGAGACTAATATCTTTGGATATTTCCATATGTTCAAAGCCGCTTTTCCACACCTCAAAGCAGGCGATGTGATTATCAACACAGGCTCTATTATTGGCAAGCAGGGTAAGAAGTTCCTAGTGGACTATACGGCTAGTAAAGGGGCTGTTCATACGTTTACCAAGTCGCTAGCGCTGAATCTAGCGGACAGAAAGATTCGGGTAAACGCTGTTGTGCCCGGTCCGGTGTGGACACCAAATATTCCATCGACTATGCCAGAAGACCAAGTTGATGGGTTCGATAGCGCCAACGCGATGAAGCGCACCGGACAGCCAGAAGAGCTAGCGCCCGCTTACGTATTCTTGGCGGCTGAAGACAGCAGCTTTATGACCGGCGCGCTGATTGATGTGACTGGTGGGCAGCTGTAGTTTATATCTCTACAGACTATTCAGCCGCCGCTAGCCAGCTATCAAACAGCGTTCTGTTCTCATCGATCCACGTTTGAGCGTGCGCTTTGATGTCGCTGGTTGTATTCTCGCCTTCTCGCATTTTCTGATTCTGTAGGCTCACTGCCTCGATTGGTATCTGTACAGACTCAAAAAACTTGCGTGCGGTTGGATTAGTCTCTATAAAAGATCGGTTCGCTAGAATTTCGATTTGGTTGACAGCAAATCCCAAATTTTTACCATCAACTACGGTCTGAGTCTCTTCTTCGTAGATATCAGGGAGTGCTGTGTAGGGCACTTCTAACCATTCAACCTGCTCACCAGGCGTCAGAATATCGCTGACCCATAGCGGTGTCCAGGTGTAGTAAAGTGCGGGCCTGCCTGCTTCGACAGCTTCGATAATCTGGTTCATCAGCGCGAAGTAGTTGTCGTTGTCATGCTCTACGGTATCGCGTAGCTGATAGGCGTCTAAATGGTGCTCAATCACGTCTCGACAGCCCCAACCGGGTGGACAGCCGACTAGGTTCGCTTTGCCGTCGCCATCAGTATCGAAAAGAGAGGCGATCGCCGGATCTTGTAGCTGCTCTAGGTTTGTGATCGCATAATTTTGAGCAGTAGCTTGATCGATTGAATAGCCCTGTATAGCATCTTGGACAACGGTTCCCGTGCTAACTAGATTGCTGCTACCCCCGTTTTCTTCTACGAACTTGGTATGCAGTGGATTCCAGTGGACAGTGGTGAAATCTAGGTAGTTGTTGGCGATCGCCTGGTGGATCGTGTCGTACTCTACTTCAGAGCCAGAAACTACCGTATAGCCCAGCTCTTCTAATCCAATATTAACAATCTCAGTTTGGAATAGTTCTTCTAAGGTGCCATAGGCCGGACGTAGCACCCTCTCTGATGCATTGGACCCGCTGCTACAGCCAGAAAGTCCAAGGCCCACGCCGCCAGTCAAACTCGTTGTCAACAACACCGATAGGAATCGCTTTCGAGTGTCTGTAGCATGAAAAAGTTTCATTCTAGGGTATTTGGATTAGCTAAATTGTAGTAATCATTAAATCCTTCTGAAGCCTCTGCATAATATCAGGACATTCTGCCTTTATCCTTCTAGCTCTTAGGTTCGAAGCCGTGCCCTTTTATCCGTACAGCTGCTTGTATCAATAAACACACTTCATAAATACAAAGGCCAACTACTCATAGGTTCAACAACTTCTATCATTCCAGTTTTGCCAACCTCTAGGCCGTCTTTGCGCATTCACTGCTTTCTTTTGAATAATCTCCGCTAGAATTTCGCCTGATTCGACTAGGCGAGGCCCCGGACGATTGAAATATTGATTGCCATCTGTCAAATACACATTCTGAGTTCTAACCGCCTTTAGCTGTGACCAGCTCGGGTGTTTGGCCATTTCTTCGGTCGCCTGCCTAGTCTGAGCAAGGTCATAGCCGCAAGGCAAAACAACAATAATATCTGGGTCTGTACTAGTTAGCTCATCCCAGCTCATCCAGTCAGAATGCTCGCCCGGCTTGCCAAAACAATCCCAACCACCTGCGATACTGACTAGCTCTGGCACCCAGTTACCTGCTGCCATCAGCGGATCGGTCCATTCGATACAGGCTACTGTTGGCAGATCTTGGGCTAGAGTAAAGTCTCTTTAGATCGAACTGCTTTCGATGAGATTTCTGTAAGTGAAATCTCTTTAGATAAAGTCTCTTTGGTTACGCTGTCTACTCCAACACTCTTTATTCGATTTTTTAGCTGTGTAACAATTCGACCAGTAGTCGCTTTGCCTGCTGTAGAAGTATCGAATGCAGCGCCGACTCTGACGATATCCGTCCACAGGTCCGCTAGTCGCTCAGGCTGTAAGGAAACAACTTGGATAGGTGAGTCTCTATTGACTGCTGAGTCCTTCAATAGAGACTCAACAGCTTCTTCGACGTCAGCTAAACTGACCGCACAGACTTCGCATTGAGCCTGAGTGATGATATGAGTGGGCTGCAAGTCTGCAAGCACTTCGGTCTTGACGCGGTAGACGCTGAGCGCTGAGGTGAGCAGGTCGGTCACGCGCTGATGGATTTCGCTGCTAGTGCCAACTGGATCGAATTTTGGTTCGGTGCAGACGGGCAGAGAAAGGACAGCTGCTGGATAGTCGCATTCGTGCGATCGCCCCACCAAACAGTCCGCATATCCTAGCGCCGCTACAATCTCTGTCGCGCTAGGAATTAAAGACACAATCCGTAGCTTTGTTCGGTCCATATTGCCTCACCGCTTTGTTCTAGATAGTCCCATTAGACTACATAGCTTGTAGACAATGCGAGCGCCGACATTGCCATCCCATTCGTCAGGGCCGGTTTCGCACAGGTCAAAGCCGATGATTTCTCGCGTGTCTGCGACCTGTTTTAGTAGATAAAATGCCTCTTCTAGCTCTAGTCCGCCAGGTACGGGTGTGCCGGTCGTCGGACACAGCTTAGGATCTAGTCCATCGATATCGAAGCTGATGTAAACCTGTTCTGGCAGATCTGCGACAATCTGCTGACAAAGGGTTTGCCATGACTTGCCAGCGTAACGCGATCGCTTCAGTTCTGTATCATGGTGCAAAATAACTCTGCCTTCACTTGCTTGAGCGAACGCAACCTCTTTGTGCGAGACGTCCCTCACGCCAACTTGTACTAGCTTGGATACTTTTTCTATAGTCAGCACGTTTCTCATGATTGAAGCATGAGAGTATTGAAATCCCTGATACGCGTAGCGCAAATCGCAGTGTGCATCGATGTGGAGAATGCCAAAACTGGGGTAGCGCTCTGATAGCGCCTGAATCGCGCCTAGCGGTACGCTGTGGTCGCCGCCGAGTATGCCAATTTTTTTTCCTTGATCTAAGGCTCTACAGGTTTCTTGATAGAGCCACTGATTGAGCTGTTCGCAGCCTTGATTGACGATGAGCAGGTCAGCATCAAGGGGGGCTACGCCTTGTTCTGTTGCTGCGACAACGGTTTGGGCATGCGATCGCAGCTTTTTGCCTAGCTCACCAATCCACTCCGGCACAGGCGGCATGTAGATTCCCTGCTTCCACCCGTCGGGATAGTCGTAGTCATAGAAATCTAGCTGCACAGACGCTTCTAGCACTGCCTGCGGCCCCTTGTCCGTCCCGCTGTGGAAAGAAACCGTGGTCTCCCAGGGTACGCCCAGAATAATGATATCAGCCGTCTTGTAGTCGAATGGGAACCCGAAGATGTTTCCATTGTTCAATCCGACTCCCCCTGGATCGAAGCTATCAATTATCTGTTGCTTTTGCTGACTATCACGCTGCTTGCCTTCTGTTTCATCTAGCATGTTTGGCATCCAACATTTTTTGAATAAAGGTAGGTAGGCAGAACGCCGCTTTGTGAATATCGCTGTTGTAGTAGTTCAAATCATGTTCTTTTGCAAACGCGATCGCCTGTTCCACATCCAAAGCCTCTACCGGATGGCGCGATCGCTTAGAGCAATAGCTAAAGCTCCACATTCCCGTTGGATAGGTCTGAATGAAGGCTAGATAGGGGTGAACGTCAGCGCCTCCAAAGATAGCTTGCAAGCAGTGAACTAAATCAACAAACGCCGTTTGGTTAAACCTCGGTGACTCGCTCTGCGCACTCATCACACCGTTGGGTGCCAGACAGCGATGAACATCCTTATAAAAATCTTTGCTAAACAGTCCCACCGACGGCCCTACCGGATCAGAAGAATCAACCACTATAAAATCAAAACTTTCACCGTCCGCCTGCCTGAGAAAATCGATACCATCACCCACAATCAAGTTCAGCTTCGAACTGTCCAAACAAGACGACAAAGACGGCAAGAATTCACGCGATGCTCGAATCACTGCCTCATCAATCTCCACCATCGTCACACTCTCTACCTGTGAGTGTTTTAAGATCTCACGCACGCTGCCGCCATCGCCACCTCCAATCACCAGAACCCTTTTGATATCTGGATTAGATAGCATCGGTACGTGGATGATCATTTCGTGATAGGCCGCCTCATCGCGTTCACTACACATCACCATCTTGTCGACCGTCAGCATCCGCCCATACTTATAAGTATCGAAGATCTCAACTAGCTGATAAGGAGACTTTTCCTTGAACAGCGGTTTTCCTTTGTGCCGGATTGACAGCGCAATATTCTCATCTCTATCGGTAAACCAGACACTGCGGCTATACTTTGGCGGCATCAGCGTCTGCGTTGCCATATCTCGCATCTCACCTACATCAATATTCGATCTTTCCAACAGATCTAGCTGACCGCGATTGAGCTCTATCGCCGAACCGTGCGCCGCTTCAAACGCCTTCTTTAGACTCTCGTAAGACACCCACGGATTTACAGAGTCGCCACAGGTGAATAGATCGACCGCTGCGTAGCGGTATTCAGGCCAGGTGTGGATCGCCAAATGGCTTTCTTGAATGACAACGACGCCCGACACCCCAAAAGGCGAAAAGTGATGAAAGACAGAGCTGATAATCGTAGCCCCAGACTGCTTGGCGGCGGCCAGCATATCCTGTTCAATTCGAGGAACATCGTTCAAGATCTCCGCAGAGCAACCGTGAAACTCCACTAAGATATGGCGACCTAGAGATTTCATATGATCTGTAGCCAATTCGAAAATACATTAGCCCAAAATACACTGAAAGTCGCCTGTCTTTACACAGCCGCCTGATCTTGCCTAAGATCAAGCTCAGGCGTAATCCACAAGTCTCGCGTCACGAGTCTTTTGCACTGATCGCAAACGCGCTCAGCCAGCTTGCTATACTCTGAGAGATCTAGGGACAGAAACGGCGCAGGGCAAAGGAGTAATTCAGCATGAACACAGGGGATGGAACCAGCTCGGCAGCGCCGCCACTAGGCGATCGCTACAGCGTTATCAAGGAGCTAGGTAGAGGCGGCTTTGGCCAAACCTATCTAGCAGAAGATCTCCACCGCTTCAAGGAACGCTGCGTGCTCAAAGAGTTCGTTCCTCAAGTCCAAGACAGAGCCACGCTCGATAAGGCCAAAGAGCTATTTGAGCGCGAAGCCAGCATCCTCTATCAGCTCAGCCACAAACAGATTCCCGAATTCCGCCAGCTGCTAAAAGTAGAAACGCAATCCGGCGGACGACTATTTCTAGTCCAGGACTACGTTCAAGGGCGGACCTACCAAGATCTGCTTCAAGATCGGCTGCAAGTCGGCGCAACCTTCAGCGAAACCGAAGTCACTCAGCTGCTCTACCAGCTACTGCCCGTTCTCTCCTACATCCACGATCTAGGACTGATTCACCGCGATATCTCACCAGATAATCTGATTTTGCGACAGTCCGACGGCCTACCTGTTCTAATTGACTTTGGCAGTGTCAAAGAGATTGCCGTCACCGTTCGCAGCGAACTGTTCATTGATGGTGTTGGTAACCTGGCTGAGCTAGCACCGACCCGGATTGGCAAAGTTGGCTACGTGCCAGAAGAACAGATGAATTCGGGTAAAACCAACTTGACTAGCGATCTGTACGGCCTCGCTGTGACCGCGCTAGTGCTATTGACCGGGCAACAGCCACAGGTGCTGCACGATACCTATTTAGATACCTGGACGGGACTAGACACGCTGAGTCCGCACCTCGGCCAGATTCTAAAGAAGATGCTAGCCAACAGCCCAGACAATCGATTTTCATCGGCAAAAGCAGTCCTCGCTGCTCTCAGCCAGCCAGCTAGCAACGCCACTACTGATGCGGCAGGCGCTAGCAGCGCTGTTTATCCTCCTACCATCTATCCGCCTGAAACTCTATCAGCAGGCAGCTCAATTCCAGTAGAGCCGATCAACTACGAAGCGGACCTAATTGACCCAGTTGTCACGATGGGAAGCATCGACCGACCGACCCACACTGCCTATGACGCCAGCACCTATGAGGCTGCGGATGGGCATGAAACTACGGCTAACGAATCGAGTACGTACATCACATCCGCACCGACACCCCCTGGGCAAGGCGGCCTTTTCAACTCAGGCTCTAGAGCGCCTTTGATTGCGCTGCTGACAGTGCTGGGGCTACTAGGCACAATTATGCTGTTCGCTTGGCTGCGGATTGCGCGATCGCCCTCATCTACTACAGTTGTCGATTCCTCAGAGCTAGTCAGCGACAGTGGCTTTTCCGCAGAAGAAACTGCCCGCAAGCAAGAGATTCGTGATCGCTACGAAGCCTTGGGCATCAGCGAGAATACTTTCACTAGACTCGTGGATCAACTTTTCTACCAGGAGTATCCCTCACTGCTCACCAGCGGCCCCGACGGCGGACGAAAAGCCCTTTCCCAAATGCCAGAAGATGAACCGCTGAGAATTCGATGGGACAATCTTGCATTAGATCTGTTGGGCAAGTTAGAAGGTCAGGTCAGCCCGCAGAGTCTGTCACTGATGGGTAACTACGGAGAGAGCGATCGCGCTGACTGGCAAGAGCGAGTCAACCGAGTGAACGTAGGATCTAGGTCGCTCTATGATCTCACCGATGCCAAGTTCTTCGAGCTATTTCCCTCACAGCGCAATCGGGACTTCGCTGGAACGCCGATTGGTCAGGTCTATGATGCGATCGCCAACGATATGGTCGACGCCATCACCTCCGGCGAAGTCAGCGAAAACGTCGAATTCGAGCCCGGTGCCTTTCGTCGCGATCTTAGCGATCGCCTCGCTCCTGGCGCAGGCAAAGTCTACACCCTCCAGCTCAGCGATGGCCAGCAGCTTCGCCTCAACGTCGGCGCACCTACTGGCAGCACGCTGCTTTCTCTCTACCCCCCCAGACCCACCGACGAGACCCCATTCATCCTCGCCGACTCTGATCAAACTATCTGGTCGGGCCGCGTGGACCAGTCCGGCTACTACGAAGTCGTTGTCGTCAATCGCTCTACTGAGACAGTCCCCTATCAGCTATCGCTGGCGGTAGATAATGTCAGAACCGCTCCGCCAGTTGCGCCGGAAGGAGATTTACCACCGCTCATAGAAGATGAAAGTGAAACCGAAACTATAGATGAAGAAACGCGTGGTGACCTCGAAGGTGATGAGGATGATTCCTCACAGACAGATTCGTCAGCCTCAGACTTGGGTAATAATTAAACAATCACAGCAAATCTATATACTTCAAACAACCGTTAGCGATCTGTGTTTTTCACTAGGCTCTCTGCTCGTAACTGTCTGCTCAAATGCGGTCTCTAAGGTTTGCTCTGCCAGTGGTTCTATTGCCGAATGGAGCTGATCTTTGTGTAGTACAGCAGCTCTCCAACAGACTGCTTTGATACAGGCTCCAGTTAGCTTTGCTCCGGTCAGGTCCGCGCCGGTTAGGTCTGCGCCCGTCAGATCTGCCCCGCGTAGGTCGGCGTAGCAGAGCTTTGCCCCACGCAGGTCCGCGCCCGCTAGGCAGGCATCTCTCAGGTTAGCGAGTCGCAGATCAGCTCTATGCAAGCTTGCGCCGCTAAAGTTGGCTTTGTCGGCAGTGCAGCGTACCATTATGGCCTGATGTAGGTTTGCCCAAAGTAGGCTGGCTTGATTAAGCTGAGTGCGCCACATCATTGCGCTAGTGAAATCGGCGCTATCTAGCTGACTTTCCGCTAGGTTGGCACCACTGAGATCAGCACATCGAAGCTGCACGTTGGCCAGCTTCAGTGAGGCCAGGTCGTGGTCTTTTAAGTCGGCTCGCTCAAAGTTGCGATCGCCCGCTAAATATCTTTTGGAAAGTGCGATCGCACTCAACTGACAATCATTCATTCAACCTGCCACCACCCACGCCTAGCGCTCGATCAGCTCAATAGCCATCAAACGTCAAAGCAAAGGTTTGTAAAGTTACATTGACGTTGTCAATGTAACAAAATGTAACTTTAGTTGCAATTATTTTGATTCTAGAGGTGGCCCTGATGAAGCAGCTCTAATAGACAGGTCGCTCAGCTACGCAGACGGTGGACCAGGCTTCATGATCTAGTCTGGCGTCTAGGCGACCAGTGACTTCCCCTCTTTGTCCAACTAGACGCGCTCTGTTGAGCGAATCAGGCTTGGTATACATCGTCAGTTCGTCTAGGGTCGTTGCTGCGCAGACCCAGTCTTTTTGATTGATAGCATTGGTCAGGCGAGTTTCTAGCTGAGTAATTTCCCACTGCCGAGCGGTGACGCGAGCATGTTCTATGTAGTAGACCATATTGTCGGCGGCAGCGGCGGCATAAGAATTGCTTGGACGAAGGGCTAGCGCTCGGCGAAAGTTAATCAGGGCCGTATTGAAATCGCCCTGGCGCGAGGCAGCATAGCCTACGTTCATCAGCTGATCAAAGCTCATTTTGGAGCGAGTGACTGGTTTGGACTGCGCTTTTGGTCTCGCTGTGGAATGAGTGATCTGAGCAGCAAACTGGGCTGTTTGATCTAGCAAGGGGGCTACCGAGGCGCTGCCGATCGCGCTGCCACCTGTGCTGCTGAGTAGGACTCCTAGGGTCAAAGTGCTAGTCGCTAGAGCTCGCTGCCAATAGCGAACTAGATCTGCTGATATCTGTGATAATTGAGATAGAGAAAAACCCGGCGAAGAAGGCAGCAGCATAGCGGTAGGTTGTTTATGTAAAACAGATACAGGATGGGCGCAGACAGAGAGCGCAGACGCCTGCAAGCATAAGCAATTTCGCTAGTAGTCGCCTGAGTGAAATCGACCGATCTTTATCAAAAAAAAACTTATCGCAACGCTGGTCAATATCAGCAAACTTACGGACAGTTGCCTTATTTGGAAAGAGAGAAATAGCTATGCAGATATGGGTGGATGCAGATGCCTGTCCGAATGCAATCAAAGAGATTATTTTTAGGGCGGCAAAAAGGACAAACTGTGCGCTGACGCTAGTGGCTAACCAGCCTGTGCAGGTGCCTGCCTATGCAGAAATGCTGGTGGTGCCGTCAGGATTTGACGGTGCTGATAACAAGATTGTGGAATTGCTGAGCGCGGGCGATCTAGTGATTACCGCAGATATTCCGCTAGCTGCCAAGGTATTGGAGAAAGGTGGTTATGTATTTAATCCTAGAGGCGATGAGTATACCTCTAGGAATATTGGCGATCGCCTATCGGTACGCAATCTTTTGGAGTCTTTTCGAGGGGGCGCGGAGCCTGTGGGCGGTGGACCGCCGCCGTTGAACAATAGAGATAAGGCTAACTTTGCCAATCGACTAGACCGATTTCTAGCAAAGCATCATTCGTGAGTAGAATTGTAGCTGGAGGGTTATAGCTAGTACTGATGCAGGAGCGATCGCACTTATGACTGCCGCCATTGAAACAAACGCTCGACCGATTCCTATCAGGCCGCTACCTAAGCTCGTCAGCTTTGAGCAGTTTATAGACTGGTATCCTGAAAATTCTGAATATCGCTACGAGCTGCGTCAAGGAGTCATCTTTCAAGTGCCAAAGCCAAGAGGAAAGCATTCTGAGCTTGCTGGGGATGTTGCCAAGCGGCTGAACTATGCAATTGATTCAGCTGCATTTCCTTACCTGATTCCGCGTGAGTGTGTATTGAAAGTCAGCAAAGAGACTGGCTACGAGCCAGATGTAATCGTTTTAGAAAGGTCAGCGCTAGCAGCAGAAGCGCTCTGGGAGAAATCGTCTACTGTCGCTAGCGGCGCAGCTGTCAAACTAGCGATAGAAGTCCTGTCTACCAATTGGCAGGACGATTACGAGCTGAAGCTAGCGGCTTACGAGTCTATGCAGATTCCTGAGTATTGGATTGTGGACTATGCTGGCCTAGGCGGCGTGCGCCATCTTGGTAGGCCAAAGCGTCCGACGCTGACTGTCTGCACTCTGATAGAGGGAGAGTATGAAGTTGCTCGTTTGCGTGATCAAGAACAGATTGTATCAGCGGCTTTTCCTGAGCTAGCGCTGACGGTAGAACAGCTTTTGGCTCAGTAGCTCTAGACCAGCTTTTACAACAGCTTTTGACGCTCTCCCCCTAACCCTACGGGTATAGTCGGAGATTCTTGTTTCACAGACTCTTAACTAGACAGCAACCGAAGCTGTTGCCCCCGTCAGACCGTCTCGACAAGCATTTTGAAGAACCGTGCGCCCCACGGCTCTATTCTTAATCACGATGGCGCTGGCAATATCACGAGGCATGGAACACCCACACTCGCAGCTATGCCAGCGCACTGAGATATCCTTCTTGGCTATCTGTCCACACTGCGGGCATTCTTGGCTAGTGCCAGCAGCCGGTTCGTACTTTAAGCTCACGCCGCGCTTAAAGCAAACCCACGGCAGGATCTGATTAAGAAACTGTCCATGCCCTGCATCTAGCATATGCTTGCCCAAGAACCCACGGCTTAAGCCAATCAGGTTTAGCTTTTCGACCGCCACCACATCAGCAGCATCACATAGTTTGTGCGCCGCCTTGTAATGAAAGTCCTTGCGAGTATTGGCAATGCGCTCATGCAGTCTAGCTATCTTTCGCTGTTGCTTCTTCCAGTTAGCAGAGCCAAGCTGTTTTCCTTTGAGTCTGCGTTGCAGCAATTTCAGCTTGCGTTGCATGTCTACAAAGAACTTAGGCCGCTCGATCTGAAGTCCGTCAGAAGTCGAAAGAAAGTATTCAAGCCCTACGTCTGCACCGACAAAGTGACCAACTAGCGGCACGTCTGGCACTGATAAATCAGCTTGAAACGTCAGCATTAGATAAAAGCCTGACGCTCGCTTGACGACCCTGGCCTGTTTCACATCGAAGCCTTCCGGATACGGGCGGGACTGGTGGATCTTAACAGCGCCGATGCTGGGCAGATTGACCACACCCTTACTCAACGGGCTCTTGCCTAACTGTGGGAACACAAATGAGCGCATCCGGCTAGGCCGCTTGAACCGTGGGAATCCCTTGCCATGCTTTTTCATGTCAGCATGAGCTTTATCCAGTGTCTTCAGTGTTTGCTGGAGCACTTGAGCGTTCACCGACTTCAGCCAGTCGCTAGACTTTTTGGCCTGCGTCAGCGCTTTACACTGTGTCGCAAAGTTAGGGTAAGGCGTATCCGCTGCCATGATGTATTCCTGACGCAGAGAGCAGGCATTGACCGGACACTTGCGAGAAGCGCTCCAATCTTTCCGCTCACGCAAAGCATAATTCCACACTGAGCGGCATACGTCTAAGATGTGCTGCATCTCTTCCGCTTGCTGCTTAGTCGGCTTTAGCTTAAATTCGTACGTCAGTGTTATCATGGCTCTATTGTAACGCAAATGTCATTACATGGATAGCAAGAACCTCAATATTCGAGTTCCCGATAAAGAGAAAGAAATTCTAGACAGTTACTGTAAGCAAGAGGGGCGAACTATCACAGATGTGTTGAGGGAGTTTATCCGCAGCCTCGATGAGAAGATTGTTCGTTAGCACTCACCTGGCTTTCACCACCCCCTAAGCCTGCGGCTATAGGCGGAGCACTAGCCGATTTTTGATAGGGAAATTCTATCTGTACGTTAGGGATTGTTTTGAGCGTTCCAATCAGTTCTCAACAGTTCGTAGAGACAATGTTCTCGCAGCTCGTGGCCTTTTGGGACACTTGGATGCATGAAGGTTTTGGAATGTCGTCGCATACCTAGCTTTTTCATCACTGCTTCTGAACGTTTGTTGCTCAGCGCAGTGAAAGAGACTATTTTCTCTAGTTCTAGCGTCTCAAATTCAAAGGCGATCGCAGCTTTTGCCGCTTCAGTTGCGTATCCCTGTCCCCAGTGAGAGTAGCCCAGTCGCCAGCCCACCTCAACACAGGGCTGGAAGGGTAGCTCTACTGAAGGAATATTGAGTCCAACAAAACCGATAAAGCACTGTTTGTTCTTGATCTCTACAGCCCACAGACCCCAGCCTCTTTTTGCGATCGCGTTGGCAAGTCTCTTAGCCATTGCATCGCTTTGAGAACGAGATAGCGTATCAGGAAAGAATTCCATCACATGTCTATCAGCATTCAACTGGGCGAACGGTTGCTTATCAGCCTCTGTCCACTGGCGCAGGTGCAGGCGAGTGGTCTCTAACTCGTGAATGGCAACCATAGTCCATACCGACTAGTCTGCTTGTTTACTAATGTAGTCCGTATGCTGGGGTAGATATTGCTGAAACAGAGCAAGCTTAAGTGGTTTGCAATCTGCATTTCAGTGGCTATTCCAAAATAGTTCGTATCAAAATAAATTGATGGGACAATAGAAACACCCTATCTAAACACTTGTGAGCGCGCGGTCCTAACTATGAAAGCCGGTAGTAAATACTATCCTCTGTTCGAATATCTTCAGACCCAGACTGTATCACCTGTCGCTATGAACTTCGCCGAGGTTGAAGCGATCTTGCGCTCTTCTCTACCGAACTCCGCCCGGCAGCGGGCCTGGTGGAGCAATCGCGACAGTGCCAGTTGGCGCTATCCTATGGGACCGCTCAGCGATTAGAGCATTGCGAAAGTATTTAGGGCTGACTCAGGCCAGCTTTGCCAAAGAGATGGGGGTCAGAAGGCAAACAGTGAGCGAGTGGGAAAAT
>CAVYWR010000023.1:0-30582 GCA_963772185.1 uncultured cyanobacterium | reverse complement strand
GCTACGCCCAGCAAAACAGCTTGCCAGCAAAATCACCTCAAGAGCCCAGGCGATCGCAGGAGACACACTTTCCAATAGCCGTAGTCCCAGCCAGCTCAATCCGCCCGTTCCCCCAATCGCCAGCACGGCGAGTCCCACTCCCGCAATCCGCAGTCCTAGCGGCGACCAGTCCTGTTTTAAGACGGCCTTAGCGTAGAGATCGATTCCTTTCCCTATCACCTGTACAGGATGCGGCCAGCTCCAGGGATCGCCCACTACAAAATCCAGCCCAGCCGCTGCGACTAGCAGAGTCACCTGTGCAATCTGGCCGTCTTCAAACCACATTGTTCCTAGACCACAAATTAGACCACAAAGCTAGCACCTTCCCCCTGAGCCGCCTGCCAGCTACGAGCGTCGTAGTAGAGATCTTCTAGAGTGATGCTGTGAAATGCCTCTTGCAGCTTTTGATTGAGCCGATTCCACAGCATAGAAGTCACCCAGTCTTCGGCTTGGGACGGTGTGGAAGACGGCGTGGAAGCAGGGGGGCGTGGCATGGTGACAGAACTGGCCGATTCGCCAACGGCTTCTAGAATTTGGCCGAGCGAGATTTGAGCGGGCGGTTTGGCCAATCGGTAGCCGCCTTGGGCACCTCGGACAGAATCGATTAGGTGCGATCGCCTCAGCTCAATCAACAGCTTCTCCAGGTACGGTGCAGGCAGCTGCTGACGCTCAGCAATCTGCCGCACAGAAGAGAGCGATCCGGTTGGCTGTAGGCTCAAATCGAGCAGCGCCTTTACGCTGTAGTGACCACGGGTAGTCAGTTTCATAGATGCAAATCACCTTAGGAGGAAACAACTCAATCAGTGACTAGAAAGGACATTTTGCTGTTCAAACTAACCTTTCTCATCGAAAAAATGAGCGGCTTCTACTCGTAACTATAAAACGGATTTAATCTCTTCTACTTGACATCAACCCAGTCCCTTTTTCCTGGCAACTGCGATGGTTTCTAAGGATGTTTACACTCGCTTTAAACTATGGTTTTATATATTAAGGTTAATTGTTTAAGACTGAGACCTAACATTATAGAAAGCTATCACAGCATACATTTTGAGAAATTATTTTCTTTGGTAAATTCTCTAAAGCCGCTGCTCAAAGCTATTTGTGAGAAGTCAATGCTTCTCAAAAAAGTTGGTCTGTTAGCTAGAGTTTGTTAGCTAGGTCTTTAGCTAGTAGAAGCGACAACTAACTCTAGTAGCGCTTGTTGTTCACTATCTCATCTGTTCTGTCTATAGAAACCAGCCGCACAAATATGGTCAGCCATCCAGATACTAACCCCCTTACCGGAAAAGAACTGCTCAAGAAAGTAAAAGAGTTAGAGCATCTATCAAGAGAAGAGAAAGCCAAAACCTGCGGATACTACAGCATTACTAAAAGTGGCGTGACCCGCGTCAATATGATGAAGTTCCTAAACGCATTGATCGAAGCAGAAGGGATTCAAATTGACAGTACTCAAACTGGCACAGGTAGAGGCGGACGCAGCGCTAGCTACCGTATTACTGTTCAATCCAACGGTAATTTGCTGATTGGATCTGCCTATACCAAGCAGATGGGATTACAGCCCGGTGATGAGTTTGAAATTTCACTAGGACGAAAGCACATCAAGCTCAAGCAGCTCGGTCAAGAAGATGACGCCGAAGAGTGATCTGTAGATAGCCCTGTTATAGATAGTCCTGTAGATAGCAGCGTACCGTTACGCCGGATATCGGGCTGAAATTCTTTGAGTTTGCTTTGGCGCGCTTCGATAACTGCGCCGAGCTGCTGGGCAAATCGAGGAGCTCGGTTGAGCATCTTTTGCACGGCTTCGACTTCTAGAATCAAGACTTCTAGATCTTCGGTAGCGGTGACGGTCATGGGCGTGGGCTCGTTGGCTAGAACGGCGGAGTAGCCAAAGAAATCGCCTCTGGTCATTTCGGCAACGGTGTATTTTTTGCCTTTGGCATCTTGGAAGAAAGCGATCGCACTTCCCGCCAGCACAAAATGCAGCTTTACCCCCTGCTGGTCTTGAACAATCGGCGACTCACCTATACC
This sequence comes from uncultured cyanobacterium, assembly GCA_963772185.1. Lineage (GTDB taxonomy): Bacteria > Cyanobacteriota > Cyanobacteriia > Phormidesmidales > Phormidesmidaceae > Phormidesmis. The sequence goes on along the minus strand of CAVYWR010000023.1, from coordinate 28,515 downwards.
AAAATGGCTAAAGCTAGCCTGAGCGGCGATTTCTTCTAGCACGCTATCTTCTAAGACCGCTAGCGTCGGCAAAGACTTCATGTAGCTAGCGAGCTGTCGCAGCGTCTCGCGGCCATCTATCTTAGGCACGTGATGGTGATACACATCGCGAATCGGAAACGGAATCGATAGTCCATTTCGCCTAGCCGCGTACCAGATCCGCGTGACAAACTCATCTCTAATCGCTGGCACCAAAGCGTAATCGTCTAGAAACAGCCGGACACGATAGGTAATCGAAAAATCATCATAAGAAATTGTCTGAATAACCGGAGCCGGATTATCTAACACGCCGTTTGTCCCTAGCGCTGTCTCCTGCATGACCTGCTTCACTTTATTGGGCGGATCGTCATAAGAAAAGCCAATATCGACTGGCTCAACATGGCGAGGCTGCGGTCTGTTGTAGTTGCGAATGACCGCCTGAGAGAGTACAGAGTTTGGCACGACTAGCATTTCTAGCTCCCTGGTCACAATATGCACAGAGCGCCAGTTCACCTCGATCACCTTACCCGTATTACCGTCTATCTTCAGCCAGTCGCCGACTTGAAACGGCTTTTCAAACAGCAGTGCCATCCCCGAAATCAGGTTGCCCAGGGTATCTTGCAGGGCAAAACCAATCACCACCCCGCCCAATCCTAGCGCTGCGATTAAACCGCCCAGGTCTTGGCCAAACACCTCGCGCAGGACTAGAGCAGCGCCCACCCCAATCAAAAACACTCGCAGCAAATCGCGAAACAGCTTGGGTATCTGCGCCTGCCACGACTGCGGCTCGGCCCCAGTAAAAAGCAGCGCATTGGCAAACGACACCGCTACCGCAATCAGCGCCACCCAGGCTAGCGTCTCGATCACTTTGATAGAAACCCAGTCACTATCAAACTCCAAAACCCGAGTGAGCAAAAAGAACAGTGCCGACAGCGGAAACACAAAGTTTCGTAGCTCTCTAACTACTTTCACCATCGGATGATTGCGTTTGTCTAACTGTAAGATCAGCTCGCTGACTAGCAGCATCACGACCGGGAACCCGACCATCAGGCCCAGTCCCCACCGCAGCCAGTTCTCCGAGAGCGATAAGTTCATAGTTGTTAGCGTTCTCCTACTTGCCGACTTGTCACACCAAAATCCGTTACAGCCAAACCCGTCACAGCACGACTCGAAAAATAGGTAGGCTTCCGCCTTCTCGTAGCTCAAGGCTAGAGACCGGCTCAAACTTGTACAGGTCACCCAGGCTATGGACGACGGCTTCGGTGACATAGAGACTATTGGGCTCAGCCGCCGATTGAACATAGTGGGCTTTGACAACCGTATCGCCCCACACATCGTAGATCAGACGCTGTGTACCAACTGTCCCGGCCATTACGCCGCCCGAATGAATGCCTATGCGTATCTTTAGATCGGTTTCCCATTCTCGATTGATTTGGGCCACGATTTGAATCGATTCTGCGGCAAAGTCAACTACCCGCTTAGCGTGATCTAGTCTAGGGACCGATAGACCGCTGACCGCTAGGTACTCGCTGCCTGTTGTTTTGATCTTCTCGACTCCGTAGCGATCGGTTGATTCATCGAGTGCTTTCACCAGATCGTTCAAGATTTCAATTGCTTTTTTGGGCTTTAGTTCTTCGGTCAACCGCTGAAAGTTCAGCACGTTGATAAAGATAATTGTGATGCTTTCCGCCTCATCAACGATCAGATCTTCACCTTTTCTCAGGCGCTTTGCCACCGATGCTGGAAACATATTCAACAGCAACACTTCAATTTCCTGCGTCTTTTGAAAGACCAGCGCGCTAGTCTTGCGATTCTTTTTCACCATATGATTGAAGGCTCTGCTCAATTCACCTAGCTCATCGTCCGCTAATACATCTACCAAGACTTCTTGATGTCCTTGCGCTAGGCGACGGAAGCCCTCGCTAAGTCGATTAACAGGCCGAAGGAAAACCCTCGCTAGCCATAAAGAGGCCAGCGTAATCACAAAGACTAGTCCAGCGGCAGAAATCAAGACGCGTCTGGCAAATACTGCGGTAGGAGCAAAGATTTCAGCTTCTTCCATTTCTGAAACAATTACCCAGTCGACGCCTCGAATGTCTAGCGGGGCATAGGCGCTGAGCACGGATTTGCCTAGATAGTTAGTGACACGCTCAATGCCGGAGCGTTCTTCTTGCGCGCTGGTAATGGCCTCGTTGTTCACCTGCTGGTTGAGGATGGCTGTTTCTAGCTGACGGATGCGATCGCTTTGTTCTACCTCTAGCTCAGGCTCTAGCTCGGGGGTTGCGATCGCCCCAAAATACCGTTCAGGATCTTCTAGTCGCACTCTAGAGTCCGAGCGCATCGTCAAATCTTCGCCGACGAGAAAAGTCTCCCCCGTTTCGCCTAGTCCATCATCACGCCAGCGCTGGTTGCCTGTCATCACCCGGTTGATTTCATCGACCGATAGCTGAATGGCCAATACGCCAATCAGCTCTACGCCATCATAGATAGGCGTTGCCATAAACGCGGCAGGCGTGCCATAAGAAGGCACGTAAAAATCGAAGTCCACCATCGTGACATAGCCACTGTTCTGCCTTTGCGCATCTTCATAGGCCGCTGCCAAGTTAGATCCAGGCGCAGCGCCAAAGGTAAGGCTAGTGGCAAAGTCAGTTTCTTTTTCAACCGAATAAACAATATTTCCCTGACTGTTGATCAAGAACAAATCGTAGTAGCCTAGCTCTTCAACAACTTCTTTAAAAACTGGATGGTAGCGGCGATGAGCTCTGTTGTATTCTGTATCATTATCAGGCCCGTCAAACTCTTCTTTCTTGCCAATAGGGCTGGGATTTTGGACAATGTATTCGAACTGTAGATAGCGAGAGACTGTCGAAGCAGGCAGGTAGATATCAGAGTTGACGGTGCTTCCTGTTTTTTCTACTAGGGCAGGGGCAAACTCATTTTGATAAAAGCTGCGCAGTCCATTAGTCCGCTTAGCATCAATCGAGTCTGACTCCTCAAGGACCGAGGCATACCCGGCCGAAAAAGCCTTCATCGCCTCTATCGTGCTGGGATTGCTGCCGTAGACTTGAACTTCGCTGCGCAGCGTCTGAAAGTAGTCTTCTATCTGCCCAGCCTTGGCAGAGCGCAGCCCGGTCAGCTGCTTTTTAAAACTATCCGCTAGCGCCTTTTGACCACTGCGATAGCCTTCATAAGCAATCACGACAATAGAGCCAATACTCACCGCTAGCAGCATCGACATCAGCTTAGACTGAATGCTCAAACGGTTAAAACTGCCCACTAGACCCCTCTTAACGAAAACGCTCTTGATGAAACCTCTTCAACAGTCAGCTTGATTGACAGCAACAACCGTTTGTCAGCCGCCGCTTTGTCAAAAAACTACTTTGAGTCAAAAAACTACTTTGATAAGTATTTCAGACAGCTATCAGGGACTAGTCGACGTTTACCGCTGAGCGCATCGGCGGTTTTGATCCAAAAGGCTTTGGTCGTGCGATCGCCCTCCACCAAATCAAACTTCTCATCTAGCTGATAGAACGCCCCATCCACAAACCGAGCGCGAAATAGCTGAACTAGCTCATGCTTGGGCTTGCCATTAAGCGTAAAGATATTATCTAGACAGCCTAGATACTCCACATCTGTCAGCTCAGCTCGAATCTCCTCTTGAAATTCACGCACCAGAGCGGCTTTGCTGGTTTCACCAAAATCTATGCCACCGCCTAGAAACCGATAGAAACTTTCCTCTGTTGATTTATCCCGTCCTTGACTGACAAAGATATGATTTTGATGCTCTATCAGGCCCAAAGCGATGGGTCGAATACGTTTAGCCATAACTAATCCGGGAAAGCGGCTTCTGGGTTCTCGTGCGGCGTGGGCCAGTCTTCATTTTCACCACCAATGATGATCTGGCGAATTTCGACGTAGTCCTTGCTGAACTGGCGCACGGTATTGATCAAAATATCTAGGGCGATCGCATCCGTCGTCCCTAAGTCAAACCAGCAGCGACACCACAGCCCCTTAAACTCCACCTCAGCCATATTGTGCATCAGCGACAGCAGTGAATCCTCAGACGAGTCCTCATCATAGTCAAAATAGCTAATATCAACGCCCGTCTCCTGCACCTGAAGATTTTCGGCGTTAAACCCGCCCAGCTTCCCCATAAAATACCAGGAAGTAAAAATCTCTTCTACGTACTGCTGCTCAGCCGTAGACGGCACCGTATCGAACTCCAACCAAATCCACAGGTTAAAAAAATCACACTCACGAAATCCAACCCGCACAGCACTACTCCCACATGGAACCACTAGCACTATAGATTAAAGTCAGATTCTTACTTCATCATTCATCCTTTCTTGTTCATCCTTCTTTTCCCCTCCTTCTCTTCATGCTTCACCTGCGCGATGTCGGCTACCATCCCACCGTCACCCCCATCCCCATCCTCAAAGATATCTCTTTTGACCTTGCGCCCAAGCAGCTTGGCCTGATCGTCGGCCAGAGTGGATCGGGCAAAAGCACGCTGCTCGAAATTCTCTCAGGGCTCGCCGCGCCAACCAGCGGCCAGATCTTCTGGCGAGAAAAGCCGCTGCTGCCCGAAGCCCTTCAGCAGATCGGCGGCCTAGTCTTTCAGTTTCCCGAGCGTCACTTTTGTGGCCATACCGTATTCGAGGAGCTGGGCCTGGGCCACTACCCCAAACTCAGCTCTGATCGCGTTTACGCAGCCCTCGCAGAAGTCGGACTCGATCATCTCTCTTTGCAAGCCTCACCCCAGCAGCTCAGCGGCGGTCAGCAAAGGCGGCTAGCGCTAGCCGTCCAGCTCATTCGCAAACCCTACCTGCTATTGCTAGACGAACCCACCGCCGGACTCGACTGGTCGATGCGTCAGCAGCTAGTCAGCCTACTAGCCAAACTCAAGCAGGAGTGGTGCTTGCTAATTGTCTCTCACGACGCCGAAGATCTCGTCGATATCGCCGACCACTGCTGGAGTCTCGATCACGGCCAGCTCTCTAGCGCCGACCCCGACAGCTTTCGCCACCCATGCTATTCTGCTTCTGATGACAAATACTCTTCCAACCCAGCTTGATATCTGGCAATCCACGCTGAACTGGCAGCCCACCGCCCAGCAGCAGCAGCAATTCCAAGCCCTCTACGAACAGATACTAGCGGGCAACAAACAGCTCAACCTCACCCGGATCACAGCGCCCGAAGAATTCTGGGAAAAACACCTCTGGGACTCTCTTAGCGGCATAGCCCCCTGGCTATCTGATATCACCCCGAACGTAGATGTTGACGAGTCTCTGCCGCTTAGAGTCATTGATATTGGCAGTGGCGGTGGGTTTCCGGGCATACCCGCCGCGATCGCCCTCTCTCACTCACAGCATGGAGCCGAAGCCCCCACCCTCGATCTCACTCTTCTCGACGCCACCCGCAAAAAAATCTTCTTCCTGCAAACGCTCTGCCACCAGCTCAGACTCAAGCAGCTAGGAATCAATGTCACCTGCATAGCCGACCGCGCCGAAGCCATAGGCAGAGACCCCGACCATCGCGAAACCTACGATCTGGCCCTGATTCGTGCGGTTGGCTCAGCTGCCGCCTGCGCTGAATACGCCTTGCCCTTTCTCAAAGTTGGCGGTCAGGCCGTCATCTATCGCGGTCAGTGGACCCCAGCCGAAACCGAAGCGATCATCCCCGTTATCGAACTGCTCGGTGGCGAACTCACTGACCTGCAAAGCTGGCAAACCCCATTCACCCAGAGCAGTCGTCACTGCCTGTTTATCTACAAAGCAGAGCCGATCCACCCAGATTTTCCTAGAGCGATTGGTGTTCCCGGCAAATCCCCTTTGACCTAGCCCTGATTTTTGATGGTCATCACTTCCACAATTTTTAGCGCTAGCTCGTCTGGAATAGCCAACATCTGACGCAAATCGTCGATAAATCCCTGCTCTTGCCTAGAAACGACGCCATCGGCGAATACGAGATCGACCGCTAGAGCAAAGGCAGTCGGTGCTAGCTTTGGAGGCAGGGCCGCTTTTGCGCTTTTGACTAGCGCAATCGGACCGTGTTTCTCTAGACTCTCCATTAGATAGCTACGAATCCGGCTAAACGCTTCTTCGCTCGTGCCTTGGAATAGCTGCATGCGACTGAGTAGCAGCGTCATCTCTTCGTTTTCCGCCTCCGAGACATAGCCATCTGAGGCGATCGCCACCAGGCAGATTGCGGTCACTGCCTCCACTGCATTCATCGCTACTTTCGTTTCGCTTGCAGTTCCAAACACAGCGTTCAAAATACCCATAGAAGCCCTCTAGCGGTGAAGTTATCACTCAACCAGTGTTGGCAGGGCAAACCGCTTTCTATCCATAGAAATATACGCAAAAAAAGGAGAAAGCCATGGCTTCCTCCTTTGTGGGCTATCTATTCCGTTCTTGCAAACGGTTTGGGTTAGACGGCTTTGATTAGACGTTCTGGCGCATTTCAGACTCTAGCTGTTCAAGCAGGGCCTGATTACCTTTCTGCTTGGCAATCTCGATTCGGTGCTGTAGCGATCGCGCAATGCTTTGCTGATGCAATACAGTTGATTCCTTAAGCAGTGTGCGTCTAGCCTGCGCAGCAGAGCTACTGCCTTTTAGCTTGCCAGCTAGGTTTGCCAAAGCAATCTTGCTAGCGGTGCGATCATCTAGCTGCTGAATTTCGCCCGTGCGAGTAGTCTGGTAGGCGACGCCGCGATAGGTCAGGCGCTCTGCGGGTTGAGGGATTGGCAAGTGGCGAACATAGGCGTAGTGCGAAGTTTGACCTCTATACTGGCCAGTTGTCTCACTGAGCGTAGTCTCTAGTACGGGGGGGTTGTAGTCGTATTCGACACCGCGGTAAGTTAGTTTCATTTTCTATCGTTCCTTGAAAATTAGCGTGGTTGGGTTAGGAACGCGTTCCTTCGGGTTCTGCGGGAGCTGCAAACCTTACTTCCGTCTCGAGCGATCCCCAGCAAGGGTACGAGATGAACGAACTCAGTTTTTCCTGATTTCTGTATCTATTTTTACAGTTCGACTTCGCAAATGACAACTTAGCATGACATACGGATATCCGCCTCATATCTCCCATATCTCAGTCGTAGAAAGCGATTGGCCCAATAGTCAAAATCTAAACCGCGTACATTCTTAACAAGAAGACAAATTCAGACACATTCGTAAACCTTACTTACGCTTTTGCAAAGCTTCTCCTAATAGGCTCGGCCTAAGGAATTACGCAAATTGATGAGTGTGAGGCTAGCGGTAGGTTCGGCTGTCCGCGCCCCATAACCAGTCGGTTGTATTTAGAATAGAAAACCTGTGGCCGCTAATGGGGCCTTTTGTCGTCGGTAGACTATTTCTCTTGCATGCAGTGCATTATTAATCGGCGATCGCAGTTTTCCGCCAGCCATCGCTACTGGCTACCCGAACTTAGCCCAGCAGAAAATCTTCAGCGGTTTGGCAAATGCACTCGCCAGCCAGGGCACGGACACAACTACGTGCTAAACGTCTCGCTCTCTAACGAGCTAGACCCTTACGGCATGGTGCTAAATCTGACAGAAGCCAAGGCTATTATTCATAGAGAAGTCATTGACGAGCTTGATTTCTCGTATCTCAATGACGTTTGGCCAGAATTTGGCACGACGCTGCCGACTACCGAGTACGCTGCTCGGGTAATTTGGCAGCGCTTGCATAGCTATCTGCCAATTGTGAATATTCAGCTATTTGAAACCCCAGAGCTTTGGGCTGACTATAGAGGAGATGGAATGGAAGCGTATCTAACGGTATCAGCTCACTTTTGTGCGGCGCATCGGCTGGCGCTGCCGCAGCTGAGCGAGGCCGAGAATCAGCGGATATATGGGAAGTGCGCTAGTCCTAACGGACATGGCCACAACTATCAGCTCGAAGTCAGCGTCAAAGGGCAAATTGACGAGCGCACTGGCATGATTGTGGATTTGGCGGCTTTACAGGGTGCGATCGCCCACCACGTCATCGAAAAGTTCGATCACACCTTTCTCAACAAGGACGTTCCCTACTTCAGCCGCGTCGTCCCCACTGCCGAAAACATCGTCTTGCGCATTTCTCACCTGCTCCGTCAGCCAATCACCGATATCGGAGCCACCCTCTACAAAGTCAAACTAATCGAGAGCAAAAACAACTCCGCCGAAGTCTTAGTCGACGCTGAGGAATTTGCTCACGCCGGAGTCGAAACAGACAGGCCCAAAGGGGAGTCTATAGCGTTGGTCACTTGACTGAGGTACAGTTTTCAGGCTGAAAGCCTTATACTACAACGGGTCAAGTGACGCGCCTGTACCGAATGCATCCGGTACAGGCTATGCAAAAAAAGCCACCTGAATAATCAGGTGGCTTTCGAAGTTTGACTAGCGACAGGATACGAGCCTCAGCCTGAGCGCTCTATCCTATGGTGGCTAGGCGATAGTAGCCATCTTTGCATTGCTGTTAGCAAGTAGAGTCTGAAGCTCCTCAGAATCGACGGTCTCCTTATCGACCAGCATATCTGCTAGCTCGTCTAGGATGTGTCGGTTCTCTACCAGTACCTGCTTACAGCGGGCGTAGGCTTGGTCAACCAAAGAACGCACTTCTGCGTCAATAGAAGCCGCCGTCTTCTCAGAGAAGTCACGCTCGCTGGCAATATCACGACCGAGGAACGGATTGCCCTGCTGACGGCCCAGCGCGACCGGACCGAGAACCTCGCTCATGCCGAATCGAGTCACCATCTGACGGGCAGTATTAGCCACCTGCTGCAAGTCGTTAGACGCACCAGTAGTCACTTCCTCATCGCCGAAGACAATCTCTTCAGCGAGGCGACCACCCAGGGCAACTGCCATTTGGTTCTGCAAGTAAGAGCGAGAATACAAACCAGATTCCAAGCGCTCTTCGCTAGGTGTGAACCAGGTCAAACCACCCGCCCGGCCACGGGGAATGATGCTGATTTTCTGCACGGGGTCGTAGTCGGGCATCAGCGCGCCGACCAAGGCATGACCCGCTTCGTGATAGGCGACCAGCACTTTGCGCTTTTCGCTCATGACCCGGTCTTTCTTCTCAGGGCCAGCCAAAACGCGGTCAATCGCGTCGTTAACTTCGTCCATCGCAATCTCAGTCAGGTTGCGACGAGCAGCTAGGATAGCAGCTTCGTTTAGCAGGTTTGATAGATCAGCGCCGGTAAAACCAGGCGTACGACGAGCAATCTTTTCAAGATCAACGTCTTGAGAGAATGTTTTGCCGCGAGAGTGAACGTTTAGAATCTCCAAACGGCCAGAGTAGTCGGGGCGATCGACAACGACCTGACGGTCAAAGCGACCTGGGCGCAACAGGGCCGCATCCAATACGTCGGGGCGGTTGGTAGCCGCGATGATGATGATGCCAGTATTGCCTTCAAACCCGTCCATTTCGGTCAGTAGCTGGTTGAGCGTTTGCTCACGCTCGTCATTGCCGCCGCCTAGACCCGCACCCCGCTGACGGCCTACCGCGTCAATCTCGTCGATAAATACGATACAAGGCGCGTTGGTTTTGGCCTGCTCGAACAGATCGCGGACACGAGAAGCACCCACACCGACGAACATCTCAACGAATTCAGAACCAGAGATAGAGAAGAAGGGAACGCCTGCTTCGCCAGCGACCGCTTTTGCCAGCAGGGTTTTACCGGTACCCGGAGGGCCAACAAGTAGAACACCTTTAGGAATCTTGGCACCGATAGCAGTAAAGCGATCGGCGTTCTTCAAAAAGTCAACGACTTCAGTTAGCTCTAGCTTGGCCTGGTCGATACCAGCGACATCGCCAAAAGTTACCTGCGTTTGAGGCTCCATTTGCACGCGCGCTTTTGACTTACCAAAGTTCATGGCCTGACTGCCAGGGCCATTGGAAGCGCGGCGGAATAGGAAGAACAGCGCCACTAGCAGCAGCGCCGGAATGATGAGAGCGCTGAACAACCTAACAAAAGCACTTTCGTCTTGAGTGGGCTGAACAGTAATGTCTACGTTGTTGCTTGTGAGCAGATCAACTAGACCGGGGTCTTGAGGTAGATTCACGACAACGCGATTACCTGTGCCATCAGAAGATGCAAAGCGAGCTTGAGACTTATCGGACGTGATCGATACGCTTTCGATGCGTCCTTGTTCCACGTCGCTAATGAACTGGCTGTAGCGTCGAGACTGAGTCTCAACGCGAGGTTGATCGAAAAATGCAGTTGCCAATGCAATGACAACAACGACGAGTAGTACGTAAAGACCCGCGTTTCTCCAGCGTTTATTCACCGGGTTGAAGCCTCCTTGAGATAGCTGAATGAGGATGCTTAGTCTTAAAGCTGGCTATTTGAAGAAGACATTTGATACGTCGTAAGACAATACTGCTCTACAACCAAATGATCTAAAACTGAAGCCTAGCGCTCAACACTGATAGCTTAATTCCTTTGTTATTAACTTATGTTAACGCATTTCAGGAATCATCGACTCTCGCGTGTCAAACCTGCTAGCTGCTGCTGTAGTGCTTTAAGGCTGGCATTTTGGACGTTGTATCTTAGTTTAGTGTCTCTATCTAGAATTGTGTGAATGGGTAAAAGCCCGACCACACAGTTGCTGTAGGCGATCGCATCAAGCCCTTCGATCACATTCCTAGTCCACGACACACCCTTCACCTCTTGACCTGCCGCATTCAGCAGCGATCGCAGATACTCTCTCATCAACCCCGGCAGGCACTGCTTTTGTAACGGCGTCCACCACTGGCCCTGACCATAGCCCCAGAGATTGCCAGTTGCTGTTTCTAACCACTCGCTGCCATTTTGCAAAATGGCCTCTTGGGCGCCGTAGCGTTGAGTCTGCTGACGTGCATGCCAGCAGGCGAGATAATTACCCGTTTTATGAGTAGGAAAGCTCCGCGAATATTCAGAAGGAGCTAGCCAGCCGGTGATGCCTTCACTCTGCTGTTGGCTCAGTTGCGGCGGCAGATCGCGCCCGGAGATCCAGGTTTTACCGTCAGGGAAGATGGTGAGGCGCAAAACCGGATAGTGCGCTTCGAGCTGCTTTGCACCTTTATATAGAGAAGTCCAGTCAGGTTGGGTCCAGTTGAAGTAGCGCAGGGATTGGGTGAGGCGATCGCAATGCCCCTGCCACATTGTCATCGGATGAGCCAAATCCTGATCATGCACCCGCAGCGTCGTAAACACACTCGCGCCAAAGCGCAGACCGACCGTGTCAAAAGGCAGCTTGGCACTCTCTATATCGTCACCATCGAACAAACGTCCGTCATACCAGAACGGAGCTTTCATCTATCTGGCCTCCGAACTGCCCCCAGAGCGTTCAAACACGCCGCACGTCCCGTCAGACGTCACCTGTAGACCTACCAGAGGCGACTCAGGATTGCGGCAGCGCTGCCCTCGCAGGTGACGGCAGTAGTAGCAAGTCCGAGTCGGATCAGCCGCCTCAGCAGGCTTCACCCGCATCAGTTCCTGCTGATTGATCCCACGAATCACCAGCTGATTTCCCTGCCAGCTCGCCTCTACAATCCCAGTATCCGATAGCTGAGCCCAGCGCGGATCGCTCTCTAACACGGTCGGTAATCGGAGCTGTACACCCTGACCGTCCACATCCACCTCACCTTCATATAGAGAGCCCTGCGGCGGCGCAGGCTGCCAAAAAGCTGACGCCAACGGCAGCTCGATTAGCTGATCTGGAGTCGGCAGATGCAGATGGTAGCGCGCCTGCAAATCATCCAAACTTGCCAAACTATTGAGCTGATGCTGTTCACCATGCACAAAGATGACGTGCTGCGGGCGTAGATTGTGAATGAGCTGCGTCGTCCCAACCCCATCGCAGTGATTTGTCAGCATATAGTGCTCAATCGCATCTGAGCCCACTGTCGCCGACAGCTCTTCTAGCCAATCGAAGCGATGATAAGCGCCGTAAAGCTGATCCGATAGCTGTCCTTGCCATAGCGCGACGCTTTCTACGGCAGGCACAAACACAGTCCAATCAGCAACGCCCACCATGCCATAAGCGCTCGGATGGGTCGCGGGATGCACGATAAAGATAGTTGACTCAGGCTCTTCTGCCAGCACCTCTGGCGATGTTTGCGCGTCTAGCCGTCTTACCCTTGGCAATACTCGCTCATCCCAAAACAGGGGCTGGTGCTGCGCAAAATTTTGCACCGTTGTTGGTAGAGCTGATAGGCAGTCCAGGTAAGCATCACAGCCTCTAGCAATCAGCGGGTCGACCCAGACATTAACTGGCTGACCGGTGAAATTGTGATGGCTGCGCATTAGCATTAGCAGCTCTTGGCCTAGCCCTAGCAGCGGACTCGGGAAAACGGCCCGGCCACCGTTGGCAAGTGCTTTCCCTAACCGCTCTACTAGATAGTTCTCTTGCTGCTTGCGATGCGGATGGCGCTCGGTGCCGTAGCTGCCCTCGATGATCAGCACGTCTGGCTTTAGGTTTCTAAGCTCTGCTAGCGGCATCCCGTCAACCAGTCGACCGTTGGAGAGGAAGCAGTCGCCACTGTAGAAAACGCTGTACGTGCGCTGAGCGGTCTGGTAGGTGAGCAAAAAAGCCGCCGCGCCCGGCATATGTCCGGCGGGCCAGAGCTGGACGGATAGGCCAGGGGCAATTTCTACAGGCGATCGCCACGGCAACGCCCGACAAAAGTTCGTATCGCTTTGCCCCGGCCAGTTTAGCGGCAGTAGCTGAGTCGTGACATCGCTAGCAAAAATTGGCAGGTGAGGAAAGGTCCGATGTAGCGACAGCAGCCCGCGAACGTGGTCGGTATGCGCGTGGCTGCAAAAGACAAAATCGGCAGACTGCTCTCTTAGCGGGGTGATATCGGCTAAGCCGCAGTCAAGCAAAATAGAGTAGGGGCCAATCTGAATGTTCAGACAGACCCCTTCATCTTCATAGCCAACGCTATGGGGTAGACAGGAAAGCTCAGTCACAAGGAGGCGCTACATGCACAAACCATGTATTGAGTATTGAAAAATTAGGCATTAAGAAATTGAGAGAATGTAGCCGGATACAGAAGAGAAATCACACTAGTGAGCAGAGCCATTACCGTGGTAGTTCTCGGAATCGTAAAAACCATTGCGCGTGCCGAAAAATAGGCAAGCTACCGAGAAGAGACCAGTCAGAATAAAGAGAACGAGTTTGATGTCCATAAAATCAGTTAATCAACTTCACTTGAGATCCTAACAACTCGATTAGAGTGAGCCTCCAATTCTTAATGGTTTATGACAAATAGTTTCAGCGAGAAAATAATCGAAACCCAGGCCAACTCTCAGCCTGTTTCCTCCAGATCATCAGACCCGCTTTCGAGGTTGATTTTGCCGGAATGGTGCGATCGCCCTTCCGTCCAGCTCGCCCCTGCCCTACTCGGCTGCACCCTTCACCGTCAGCTACCAGACGGCCCCATCATCCGGGCCACCATCGTCGAAACCGAAGCCTACGCCCCCGGCGACCCTGCCTGTCACGCCTACACGGGCAAAAGCAAACGCAACGCCGCTATGTTTGGCCCGCCCGGTCATAGCTACGTTTATCTGATCTACGGCATGTATCACTGCCTGAACGTGGTCAGCGAAGCGACCGGGATAGGGAGCGCCGTATTGATCCGGGCCTTAGCGCTTGACAGCGTACCCACCAAGCTTGCCAACTGGCTGAGCGCCAAGCAAATGGCCAAACCTCACCTGATCGCAGCAGGACCGGGGAAGCTGTGCAGAGCCTTAGCCATCGACAGAGCGCTAGATGGAGCCTTGTATCATCCCGATAGCGGCCTCTGGCTAGAACATCGGACAGCAGATATTCCCATTGGCCAGATCGTTCAAACGACTCGCATTGGCATCACCAAAGCAGCAGAGAAGCCCTGGCGGTGGTATCTCAAAGACAGTCCGTCTGTTTCCAAGCGAGTCCCTAGATCAACGTGATTAGGAATAATTACAGCTGTAGCTCTTTACCGCTAGCCGTAAACTTCACCACGTCAACATCCCAGTCGCTGTTATTCTTCAGAGTTTCTTCGACGCTGCCGAACAGCGCTCTTTGCTCACAGCTAGAGAGCGAAACAAACTGTCGCTGTGAGCCCGGTGCTAGCTGCATATCGACAGTAGCGGTGCGGCCATTGATGTCAACCCGATAGTCAGATAGCTTGAAAGCGTTGTATTCGATTGCACCCATTGCCTTACCGACAGCGGATGAAATGGCCTCACTGCTAGGCACCTCGATCGACTGCTCAACGAACTCATTGCACTGGTCGTCAATCGTATAGACCGAGACGGTCACCATCTCATCTGAGGCCGCTGGCTGCTTATCAACGCCAGCACTATCCGGCTTCGCTTCAATTGGCTCGGCTTTGTCTGGAACTGCTGTCACTGGCTCGGGCCCGCCTGACGTTTCTATCTCAGAAACTGGCGTCTCCTCGGGTTCGACCGTCACCGTTTCTGGCGCAGTCGCACAGCCTGCAAAAATCAGACTCAGCGTCAGTGCAAGCCCAGCGATAGAAGTCTGGCCAAAGCGACGTGGCGTCTGCTTGGAATGCTTTTGAGTGAATTCTGGCAACCGAACCATCTGACGAAATACTGAATACAGCACTATATAAAAGGTACTCTCATCCTACAAAACAGGAAGCCTGGCTTCGCGAATTCGTGTGCCAATTTGCAAAGCACATCGCTAACAGCCTTGGCATCAATCACTACTACCGCGTTTATGACTACCTTTCCCTGGACTAGGCAACATATTATCTCTCTAGCCGATTTCACGCCATCAGAGTTGGAAACCGTGATTAACACAGCGCTGAGCTTTCAAGGAGTACTGGCCCGGCGCAATAAAAAAGTGCCTACCCTACAGGGCCAGGTCGTTGCCAACCTCTTCTTTGAGCCGTCGACTCGCACTCGCAGCAGCTTTGAATTAGCCGCCAAACGCCTCTCTGCTGATACTTTGAACTTTTCACCGGGCAGTTCTTCTCTATCAAAGGGTGAAACAATCCTCGATACTGCCAAAACCTATCTGGCAATGGGCACAGATTTGATGGTGATTCGACATCAGGGCTCGGGGGTACCAGCGGCGATCGCACAGGAGATGGATCGGCTAGACTCTGGCGTCGGCGTGCTCAACGCTGGAGACGGCCAGCACGAGCATCCGTCCCAGGCGCTGCTCGATCTGCTGACGATCTGTAACGCGCTAGACCCAGACCAGCCCAAAATCGAAGATCTGCGCGGCAAGAAGATAGCCATCGTCGGCGATATTCTGCACTCTCGCGTGGCCCGCTCCAACCTGTGGAGCCTGACGGCCTGTGGCGCTGAGGTTCATCTAGCCGCGCCGCCGACGCTTCTTCCCAAAGATTTCGAGGCGGCATTTTCTAACGCACTGACGACAGAGACTGGTGAAACGATCAAACGTCAGGTATTTGTCCACTGGACGCTAGCACCTGCGCTAGAAAAGGCTGATTTTGTCATGGCGCTGAGGCTACAAAAAGAGCGAATGAGCGCTCATCTGCTGCCCAGCCTGCGGGAATATCATCAGCAGTTTGGGATTACGCGCGATCGCCTCAATGCCTGCTCGCCTACCGTCAAAATTCTGCACCCTGGTCCCACGAATCGAGGCACCGAACTTACCTCCGATCTAATGGACGATCCCCAGCTCAGTCTGGTCTCGAAGCAGGTAGCCAGCGGCGTTGCCGTGCGAATGGCGTTGCTGTATTTGATGGGCGGCGCTAAAAATGGAATCGTCAGTAAGCTATAGCGAATCGTCTAACTCCAGAGAATCTGGTTCAGCAGCATCGGCTCAGCAGCATCAGGCTCAGCAATATCTAACTCAACAGCACCTGATTCGGCGCTGTCTGTCTCGGGGCTCTCTGGCTCGGCGGCTAACTTCTGAAACGAACCGTGAAGTGCTAGCAGACGATCTTCTACCGCTTCATTTTCTGGAGTGAAGCTGCTGAAGAGGAAAACCGTTTGATCTTCGTAGTCGATGAAGGTTGCGATCGCCCGGCTCAACGTCTGAGGCCGATCGGCTAGCAAAATTGTAAAAGCTCGCTGCTCGTCAATCGTCACCTGGCCGTAAGGTCCGACCGCTGCGCCCTCTTCAATAAAGCTATCGATATTGGCATTGATCAGCGCACCCGGTGGCGAGTCTACGACAAAGACCTCTGTCACTACCTCATCGGCGCTACCTTGCGTACCATCTAGGATTTGTACATTGCCATCTGGGCTGACGGCAATCTGCCAGTTCACCGGATAGTCAATCGACATCTGACCATCCGAATAGTTGGCTGTCGGCGACTCAACAATGTCTACAGACTCTACCTCATCAGCAGGTCCGTCCAGATGACGAGCTCGGTTCTACTATCGGCGTATCGATTATCTGCGCTATCTGATTCGTCGCCTGGGTAGCCAGAGGAGCAGGTTCTACAGAAGATGGCATCCCTAACAAAGCTAAAGCCAGCACAGTTGAACTTGTCAGCATATTAGAAACAACACCCTTAGTTACTTCTAGAACTGTCTGCGTAATAAGGAAAAGCAGACCGTCTTCTATATCATCTAGCTTTGTAACATCTTTGTTAAGATGTCTACATAATTCAGTTACTTAATCCATCAATCTCTGCTCACCGTCACTAACGGAGACGTTTCGTCCATGCTGCGCTTGGAAAATATCAGCAAAATCTACCCGACAGGAGAAGTTCTAAAAGACGTGAACTGGGAGGTCAAACCCGGTGAGCGCATCGGGCTAGTCGGCGTCAACGGGGCGGGCAAATCCACTCAGCTCAAAATTATTCAAGGCGTAGTAGAGCCCACGACTGGCTCAATTATTCGACCTGGTGGCATGCATATTGCCGCACTTAACCAAGAATTTGAAGTTGATCCCAGGCGAACGGTGCGCGAAGAGTTCTGGACAGTCTTTACTGAAGCCAACAAAATTCAGCACGACCTAGCAGAAATTCCGATCAAGATGGAAACCGCTAGTCCCAAAGAACTAGACAAGCTAATCAACCAGCTAGACAAAAAGCAAAGGCAATTTGAAGCGCTAGATGGCTACGGACTAGAAGCCCGGATCGAAAAGATATTACCAGAGATGGGCTTTGACAGTGATGCAGGCGAGCGACTAGTCAGCTCGTACAGTGGCGGCTGGCAAATGCGCATGGGACTAGGAAAAGTCTTGCTTCAGTCGCCCGATCTATTACTGCTCGACGAGCCGACAAATCATCTCGATCTTGAAACTATCGAATGGCTAGAGAACTATCTCAAAGGGCTATCGATCCCGATGGTAATTGTCTCTCATGACCGAGAGTTTCTCGATCGGCTCTGCACGTCTATCGTCGAAACCGAACGCGGCGTCTCGACGACATATCTGGGCAACTACAGCGCCTATCTCGCTCAAAAAGCAGAAAACCAGGCCGCCCAGCTCAGCACCTTTGAGCGACAGCAAAAAGAACTTGCTAAGCAGCAGACCTTTGTAGAAAAGTTTAGAGCGAGTGCTACCCGCAGCACCCAGGCCAAAAGTAGAGAAAAGCTGCTGGCCAAAGTAGAGAGAGTAGAAGCGCCAATCGCCGATTTGCGCGGTTTGCACTTTCAGTTTCAGCCTGCGCCTCGCAGCGGTAGAGAGATCGTCACCATTAGCGATATGACCCACAGCTATGACGATAAGATTTTGTTCTTAGGCGCAGAGCTAGAGGTAGAAAGAGGCGATCGCATTGCTTTTGTCGGACCCAACGGGGCTGGCAAGTCCACCCTACTGCGCCTGATCGTCGGCAGTGAATCTCCAGATGATGGCAGCGTTAGCATCGGCACCCACAACGTGATCCCCGGCTATTTTGAGCAAAATCAAGCGGAGGCTCTAGATCTTAGCAAGACCGTCATTCAAACTATTCACGACGAGGTGCCTGACTGGAAAAACGAAGAAGTCCGCACACTGCTAGGCCGATTTCTATTCAGCGGTGACGCTGCCTTCAAAAAAGTAGACGCCCTTAGTGGAGGCGAAAAAGCCCGCTTAGCCCTCGCAAAGATGCTTTTACAGCCTGCCAACTTGCTGATCCTAGATGAGCCGACAAACCATCTAGACATTCCCGCCAAAGAGATGCTAGAAAACGCGCTCCAAAACTACGATGGCACTGCGCTAATCGTCTCTCACGACCGCTACTTTATCTCTCAGGTGGCCAACAAGATTGTCGAGATTAGAAACGGCGAGCTTAGAGTCTATCAAGGTGACTATCACTACTACCTAGATAAGCTAGCCGAAGAGAAAGAAAGAGCGCGCCTAGACAAGATCGAAGCCGAGAAAGCTGCCAAAACCGCAGCCAGACGGCAAAAGCAGAAAGAAAAGCAGCGGCAAAAACAAACTGCCGCCAAAGGCTCGTAACTAGCGCTAAAGGTAGTCCTGCTGACTCAATCCAAAGATGAGCATGTCTACCTATTGGGTGGACATGCTTTGTTTTTACGAGGGACTGATGTTAAATGTGTAGTTATAACTGTTCGAATCGTTCTTTCGTAACATCACGGCACTGGTATTGTGGCGAGTTGATCGTTTAAGAACTGTCTAACTCCAACGCTAGAATCAATATAAGAAAAGTCGATCAAAAACATTAAGTTCAGTCTGGACTAACTAGGAATAGAGTTACTTTGATATCTCAGCTGCAACCCTGCCCATACAAATAAATAAAGGGAGGTTGCTTTGAGCTAGGCAGCTTTGAAGCGCAGACAATATAGCCTGTACCGGATGCATTCGGTACAGGCGCGTCACTTGACCCGTTGCAACATAGAGCTTTCAGCCTGTAAGCTGTACCTCAGTCAAGTGACAAAAGCTATAGTACTTTTGACTTTCTAGCTAGCTATCTCAATAGAGCTATTCCAGTAATTTGGTAGCCTCAAAAGTTCAACGAGGCCCCTACTCGATCTTTCATTGATTTTCTTGATGGCCTAAACGGTACTTAACGTTACTTAATAGATGCAGATCTTTCTTTAGGACTATTAGGCCTTCAATTAATTTATCTTCTAACTGTTGCTAATCACAGAGGTTTTTTTGATATGGCAGACTCGCCTGTTTCTCCAATGGTATTGGTAATCCTAGATGGATGGGGCTGCCGGGACGATCACGACGGTAACGCCGTTAGCCACGCAAAGACGCCTGTTGTTGACAGCCTGTGGGAGACCTACCCCAAAGCGAAGATCAATACATCTGGTAAACATGTCGGATTACCCAATGGACAGATGGGTAATTCGGAAGTTGGACATCTTAATATCGGCGCGGGTCGGGTAGTGCCACAAGAGCTAGTCCGTATCTCGAATGCGGTAGAAGACGGTAGCATCGAGCAAAACCTGGACCTGCTCAAGGTGTGTCAGAAGGTAGCCTATACCGGTAGCAAGCTGCATTTTGTGGGCCTGTGCTCTGATGGTGGGGTGCACGCTCACCTAAACCACTTAATTGGCCTGATAGAGATGGCCAAGCGGCAAGGGGTTAAGGAGGTCTGCATACATGCAGTCACCGACGGGCGAGATACAAAGCCTACAGATGGCGAATTTGCAATCCAAAAGCTACAAGACGCGATTGATCGCATCGGCATCGGACAGATTGTAACGCTGAGCGGTCGCTACTATGCAATGGACCGCGATAACCGCTGGGATCGCGTCGAAAAAGCCTATCGAGTCATGACCGAGAACGGCGATCGCTTTCCAGAAGATGCCTCTGCCCTATCAGCGCTAAAAGCCTCGTATGCGCAGGGTATCAATGATGAGTTTGTAGAGCCGGTTCGCCTCGCACCTGGCGCAGTTGAACCAGAAGACGGCGTGATCTTTTTCAACTTTCGACCCGACCGAGCTCGGCAGCTCACGCAGGCGTTTGTCATGCGTGAATTCAACGGCTTCGAGCGCGATCCTGTCTTGCCGCTGACCTTTGTGACGATGACGCAATACGATCCATCACTGCCCGTAGGCGTAGCCTTTAAACCGCAGAGCCTGGACAATATTCTAGGGCAGGTGATTTCAGAGCACGGCCTCAAGCAGCTTCGCACGGCAGAAACTGAAAAGTACGCTCATGTGACTTACTTCTTTAACGGTGGGCTAGAGGATGCCTTTCCTGGTGAAGACAGAGAGCTAATTCCGAGTCCAATGGTGGCTACCTACGATAAAGACCCGAAGATGTCGGCCAAGAAAGTGACTGATACGGCGATCGCAGCTATCAACAAGCGTAAGTATTCTCTAGTCGTGATGAACTATGCCAACCCCGACATGGTGGGCCATACCGGTAATATGGAGGCGACTATTACCGCGCTAGAAGCCGTCGATCATGAGGTCGGCCGACTAATTGGTGCGATCGGCAGAGTCGGGGGCACGGCAATTATCATTGCAGACCACGGCAATGCGGAATACATGCACGATGAAGAAGGACGCCCCTGGACGGCGCATACAACCAATCCGGTGCCGTTTATCCTAGTAGAAGGCGAAGGGCTAAAGATTCCTGGACATGGCGCAGAAGTACAGATCAGGCAAGAGGGCGGCTGTCTAGCCGATATTGCGCCAACGATTCTACAGATCCTGCGGCTACCGATTCCAGAAGACATGACCGGACAATCGATGATTGTGCAGGCCGAGGCTGAGTATAAGCAGAGCCGGACTCCGGTGAAAGTGTCGTTGCAGCGCTAGTACCAGCGCCAGAACAGCGCTAGTGCAGCTTATTTGGGATAAACTAAAGAACACGAGCGCGTATAAGGTTTTCTATGGTAGTTACGGTCATTAAAGTTATCTGGGCGATCGCAGCCGTTGGCGTTTGCGTTCTGGTTCTGCTGCATAGTCCCAAAGGCGATGGCTTGGGCGCTTTGGGTGGACAGGCCCAACTATTTACCAGCACCAAGAGTGCTGAAGAAACGCTCAACAGAGCGACCTGGCTGCTGACGATTGTATTTATGGCGCTGACGGTCGTACTTAGCGGCGGCTGGCTAGAGATTGCCAGCAGCTAGAAAAGGCTGGCTATAGCTGAATGAAGCGATGGCCCTCGGCTAATTATCGGTTACCTGAATAATTTTGATATCGTGGCTGCCGATTAGCGAAGTTAGCTGACGCTTGCCTGCTTCTGCTAGTGCCTGATGAGCTTTGTCAACGATCATCTGCTCGCGGTTGGTAGGATGGTCTCTATCGGCGATCGCTCCCCCCACTTTTGCCGTTACCGCCACCATCGACTCATCCGCTAGTTTCAGCGGCGCTTGAGTCAGCGCTGCCTGTAATGTCTCTCCATACTGACGCAGACCACTCTTGTCTTTGCCGGTCAGCACACATAGAAATTCTGCGCCTTCAGGGGCAGCGCTATCACAATACAGCCAAGTATCTACGGTGACGTTCTGGCGGATAGTGGTGGCGATCGCCTCGTCTAGCAGTTTATCTTGCCGCTCAGTAGTATTCACCTCACCGAGTGGCTCGCGGCGATGCGCTTCTACGACCAATAGCCCAATCGAATCAAACTTTGGGTTTCCCGGCTGTAGCTTCATCTGCTGAATCAGTGCAGAGAGCGTTTGTGGCAGCACTTTGGCAGAAATTAGACCTGTGTTGTGGTCAATCAAACCGAGCGATCGCAGCAAGTTCTGGTGGCTTTGACGCAGACCGTCTGTATTCTGGTCTCGGACATTGAGCGCTTGGTCACGACTATGCAGCTCTGCTTCTAGCACAGAGGTTTGTTTTAGCGTCCTAGCAATTCGCCAGCCTCTTTTGATCACCGTCGGCAGCAGCACCAGCAGGCCAATCACAACGCCGATTGCCAGCGTGGATAAGAGCAGCAGCGCCAGCGAAAACTGAAACTGCTGCACCAGCAAATTAACGGTGACCAGAGTGTTGTTTTGTAGCGCAAATGCGATCGCTAAAAAAGCGATCACAATAGCAGCAATAATCAGAAACGGCATACGCAAAAGTCCCACACAAAAGACACTTTCTAGCCTAACAGGGGAACATACCCCCCGTACGAAAGGCATGACCGCTATCTGCACAGAAGCAATAGAAAGATAGAAAATTTGTTCCTAAGCGGAGGCAGCGAGCATCGGCATCACGTAGGGAATCAGCCGAGGTGGAATCTGGTTAAGGGCGTTCTGCTGGCCAGAGAGGCCGATATATTCGTAGTGAAACTGCAAGTTGGCCACAATCGCAGCCAGTCTAGGCTGAAAAGATACCGACTCCTCAGGCACGCCTTCGATTGACTGAAGATAGCTCTGTAGCGACTTTTGCAGGGTGTCAGCAATATCATCTTCCGATGCGGTAATCTCTACCATCTGCATGTGTACATCCCCTAGACAGTGATGAATAGCCGCGCGGTCCGACTCACTGAGCGCATTGATCTCCGCCGCTATTGCCAGCGCAGACTCAAAGGCAACCACAGCATCCTGTTGATAGATAGACCGTTGCGTACGCTCAACCGCAGCCTCTTTAGAAAGATCCCAGTAGGCTAGGGCCAGATTGTTGTAGGTGATCGCACAAGCTGCCGGATCGGTCGTCGGCGTGCGGTAAGTGAGCGCTTCTTGATAGGCCACGATCGCCCACTCGTACGTTTCTACAGACGACTCGCGCTTAGCTAGGCTCCAGTAAGTGATGCCGATATTGTTTTGCACCGCCGCGTAGTCCAAAGGCTGAGCTTCTGGGTCGTAGCCAGGTAGGGCTTGCTGATAGGCGTCAATTGCTAGGCTCAGATGCTGCTCCACCTGGTCTTCGTGATCATAATGAGATAGCTTCCAATAGACCGATCCTAGACTGTTACACAGCATAGCGTGCTCCTGAGAGGAGGCTGTCTCTACGCTGATCTCTACTGCCCGGCTGTAGACAATCACCGCCTGTCGGAAGCATTCAGCAGGCTCTTTGTACACCGCTAGCAAGCTATAGACCGCGCCCATATTGCTATATAGCTGACAGACCATAGCCGGATCTCGCTGGTGATCTACTTGCTCTAGAGCCTGAGAGTAGAGCTGAATGCTATGGACCATACATTCAACAATTTGGTCAGGGTCAACTAGCTGCTGCGCTCTTAGCCAGTAGAGCGTACCTAGATCGTTCAGGCAGTTGCCTAGGCCAGGATAGTCACCCTCTATGCAGCGCAGGCCCGCTTCGTACGCTGAGATCGCCGGTTCAATCGCGTTGAGGGTGCGATCGCCTGCTTCGATCAGGCTTCGACGCTGGTAAGCGACTGCAAAATAATCGCTTGCTATCTTTTGCCAGCTATTGAGCGTTGATCCGTTAGAAGATGTGGCCGTCGCTGCTGTTGACTCTGATTCTTCTGGAGCAGCGCCTTCTAGAACCGACTCTTCTAGAACCAAATCTTCTATAAGTCCAGCATCTAAGAGGGACTCCTCGATAAAAGCACCTTCTAAGAAGGCATCTTCAAAGCCATTCTCTTCGAATTCGCTCTCTGCGAAGCCGTTTTCTTCAAAGGCTCTTTCCTCAAAAGCGCCCTCTTTAAAGGCACCCGCTTCGAAAGCGGCAGCTAGGTCTAAGTTGTATACAGGCGGATTCGCAGCGTCAGCATCCTCTATCAGGGTGGTATCTGGGTCGAAGCTCTGCCTAGCCGATCTGATGTCAGTGCCGCTGATGGTAATTGCGCTAGCAGGTAGATAGGGATCTGACTCGACTAGCTCATCGGTTTCAAAGTCATCGGTTTCAAAGTCATCGGTTTCAAAGTCATCGGTTTCACCATGCAGTCGAATCGATCGCTGTGCCACCTCGCCATTGAGAGTCGCAGCTAGGCTATCGGCTACCGCCTGTCGCTCGGTATCTCTCTGATCAGTGGCTGCTTTTGTGTTCGATAGTAGATAGCTCAGATTGATAGGCGTAGGGGTCGGATCGCCCACGAACTCGTACAAACCGTTGCGCCACTGCCAAAAAGCGGGAGCAGATTCTTGAATTGTTCTTAGCCACGGCCAAGAGACCCAGACCAGCAGACTAGTGTTGAGCCGAGGCAACAGCGCATTTATTTTTTCTAGCGATCGCAAAAAGTGATTTTGGACAATCGCAGGCTGGCGCGTCATCTGCTCGATACCCAAGATCTGTAGCTGACTTAGGCTGACCTCGTGCTGCTGCGCCTGCTGTATCCAGCGAAATACCTGTCGGGGCAAGTGCGCATCTTCAGGCTCAAACGCTAGTCGGTCCAAGACAACTCTAGTGCCTGCGGCTGGGTAAGGCGTGCCTACGCCCTCATCTGCATCAGCGCTATCAGGCTCGAAGTGATTGAGCGTCGGTCGGCTGTTGAACAGGATGTCGTTTTCTAGCTGAGTTGCTAGCTGCTCTTGGAGAACAACGCTATCGCACACCGCAATGAAAAGCTGTCTGCGCAGATTTAGGCTCAGCGCCGATCGAAGGGCCTGATATGCCTGCTGGTTAATTCCAAGAATCTGACGAGACTTTGGCTGAACTGCAATCATGAGGGTGCAAGTGTAAGTAGCTTTGGGTAGATAGCTCGGTAACGGTCTCTACCTCGTGAAGGTAGCCGACAGTGATAGGTCGATCTATATTCTGTTTTCGGATGTGCGGCCTTGCCTTCAGGAATAAATTTGATGCCTCGCTGAAACTGCTATGCTTGAGGCTTGTAGCGACGTGCAAAGCATACGCGATCGCTTCCTTTAGCTCACCTTTTAGTACATGTCGCTTTCTGTCGCTACTTCGTCTATTCGCCAGCATCAGCATCCCTTAGTACGTCAGCTCGCGGATGGGATAGAAGCCATCTGGCAACAGTTAGACCTTTCGCCCTACTACCTGCCAGAAGATCTAGGCTACGTAGAAGGCAAGTTAGAGGGCGAAAAGCTAGTGATCGAAAATCGCTGCTATCAGACGCCTCAGTTTAGAAAGATGCATTTAGAGCTAGCGAAGATTGGCAAGAATCTAGATATTCTGCACTGCGTCATGTTTCCGCGCCCAGACTATGAGCTGCCGATCTTTGGCTGCGATATTGTCAGCGGCAGAGGGCAGATTAGCGCAGCTATTGTCGATCTCTCAGCGGCTACTGCCGAGGGTAACTTGACCAGCGAATACATCAATCAGCTTTCACAGCTTACCCAGTCTAACTACAGCCAGCCCCGAGAGCTACCGGAGTGGGGAAAGCGGATTTTCTCGGAGTTTTGCTGCTTTGTAAAGCCCACGACGCCCGCCGAAGAGCAGCAGTTTCTAGCCCAAACCCAAGCGTATCTAGACATTCACGTGCAGACGGCACTGATGAAAGCCCCAATGCCAGAGCGCCGATCTGAATTCTTGAGTCGGCAGCGCTACTACTGCAAACAGCAGCAGCAAAATGACAAGACCCGCCGCGTTTTAGAAAAGGCCTTTGATGCGCAGTGGGCCGAACGCTACATGACAACAGTGCTGTTCGATCTGCCAGAAGCTTAAAAAGAGGCGTATTAGACATGTCGGAATTGTCAGCCAGCGGCGAATTGATTGTGCTAGCTGGCCCTAGCGGAGTCGGCAAAGGAACGCTGCTAGATCATCTGCGCGATCGCCACCCCACGCTGCAAGTTTCTATCTCAGCGACTACTCGTCAGCCTAGAGCCGGCGAAGTCGACGGCCAGCACTACTACTTTGTAGAGACCGCTAAGTTCAAAGCGATGATTGAGCAAGGTGAGCTGCTGGAGTGGGCGCAGTTTGCTGGGAACTACTACGGCACGCCCAAAGGTCCGATCAAAGGCGCGATCGCCCAGGGCCAGCAAATCATTTTAGAAATCGAGCTGATCGGGGCGCGTCAGATCAGGAAAAGCTTTCCGGCAGCGAAGCAAATTTTTGTGATGCCGCCTGACGTGGCAGCGTTAGAGGCGCGAATTCGCAGCCGGGGGAAAGATAGCGAAGAAGCGATCGCCAAACGCCTAGCCCAAGCAAAAGTAGAGCTAGCCGCTGCCGACGAATTCGACGTTCAGATCATCAATGATGATTTGGAAACCGCGCTCAAAGATCTAGAGACTGCCATCTTTGGTTCAAGAGCGCTTCAACAGGTACTTAAAAGTGAAAACAACAGCACTCTTTAGTGGGTCAGCATTCTGCCTGCTGGCATTAGTGGCCTGCACACCAGCAGAGCCCACAGCACCGACCTCAGAACCAGCGCCATTGACAGAACCATCCCCCGTTAACTCATCACCAGAGTCAGCTCCCACATATGCTACGCCTGATGGCGATGATGATTCAAGCTTTTGTTCATTGGCCCCTTCGCTGATGAGCTAGAAGAGTGCGGTAGCTTTAGCACGCAGACAGAGATGAACCTTTGCGCCGGACGGAATGCCGATACTTCTGATGAACAGCTTGAGCAGATCAGGCTGATCGTAGCCGACTCGTTGGACGAAGCCGGTAAAACTAGCCTGGCTGGATCAACAACGGCCTGGAAAGCGTTTCGAGATTTAGACTGTCGCTTTGCTAGCGATCAGTTTGCTGGAGGGTCTATCGAACCTCTGATCTATAGCGATTGTTTAACCGATCAAAATCTAGCTCGAATCGAAGCGTTGAGGGGCGAAGCGAAAATAGAGCTGAGCTATACCGAAGCCGACAGAGCGCTAAATGAAAACTATCAGGCGCTGCGGACGGTACTAGAGCGCGCAGCGTCAGGAGGCGCTGACGAATGTGCAGCTAGCCTGGATTGAGTATCGCGATCGCAACTGCACCTTTGAGTCAAACTACAGCCCTACCGCTACCGGAACAAAAGACCAGTGCCTAGCTCGCATGAGCAACAATCGCGCGATTGAATTGCAGCAATTTACTCAGCAGAACAGTCTATGAATGCTCAAAGGATATTCTAGGAAAACTCTACACCAAAGGTAGATGTTGCCAGGAGAAGCGACCCCGCGCTAGCAGGCATTTATCGTTTCGCTCTATAGTATGGGTGCTGTTTTTGAACTGCCGCCTGTGTATGACGACCTCGGTATGACCAGCTCTACGCCTACACCCGAACACCTCCGACTTCAAGAGAGCCAGACACCAGCCGGAAGAAATTGGAAAAAGTGGGGGCCTTATCTGAGCGAAAGGCAGTGGGGTACCGTACGCGAAGACTACAGCGTCGATGGCAACGCCTGGGACTACTTTCCACACGATCAGGCGAGATCTAGAGCCTATCGCTGGGGCGAAGACGGTATCTTGGGCATCTGCGACGATCGTCAGCAGCTTTGCTTTGCGCTATCGATGTGGAACGGACGCGACCCGATTCTAAAAGAGCGATTTTTTGGATTGACTGGAAACCAGGGCAACCACGGCGAAGATGTCAAAGAGTACTATTTTTACCTAGACAGTACGCCGACCCACTCCTACATGAAGGCGCTGTATAAGTATCCGCAGGCGGAATTTCCCTATCAGCAGCTGCTGGATGGAAACAGGGAACGCGATCGCACCGAGCCAGAATACGAGCTGATGGATACGGGTGTGTTTGAAGGCAATCGCTACTTTGATGTTCAGATCGAATACGCCAAAGCCGACACTGACGATATTCTGATTCAAATCTCTATTACCAACCGCAGCGGCACTGCCGCTGACTTTCATCTGCTGCCTACCCTGTGGTTTCGCAATACGTGGACATGGCAAACAGACGCTACCAAGCCTAATATCAAAGTCTGTCATACAGACAGCAGTCTCTCTGTTATGGAAGCCAACCATGCAGAACTCGGTCAGAGCTGGCTGTATTGCCAAGCACCAGTCGCTTCATCCTCCGACCAGTGGATGCCGTTAGGAGAAAGCCCGCAGCCAGAAGGTGAGAGTACCACCGCTAGCAAAAATTATCTTCTATTTACTGAAAATGAGACAAATAAAGAACAGCTTTTCGACGCGCCTAACGCCTCGCCATACGTCAAAGACGCCTTTCATCGCTTTGTAATCGGTCATGAAACAACAGCAGTCAACCCAGACCAAACTGGCACAAAATCGGCTGTTCACTATTCGCTGACGATTGAGCCTAGAGAAACCCAACAGATCAAGCTCAGGCTCGCCAGCGCTTCAGATATAGAAGATCCGCTCGGCTGTGGCTTTGATGAAACCTTAACCCTGCGCCAAGCTGAAGCTGATAAGTTCTACCATCAGGTTTCGCCCGACGTGCATACCGCCGACTTGCGCAATGTCCAGAGGCAAGCCTTTGCAGGCATGATGTGGACCAAGCAGTACTATCTGTACGATGTCAGTACCTGGCTGAAGGGCGATTCGGCCACTATCAACCCTCCGACCGAGCGCCTGCGTGGCCGCAACCAGCACTGGCACCACCTCGACAGTCAGGACATTCTCTCGATGCCAGACACCTGGGAATATCCGTGGTTTGCCGCCTGGGACACAGCCTTTCACTGCATTCCGCTAGCGATGATCGACCCAGAGTTTGCCAAGCAGCAGCTCGACGTGATGACCCGCGAGTGGTACATGCACCCAAACGGTCAGCTTCCTGCCTACGAATGGGCCTTTGGCGATGTGAATCCACCGGTTCACGCCTGGGCGACCTGGCGACTGTACAAGATTGAGCGCAAGCTGACTGGCAAGAGCGATCGCCTCTTCCTAGAGCGACTGTTCCAAAAGCTGCTGCTGAACTTTACCTGGTGGGTGAACCGCAAAGAC
>CAVYWR010000022.1:0-15726 GCA_963772185.1 uncultured cyanobacterium | reverse complement strand
CATGAACCGCCTGCTCTCTCCGCTCAATCCAAAACCACTACAAACGCCTAACCAATCACCCTAGCTAGACTGTCGTAACATACTGCTTGACTAGGCTACTTGTCCAGCTCTTTCGAGCGAGTTATTCAGCAAGATAGGATCCTTATCCTGGCTTTTATCGCGCTGTAGAAACTCACTAAGGAGTTGAAAGAAATAATCAAAGGCTGCTTTTTCGTTGATGCATGTCAACAGAATAATTTTGTCCCAGCTGTTAACAGTTCGAATGGAAAGGCGGTTTTGCAACCACGGTTGAAAATTTTTGTAGAAGTCTGTTTCTGCTGCTGTATTAGCCATTCCCATTTGAGAGCGAGCAAAGCGATAGCCGACAATAAACATCCGTAGATGGCTGATCGAGATGGTTCCTATGTAGAGTCCTGGCTTTGCCTTAATTTTCTCTAAGAGGTCGAATAGTGGATCCATGTTGAGTACTTCTTACTGAATATAATCGCTAGAATTCTTCAAGCATTTCGGTTGCAAATTCACTGGAAAGGGATGTAAAGTCCTGGATCCAATCATCTAGTGTGAGCCCCTGACTAGAAAGGTTGTCAAAAATTAGACCAAATACTTCAACGCCATAGTGAACGCCATTCTCTGTAATGCTGTCATAGCAACCTTGCTGTTCGAGTCTAGCACTAAGGATGAAGTCTTCTTCGTCATGTATGGTTGACAGTCGCCACAGCTTTCCAGGAATGCTACGATGCTTAAGCCACTTGGTGAGTGTGATAGCGCACTCTTCACAGTGCAAAAGCGGAAAGTCGCTAGCAAGATTGCCGATATCCTTGTGAATGTCGTCGATGGCCTCACTGTCTAGTTCTGTGGTCAGGGACACTACCTCCGAAAAAAATCGATATTTAATTTTACTTCCTAGTTTATTGTTTGGCTTCATAGATTAGGGGCAGGAATCCGCAAGTAGACAATGTGCCGTTCACCGGCTGTTAGTCTCAAAAGCCACCTGGCGTCAGATGAAACTCTGCACAAAGCTAGCCGCCAGTCGTACTATGACAATAGACTGGTTGACAAACAACAATCCTAAGAGCAAAGTGCTAGGAACGAACAAAATAGAACGATGCGAGAATCTTTTTCTATTCAGCACATGAAGCGCGACTACAAATGCTGCCGATAAAACCAGCTTTGCAGCTATCAGCATCTTTGTCGCAACCATGCACAACAGCGTCAGCTTCGCAACAAAGCAAAATGCCAGCAGCAGTAAATAAAAACGCTGCCGATAGCACTTCTCTAGGGTTGATCGCAGTCCAGCAAACGGCAGTGCCTGTGGATAGCTCAGCGCTTTGCTCAGATCGACAGCTAGCCAGACGCTAGGAAGCAACAAACAGCCAACTACAACAAACCACCCAGGCGGCAACAGCACCGCAACCTTATGATAGGGAACAGTCAGCGTTTCCATCGCCTGCACAGACAGTACGCTTACTAACCAGCCAGCCAGCAGCATCGCTGTATCTGCGCCTAGCGTCTTGACTAATGCAAACGTCAGACTTATTCTGGTCGATCTCTTCCGCTGCGCCCGAGTTCGTCTAGGAACAAGACTATTCATAGCGCGAGCAAATGTAGCCCGTAGTAAAACAGCGCGGACGATAGCGGTACGAGCAAACGTAGCACGGGGAGAGAAATATCTCATGCTTTTGGTGTGATGAGTAGAGGCACTAAGAAAAAAGCGAAAAAGCGAGATACCTGACCATAATACAAAAAGCGGGTAAGTCGACCGATCTCGCCCTAAACCCCGCAAAAATCCGTGAATACACAAGACAACAACCTTTGCATTTATACCGCGCTTAGCTAGTATCCAAGCGCGGCTGCGAGATACCATAATCAAACTCTGTCCAAAAGACCGCCCAAAGCATTTGAGGAGTCCTCTGTCCCTGTGAGCCTAACTTACACGCCTACCGATTCGACCGCTGACTTGCCCGTCGAGCCAGCAAAGCTGCCGATCGCTGAGAAAGAGCAGGAATCAGATGCTCGCTGGACCATTGAAGATAGCGAGGAGCTGTATCGGATCAAGGGATGGGGCGAGCCGTATTTTTCCATCAACGCTAGGGGGAATATCACCGTGTCTCCGCAGGGCGATCGCGGTGGCTCTCTAGATCTAAAAAAGCTAGTAGAAGGGCTAAAGCAAAGAGACTTTCAGCTCCCAGTCCTGATCCGGTTTTCTGAAATTTTGGCCGATCGCCTAGAGCGTCTGAATGCTTGCTTTGCCAAGGCGATCGCGCGCTACAGCTATGAAGGCATCTATCAGGGCGTCTTTCCGGTCAAGTGCAATCAGCAGCGGCACATTGTCGAAGACCTAGTGCGCTTTGGCAAAGCTTTTCAGTTCGGCCTAGAAGCGGGCACCAAACCCGAGCTGATGATTGCGCTAGCGAGCCTAAACACGCCAGGCGCGCTGATCATTTGCAATGGCTACAAAGACGAGTCGTACATTGAGACGGCCATGCTAGGCCAGCGGCTAGGCCAAAAGCCAATCATCGTACTAGAGCAGGTAGAAGAGGTTGACATTGCGATCGCGACGGCAAAGCGCCTCGGCATCCAGCCCAGTCTAGGCGTGCGGGCCAAGCTGGCTGCTAAGGGCTCTGGCCGATGGGGTACTAGTGCGGGCGATCGCGCCAAATTTGGCCTCACCATTCCCGAGATCATCACCGTAGTTGAAAAGCTTGCTGCCGCAGACATGCTAGAGAGCCTTCAGCTTTTGCATTTTCACATTGGCTCACAGGTGAACGCCATCAGCGTGATCAAAGAAGCCATGCGCGAAGCCTGTCAAATCTATGTGGAGCTAGTCAGTCTGGGCGCACCGATGGGCTATCTCGATGTCGGCGGTGGTCTGGGCGTGGACTATGACGGGTCAAAGACCAATTCTCAAGGGTCAAAGAACTATAGCGTGCAGAACTACGCGAACGATGTCGTCGCGCATGTGAGAGATGCCTGCGTGGCTAGAGAGGTGCCGATGCCAACGTTGGTAAGTGAAAGTGGACGCGCGATCGCCTCCCACCAGTCCGTCCTTGTCTTCGACGTTCTCGGCACCAGCGAAGCCATTCCCGAAGACCCTACCCCCTACCAAGACGGCGAACACAACCTGATCCGCGAACTTTGGGATATCTACACCACCGTCAACGCCGACAGCTATCAAGAAGCTTTCAACGACGCCGTTCAGTTCAAACAAGAAGCCGCTAGCCTGTTTAATCTTAACTATCTTCGCCTAGCCGAACGCGCCCGAGTCGAAAGACTCTACTGGGGATGCTGCAAAAAGATTGTTGCACTATTACAGCAGCAAGATTACGTGCCTGAAGAACTAGAGCACCTTGAAAACAGCATGGCCTCTATCTACTATCTCAATCTCTCTCTTTTCAAAGCCGCTCTAGACACCTGGGCAATCGATCAGCTCTTTCCAATCATGCCCATCCATCGACTCAACGAAGAACCCACCAAACGCGCCACCCTCGCCGATCTCACCTGCGACAGCGACGGCAAAATCGACCGTTTCATCGGCCCCAAAGGAACAAAAGACATTCTAGAACTTCATTCTCTTAAAGCCGACGAATCCTACTATCTGGGCATGTTTCTAGTCGGCGCATATCAAGAAACCCTTGGCAATCTCCACAACCTTTTCGGCAATATCAACACCGTCCACATTCATCTCGCGTCAAAAGCTAAAACTCAGCAGGGCTACACCATCGAGCACGTCGTACGCGGCAACACCACCGACGAAGTCCTACAGCAAGTGCAATACGATCCCGAGGACATGATCGAACAGATTCGCCGCCGCTCCGAGCAGGCATTGAATCAAGGCCAAATCACTATCGAAGAAGCTAGAAAACTAATGGACAACTACAAAGCAGGCATGAACCGATACACCTACCTAACAGAGTCGTAAATTGTTGATATGCGTAGATTGAAGAGCTAGTTTGCTACAGATTCTGTCTGCATAAGCGCTTTGAAATGTTTCAAGATACTCATAACGGTATACAAATCATTACCACGATTGAGTAGAGAAAACAAATTGGATGTGGCGTATTGCGGTATTTGATCTTGGGTTAGCTTTAGGAATAGGAACTCGCTGCCGTTCATGACAAGACCAAAATTAGGTTTTCTTGTCTCTGGCGCTGCGAGCATGTATGCCAGGGTCTGAGGAATTGCTTTCGTAATCGAAAACTCTGAGTTTTTCGCTTCGATAGTGGTGACCCACAGCTGAGCCTGGACGACAACCACATCGATATAGCCCTGAATCACTTCGCCTTCGTCTTCTGCTGAAACCTTAATATTTCTCTCGCCCTCTACTCGAAAGGGAGGCTGGTAAAATCCAGCCATGTCTAGCAAAGGAGAGAGTACCACCATCTTTCACAATGCTCTCCATTACTGGATATTCCAGCAGGTAAAGGTAATTGCGCTTTATTCGATCTAGGGCGCTCCTTTCCGACTGAGTCACCTCTGGTAGATTATCAGTCCACTCTGTGAAAAACGACTCATCTTGAACTAGCCGCAGTCCGAATTTCGTCTTCAGATCGTGAAGTTTGACTTTTCGAGCAGCGATGGTTGAAGTCATTTGACTATAGCCTTGAAATCTCTTCAGCGAGAGTAAAGATCGTTCTGGTTAGTGGATGAGTCTCTATTTTATCGTTGGCTGCTGGACTGACTGTTTACTAGTCAATCGATAGAAGCGCCAGACGAAGATGATGCTTGCAACGGCTGCGCCTGTGTACTGGCCAATCCATAAGCCAATAACACCCCAGCCAGCGACAAAGCAAAGCACATAGCCGCTGGTGATACCGATTGCCCAGAAGGCGATCGCACTCAAGATCATCGGCACTTTCGTATCTTGCAGTCCATAGAGCGCGCTCATCGATACCCGCTGCACGCCGTCTAGCATCTGTGAGATAGAGGCAATCAGTAGTAGATTCATCGCGATCGCCACCACCCTCACACTGTTCGCATCCTGCCCAGTAATAAATAGACCAATCAGCAACGGACGGCAAGCAAACAGCGTAATCGCCGTGATGCCTAGAAAGACTGCTACTGACGCGATCGCTACAAACCCAGCCCGCCTAGCTCCCAAAATGTCACCCCGGCCAAACCACAGTCCCACTCTGGTCGTCACCGCCTGCGACATCCCAATCGGCACCATAAAGATCAGCGCAATCACCTGAAACGCGACCTGATGCGCCGCTAGTACCTCAGTCCCCAGACTGCCCGCCATAAACGCCAGCGTCATAAACATGCCCAGCTCTAAAACCAGTGTCACCGAAATCGGCAGGCCAACCGCCACTAGCTGCCGCAAAATCTGACCGTTCGGATGCTGCCAGCCTCGCCAAAACTGATACTGATTCAGCTCTGGGTGCCGCAAAATATACAGCGAGAACAGTCCAAACATCAGCCAAAGGCTCAACGAACTGCCTATGCCTAGCCCTAGCAGCTCTAAGCGCGGAAACCCGAATTTGCCAAAGCCCAGCACGTAGTTACAGGCGATATTAAACACCGTGCCAATCGCCACCACACCCGTTACCACATTGGCCAAAGAGAACGCCGACAGGTAGCCGCGCAGCATCGCAAACAAAAGCGCAGGTAACACCCCAAAAGCAATACCGCTGTAGTAATGCTGCGCCAGTCTAGCCACCGTTGCTGGCTGCTGTAAGAAAATGAACACGGTGCTCATCTGGCTCAGCAGGAGCATAAACGGAATTGCCAGAAGCAAGCACAGCCACATACCCTGTCTAGCCAACCCGGTCAGGCGGTGCTTTTGGTCTGCCCCATAGGCTTCTGCGGCCAGCACTCCTACGGACATCACAAAGCCAGTCACGACAGTCAGCGACATCTGAAAGGTCGCCGATGCCAGTCCACCTGCGGCCAAACTCGCCGTACCGAGATGGCCCATCATGATGGTATCGACAAAGCTAACAGCAAACTGGGCGACTTGTGCGATCGCCAGTGGAACTGCCAGCTTTAAAAAAGCCCTAGACTCTAGAACGACTCCCGATTTTGCTGCTGTACTAGCAGCTTTAGCAGATCCTGACGGCTTAGCCTTCCTAGAAAATCGCAATCTCATTTCTTCAACCTGCTAAGCCACTTCCGGCCTAAGATCTTTTGAGCGGGAGATTTTTTGCATAAGCCACAGAACACAAGTGCTATCTAACTGCGCCGCTGCGCCGGGGATCGCCTGCGCCTGATAGACCGGAGTCCGTTCGCCCCACCGTATGCACGCCGCCAAAGAACATATTGGTCTGCTGCCACTGCACTATCTCGTCGGTTCCATTCTGATTAGCTACAGTCTCATCGCTGCCAGTCTCATCGCTTTCAGGCTCTGGCGCTATCGGCTGAGCGTTCAGTCCAGGCTCTAGGTGAAACACGCCATTCTCCCAATGAATTCGGGGTGCCTCCACTGCCTGTGCCATCGACATATCAAAGTCCAGCACATTACAAATCACTTGCAAGATGGCAGTGCGGATTCTATTTGAGCCTCCCGAGCCTAACACTAGCTGCGGCTTTTGATCTTGCAATATCATCGTCGGGGCCATCATGGACGACATCCGCTGGTCCAGCGGCCAGCTATTAAACCCGTGAGGATTGAGATCTTCTTCGCCCAGCATATTATTCAGCATGATCTGCGTTCCAGGCACAACGTAGGAAGCCCCTTCTCCATTAGAAGTCGTCACACTAGCCGCGTTGCCTTCGTCGTCCATAACGCTAATATGCGTGGTGCTGCCCCATCGATTGAGACCCTTACCCATTAGGGCGTTTAGCGGTTCGGCGTATTTCTCGATTAGGTCAGGGCAAAGAAATTTGTCGGCAATGTCTGGGTCAAAAAGTGAAGTGTCTAGATGCGATCGCCTCGCTTCATTGGTCCATCGCATTGCCTGAGAAAGCAAGCTCAAATGCTGCGCCGACCCAAACCCCAGCGCCCGCAAATCAAACCGATCTAATAGCTCTAGGCAAAAAGCAATCAGCGAACCGCCAGCGCTCGGCGGCGGATTGGTCAGCATCTGCACCCCGCGATAGTTGATTCTTAGCGGCGTCCGCTCAATTACTCGATAGTCCTGAAAGTCAGCCATCGTCAGATAGCCTACCCTTCTCAGCGCAGTCTTTGACAATCTGCTGGGCGATCGCACCTTCATAGAAAGCCTTTCGTGCCTCCTGGTGGCCCAAGCCAGCTAGATACTCCAGCGTATCGGCAAATTTACTCATCCGCAGCCGCTCACCCGCTTGCAGCCGATGGCCTGCGGGCGCATAGATCTGCCTAGACGCTGGCGTCGCCATCAAAATCGCATCTAGCAACCCATAGCAATAGCCTTGAAAGTCGCTGACGATAACGCCATCACGAGCCAGTGCGATCGCCGGTTCTGCCACAGTCTTTAGCGGTAGTCGGCCCAGCTTTTCATGAACAGCTAGCGCTCCGGCCAATACTCCCGGCACCGCGATCGACGCTAGCCCAATATGAAACTCTTGAACCGTGTCGCCAAAATTCGCCTCAATTGGGTAAAAATCGGGACTGGCACAGGTAGAGCGGGACTTGGGTGTCTGCGTAAAAAAATCGAACAGGGTATCCGTTTGATGATTTGCCGTTGATGAGCTAGCAAGAAACCGCCGCCGCCCAGAGAAGTGAGGGTTGGCTCTACTACACAGGCCGCAAAGAGAGATGCGATCGCCCCGTCAAATGCATTTCCACCCGCTAGCAAAACTTCTTTGCCCGCCGCTGCCGTCTGCTCATGCCCTGCCGATACTACGCCTACCATCGCAAATCTTCCCCTTCGGAAACCATAGAAACAATCAGATAACCGAAAAGAGAGAAGTAGAACAAACGTATTACTTTTGCTTTTAAGAGCGTTTTTCTCGGTGGTAATAATTTAAAGTAAAAGGATGAAAAATAAGGACACCTGCCGCAAATGGCTATTATCGCGCTTAAAGCTTGGTATCTCAGCGATTACGAACCGATCCGCGAGCTAGAAAATCGGCCTCACGATCTGCGCCTAGCCAAAAATAGCCTGCTAAAATCGGCGCTGAGAGCGGACTTTCTAGAAGATATAGAAGACGTTAAGCAGGCAGACTGGTTCCAGCGCTACCTAGAAGGAGACCGGGTAGAGTTCTATATCGAAGGCAGCGGGGTGTATGCGATCGCCAACATCGATCTGATCAGCCACGAAATCTACTTTGCCAAGCAAGACTCCCTCTCCAATCTTGATCCCACCATCTTCTTCAGCTACCAGACCGAGTACACCGACTCTAGCGACCTGCTGCGCGACGCTCTCGAAGCCTTTATTAAAAAGTTCAACAATAAATCTCGCCTGCCCATCAGCCTAATCGAGTCCAACCGCCTCAGCCAAGGCGCAGTCAAAATCAACAGCACTCTCATGCGACAGATCAGGCGATCGCTCCTCTTCATCGCCGACGGCACCCCCATCCACACCATCGACGGCACGCCCCCTCAGCTCGTCCCTAGTCCCAAAGTCTGCGTCGAAATGGGCTACGCCCTCCAGAGCAAACGCCCCGAGCAGCTAATCCTAGCCCAGATGGAACGCTCGGATATGCCCGGACAGTTCCCCTTCGACACTCCCACCCGCAATCGTCTGATTTTCGAGAAAAAGTCTGAGCTATCTAAAGAACTCCCTCAGCTTCTACAGGAAAGGTTGCAGAGATTCAATCTGTCTAGCTAGCTATGAATAATAAAAAAGTCAATCAAGAGAAAATTTATGATTCGCCAGACCTAGTCAACGCAAAGTCAATTACCGTTTTGCTTAGATGAATGTTGTGGCTCAGCATATTGTCTATGGCCGTTCTCACAGACATCGCTGAATCTCGCTGCTTTGCCTTAAGCAAAATACCTACTGAACCCGTCAAAGACAAGCCGCTGAGTCTAGCAACTCTACGGCCTACTGCTTCATCGATGCAGACTGTATTGATCGATTGGTCGAGCGCTAGCTGAATAACAGAGGCTTCTCCTAAGTCTAGAGAATTCAGGAGGAGAGGAGAGATTTTAATAGGCGTTGTTTCTTGTCGTAACCAGCTAGCTGCCCGAAACTCTGCCACGCCAAAATTATTGAGTCCGCCTTTCAAAATCTCCTCTCTCACCTCAAACGAAACTCGGACTTCTTTATACAGCGGCTGTAGCCGATCTAACCTTCCCCAGGCGGCCACCAGCGCAAGAATCGGCGATGTATTAATTGCGATTGACTGGGGATCAGGCACTGGCTAAATCAGACAGGAGATCAGCCTCAGTTAGATCAATCATCGGTACGCCATAATCCGCCAGCTTGAGCAGAAATGTAACCCGATCTACGTTGATCAAAGCTGCTGCCATTCCAGAAGAAAGCCGCTTCATTTCAAATAGCTTCACTGCCATCGCCCACTTAGCTTCCTGCTCAAACTGTTCTGAAGTGCTTCCCACTGCGTCTGGCAACGTTTCTGGATACTCCACTGTCAACTGATACATTAGGCTTCTCCATCATCTTGTATTGATAATGCTTAGGGTCTCCTTCTGCGCAGGGCATCTGTGACCTGGCTTTGATCTAAGGCGTCTGCTGTAGCTCTGGCTTTTCTTCTGGCAAGATTGCACCTTCGACTGGGCAGACCTGCAAACAGATACCGCAGTCAATGCAGGTATCAAAGTCAATCCAATACCAGTTGGTGCCTTTCTTGTTCTTGCCTGGGCCTTCGTCAATGCAGGCTACTGGGCAGGCGTCAACGCAATCGGCAACGCCTTCACAAACGTTGGTCACAATAGTGTGGGACAAAGTTTTCTCTCATTCAATAAATGTTGTGCGACGGTGGTCGCTCCATTTCAGCTTAGTTAACAATCTCGATTTCGGGCAAGCCTTGTTCAGAAATCCAAGCAATTCGACTAATTTTGCGTTTGCGCGCGATCGCCCGCACCTCATCTACCGACTGATCTAGATCCAAACTCATCTCCACTCTCACCACATTCGCCGACTGTCTAGCCTTTTGCGCATAGCTCAGCGCTGCTGCCGCTGCCGCTTCATCCTTTGGCACGATCAGCCAGTCGCTGGGCGGCGTCTCTTTTGGCATCTGGCTATCTGGCAGCAGCGCTCTGTGCAGCTTTTCAATATTGAGCACAAAGCCAATCCCCGGAAAGCCATTGCTCTCTGGCACCGGATCGTAAAGCGACAGCAAGTCGTCATAGCGTCCGCCTTGCCCTACTCGCTGAGCGCGATTGACCACTTCAAATACGATGCCGGTGTAGTAGTCAAAAGGACGAATCAGGCTGAGATCTAGAATGATAGATGGGACGTTGGTGCCCTGCTGTCGTTCGAGATTGAGCAGGTTGATCAGTGCCTTTAGCTGAGATGCGATCGCCCGCTGTTCATCATTCAAGTCAAAATCCGACAGCTTCGCAAAAACCTCGTTAGGCTCACCGCGCAAGTCCATCAGCCGCAGTGCTAACGACTGCAAATCTGGCGGTAGATCCAGACTCTCTAGTGCCACCCGATCAAGCTTGGCAATACACTGCCGAACTGCCTCACGCTTTCCTTTTGGAAACGGTGACAGCAAGGAATAGGTCAAAGCCGCTTCGCCCAACACAATATGCGTATCAGACAGCTCTAGCGCGCTCAGGCAGTCAGCCACTAGCAATAGGACTTCTACATCCGCCATCAGGCTGCTACTGCCTAGTAGCTCAATGCCCGCTTGGTGATACTCCTGCTGCCCGCCCTGGGTACCCGTTGCCGATCGCCGAAAGACATTCGCGTTGTAGTAAAGCCGCTGGGGGTAGGTAACCGAAGCCAATCGGGTCACCGCCGCCCTAGCAATCGAAGCTGTCAGCTCTGGGCGCAGACCTAGCCGCTGTCCGCCTAGCTGGTTCATTTGCAGCTCAATTACTTCAATCCGCTCGATCGCACCACCCGCCATCAGCGTGTCCATCGTCTCCACCGTGGAGGTAATGATGCGGTGGTACCCCCAGCGATGAAAAACTTCCTCTAATCTGATCCTCTATCCAGCGTTTTTGAACGACGTCTAGCGGTAGCAGATCCCGGCCGCCGGTAGGAGGCTGATATGTCTTTCCTTCTAAGTTCCCTTCGGGCATTTACTTCTTTTTTCCACCAAACAATCCGCTTAAAAGACCGCCTCCCTGTCCCTTTTTACTGCCTTTCGCTGTTGCTTTTGCAGCGTTAGCGCTGCCCTTTTTAGCAGCAGTTTGCTGGCGGCCTGTTTGCGTTTCACTTTCAGCGATTCTGGCCTGTACCGTTTGAGCGGTCTGGTTCTCAGGGTCGAAGGTGAGTGCTTGCTTGGCATGTATCTTTGCCATTGTCGCCTGCCCGGATCGCAGATACAGACTAGCCAGATAAGCATGGCAGGAGGCGCTTTGGGGATGGGAGCTGATCGCTTCTCGCAGTTCTAAAATACCGCGAGAGTAGTCCCGCTGCGATTCAAATTCTTTGGCACGGCGAATGTAGCTGTCGATAATAGTGGCATGAGACGACCGCACTCTTGTAGGACGAGCTGCATTCTCAGAGGGCTTTGCTGCTGTGGCAGCCGTTTTTGTCGCAGTAGCGCAAGACCAGTAGACGCAGACGACTGTTTAGTTTTTATTAGATAAGCAGCGTTGATCTCGCTTAGTTCGCCGATAATAGACTCCACTTGACTCAGATCGCTAAACTGTGTGCTAGCGATCTCCTCGATAGCAGCCGCGTAGTCTGCTTCTAGCTTTCTGCTTGCTAGCAGCTGCTTGGCGCGATCGCTCTTCAAAGGAACCAGCTCAGGCGAGGCCACTAGCTGCTGCTGTTTCATCGTCAGCAGAATCTCGTGCTCTTTTGCCAGCTTGTCTTGGCTAAGGGTTTCATAAGCAGGGTTGACTCGCTTGGACAGTAGCTGACTGGCAAGCTGGCGCTGCGCTTCAGAAACATCTCGCAAGCTATCAGGATGAAGCTGACGGGCTATCTTTAGATAGCGTTTCCTCAGCTTTTTGGGATCTGCGGCTAGAGAAAATCCGAGCACTGCATGGTGGTCACTCATATTGAGCTGAAAGAGCCCTGCTTGTATAGTCATAGCCTTCAACGGTGCGATGTGTTTGGTCTCAGAATGCCCGTGATTTCGGTTGGCTAAAAGTTCGTAGATTTTTTGTGATGGCTAAGTTAGATAACCTTGAGCGTATAGAAGTTGTTAGTCGCCAGGCTTGGCGCAATTGGCTGCATGAAAACCATGCACGCTGCGAGAGTATTTGGTTGGTGACGTATAAGAAACACACAGGCGATCGCTATTTGTCCTATGACGCTGTTGTGGAAGAGGCGCTTTGCTTTGGCTGGATCGATAGCCTGCCTCGAAAGCTAGATGCAGATCGCAGCATGCTGCTAGTTTCTCCGCGTAAACCAAAGAGTGTTTGGTCAAAGCTAAATAAAGAGCGAGTGAAACAGCTAATCGAGTCTGAGTTGATGATGCCTGCGGGGATGGAAAAGATTAAAGCGGCGAAAGCAGACGGGTCTTGGACTTTTTTAGACGATGTAGAAGCGCTGCTGATTCCCGAGGATCTTGCCGCAGCGCTAGCGGCTAATGCGGTAGCCAAGCAAAACTTTGAGAAGTTTAGTCCTTCAGCTAAGAAGGGGATTCTACAGTGGATTAAAATGGCCAAGCGATCGCAAACCCGGCAGCAAAGAATTGAGAAGACTGTAGCCTGCGCGGCGCTCAACCAAAAAGCGGTTTAAGGCTGTGTTCACACCGATTAAGACGAGCGACGGGTCAAATACGTTTTATTCCGACGAGTTTGGGGAGTGG
Source organism: uncultured cyanobacterium (assembly GCA_963772185.1). Taxonomy (GTDB): domain Bacteria; phylum Cyanobacteriota; class Cyanobacteriia; order Phormidesmidales; family Phormidesmidaceae; genus Phormidesmis. Next base: position 2,970 of record CAVYWR010000022.1, on the reverse strand, counting down.
TTCCACAGCCGTGAAGGAGCCTGCAACGAAGCGCAAAAAACCTACGTCGAAGCGGCGAACATCGCTCAAAAAGCACAGCAGAAAAACCTGTCTATATTAGATGTGTGCTACGGACTGGGATACAACACGGCGGCTGCATTAGACACTATCTGGAGAGTGAATCTGCAGTGTTGTGTGGATTTACGCGGGCTGGAGATTAACGTGGAAGTGGCTAGAAGTGCGATCGCCCACAATCTCACTCAGCCCTATCCCGACGCTGTACAGCAAGTCCTACAAGAGCTGGCAGTCTGGCTACGAATCTAAGCGAGAAACCTTCTCAGCACAGCTACTGCTAGGCGATGCGCGTCAACAAATTCAGACCCTGGTGGCTCAAAACTGGCAGGCCGATGTTATCTTTCTTGATCCGTTCTCGCCGCAGCACTGCCCACAGCTGTGGACGGTAGAATTCTTGCGTCTTGTTGCTAGCTGCCTGAACCCTAGAAGCGGTGTAATAGTCACCTACTCATGTGCCGCTGCCGTCCGTGCATCGCTGCAATCAATCGGTTTATTCATCGGCTCTACCGCCGCAGGGGGTCGTAAATGGCCTGGAACGATTGCTAGCTTTTCTCCACAGCACTTACCGCCGCTCTCACTACAGGAACAAGAACATCTGCAAACTAGAGCGGCCATTCCCTACAGCGACCCCACGCTAGGCTCAACCGCCACAGAAATCCTGACTAGACGCCTCCAAGCGCAGTCGACTTCTAATCTCATGCCGACAGGTCCGTGGAGAAAGCGGTGGGCAAAGATCCACAGATAACGGCTTCGTAGATAATGATGGGTGTTGTGTGCGATCGCCCAGCTATGGAAACCTCTGCCAATCTCGTCAATGTCCACTGGCTCGCTGAGCATTTAGACGATCCGAATCTGGTCATCATCGACACGCGATTCTCACTGGCCCAGCCCGACTCAGGTAGAGCGCAGTATCAGGACGGTCATATTACCGACGCTTACTACCTAAATCTCAATCAAGACCTTTCTCAGTCAGTACAAACACATGGCGGACGGCACCCGCTGCCAGATTGGGACACATTCACTACCAAACTCAACCAGCTCGGTATTCACTCGGCGTCCTCCTTAGGCCCGACTCGGATTGTGATCTACGACGACTCACGGTTTGCCTTTGCCGCCCGGCTATGGTGGATGCTGCGTTATCTAGGCCACGAGAATGTTTCTCTTCTAGACGGCGGCATTTCGGCCTGGAAATCTGCTGGTCTGCCACTCAGTCAAGCAGTTCCACCCAAGCGCAAGGGCAGCTTTAATCCTGAACCTCAATCTGGTTGGGTCGTAGATATCGAAACGGTAAAAGCTCAGAAAGATCTGCCCACCGTAACTGTCATCGACTCTAGATCGCCCGAACGCTGGCGTGGCGAAGTAGAACCGATCGATCCGGTCGCCGGTAGCGTTCCCGGTTCAATCAACTCATTCTGGCAAAACATCAGCACTGAATCAGGTCACCTCAAAAGTATGGACGAGCTAGCGGACTACTGGAGCCAGCTAGACCTTCAGCCTGAGACCATTGTCTACTGTGGTTCAGGCGTTACTGCCTGCGTCAACCTCTTCTCGCTAGTCATGGCAGGACACCCAATGTACAGGCTCTACCCTGGCGGCTGGAGTGACTGGTGTTCCTATCTTGTGTAAGGTGTCTCTTATGCAAACTGACCATATTTTCTACGATCTATTTCAGACGGCCCCAGAAATCCTGGTCAGATTAATCAGCGCGCAAACCGACCAGGCATATAAGTTCAGATCGGTAGAAGTGAAACAGACGGCTTTTCGGATTGATGGCGTATTGACTCCCGCAGTTGAGAATGCCAATAATCCGATAATTTTGGTAGAGGTACAGTTTCAGAAGGACAAAGCATTCTACAGACGATTTTTTGCCGAAATCTTTCTATTTCTGCGCCGCAATCCGCAAGTCAGCTACTGGCAAGCGATTGTGATTTTTGAAAAGCGTAGTCGGGAACCAACTGATCAACAGGCTTTTCAAGTTCTACTAAACAGTCCGCAGATACATCGAATCTATCTAGAAGATTTTGAAAACATTTCTCCAGATTCCATTGGTCCTGCCATCTTCCAGCTAATCGTCTCCACTCCGGCTGTAGCTGTTGAAAGAGCTAAATCTATCCTCGCCAAGACCAAGACCCAGCCAGGGGAAATTGAGCTATCGGAGTCGCAAATTTTAGGCTTAGTTGAGACAATAATCGTATACAAGTTTCCAAACTTTGAAAGAGAGGTACTAGCCGCCATGCTTGGAAATGTAGAAATGAGGCAAACCCGCGTATTTCAGGATGCATTACAACAAGGCCGAGAGGAAGGCCGAGAGGAAGGCCGAGAGGAAGGCCGAGAGGAAGGCCGAAAAAAAGGATGTAGTGAAACAATTGTTAAGCTACTCTCTTTGAAACTAGGTAAGCTTTCAGAAGAGTTGGTCAGTCGCATCGAGCAGCTATCAGACGAGCAGTTGGATAGTTTGAGCGATCGCTTCTTAGAACTAGAGTCCATTAACGATTTGGACGAATGCCTAGCAGGTATGCCAGCAGAGAGCAGTTTGACAGCCCCAGAGACTATCACCCCAGACGATCTGGCGACTGAGCAGTAGATGCCAATCCGAATCTATGGCAATCGCGAAATCAAAACGCTAGCGGGCGAGGCGACAAGGCCAACGTCAGCGCGGGTGAGAGAGGCGCTTTTTAATATCTGGCAGGGGCGGGTTTTGGGCTGCCGCTGGCTAGATCTGTGCGCAGGTAGCGGGGCGATGGGCGCAGAGGCACTGTGTCGTGGCGCGGCGGAAGTGGTGGGAATCGAGAAGTCTGGAGCGGCCTGTCAGATCGTGACGCAGAACTGGCAGAAGGTCGCCAAGTCTGAACAGAAATATCGGATTGTCAAAGGAGATGTTGTCACTCAGGTGGAGTGCTTGAGTGACAAGTTTGA
>CAVYWR010000021.1:0-39797 GCA_963772185.1 uncultured cyanobacterium | reverse complement strand
GTCAAAGAGAACTGCTCCGCCGTACTTTGAATTTGAAGGGCAGCGCCTGAAGCAGCGCCCGTTGCGGACCGGGCCGCGTCCAAAAGTGGGCCTAGTTCGTTGCCTACCGTCTGCGTCAGCTGGGTCGCTTCTTGCGCTAAGTTACCTGCCTCTGCCGTTGCTTCGGACACGTTCTCTAGAACTACTTTCAGGTTCTCTAAGACTTCTGGATCGGCGTAAAGCTCCATTAGGCTAGTCGTTGATCGTAGCAACGCTTCATAGCTAGGGCCTAGTTCCCCTTCCAATCGGTCTCCATCACAGAGAATGAGGCCACTATCACACTCCCCACCACGTGGGGAAATCTCTCTAGCCGCTTCAGACAGCTCAACTAGCGGCGTAATCTCTACTGAAACTTCTCCAATCAGACCCGATTCTACCGTTTCAACCAGTACCTCGTTGGGAATTCGCAGCTCCTTGGCGGTAATTTCCAAGCCGACTTCTACAGAGTTCGACTGCGGCGTAATCGAGGTCACCCGGCCAACAGCAACACCTCTGTACATTACTGGGGTACCAATCTGGACGCCCATCGTATCGTCGAATTCTGCCACTAGTGTGTAAGGGCGATTTGCCGGATTAAAGCCACGCAGCCACAGTACTAGCCCTCCAAACAGACCAATTCCTAACAAAATCAGCAGTCCTACGGAGCCTTCTCGAATTGTTCGTGCCCGCATGAATCTTTTATCCTCCTACGTGGATTGGCCCCTCTATTTGAGCACTGAAAAACTGGCGTACAAACGGATTATCTGTGGTGTCAATTTCTTTGACGCTCCCGCTCCACTGTACCTGCCCACCGTGTAGAAAAATGAGGCGATCGGCGGTGCGGCGAATCGTACTTTCCTGATGGGTAACAATCAGGTAAGACTGGCACGTCTTTTCTACATGGAGCTCTCGGATCAGGTCTTCAATAACGGTGGAGGCAATCGGATCGAGTCCCGCTGTTGGCTCATCGTACAGTAAAAGAGCTGGGCTATCGGCTGGGTTCTTGGGGTTAGCCATCACTGCTCTAGCAAAGCTGACTCGTTTGCGCATGCCGCCGGATAGCTCCGCCGGGTAGCGATCGGCGATATCCGGCAGACCGACGACAGAAAGTGCCTTATGAACCAGCGATTTAACTTCGCGGCGAGAGAGATTAGAGTGCTGATACAGCAAGAACCCAACATTTTCTTCTACGGTCAGCGAATCGAACAAGGCGGCCTGCTGGAAGACCATACCAATTCCAAACGGATCGGAGGCATCTTCTATGAGTCCGACACGCTTTTGACCACCTACCCAAATGTCACCCTCGTCAGCTGGCAGCAGACCCGCGATAATTCGCAAGATGGTCGATTTTCCCGTTCCTGAGGGACCGATGATGGCGACCGCTTCCCCCGGTTGCAAATCGAGATCTACACCATCTAAAACCTTGTTGTTCCCAAACTGCTTAGAGATTCCTTTCGCGCTAACTAGAGGGTCTGGGCCGCAGGGAGAAGGGTTAGTATTAGTTTCGCTATCGGAAGAAGAGGGATTAATCATAAACAGGCGGGAGGGGTGAAGCTATAGAGTAGAAGCTAGGGAGTTGGCGGACACTTCCTACTACTGTATAAACCTAGTGCAGTATGATTCCAACTGCGATTCCAACAGCCGTTTACACTCGCTATGCGCCCAACTCGTAGAAAGCTATATGCAACGCCTCGGCGCTGGGCGAGGTGGCTAAAACCGGGACTATTTGTTAAACGCTGGCTGTTTTTGAGCACAGTGGGAATTGTGGCAATCGGCCTTGGCGTGATGGTTTGGCTGAAGCTAACGCCGGTATTCTACACGGTAAAGTTTGTCGGCAACCTGCTTAATTTGATTACTCAGCTAGTGCCTAGCTATGTCAGTGGTCCGCTGGCGGTTCTCGGCGGGCTGTTGCTACTTGTATGGGGGCAAACTCGCACGCTTAGTACAATTGTGGAGGTGCTGCTGCCTGCCAACGGGGAGGACAACCTGTGGGATGCGATCGCCACTCATCGCCGTCTAAACCGAGGGCCACGCATTGTGGTTGTGGGTGGGGGCACCGGTCTCTCTACGCTGCTGCGCGGACTAAAGCACTACAGCGCTAACATTACCGCAATTGTCACGGTGGCGGATGATGGGGGTTCTTCAGGGCGGCTGCGAAGGGAAATGGGCGGTATTCCACCTGGCGATATTCGCAACTGCCTGACGGCGCTAGCCGATGAGGAAAAGCTGCTAACGGAGCTATTTCAGTATCGGTTTGAGACGGGAACTGGGCTGAGCGGTCACAGCTTCGGCAATTTGTTTTTGTCGGCAATGAACGAGATCACAGGTGACTGGGAGCAGGCGATCGCAGCAAGCTCTCAGGTGCTGGCAATTCGGGGCCGGGTACTGCCTGCGACGCTTAGTGATGTCAGCTTGTGGGTAACTCTAAGCGATGGCCGCTACATTGAGGGCGAGTCGAACATCACTAAAGCTGGCGGCAGTATTGATGAGATTGGCTGCCTGCCCGAGAATCCACCAGCGCTGCCTCAGGCGGTAGAGGCTATCAACGAGGCTGACTACATTATTGTTGGCCCCGGCAGCCTGTATACCAGCATCATTCCAAACTTTTTGGTACCAGAGCTAGTAGAGGCGATCGCAGCGCGCAAGGTTCCTAGAATCTACATCTGCAATATCATGAGCGAGCCAGGAGAGACCCAGGGCTACACCGTCTCCAAGCATATCGAAGCGATTGACAGATCCTGCGGACGCTACTTATTTGATGCAGTCCTAGTCCAAAAGCGGCTACCGTCTGAGACCGCGATCAACCGCTACCTCAAAGAAGGGGCAACGCCAGTAATCCTAGATCGTAAGGCAGTGATTGATTCTGGCCGACGAATTGTGATTGCTAACGTGATGAGCGAGCAAAACTATACGGTACGCCACGACCCTGACAGACTAGCAAAGGTACTCGTCAAGTGGTACGAGCGGACTAGAAGCGCCTGGTAGTAGAAGCGTCTAGTAGTAAAGCGTCTAGTAGTATAAAGCCCTTCTTGCTTAGACAAAAACTTTTTGCTGACCCAGCTAGAGATGCCGCTGACCAAAGCCCCCGCCATCAGCACGCCAATCGCAGGCATGAACAGCGAATCCCAAAGGCTGTACCACAGGTCAAAACCCAGATTGACATTAGCGGCTCGGCCGATGAGCGCGATCGCAAACCAGCCAAAGCTCAGCAGGACAAAAAATAGGTTGAACATCAGCGCAGTATCGAGCAGATTAGCCAAGCGGTCTTTCATGAATTAGGAGGTTTGGGAATTGTAGGGGCGCTGCATGCACGGTACGTGTTTAGGCGTCATATCCCCTTGGGAGGGGTAGCCGAAGCGTAGCGGAGGTCGGGGGGGTTCGGTAAAGTACGCAACTCGTTGGTGCGTCACATCAAGACGATAGACAGGTTCCACCGTACGCAGGCCCCTACTAAAAGAAAAGCACAAAAAGATGGCCGCTTCATACGACAGAAGCGGCCATTTTTGACTATTCATACTCTCGAATAAACGCCCTTAGAGCGATTCCGTAACAGAACTAGATTGCTTTAACGCTTTCGAGCTCCGAGATGAGTAGGTTATCGGGATCAACGTAGTGGCAGACAGCATCATCAATGCATATCAAAGCCCAGCCAGATTTGTCTAATTCGACAAAGGTGTAGTCTGCATCCTGTACGAAGCAGCCTTTGTGATTACGAGTTTCTGGCTTAATTGCAACTGGTTTGACGTTCATAATAAGCGACTCCTAGAAGTGGTGAACGCAGTAGTAAAAAGTCTGTGTAGCTCTCCTACATCCAATTACTCAGGCCTAATGACCTCATCTAATCAACCGATTCAATCACTTGAAGTTGGTCTAAGTAATTAAGACTTTAGTTAAGTAAGACTTATCTGCTGCTTTACCTAATCTTATCAGTCGGATCGGGGATCGCTCGTTAAGTTATTTTTTCATTCTCAACGAGTTTTTCTAGAGCTCAGAGCTACCAGTGGATTGACCTGACTGGGAGACCAAAACCCTGGTTGTGAAAGCACTTTACAAAAAAAATGGGGATCAACGACAACGCTGATCCCCATATTATCTATCTGAGTTCTGTTTGCATTACTTAGTGAACTAATGTTGAGTAATGCTTTTGCTATAGTTTGCTACAAATCGGATGAAAGCTTTATAGAATCACTTTTTCAAGACTCAAACAGCCACTTTTGAATTCTTTTCAGGCTTTTCCAATCAGGCTTTCTTCTTAATCCTTCTTCAAAGTTCTCCTGAATTTCTGCTTTAAGTTCATCTACTGCAAAAAGTACCTGAGAAACTAAGTCAATTTGCTCACGAACGCCGCTCTTGCCAGTTTCGAGCATGGCGATCGCTAGATTAACTCTCGCTTGAGGATCTTTGGGCGCTAGCTTTACCGCTCTTTGCGCTGCTTTGTAGCCTGCATTGGGCTTATCTGCTAGCAGATACAGCCAGGCTAGACAGGTTTGAGCAGCGCTGTTTTTCGGCGCTTGGGTACAGATATCTTTGAAGATAGGCAGAAGATCTGCGGCTGGCTCGCCATCTTTGTAGCGCGCGATGCCATCTTCAAATCGAGTTTCTAAGGTTTGCATATAGAGAGAGTAGCGCTAGGAAAGTAAAGCTGACTAAGTAGGATCAGGTGCCGAATGACTTGCCGCAGCCGCAAGTTTGGTTGGCGTTAGGGTTGGTGAACTGGAATCCACCGCCAATTAGCGCGTCGCTGTAGTCGAGCATGAGACCATAGAGATACAGTAGGCTCTTGCGATCGCAGACGACTTTGAACCCTTCGTAATCGTACACTTCATCGTGCTCACCAACATTGCTAGGATCTTCAAAATCCATCATGTAGGACATGCCAGAGCAGCCACCCTGACGAACGCCAACGCGCAGACACAAATCGCCTTCTTGCTTGTCGCTTAGTGCCTTTACGTGAGTGAGCGCGGCCTCAGACATAAGGATGCCTTTCTCTGCCTGGGTAGTAGACTGAGCAGTAGCTTGGGTCATAGCGGTAGGCGATGGGGATAACAATTGGCTATAGTTTAGCGCATCGGTTTTAGACTTTAGTTCTACGGTTAACTGTTGTGTTGCTGCGCTAGAGGGCAATGTGGCAGAGGGCAGTGCGGCAAAGCTCGCAAACTCGGTAGAATGACACAGCTCCTATCTCAGACGATTCTCATTTCAGTCGGCAGATCTTGTTTGAACCCGCTCGAAAGATCTTGTTTGAGCCCGCTCAAAACTGAGAAATTATCAGAAACACCTAGCCTCATGCATCAACTGAGTCCCTTTACCTGTCGCCGTCTGAGCCAGCTGCCTCGTCTAACGAGCGTGTGGGAGTGCGATCGCCGACCTCTATCAATGACCCCACAAGCCGTAGGGGACGATGGCACCGTGCTAAAAGGCGACTGTATCTTGTGGGTAGATAGCTTGCAGGGCGTAGTCAGAGGAATGAATGTGGTACCTGCGGAGACAGGTCACGAGGCAATTGTGCGAACGCTTTTGCAGGCTATTGAGACACCCCAGGGCCAGGTAGATCCGGCTAGACCTAGGAAGGTGGTGGTGTGCGATCGCGAAATTCAGTTTTTCCTTAGAGGCGCATTACAGGCTCTAGACATTCCGGTTGAGCACTCTCCAGAGCTACCAGTAATCGATGAAATATTTGAAAAAATTCAGTCAGCTGTGCCTACGCAGACAGAAATTCCAGCGGCCTTCGAAGAGATCTTATTAAAGAAGTGTGCGGCAATCTGGCAAGACTCACCTTGGAGTGCGTTTAGTGAGCAAGAAATTCTAGCAATAGAGCTCAATCGCTGGGAAATAGAAACGCTGTACCTGTCAATCCTAGGAATAGCAGGCGTGGAGTTTGGGCTGCTGTTCTATCGCGATCTAGATTCGCTGCGTCAGTTTCGTTACAAGCTGCTCAATAGCAACGACCAGCGCGAACCGATGCAGCAGGCGTTTCTAGAGCAGAACTGCCTGTTTATTAATTTCAATCCGGTTGATGGGGTGATTCCTTTAGCTGGTGCGACCAAAGGCAACCTGCCAGCAGCGGCGGTGGACTATGACTTTGGCAGTGTGCATCCGCTAGAAGGATTGCGATCGCAGCTAGCTGAGGAAGAAGCTGCCAGCCTAGTTGTGGCGCTAGAGGCACTGCATCGGTTCGTCAAAAAGCACGACATCTATGCCAAAGACTTCTCGCTGCGGCCTTTGAGCAGTCGATTTCGCGTGCCCAACCCAGTCCCTATAGAAGGGTCAAAGCAGAAGGAAGAGCCGGACCTAATTTCGGTCAAGATCTCTACGCTGCCAGAAGTATCAGCGGCTTTCCTAACAGAAACCGTCAGCGAGGCTGGCTTTGGTGCTCTAGCTGTAGATGAGGGTCTAGCAGAGAGCTTATTGAATTCTGACAATGCAGATATTGTGGATGACAGCGTGCCTGAGGGATCGCTAATCATGCTAGGCGTCTACAGATCCAAAGAGATTGAACAGCTAAAAGAACACCGCCGAGTCTACTATCAAGATTTTCTAATATCGCCGAAGAAGCGGCCCTCTAACAAGGCAAAATGGCCTGTGCTAACCATTCAAACGACTCGGCCTAAAGCAAAACAGCTAGTCGAGCGGATCAAGCTAGAAGGCGGAATCCAGTCAATCTGCTTTAATCCGGGCAGCGATCCGATGAGCGCCCAAGTATTTCAGATTGGCTTACTACAGACCGCGAAAGGGCACCTTCATCTATTCAATGAGTATGAAATCAACGATCCGACCGATTCAGAAGCAATTGAAAAGTGGACGCTCAATAGTGAAAGCAATGCTGGCTGCTGCGGCTGTGTAATTGCGGCGGGCGCGACTGGGGTAAGACGAGGACGGCCTACGGCTAGAGAGATCGTAGCTTTCTTTGAAGTGTCAGCGAAGCAGCCGGAAGAGCTGGGTTTGACGCCGCTGGTGATGAGCTATGAGTCGGAGTGGTAGCTACTTTTGCGAGAAGAGCAAAGCTATACGGCTACGCTCAGCTACCGAGATTCGAGTTACGCTCAGCTATCGGGAGTTTGGCTACGCTCAGAGGCTGGGGAAGTAGAGGAGTAGAGGGGGTTGGCAGCGCACGTGCTAGTGGTTATCGTTAATTGCTTGCTGGCGGCGCTGGTGCTGTGGCTGACTACAGTGCTGTGGCGCTGGCGGTGTGAGCTGGTGCGGCTGACGGACTGGCTGCGATCGCATAGCGCGGCTAATTCAGTGGCGGTTAAGTCTCAGCAGATGGGGCTGGCGCTCACGCTCAGGCGATCGCAGCTGATAGAGGCCAAACTGGGACTGACTCGGCTACAGCTAATGTCTCGTCAGCTTAGTCAACTGCTGCGCTTGCTTAGCTGGCTAATACAGATCGGTCGGTGGCGGCGATCGCGCCGTCGGTCATAGTTGTGTAACTATTGATTAGAATCCTTTCACATCAGAGGACACTAGTGATGGCAGGTGGTAAATCAGATGGACTACTAGGCGGCATGATTATTGGCGCAGCGATTGGTGCGATCGCAGGCGTTCTGGCCGCACCGCGCACCGGTAGAGATACGCGGCGCATCCTCAAAAAATCAGCTGACGCACTCCCTGAACTCGCAGAGGATTTGGCGACTAGCCTACAGTTTCAGGCTGATCGCCTATCCGACAGCAGCTTGAGCAACTGGGAGCAGACGCTATCTAGGCTGCGCGAAGCCGTGATTGCGGGCCGTGCGGCTGGTCGTCAGGAATGGACCCGACAGGCCGACATTCAAAGCGATAGTCAGCCTAGCGGCGTCGCTGATATGGGAATGAGCGATCGGGTTGGCGGCGAATTCGTTGATGATCCTAAAACAAATGGATTACAGCCGCCTTATCGGTCCTCTACCCAGTCAATGGCCCGCGAAGAATAGTGAACAATCCTTTCATCTGGCTTGGTATCTCTATACTGCTAGTCACTATCAGCTTAGTCGCGCTGCTCACCGTTGCAATCTTGGCGTTACAAGAGCTCGCACGGGCAGCTAGAAGTGCCGAAAAGCTACTAGATACACTGAACCGCGAACTGCCAGACACACTGAATGAGCTACGCCTAACTGGCAAAGAACTCTCTGGGCTAAGCGATGAAGTCAGCAGCGGTGTGCAAAGTGCTCGCAGCGTCGTAGAGCAAGTGGATAGAGGCATGGTAGAAGCTAGGGTCCAAGCCCAAAGAGCCCAAATTACAACCCGCAGTCTCTTTGTGGGTGCCAGCGCCGCGCTTAAAGTATTAGTGAACGGTCAGCCTCGCCGCCGTCGCCGTCCACCTACCCGCCGCCCAGACCATAATCTCTCTCATAAACCCACTAAAACCCCTACGCCTAGTCCTTCTCCTTCCCCGCTTTCCCCACCGCCGCCACGCTAATCTCATAACTTCCACCCAATTGCGCCTACCTTCTCCCCTCAAAATTCTGATATCTTAAAGTTAAGTAAACAACTGTAAAGATAGGCGTCATTGCCTTCGGCCTTAACTAATGAGAATTTGTTTCACAGCTCTGCCTCGGCAAATGACCCGATCCGCTGAAAGCCAGCGAACGCTCAAAAGCCTAGGAAATGTAGCGAGGAAGTGGATGAGCGGTGCGATCGCAGCGCTAGTCATTTTCTTCACGCTCTCTCCCGCCCCTGCCTATGCGGTCAACAACCCCGAACTGCTCCCTGATGAACCCACTGTCGTCATTGATTTAGCGCGCATCTTGAACACGGCGCAAGAAGAGTATCTAAATACAGAACTGCCGGAGTTTGAGGCTTCAACGGGTTGGAAGCTACGGGTATTGACTCAGTTCGATCAGACACCGGGCCGAGCGGTAAAGGACTTTTGGGGACTGAATGACCGCAGCATTATGATGGTGGCCGATCCAAGGGGCGGCAATCTGCTTAATTTCAGCGTGGGCGATGAGCTGTATCCACTGCTGCCTCGAACGTTTTGGATTGAGCTACAGACCCGCTTTGGCAATCAGTTCTATGTCCGCGACAACGGTGAAGACGGCGCGGTGCTAGGGGCTATCAACGCGCTCGAAACCTGTCTAAACCGAGGCGGCTGCGCGGTCGTTCCAGGGTTGCCCCGCGAGCAGTGGATTTTGACTTTGATAACGTCCATTTTAGGCGGCGTGATCTGCGGCTTTGCAGCGCAGCCAAGAAAAGAAGGCCAAGGTATCGCGTGGCAGTGGGCGCTTCTATTTTCGCCGCTTTGGGGCATTCTGTTTATCGCCTTTGGCCTCGGTCCGGTGGTTACTCGCACACCGGAACTGCTGCCCGTCATTCGCAACGTTGCAGGCTTTCTAATTGGCGCGATCGTGGCCTTCTTGACGCCGGTATTCGGTAATCCGCCCCCAGCCGACGACAAGGCTTGATGATGTGGAGCTGCCTTCCGACTTCGCTCAGAGCCCAGGTGGCTGAGCGAGGCCACTCACGATGCCAGACCATTGAACCTTCTTCTCTTGTGTGCGTCGATACGAAAAGAAGCGGTCTGGTTCTTGATAGGTGCAGTGGGGCGCGATCGCAATCCACTCTGGCTCAATTCCCATCTGCACTAGCTGCATGTGATTAATTCGCCTTACATCCAAGCGCACCTTGCCGTCTGCCGGGTCGTCTAGCACCGGCGGACTTTCTAACTCCATCAGATGCGCGATCAGATCTGCCTCCTCTAGATGCGGCACGACGCTCTTGCCTACTTCAACGGCGACTCCCCGGCCAACCTGATACACGCTGCCATCGATAGCCGGACCTAGAGCGATCCGTAGATTTTTTAGCTGGCTACCTTGATTTTGGAGCTTGGCGATCGCCGCAGGTAAAATCTTCTGAGCCGTTCCCCGCCAGCCTGCGTGGACAGCTGATACTTGCCCAGTTTCTACATCTGCGATCAGTGCCGGGGTGCAGTCCGCAGAGCAGGTCCAAACCAACTGACCAGACTTTTCTGTAACGATGCCGTCAGCCAAAGGGAACGGTGCGGTACTGCCATCCGTCTGCTGTGGAAGGCCGGATGCGATCGCCTTTCCTATCTCACTAGGCAGCAACACATCCGCACTGTGAACCTGCTTGACCCGGTAGACCTCAGCATCTGGCGAAAGTACGCTCGATAGATCCACAGGTGTCTGAGGATAGAATTGACTGGTAAAAAAACCGTGCGGCTGGGGCAATAGCGCACAGGTTAAAAATGGTTTATCCGCTTGAGCTCCAGCAGATTGCCAAATCCAAATACTCATATAGATCGAACTCTTAAAGACATGCCAACGATTACTGCTCAGGGTAAAGCTTTTCAATGCCAGCAGGGTGCTAATCTGCGCCAAGCACTGCTAGATAATGGCATCGACTTGTACAGTCCTAGGGCAAACTACATCAACTGCATGGGAATTGGCACCTGCGGCACCTGCGCTGTCGCCATAGAAGGGGAAGTCTCTGACGCAAATTGGAAGGATAGCGCCAGACGCAATCTACCTCCCCACAACGGTAGAAAGGATACTCAGAAGCCACTGCGGCTAGCCTGTCAAACTAAGGTGCTAGGTGACATCAAAGTGACTAAGTTCACAGGCTTCTGGGGTCACAAATCACAGGTTGCCTGGACACCAGCAGCTGCTAGTTCAGAGAAGTCGAACTAGCGGCGCGAGCTGGAGGCTATCCTGCGGTGTTTTTGCCTGCGCATCTGTAATTTCAACAAATCGATTAGTATATGTACACTGGCCTACGTTCGGTGAATAATGCTTATTAGCCAGCTACAAGCAATCTTGGTTGAGTTACTAAACAGCACCAGTAGTGAAAACAAGAGTAGTCAATATTAAAGGAAAAGCGTATGTTTAATCGATACTCGCTCGGCGCTACTGTTCTAGCTGTTTTCCTGCTAGCAATTTTTGGTATCAACCGCGCTTTTAGCTGGCTACGAGAGTCGCCTGGTAACGACATGGCGGCTGATAGAGGCGCGTCTGTTGAAGATAGTAGAACGGCAAATAGCGCTGACGATGGGTTTATCGAAAGCGGTCGTCCGGCGGGTAGTGAGAATAGCAACCAGTCTGGTGATCTGTCTGATGGCGCTCTTTCAGACGACGTGTTTGCACCCACCGCACTAGAGACAGCAGGTACCTATATTCAGCGTCAGCAGGGAGCAGAGCTCGATCAGCTAATCGCCGACAGCAGCGTCGAATCAACTCCGCTAGCCGCCGACAGCGCACTATCCACTCAAGACAACAATCAATTGGACACCACATCACCAGCTGATGACGTGAGCACTCCCTCTACAGCACCTGTGTCTCAATCCGTTCCCGCTCTTTGGTAGCTAGGGCTTGATAGCTAGAGAGTGACAGCCAATATTTCGACTATGCAGCAGGCAGATGTAACTATCGTAGGCGGCGGGATTATCGGTCTGGCGATCGCGCTAGAGCTTCACCAGCAAGGCACCCGCGTCTCCATCCTCAGTAAAGACTTCGCGGCAGCAGCAAGTCATGCGGCGGCTGGTATGCTTGCACCAAGCGCTGAGCGGCTTCCGGCTGGGCCTATGCTTGATCTGTGTCAGCGCAGCCTAGAGTGCTATTCCAACTGGATTAGTAAGCTAGAAGACCTGACGGGTAAAGACACTGGCTACTGGCCCTGCGGCATTCTTTCACCCCGTTTGAAATGCTGAGCGATCAGACATCAGCCAGAACAGCACCTTTTCAATCAGCGCTAGCGCTATTCACAGCTATCAGTCCGGTCTTAGTCAGGACATTACAGGTGGCGACTTCTACCCAGAAGATGCACAGGTAGACAACCGCGCTCTGACTCAGGCGTTACTTGTTGCTGTGCAGGACGCTGGTATTGAAATTCAAACGGGGGTTGCCGTCGAAGGCTTTGTCCAACAGCAGGGCAAAGTAGTCAGTTTGCGGACTTCCGCAGGTGAAAAGCAAGCCGACCACTATGTCTTAGCAACGGGAGCTTGGTCTAGCGAGCTGCTGCCCATCCCTGTAACGCCGACAAAAGGTCAGATGATCGGCCTGCGCGTTCCGTTTGGGTATGGTCAAACTCAGCCGCTGCAAAGAGTGCTCTTCGGCGAGAAGGTATATATTGTCCCTCGCCGCGACGGTCGCGTCATTCTAGGGGCAACGGTTGAAAACGTCGGCTTCGCTCCGCACAATACGCCCGCTGGAATTACTCAGCTACTCAACGCCGCCATTGCTATCTATCCACCCCTAGCTAGCTTCTCTATAGAAGAATGCTGGTGGGGCTTTCGTCCTAGCACCCCAGACGAGCTACCTATACTAGGCGCTAGTCCCTGCCAAAATCTCACGCTAGCCACTGGCCACTATCGCAACGGCATCCTACTAGCGCCAATCACCGCCAGACTGATTGCCCAGCATATAAAAGGCTATACCGACCCAATACTGAACGCATTCTCCTACCAACGGTTCCATCCTTCGACTCCCTCTGCCTCCACCCAAGCCTCTAACTCCCTACCCATGCAGCTCGCCACCCCCCGCCCCGCCGCCACTTCTCCTAGCACCGATATCTCTTCCACCGATGTTCTTACCATCGCAGGCAAAACCTTTCGGTCTCGTCTGATGACTGGAACGGGCAAATTCAGCAGTCTAGACACCATGCGTCGGAGCTTTGAGGCCAGTGGCAGTGAAATTGTCACGGTGGCCGTGCGCCGGGTCCAGACAAATGCGCCAGGACACGAAGGGCTAGCCGAAGCAATTGACTGGCAAAAGATATGGATGCTACCGAATACGGCAGGCTGCAAGGACGCGGAAGACGCTATTAGAGTTGCTCGTTTGGGCCGCGAGATGGCGAAGCTGCTAGGCCAAGAGGACAATAACTTCGTGAAGCTAGAGGTGATTCCTGATGCCAAGTATCTACTGCCCGATCCAATCGATACGCTGAAGGCGGCTGAGCAGTTAGTCAAAGAAGGGTTTGCGGTGTTGCCCTATATCAACGCTGACCCGCTGCTGGCGAAGCGCTTAGAAGAGGTGGGCTGCGCGACGGTAATGCCTTTGGGTTCTCCGATTGGGTCAGGGCAGGGGATTAAGAACGCAGCGAATATTCAGATCATTATTGAGAATGCGACGGTGCCGGTGGTGGTAGATGCGGGGATTGGCTCGCCGAGTGAAGCCGCCTATTCGATGGAGCTAGGTGCAGACGCGCTGTTAATCAACAGTGCGATCGCCCTGGCAAAAGACCCCGTAGCAATGGGCCGAGCGATGGGTATGGCTGCTGTCGCTGGCAGACTGGCCTATCAAGCGGGTCGTATTCCGGTCAAAACCTACGCTAGCGCCAGCTCACCGACGACGGGCACAATCAGCGCTTAACCTCGTGCTAATTCTGTCTTTCTTCCACCTTTAGGCAGATTTAATCTTCTACCACTAGAAAAGTGTTGCGCCGTTTGTTAACATAAGTTTACAAATAAATTGAGAGCTTAAATTATGAGATACACAGAAGACGAAGGCGGTCTACTAAACAACTTCGCAGTCGAGCCCAAGATGTATCAAGCTGAGCCCCCAACTGGTAAAGAGAAGCGTAACTACATTATCCTTGGCAGTCTAGCCGCTAGCTTGATAGTTGGCCTATTTGCAGTAGCAGCCTCTGTCTCCTAGTGATTTCTCTAGCCGCAGCCTGTCATACCTAGCTTGAAGCTATGGACATTGTGTCAGAAACACGCTGGCAATAATTCTGAAGAAAGCCCGCCTTTATGGTGGGCTTTGGCTTTTGTATGCGTACGTGTGGGCGCGAGACCAGCGCTATAGTACGAGTACAGCAGTATTAGACTAAACTCGTTCAGAGCGTTTTATCAATGGCAGCTCACTGGATCTCTGGCGTAACTCGAAGCGGTAAGACACAGGAACTGATCGGTTTTGCTCAGCAGATAGGGGCTCTCCAACAGCAGCCACTGCTGGTATTTGGCGCAAATGGTGACAATCGCATCGCGTTGGCCGGGCGGCTGATAGATGAGCTAGGCGATCGCGTTGCCACTCTCACCTCTACACCCGCAGGCTTTATTCAAGATGAAGTTATTCTGTTTTGGCCGCTGCTGGTTCAGTCGCTAAACTTGCAGGCTCAGTTTCCATTAAAGCTACGCCCCGAAACAGAACAGGTGCTAGCGACAGCCCTCTGGCGTCCTCAGCTCGATAGCGGTGCGCTACAGGTCGATGGCTGGCGCGAATCTCGGATGGTGCGGCGCAGCCTAGACTTTTTGCAGCTAGCCTCTCAGGGCTGCGTTCCGATTGAAGAGATTGCCGACATTTTGAAAGTGGGGATGCCAGGGTCTCTAGCACCTGCCGCGCTATGGGACACGGTTGGTGAAGCGCTAGCCAGCTGGCAGAACTGGTGTCTGCAAAGAGGACTGCTGACCTACGGTGTGATGAGCACATTGTACTGGCGGCATCTATTGCCGATGGAGCAGTATCAGGCGCAGCTACTAGCCCGGTTCAAAGCCGTACTAGCAGACGATGTAGACGAGTATCCGGCTATCATGGCAGCGCTATTCTCTATCTTTCTAGAAGCAGACCGTCCCTGCCTATTTACCTTTAATCCTCAGGGCAAAATTCGTTTAGGGCTAGGCGCAGATCCAGCAGCGCTGCTGAATCTAGCCGCTAGATGCGAGCAGACGGTATTGGATGAACCGACGAAGGACTCTTTGGGGCGGTGGGGCGATCGCATTGCCGACTGGGTGCTCGATCCGCTGGCGATGCCGACCTTACCCGACGAAATCACGCTTTTGCAGGCGACTTCTAGAGGGCAGATGCTGCGAATTACGGCGGAGGCGATCGCCCGCGCCATTGAAAGCGGCCAGATTCAGCCAGACGAAATTGCCGTAATCGGTCCAGGACTAGACTCCATCGGACGCTACAGCCTAATCGAAATTTTGAGCAGTCGCGGCATTGCAATTGAGTCGCTAAACGATCAGCGTCCTTTGGTAAGTTCGCCAATGGTGCGATCGCTCTGCTATCTCTACTGGCGCTGATTTATCCGAGGCTTAGGACGGCTAGTGGACCGAGATGCGATCGCCGAAATGCTCGTTGTCCTCAGTCAGCATCTCACCCTCCACCGGCGACGAGCGAGTCGAAGCCGAAGCCTCAGCCGAAGCCGACCCTGGTTCGATCTAATCGTCATCGATCCGGTACGCGCCGAACTAATTGCCGACAACTGCTTCGTTCCAGATATTCGAGAACCCGCATCTGCTCCCTGCCGAAACCTTCTCCCGCTGGGATCGACTTGGCCACCAGAGCGTCAGCGCCTACAACCGCATTCTGGACTGGATCGATGCTCAAAAGCAGCTTCGCCCAGCAGCGACTCACCCTCAAGCCAGTGATCACGATTGATCGCATTGTTCAAGACTTCCTCTGGCGCGGTACGCATCTTCCCTATGACCAGCTTGCCACCCTCCGCGAATTGATGGAGACCGCCCAGCACTTTTGGGAAGTCGAGGACCGATTAGATCTAGTCGACCCACTCGAAAGGCAGCGAATATCCTACAGCGCTGATGGTCAGCTCAGTGACGTCGGTCGATTCATTCAACTCATTCAAAAGGGACTGTTTCTGCTAATCCCTATCCGGTCAATCCTCGCGCGCTAGGTCGCAAAGGCGTAACGCTCTCTACTATCTATCAGTACGAGCTCAGCGGTTGACTCACCGCTGGCAGTTTTGGCTAGATGCGGGTCACCGCTGTGGGCTAGCAGCGCCGGTGAACTCTTTGGCGCACCGCTATTTCTACAAAGCTGGACAGGTACGCCCGATTACTATAGTCGAAATGGAAGAAGCAAACGAGGCTAATCTGAGTCGCACTTTGCATGATTTGCTAGGTCGCGCCGGGGAGCAGGTTTTGCTCTGTCACAGTGAGCTAGCGCTGACGGGTCAAGAACAAATGGGTCCGCTGATTTCATTAGTAGGGGCGGCGCAACCTGCTGACGATGCTTTAGTCGTTGCCAGCGCCTGAGTCAGTCTGTTTCTCCGGGGCTTGTCTTGAGCTACTTACGATAGCGTCAAAAGACTGAAATATTCGCTTTCCCTTCGCCAGCTTCCAACTGTGCTTTCCGCTACAGTGCCTTCCACTAGAGATTTTGGCGTTACTGACTTAAAGCATAAACTGATAGCCGAATGGCTGAAAGCGCTTCTGCTCTTCACAGATTCATGCCGTCATTCAGCAACGCTCTCTGTTCAAGCCTCAAGTTTTCAGGGGTATCCAAGCTAAACATAAATAACGAATGAATCAGTGTTAGAAGAATAGAGTAAAGAATTGTAATCACAGACCTGTAATCACAGACGGTAGTGCTCTATCTTTTAGCTCTATACGCGCAACTTTCATGAAACAAAGATAAAGATACTTTGATAGGTAATCTGATAAGACATTTCCCTATTATCCTGGCTTATGTAGACTACGTGGCTTTAGCAAGGTAAGAAGACACGTCGTTGCCTTATTGGTTCAAAGGCCAATCTATTAAATGACCAGTGGACACTTGGATAGTCTGTCAGTCATTCAATGTCAAAGTGTTACTGCTTTGATAATCTTTCTCTATCCTTAAGTTTTCTACTTTGGGATTGTTCTCGCAACTGCAACTTAGATCAATTTGTGAGTATATAGCTATGGACAATGCTGGGATAATTGCTGGCAACTTCAAAAAACTGTACGACCAGCTACAAAATGAAGATATAAAAGAGACTGTGGATGATATTGGTATTGACGCATTTATTGATAAGTGTGCACGCTATGCCGCCATGTCTGGTGCGGCAGCTGGTTTTGCTGGCTTTGCCACTATGGTGGTAGGTGTTCCTCTCGATGTAGTGAACAATGTCTTTCAACAGTTTCGCGTTACTCTCGCTGTCCTATATCACAAGAAGGGGATTTACAAGCCGTCCTTTGCAGAATTTATGACTATTGTTGGGTTGTCGGTAGGAGTAGAAGTGGGGGCAACTATTGGAAAATCAGTAATGATAGCAATCGCACGTCAAATTCTTGTCAGAATGACCGCATCTACAGCTGGGAAAGCAATTCCATTTTTCGGTGCGGTTATTGGAGGATCTGTGAATTATGGGTTTATTAAGCTTATAGGTACATCTGTCAAACAGCTAAACATGGATAGCGTTGGTGCGTAAACGTTTCGGTGTTGCTGAATATTGCTGCGAATCTGAAATGTATGTTTAAACATATTAGGGGATACAGACGTCAGTTCATAGTTTAATTCAGTAGCACCAACATCCTCTTTACTAAACTTAGATAGCTCGGTTTAAAGAATGATCTCATTTATATTGGGCGGTATTGTATTTGTTGTTGGGCTAACCGTAGCTTGTTGGATACTAACTATTGTAGGACTAACGATCCGAGCTATCTTGAATTTGGCTTTTCACTTAATTGTCATTTCTCTTGGAGTACAAGCAATTAACGGATATCACGTTGCCCTGATGCCTGCCCTTCTACTTCCGTATAGACAAGGTTCAGCATGGCTGATCAATGTATCTATAACAGTATCTATTCTGCTTGTCCTGTACGTAGGTTTGATAGCAGCTAGAAAGTCAGGAACTAATTGCATTTCTCACGACATACAGGCAAAAAGAATCGAAAAAGTAGAAGGCAAGGCGAGTGAAGCCTATCTTTCTGCTTTAAGAAAGAAAGCGAGACCTGAGGCTCGTATGTTTTGGATATATACTTTGCTACTGTTCATATGTTCTCTTACCAGTCAACTCTTTGTTGTGAATATTGGATATGTTCGCATTGTTGCAAAATAGGGTAAGTACTGATTTTGTTATTCCTTCGTGTGCTTTTTTCATCGGTTGTATTTTGTGGTTTCTGATACCTGCGCTCTCCTATAACTACATACAGGACCAAAATTCGTTTAGCCTGTTGCAGGACAAATATGGTCCTGAACTATTCTAGAAGAAGTCAGAGGCTGATTTCAGACAGACTAGACGTTAGCGACGGTCGCCACCTCGACGACCAGGTCGATCTTCGCGCATGGACTGTATCTGAGCGCGCTGCTCCTTGCGGTCAATACCGCGCTGATCTCCTCTTTAGAAGCTTCGCGAATGCTGCGAATCTGTTCGCGCTGGCTGTCGCTAAGATCGAGCGTTCTCCAGGCTCTACGACCTTCGCCGCCGTCTAACGTTGCTCTTTGCTCATCGGTTAGAACCGACCGCATCTGCGCGCGTGCATCGGTGCGAATGGCTTCGATTTGAGTAGACTGGGCATCGGTTAGATTGAGCTGTTCTAGTCGATGGCCAGAGCGATGACCAGAGCATCCGCCTTCGGCTTGAGCGGGGTTGACTATGCCAAACGGGGCGGATAGAAGTGCGATCACAGCAAAGCTCGTCAAGGCAGCTGTTTTTAGATTGAATTTCATAGAAAGTTAAGGGTGTTGTGTGTACAGTTCCAGACTGTTTGCCTGGTATGTGTCTACTGTATTTGTAACACTATCTGAGAGGCGGTCCAACGGTCATACGATTAGGAAAATTCACCCATGACTTTAGGGTCCCGATATTTTCTCTAAAAGTGGTTGAGCCAGGCGCACGTAAAAGTCGGTTTCAGAATCATCCCTTTCGCTTTCTGTCTATTTCTGCAGCATGGGGACTGTTGGCGATGCAATTATCAGCGCGTAGAGTCTCCACCGAGGCGCGGAGATTTAGGAATGATTATGTACACAAGGAGGAAACAGAAGCACCCAGCATTCATTATATAAGATTGGTAAAAGATGCCGAGAAGCGAGAAGCCGTACGCGAAACGCTGAGGCGAGGCGCTCCCCCTTTAAGAAGCGCTGGAGTGGTGAGCTGGCATTACAGTCTAATGCTAGACTGTCATTTCGCTGATCATATTCGGCGTGATGGGTCTGTATCTACCGGCTGGTCGACTTGGCTTGGGCTAGGCTTTATCAAGACATACCTAGGTCAAATCCTGCTGGTCTATTTTGCTGGCATCGGAAGCTGCACGGTCTCTAACGAATCGGTCGCGCAACGTTTCCGTTCATCGTATCTGGTGCTGGTGATTCGTGGCTGCCTGATGTTCGCGCTGCCTGGACGGATTGTGCTGACAGGAACGGCTTTTGTCTTGTTTCTAAGTGGGCTTTTGCTGCGGCTGCGGCTGCTTTCTGGTCTGGGTGGTAGACTGCCGCCACAGGTGCGCGATCGCTTTCAAATGCTGGTACTAGGACTACAGCTAAATTTCATTGTGCTGTTTGGTCTGTCGCTGCTGCTGGTGGTGTTGCTGATCAATGCGCTAGTGACCGAACGGCAGAGTCAGCAAAGTTTGCAGCAGGCCAATCAAGAGCTGCAACGCTCTGCAAAAGAAATCGAAACGCTGGCGATGGACCAGGAGCGTAGCCGAATCGCGCGCGATATCCATGATTCGTTAGGGCATTCGCTGACGGCTTTGAACGTTCAGCTAGAAAGTGCTGTGAAGCTATGGGCGCAAGACCCGCCGCGATCGCAGCAGTTCTTGCACAATGCCAAGCGGCTGGGAACCCAGTCTTTACAGGAGGTGCGGCAGTCAGTAGCCACGCTGCGACAAGATCCGCTTGGGGGCAAGACGCTAGAGCAGGCGATCGCCCATCTAATTCAAGATATTCAATCAAATCCGTCTAATCAGCTAACTATCAGTCAGCAGATTGAACTAGTGGGCGCACTCCCTAGCAACCTCAAAGTTTTGCTCTATCGGATTGTGCAAGAAGGGCTGACCAATGTAGTCAAACATGCAAACGCTCAGCAAGTGCATCTACGATTGGTCGGTTCACAAGCAGTTGTGACGTTGAGTTTAGAAGACGATGGTGAAGGCTTTGAGGTGCAAAAAGCGAGAGCGGGATTTGGATTGCAGAGTATGCGCGATCGCGCCGAATCCGTCGGCGGCACGTTTGTGGTCGCTAGCGCTAGCCAAGGCACCCGGCTACAGGTCAGTCTGCCAATCGAGAGAAGGCCGCTGTCGAAACAAGCAGAATCAAAAACAGAACCCAAATGATCAACATTCTCCTAGTCGAAGACCAAAGGCTCATCCGCGAGGGACTCAGCGCACTGCTCTCGCTAGAAAGCGACCTGACAATTGTGGGCGAAGCAGAAAACGGCAGGCTGGCTTTAGAGTGGCTCGGCAAAGCTGTCCTAGAACAGTTGCCCCAAGTGATTTTGATGGATATGCGTATGCCAGTGATGGATGGGGTTGCGGCCACAGCCGCTATAACTGAACAGTATCCAGCGATCAAAGTCCTGGTATTAACGACGTTTGATGACGACGAGCTGATCGCTCAGTCAATGGCCGTAGGGGCACAGGGGTATCTGCTCAAAGACACCCCGTCTGAAGAGCTTGCCCTAGCCATTCGCTCAGTGGCCAAAGGCTACAGTCAGTTTGGACCGGGTATTGTTCAAAAAATGATGGTGACGCACTTGCCCACATCTGCAGATGCACCGTCGCCAAGAGGCTCAAAGTCCCGCCTGAAGCTAGTGACGATAAAGCCTCAGAGCAGACAGCGAAGCCGTTTGTGCTGGCTATCACTAGAAACCAAGCGCTCTCTAGGCTCTACGACCTTCCACTGGCTAGTCAATGGTCTGATTGATCTGCATCGGCAATGGCGCGAGTAATAAAGAGATTGCGCAGCAGCTATTTTTGTCTGAAGGAACGGTGAAAAATCATGTGACTAGCGTGTTGAGTCGGTTGGGATTGCGCGATCGCACTCAAGCAGCACTACTAGCCCAGTCCATTCAGCTTCAATCCGGCCCGAAATGACTAATCTTGGAAGCTTCCAATCTTTTCCGTAGGAAAAATAAAGCCAGTAAAGAGAACTGGAACAAAATAGGGTACAAATAGGCAGTCAATCGTATTAATCAAGCTTGATGCATATTCACTTCTAACGTTTTAGCCGTCTTCGTCTATTTCGTCAAACTTACGGTTGACGAATGTCACCGACGTTGCTCTAATTTGACTACTTGATCTGCATCTTTCGTCCAATGTCTAGTCCAGTCTAGCTTTGCGGCCTAGTCTTTCGACCTAGCTTGTACTTACTATCTAGACTCAGATTTTCCAGCAAACCCTCCTCGAAAAAAGCACACAAGCGACTCCTACCCTTCCTATGAAGCCTTCTCCTCACACTGAGTCCACTCAGTCCGCTCCCACTCGCTATGCACCGTCTGTGCCCATGTCGGTCTATCGAGAGCTAGCCACTGAACTACGGACGAACAAAGCAGTGATTGACTCGCTCAACAGTCGCAACGAGCAGCTACTAAAGCAAAACCAGCGACTAAAGCGAGAAATTCATCAGGTTGTACAGGCAGCGCTGGCGCTAGGCCAAGCGGCTGGCGTTGCTAGACCTGCTGCCAAAGATAGTGGCACATATGGCGAGACCAGAGACTCTGCGGCTGAAGATACGCCCGATACTCTGGCGAACCTGGTTAGAGCCCAAGCCCAAAGCCAAACTAGAAGACAAAGCAGGCGTAAGCAAGACGAAAGCCAAGAGGCTAAGGTCGCTAATCCATCTGTGCCTGATGAGGAAGTGCCAACAATCTATGAACCACTGATTCCTCCAGCTCAGCCAGCTACACCAAAAGCAATTCGCAACCGAGTGCCTAGACCCATCAGCGAGAGTCAGAGTGCGGAGCGTTCTAGCAAAAAGCAGACACCAAGACCCGCTAAAGGCAGCCAGCCGCAGGCGAGCCCTCAGACTGGCTCGCCATTTTCTGCGGTGATACCCAAGCTATTTACAGAGCAGTCTGGTGACTACCGTAGCTCTATTCTAGAAAAAAGCGATGAGAAAGAAATTGGCGGTATCTGGCTGGCCCTTTCTATTATTTTAATTATTATGACGGCCTTTGGCGCTGGGTTCCTAATCATGAAGCCATTGCTGAACGAGCGTTAGGTTCCTATATGATTAGGCTGATATTGTAGCGATTGATACGGTAGTAGGGTGGGCTCGCTCTGCTATACATTCACAAGTCGGCTGAACCTTTGGGAGTAAAGTACATAAGTCATGAAAAGAATTGAAGCAATTATCCGTCCTTTCAAGCTAGACGAGGTCAAGATTGCCCTGGTCAATGCTGGTATCGTTGGCATGACTGTGTCAGAAGTGCGCGGTTTTGGTCGCCAAAAGGGTCAGACGGAGCGCTATCGAGGCTCTGAGTACACGGTCGAATTTCTACAGAAGCTGAAGCTAGAAATCGTGGTAGAAGATACCCAGGCCGATATGGTTGTCAGCAAGATTATTGAATCTGCTCGAACTGGCGAAATCGGCGATGGCAAAATCTTTATCAGTCCAGTAGATGAGATTGTCCGAATTCGGACGGGAGAGAAAAACCTAGAGGCTGTTTAGTCCCTGGTGTTTGATGCCCAGTCGAATGCTAGTTGGATGCTAGTTGAATGGCTTTCGCAGTTATTTTTTGTGAAACAAATTCTCCATACAAATCAATGATCAAGGAAGGAAGGTAGGATTCTATCTTCCTTTTGTTTTGTGTATTGCTTTTACACGGCAATTTTGTGCTTGAATGAGCGATTCTAGCCCGATAGTCTCGCCGTCTCAGCAAACGCCATCGCTTCAGCAAACAGTTGAGAATCGCTTGCACTCCTATGCCAGATTCGGCGTGGACTTAGGTCTAGATCGCATCAAGGCAGTCTTGGCTGCTTTGGACAATCCGCAGACCAGGTACCAATCATCCACGTTGCGGGCACCAATGGCAAAGGGTCTGTCTGTGCCTATCTGGCGTCTGTGCTGACAGCAGCAGGCTACAAAACGGGACGCTATACCTCGCCTCATCTAATCGATTGGCGAGAACGAATCTGTGTGGATGACATACCGATTAGCTGGGAGTCACTACAAACAGCTCTAGATCAGGTGGAAAGGGCGATCGCCTCGAAAGGTGACACAAAAATGCCTACCCCCACGCAGTTTGAAGTGTTTACCGCTGCGGCCTGCCAGTACTTTGCCCAGCAGCAGGTGGATGTGGCAGTCGTCGAGGTCGGGTTAGGGGGCCGACTAGATGCGACTAACGTATGGGATCGTCCACTAGCTACTGTGATTGTCTCAATCGGCCGCGACCACTGGCAAAGGCTGGGGGATACGCTAGCGAAGATCGCCAGAGAGAAGGCTGGGATTTTGAAGGCTGGAGTTCCTGCCATCATCGGACCGCTGCCAGATGACGCAGCAGCCGTAGTTAAAGCTAGAGCGGTGGAAGTGGGCGCGCCGCTAACCTGGGTGGAGCCTGCTGAGAAAACCAATGACAATCTACTGGCTTACAAAGGCATTGAATATCCGCAGACGCTGCTAGGTGAACATCAGCAGGTAAATTCCGCCTGTGCGATCGCATCTCTACAATCACTGCGATCGCAAGGTTGGACTCTCCCAACGGAAGCAATCACTCAAGGCATGGCTCAGGTCCGCTGGCCAGGACGATTGCAGCAGGTGCAGTGGCGAGGCCATAACTTACTGATTGATGGTGCCCATAACCAAGCTGCCGCGCGATCGCTCAGGCTCTATATCGATTGCACCTACCCAGACCAGTCAATCACGTGGCTAATGGGAATGCTTCAGACAAAAGACCATGCTGGTATTTTCGAAGTGCTGCTAAGACCTGGCGATTGTCTACATCTCACCTCAGTACCCGACCATTTGAGCGCAGACCCGGATGCTTTGAGTGCGATCGCCCGTCAAATCTGCCCTAACCTTACTCAGATACAAACCCATATTGATTTAGAAACCGCACTCACCGCTGCCATCTGGACCCAGCCCACCGTTTTCTGCGGTTCTCTGTATCTAATTGGTCACTTCTTCAGCACTCTAGAGAGTGCGCGCTAGGTCATCTTTCCTTCAGACCCATTGGCGTCAGATAGCAACCGGCAATTTTCCACTCCCCTACACTTTGTTTCTGCATCGTGTACGTCGCTCGAATCAATTTTCCCTGCTGGTCCATTAGCATGACCTGTTGAGCTGGCAAGCCCTCTATGCTCAGAACCGCTTCAAAAATAACAGAACGAGGCTGATAGACAGACGGATAGGCGTCTTCTACCATCGCAGCAAAGTTATCAGCAGTACCAAACTGCTGCTGAATACCAGGCGCGGCATATGAGAAGGCGGCGATCGCATCACCTTGTTGAAACGCCGCAATCTGCTGCGCGATCACATCACAGATCGCCCGCTTGTCCGCTGCTGTCATCTCCATCAGCTTTGTCTTCTCTCAGCCTACCTTTGTACATTATGGTAAGAGGCGAACATCTGCCTCAAACTATGCCTATTATCGATGTCCAAGAGTTAGGGAAAGTGTATCCGGTTGCAGTCAAAGACCCTGGGATAAAAGGCACCATCCGGCATTTCTTTCGTCGCACCTATCGTAATATTGAAGCCGTCAAACAAGTCTCTTTCACCATTGAACCTGGGGAGATTGTTGGCTTTCTAGGTCCTAACGGCGCAGGTAAAACGACCACGCTCAAGATGCTCACTGGCCTGATCCATCCTTCTACTGGCCAGGTTAGCGTTGCCGGACATCGTCCTTTTAATCGACGCAGCGACTTTCTGCGGCAAATCACCTTGATTATGGGTCAAAAGCAGCAGCTAATCTGGGACTTACCTGCTCTAGATTCGCTGCGAATTAATGCTGCTATCTATGATTTGAGCGACTCTGAATTTCGCCAGCGCGTTGGCGAACTCGCCGAAATGCTCTCTGTCCAAGACCAGCTGAGGCAGCCCGTCCGCAAACTCTCACTCGGTGAAAGAATGAAGGCCGAGATGCTCGCCGCCTTACTTCATCGTCCCAAGGTTCTGTTTCTTGATGAACCCACCCTTGGGCTAGATGTCAACGCCCAGACGGCCGTGCGCACCTTCCTAAAGGAATACAACCAGCGCTACGGTGCCACTATCTTGTTGACCAGCCACTACATGGCCGATATTACGGCGCTGTGCGATCGCGTCCTGGTCATTCACCAAGGCAATCTCATCTACGACGGTCTGCTCGACGGTCTGCTCGAACAGTTCGCCCCCTACCGAGAGATCTCCATCGAACTCGATCGAACTCAGCCCATCGACAAAAACACGCTAGGCACCTACGGCAACCTTCAATCATTAGAAGGCTGCCAAGCCACCTTCCTAGTCGAGTCAGAAAAACTCACTCAAACCGTTACCCACCTACTCAACACCCTAAAGATTCAAGATCTCACCATTACCGAACCTCCCATCGAAGATGTGATCAGCAAAGTCTTCGAAACCGGCAAAACATAGCTTTACTTTCCCTCTCCCCTCTCTTCTCTTCTCCCCTCTCCTCCTCACCCATGCGCCCCTTTCGCATCGCTCGCACTCTCCTCTCCGTCTACTACGCCTATATGGCCGAGTACAGAGCCGAACTAATCTTCTGGGTGCTCTCAGGCTCGTTCCCGCTCATCTTTCTCGGTCTTTGGAATCAGGCAGCGCAAAGCAACGACCTAGGCTTCACGCCCGCAGAATTTGCGCGCTATTTCCTAGCTATTTTTCTAGTCCGTCAGCTCACAGTCGTGTGGGTGATTTGGGATTTTGAAAAAGAAGTTGTCCAGGGCAAGCTCTCTCCACTGCTGTTGCAGCCCATCGATCCAGTTTGGAGACACTTTTTTGGACATTTGGCAGAGCGGTTGACCCGCACGCCCTTCATCTTGCTACTGGTAGGACTATTCTGCCTGCTTTACCCAGAGGCAATTTGGTTGCCAACACCCTATGCCTGCTTTTGGGGGGGTCTAACGCTGGCGCTCTCTTTTTGCTTACGATTTCTAATCCAGTACACTTTTGCGCTGCTGTCATTTTGGGTAGAGCGCGCTTCGGCCATTCAACAGTTTTGGTTCTTGTTCTATACCTTTCTATCCGGCATGATAGCACCGCTGACGCTGTTTCCCGATCCGGTTCGTGAGTTCGCACTGTGGACCCCTTTTCCCTATCTGGTCTACTTCCCGGCGAGCTTGCTAATCGGGCTGCCGGTTGATCTGGCGAAAGGACTCGCGATTATGGCTGCCTGGAGTGCGATCGCGTTTTTGATCAATCGCTGGCTGTGGATAGCGGGTCTCAAACAGTACTCGGGTATGGGTGCATAGCAATCTTCCATGCAAATGGAATGATACGCGGATGTGCTTTTTCTTTCAC
Organism: uncultured cyanobacterium; assembly: GCA_963772185.1. Lineage (GTDB taxonomy): Bacteria > Cyanobacteriota > Cyanobacteriia > Phormidesmidales > Phormidesmidaceae > Phormidesmis. Next base: position 13,737 of record CAVYWR010000021.1, on the reverse strand, counting down.
ATCCTAATGTTATGCACTCTGCGTCTAATTTTTCTGCTTGATTGATTGGTACGTCTGTAAAGCTCAATAAAGAGTGCTTTCTCAGATGTTTGCGTCGTTTTCAGCGAGTGTCATCAGAAACACATACTCTTAATCGATCAGTGATTATACGAAGAAGATAGGCTATATATTTAATATTGAGCTTAAGTAATGTTTACTATGTTGTCTAAAGACAAGACTTTGTGAGTAGTAAGAATTACTCATTAAGGAATGCGTACCCATAAGAGAAAGGAGCTTAGGCCAATCACTTGATGGGTGTATCGCTCTTTTTTCTACGCATCTATCTTCAAAGTTCAATTTTTATAGCGCAGCCAAATTTAGAATTAGACCTTAAAAAATAATGAGTAGTTCTCAGCTAAGACAGCCTGCTGTGATTTGCATGGTGCCTTCGCACACAAACAATTCCACTCACAAAAACAGTTTCATTCACAGAACGATACAGCCGCTAGCAGGGCACGAATCTAAGGTTCCTAAGCCTTCTTCGCAAGCAACGCCACTAACAGAGCTTTCTAATACTGATTTAGTTCTACGCTGTCAGGCTACCCAACACAGAGACCGTCCTGCTTTTGAAGAGTTAGTTTTTCGCTATGGGCGCTATGTCGAAAAGCTGCTCTACCACCTAGCATCTGACTGGTCAGATAGAACTGATCTGGCTCAAGAGGTATGGATTCGCGTCTACAAAAGCATTCACAGGCTACATGAGCCCGCAAAGTTTAAAGGCTGGTTGAGTAGAATCACAACCAATCTGTTCTATGACGAGCTCCGCAAGCGCAAGCGCTTTCAAGGTTCTGTCTCGCTAGATGCACCCCGCTACTCCAGTGATGGCCAGTATGACTGGGAGCTGCCTTCTGACCAACCAACCCCTGCTGATGACATGATGACCCGTGAGTTTCATGACCATCTCAAGCAAGCAGTCTCAGAGCTACCGGAGATTTTTCAAAAGACAATTGCTATGAGAGAATTGCAGGGTCTTTCTTATGAAGAGATCGCTAGTGTTACCGATGTTTCTCTAGGCACTGTTAAATCTCGTATTGCTAGAGCTAGACAAAGGCTACAAGATAAGTTGGCTGTCTATCTAAGCGTAGAGGACAGTGCGAAGGCGATATAGAACTCTAGTCCTTCAAAGAATTCAGAGTCTCTAAAGACTTCAGCGCTATCAGAGAGTTCAGAATGCTTAGAGAAAGCGGTTTATAGGTAAGAAGCTCACTGTGTCGATAGCCCAGTATTTTCGAGTTCTGAAGCTGTTTTGGCAAGTAACCATTGCCGCAGAGTTGGAGTATCGCGTCAATTTTGTAGTTGCGCTGCTAAGCAGCCTGGGCGGACTTGTCGGCAGCTTGTTTGGGTTATTTCTGTTTTATCGGACTGACTACACGTTTCCAGGATGGTCCTGGAGCGAGGCGCTGATAGTGCTAGGGATCTTCACTATATTGCAGGGGATTGCGGCAACTTTTTTGGTGCCAAACCTGAACAAGATTGTGAGCTATGTCCAAGAGGGAACGCTTGATTTTGTCTTGCTAAAGCCAGTGAGTTCGCAGTTTTGGCTATCGACACATACGGTGTCGCCTTGGGGATTTCCAGATCTGGTTTTTGGAGTGGTGATCGTCGGGTATGCGGGCGCGCAGGTGGGGCTTTCTGTATGGGATTACCTGTCGATATTGCCGCCCCTAGCACTGGGCATTGTCAGCCTATATAGTCTGTGGTTTATTTTGGCGGCGACGAGCATTTGGTTTGTCAAGATCTACAACGTGACAGAAGTACTGCGATCGCTCCTAGAAGCAGGCCGCTTTCCAATTGAAGGCTACCCGGCTGTCTATCGAATCTTCTTTACGTTCATTATTCCGGTTGCCTTTCTGACTACGGTACCGGCGAAGACAATGATTGGCCGTAGCGAACCGATCTGGCTGCTCGGTTCGGCTGTACTCGCGCTCCTGCTGTTTCAGTTCTCTCGCTGGTTCTGGCAATTTGCGCTGCGATTCTACACGAGCGCTTCTAGCTAGGTGTCCTTCTTATGGGTGACTTCAATTACGGTATGTACGTTGCCGCGTGGTAGGAAATCACCTTTGATAGTCACTGAGAGCGGATCGCATGCGGCCACGAAGTCGTCCATGATTTGATTGATCGATTCTTCGTGAGAAATATTGCGATCGCGATAGCTATTGATATACAGCTTGATCGCTTTGAGCTCTACGACCCGCTGGTCGGGCACATAGTGAATATGGATGGTGGCAAAATCTGGATAGCCTGAAAACGGACACTTGCAAGTGAACTCTGGCAGCGTGATATCGATAGTGTAAATCCGCCCCGGTCTAGGATTGGGAAAGGTGATTAGCTGGCCTTCGGCGATCGCCCTTTCTCCGTACAGCACCTGGTCAGATGGGGGCTGACTATCGGATGAGGACAGGCTAGTCGTAGGCGGGGCGGATGTGTTCTGAGCGGTCATGTGCCAATGATCTGATTGAGTGTTGGCCTTATAAGGTACCAGCTTTTGTATGATACTAGGCTCCTAGATTGCTGAATTGCCTAGAACCCGACGCGGCGCGCTAAGCCGCAAAACCCACTCCAATAGCCAGGGTGAAACGCGATCGCACCAAACTGCCAGATGTGACTGCCAGCCGACCAGTATCTCTGAAGAATCTTTGCTTAGCCCTCGCGCCAGCGCTTTGGCAACTTGCTCAGCGCTCATCGGAATTACCCCTCGGAACTTCTCTAGGTCTCTAGCCATGTCAGTATCAGTCAGAGAAGGCAATAGTGTCATTACCTTAACGTTATGCGGCGCTAGCTCCATTCGCAGGGCGCGGGTGAAGCCGACAATAGCAAACTTAGTGGCTGAATAGGTGGCCATTGTCGGTGCGGCTACCTTACCCATCAGGCTAGAAACATTGACAATAGTGCCGCTGCGACGCGAAACCATCCGGCGGGCGATCGCGCTAGTCACGGTATACATGCCCATCATATTTAGCGACATCTCCGCTTGAACCTGACTAGAGCGCGACTTGAGAAAAGGCGTTTGGTAAGCAACACCTGCACAGTTAACTAGTAGGTCGATATCGCCGTGGTCGCGCCAAACTTTTGCCATGACGACACTGACATCTCTAGAGACTGTTAGATCAAGTGCGATCGGTATGGCTTCTACGTTTAGATAGCGGATGTCCTCAGCGACCTGGTAGAGCTGGTGCGCACTGCGAGCGACTAGAATTAGACGACGAAGGCCATTTTTGGCGAGTTCGTATGCGATCGCTCTGCCGATACCTCTAGAGGCACCTGTGATCAGAGCGGTCTTCCCTTTGATATTCATCAGTAGAGACCTTATTTTTTGCGTGGTTTAGCTACAGACTTTGAGCTGTAGAGTGCGCCTGTAGCTTTGAAATAGCTTTGAAATTAGCTGAAAGCTGAACTGGTCTAAGCGTCTTGGACTAAGCGCGAGCAGGCCCATTCAAAAGAGTTCGAGCGGCAAACCAGCAGAGCTTTAGTGAAATAGCAACAGCAATTTTCATCAAAAAGTACTGTAAGAAAGAAACGCCGTGGCTGAGGCTAGCGGCGAAGGGCTGAACTAGTCGGCTAGATAGAAGGGATTTCATAGTTAGCGGACTCCATTGAAGACAAAAATGTAGATGTAGCGCAGCAAAACAGTCGCTAGCGCTCAAACGTAAAGAAAGCTGAAAGAAACAGCGCTTTGCTCAAATCAACATGCATACGCTAGCAACGGGATCACAGATGCGCAACACTTTTTAATGTAAGGGCGTTTTCGTAACATTACTTCATACTTGTCTTCAGTTTGAGCCGTTCGTAGAAGTACTGAGACAAGGCTGTAAACCTTTAATAGAGAGAGCTAGATCGATTGTTGCTGCCGAACACTATGAGAGGCGATCGCGTTATCTGAGTTGGGCCTTGTTGAGAAACGCGTCCTTTTGTAACGTCTTCACAATAAAAAGGAAATAAAAGCTGTCGAAACCTTGAGTCGGTAGAGCAAGCCAGTAAACTGCAATGAACAAAACCGTACTCATTGATACAGAGCAGATTTTGAATTTTTCATTGCTAGTAAAAGACCTGTGCTGGCACAGCCTGATGTTTTTCATCGTGACTGCCCTGGGCTATCTATTCGTATCCGGCAGTCTCTACGGACTGGTTTTCTTCAGACGCACTTCAACTCAATGGCCGATCGCCACAAGGAAACTCAAATTAGATCTATCCGTGCGCAATATCTGGCTTTCTGTTCGCCACGACGTTGTGCTCTCTTTGTGGTCCTCTGCCATCTTCGCAATTTGTGCATCGGTGATGACCACCGCCTACACATTAGGCTACACCCGCTTGTATACAGAGCCCGCTCAGTACGGCTGGGCATACCTTGGCTTCAGCCTGTGTCTTGTTCTCTTTTTGCAAGACACCTACTTTTACTTCACTCACCGCCTGGCGCATCATCCCAAATGCTATCGATGGATGCACCAAGGGCATCACCGCTCCAACAACCCGACGCCGCTAACCGCATTTTCCTTTGATCCTGCCGAAGCACTGGTTCAGGCTCTCTATTTAATAGGGGTGGTGTGCCTGATTCCGATGCACTTTTTCGTTCTGTATGCAGTTGTCTTGGTGATGACGCTGGGCGCGCTGCTGCACCACTTCAGCCTACGCATGTTTGCAGACTCAGCCTTTGGTCGGTGGCTAGGCGGCTGGATGATTGGACCCATGCATCACTGGTTTCATCACCGCAAGTACAACGTTCACTACGGTCTGTACTTCACCTTCTGGGACAAGGTACTAGGCACACACTGCAATGGCTACGAGGAGCAACTGATTCCACCGGTTAAGTTAGAACAACCGTCTTTGTCCATCGCTCGAACCCCTCAACGAAAAACGCTGACATTTCCTGTGCCCTTCAAAAAAGCATCCTAAGCACTCGGTAATTTAGCAATGATCGATCACGACCGACTGTTCAAAGAGCTGCTTTCCACCTTCTTAATTGAATTTATTGAGCTATTCTTGCCAGAGATGATGGCCTACCTTGAGCCTGAATCGATCACATTCTTGGACAAAGAAGTCTTTACAGATGTCACCGCTGGCGAAAAGTATGAAACGGATTTGCTCGCTCAAGTACAGTTTCAGGGGGAGCCATCATTTTTCCTGATTCACATCGAGAATCAGGCGAGCCAACAGGTAGCTTTCGGTAAGCGCATGTTCCGCTACTTTTCCAGACTCTACGAAAAATACGACTATCCAATCTATCCAATCGTCGTTTTCTCGTATGAACAGCCAGTGACTGCTGCGCCAAGTGAGTTCAAAATTGAATTTCCTGACTTCTCAGTGTTGACGTTTAACTATCAAGTCATCCAACTCAACCAGCTCAACTGGCGCAATTTTCTAACACAGAGAAATCCAGTTGCAGCAGCTCTGATGGCAAAGATGAGGATTGCACCAGCGGATAGAGCGAAAGTGAAAGCAGAGTGTCTGCGTCTGCTCGTTACACTAAATTTAGACCCGGCTAGAATACAGCTCATCTCTGGATTTGTAGACACTTATTTAAGACTAAACTCGGAGGAAAAATCAGAATTTGATATAACGCTAGGACAAGGTGATCCCATAGTTCGAGGTGATGTGATGGAAATCGTAACAAGCTGGCGGTTGGAAGGGCGCGAAGAAGGGCGCGAAGAAGGGCGCGAAGAAGCCCGTCAAAGTCAGATAGAGTTAGTGACTTTTCTGCTAACTAGTCGACTAGGACAGTTGTCTCCCTTCCTAGACCATCAAGTACAGGGACTGGGACTGTCTCAACTAGAGCAGCTGGGAAAGCAGTCTTTGAGCTTTGGCACGGTAGATGAGCTAGCTGGCTGGCTGGCTGATTTAGAGGCGTTGGAAGGCTTTGGAGGTGAGAAGGCGGAGATACTGGGTCAGTTGAGAAGCCGGGTGGGCGCGATCGCACCCAAACAAAAGCAAAAGCTTCTCTCTCTCTCCGATGCACAGTGGCAAACCCTATCAGCGCTAGAGTTGAACGATATCGATGCGCTTAATAGCTGGCTTGAATCATGCGCTAGTCAGCAGAGCCTCAACCCGTTAGGCTGATGAGAGTCTAATGCTATTTACACATACCGCTCTGTCAGATCTCTATGCGACACCTCATTACCAGCGCCTTACCCTACATCAACGGTATCAAGCACCTTGGAAACTTGGTGGGATCGATGCTACCTGCGGATGTGTACGCGCGGTTTTTGCGGCAAGAGGGCGAAGAAGTTCTCTATATCTGCGCAACGGATGAGCATGGAACACCAGCAGAAATCGCAGCCCTAGAAGAAGGATTAGATGTCGCTGATTTTTGTAAGCGGCAGTACGAACGCCAAGCAGATATTTATCAGCAGTTTGGCCTGTCATTCGATTACTTTGGTCGCACCTCATCAGCAGAACAAAAAGAGCTGACGCAGTATTTCTACCGCAGCCTAGACGAGCAGGGATTTATCGAAGAGCGTGAGACTAGTCAGGTGTATTCCATCGCCGATCAGCGGTTTTTGCCCGATCGCTATGTAGAAGGCACCTGCCCAAACTGCGGCTATGACAGAGCCAGAGGCGATCAGTGTGAGAACTGTACGAAGCTGCTGAGTCCGACGGATTTGATCGATCCGCGATCGGCTATTTCGGGCAGTAAGGAAGTAGAGGTGCGTACCAGTCGCCATCTATTTTTACGCTTGGACCAGCTCAGTGAGGATGTGCGTAGCTGGGTAGATGCGCAGACTGACTGGCCGATCCTGACGCGCTCGATTGCCTACAAATGGCTAGACGAGGGATTGCAGAGCCGAGGCATTACCCGCGATCTGAAGTGGGGAGTGCCAGTTCCTAAAGAAGGCTTTGAAGATAAGGTTTTCTATGTTTGGTTTGACGCGCCGATTGGCTATGTGTCTGCGACTAAGGCATGGGGAACAGAAACGGGTGCGGACTGGAAGAGCTGGTGGTATGACGCGGATGACGTGAACTATACCCAGTTTATGGCAAAGGATAATCTGCCGTTTCATACGATCATGTGGCCCGCGACAATTTTGGGCACGCGTGAACCGTGGAAAATGGCGGACTATATCAAGGGCTTCAACTGGCTAAATTATTACGGCGGGAAGTTTTCGACCAGTTCTAAGCGCGGCGTGTTTCTAGACCAGGCGCTGGAGATTGCTCCGGCGGACTATTGGCGCTATATGCTGATGGCGTCTGCGCCAGAGTCTTCTGATTCGGCGTTCACCTGGGAACAGTTTCAGACGAAGGTAAACAAGGAACTGGCGGATAACTTTGGTAATTTTATCAATCGGATTTTGAAGTTCACGGCGTCGCGCTTTGGTAATGAGCTGCCTGCTGGGGGTGAACCGGGTAAGGCTGAAGCTGAGCTAGAGAAAACCTGTCAGGAGATGGTGGCAGGTTTGCGATCGCACCTCCAGAACATGGAATTTCGCAAAGCCACTGAAGCCCTTAACGCCCTCTGGTCAGCAGGCAATCAGTACATTGATATCCGCGCGCCTTGGACCTTGTTCAAACAGGATAAAGACGAAGCGGCGGTAGTGATTCGCACCTGTATTAACTTGATTCGTTTGTATGCGATCGCCTCTGCCCCGTTCATACCGAACACCGCAGAGCAGCTATTCGATGCTCTACAGCTAACCAAAGCAGAGCGACGAAGCACGATGAGCGACGCTACCGACTTAACGCTTTTACAAGCAGGCAGACCTTTCGAGGTACCACCCGTACTGATTCAAAAGATAGACGATGAGAGAGTGGCTGAGCTGAAAGCTCAGTACGGTGGTGATTAGCCTCAGCCGAGAAAAATCTTTTGTGACGTTTGAAGAAACTGTCTACTATTATTCGTTCGCTTCTGAGCGCGGCTATAGGCTTTGAAGAATGTTGATTCGATTAGGTGGAATCTATGAGATCGCAAAATAAAACCGATGCTTCTAGCGTTGCTGATTTTGACAGTACGACTCCACGGAAAAACTTCCTTGCTGGCGCTGCGCTAGGTGCGTTCGTAAGCATTTTTCTAATGTCGCTATCGATGAGCTTTGGCCATGTTGCGCTAGCTGATATTGGCTTTGTTCGGCCTGCGATTGTTTTGGCGATCGCGCTCACATTCGGTCTGCTAACGCTCAGGTTCAACGGCAGCTTTTTCAATTCTATGATGAACGCGCTTTCTAATTTAGGAACCTAGTTCGCATCAGCGGCAGCTCGAAGCACTCAGAATCTGATTCTGTATTCCAGCTCAAAGTCAGTGTCATCTATGTTTAGATTAGACGCGCCTCTGATATTTAGATTGTCTGTAAACTGATATCCTACGCCGAGCTGTGGCCGATTGCTGCTATTTAGCACCTGTAGGAAGTCAATATCAAAGCGATCGCCAATTCCAGCCGTTGCCTCTACACCGATGCCGATAGCGGTCGTGCTGTCTTCTCCGGTATCAGTCGTTGGAAATACCCGAAAAGATTCTAGACCAACCGCATCCGCAACCCTGTCTCCGAAGGTAGATAGACTGCCAGCACCGACAAACTCAGCGACCTGAAGATACGACGCGCTAGTGAGCCCCGCGAACAGATCACCGCCGACTAGCGCTAATAACTGACCCTCTTCACGGGGAGGATCGCTAGTCAAAACTAGATTGTCACTGACCTCGCTAGCAGGTCCGATTGCTTCAGCGCGAACGCTAATGTATTGAACATTACCAGTCGTTTCAATCGGCGTTTCGTTGATATCTGCGCTCAAAAAACCACCCGCGACGACGGGCGTATTCGTAACGTCGGTTTCTTGAACTCTAGCTAGCATCACAACGTCTAAGGATGGATCAAGGCCACCCTCGGGCGTGAATGTAGCTGTGTTGGCTGCATTCCTATCTAGGCGAAACTGAGTGGAGAAAAGATTTATCCAGCCAGATCTGAGCTGAACAACGCCGTCTGGCTGTAAGTTGGCAAGCGTCCCATTGACGGTGAGATCGCCAGCAGCAGTGATGTTGTAGAAGGGCTGGCCGAGAATGGTGAGGCGATCGCCAAACGCCAAGGTAAAGTCTTGAAGCGCTACATTATCTAAAGCACCTGCTGGTTCTTCGGTCTCTGCGACCTCTAATAAGTCGATATCGAAATATTCAGCTCGATACGGGCTGATCTCTTCGAGTTCTTCTTCTGTAGGCAGACTGGACTCGCCGCTTCCTCTTAGCAGCTGATTCGCTTGAATCTGACCATTGTCGAGCACAAGGCCGCCGCTGATAGTGGGCGCTAGCGCTGTACCGGTGACCAGCACCTGTCCGTCAAAATCAGCTTGCAAAAGATCGTTGTAATCAATCGGCAGATTCTCTAATGAGATCAGTATGCCATTGGTATCTGTCTGCTGTAGCTGCTCTAGCGGTAGTCTTCCTTCTGCAATCAGCTGACCGTCGTTGATCTGCGCTTGGAACTGTTGAATATCTATCTGTTCAAGATTAAACAGAATATCGCCGCTGATGTTTGTCACCGGATCGCCCAGCAGCTCGCTGGTAAGAACGCCATCTCTTAGGGTCGCTTCTCCGGCAAACAGCGGTTGAGCAACCGTGCCGCCGACCTGCACGACAATCTCACCCTGGCCACTTTCCCAGCGCACCTGATCGTCGGTAACCGCATTGACCAGCGCAAAATTTTCACTAGGGACTACAGCGGTAAGATCGATCTGCTGAGTCGGAGGCACTACGTCCATAAAGCCGAAAGCATAAGGAATGCTGCCCTCTATTACAACGGGATTATTGCTACTGACTAGGGTGCTAGCAGGTGCGATCGCCTCCTCTGCTATCTCGCTATCCAACTGGCCTTCGACTGGTAAAACTGCAATCTCACCATCTACATTCAGAACCGCGTTGCGATAGTCAAAGTCCGCGCCGATTCGACTGATCGCGTAGCCGTTGACTGCTGCATCAGTCACAGCGACCTCACTGACTACAACAGGATTAGAGAGACTGCCGCCAAAGGTTGTTACTGTATCTAGATTTCCGCTCACTTCTGCTGGCAAAGGGTAGAACAGCTCGACTAGCTCAATGGGCACATTGTCTGCGGCTAGTCGTCCATCTAGCTGATCTAGGCTGCCATTCGCTACTAGCGTAATCTCTGTCTCACCTGCATTCACGTAGGCCGTGTCAAGCGATAGCTCTCCTTGCTGAATGTCACCTTGTAGTGCGAATTCATTCTCCTCTGTATACTGTCCCCACTCCCAACCGCCCCCTTGAAGATCAAAATCAGCCGTCAAATCAGACGGCGTGGATGTCCGCCCTGCGACTGCAATCGCACCTGTAAATTCTCCTGTTAGCTCATCTATATCAGGCAGCGCCAAGTCACCGGCCTCAGTCTCTTCTGGTGGGTTCTCTTCTAAAAATGCAACAAAGCTGTCTAGCTTCTCTAGCAAGCTAGCGTCAGGAACGCCTACAGGCACGGTAGCTAGATCGGCGGCTGATCCTGTTGGAGCGTCAGGAGTACTAACGCCAAAGGCGCTCAAGTCGACTGCTGCGATAATAGGCACCAGATCTTCAATTCGACCTTCGGCAACTGTTAGCAAGCCTTCGTACTGGATATCGTCTTGAGGGGTGCTTGGCAAACTAGCGCTAGCTGTCAATAGATATCGACTGTCATCAAAAAGAAGTTCTCCGCGCTGAATATCGACTATGTTGTTGGCGTAGGCAAAGCTAGCGGTGAACTGCTCGGCGTCAACGGGCGAGAGCGAAGGATCTGCGATCGCCACCTCCCCTGTCACAATCGGATTGTTCAAGTCAGTCAAATTTGCATCTACACTTGCATCCAATCGACCTTCAACAGTGCCGAATCCGTACTCTACAGCAGGTCGAATAGCCAACAGATCTAATGGCAGTTGAACAATATTTGCCTGGAACTGACTGTTGTCTCCAGAGCCGTTCGCAATAAAGTCTAAGTTTCGGACTTCAAAGGAGATGGGTCTGTCTAGAAAATCTTCTGTGGGAGAGCCGCCGACGGCTAGCTGAATGCGATCGCTCATCCCACGAAGATCTACTTCGCCACCGGATGAAAGCGAGAAGGCCACCGGACCGCTCAAAGGTTCAAACAGCAATTCATTCACAGCGAGACTGTCGAGCCTGGTATCTCCAACAATTCGCGGATCGGATAGCGTACCAAGCACTTGCCCCTCAAAGCTAGCAAATCCATTGACGTAGGCGTAGTCGCTGACGGTCTGGGGTGCAAAGCTATTGACAGGCTGAAGATCGAACGAGTCGAGAGAGACGTATAGGTTGAGATCGTCGATTAGGTTTGGCTGATTTTGATCGAGGCCAATGGTGCCGTCAGCGTAGACGCCTGGGGCGTTGAAGTAATCGATCGCCAGACTATCCCCCTGCAATCGAAAGGCTGTAGTCCAGTCGCCTCGATCTAGCAGCGGCTCGCTAGCGGCGGTGAGCTGGACTGCGGCATTAGCGATCACCGCGTCCCCAGCCACTTGGATGCTGCCAAGGTCTAGCGCGTCTAGATTTCCAGACGCGAGAATATTTGCACTTAGCAGCCCTTCTGCCTGGTCTGTAAACTGCTGAACCGGAATACTGCGCGTAGCCACATCGGCCTGGAAATCGCGGCTGTCTATATTTAGTGAGGCAACAGCGCTCAGCGACCCTTCGGCGACTCGCAGTAGAGTATTGTCTAGCGTCACAATATTGTTAGCTAAAGCAACTTCTCCGGTGCCGGGAAAGTCAGATTCTGATAGTCGAAATGGAGCAAATGCGGTAAGCGATCGCAGATCATCCGCCACCCCCGTCGCGCTAATATCAGCGCTCAAATTGCCAATCACCGTATCTTCTGGCACCGAAATGCCATAGTCTCGAGCCAGCGCATCTGTAGAGATGTTGGTCGCCTGCGCCTCTAGCTCAAAAGCGAGACTGTCTAAATCTAGAATAGCTTCAGCGTTCAGCGTGCCGTTAGTCACCTGTACCAAAGTATTGTTTAGTATCAGCGTGTTGTTTGCTAGAGCAATTTCCCCGGTGGCTGGAAAGTCAGATTCTGCTAGCTGAAACTGCGCGGTTGCAGTGGGTGAGTTCAGGTCGCCTGCGGCCTGGATATCAGCGCTGAGGTTGCCAACTGTAAGATTTTCCGGAATGGCAACGTCATAGATCTGCGCAAACGTATCGGCGGGCAAGCTGTCGGCTTCTGCTTCTAGATCAAAAGTCAGATTCTCTAGATCCGATAGATCCAGCTCGCCGCGAGCGACCACTAGCCCACCTACCTGAGGAAGTAGACGGAGCTGATTGAGATCAAATTGCGATCTGGTTACCTCAAAATCAGCCGTCGCACTCTGGAAATCTACCCGGTCAATCAGTAGAGGCTGCAAGCTAGCGAGTCGGCCCCGCGCCTGAGGCTCGTCTAGTTCCCCGCTTACCTGCACGTCTAGCTCGAAGGCACCCTCTGCGGCTACTGGTATATCAAAACCACCGAGCGATCGCGCCTTTGCAATAGTGATTTCAGGAACTCGCACCCCAAGGTCATATCCCTCTTCCCAGTTCACATCTCCCGACGCGCTTGCAATCACATCATCTAGCTCTAGGCTAGTGTCTTCTACGGTGACCGCTTGCCCCTTGAACACAAGCCGACTGCGAATGTCTTCAACCGGGGCAAATAGCTGACTGGTCCGCAGCTCGCCATCCTGCAAAGAGGCTACACCCTTTATATCAGTAATCTCCTGGTCTATCTCGCCCTCGGTAAGCGCCGTCACCAGCGTCAGGTTGGCGTCTAGCTCGCCCGACGATAGCCCGACAGAATCAGGCAAAAAGACATTGACCCCCGCCACCGGAACATCATCAGCCTGCACAGTCGCTTTCACAGCCTGAGTATTTAGATTGCCTGACCCGTTAATATCAAAGCGGCCAGAGTCAAGCGCTCCTGCCGCCTCGAACGTAAGTTCTTTCGCCTCTTCTCCAAAGAACTCGACTAGGACATCGGCATCGCTGAGCTGAACAGGTCGCCTTTGAACAATTGCCGCCACGTCTGGATCGGTATAGGGAACTGCTTCAATGCTGGCATCTTCGATCTCAATTGACTGAATCTCCGATTTGATGCGCGATTCTGCCTCGTCTGGTTCTGGTAGCTCAAAGTCCGTCCAGGTGCCATCTTCTGATTGCACTAGTAACACCTGGGGGCGAACAAGAATGATTTCAGACTTGGCAATCTGCTGAAAGATGAGCGATCGCAGCCCCACCTTTACCTCAATTTCATCTATCGTTATTGAAGATTCATCTGTTTCAGTCGGTGGAATAACGGACTTTCCTAGCCGTACCCCCCAAAACGAAAAGCCCTCTACATCTCCTAGCTCAGTCGGACGCGCGATCGCCTCATCAACGCTAGCCGTCACCCTTGGCAGCAGCAGCGCTGTCACAATTCGATTGCCCCAGACCGCTAGCACCACACCGCCCACAGCAGTGACTACGCCCAGTCCGCCAGCCACCGTCAGGAGCGTGTTTCGTAGGCGATGAGATGAATGGGATGAAGACTGCTCTGGGGTTGCCTGCTCTGGTGGTAGAGGGTCGGGCGTATCAGGCATAGTGTCGTACGGTTGAAGCCGTTCTAAGAGGCTCGTTTAAAGAGCTTAAGTGAATACTATCAGTAAGTAGATCCACGCTGAAACCAAACTTGCTGGAATAACTCGTAGGATAGACGATAATACGGTTGCACTGTAGAAGGCTGGAATTAGTGTTAGACTCAACCACTTTAATTTCTTTTGGAC
>CAVYWR010000020.1:0-52388 GCA_963772185.1 uncultured cyanobacterium | reverse complement strand
CTACTGCGAAGCTGGAAATTTCTATATCGACCCTTGGAAGCCCGTTGATACAGCGCTAATTACCCACGCCCACGCGGATCACGCCTACACCGGGCATCAGCGGTATTACGCGACGGCACTGTCTGAAGGCATTTTGCGTAGGCGTCTTGGCGAAGATATCAAACTCAACGGCGTCAGCTATGGTGACAAGATAAAGCTGGGTCAGACATGGGTTTCGTTCCATTCAGCAGGCCATGTTCTAGGCTCAGCGCAGGTCAGAGTCGAATACAAGGATGAAGTCTGGGTGGCCTCTGGAGACTATAAGCGCGATCGCGATCCCTCTTGCACACCGTTTGAAGTCGTAGAGTGTGACGCTTTTATCACAGAAGCGACCTTTGGGCTACCAATTTACCATTGGGACGATGGTGAGTCAACGGCTGAGCAGATCTACCGCTGGTGGCAAGCCGACCCCACGCGTCCTTCTCTTTTGTTTTGTTACGCCTTTGGTAAATCACAAAGGGTGCTAGCCGAGCTGACCAAATTCACCAACCAAACCGTTTATCTACATGGGGCAGTTCATAACCTCACCGAAATCTACCGAGAAGTTGGCATAGGGATGGTGCCCACTACTCCAGTTTCGCAGATGGAGAAGGGCTACAAGTTTGCTGGAGATCTCATCATCGCCCCCCCGTCTGGTCACCGATCCACCTGGATGAAAAGGTTCAAACATCCCCAAACCGCCTTTGCCTCTGGATGGATGGCCGTACGCGGCAACCGCAGGCGACGTGGCTACGAACGCGGATTTGTTCTATCCGATCATGCTGACTGGCCTGGACTAATCAAGACCGTAGAACAAACCAAGGCGAAAAAAATATATGTCACTCATGGCCAGAATGATGTGCTCGCTCGCTATCTAAACGAAAAAATGGATGTTGAAGCCAGTCCTCTAGAAACTCTATTTGAAGGAGAGAAAGAGGACGGTTGAGAAGGTCTTTAGGCTAAGGAAACTACTTAAGAGCCTCTTTCAGCTGAGTACAAAATTCGCCGACTGCTGCTAATCCTTCTGTAGGGCCACCAGATGCTAGCCGCTTTACAATCGCACTGCCAACAATCACACCGTCTGCCCCCCAGTCTTTTAGCTGCTTTGCCTGAGCGGGTTCTGACACGCCAAATCCTACGCAGACAGGTTTATCAGTAGCACTGTGCAGATCGCCAATTAGCCCCTCTACGCGGGTTGCGACTTCCTGGCGAATGCCAGTGACACCTGTGACGCTAACTAGATAGACGAAGCCTTGAGAGCGGTGCGCGATCGCCTTAATCCGCTTATCTGTAGAGGTCGGCGCTATCAGCAAAATTACCGCAATCCCAACCGCTGCCGCTGTCTCTAGCAGCGAATCCATTTCTTCTAAAGGCAAATCAGGTACTAGCAGTCCGCGAGCGCCCGCTGCGTAGATGTCCTTGAGAAATTTCTCAATGCCTCGATTCAAAATTGGGTTGTAGTAAGTAAACAAAACTAGCGGGGCTGATAGCTTTGGCGTCACCTCCGCTACCAATTTGATCACCGATTCTAGCGTTGTCCCCCGGTTCAATGCCCGAGTCGCTGCGGCCTGAATAGTTGGGCCATCCGCCAGCGGATCTGAATAGGGAACGCCTAGTTCTATGATATCCGCGCCACTGCGATCGAGTAGCTGTAGGGCTTCAGCGGTAGTGGCCAAATCAGGATCGCCCGCTGTAATGAAGGGAATGAGGGCGCATTCGTTCCGGTCGCGCAGCTGATCAAATTTCTCTTTAATAGACACCATCAGCTATTTGCCCTGAACCGCTTTCAACCGCTCTTGTTCAACCTCAGCCTGTAGCTGCGCTAGCTCTTCAGGACTCATTTCTTCTAGACGCTTTTGCAATACGGCCTCTTCGTAGTCTTCTAGCTGCTGGTAGTACGTCATCTTCTTACCAGCAGCGCGCACGACATAGGTCGCCGTCCAGCCCAGCAGCCCAGCTACAAAAACAACCTGGCTCCAAATTCCTGCCGACTGGCCATCCATTCCAGCCCAATCAAACGCTAGATACAGCAATCCACCTGCTGCAAAAACGCCAATGCCAATGCCGATAACGTCGATTCTTCTCATTAGGCGCTAATACCAGAGCTTACACTTCGCGGCGCTGAGGACGGAAGTTCAAAAACGGACTCACCAGCAGGCATCCAGGAAAGAACACCAGCATCAGCCCATAGAAAAACAGTCGCTCGATTGAACCAGCTACCGCCTCGCGCTGCTTTAGATACAGCATCAGCGCCACTGGTATGACAACCAGATAGAGTCCACCCAAAGCTACGTATAGACCTAGCGCAACTAGCGCCGGAGATTCCAAACCAAAAAATGTCATTGGTAAAGCAGCGTCCTAATAAACCTACTGATTCACTATATATAGTAGACCCCTAGCCGCAATTCTTACAGACCAGTTGCTAATTGAGCCGCTTGCCAATCAGGCCGCTTGCCAATCAGGCCGCTTGGTGATGCAATAGACATCTATGAGTGACAGAAGCTATAGTTTCAGGCGGTAGTCCCCATACTGACTGTCGACTCATCAGGCCCAAGGGGGGCGTGGCGGAATGGTAGACGCTGCGGATTTAAAATCCGTTGATTGTAAAAATCGTGAGGGTTCAAGTCCCTCCGCCCCCATAAATACTTTCTACTCTTCAGTCGGCTGATATCACAGTCAGGCCACACGTTCGCTCAGTACGCAAAGATGATTGTCTAGAGGCTTGGCGGGCAGTCTATAGGTGATACCAATTGCCTTTTGGATTGCGATGAGTGTGTTGCGATGAACGAGCTGCCTCAGGAGAACCCAGACGAGACTACGTCCTTTTATCTAGAGCAGCAGCAGCTCTACAGCGATCTGCTAGCCGCTACGCGGGAGCTGCCGCCGGTCGAATCACTGGCTAGATTTGAAGGCATGTTCTTTGGGCGTGGCAGCTCTGCAGGCTTGGATATCTCTCCTTTTCTCTATAAGATTCTCTTCGCCAACGACGAAACAGAATTTCGTAATACGCTGAAGCGTGCTTGCTACATCTTGATTAATAACTGGGATCGGCGCTGCCAAAGCGACATGGTTCACACGCTCTTAGCCCTCTTCGACCAGCCTTCGTTGAAGAAATCAACCGCGTCGCTTAGTATGACGCGGCTACGGCAGTGGCTGTTGAATTTCGCGCTTAGCCAAGATTTTGAAGAGCTAAAGCTATACGCCGCTCAGCGGAATGGTCCGACGCACTCTAGCAGCTGGAGCAGTCGCTACGCGACTTACCAATTCACAGCTCAGGCGATGGATGATCGCAATTCTTTAGAGCAAAAGGAAGCAGCCAGAAAAATGGCTCGCCGGCTGAAAGACAAGTTTAAACATGAGCTGGCGATGTACACCGCTTTTTCTCAAAGTTCAGGGCACTCGGATAGGAAATACCCTAACCCGACAGTACTGGGCGATCAGGTGCTCAGACTGATTAAGGCGATTTTGATGCGGCGTGGCCAGTTCAGCTATCGTAATGTCGCTCGACTCTTTCAGCGACAGATGGCAGACGTCTCTTACAGAGATTACAAAGAGAATTTGGTTGATTATCTGTGCTTTGCGATCGCACAGCCAGAATTTGTCATTACGCTCGAAACGGCTTTAGCCCAGTTCCTACCCCAGCTCTATGCCGACAAAGACGAAGAGGAAGTCGAGCCTTCGCTGGTACTACGAACCTGTAATCGGCTAATTGAGCTGTTGATAACTGAGAATAATTACCGACCATCCCAGCTATTCGAACAGCTCATGGCTCAGGGTAATTCGCTAAACCTAGCCACGCTAATTCTAAAGATCGTACTGATTTCACCAGGCTCGCAGCCATACCTAGAAGCCCGGTTGGCTAGCTTAGTCAACTACTATCGACCGTATATGAAAACTGAATGTCGAGAGATCGTCCAGCTCCTAGAAATCTGCGATGTCATGTTTGCCATCTATAGCGACACCGTAGAGTACAGCCTAGTGCGCGTCAAACCATACCAAAGCGAGCCAGAGAAAATGGAAGACTTTCGCATCTTCTCGCGTATCTCTAGAGCTGCTCAAAGGAGAGCTAAACTAACACTTCAACAGCATCAATCTGAGCAGGTAGGAGCCAAGCGTAGCTGATCGGTGGCAGCTCTCATTGCGGCTTGATGCACCGCTTTCCAAGGGAGGTTGTGCGATCGCGCCCCTTTTGCCACGTCCTCGTATTCTGGCTGTACGTTGACAACTTTGCCCTCTAGCAGACCTAGCTTTACCGCCATCTCTCCATAGGCTGTAGAGACACTCACTATCTCTCTTTCTAGAGCAGTTCTTTTTTGATTGGTCTGCCGAATGCCTAGAGTTGTTGTTTCCGCAAATAGAACAGCTTCACAAGCAGCCACCTTATCGACTGGGCAAATCACCGTTAGCAAAGTGCCCAGCCGATTCTTCTTCATAGCCACCCCTTGAGTAAACACATCTACCGCGCCCACTCCAAACAATTGCTCGAAAACAAATCCAATTGCCTGCGGTGAACAGTCGTCTATCTGAGTTTTCAATTCGACAATAGTTTCTGTGAGTTCCTTTTGGACTTCACCAGATTGAATCGGGTTTTGGTGGGTATGGTCTTGGTGGGTATGGTTCTGATGAGTATGGCTTGGGTGAGTAGACACATCGGGAACGGTGCCAATCCAAAGCCGTAAGATGTTGGGAATAGGAAGATCTCTTCCGCCTGCGCCAAGGCCAATTTTATTGAGAGTGAAACGCGGTGGTGGTCCAAAATACTTGGATAGGGTGATGGCGATCGCACAGCCCGTCGGCGTTACCAGCTCCTTCTCGATCTGATTGCTATACACCGGTACACTGGCTGTCGCCATCATCGCTAACACCGCCGGTACCGGCACCGGCAGCAGTCCATGCTCACAGCGCACCGTGCCACCACCCGTTGGCAAAGGAGAACAGATTATCTGGTCGATCTCCAACCAATCTAGACCGAGACAGGTTCCTACAATATCTACTATCGCATCTGTTGCACCCACCTCATGAAAGTGAACTTGCTCCGGCGTAATGCCGTGCACATTCGCTTCTGCTGTTGCCAGTTGCCTAAAGATAGCCAGGCTCCACGTAGTTACCTGCTCAGGCAGTCTAGCGTGCTGAATCATCTTTTCGATCTCGGGCAGTTTGCGACGGGGACAAGGATGCTCATGGTCATGTAAGTGAGCGTGATGATGAGTATGATGGGGAAGCGACTCCGACGATGGGACAGGCGACGAATTAGGCGATAAGTTTGACAGCAAGTCCACATGGACCTTAGTGGCCGCCTGCTGATTGCGGCAGACCGTTTCAATTCGCAGACAAAATTCGTCCTTGATACCTAGCTTGGCCAGCTGTTCTGTCAGGTACTCCAAAGGAACCCCAGCATGAATAAGCGCGCCTAAACACATATCGCCTGAGATTCCAGTTGGACAGTCCAAATACGCTAGCGTCTTCATAGGCAGTTAGTTTCAGTCACTTTTTTAACTTCGGCTAATTTCGGCTAATTTCGGCTATGGCTACTCTGTACGAAATCCATCCTGTCACGCCCGATCCTAGGACAGTCAATGCGCTGCGAGACGATCTACGCCAGGGGGCTATTATGCTCTATCCCACTGACACGGTCTATGCCATCGGCTGCGATCTCAGCTCAAAATCAGCTATCAAGAGAGTCCGACAGCTAAAACAGCTCTCCAACGACAAACCGCTAACTTTCTTATGCGCCTCTTTGTCTAATGTAGCTAGCTATGCTCATGTTAGCGATCCTGCCTACAAAATCATGAAGCGACTTATTCCTGGGCCCTATACTTTTCTATTGCCTGCCACCAAGGCCGTCCCCAAGCTAGTAATCAATCCAAAAAGACGCACAACCGGCATTCGAGTGCCTAACAGCCCACTTTGCTTAGCGTTGATAGAAGCGCTAGATGATCCAATTATTTCAACGTCTGCTTCATCTACCGTTAGTAATTCTACGGAGGCTAATGTAGAAGCTTTATCAAAGGTAGAACTGTTTGACCGGATGGAGAAATTAGTAGACGTAATAGTAGATGGTGATTCTGAATTCAGGCATCAAGTATCTACCATTTTGGATATGACTGACGGTCCGCCTAAAGTGGTTCGTCAGGGTCGAGGATGGCAAGATGCTATCGAGTGGGGCGCAGTGCTCGCGGCTCAGTAAACGATGTAGACCAATGAGCTAATTGGCATACAAGTCCAAACGCTTTTAGTCGGATGCGATGTCTGATCTTCAGTACGTTCTAGAAACGTTGGTTGCCTTACCCCATCAGAGTTTGCAGGTCCATCTATGAAAACATTACCAGAGACTACTTTTTGTTGTGCCAGTTGCTATGTGCCAGTTGATTGCATGACTGACACACCCATTCTTAGGAACTGGATTCCGATTCTCTAGATTGAAACAGTTCAATTAGACCATCTTTGCGCATCAACCTAGAGAGTATTGAGTCCATCTACTATGCTTCATCCCACTGCTAACGGCTGCTCAGACCAAGTTGCTTTTTATACTACTGATTCTTCTCATATCCATCCGGAAGACCGTTCTAAGAATGACAATTCGAATGCCAGTTCAAAGGCTAGTCCAACAGAATCGCTCATTGCGGACTCTGAAAAGTCAATTCCCGTAGCTAGTGCTTCAAAAGCTGCTAACCCGCCTGCACTTGCAGACGGTAACGAGCAAACCCTCTGCCCAGTTGACCAAAAGCTGATCGACTTTCTAACAGTAGAGATCGACAGCAAAATTACTACCAGTCCAAAGGTGGTCAATACGGTGGCGACGCGCCTGGCAATTGAAGTGGCCCGCATTTGCCGTAAGAGCTCTCGGATTCAGGCCTCAGGCGAGGTCACTGCCTGGCAAAGACAGCTCGCTCAGAACCGAGTCAAAAAGTACCTCGATTACTATCTGCTCGGCTCTCGCCAAGGCAGAATTGAGCTACACAGTCGACTAAGTGCGATCGCCTATCGCTACATTTCGCCTGCCCGCACCCAGCTAGGGTTTCAAGGTCGGTGCACGCTCTTAGAAGATTTTCTTCAGGGCTTTTATATCGAAGTGCTCAAAGCCTTTCGCCGAGAAAATCATCTCAGCAATGAGTACACACCGCGCACTCGTCTAGAGCTAGCTGAATACATGGCCTTTAGCGAGCACTATGCCAAGCGTCGAATTTCTTTGCCCGGCTGCTATAACCAGCAGCTACTAGTTCTACGCGCTCAGGCATTTGCTCGGCGGCTTCCGGCTGAGACCTCGGTCGATATCGAGCGGGCAGTCGATTCTCCTAAAGGAGAAGACGACGGCTTCTTTCGCTCGCCGGTTATCCAGCAGATTAGAGAGAAGATGGTCTCTAGTGTCAGCGATCCTTCTGAAGGGGTGTTGCGCGATCGCATTATCAAAGAGCTGGTTCAATACCTCGAAGACCAAGATCAGCAGGCTTGTGTAGACTATCTCACCTTGCGCTTACAAGATATGGCTCCTAGCGAAATTGACGAGGTGCTAGGACTGAGCGCTCGCCAGCGCGACTATCTTCAGCAGCGCTTTAAGTACCATGTCGAAAAGTTTGCCCAGTCTCACCGATGGCAGCTAGTTCACCAGTGGCTCAGCGCCGATGTCGACAAAAACTTTGGTCTATCACCCGCCGAGTGGCAAACATTCACCGAGCAGCTGAGCCACGATCAATCTAGACTACTAGAACTCAAGCGGCAGCAGCTACAGGACGCGGAAAATGGCCCTTCTGATAAAGCAATTGGCAAAGTGCTATCCTGGACCCCAAAACGCGTAGAGCGCCGCTGGACACAGCTCATTGGCCTTGCCTGGAAAGTTCGTAATCAGCACTATAAAACCGCCAAAAAATGAAAGCACGCTCAAGCTGGCCTTTCTATCAATAATCCAGAGAGGCCCCTTGTTCTTGCGACTGCCACGTTCTCAATCGTCACGTTCTTGATTACTGCAATCGTCACTCCGATCGCCTATCACTTCCACACGTATACTGCGTTCTTTACAGCTTTACTACGCGCTTTCGCCACTATGCGCTATCGTCTATTACGCACTTTCGTCTATTACGCACTTTCGCCTAGCTCAGGCGGCTCAAACTTGTAGCCAACACCGCGCACTGTCTGAATTAGCGTAGGTTGGGTCGTATCAATCTCAATTTTTTTTCTGATCTGACCGATGTGAACATCGACTACCCGCTGATCGCCCACGTACTCGTAGTCCCATACTTTCTGAATCAGCTCCGCTCTACGCCATACTCGGCCCGGATGTCCTGCAAGGAAGTGCAGCAGGTCAAACTCTAGCGCTGTTAGCGGCACCAAATCATTTGACAACGTGACTTCGCGGCGAATCGGATCAATCGAAAGCTTGTTGAAAGTCAGGCACTGCTGCTCTGCGACCGTTACTGGCCGCTGTCTTTTTAAAATTGCACCTAACCTGACTTCTAGTTCACCTAAGCTAAAAGGCTTAGTAATGTAGTCGTCTGCGCCCGTGTTAAATCCGCGAATTTTGTCCGCTTCATCGGTACGGCTGGTCAGCATCAGCACAAACACGCCCGTGCGTGACTGCATCTCCTTGCACAAATCGTAGCCATTAGCATCGGGCAAGTTGACGTCTAGAATCACCAAGTCGGGGTTAAATTGCTCGAAAATCGCGAGCGCGGTTTTCCCGTCCTCAGCTGATTCCATCTGATAATCTTGTTTGGCTAGAAAGCGATGAATCAGGTTACGAATAGCCGGTTCATCATCAACCACAAGGATTTTGGCATCGGCCATAATTTAGAATCCTGGTACTAAAGCAAATAAAAACAATTATGGAATCAAAAGAACAATCAAAGGTTACCTAACGTTAGGTCTCAAGCACTAAAGCTTAGAAAGTTAGTGGCTGAAGATGGCTAGTGACCGATAGTCCAAGCATAAGTAAATTCGCATACCTTACTTCTTCTGTGTACCTACGCAACTTCAGCAAACTTTTTATAACGCACCCACACCTTAACAAGAAAATCATCATTTGCTGATTGGATCTACGCGAAAGATTCAATCTAGCCCTTGTACTCAGTTCTTTATGTACCCAGCTTAAGGGCTATCTTCAAGCTTACTTAACAACTTTTATAGAAATGACGGCGCGATTCACACTTTGGCGGCTATCCGTTTCTACCTATCCCCCGCTACACTGTTAGCTAGGTATACTTTCTTGACAAGCTTGACAGAACAGTCTTCTCAGTGGGTCGTCATCAATGTCGTTGAATTTATATTAACTTAGGCCGATTCGGAGGTTGGGCATGAGCGAACAAAACGTTCACTACGAAACGTTAGGACTGACGGAGGCGGCTTCGTTTGAGGAGGTTCAGTCTGCTCGCGCGCAGTTGGTAACTGCGTGTAAAGACGATCCCAAGCGGCAGCAGGAGATAGAAGCTGCCTACGATGCGATCCTCATGGAGCGTCTAAGGCTACGGCAAGAAGGCAAGATCAAGGTGCCTGATAGAATTCGGTTTGCGGAGAAGCAGGTCCGTTCTAAGCCGTCGCTACCTGCGTTTGGTGGTACAAGCGAAAGCTTGAGGCCGCAGTGGTTTTCGGATCTCTTGGACCAGCCTGAGAGCAGCAGCGAGCTGCTGTGGCCATCGGTTATTTTTGTGGCGCTTGTAGGCTTGGCTTGGTTTTTGCAGTCGGATGAGGCAGTTGGCGCTTCAATCGCACTGGCGCTTGGTCTGATGGCGGCTATCTACTTTCTAAATCAAAAGACCCGCAAGCTGTGGCGATCGGTCGGTCTATCTGCGATCGGTCTAGTGGTTGGGCTGTGCCTGGGACTGCTGGTTGCTCAGATACTTAGAGGGCAAGGCACGGTACTTTCGCCTAGTCAGGTGTCGTCTTTGTCAACGAGTATCACGCTGACGGTGCTGTGGTTTTTTACGGGTTTCTTGAGATAGGGCTCTTTCAATCTTCTACACGGCTTCTAGCTAGCTGCGATCGCTCAATTGCCTCAAACAGCGCCTGGAAGTTTCCCTCTCCAAACCCTTTTGCCGCCTTGAGTTGGCCGTTCTCGACATAGCTGCGTCGCTCGATAATTTCAAAAAAGAAGGTAGGCTCTGCGAAGATTGGCTGGGTGAAGGTTTGTAGCAGCACACCCTGCTTTCCCCCGTGGGGCCAGTCGATCAGAATTTGCTGGCGGCTAATTGCAGAGAAGTCTTTGATCGGGCAGTCGCTGCGCTGGTGAAGACTGTCGTAATAGGTAGGCGGAATATCGAGCAGGCTAAGGCCCTGCGCCCTAAAGTGGGCGATCGCATCTACCGCGTCATGACTACGCAAGGCCACATGCTGCACGCCTGCCCCACGATTGTGCAGCAAGAACTCCTGGATCTGCGAACTTGATGAGCTCGGCTCATTGATCGGTAGCTGCACAGGGCCGTCAGGATGAATCAGCACCTGACTGTGTAGACCGGAAAGGGCAGTTTGAATATCGAAGTGCTGGCTCGATGTCATCCCAAAGATTTTTTGGTACCAGGCAGCAGCCTGCTGAAGTTCGCCCTGATGGACGTTGATAACGACGTGGTCAATATCAGAGAGCTTTGCCTGCGATGCGGCGGTACTGCCATCGTTACTGCCGTAATTCTGCGTGTTTCGGGCCTCGACCCAGGCATCAGAGACCTCAACTAGCGTATGACGCAGGTGCGCCCAGCCGTTTAGCTGACACTGGCGCTGACCCGACTGATTGAGAGTCACTGGCTTTGATAGGGTTCCACCCTCACTTAGCGCCTGCTCTAGCACCGCATCGAACTTTTCAGTGGCAAAAGCCACGTCTACTAGCCCTGCTGGGTGCTGTTGAAGATACTCTGCGACTGCGCAGGGTTGATGTTTCTGGATAGGCGCAGACAGCCGGATCTCAATATTGCCCTGTCTTAAAACTTGGTAGGGACTACTAGCCCCAAAGGCATCAGGATTGTCCGCAACTGGAGCGAATGAAAGCTTTTGGCTAAACCACGCTTTCCAAGCGGCAGTATCTCGTACGTAGAAATGTAGGTGGTGGAAATGCATAGCCTTTTGATTACTTTTTACGGGTCCTATTTAATCGGGCCTCAATCTAGAGTAAGGTCACAGATAAATTTTTGCTTTTTGGCGACAACACCTACTAAGTTACTAGAGTCCATAACTGCAAAAATTGATTAGGGAATGTTTGATGGGCCACTTCAACCACCGCCGCAGCGCTGCAAAGCTACAGGTGTTCTTGGCGGCTGCACGCTTAGCGACTTTGACTAGGCTCTATCCGACTAGGGCTCTAGCTAACACTCTAGCGGGTACTTTGAGCGCTGGGCTGCTGCTGTCGCTGGTGCCGACAAGGGTGCAAGCCGAGCCGATGCACGTTAGCTGGTACGGCCCCGGCTTTGATGGGAACTACACAGCTAACGGTGAGATTTTTGATCGCTATAGCCATACTGCTGCGCACCCAAGCTGGCCGTTTGGCACGCTAGTACAGCTGACAAACTACAACACAGGTGCAAGCGTGACCGTGCGGATCAATGACCGTTCTGGTGGCGCGCTAGACCTCGCAGAACAGGCGGCTCGTGACCTGGGGACCTATCGCTCTGGGATTGCACCTGTCGACGTTGAGATCGTTCGCTGGGGCGAATAAAGCAGCAATGGTTCAGCGAATAACAATAGATGCAGAGCAGCAGCAGGGAAATCTATTGTTGTTGAGCGCTGAGCAAACTCATTATTTGCGTAGAGTGCTGCGACTCAATTCAGGCGATCGCTTTATTGCCCAAGACGGCAAAGGAGAGCAATGGCTAGCAGCGCTGAGCGATCTGATTGATCGCGCAGACATCCTAGAATCAATTGCTTCTTCTACCGCTGCTAGACCCGCTGCTCCGCTCCGCTTAGCGGCGGCGCTACCCAAGGGCAATAGCTTTGATCAGGTCGTGCGTCAGGCGACGGAGCTGGGCGTCACGCATATCTATCCGCTGCTGAGTGATCGCACCCTACTCAAACCCAGTCACAACAGACTCAGCCGCTGGCAGCGAATCGCTCAAGAAGCCTCAGAACAGAGCGAACGAGTTACCGTCCCAGAAATCTTTCCTCCGATCGATTTTCAACAGTTCATTGTTCAATCAGACTGGCAGGGCATTAGATATATTTGCGCCACTCGGCAAAACAGCCCTCACCTTTTATCAAAAATTCAGTCGACTTTACTATCAGTAGATTCACCCGACGTTACCCTACTGATTGGGCCAGAAGGTGGGTGGACACCTATAGAAATTACGGTTGCCACAGAAAACGATTATGAAATTGTCTCTCTAGGCTCTGCAATTCTACGGGCAGTTACGGCCTCTGTGACCGCACTATCCCTAGTCGTCGCAGCCAGAGAACTATTGATATAGCTTGATTTCATCGTATAAGCTCGGATGGCCAAACCGATTTAGCTTGTTTAAGCTGCTAGTATCCAGCGGCACATACAACAAAGTATAGATACGTTCGTACCTTGAGTAATAGAAGCAAAACTCTTCTTTGGCGCACCGGATTAAGAGCTATCTCTAAATCAAACTCACCACACTCAAAATGGCAAAATCATCAGATCCTGTCTTCTCTGGTTTTCATGCACTGTCCGAGCCGATTCGTATTCAAGTCATCGAGCTTCTACAAGAGCGAGAGTTTTGCGTAGGCGATATGTGCGATCGCCTCAATATTGCCCAATCAAAACTTTCCTTTCATCTAAAAACCCTCAAAGAAGCTGGCCTTGTCAACGCCCGGCAACAAGGCCGTTGGATGTACTACAGTCTTAACTCCGATAGATTTCACATTCTCGAAGGCTACCTCAGCAGCTACGGTAGCTAAACCAAAACAGCCTGTTCTTTCAACCAGCCTCTACATTTCCGCTTCCATCCTTTCTATCCCCTCACATTTCCTGCCCACTTTAGCTGGAATGTGAGGATTCCTTCTTTGAGTAGGCCACTTCAGGTAGTCAGCTAGTTGGTCAGCGCCAAAATCCTAGAAGTCACTGCTAAACTCTCTTCAAACAAGACATCTTCACCCCAGCTCTGTAGCTGCTGTTCTAGCAAAAGATCTGAGCGCTGATCAGAAAGCGAAGTCACCTCTTCCAC
This sequence comes from uncultured cyanobacterium, assembly GCA_963772185.1. Lineage (GTDB taxonomy): Bacteria > Cyanobacteriota > Cyanobacteriia > Phormidesmidales > Phormidesmidaceae > Phormidesmis. The sequence goes on along the minus strand of CAVYWR010000020.1, from coordinate 39,273 downwards.
CAAGCTGCTCTGCGCACTGCCACCAGACTCCATCCGCATACAGCCTGCTGTTTCAGAACACAATATAGTGTTGCAGTTAGCATCGTGATTAGTAGACTCTAGACGCACACCTGTCAGGTCGCCCAAGACCTCTCCCGGATTGGCTACCGGAATGGCCGCTAGCTCCGCTTGAATCTCTCTACCGCTCTCATTCTTAAAGCAGATACGCTTAAGGTCATAGTCGCCCCCCTCATTCTCATAAGAAATTGGCTGCCAGTCTAACCGGCTTGCCAGCCAACCCAAGAACATCAGCGCCTGTGCTGGATTTCCTTTCTCGTAATCGATTCCGACCCGGTCTATTTCCATGATTGCCATCCGTCTTTCCGGTGGGTCAAACGCCTCAGCCGTCAATTCTTGCCAAGGTGCCAGCCGGTACCAGTTTAGATCCGCAATATTCGTCCGCTCATTCACCAGTGACTGAATCTTCAAGATCTCAGACTCTGCATCCCCGTAGTAGCTCGAATCTAAAATCAAACAGCTGCTAGTAAGCGCTAGCTTTTGAAACAGAATCTGTTCAGGGTTAGGCGTTGCTTTCCACCAGATAAACCTAGGCAAATCTGAAACGATCAAAGAATCTACTAGGTCACTTACGCGCTCTAGTGCTTCCTTCGTGCCCCGCAAAGTGATGTATTCACAGCATACTAACGTGCTTCCCTGGCCTTTTTGAACCGGGCAATATGCCGACACCTGAGCACTCACCCCTTCATCATCGCCGAACGTAGGACACAGGGTAATCACCCGACAGGGGTTGTGCGCAGCCAGCGAGTTAAAGCTGTAGCCACGCACATCCTCATTCTTGAACTGGGGCCGTCCGCTAGGCAGCTGACGAACCTCCGATCTGAGTCTAGCCAAGGTCTCAGTATCGACCCGTCCACTCATCCGCAGTCCAAAATCTTTTTGCGCCGCTAGAATCGAATCCCTGGTGTCTATCCCATGAGCGCCGTCAATTTCACTGTGGTAGTAACCAAGTGTTGCCAGCAGCTGCTGAATCTCATCAGGTTCATAGATCACCATCGTGAAAGTTGTCGCCCTGATCGCAACAGGCGCAGCACTACCGTCGTCTTGAACCTGCCAGATATTGCGTAGTTCCGTTTCGATCTCGTCGAGTGAGATGTCCTTTGGTTTTTGTAATGCTAGAAGAGAAGTTGCCATTGTTTGTCAAAGTGATTGTGCAGAGGTAGCTACGGATTTGACGCGTATATTTAAGATAGCGAGTCTAAGAAAAGGCGATTCTCACCTCTAGAGCCTTCTCCAGCGGCGATTGCTCTTATTCAGCAGCAATTCAGCCTCAATCGGTCCCCAGGTGCCTGCCTCATATAGGGCAATGCTATCGGCCGGAGCCGGAGCATCCCACACCTCTAACAGCGGAGTCAGCACTCGCCAGGATTGTTCGACCTCATCCCCGCGAGTAAAGAGCGTTTGATCACCCAGCATCGCGTCGACTAGCAGACGGCTGTAGGCATCGGTACTAGGCTTGCCAAATGCCGCATCGTATCGAAAGTCCATATCCACAGAGCGCGTCCTTAGAGAAGATCCCGGTGTCTTCACCTCAAACCTCATGGCTACTCCTTCATTCGGCTGAATTCGCAGCGCTAGAATGTTGGTATTCATCTGCTTTGCAGCAGATTGAAACATTAAGTGCGGCACCGTCTTGAAGTGGATAGAGATCTCTGAAACCTTCTTAGGTAAGCGCTTACCTGTCCGCAGATAGAAGGGAACGCCCTGCCAGCGCCAGTTGTCGACCCGCAGCTCTAGGGCTGCAAACGTATTGTTCGTCGATTCTTTCGGCGCATCTTCTTCACTGCGATAGCCAGGGACTTCTTTCCCCTTCATCCAGCCCGAAGAGTATTGACCTCGAATAGCACACTGAGACAAATCGGTATCGTTCGCTAACCTAGTCGCCTGAAGCACTTTCACCTTCTCATTGCGGATACTTGCTGCATCAAGTGAGTTTGGCGTCTCCATCGCGCTAAGGCAGAAGAGCTGCATCAGGTGGTTTTGCACCATATCGCGAATAGCGCCTGCTGTCTCGTAATAGCCTGCTCGTCCTTCTAGTCCAACGGTTTCTGCAACCGTGATCTGCACGTGATCAACAAACTGTCGGTTCCATAAAGGTTCAAAGATGGCGTTAGCAAAGCGGAAGACCAGTAAATTCTGAACGGTTTCTTTGCCGAGGTAGTGGTCGATACGGTAGATCTGCTCTTCCTTGCAGACGTTACGCACTTTGTAGTTGAGAGATTGGGCGGAAGCCAGGTCACGACCAAAAGGCTTCTCGATCACTAGCCTTTGTTTCGAGGGGTCGGCCAGCATACCCGCTTTGCCTAGCTGCTGTGAGGCTTCTGCAAAGAATCTAGGCGCAACGGATAGATAAAAGGTGCGGTTCCCCTGTGTATTCCTTTTCTCATCTAGCTCTGCCAAAAACTGTTTGAGTCTTTGGTAGTCTTCTGGTTTGTCGATATTGCCAGGACAGTAGAACAACCCTTGAGCAAATTTGTCCCAGACTGCCTGGTTGCTGCCATCAAGACCACCACCAAACTCTCGAACGCCCTCCTCCATATGTTCTCTAAAATAGTCATGGCTCCACTCGCGCCTAGCCACGCCTACAATCGTCAGCTCAGGGGGAAGTCGACGCTCTATTCTCATCTGGAAGAGCGCTGGCACGAGCTTCCTTTGGGTTAGATCGCCAGAAGCACCGAATATGATCAAAATCTGAGGGGCTGGAATCTTGTCGTGTTGCAGTCCGACGCGAAGGGGGTTTTCGAGTAGAGAGACCATAAGGTGAAGACGCTTAAACGAAAATATGGTGAATGGGGAAACGCTGAAAAGTTAGATGAATGCTAGCTGATAGTAGTCGGTACTGGTGGCCGCTCTACTTTGCGCTCTTGGATAAAAGATTCGACTAGCTCCACATCCTCTTGGCTGCCGATGATCAGTGGGGTGCGCGCGTGAATCTCATCCGGGACAAAATCTAGAACCGCTTGCTCACCAATGGTTGCTTTGCCCCCGGCTTGTTCGGCAAGGAAGGCTAGTGGCGCAGACTCATACAGCAGCCTTAGCTTTCCTTTCGGATTTTTGATAGTGCCAGGATAGAGGAAGACACCACCTTGCATGAGAATTCGATGAAAATCGCCCACTAGCGCACCGCTGTATCGGCCACTGTAGCCCTCATGACGGTGCATGTAGCGGATATAGTCGCGGTAGGGATCTTCCCACTGCCAAAAATTACCTTCATTAACGCTGTAATTGGAGCCGTGCTTGGGAATTTGCATATTCTCGCTAGCAAGGATGAATTCTCCTAGGCTGGGATCAAGAGTGAAAGCATGAACCCCTTTGCCGATGGAGTAGACCAGTACGGTACTAGGTCCATAGAGAATATAGCCTGCGGCAATCTGGTCACGGCCGTGAGTGAGCAAATCGCTGCCGGTCTGGTCGAGGTCGTCGCCAACCTGACGGCGCACAGCAAAAATAGAGCCGACATTGAGGTTAATATCTACGTTCGAGGAGCCGTCGATTGGGTCGTAGAGCAAGGTGTAGCGACCGATTGGGCAGTTCTCTGGCATATAGTAGATATCGTCCATCTCTTCTGAGACCAGTCGACAGACTAGTCCGCTCTGCTGAAAGACGGAGACGAAAACGTCGTTGGCATAGACGTCCATTTTCTTGACAGATTCACCCTGAACATTCGTGCGTCCGGTGAAGCCCAGGGCATCTTCTACTAGCCCAGCGCGGGTTAGCCTGCGGGCAACTAGCTTACCAGCGAAGGCAATCCGGTTCATCAGAGCGCTGAGATCTTGCGCATCTGAACCAAAGCTTTGGAGCTGCTGTAGGACGTGCTGGGACAGCGTCATGCTGTCTCTGCCAATTGCGCCCACCGTAGGCTGATAAGTTTCTGCGTTTGTCATCAAAACATCCTCGTCGTCAGCCAATTTCTGCAAGCTCGCAGACAGGCGCTTCCGCTTACATACTAAGAAAACAAAATGGCTTGATAGATCAACCTTTAGATCAACTATAGAAAGCAGCTCTGATAGATATTTTTCTTTACAGCTATACTCATAAACTCAGAAATATCTAAGGTTTCAAGCACTTTTTCTGTGTGCTGGAATACAGCTATGAGTCGTGTTCGTCTGAGCAGTGGATTTGGAAAAATTGTAGTAGCAAAAGGCGCTTCAAGATGCAGTCGCTACGACTTTTGTCTGAGATATTTAGGTCTCCAACCGGGAATAGATTTCTGTGGAGTGCGGGTGAAGACTAGGCAGTCGGGATCTACGTTTTTTGTGATAACTGAGCCTGCCCCGACAGTAACGTCTTCTCCGATGGTGATCGGGGCGACTAGGCAGCTGTTGGCTCCGGTTTTGGTGCGATCGCCCACCACCGTCTTATGCTTGTTCTTCCCGTCATAATTCACCGTAATCGTTCCAGCGCCTATGTTCACCTGCTCACCTAGCTCAGCATCACCGATATAGGAAAGATGCGCCGCATTAGTATTAGCCCCTACCGTCGATTTCTTTATTTCAACGAAGTTACCAACCCGGCAGTTTTTTCCAATGTCTGCCTGTCCACGCAAATGCGCAAACGGTCCAATCCGCCCGCCGGGTGCAACTTTGCTATCAGTGACAACAGAATGAATAACGGTTGTGTTTTCGCCAATGGTGCTGTCTTCGATTAGGCTACCGGGGCCAATCCGACAGCCGCTAGCAATTACGCAATTTCCCCGCAGGTTGGTCTGTGGCTCGATAATTACGTCTGGTTCTACAGTGACGGTGGCGTCGATGGTGATGCTCTCAGGATTAATCAGCGTCACTCCTGAGAGTAACAGCTCGTCTTTGATGCGCCTCTGCATCACCGCTTCTGCCTCTGCTAGTTGCTTGCGGTTGTTGATGCCTGCTATTTCCGAAGGGCGAGACATCAACTGCCATCACTGACGAGAGCGCTTCGATCACATCGGTGAGGTAGTACTCTTGCTGGTCGTTGTCTGCTTTGAGGTGCGGCAGGATAGTCATCAGCGCCGACCAGCTAAAGCAGTAGATGCCTGCGTTGATGCGGTTGTTTTCTCTTTGTGCTTCGGTGCAGTCTCGATGTTCAACGATCTCTTTGACAATCAGGCTATCGTCGCAAAAGACCCGGCCATATCCAGTCGGATCGGCCATCTGCGCAGTCAAAATTGTGGCCGCATTCCCATGCTCTGTATGGACTTTCACCATATTTTGAATAGTCTCTGGCTTGAGCAGAGGCACATCGCCATTGAGCACGAGCAAGTTTCCTTCAAAACCCTCTAGCGCTGGAATCACTTGCTGCACCGCATGACCAGTTCCTAGCTGTTCAGCTTGAATGACGAACTCTAGATCGGGAACCGTGCTCAGGGTGGTCTTCACCTGGTCGGCAGCGTAGCCGACAATAGCAATTTTGCGATCTGGGTTGACCAGCGAAGTGCTCGCAATGACGTTTTCGACGAGGGTAAGACCGCTAAGGCGATGGAGCACCTTTGGCAGAGATGAACGCATGCGGGTGCCTTTGCCTGCGGCTAGGATTGCGATCGCGAGTGAATCAGTCATACTTTCCTTCTTACGGTTCCTTTAGTCGGTGAATACCCAGTAGTCAGCGGATACCAAGCCAGCTCCATAGCCCATCTGTAGCTTATTGAGGCACCACAGCAATACAGTCGATCTCTACTAGTACATCCTTCGGCAGTCTTGCCACTTCTACACAAGCTCTAGCCGGTCCAGTCTCACTGTCAAAATGCTTTGCGTACACCTCGTTCATCGCCGCAAAGTCATTCATATTCTTTAGAAACACCGTTGTTTTGACCACCTGAGAAAAGTCTGAATTGGCAGCTTTCACCACAGCCGCTAAATTCTGCAAAGACTTCTCAGTTTGCTCTGCAACAGTCGATCCGATCAGCTCTCCGGTCTGAGCATCTAGCGGAATTTGACCAGCGACAAAAAGCATTGCTCCAGCAGCAACAATTCCCTGGTTGTAAGGACCAACGGGGGCAGGTGCCTGGTCTGTCTGAATAATTTCTCGCACGGGGTTTACACTCTTTATATTGGCTAACTAACGGCCAGACTGATCTGACAAGAATCACGCAATAATTCTAAGGGTTAGACGCAAGCTAAAGTCAAGTAGAGCTGAAGTCCAGTATTGAAACTAAATTGAAACCAAATCGAAACTAAATTCTAGGGCGATGTCCGTAGTGACGATAGCGCCAGTAATCTCGAAGGATTTGGTCGTGGTCAAAGCACAGCTTTGCAGGCATCTGCCAGGGATTAGTAATCGCTAAATCCTTGGCATCATCTTGAGCGCTCGGTTTACCAGTGGCTGTAGCAATAAAAACGATACTCAGCGTATGCTTGCGCTGGTCGCGGGCAGGATCAGAATAAACATGAAACTGTTCGACTAGGGTAACGTCCAAGTCAGTTTCTTCTTTTGCCTCTCTAATAGCAGCAGTTTCGACTGATTCGCCGTAGTCTACAAATCCGCCAGGCAAGGCCCATCCGTACGGAACGTTGAGCCGTTCGATCAAAACAATAGGTCGGTGGGGGCGATCAACCATCTCAATAATTAAATCGACCGTAGGGGCAGGGTTTCTGTAGGTCATAGCCGCTAGCGAAGAGAATAGTTGCGCGATTTTCGCTATTCTCTCACTCATTTTTCACCCGTCCTTCGCAGCTACTTCAAAAACATAGTTACTTCAAAAAGTAGAGCACCGCTGCTATTCACCCGTGATAAAGTCTGAGCAATTCTCACGCACTACCTATGTCTTTTCCCAGAGCCAGCGGCATTTTGCTACATCCTACTTCACTCCCAGGCCAGTTTGGGATTGGGGATTTGGGTCAACATGCGTATGATTTTGTCAATTTTCTAGAAGAGACCCAGCAGACCCTGTGGCAGATTCTACCGCTAGGCCCCACTGGTCATGGCAATTCGCCTTATATGTCATATTCGGCAATGGCGGGAAATCCGATGTTGCTCAGCTTGGAGAAGGTGCAAGCGCAAGGACTGTTGCATGCTGATGAGCTGACGCCTACTCAAGCTTTTCCAGAGGATAGCGTGGCCTACGATGAGGTAAGCGCTTTCAAACTATCGCTGCTACGGAAGGCAGCAGAACGGTTTAAAGGAGTCGCTAGCGATGAGAATAAGGTCGCATTCGGCCAGTTTAGAGTTGATCAGGCCAGCTGGTTAGAGGACTACGCGCTGTTCATGGCGCTTAAGGACTTCAATGCGGGTGTACCGTGGTCTGAATGGGATGACTCTACAGCAGGTCGCAACACCGAAGCGCTCAACCGAGCCCGCGTTGATCTAGCGCCTGATATTTTCTTTCATGAATATATGCAGTTTGAGTTCTACCAGCAGTGGGGCGCAATCAAACAATACGCCAACGAGCGCGGCATTCAGATTGTGGGCGATATGCCGATCTACGTCGCGCACGACAGCGCTGATGTGTGGGCCTACCCCGAAAAATTCATGATAGATCCGCAGACGCGCAATCCATCTCAGATGGCCGGAGTTCCGCCCGACTACTTTAGTGAGACAGGTCAGCTCTGGGGCAACCCGACCTACAACTGGGAAGTCATCAAAGCAGATGGGTTCGACTGGTGGCTACAGCGCATTCAGTCGCTACTGGCTTTTGTCGATTTGATTCGGATTGATCACTTTAGGGGGTTTGAGGCGTTTTGGGCGGTGCCTGCGGGTCAGGACACGGCGATGAATGGTGAGTGGGTAAAAGCACCCGGCGTCGAGTTCTTTGAGAAGGTAGAGGCGGAGCTAGGCCAGCTGCCTTTTTTGGCAGAAGATCTAGGGCTGATTGATGAGGCGGTTGAGGAATTGCGCGATCGCTTCGATTTTCCAGGTATGAAGATCCTTCAGTTTGCCTTTGGCTCTGACCATCTCAATCCTTACTTGCCCTACAACATTGATCGCAATTCTTTGATCTACACAGGCACACACGATAATGACACTACCGTAGGCTGGTTTGAGCAAGCCTCTGACTATGAAAAGCAACGGTTAGCTAGCTACATTGGAGCTTTTGATCCGATTTCTGTTCACTGGTCAATGATTCGCATGGCCATGAGATCTATCGCCAACCAAGCAATCATACCCCTGCAAGACGTCTTTGGCCTAGGCTCCAAAGCGCGGATGAACACACCCGGCGTAGGTGAGGGGAATTGGGGCTGGCGATATTCAGCCGCCATGCTCACCCCGGCACTCAAAACGCGCCTGAAAGAGATGACAGAAATCTACGGAAGAGCTCGCGACCAGCCGCAAGTCCTAGGTCCCTGCCTGTACTCAGATAGACGATGGGCCTGGCCTAGGTAGGAACGAAGGCCGGATCACCCGAACCAGAAAACCGAACCTCTAAAGCGTATCCGCTTTGCTACGCTGGGCCTGAAGCAAGTTTAGTGAGCAAGAGAGCGAATTCGTATGGCCGCAACTGACTTTAAAGACTACTACGCCATTCTAGGGGTCAGTAAAACAGCAGATGCTGCCGAGATCAAACGCTCATTTCGTAAGCTAGCGAGAAAATATCACCCAGATGTCAATCCGGATAACAAGGCCGCAGAAGCCAAATTCAAGGAAGTTAGTGAAGCTTACGAAGTGCTTTCTGACTCGGACAAGCGTAAAAAATACGACCAGTTTGGTCAGTACTGGCAGCAGGCTAGTAGAGCAGGCGGAGGCGTTCCGGGTGGGGGCGTTCCGGGTGGGGCGGCTGGATTCGACTTTGGCTCATACGGCAGCTTTGAAGAATTTATTTTTGAATTATTGGGGCGTAAAGGCGGAGCGGGCGGCGCTCGTACCCGCACCAGCTATCAGACCAGACCAGGCAGTGGCGGTTTTGGTAGCGCTGGCTTTGACACCAGCGGCTTTGGCAGCAGCGGCTTTGGCTTTGATCCGAGAACCGCTGGCGGAGCAGCGGGCGGCCAATCGGTAGGTCGAGGCATGTTTGACCAGGAGGCCGAGCTCAAGCTAACAATGTCTGAGGCGTTTCACGGCGTACAGAAGCGATTTAGCATTGGAAGTGAGTCGGTCAGCGTGCAGATTCCAGCAGGTGTAAAACCAGGGAGTAAGATTCGGCTGAAAGGGAAAGGGGCTGAGAATCCTCAGACTCGGCAGCGCGGCGATGTTTATCTTACAGTGGCGATCGCACCCCACAACTTCTTCCAATTCGACGGCGACAACCTCACTTGTGAAATCCCCATCGCTCCTGATGAAGCCGTACTCGGGGCCAAAGTAGAAGTGCCTACTCCAGATGGCAGCGTCACCGTCAGCATCCCAGCCGGAATAAAATCCGGTCAGTCCCTACGACTGCGCGGCAAAGGCTGGCCAAAGAAAAAAGGCGCTGGCCGCACCGATCAGCTAGTGAAAGTAGCGATCACTCCGCCGACCGATCTAAGCGAAACAGAGAAGTCCTTGTACGAGCAGATTAAAGACAGCCGCCAGAGCGATCCTCGCTCAGAAATTTCTGATATTAAACTGTGACTTCGACTTCGCTTAGTCACCCGGCACCCGATTTGCTCAGTTATTTTCGTGTCCTCACTATCTCAATTCTCACCAATTCTGACTGGTGCAACTCCAATCATTTCGCATTCGCATTGCTCTACTTTCTGTCGCTTTAGCCGGTAGCGCTTTGGTGGGGTTTGCCCTAGTTGCCTGGCGAGTTGATCTATGCGGCCAAAGTGGGCAGCTTGAATGCCAAGCTAGGCGGACAGCTGCAGCAGATGTCGGTAGTGCGATCGCCCGAATGGCTACAGAGTTTTGACCAGAGAGCTACCGCGCGAAATCGAAACGCAGGTCGGCACGCCGATCATTCTGCTAGCAACCGATGCGACCGGGGCGACTCTCCACTATTCGGTAACAGGCGCACAGCTCGGTAACGAGACTTTGAACATAGAGAGTCTTGTCAAAAACGGTAGGCGACGAGCTAGCCGAAGATATCGAAGCGGCCGTAGCAGCAGGTGAAGCTACCTTTCGCAGAAGCAGCGCCACACGTCTGCTGACGCAAAATACCGCAACTGGAAGCTGGCGGGTAGGCGTAGTGAAGTCTGAGGCCGGTAGAGGCGCGATCGCCATCAGCCTGCAAACCATCGACCAGGATATGGCCGTCATTCGCAGTATCTTTCTCGTCGCCATTCCAGGGACGCTGCTGCTGATTGCGATCGGCGCGTGGGTGCTATCGGGCAGCGCCCTCAAGCCAGTCAACAAGCTTACTACCGTCATCAAGCAGGTGACAGCAACCGGGCTAGACCAGCAGGTTCCGGTAGGCAGTACCGACGTAGAATTTGTCGAACTGATCGAAGTTTTTAATCAAATGTTGACGCGCCTAGAGCGTAGCTTCAGGCAATCTTCTCGCTTCAGTGGAGATGCGGCCCACGAGCTGAAAACGCCGCTGGCGATCTTGCGCGGCGAGCTAGAGATGGTGATGCAGCAGGCCAAACCAGGATCTGATTTGCAGCAGAGCCTTAGTAAGCTGATGGACGAAGTCTCTCGGCTCAGTACAATCGTGCGCAAGCTATTGCTGCTGTCGCTGGCTGATGCAGGGCAAATGAGCCTGCGTCAGAACAAGGTAGACATCGAAGAGATTCTCAGTCTGCTGTTAGAAGATGTAGAACTTTTAGCGCCTGATCTACTAGTAGAGGTAAAGCTAACGGCGGTATTGAAGGTACGCGGCGATCGCGACTTGCTCACTCAAGTTTTACAGAATCTGATTGACAACGCGATTAAATATAATTTGCCAGAAGGTTCAGCCAATCGGTGGCTAGCCATTAGAGGAACAGTGATAGATCAGACAATCGAGATCAATGTAGCCAATTCGTCTATGGGAATTTGCCATGAGGATCGCGATCGCGTTTTTGACAGGTTCTATCGCGGCGACCTTTCTCGCAACCGCAGAAGAGAGGGCTTTGGCCTAGGGCTTAGTCTATCTAGAGAAATCGCTAGAGCGCACAGGGGAGATCTGCGTTTGGATAGCACTCAGCCAGGTGTTGTGGCTTTTACACTAGTGCTACCGACTCAACTTTGACCCCCCTCATGACTTTCCCTGCGCTGGCTAATGCCATCACTGCTCACTCATAGCCGTGGGTTTTGGAGGCTAGGATGCTAAGCGCTGACTAGCTTCGCCAGGGACCATTCCGATTGGTTTTCATGAAACTTAGCAAGCGTCTGAGGAAGTGCTTGTGGCCGAATTGGAATCTGTCTAGAGGTGATGCTTTAGAGTGCGATCTCCAGTCAAACAAAACTAAAAATAGCCAAAAGACATATTTCTCCTGGATTAGCCCATAGAACTTACGGAAATCACAGCAAAACCTCAAAAGTTAGACCGAGAAATACCTTAGGATGAGGGCGAAGTAGCGTTCTGGCAGTCCGGCTGTCGGCAGAAATCAGTGAATTACCAGCCTATCGAAGACTACGGCTTGATTGGGAACATGCGCACCACCGCATTGATCGGGCTCAACGGATCGATTGACTGGTTTTGCCACCCACGTCACGATTCTCCCAGTATTTTTGGCGCTATTCTCGATAGCGAAAAAGGCGGACATTTCAAAATTGAATCCACCGTAGAAAAAGACCACCACAAGCAATTTTACTACCCAGAGACAAATATTCTAGTCACCCGGTTTCTCTGTGACTGTGGCGTTGGGGAAGTCGTCGATTTTATGCCGCTAGGCAATTCGCGCATGCGCAACTGGATCATCCGCCAGGTCCGCACCGTCCGCAGAGAGATCACCTTTCGCGCCGAGTGCTATCCAGCCTTTGACTACGCCCGTGCCCAGCACAAAACCAAAGAGATTGCCAACGGCATGGCTTTTGTCTGCGACACTAATCCTTGCAAAGACACGCGTCCGCTCAATCCTAACGACGACTCCGACGAAGTAGAATGCCAGCACTTTGAGCTAATCACTGACATCCCACTTCAAAAAAACGACAAAGGTGCTTTCGCAGAATTCACTCTGGAGGAAGGAGAAAGTGCCATCTTCATCTTTCGACCGGCTAGCCAGTTCGTTGAAAGCGAACAGTTTGAAGATCTAAACCAAACCGCTGAGATCTTTTTCCACGAAACAACCGATTACTGGAGAAATTGGCTAGCCCATTGCGTTTACACCGGACGCTGGAGACGCCGTGTAGAGCGCTCCGCCCTAGCGCTGAAGCTATTAACCTACGAACCCACTGGCGCAATTGTCGCCGCGCCGACCACTAGCCTGCCAGAACAAATTGGCGGCGAGCGTAACTGGGACTATCGCTACACCTGGATTCGCGACGCTGCATTCACCGTATACGCCCTGATCCGAGTGGGATTCACGGAAGAGGCGAGAGCCTTTATGGGTTGGCTAGAGGCCCGCTGTCAGGAGCTAGGCGAAGGCGGCAGCTTGCAGGTGATGTACCGGATAGACGGCGAACTCGATTTAGAAGAAGAACACTTAGACCATCTTGAAGGATACAAAAAGTCTCAGCCCGTACGGATTGGCAATGGAGCCTACGACCAGCTACAGCTAGATATTTGCGGTGAGCTAATGGACTCTGTCTATCTATACAACAAGTATGGAGAGTTTATTTCCTATTCTTTTTGGACGCATCTACGCTATTTGACCAACTGGGTCTGCGACAACTGGCAGCGAAAGGACCAGGGCGTCTGGGAATCTAGAGGCGGCGATAAAGACCACGTCTATTCTCGGCTGATGTGCTGGGTGGCTGTGGACCGGGCGCTGCGAATTGCCGAAGAGCGATCTTTCCCAGCCGATCGGCTGCGCTGGCTGACTGTTCGAGACGAAATTTTTGAAGAAATTTTAGAGAAGGGTTGGAACGAAGAACGCGGTGCCTTTGTTCAGGCTTACGGTGAGAAGGATCTAGACGCAGGCTGCTTGATTATGCCGCTGGTCTTTTTCATGTCGGCTAGCGATCCAAAGATGCTAAGTACCATCGCAGAAGTCAGAAAACCCCCAAGAGAGGGCGGTCTAACGGCTAATAGCCTGGTCTATCGCTATAATCCTCTAAACTCTCAAGGTGAATCTAGCGATGGGTTAGAAGGCGAGGAAGGCACCTTTAATCTCTGTACTTTCTGGCTAGTCGAAGCGCTTACCCGTGCTGGCTCTGCTAACCCAGACCTGCTAAACGAAGCTAGAAGAATATTTGAGGAAATGCTCACCTACGCCAACCACGTTGGCCTATACGCCGAGGAAACCGGTACTAGCGGTGAAGGATTAGGTAACTTCCCACAAGCATTCACTCATATTGCCTTGATCAGCGCCGCCTGGAATCTCAGTGAAGCATTAGGGGAGTAGTTGCCTGTGGATCTAGTTGCTATGACTTTATCATAGGTATCTATAATTCTCTAGAATCAATAATTAGTCCGCGAGCGGACTGGGCGGCGGATTCTCGGGTGGGATGAACTTCGCCATCGTCTAGAACGGTGAAGTCTGGGGTGAAGACCCAGCAGCGATAGCCGAGTTCTGTGCGCGCGATCGCAATTACCCAATCTGGCTGAGTCAAAATATCGACAAGTTCACAGTGTTGCATAGTTAGAGATCGGCGACGCCCAGATCGCCATAGAAGATAGAAGTCAGTACAGTGGATAACACGCTAAGCTCGACATTTCATCTCCAAGCCTCTGTCTGTAGAGACTCTATATTAAAGATGTCAATTTAGTGCAGATGTACTAAAATTTAGTATAGCGAATTTTACCTAAATTAATTTCCTTCCTGGTTAACTTCACTTCCTGCTTAACCAGACTCTAAAGCTCAGATAAACCAGTCCAATCAATCAGTCCAATCAATCTCCGGAACTACTTATGGCTGCTAACGCCTCTTCTGAAAAGCAAAAAGCCCTAACCTCTGTGCTCACCCAGATTGAGCGCAACTTTGGAAAAGGCTCGATTATGCGGTTGGGCGAAGCTAACCGTATGCAGGTGGAGACTATTCCCACTGGCGCACTGACCCTAGATATGGCGCTAGGTGGCGGATTGCCTAAGGGTCGAGTCATTGAGATATATGGCCCTGAAAGTTCGGGTAAGACAACGCTGGCTTTGCATGCGATCGCAGAAATTCAGCGTCAGGGCGGCGTTGCAGCCTTTGTCGATGCAGAGCACGCGCTCGATCCTTACTATGCTGAAAAGCTAGGCGTCGATGTTGAAAACCTACTGATTTCGCAGCCTGATACTGGCGAGATGGGCCTAGAAATTTGCGATCAGCTCGTGCGATCTTCAGCAGTTGATCTGATTGTTATAGACTCGGTAGCTGCGCTCACCCCTCGCGCCGAGATCGAAGGTGAAATGGGCGACTCTCATATGGGTCTCCAGGCCAGGTTGATGAGCCAAGCGCTGCGGAAGATCACCGGAAATATTGGTAAATCGCAGTGTACGGTTATTTTCCTCAACCAGCTACGTCTAAAAATTGGCGTCACCTACGGTAACCCAGAGACCACCACCGGCGGTAATGCGCTCAAGTTTTACGCCTCTGTCCGCCTAGACATTCGCCGTATTCAAACGCTCAAAAAAGGCAATGACCAGTTTGGCATTCGCGTAAAAGTAAAAGTTGCTAAGAACAAAGTTGCGCCACCCTTTCGGATTGCCGAGTTCGATATCATCTTTGGTGAAGGCATTTCTATTCTGGGCTGCTTGCTCGATATTGCTGAAGAGCATGAAATTGTGGTGCGCAAAGGTGCCTGGTACAGCTATGAGGGTAAGAACGTAGCCCAAGGTAGAGACAACACCATCATCCGCATGCAAGAAGATCCTGAGTTTGCAGCGCAGGTGAAAGCGCAGGTGATGGCGAAGATTAAGCCAGAAGCTATTCCAATCGAGCCCGAAGTAGAAAGCGTAGTCGCACCGCCCGTAGAAGTAGATGTGACTGCCGAAGATGAGGACACTGAAGCGGAAGAAGAAAAAACAACAAAGGCAAGAGGCCGCAGTAAGGCTAAGAAGTAAATTGAGCTTGTTACTGTCTAGCACTATCCGTACAAATTTGTTCCAATAGAATCCGCTTGAAAGCCCTAACCATAGGCTTTTGAGTGGATTTTTCTTGATGTGGATAAAGGGACCGTGAAAGGCATCTGAAGTGATATTAATGACTGGCCCAGTCTATTCTCGTACGCATTTTTACTGAGTAGGGTAGGAATAATTCTTCCTTGTTGTGTAATTCATGCGTTTACTTGCTTCTAGCGTTTTAGCTTTGTTGGTTTGGAGCGGCGTTTCTCTAGCGACTAAGGCACAGTCACAATCGACCTATCAGCTATTTCAAAGCGGAACAGCCGCAGCAGTCTTTGATGCTAGAGCAGCCGAGTCAATCTGGCGAGACATGATTCGCCAACTGCCCAGCAACTCAGCAGGCTACTATTATTTAGGGCTAGCGCTGGAGGACCAGGACCGTTTTTCGGAGGCAGAAACGGCTTATCGACAGGCGATTCGGCTGAATCCTAGTAATGCGATCGCCCACTACACCCTTTCAACTGTCCTTAACGCTCAAGCCAAAAGCAGTGAAGCTGCTGAAAGCCTGCGTACCGCTGTCGATCTCTATCTATACGACGCAGCCGCCTACTGCGACTTATCCAATAGCTTGCAAGAACAGTACCAGTACGATGCGGCCATGAAAGCTGCTGCTACCGCCCTATCCATCGATCCAGACTATGCGTTTGCTGAAGAAATTGGCCTGAGCTCTGTGTGCACACTGAACCGATTCAACCACACGGTCGGCCTGCTGCAAGCAGCGACGCGACTTGAGCCAACAGTGGCGGAATGGCACTATCGGCTAGGCGCAGCGCTAGATCGGCAAGAGCGGTGGGAAGAGGCGATCGCGGCTTATCAATCTGCCATTCGTCTAGACGCCAACTACGTCAATGCCTACCGCAGACTGAGTAATTCTTTCTTGAAGTTAGGACAAGCATCGGCAGCGGAAGCCGCCTATCAAGCATCCATCAGCGCAGAGAATTCAATTAACTAGTTCTGAAATTAACTGATTCCGCAATCAACTAGTTCTGCGCCTTGACGCTGTCTCGCTGTGTTAGATCGGCAAAAGCAAGGCGAATCTGCTCAACCCGGCGGCGGTTCACACCCAGGTCAGACTCGCCCATTCGAGCGGCGGCGCGAACCTGAATCAGATTCTCATTTTCTGGAAGGTAGAACTCGGTATCGTCGACAAAGCCCATCAGTCGGCTTTCGGATTCTGCCAGAATATAGCTGTCGGTTTCCTCAATGATCTTGGTGCGAGGAACAACGCTGAGAATATCGACTAGCTGGGCTTTTGCGGTTGCTCGCTCTCCCTCGTAGGCGATAGGTGCGATCGCATGTTCCTCATCAGCCCCCTGACTGACCACACAGTTCGGCGTGGTCGGACAGTCTGCTAGCTTGCCATTGGTAACACCTATATTCTCGGGATGTTCACCTGTAAAAACCCCTTTCAGTCCCGGCAGTACAGCCACATCAGCAGAGGCCATCACCTGAAACGTCATTGTCCGAGCTGTTGCCGCCTGAGCCGAAAGCGAACTGCCAAAAACCATTAGTACCGATAGGACAATTGTAAAAAAAGTAGACAAAACAGATCTCACAGTAGCTACGTGCTCCTTAATATAGGGGTTGACTACTCTCCAGCGTTACACATCGTAGGGCCGGGTGCAGATGGAAAAGAACATGACTGTAGGTTTAGAAAATCAGCTTTTGGCATTGCCCTGGATTGACTTACCAGATTCTCTGGAAACATTGGGAAATTTTGCCAATCAGCTACAGCGATTAATTACCGCAGCAATCTCTCATCCTGTTTTAGCGGTAATTGTCCTATTGCTCAGCATCGGCCTGATTCAGCTTGCCGCCGATCTGGTAAAGCGCACAATCCAAGCCAGTCTAAAGTTTGTCCTAACGCTACCGCTAACCCTTAGTCAACATCTGTGGAAGCGACTTACCACCGATCCCGACTCTAAACAAACTAAGATAAAACAGCTCCTCGACCGCCTAGAAACCCTTCGGCAAGAACAAGATCAGGTGATTGCAGAGCTGAAGCCTCTACTCTCTACAGCCACGTCTGCTGACAGCCCAAACAGTAATCCGAAGCCCTCTGCGCTTCCCCAAGCTTCTGCGTCCTCACTTCCTGCGTCTTCACTTCCTACTTCCTAGCGTGGATGCTTTGGCGTTGGCTTCCCTAAAGCCTACATTCTATGCCTGAACTGCCTTTTGCAACGCGATCTCTACCGTCTCACCTGATACGGGTTGAATGACCTCTGTTTTGAAGCCTTTGGCTGCGAGCTGCGATCGCACTCTATCTGCCCCACCATCCGTCTTGATTGCTCCTGCTACCAGGCCGTCATAGCTCACCTTCCCCGCTTCTGCTGTGGGCAGCATTACCTGCGGATGCAAGAGTTCAGCTAGCTGCGGAGCCGCTACGCCGCCACGGACCACGGGCGCGATGCCCATCAGCGTAATATCAGCCATTGGCGTAATAACTACATCCACGCTGCCTATGTCTTTGAGATGCTTGGCATCGGGATAGCCGTGAGGTTCGTAGTACAGCCGCGTGCGGTCTCCATCAGTACTGTCTGGCTCAAAGGTCAGCACGTAGGCATTCTCCTTTTTATTCATGCCGACGATGGCACCGATAAAAGTTTGAACAGAGACCGTGCCATCTGGTAAGGCAGCCGAATCCCCATGATCGAGCGTGGTGACCTGCTCAAACCCTAGTGACTTGGCGACGCTAGCACCGTCTGGAGAGGCCATAACGGGAATGGATTTTTCTAGCTGCTTGAGGGTTGGAGGATGGGCGTGATCGGCGAGTCCTTGCGACAGCAGAATTAGGTCGATGTCTGTGGGTATCGGCGGCGGGTCGATTTTGATACCGCGCACTAGCCACGGCAAGTTGCCAAAGGTCAAATCATCTACTAGCCAAGGATCGACCAGGATTCGTTTTCCAGCAGCTTCAATCAGCCAGGTATTGGCATCGAACCAGGTTAACTTCATGTTTTTGATCAGGATATGAGCGCGACCTCTCTAGTGTGACGAATTTTGAGGAGAGCCGTCTATTCTTCTCGGACAAAATCCGATGCTTACAGCATTTTTACATGATTATGTCAACGACTCAAATTCATTAACTAAGAATGTAGCCTTAGATACATGTCGAGTCTGCTCTACGATCTCCATTAGCTGGGGATCACAGAAATTCTCTGCTGCTAGAAATATGTCGAAGCGTCAGGGAGAATGCACAACTTTGGAGCATTTTTGTCTTCTTCAGTTTTACTTATGCATCCGTAATTATTCGTACAGAAAAAGGGAAGTATTCTCCAGCGGCTTCAGTGATCCCCGTATAATTTTTGAGTTGTAAAGAAAAGCAAAGCAGACCGGATTTTCATCAAACGCTGCGTAAGCAGGACGTTCTCAACTATTCATGCGTAAGAAGCTACGAACCAAAAGCAACTCAACTAGCCGTATCCATACCGCTAAGCCTTCTAATGGAATTATCGTTACACCGATAGGCGGCTTCTTATTGACGTTGCTATGTATTGTTGCTCCGACAGTATCTTTAGGCACACTCTGTCTGTCGCTACGTCAAAACAATCTACAGCTCAGTGAAGAAAATCACGAGCTTAATGCGATCGCCTCTGAAGTCAAAGCGGAAGTCGATTCGCTAGGCGAAGAAATCGAAGACCTGCGAGAGTGGGCAGATACTGAATCAGATATTCCACTGCCCAAAAGTACTGAAGCCACCACTGCAACCTCTACTGACACTAGAACCTTTGGCAGAGCACTGCCCTTCAAGCTGACGAGAACAATTTGCCACCTCGAGGAGGCCCCTCTGTCGCAGTTAGCTCAATTGAGATGCTAGAAGAGCTGCGTAAGCAAGTCCCGACGCTGAATCAAGCCTTAAACTCTCAGGTCAAGCCTGCTATCGAAGAAGCGATCGCCAAAGAAGCTGCCTATCCTAACGGAATTCCTGTCGTCGGCAAAATCAAAATTTCATCCGAGTATGGCCTCAGGCGCAACCCCTTTGGCGGCGGCAGTTATGAAGTCCACAGAGGCATAGACTTCGTCGGCGCGGTTGGAAACATCATCACGGCAACCGGGGATGGCGTCGTCACGCTAGCTGGCCACAACGGCGGCTACGGCATCACGGTGACTATCGACCACGGCAACGGATACGAGAGTCTATATGCCCATATGTCCAAGCTAAAAGTTGCAGTCGGTGAGTCGATCAATCGAGGTCAAATTATTGGCTATATCGGCAGTACGGGCCGTTCGTCTGGGCCTCATTTGCACTACAGCTTGTACAAAGATGGCGAGTCGATTAATCCGCGCCAGCTCTTGAAACTAGACGACTAACGGATCGTAATACGGTAGGATCGAGGTTGATTTTCTAGGCGGTTGCGCAGACTGGCATTCGCGCAACTCAGGCAGCACCTCATGGGCAACTCTTTTGGCAAGCTTTTTCGAATTACGACGTTTGGTGAATCCCACGGTGGCGGTGTGGGCGTCACAATTGACGGCTGTCCGCCGCTGCTAGAAATCTCGGCAGAAGAAATTCAGGTAGATCTGGACAGAAGGCGTCCTGGGCAAAGTCGGATCACAACACCTAGAAAGGAAACCGATACCTGCGAAATTTTATCGGGTGTCTTTGAAGGCAAAACTACAGGTACGCCAATCTCGATCTTGGTCCGTAATAAAGATGCCAGATCGCAAGACTACGACGAGATGGCCAAGAAGTATCGGCCTTCTCATGCGGATGCTACCTACGATGCGAAGTACGGCATTCGCAACTGGCAGGGGGGCGGACGGTCCTCGGCGAGGGAAACGATTGGCCGAGTAGCGGCGGGTGCGATCGCCAAAAAAATCCTCCAGCAGGCCGCAGGAGTAGAAGTCATTGGCTACGTCAAACGCATCCAAGATATTGAAGCGCCGCTAGATCCGAACACAGTCACGCTAGAGCAGGTCGAAAGCAACATCGTTCGCTGTCCGAATCAAGCTGTAGCTGAGCAGATGATTGAGCGCATTGATCAAATTCGCAAAGAAGGCGATTCGATTGGCGGCGTCGTCGAATGTGTCGCCCGCCACGTTCCCAAAGGCTTGGGCGAACCCGTTTTTGACAAGCTCTCAGCCGATCTGGCCAAAGCAGTCATGTCTTTGCCAGCGACCAAAGGCTTTGAAATAGGCTCTGGGTTCGCGGGGACTCTTCTCACAGGTTCTGAGCACAACGATGAGATGTATCGCGGTGAAGACGGCACTTTTCGCACGCGGACAAACCGAGCAGGCGGCACCCAGGGCGGTATTTCTAATGGAGAAAACATTTTGCTGCGCGTGGCCTTCAAGCCAACAGCGACCATCCGCAAAGAACAAAGAACTGTAGACAATACCGGACAGGAAACCACTTTGGCCGGGAAAGGCCGTCACGATCCTTGTGTGCTGCCACGCGCGGTCCCGATGGTAGAAGCAATGGTAGCACTGGTGCTCTGCGACCATCTGATGCGACAGCAGGCCCAGCGCGGTACCTTGTAGGCCAAGCACGTGAGTCAGATGGTGCGCATTCCGTGGGCAGCAGGCAGTCTTTGGCAAAAGCTAAAGACTCAGACTCAACACGGACTGAGTACAGGTGCGCTTCAGTCAATTGAAACAGCGACCGAGTACGTGGAGGCGGAAGGAATTCGCTTCTTGATTCGAGTACTGGCAAACCTATCTCGAAAAGAAAAGGCCAGGAAGCAACAGGGAAAGACTGCGCCTAGCAATCCATTCTTGCCGTATGAGCAAGACTTGTACGTAACCGATATCTCACCAACGCATCTGTGTCTGTTGAACAAATTCAACGTGGTCGATCACCACTTCTTGATCGTTACAAGAGAATTTGAACCGCAAGAAAATTGGCTCACACTAGCGGACTTCGATGCGCTGGTGCGATGCCTAAATGAAGTGGATGGTCTTGGCTTTTTCAACGGTGGCAAGATAGCGGGCGCGAGTCAGCCTCATAAGCATCTACAGGTAGTGCCTTTAGTAGATATGGAACTGCCGATAGAAGTAGCGATCGCACAGACAAAGCCGCAATCAGAAAAATCGCAGTCACCACTATTGCCTTTCGATCATGCGATCACCTATCTAGATTTCATCGACATCACAGCAAGCACCACAGTCAACTACAACAAAGCCGCTCACAGCTATCTAGACAGCTACCAAAAGCTACTCAATGCGGTCGGCATCGACAGTCCTGACGACTGGAAAGGAGAACAAACAGCGGCCTACAACCTGCTATGTACTCGAAGATGGATGATGATTGTTCCTCGCAGCCAGGAGAAATACGCGGGCATTTCAGTGAATTCCTTGGGGTTTGCGGGCTCGCTGCTGGTCAAAAACAAAGAGAAACTAGAGCAGCTCAAGCAGCTAGGGCCAATGAAGTTATTGCAGCAGGTCGGATACAGCAGGTAGGAAAGTGAACCGAGGGGATTCGTTTCAAAGGCTATACCTTTTCGCCTGTTTGCACTTTCCACAGTCCAGCGTAGATACCATCTTTTGAGATTAGCTGCTCGTGAGTACCGCTTTCAATCAGCTCTCCTTGCTCCATCACATAGATGCAGTGGGCATTGCGAACGGTAGACAGGCGGTGGGCGATCGCAATTACAGTCCTTTCTTTTGTAATCTTCTCCAGCGATTTTTGAATTGCCGCCTCCGTCTCGTTATCAACCGCTGAAGTCGCCTCGTCCAAGACCAAAATCGGCGGATTCTTTAGCAGCGCCCTAGCGATGGCCAACCGCTGCCGCTGACCGCCCGATAGCTTTTGCCCTCGTTCACCCACAATCGTGTCATAGCCATCTGGCAACCCAACGATAAAATCATGCGCCTCGGCCACGTTCGCTGCTCTTGTGATCTCATCCATAGTCGCGTTGAAGCTACCGTAGGCGATATTTTCGGCGACCGTGCCATGAAATAAAAATACGTCTTGGCTGACTAGCCCAATCGACTTCCTCAAATCTCTAAGCGTCAGTGACTGCAAGTCCAAGCCATCTAGAAAAATCTGTCCTGCATTCACCTCGTAGAATCGCAGTAACAGCTTTACCAGCGTACTCTTTCCAGAGCCTGTAGACCCGACAATCGCTGTTGTTTTTCCCGCTGGAATCTTGAGAGAGAGATTCTTGAGAATGGGCTGGCGTTCGTGATAGCCAAAAGAAACATTCTCGAAGATTACTTCGCCGCTGACCTGCGCGGTTGGCAAAGCCGTTGTTCCCGGTCGGATTGCCACTGGCGTATTCAGCAGATTCATCACCCGCTGCGTCGAAGCCATTGCCCTTTGATACTGGTCTAGCGTTTCGCCTAGTCGAGTCAATGGCCAAAGCAAACGCTGAGTGAGAAACACCAGCACCGTGTACGTACCCGCTTCTATGTTGCCAGCCGCTGTCGCCAGTCCGCCGTAGAACAAAATGCCAGTAAATCCAATCAAGATAATGATCCGAATTAAAGGAATGAAAGCAGCGCTTAGGATAATCGCCTGACGGTTGCTCGTTTTGTATGCTTGGCTCTCGTAGCTTAGCTGTGCTAGCTCATAGTCTTCAGCAGTGAAGCTTTTGATTGTGGCGATACCCGTTAGGTTGTTGATCAGTCTCGCGTTGATCAGTCCGGCTTTTTCGCGAACGTCAGCGTAGCGAGGCGCTAGATATTTCTGGAAGGCGATCGCACCGCCTACAATCAGCGGCATCGGCACAATCGCCATCCAGGCCAGTCCCGGTGCCAGTACAAAAAACGTCGCACCAATGATCAGCACCGTCGCCGCCATCTGAATCAGCTGATTGGCACCTCGATCTAGAAAGCGCTCTAGCTGGTTGATGTCATCATTGAGCATCGACATTAGCTGCCCGGTGCTGCGCTCCTCGAAGTAGGCTAGCTCTAGGCCTTGTACGTGCCCATAAGCCGCTATGCGCAGATCGTGTTCCATCGACTGAGCTAGATTTCGCCACAGCAGTTCGTAGGCATACTGAAAGGCCGACTCTAGCACCCAGACGAGAAAGGTCAGCGCGGAGAGAACAATGAACTGCGATCGCAAATCCACTATCCCCCACCCAGCTAAAATCGAATTCTGCTGATCGACCACGATATCAATTGCAACGCCAATCAACGCGGGGGGTGCTAGATCGAATACGGTATTCAGTAGCGAGCAAAGGCTAGCGAGCCAGGCCCTAGATCGATACTTCTGACCGTAGGACAGTAGACGCCAAAACGGATGCACGGAAGAAGACATAGAGAAGTAGCGAAAGTCGCCACTTATACGAAAGGATTTTGCTGACTATAACAAGATAAACACTGTCCGATGCTCATACTTCACTCAGAAGCAGTAGGATATGAGAGTTCGTCAAGTCTCTACTTTGTGCCTCACATCTCTTCAGTTCCCCCAGTTCCCATTGATGAATTTCTAGCCGCAGCAGGACCGATTCTAGATGTTCGTAGCCCTGGGGAGTTTGAACAGGGACATATCCCAGGGGCAATTAGTTTTCCACTGTTTAGTAACGAAGAGCGGGCCAAAGTCGGCACCTGCTACAAGCAACAGAGTAGGGAACAAGCGATAGAGCTAGGACTCGATCTGGTCGGCCCAAAGCTAGGAGATCTGGTTCGGCAGGCAAAAGCAATTGCGCCCGCCAGAGCTGTTCGACTTCACTGCTGGCGAGGGGGAATGCGCAGCGGTGCGATCGCCTGGCTCCTAGATCTAGCGGGCTTCAATACCGTCACACTTGAAGGCGGGTACAAAGCCTTTCGCCGGTGGGTTCACGCCACCCTAGCCACACCTCAAAAAAGTCATTCTGCTCGGCGGCATGACCGGCACTGCCAAAACCGATATCTTGCACGCCCTAGCCAATCAGGGAGAGCAAATCCTCGACCTAGAAGGGCACGCTAACCATCGCGGCAGCAGCTTTGGCGCGCTGTGCCTTCCGCCTCAGCCTAGCACCGAACAGTTCGAGAACCAGCTAGCCGCGCAGTGGCAGCAGTTTGATAACCAGCAGCCAGTTTGGATCGAGGCCGAAAGTCGCCGTGTCGGCGCTTGCCGCATTCCGGCGGAGCTATTTGAGCAAATGGAGACGGCCTTCGCGCTAGAAATCACCCGGCCCATCTCCGAGCGAGTAGCGCTACTCGTTGATATCTACGGCCAAGCAGAAGCAGAAGATCTGATCGCAGCTACAGAGCGAATTCGTAAACGGCTAGGCGGCGAGCGAACCCAGAGTGCGATCGCCGCCATCCAATCTGGCGATCTGGCAACTGCCGTCTCGATTACGCTCGACTATTACGACCGTACCTATCGCTATGGGTTAGAGCAGCGCGATCGCCCCGTCCCGGAGCTTGACGTGACAGGTCTTTCGCCCAATCAGGCCGCTCAAAGACTACGCACAGCCGTTGAAGATAGCCAGACAGTAGGTGCCTATACTCAATTCTGTCTATAGATAGCGTCACTGGCTAGGTGTGCAGACTATGATGGCTTTATATTTATAAGTCTCACTGCATTTACATAGAGGTAGGCAACCTGTAAGACCTTACTTCTATAGAAACTGAACTTCTAGAAAACGATGGTTATCACATACTGCGTCATGGCTGGCATTACCTTCATCTATCTGCTGGTAGCCTTCAGCCGGGATAGAGACGCTCTCAAACAGCCTGAAGCTATCCCGTTCATACTAGTAGCAACGCTGCTTGGTCCTATAACGCTACCCTGTATCGTTTTCAGCAAAGTGCGGCGCTTCAGCCAACAGCGAACGAAAAAAAGTAGCAAGCAAAGTAATGATATTTATAGCGTGTGGTTTTCTAGACTATAGGCTCGTCATATGTGATTGCGCTTCGCCCAAATGTTTGATCAACGTTTCTTTTGGCAGCGGCCCTTCTAAATGCTCCCAGGGCAGTACCTGGTCAGTTGACCACTGCTCATGTACGTAGAATTCTAATGGCGGCAAAGTTCCTTTTAGTGCCTTGAACGCGCGGCGATAGCTGCCTAGCGTATCACCGTAGCCGCGCGTTAGCTCTAGCAGATCGGCTATTCTGCGATCGCCTCTCGAAATCAGCGCCTGAATCACTGACCAGCTATAGCTTTCTGGCCGAAAGTCAATGCCGTGAGGCTTTAGCCGCTTTCGCAAAAACTTCAGGCGCTTCTCCGCCTGCTGATTCACGCCATACCACTGAAACGGCGTATGGCTTTTGGGCACGAACGTACTGCACCCTAGCGTCAGACGCAGCCCCGGCACTCGCTTTTTAAGATCTAGCATCAGCGCTGCGGTCTGTGCCAAATCTTCTTCTGCTTCGCCCGGAACGCCTGCCATTCCGTACAGCTTTAGGGAAGATAGTCCGCCTGATTTGGCCTGCTGCGCCGCTATCTCGATCTCGTCTGTATCTAGCTTCTTGTTGACGATATCGCGCACTTTTTGAGAGCCGCTTTCAATCGCGATTGTGATTGATTTAGAGCCGTGAGTGACCAATGTCTTTGCGAGCTTCTGGTTCACGGTGTTTGTTCGCACTGAGGACATACTCAGCCGGACATCGTCGTACTGCGGCTGATTAAGATAGTCCAGCAGCGATTCAAATTCAGGATGCTGAGTGATCGACGCACCTAGCAGGCCCAATCGTTTGGTGGCTTGGAGTCCTCGTTCGATCGCTGGAATTAGTGACGCTTCCATACTCGCTGCTCGAAACGGCAGCGTTAGATAGCTGGCCAGACAAAACCGACACATCTCTGGGCAGCTACGCACTACCTCTACCATGAAGATGTTTTCCCAGGCTGCTTTTTCTGTTACAACTGTCGACGCTGACAGCACGTTGCCGCGATAGGTCTGCTTTTTGACGGTTGCTGGGATATCGCTGTCGATAGGAGAAATGGATGCGATCGCCCCATCATCGGCAAGGTAGCTCACGGTATAAAGGCTAGGAACATAAACCCCTGGCACCTGAGCCAAAGCCTTTAGCTGAGTCTGCCGATCCGCAGAGCGAACCCGCTGATACTCATCTAGAAAGTCATCTAGAAGCGTTTCGCCATCGCCTAGCAGAATCACATCAAAAAAAGCAGCAAACGGCTCCGGGTTCGCCGTCAGCACTGGCCCACCGCCAAAGACCAAAGGATGATCGACGGTTCGATCTTTCGCTCTAATAGGAATTTTTTGATCTTCGAGCAAATTCAGCACATTTACATAGTCAAGTTCCCAAGATAGAGAAAATCCCATTAGTTCTGCGCGTGCTGGCAGCGGCTCTCGCACATCGGTAAACAGGCGACTCACTTCAACATCAGGTCGCTGTGCCAGCATCGACCACACCACCTGGTAGCCCAAGCTAGTAATGCCTACGCTGTACTCATTCGGAAATGCGAAAACTAGTCTCAGCGCATCGCTTAGCGGCCGAGTCGGCGTGAACAGAACCTTTTCAAGTGAAAAAACAGAATTAGACACAAATAAGTCGGCAGCGAGTGCGAGAAAACCGCAAAGCGTGAAAGGGTAGCCATAAAAGCCTAGCGCATAAAAAAGCAGGAGCCATAGGCCCCTGCTTCTCAAGCGATTAAACTAAATTCTTCTGGGTTGTGAATTAACCTTCCCACTTGCTAGCAACTAGCTCAGCGAGATCAACCACGCGCTGAGAGTAGCCCCACTCGTTATCGTACCAAGCGATCACCTTAATCATGTCGCCATCCATCACCAGAGAAAGCTCTGAATCAATCGTGGCAGAGACATCTGTCTTGCGAAAATCAACCGACACCAAAGGCTCTTCGGTATAGCCTAAAATGCCCTTCATGCTGGTTTCGGACGCGTTCTTGAGCACGTCATTTAGCTCTTCAGTGATTGTCTTTTTGCTGACTTGAGCAACTAGATCGACGATAGAAACGTTCGGGGTCGGCACACGCAGCGCGATTCCGTTTAGCTTGCCAGCCATTTCAGGGATGACTAGAGCGACTGCTTTAGCTGCGCCAGTTGTAGTGGGAACGATGTTGACGGCGGCGGCTCTAGCTCGGCGGAGGTCGCGGTGGCTAGCGTCTAGAATCCGCTGGTCACCTGTGTAGCTGTGAGTGGTGGTCATCGTACCTTTGACGATGCCAAAGTTGTCGTTGATCACCTTGACAACAGGCGCTAGGCAATTAGTCGTACAGCTAGCGTTACTGATCACATTCTGCTTGTCATGAGCGTAGTCCTGGTCGTTTACGCCCATTACGTAGGTGCCGATGTGGCCGCCCTTTCCAGGTGCTGTGATCAAAACTTTGGTCGCGCCCGCCTCGATGTGGCGAGAAGCGCCTTCTTCACTATTAAAGACACCAGTAGACTCAATTACAAGATCAATATCCCACTCTTTCCAGGGTAGATTGCTAGGATTGCGATCCGAGTAGCATTTGATGACATTGCCGTTCACGGTCATGGTGTCGGCATCGTAGGAAATATCTGCGTCTAGACGACCGAGCAAAGAGTCATACTTCAACAGGTGTGTGTTGATCCGAGGATCTGATGTGTTGTTGACAGCAACTAGCTCCAAATTGCTGTTCTCGCGTGTCAACCAACACCGTAGGAAGTTCCGGCCAATTCGCCCAAAACCATTAATTGCTACTCTAACCACTGCGCGCTAACCTCGTATTTTCAGATACAGAAAATGACTTAAAGTTAAGTCTCTATAAGCATCTCTAATCATATCGCATCATTGTCACCTCATCTTTTTGCATAGGTTTTTATACCTATCTCAGATGGTTATGAGCTGATGCGAGCGTCTGGCAGGATATAGCCACACTGAAAATTCCTGCTATGATACGCCTGATTATATTGACGTGCCACGGCTTGAGAGGAAATTAGACATGCTGAACTCGGTGGATTTCAGCGGCAGACCGTTCCACTTTATTGGCATTGGTGGAATTGGCATGTCGGCTTTGGCACATGTGCTAGCCAGCCGGAAACTGAACGTTTCAGGATCGGATCTGCGCTTGAGCCATATCACTGAGCGGTTAGAAGCCCAGGGGGCACACATATTCAATCAGCAGCAGGCGAAGAACTTGGCCTTCTTTGCCAAAGAAGTAGAAGCTACAGTAGGCGCAGCGGCGAACCAGAGCGAGACAGCGACGCCGCAGACAGCGCTGCCTCAAGTCGTGTGCTCGACTGCGATCAGAGAAGATAACGCAGAGTACAGACAGGCGCTAGCACTCGGCTGTCCGATCTTCCATCGTTCGGACATTTTGGCTGCGCTGATGAATGAGAAGAAAGGAATTGCGATCGCAGGTACCCACGGTAAGACCACCACCAGCAGCATTACCGGCTATCTGCTGCTAAAAGCAGGCATCGATCCAACGATCATTATCGGCGGCGAGGTCAGCACCTGGTGTGGCAACGCCTACGTCGGTCAGAGTGATTACGTCGTAGCCGAAGCAGACGAATCAGATGGTTCTTTGGTCAAGCTGTCTTCTGAGATTGGGGTGATTACCAATATAGAGCTAGACCATCCTGACCACTACACGAGTCTAGATCAGGTCGTTGATATCTTTGAGCAGTTTGTTGGCAAGTGCAAAACGGTAGTGGGCTCGGTTGATTGTCCGACGGTGCGCGATCGCATTCACCCAACTATCTCCTATAGCGTCGAGGCAGACACCAGCGCCGACTATAAAGCCACCAACATTGTTGAAACTGCGGCAGGAATTACTGCCGATATCCTAGAGCGAGGAAAAAACTTAGGCGCTCTCACCATTCCGCTACTGGGCTTGCATAATCTGAGTAATACGCTGGCGGCAGTTGCTGTGGCCCGACTGCTAGGTGTCAGTTTTGAAAGTATCCAGACGCATCTACCCAATTTCAAGGGCGCTCGCCGTAGATTTGAGCATCGCGGCTTTTACAGCGACATTCTGTTTATCGACGACTACGCTCACCATCCGAGCGAAATCAGAGCAACGCTAGCAGCTGCTAAAGTGCAGCGAACTCAAGTGCTATCGTCAGGGCTAGAACGTCAGGTTGTCGCCGTATTTCAGCCCCACCGATACAGCCGGGCGACGACTTTGCTAGATGAATTCTCTACCTGCTTTAAAGATGCCGATCGCGTTTTAGTCACTGATATCTACAGCGCAGGCGAATCGAATCCTACTGGCATTACCGGGCAGGTACTTGCCGATGCGATCGCCAAGCATCAGCCCAACGTCGAGTATCACAGCAGCCTAGAAACGACCAAACGAGTGCTAATGACTAGCCTGAAGCCAGGAGATATCGCTATCTTCCTAACCGCTGGTAACTTGAACCAGATGATTCCTGAAGTCATGTCTGCATACGCTATAGAGCCTGTCCCTGAGGCCGCGCTCACTCAAACAGCCTAATAACAATGGCGAATATTCAACTTGCGGATGATTTTGAGATTATGGCCCAAGCGCCGCTGGCTAAACTGACCACTTTGCGGGTAGGCGGTAAGGCGGAATGGTTAGCACTGCCTAAGACCATAGAACAGCTCAAGACAGCTTTGCGATGGGCAAAGTCAGAAGGGATAGAGACAACCGTACTCGGCGCAGGCTCTAATCTGTTGATTAGCGATCGCGGCCTGCCGGGTCTAATCATCTGCACTCGCGCCCTAAGACAGAGCCACTTCGATGCGGCAACGGGTAAAGTCATTGCCGCAGCCGGAGAACCCTGGTCATCGCTAGCGTGGAAAGCCGCTAGACAGGGGCTTAAAGGCTTTGAATGGACAATTGGCATTCCGGGGACCGTTGGCGGTGCTGTGGTGATGAACGCTGGTGCGCATGGTGGTGAGACAGCCGATATCTTATTAGAAGCTGAAGTCGCTAGCCGGGATGGCACAATTGTCTGTCCTGACGCCTCAAGATTTGGACTTTCAGTATCGAACGTCTAATCTTCAGAGGAGCGATCGCACCGTCATTTCAGCGACCTTTCAGCTTAGCCCCGGCCACGACCCAGCCACAATCAAAACAGCTACAGCAGACGATCTGCGATCGCGGCGAAAAACCCAGCCCTACCATCTGCCAAACTGCGGCAGCGTCTTTCGTAATCCCCTGCCGCACAGCGCCGGTAGACTGATCCAAGCAGCCGGGCTAAAAGGTCATCAGATCGGCGATGCTCAAGTCTCGACCCTGCACGCCAACTTTATCGTCAATTTAGGTCAGGCCAAAGCTAGCGATGTGCTATCCCTGATCCACAATACTCAAGCGGTGATCAAAGAACGCGACGGCATCGCACTCGAAACCGAAGTCAAAATCATCGGCGACTTCGAGTAGAGCTAGATCACAGAGTGCAGCTAAAAGCGACTTCTCCAACCCAGTGCTATAGTTTGACAGTCAATTTATCAAATAACCCATACAGCTATGACCAAAGGACAAGGATTCGGATTCGGCCTCGGCAAGATGAAAGAGCTTACCGAAGCATTCAAAAAAGCGCAGCAGGTACAAGAAGGAGCCAAGCGCCTTCAAGAAGAGCTAGAGCAAATGGAGATCGAGGGAACCGCCGGAGGTGGTCTTGTCAAAGTGATCATGAGCGGTAATCAAGAACCCCGTGACGTTGTCATCTCCGACGAAGCGCTAGGAGAAGGCGCAGAAGGTCTCTCGGATCTTGTCAAGGCCGCAATGCTAGATGCCTACAATAAGTCCACAGCGACTATGCGCGAACAGATGGAAGAGCTTACTGGTGGTCTGAGCCTGCCAGGAATGTAGACAGCTAGATACCCGCAACCCAAAGTTCTAGCGCTTTGGAAAATTAGAAAATCGATTCGCCATGCCCACTAAGCTTCTATTCGTCTGCTTAGGCAATATCTGCCGTTCGCCTTCAGCAGAAAACATCATGAATCACCTGATCGCGCAACAGGGACTGAGCCATCAGATTCTGTGTGATTCAGCAGGAACTAGCAGCTATCACGTGGGCAGTTCGCCCGATCGGCGTATGAGCGCGGCAGCGCAGCGTAGAGAAATAACGCTAGTAGGCAAATCTAGACAGTTTACAGCGGCTGATTTTGAGGCGTTTGACCTGATTCTGGTAATGGATCGCGATAACTATCGAGACGTCTTGAGCTTAGATAGTGGCAATCGCTACGGGCACAAAGTGAAACTTATGTGCGACTATTGCCAAAACCACAGCGATAAGGAAGTTCCAGATCCTTACTATGGTGGTGAATCAGGGTTTGACTACGTGATCGACCTGCTAGTAGATGCCTGCGAAGGACTGCTTGAGAGCTTTAAGGATGAAAAAAACCTAAAAGAATAAAGAAAGCAAAGGCGCACAGTGCGCTGCCGGGTTCGCAGCATGTGTCTAGCGTCAATATATGAGAAAGCAGGACATTCGCTAGCTGAACGGAGTAAAAGTCAAGATACAGCCGGACTGCTATGAAAGAAAAGTATATGAGACGAGCAAAGCTCTACAACTCCTCTCAGTCCTCATGCTCCACCTGCGCTAAATATGTCTATTAGCAGTGCGCATCAGTCATATGCAGGACACGCATAGATTAACGATATGGTAACTTCTAAAAAACTTACACAGACGGCTCTCTGATAGATAGCTGAGATACCATACTTCTAATAACAAATCATTTAGCTTAAGTTACTTACTTAGCCCAGATTTCTATATCAAAGTGCAGGGACTGAGCATTCAAAGAGTAGTCGTAACGCCTTGAGTAGTTGTAGATAGGGTCTGTCTATTCGCAACTGTTAACTAGGTTAGTTTGTAGCGACAACGCAAACGCGCTAATGAGCTTTCCCTAGTGAAAAGAATCATTTCTATGGTGTGTCTGTTGCCTTGTCTATGTCAACTACAGAGCGCTTTAATAGAATAGCTAAAGAAGCCATAGCATATAGCTGAGCGGGTATATTCAAAAGGAAAATAGCAGCCGGTTGACTCATTACTTGATTTTATTGCCCTAGCTTTTTGGGACAGAACTTTGTCGGAAACAGATATCACTTTTCCATCTAGTTTGCTTCAGTCTGCTCCCCTTGAGTCGGCGGCTGTTCAGTTGGGCCGTATCTTGATCGTTGATGACAACCCAACTAACCTATTTATCCTATCGAAGCTGCTAATTTGCGAAGGCTACGAGGTCATTGAATCCTCCAACGGTTTAGATGCGATCGCACTGGCAAAAACGCGTCAGCCCGCTCTGATTTTGCTAGATATTATGATGCCTCATATGGATGGCTACGAAGTCTGTAGGCAGCTACAGTCAGTATCAGCAACTTCTCATATTCCCGTAATTTTTCTTAGCGCCTTAGATGCGCCTTTTGACAAGGTGCAGGCATTTCGTAGCGGCGCAGCAGACTATGTAACCAAGCCGTTTCAAGCTGAAGAGGTAATAGCCCGAGTTCGGCTACAGATCGAGCTTCGGCTAGCTCGTCAAAGACAGGCGCAGATCAACACAGAGCTAGAGCAGCGGGTGCAAGAGAGAACCCAGCTATTAGAACAGGCTCATAGCCAAATGCTGGCGCTAGCGCTGAGCGATCGGCTGACTCGTTTGCCCAATCGCCTATCGTTTTTGAAGCGTTTGGGTAAGGTGATGTCGCAGCCGCAGGCACAGCCGTCTTTCGCAGTTTTATTTTTGGATTGCGATCGCTTTAAAAGAATTAATGACTCGCTAGGACATCGCATTGGCGATCGACTACTCAAAGGAATCGCCCGTCGTCTGACTATCCTTCAGCAAAAACGCCCTGAGATGGATACAGTTGCTCGCTTTGGCGGAGATGAGTTTGGTGTTTTGCTAATAGGCATAGTCGATCGAGCTGGCGTTGTGGCGATTGCAGAGGAGATATCGCAGGCGATATCACAGCCCTTTGTGCTAGCGGGCCACAGCATCTGTACAAATGCGAGTATTGGTATAGTGTGGGGCGATCGCAGCTATGTGGCCGCAGAACATCTGCTACGCGACGCTGATGTGGCAATGTATCAAGCTAAAGAGAACACGCGGATCAAGTACTGCTGGTTCGAATCCGGTATGCGCCACCTGGCCATGAAGCTCTTGCAGCTTGAGACGGGCATGCGACTAGCACTACAAAGGCAAGAGTTTGAACTGCACTATCAGCCAATCATCGATATCGAGCACATGAAGATAGTCGGCTTTGAAGCGCTCGTTCGCTGGCGGCATCCGACTAGAGGTCTAATTCCCCCCAACGAGTTCATTCCATTCGCTGAAGAGACCGGCTTTATTGTGGAGCTAGGTGCGCAGGTATTAGAAATGGCCTGTATTCAAATTGCCGCTTGGGAAAGAGCCCGTATTATTGATGATGAGATTACAATCAGCATCAACATCGCAGCAGAGCAGCTTCTGCAATCTTCGCTGCTAAAGCATGTGCAGCACTGCCTAGAGACGACGGGAATCTCTGCGCACCGCCTTAGGCTAGAGCTGACAGAGCGCTCTGTTGTGAGCGATCATGACTTAGTAAACGACACTTTACAAGCGCTCAAGCAGCAAAATATTCGCTTGAGCATTGACGACTTCGGTACAGGATATTCGGCGCTAGGCTACCTGCACAAGCTACCCGTCAACTGTCTAAAAGTAGATCGATCCTTCGTTAGACCCATTACTGAAGATCCTGAAAGTTTGGGAATCGTACCGCTCATTGTCGGCATAGCCAAAACGATGAACATGGAGGTAGTTGCCGAAGGCATCGAAAATACCACACAGCTCAATCAGCTACAAAAGCTAGGCTGTCAGTACGGACAGGGCTATCTGTTTCATAAGGCCGTTCCTGCTGATAGTGTCGCTGCGCTGTTAGCAAGACCTCTGCGTAGTGTTCCTGAGCTTGAGATCTGATTGACTAAGCAGAGGCGTTCACTTAGCGGCATTCGCTTGTGAATGTGGTAAGCAAAGTACGCAAAGCTATATATCTAGCTGCCCACGGAGGCCATCGTAGCCGCACTGACTGAAGCTCCGGCTTCGATTGTCAGTTCGGCAGGCTCTGGAATATTGTGGAGGCTAGTTTGGATTTGCAAAGCTCCTTCTTTTTGCAAGTCCTCTATGTAGCCAGGCTTAGCCTGTGTAGCTTCGGCTTCGTTGTTGAAAGGACCAAAGTAATAGACGCAGTTGGGCTCCGCCGTAGTAATTTTCACCCACCAAGGGTTAGAGAAGAAGCTCAACAGACCGCTAAAGAAGTTTTTCATTACAGTTTTGGCGAATAGCTTTGTATTGTGGACAGTCTTTTCTTAAAGAGTTGAATTTGGAGCAGCGCCTGAAAAATGAAGCTGGCGAGCTCAGTACTTGCCTACATTTCCTTAGACAAATTGTAGACAATTATATTCTCTCGAGAGAGTTTATTAGCTTTCTTCCTCTTAAGATAATATCTATTAGTTCAAATTAGATTGGTGTATTCGCTTACCGTCTACACATTCTTTCTGCTATCTACAGCAATAGCCATATGGCTTAATTTCAAGCTAGAGTGATCCCCACTTGTCTCAACCCGCAGCCTAGTACATGGATGATTGCCCAAAGCAAAGCGGCTTACAGACGAAGTGGCCCCCAGACGAATGCATCCGCCTGTCTACTATGACAGCTCCAATTTTGAAGCTGTCGATGATCCGGCAGTAGACTTCTCCCTGACCATGACTGGCAGCTTGTTGATCCAAGTCTGACGATAGATTTCATAAAGGGCCATACCAGTGGCTACCGAGGCGTTCAGACTAGGCGTCTTACCACCTAGCTCAATAGAAACGAGCTGATCACAGAGCGTTTGAACAGAGAGACTAAGCCCGCTACCCTCTGCACCAACCACTAGAACTACCGGGGCTGAAAAGTCGATAGTGTGAATAGGCTGAGCAGCTTCTGCCGCTAGTCCGTATATCCAAAAGCTGTTGTTCTTCAAATACTCTAAAGAACGGCTTAAGTTCACAACTCTAGCTATTGGTATATTTTCTAGCGCTCCGGCTGATACTTTGGCAACGGTAGAAGTGATGCCAGCCGCTCGGCGCTGTGGAATGACGATTCCCTGTGCGCCAATGGCTTCAGCTGAGCGGATGATCGCACCTAGGTTATGAGGATCGGTGATGCCATCGGCGGCGACAATGACCGGACGACGAGCTTTGGCCTTGGCCTGCTCAACTAACGCTTCTAGTTCTACATACTCGTAAGCGGCTACTTGAGCAACGATTCCCTGATGGCTGCTGCCCTGTGTCATTTGACTGAGCCGTAAGTTTTCGACTTCGTCAACGACAGTCCCGTTAGCCTTGGCCGTTGCAATTAGAGGTCTAAAGCGCGAGTCGTAGTGAAGCTTGGAATTGACCCACAGGCGATTGAGCGATCGCCCGGCTTCAATTGCGGCTTCTACTGCGTGTCGCCCGTAGATCAAGTCAGGATTGAGTTCTTCGTCCGTGTTCTCGAAGCGGTCATCAGTACGACTGTCAGAACGGCTGTCAGCAAGGTGCCTACTAGGGGGCTTACCAGAAGACCTCCCAGAGGAGTTGCGGGCGCGATCGCTCTCTAACTGCGTTCTATCTGAACGATGCCTGAACGATTTCTTGGGGCGATCGCTTTGCTGTCTGTCTGTTCTAGCATCAGACGACCTAGCATCAGACGACCTAGCATCAGACGACCTAGCATCAGACGACCTAGCTCTGGGCGCACTTGAGCTGGCTGACTTCTTGAGTCCGAATTTCGCGCGCTTGGAACCACTCGCTGATGCCGCATGTTTGCTGTTTCGGAGTTTGGGCTTGGCACTTGGTTTTCCACCTGATCTTGGACCTGGTTTTCCGCTAGGTTTTGCACCGTTCTTCGCACCTGGCTTTGGCTGGAAATCCACTTTCTTTTTTTGAGACGGCTGAGAAGCAGACTCTGATGGATTAGACGATCGATCTATACCGCTCACGCGTAAACCCTCTGAAATTATCTATTTTACAAGCCTAGGCCACTGACTCGAAACCAACTGATATCACAGCAAGGCCGTTTAAGATTCGGCCTGAGTCCTTAGCTGATCTAGCAAGCTCAGTAACCTGGGCTGATCGGTTAGATAGAGAAATCCGATTAAAGCTTCTAAGCCCGTTGCTTTTTGATAATCCTGGCTGTTGGCTCGTCGGCTTTTGCCGGTAGTTGCATTGCGCCCCCTTCTAATCAGGGCTCTTTCTGCATCGGTAAGGTGAGGAGATAGAATATCAACGAAACGCGACTGCTGCTCAGCCTTGACTTGAGCGACTACCTGCTGGTGATAGTCGCGGATGCGCTTAGCTGGGATCAGTAGACGCGATCGCACATACAGTTCGAAGACCGCATCCCCAATATACGCCAGCGAGATCGCAGAGATGGCTCTGAGCTCACTATCAGTTAGCGGACTATCAGACAGCGGACTGCCAAATGGCAAACTTGGCAGCACAGAGTCTAGCTGGACATTTGTCTGAGCACTCGTGAACGGCTTTTGATCACCTATAAACTGCCGAAAGCTCTCGCCGGGAGAATTTCCCATGAGTGTTCAAGTTTCTAGGTCTTTAGATTTTCAAGTGCAGCGTCTACGTTCGGCTGTAGAGACAGAAATTGTTCTAATCGGACCAGCTTCACAGTTTGCGTAACCCGAGGATTGCTGACAACTTGAACACTGCCACTCTCGCCTTTGGCCTTTTTGACTAGCCGAACGAGTGCGCCTAGACCTGAGCTGTCAACAAAGTCAATTGTCGAAAGATCCAAAATGATATGAGCTGGACCATCCTCAATATATTTGTTGAGAACCTTGAGAAAGGTAGGCTCCGAGAAAGCGTCTAAAAGTCCAGTAAGGCGGAAGATTTGACATTTCCCTCTAACTTCGCGGGTGCCTCTTAGACTCACTGTTAGGGTAAGCGACTCAGCGATGGGATCCTCCTAGTTATGCCTAGCATCGAACAACAATATGACGATTAAGTATAGGGCAAGATCTTGTTGATCGCAAGACAGTTTTCCAATGCTTTTTTTGCAAAGCGCTACGGACGAGACTGTTCGCGCATCGCCTGGACAAAGTTAGCAAACAGATAGTCAGCATCGTGAGGGCCAGGGCTAGCTTCAGGGTGATACTGCACAGAAAAGACCGGTAGCTGCCTATGACGAATACCGGCAACAGTGCTGTCGTTGAGGTTGAGATGAGTAATCTCAACCTGTTCTTCGTTAATAGACCCGGCATCGAGTGCGAAGCCATGATTTTGACTAGTGATCTCTATCTGCTCACTCAAGCCACAAGGTTGGTTCAACCCTCGATGGCCAAACTTCAGCTTGAATGTCTGCGCGCCTAGCGACAGTCCCAGAATCTGGTGACCCATGCAGATGCCAAAGGTGGGGATCTGGCTATCGAGTAGAGCCTGCGTGACTTCAGGCGCACCGGTAACGGCGGCAGGATCGCCAGGACCGTTAGATAGAAAAATCCCGTCGGGCTGATAGTTCAAAATCTCTTCGGCGGACGTATTTGCTGGAACAACGATCACCTTACAGCCGTAGCTAGCAAGACGCCTAAGGATGTTTCGTTTGATGCCAAAGTCAAGCGCAACTACGGTCAGCGGCTCTTGTTCAACACTCTCAGAAGGATCTAAAGCTGTGAAAGCCCAATCTTCTGCGGTGATTTCTTCCCACTCGTATGCTTTATCGGTAGTGACTTCTTTGACTAGGTTTAGCCCCTCCATAGAAGGAAGCGCCTGTAGTCGCCTGAGTAAATCATCTGGATCTAGGACTTCACTTGAGATAATGCCGTTCATCGCACCAGCGCTGCGCAGTTTGCGAGTAAGGGCTCTAGTATCAATACCGTGAATCCCGGTAACCTTATGAGCTTTGAGATAGTCGCCTAATGAATCAGTAGAGCGCCAGTTGCTAGGGCGATCGCACACATTCTTCGCAATTGCCCCTCTGATATAGGGCCGAACCGATTCCTCATCTTCAGGATTGACGCCGGTATTACCTAGCTCAGGATAGGTGAACGTCACTATCTGACCGCAGTAACTAGGATCAGTCATCACCTCTTGATAGCCAGTCATCCCCGTATTAAATACCACCTCGCCCATTGTGGTTCCAGTTGCACCAAAGGCCCATCCTCGGTAGATAGAGCCATCTTCTAGCACAAGCAAAGCAGGTTGAGCAGCAGGATCAAACATAGTAGCCGTAAGGAAAATCCGTATAAGACGTAAAAAAAGGCAGTTGCAGTTGGGGCAATGTAAGAGCAGGCGTCTTGCAGATCTCTAATGACCCGCTTCTACTTCCTTCATCGCTTCATATTATTGCCTAGTTTTGTCGGATTAGTCTGCTGCGCTTGTCAGCCCATATCGACAATTGAAGACGCTGCCTTTCGAGACTCTATCAGACCAGACGCCAAGGAAGAGTCTAGAAAGATAGACCGTCAGCCTAGCCAAATCAGTCCGATCAATCAGGCCGGTCTAAATCAATCAGGTTCGAGTGCTGAGGCTGATCCTGCTAGCACCACATCTGATATAGAAAGAGAAACAGACTCAGACCAATCATCGCTGGCCGCTTACCAGACCGCTAGCGAATTAGCCTCTAGCGCACGTACGCTCGGCCAGTCAGCCATCTCTCCAGATGATTGGAGTTTGGTGATCAGCCGCTGGAATCGAGCTGCCAACCAGCTCAAACTAGTCGCTCCCGGCAGCGAACACTATCAGATAGCTCAGCAAAAGATAGCTGAATACACACAGAACGCCGCACAAACTCAGGCCAAAATCGAAAGCCTTCAAACAGAGGTATACGTTCCTCTACCTACCACGTCTGCCGTATCTCCTACCGTCTCGACAGATCAATCAACCGCTCAAAATAGTCAGACAAAAGGCCGAGTGCGCGTACCGATTGAAAGGCGGCTGCACGGTACACCTGTTGTAAAGGTATCTTTCAACGGCAACAAGCAGTACGAAATGATTCTAGATACGGGTGCTAGCCGCACGCTAATCACCCGTCAGATGGCGAATGATTTGGAAGTGGAAATCACAAGCCAGATGGTAGCCGCGACAGCTAGCGCCGCTGAAGTCACCTTCGACATTGGCGAGGTCCGCACCATCGCGATGGGCTCGCTGACTTTAGAAAATGCCTCCGTCAGTATCGGAGATGCGGTCAGTATCGGTCTACTTGGTAATGATTTCTTCTCGGGCTACGACGTGATCATCCGCTCTAGAGAAGGCGTAGTCGAACTAGTTGAGTCTTGATCGACAAAAGCCGTAGAGCCTATTTGGCAAAGCCGGATGCGAAATTACTGCCAGAAGGCACAGTGACGGTGCCTGCTAGAGAGCTTTTGGTCGACTTGGAAAACTGGAATCGCTCTTTGTGCACTTTCCTTCAGACGTCTAGCAGCATTGGAACGAAGGTTGATAGAACGCGGTGTTTTGACGATTTTGTCTGTAATCGATCTATTTATAGCAAAGCGCGGATGCATTCGCACTTTGCTATGGCACTGTGCTTAG
>CAVYWR010000019.1:0-20832 GCA_963772185.1 uncultured cyanobacterium | reverse complement strand
CCGAAACACCATCTCATCGGGCATCTCTCCCCAGTCGGTATCTCCAATCTCTCTATAAAATTGCTCATCATAGGGCCGAGTCCTAACGACTACAGGCATCGGCACCGCATGACCTAGTAGCAGTGCCTGCTGCTTAGAGTCTAGTTTCGCCAGCACAGAACTCAAACTCTGCCCGCCTGAAACGCCAGTAAAGATAGCGTCAATGTCTTTCTCATCGTTTAGCAAAGCTGTAATTCTCGTACCCACTTGAGACATCACCTCGTTATTGATGCCTGAAGGGCGCTGGTCTACAACCAACAAAGTGACAAAATACTTGCGCATTTCTCTAGCAATTACGCCAAAAATGGTCTGTCTCTGCCGTTGCTGGTTCAAGAATCTGCTGTGCTTCTTCGATAGTGATGACCAGTGGCTGCGGGCGGTCCATTGGGCTTCGCTTTGCAAGAAACGGTCAGCTTTACGCACGTAGCTAGCATGAATTCGCCGCGCAATCACGTTAGTGGCCAGCATATAGGAGAGCATATTGCTCTGTGAGCCAAATTCAATCACCACATGCTTTCCAGCATCGATAGTTTCAAGAATCTGATTCACGTAGTTGTAGGGGCAGCTGCTGCGAATGTACTTTAGCTCTGCTAGGCCAGTTAGCTTGCGCTGCAAAGCCATAATCGAAGACTTACTGCCCATCTTCACTTCGCAGAATTCTTGGATCTCTTCGTTACTCAACTGCAACAATCGATTTATCCAACTGTCGCCGAACTCGTTGCGCAAGATAATCGCATTCTCTAAACTGGCTTCCGACAGATTCAGCTCGCGGCTAATCAGCATCAAATCTTCTACATCAATCTGATCAAAGCTGATGTATAGCTCTTGTGCATCCATCACGCCGCGCCGCTTAGTCGATTCTGGGTCGAGCGTAAATATCTGCACCTGGCCTGGAAATAGCTGCCGCAGTCCTTTGACTGTGCTGAACTGCTTGCCCTCGCTGACCGCCTCCCAGCCGTATTCCGAATGCATGTCAAAGATGAGATTAACTGCCGCCTGCTTGCGAATAATGCCTGAAAGAATTAGGCGCGTCAAAAAAGACTTGCCTGTGCCTGATTTACCAAAGATGCCGTTGCTGCGCTCAACAAACCGATCGAGATCGATACAGATAGGCACATCCATATCAATGGGCTGCCCGATAGCAAAGTTCCGTCGATGCACGTCGTCTTCCCAGCCAAACACCGCCCTAAAGTCTCTTTCTGAGGCGTCATAGACTTGGCTGAAGTGTCCGGGAATTGTTTTAACGGGTAGAAGCTGAAGCGGCGCGCTCGAATCGGTCTCATGCGCCGGATCGGCGTCCGGTGTGAACATCAGCATGGGGGTTAGATCAACTGTGCCGTAGGTGCCTGAGCCCGCTAGAACCTCTTGTAGAAAGATGTTGCTTGGATCGGGCGGACTAGCAACAATTCGC
Organism: uncultured cyanobacterium; assembly: GCA_963772185.1. Taxonomy (GTDB): domain Bacteria; phylum Cyanobacteriota; class Cyanobacteriia; order Phormidesmidales; family Phormidesmidaceae; genus Phormidesmis. Next base: position 19,382 of record CAVYWR010000019.1, on the reverse strand, counting down.
TGGCTGGCCATACCGAGAGCGACGTCAGTGAGCATACAGAAGAAGCGCGATCGCACGCCCTGCACAACTAGAAACTTACCCACCCGCATCTCTTCGACCAGCACATCTGGGTGCAGCCGAACTTCCAACCCTTTACTCAAAGAGCCCTGAATAACAGATCCCAACGGACGCAGCGCTTGCATGTCTTGCAACCTTCTTGAACCCTATAGCTTTAGATCGGTGATAAATCTAAATAATGGGCCTATGGTAGCGGAAAAGCGTCCATTTAGTACATTGGTTCTTTTAGTCGGTTCTGCTGTGTGGTTCCGTTAGAACTGGATACCGACGCCGCCTTGGACTGCGGTGTTAGTATCGCCGCCAATCGGAATAAGCGCATTGCCGTATAGAACCAGTCGATTGTTTGAGAAGGTATAGTCCACACCCGGCTGAAGCACAAAGCTAGTGCCATCGCCCATCACAGAGCCATCGCTAGCAAAAGCGACGCCTGCACCGAGGTAGGCTTCTAGATTAAAAGTGATTGGATAGTCATAAGAAACGGTAGGCACAAAAGCAGAGCCTTCTCCGAGAAAGGCAGCGCCTCGAATAGAGATAGGTAGCTCTAGAATGTTGTAGCGACCATTTACAGAAAAACCGATTTCCCCATCGCCAAAGGCTCCACCAATACCGATATAGCTACCGTAAGCAGCTTGGGCCTGTGCAGGCGATTGAGTGGAGGCGATCGCAAGACCACTGACTAGCGCCCCTATTGCCCCTCTAGCTACTGACCCTCTAGTCAGGCGGCTGCAAAATCGAGTGATCATCTAAAAGTCCTCACAGTAATGCTTTATGACAAATCAAACGTGATTGCAAAATGATCATTCATTCCAACAATCCCAATTGATTTATCGCACGTAATAGCCTACTACGGGGACAGCAGTCAAGCAACCTACAGGATTTGAGACAAGAACGCTCTGCTTCTCTCTTCTTCGGGATTGTTGAAGAATTCTTCTGGCGTGTTCTCTTCAACTAGAACGCCACCATCCATCAGCACCACGCGGTCAGCCACTTCTCTAGCAAAGCCAACTTCGTGAGTCACACATACCATCGTCATCCCGTCTTTAGCCAGGTTGCGCATGACATCAAGTACCTCACGGACCATTTCGGGGTCGAGTGCTGATGTCGGCTCATCGAACAGCATCACTTTGGGCTGCATGGCTAGAGAGCGAGCGATCGCAACCCGTTGCTGCTGACCACCCGACATCTGTCCAGGAAACTTGTACGCCTGCTCTGCAATACCGACTCGATCTAGCAGCCGCATCGCGATTTCTTCTGCTTTGGCCTTGGGCCACCTGCGCACCCAGATAGGCGCTAGCGTCACGTTTTGCAATACCGTCAGATGAGGAAATAGATTGAACTGTTGAAATACCATCCCTACCTCGCGACGGACTGCCTCAATATCTTTAAGATCGTTGGCAATGCGAACGCCGTCAATCTCGATACTGCCTTCCTGATAAGGCTCTAGCGCGTTGAACGTGCGAATAAAGGTCGACTTACCCGAACCAGAAGGGCCCATGACTACAACAACTTCACCCTTGTAGACATTCATGCTCACGCCTTTGAGCACATGAAAGCCGTTGTCATACCACTTGTTTACATCCTTGGCGACAATCACCGCCTCAGCGCCAACGTCATTGCGAGGTACGGGAGGCGCTTGAATTTCAGGTTGAGTCATTAGTCGAGGTCCTTTAAGCGAGTGAAAAAATTGAAACTTTATACGCTCTGGCTTTTGTGCGCTGGGGTGTCTACTATTATCGCAGGTCGGTATTGAGCGCTTCTTCTACCCGGCGGCTGCCATAGCTCATACCGTAGCAAAACACCCAGTAAATCGACCCAATGAAGACGTAGGCGGGCGCATAGTCGCCGAGATAATTCGGATCGGCCAGCAGGCTACGAGTCATTCCCAACAGCTCTAACAGGCCCACAATACCTAGCAAGGTCGTATCTTGAAACAGACTGATAAACTGACCGACAATTGCTGGAATCGCTGTTTTTAGCGCCTGCGGCAATACAATCAGGGCCATCGTCAGCGGCTTATTGAGCCCTAGCGACTGAGCGGCCTCGCCCTGCCCTCTGGGAATGGACTGCAAGCCTGCTCGAACGTTTTCAGCTAGATAGGCTGCACTAAAGATAGTCAGACCGATGATGGCTCGAACCACGGGATCTGGCCGCATTCCTTCTGGCAAGAATAGTGGAATCAGCACCTGACCCATAAACAGAATAGAAATCAGCGGTACGCCTCTAACCAGCTCGATATAGGCCACAGAAAATAGGCGAATTAGCGGCAGCTTACTCTGTCGGCCCAGTGCCAGCAGAACTCCCGCTGGAAAGCAAAGCGCAATACCGCTAATTGCCAAAAACAAAGTTAGCGAAAGTCCACCCCAGGAGGTGGTCCGAACTTGCTCTAGCCCAAACTCTAGACCAAGTGACGCAGGTAGCAGTCCCATCAGCACATACACGGCTACAAATCCAATTAGAAACAGTGCGGCCTTTCCCACTCCCTCTAGCGTGTCTGACTCCGAGAATGTTAGCACCATCGCAATGCCAAGCAATATGCCTACTGCCGCCATTAGCACCAAAAAGAACGTATAGCTCAAGCCCAGTCCGCTGACCAAAAACGGAAAGAGTACATTGCCCAGAATGTAGTAGCCCAGCACAAAGCCAACTGCTAATAGCGCCAGCCTGCCTAGCCACTGCGTTAGCACCGGAACGCTTAGGCGAGAAGAAAGCAGCCAGCCAGCCAGTAACCCCAGACCAACCTGAAAGAGAACCGTATAGAGCAAGCTAGCGGTAAAATTATCGCCGCCTAGCAGATAGAGAACAACAAAGTACGAGATAAACCATCCAGCCGAAATTAGCTGGGGCGCTTTTGAAGACTTACGCCCGAACGCTTGACCGGCGATCGCACCCAACCCCAACAAAACCAAACTCCCTAGCGAATAGACTAGATGAGGCCGAGTCATTGGCAAAATAGCTAGCAACAGCGCCGCTATGCCAAAGCCAATCAAGACTGGCTTTGAAAATATCTGCTTCTGGTTACGCGCCAAAATGCCCCAGCTCACTCCCGCTAAGCTCAAGACCAGCGCAAAGATTGCCCAAACTCGCCAGTAGAAGTCAGGGGGATACAGTCCCACCATGTACTGAGCGAAGTTCTCGGTAACCACAGCCCACGGAGCCTGAACAAACGCCCAGCTCAGCAAACTGTAGAGCACGTAGAGAATTAAGCCACCCAAAACAACAGTCAATACGCTGTTGAATGGACTGTTGAATAGGTGCTTCTTGGTCCAAGCAATGGGGCCCGTCTGTCGGACCCTGGGAGCACCGCGTTCTATCGGTCTAGAGCTAATGGTCATCGGTGGTTGGCACTATTTGTTTGACTTGCTTTACTTGTTCGGACTGCTTTACTCGTTTAACTTACTTAAACTTGCTTTGAGTTTGCCGAACTGACGCTAGCGCTCTTTAAACTGCACCGCTTTGTTGAGCTGGTTCATATTCAAAGAGATCAGTAGGTTAAGCGATAGGTAGGTCGCCATCATCATCAAGAACACTTCAATTGGCTTACCCGTCTGGTTGAAGGTCGTGTTGGCCAGGTTGTAGAGTTCTGGATAGCCAACGGCAAAGGCCAGACTGGAGTTCTTGGCAAGGTTGGCAAATTCACTATTGAGCGGTGGAATCAGCACCCGTAAAGACTGTGGAAAGACGACTAGTCGCATCGCCTTGTCATTACTCAGGCCGACTGAGCGAGCCGCTTCCCACTGTCCGCGTGATACTGATTGAATACCCGCTCGGACAATCTCAGCAATGAACGCGCCCGTGTAGAAAGTCAGGGCAGTAACAGAGCCGACATAGCTCATCGACATCTCTAGTCCACCGGTCGCCTGTCCTCTCTCTGAAATTTGAGGCGTGTTCCAGTTGAAGGCAAACAACAGAATAGCCAGCGCGGCTATTGCAATCGCAATCATCACCCCTTGTAAGAGCTTGCCATCGCTACCAGCTTCTACCATAGCCTTGAGCCGCATTCTCCAAATCACGAAGATAGCGACTGCGGCTACTGCTAAGGCAACTATCCAAAGCCCTTCTGGATTAGTGAATAGTGCAATGACTGCCCCCTTAAAGAAAAGCATGTCGTCTGAGGAGTTACTAAATAGCAAGAAATAGTCAGCGACTAGCACCGCGACAATCACCGCCGCTGAGGCTAAACGCTCTAACCATCCGGCAATGCCTGCGGCAAATAAGCCATATCGAAACTTGTTGATTGAGTTCCACAGCAGGCCCAGCAGCAAAAGCGCCAAGCCCAACAGCATCAGCGCCACCCATACCTCTCCGGGCAGCCCTGGCCCTGGCAAGCTTAGATTTCTATTGTTGGCAACTAGCCAAACGGTATTAGCCGAAGGTAGAACAATTTGATTTGCCTCGTTTGGCACCGCTAGAAAAACAGCTAGATACCAGAACAGGAGCTGTAGCAACAGCGGCACGTTACGGACGAGTCCTACATAGACTCGGCTAATTTGGTAGAGCAGCCAGTTGTCTGAAAAGCTAGCCACGCCAGCGGCAATGCCGACAATTGTCGCAGTAATGATACTGACAAAAATCAGTCTAAGCGAGTTGACGATACCGGCTTGAATCACCTTTGCGTATGAATCTTGAAGTTCGTAGCCGAGCATATTTTCGCCGATAGCGAAGCCTGCCGGATTTTGCAAAAAGCCAAAGCTAAATTCTGTGCCCTGACGCCGCAGGTTCGCAGAAAGGTTGCCAAACAGATAGGAGAAAGTGGCAAACACCGCGATCGCCACAATTACCTGAAAAGCGATCTGCCAGAAACGTTCATCTCTTAGCAGCGATCGCACACCAGAAATCGGTTTACCCAAGCGTTGTGCCATAATCCTTAATCCAATCAACAAGTCTTATTCAGTTCAGCGATGCGTAGACATTTAGAAACAGCGACATCTAGAAACAGCCCTACCTTCCCCAACTTAAACGCAACTATGCAATAAAACTGCATCCCATTCCGTCTCACTGTTTACCAAAAACAGATTGCTTCACTCCTAAGTGACGCGCATCTGAACGCTCACATTCAAACGCTTGTATCCAAACGCTTGTATCCAAACGCTTGTATCCAAACGCTCTCTCTTACGCATCTCTAATGCACCCATTGCCCACTTGAAGAGAATTCGTATGGATATCATAAGCCTTTCGTACCAGTAACTTCAGCCCGATACGAAACGTATCATTTCAGCCTAATTTTCCACCACAAATTCTTTTCTACAAACAGACAAGCGCAGGCAACCAAATTTCTTTGGCTACCTGCGCCTATAAAATCAGAGCGATAGTTTAAAACCAGGTTTGAATTTTCGCTCTTGATCAACCAGCTAAAGAATTAGCGGAATGGAGGAGAATAGAGCAGTCCGCCATCAGTCCACAGCGAGTTCTGTCCGCGCTCTAGTGCAAACTGCGACCCCTCGCCCAAGTTACGCTCGTAGATTTCACCGTAGTTGCCTACGTGCTTAATAGCGCGAAGGGCAAAGTCGTTGGGCAGCCCCATATCTGTACCCAATGTACCTTCTGCACCCGCAAATCGTAGGATGTTTGGATCTTCAGTCGATTCAACCGTTGACTCAATATTCTCAGCAGTGAGCCCTAGCTCTTCGCCTTCGATCAGCGCGTAGGTTACCCACTTAACGGTGTCAAACCAGGCAGAATCGTTGTTAATTGTCACTGGGCCTAGCGGCTCTTTAGACATCGTTACGTCTAGCAGCACATGCTCATCAGGGTTGCTAAGCGTACTGCGACGAGCAACTAGCTGAGACTTATCAGAAGTCATTCCTTCACAGCTACCGGCTTCGTACGCTGCGTAGGCCGCGTCCGCGTCTTGGAAAGTCTGAGGATCAAAGGTCACACCCGCCTCACGCATTTGGTCAGCAAGGTTGAGCTCAGTGGTGGTTCCAGCTTCTACGCAGATTGATCTACCTTCAAAATCAGTCAGCTCAGCAATACCCGCAGCCTCGCGCACCATCATGCCCTGACCATCGTAGAAAGTGGTCGGTGCAAACTCCATCCCTACTGAGGTATCTCGACTAACTGTCCAGGTAGTATTACGAGCCAGCATATCGACTTCGCCACCTTTTAGAGCCTCAAAGCGCTCAGTTGAGTCGAGGTTACGATAGACCACAGCTTCTGGATCGTCGAATAGCGCTGCGGCTACGGCTTTACAGGTATCGACATCCAGGCCAGAATACTCTCCGGCTTCTACAAAGCTAAAGCCAGGAATACCTCCGTCTACACCGCAGATCAGCTCACCGCGATCTAAAACGGTTTGTAAACGGCTACCTTCACTGCCTACTGCTGCATCATCACCGGCATCAGCAGCAGCATCAGGATCTGCTCCAGGGGCAGCACAGCTAATTAGTGTCAGTGCGCTCACGCTCGCCGCGAGCATCAAACTCCATTTTTTCATATCAAACCTTACGCACTTCCGAATTAAAGGGAACACAACTGGCTTGATTAGGCTGTAGATAGCAGCACGAGTCTTTTAAAACAGGTCTAGAAACTCTAGGAAAAGACCGTCAGCGCCTTTAGTACAACCTATCAAGCGGTAATTGCGCTCAACAGTATCATCTTTTTCAGAAGGATAATCAGTACTTATAGCTACGGTCCTGTTGTAGAGCAGCGTCGAGGATCGGTAGAACCTAGTGCAAAACAACCGCTGGCGTGAGTTTTCAATCCTAAAGCAGCGTAAATTACAAATGTGTCATTTGAGCGGTCTTGCCCAAAACAGCATAAGAATAGATAGAGGAAGCGAGCCACGTAGGGGAAATAGTTTGAACAGCTATAGCTAAAACTCTATGGCTGTTGGGCTAGGTCGCGAATCAAAGGGATTCTAGTCTGGATATATCGACTCACTATCGGTAGATTACCAGGATCGAAAGTAGGATCATCTTTGAGAATGTCTACGATCCATTTCGAGAGACTAGAGTCATCTAGCGAGGCTAGCCGCTGGTTGGAAGAGGCTTCGAGGATTGACCAAAACTGGCGTAGAAGACGGATGTCCATATACAAAAACCTTTATATTGTCTTTAGGTTTACCGCATATCAAAGAAGGAAAACAGTAGCTCACACTTTAAAACATTGTTCTTAACAGCGGCGTTAGTACTGTTACATCACTTCATTTCTAGCGATAGAAAACTATGTCTTTCTGTCGATACGTTCAGGAAAATTTGTCAAGTTATCTGAGCGTCAAGCAAGTCTATCAGGCAATCTTCCTCTAGGGAATTTAGGGTGGCGATCGCACCATCCGTAGTCTGCCCACTTACGCTAAAGACCATCGATTCTCCGTAGATTCTTTGGGCTGGATGCTCTAGCGAATTGGCCGCGCCGCTAGCGGCAATGACGGCGGCTTGAGTGCAGGTATTCATCAGAGTAATTGCCTGAGCTCTAAGCGCCAGCTTCTGAGGATAGGCGCTATCGGGTAGTGCTGCCACTTGGGGTAGAGTCGACTGTAATCGAGCCAGCTTGAGCTTAAGCTGCGCAGCAATGTCATGGTCAATATTCCGCCGATTTAATGACTGTCCCAACACGTTTATGCCCGCTTGCGCGCAGCCAATGATTAGCCCTAGTGGGCTTAGGGGATTGGTGCGATCGCGCTCCCCAATCCATCCTTTTGGCTTGTAACCTACGACTTGCGCGGTGGGCAAAATCCAGTCCTGCATTTCTACCGTCACCGTATTCATCGACGACATTGCCGCCAGCCGCATCGGCACACTCACCACCACGCCTGAACCACTCACCAACGGCATCAGACCAAACACAGCCGACCCATCGGGCAAAGCAGCCGCGCCGACAAATTCATCAAACAGTCCTGCCCCTGTCACCCACGGCACTAGACCATTCAGCCGATAGCCGCCCGTCACTACTTCCGCTCGCAGAGGCGCAGGCTGACGGCGCAGCTGGGAAAAACCGACCCCGATTCGCCGACTACCAGCAGGCATCTCAGGCAAATAGCGGCGCTTGAGCGTTTCGTTCTCGCCGCTGATGATCAGACTAGCGGCGCTCTGGTGCTGGGTTTGTAGAAAAGCTAGGGCTCCAGAACAGCGGGCGATCGCACTTTGAAATTCTTGATATTCGCTACTATCTAACCCCAAGCCACCAATCGACAAACCATGCTCGGTGCTCGGTAGCTTTGGCGCTAGCCAGCCCTTTGAGCCTAGAGCTAGAAAGGCTGCAAACAACTGGTCCGGTTCGCGATCTAAGCGCTGCGCAACGGGTACGACCTGACTCTCTAGATAAGCTTCTAGCTCCGATAGATAAGTCGGGCTGTCAAGAGTAGTGTTGATAGAAGGCATAGACAGAGTTTCGGTAGATCGCTTTGATTATGATAAGTACAAAAGCTAGACCTGCCACGAGCCTTCGTTTATATGAATCTGCTGTGCATCAGCAATGGCCACGGTGAAGACGTCATTGCCGTGCACATTCTCACTGCCATCCGTCAGCAAAATCCGGCGATCAGTCTGCGAGCCCTGCCGATTAGCGGGGCTGGGAGTGCATATCATCGAGCCGATATCCCTACGATTGCTCAGACAAAGACACTTCCATCAGGCGGATTTCTCAACCGCGATCCTCAGCAGCTCGCTAAAGATATAGGCGGAGGGCTGATACCGCTAACCGTCTCTCAGCTTTCTACAATCAGGTCCTGGGCGCAAACCATTCCGGCTAACAGCGCCCATATCCTCGCAGTCGGCGACATTGTCCCGCTAATTTTTGCTTACTACAGCGGCTTGACCTATAGCTTTATCGGTACTGCAAAATCAGAGTACTGGCTACGAGATGAGTCTGGGAAATACCCACCAAACCAGCTATGGAATCGACTTGAAGGCTGGTCTGGCTCAGTGTATTTGCCTTGGGAACGTTGGCTGATGTCTCGGAGCCGCTGCCATAACGTTTTTGTTCGAGATGATTTTACTGCTGCTCATCTGTCTAGTCGAGGCACCCCCGCTCAGTATCTAGGCAATCCTATGATGGATGGCCTTCTGCCTAGCGGTAAGCGCTTAACGGTGCTAGAAACACAAGCATCAGAAGCGTTAACCGTTCTGTTGCTGCCAGGTTCTCGACAGCCCGAAGCTTATGAGAATTGGGCTCGGATAGTGGCGAGTCTGCCAGGGTTGAGCAAGGCATTCCCAGATAGAGCACTGGTTTTGATAGGCGCGATCGCCCCCAACCTCTCCCAGCAAAAGCTAATCTCCGCACTACCACCCGAATGGATACCCACCGATCAAAATAAATCGATCTATAGCTATCAGAACGCTACTCTGACGCTCTCTGACGCATTTAACGATTGCTTACACCAGGCCGAGGTCGCGATCGCCACCGCAGGCACCGCCACCGAGCAGTTCGTTGGCTTAGGTAAACCCGCCGTCACCCTGCCCGGTAACGGTCCTCAGTTCACTAAAGCTTTTGCAACGGTTCAGGCAAAAATGTTAGGCCCGTCTGTTCAGATAGTGGAAGAGACCAGTGCTGTTGGCAGTGCGATCGTCAAGCTCATGAATGATCCAGTCCGCCTTCAGCAGATTTATGAAAACGGCAAACATCGTATGGGCGAAGCAGGTGCGGGCGATCGCATTGCAAAGCAGCTATTAAAGACGATCAGCAACGTCTAGAGGTCCACTCTAAAAGTCCAAACTATCCGGCGTACGCGGAAAGGGAATTACGTCGCGGATATTAGCCATGCCGGTCATAAACTGCACTAGCCGCTCAAAGCCTAGACCAAACCCCGCATGCGGAACCGTTCCATAGCGGCGTAAATCTAGATACCACCAGTAGTCTTCTTTAGGCAGTCCTGCCTCAGCGATTCGGCGCTCTAATACTTCTAGGCGTTCTTCTCTCTGCGCACCACCGATGATTTCACCAATGCGAGGCGCTAACACGTCCATCGCCGCCACCGTCTTACCATCGTCATTTAGACGCATATAGAATGCTTTGATCTCGGTGGGGTAGTCGGTGACGATGACTGGCTTTTTGAACAGCTCTTCGGCCAGATAGCGCTCGTGCTCGGACTGTAGATCGATGCCCCATTTAACCGGGAACTCGAATGTTTTATCTTTGTTTGTGATCGCCCGCTCCAGCAGAGAAACCGCCTCTGTATAGCTAATGCGCTCAAAATCGTTGCTGATAATATTCTCAGCCGTTTCGAGGACGGTTTTATCAATGCGCTGATTGAAAAACTCCATATCGTCAGCGCAGTGTTCCATCACGTAGCTAAAAACGTGCTTCAAGAAAGCTTCAGCCAAGTCCATATTGCCTTCTAGATTGCAAAAAGCCATCTCTGGCTCAACCATCCAGAACTCGGCCAGGTGACGAGCGGTATTAGAGTTCTCAGCGCGGAAAGTAGGACCAAAGGTATACACATTGCCAAAGGCCATCGCCATAATCTCGGCTTCGAGCTGACCGCTGACGGTGAGATAGGCAGGCCGCCCAAAGAAGTCCTGAGCGTAGTCAGCTTTACCGGACGCGTCAGTTGGAATGCTGTCGAGATTAAAGCGGGTCACGGTAAACATCTCGCCCGCCCCCTCACAGTCACTAGCGGTCAATATGGGAGTGTGCATCCACAGAAAATCGCGCTGCCAAAAGAACTCATGAATCGCAGTAGCGCAGGCGTTTCGCACCCGGAAAACCGCGCCTAGCGTGTTGGTGCGGCTGCGCAAATGACCGATTGTACGCAGAAACTCAAAAGAGTGACGCTTTTTCTGTAGCGGATAAGTTTCGCCATCCGATTCGCCAAAGACCTCTATCTCACTGGCCTGTAGCTCTACTCTTTGCCCTTTGCCAGGGGACTCGCTCAAGGTGCCAGTGATTTGAACAGAAGCACCTGTACTGATGCGCTCCATATGAGCGTCGTAATCTGGCAGCTCTGCGGATGCAATTACCTGCAAGCCAGTCATAGAAGAACCATCGTTGACTTCTATGAAAGTAAATTTCTTGGCGCTGCGCTTCGTTCTTACCCAGCCCTGAATAGTCAGGGTTTCACCGGGTTGCCCTGAGCTGAGAATATGCTTGACGCGCTGGGAAGTAGTCATAGAAAGGTGAAAGGCTTAAGGTACGGAGCTCTGTTGTTCCTAAATATTCTATGTCTTCAAGCCTGCATAGGTTCTATCTGGCTGATTTCTAGCTGATCCCTAGCTGATTCATAGGAATCTAGCCAATTAAACCACCCAGAAATAGATGCAAAAACCAGCCAATGACGATGCCTAGACCCACGAAGCGGACCACCTGCCAGAAAGGCTCTTGCATTTGCCGCCAAGAAAGTAGATGGCTTTCTAAAGTGACTTTGAGCGCTTCTATACGATCTTGCATTTGCGCTAGCTCTTCAGCGGGTAGATTGCTCAAGTCGGCAGTGGTGAGCTTTTCATACTTGGCTTTGGCACGGCGGATGGCGAAGAAGCGATCGCGCAGCAGCAGAAAATCATCAGCCGTTCGCTTTAGATCTTGCTCAAAGCTAGCAAGATCGTCATCGCTGGGTAAATGAGGCGCTCTAGTAGAAGCCTTTTTAGATAATTTCATATATGCTGCAAAGGATAGATGGCCATTAACGTAACCACTAAAGATGACACCTGCTAGCCACCCTCATAACCAATCTACTGACAAAGCATCCGCTGATGGGGATCGCGCGCTCCTGCAATCATTTAGCGCCGAAGTCCTAGCTCAGGCGCTAGCAGAAAAGCTGATCATCTCCAACCACGATTGGCATAAGCTCAGCGCTAAGCGCAACATTCGTGCTAGAGAGCAGGCTGCTGCCGCCTTAGTATACATGCTCAAAGACAAACCCGAAGAAGCTTTACCCCGACTACAGCAGGCCGTTGGCTGGCTGGACAGAACGCTCAAAGCGCCTCCTTGCCCTACCCACCAAGAAAAGTCTACCGCTACGAATTCTACCGCTACAAGCTCTGCGCAGAAGTCATAGACCACCTGCGCCACCACAGCTCTATCTGCTTTAGAAAAAACGCAGGATTCACTATCACAAGCCACGGAGAGGAAGGTTTGATCTGTTTGGCTAGCTGAATCTCTTTGCCGTCTTCGCTCCAGCACACCTGATCAAACACCTGATGCAAAATGTACAGCCCTCGGCCGCACTCGCTAACCATCTGAATATCTTTTTGAGTCTCTAGCAGGTAGCTATCTCCAGCAGGACAAGGGCATGCCTTGGGCCTTTCAAAGCCTTTACCTTGGTCGGAGACAACCCACCAGTAGTAGCCATCCGCTTTGGCATAGCGAACTGAGACAACCTTTTGGGGATCTAGCTGGTTGCCATGTTTGGCAGCGTTCACTAGGGCCTCTTGCAGACCTAGCCTCAGCTCGTCGTGCAGCAGTCCCGGCGTCGGCGCAAGTAGCGCATCTAGGATGGGCCGAAGGTAAAGGGTCGAAGAGAAACTAAGGCTATCCCACCGCTTTATAGCGTTAGGAGCCAAGTTTTGAGCATTCTCAGACCGTTCATTGACGTTTTTACTAGAAGATGGTGCAGTGTAGCGCACTGAAGCAACTCTCCTACAAGCTTAGCAATTGCATTGAGACGGTCAGACTAGCCGAAAATGTCTACTTTTTCTGTACAGTTTCTGCACAACCGTCTTGTATCGATAATGACTGTATTTTTGAATACAATTCATCGAAGTTTTCAGAAGTTTTCTTAAAAGCGAAAATTTTAATTTGATAATTTTTGATATGGTATTAGTCTATCAGAAGAATCAGCTAGATAGCCAGAGCGTAGTAAATATATTGACTCAGTAATACTTGATAACACCGTCTAAGAAAACAGGTTTTTAGCGAATGATATGCCTGTGTTATCCCTTAGTCATAAACAGACTTGGCGTACCAAAACAATCTATTTAAGACCTAAAAATAGTGATGTAAAAATTCTTTTCATCCATTGATATATCGTGGATACAGGCTTTTACAGGTATCGAAGATTCAACAATTAGAGCGAACACAGAGTGAATATAGACCCAGGCGAAGGTCAAAGTAAAACCACTTTCTAGTCAGTGCAAACACTTAACCAAAAATGTTCTTTATCTAAAAATCGAAGCTACGTATGCGTATCCACTTTGACGATTCGTGAACTTGTCCGGATAGTGAAATGTAAGTATACTCACAGATTTTTTGTTGAAGATTCACGCGTGAAGGAACAAACTCAACGAAGAAAAACTTCCGTTCTTTCTGCTTTAAGAATCGCTTACTTGGCGCTCAGATGACTTTTAGCAGTCTCTGATACTAGGTCTGATTTATCGCTCGAAAGTGTCGTTAGCGCCTGCCGGACGTCTGAATTTTGAGAAAAATGACCTAACGCCTGGGCTAGGCGATGACGGAGCTGCCAGTCATCGCTATCGACGTAAGGCAGCAAAAGGGGAATGGCGCGCTCATCTTTCAGCTCACCGAGTGCGCCCATCGCAGATACTGAAACGAGAGAATTTCCTTCACTCAGCGCAGTTTGAAGCAGGTCAAACGCACGGGGATCGCCCATTTCACCCAGACAGGCAACCACGCTCATCTGCACTAGCCATTCTGGCGTGGCCTGGTACAGCGACTCTAAGTCGCTAAACGCTTCGGTGAGTTTGAGCGCGCCGATAGAGTCGGCAGCAGCGGCCTGTACGTCGGGCTCAGGATCGGCCAAAGCGGTTTTGAGCAGGTTAAGGGCAACGCTGAGATCTTGCTTTCCTAGAGTAGAAACTTGGCTGACGGCGGCGTAGCGAACTCGGGTGTTGCTATCTTGACAGAGCGGCTGGATTAGATGAAAGGCGGTAGCCGGATCGATGTTGCGTAGCAGGTTGATACCTTTGATGCGATCGCCAAAGTTCTCTGAGTTGAGCATGGGTTGAATTTGCTCAGGCGTAGGGGCAGAAGACATGGCTGACAAGGTAAATGTATGTTTAGCTACTTCTTTAAGCATAAGGGTGTTTGAGCACAAGGGACTAGCCAGAAATGAAAACAGATGATTTGGAGCTAGTCTTTTGAGCGTCATAATTTCTGCGGTGCTACCGATTGCGATAGTGGCACTCTGCGGAGTTTGGGTAGGCCGGGTCTTCTCTCTCGATATTCGGACACTGACTAGGCTCAATATCTATGTGCTGCTCCCGGCGCTGGTCCTAACGGGTGTATACGGCAGCAGCCTTGAGCTGGGGATCATCATCAAGATTGCGGCGGGCTTTTTGCTGAACTGCGCTGTGCTGTATGGGGTTGCGATCGCCCTGTCCAAACAGCTCCAGCTCCCTGCCGACACCCAAAAGAGCCTAGTAGCCACCACCTTGCTAGCCAACACGGGCAATATCGGGCTTCCCTTCATCCTGTTTGCCCTTGGCGAAGCCGCGCTTGAACGAGCAATCGTCTATCTAATCGCCTCAGCCATCTTCATCGCTAGTGTCGGCCCGATCTTTCTAAAAGGCAAAGGCATCAGAGCCGGACTCAAAATCACCTTCAGTCTGCCAGTTTTCTGGGCCACCCTAGCAGGGATCGCTCTACAGGCTCTAGTCTGGCAAGTCCCTGTAGCCATTGACCGGGCCCTGGTACTGATGGCCGACGCCGCTATTCCGATTGCCCTTCTCACCTTGGGAATTCAGCTATCTCGTATCCCCATTCAAATCGGACGCTATGAACTGATAGCAGCCGCCCTTCGTCTGATCGTTTCGCCAATCAGCGCCTGCACAATCGGCTTGACGCTAGGGCTAAAAGAATTAGATTTGGCTGTGCTGGTCATGCAAGCATCCATGCCTGTCGCCGTCAACACCCTAATCTGGGTGACGGAGTTTGGTGGCGACACCGTACGTGTAGCCAGAACGATTGTCCTATCCACTGTATTGAGCTTCGCGACCCTACCGACGGTGCTGTGGCTAGTCACTCGCTAAGGCGCTATTTGCCGACAATTGCTTGAGCGTCAACGGCTGTACAAGGCGCTGCCAAAATCTGCTCCCCAGTCTGGTAAATATACAGACCGACATCGCCGCTGTAGTCAGTAATGGCGTATTCATAAAACTCATTCCCCTGTGCCTGCGTAAAGCTGTAGCGAATGCCGCGCTCAGGCTCTTGAATAATCAGCGGCACGTTCAAATTGGGGTCCAAATCGTCATAGATAATATCACTAGTCAGCGTCAGACCCTGAGAGCTGTAGACAATCTCATCGGCTGCTGGTCGGCTCAATGTGACTTTGTACAAATCATCACCGCACTGATACTGAGCACTCCAGCCAACTGTCGGCAATTGGCTATAAAACGCTTCACTAGTCGGCGTGTAGCTTTGCACAAAAGGCGGTTCAGGAATATCGCCCGCGCCGCGCACGCACTCATCTGAGATCCCATCGCCATCAAAATCAATCCGAGACTCGCTGTCGATACCATCGCCATCGCAGTCAACCGTCGTCTCAATCAATTCACCCTGTAGCGACTCAGTCTTATTCCGCACTGATGCCTGCTGGGTCGATGCTTTCTGAGCTGATGCTTTAGTAGCTTCAGCCTCTGATGCTCCAACAGTAGGGACTGTCGAAGCGGAAATTACTAGCAACGCTGCCAGGGTGACAAGCGAAAAATAATACTTCAGCCGAACGATTTGCATTGTTTCTATAAAAAGGTGCCAGAAGACAGGTAGAAGCCATTAGTGCAAATACTAACATCGGCGTTTTTTGATATATCCCAAGGGGTGGTCACCTTCCCAACTGTACAGTTCTGAGCTGTCCCTTTTCTCCTGCGGCAGAAAATATTCACGCTAACGACGCCTACGCTTGTACAGCCTAGGAGTGGTTCAATGCAGCATTTTTCATTCATAGAATTGTTGCCAGTGAGCTGAATCTTTTTGATTTATACAGATTTGGACCTTATCCTAGAAGGTGTAGCGGTCTCTGGGATCATGCAATATATCTACTACTTCGCAAACACTAGCCTGGCACTTCGACTCTTAACCCACCTTGCTAGGCAGGAATCTATCTGTTTGGAGTCAGCTACGGTAATTTACTTAGTCGATAGATGGATTGTCAGAGTAAGGCTAAAAGAGGCGCTTCGTCCTTGCCAACATCAAGATTTTCTAGCCTTCTTAAACGAAAACGGCACACCTTTTAGTCTTACACCCAGATTGGCTAGCGCCTTAGATAGCCTAGACGCGGGTGCTAGCCCCGCTGAGGTGATGAAGCGCCACCATGTCGTAGTGGTGTCTCATGGCGAACTTAAACCGATTGAACTGACAGAGTTTCGGTCGATGTTTGTTCAGGGGCTGGGCTACTGTCCACCTAGTCTGGTTTAACTACTTGGTGCTGAGATTCGAGATAGAGGACAATTAAATCGGTGATGGCTGACAGCTAGGACAGTAGTAAATCCGGCGACTACTTACCATCTCTTTGACAATGGGTGTTGCACAGATATAGCAGGGCTGGTCGACTCGGCCAAACACCCAGTAGCGATAGTCGCGGTAGCGTAGCCCCTTCGCTTTCAGCTGATTTGCCCGATCAAGATCGTTGGTAACGCCCTTGTACTTATAGGACTGATACGAGATAGAGATAGAAGCAGCCGCCAGGGTGTGCAGCTGCTCATCTGTGCAGTCTATCGGGCGCAGATAGGGATTGAGCCTAGCGACAAATAGGATTTCGCTGCGTAGATAGTTACCAATTCCAGCGAGGAAATGCTGGTCTAGGTAGAGCGTTGAGAAGCGACGACGATGGTGCTTTTTGGAGCGCAGTAGAGCCTGTAGCGCTTCGGGCTGCAATCCTTTGCTGAGTACATCCGGTCCAAGCTTACTAATAAAAGGGTGGTTTTCTATTTCTGATCGGCTACTTAGGATCTGTATATCTGAGGCGCTGTAGAGTAGAGCCGATTTTTTTTCATTGTGAATGGCAAATCGAAGCTGACGATTGGTTTCAGGAAAATCGTAGGCTTTGCGTACCATCCATTTGCCGTAGAGCTGATTGTGGGTATAGACGCTAAGGCCATTGTCAAAATGGGTCAGCATTGCTTTGCCACGTGTCTCTACCTCAGTAACCAGACAGCCAGCTAGATCAGACTCGAAAGGCTTGAGATGATCGAAGGCAAAGAAGACTTCGGTGGTGGGACGGGGGCGGATGGCACGCTGAATTTTGTCGGCGGCGATGCGGATTTCTGGGCCTTCGGGCATGGAAGAGAAGTCTAAAGGATGAACGAGGAATGATGAACTGGGAATCTGGCTAGGGCGATCGCAGCAAAAGGTTACGAAAGGGTGAGGTAGGACCGATTGAGATCAGTGTTGCGGTATCGTGATCATAGGTTAATTCACGGTTATATTGCTTCAAGCAACGCTCTTCTATATATGACTTCAGCCAATCTTCCGGCAGCTGATCTTTCTTCTCGGCCACACAGTAAAGCAAGACCTCTTAAGCCCGGCGCGGCTAAACCGGCAAAAGAGCGGTGCAGTGAGTGCGGTCTTTGTGACACGTCCTATATTCACTATGTAAAAGATGCCTGCGCGTTTTTGAACCAGCAGGTGAGCGATCTAGAAGCGCAGAGTCACGGTCGCAGCAGAGATTTAGACAATGCGGATGAGCTGTACTTTGGTGTGCAGCAAAAGATGGTGGCAGCGCGCAAGCTAGCGCCGATTGAAGGGGCGCAGTGGACGGGAATTGTCAGCACTTTGGCGATTGAGATGCTCAATCGTGGCCTAGTTGAAGGCGTGGTCTGCGTGCAGAATACCGAAGACGATCGGTTTCAGCCGATGCCGGTGATTGCTAGAACGCCGGAGGATATTTTGGCAGCAAGGGTGAACAAGCCAACGCTGTCACCGAATCTGTCTGTGCTTGATCAAATTGAACAATCTGGAATGAAGCGCGTGCTGGTGATTGGCGTGGGCTGTCAGATTCAGGCGCTGCGGGCGGTGCAAGACAGGCTAGGGCTAGAGAAGCTGTATGTGCTGGGGATGCCGTGTGTAGACAATGTGACTCGCGCAGGCTTGCAGAAGTTCTTAGATACGACGAGCCGTTCACCTAAGACAGTGGTGGCTTACGAATTTATGCAGGATTTTCAGGTGCATTTCAAGCACGAGGACGGATCAGAGGAGAAGGTGCCGTTCTTTGGTCTCAAGACGAACAAGCTAAAGGACGTGTTTGCCCCGTCTTGCATGAGCTGCTTTGACTATACGAATTCGCTGGCAGATATCGTGGTGGGCTATATGGGCGCGCCGTTTGGCTGGCAGTGGATAGTGGTGCGCAACCAGACGGGTGCGGAAATGTTTGAGCTGCTAGAAGGGCTGATTGAGACGCAGCCAGTGATGAGTAGTGGCGATCGCACCCAAGCCGTCCAAAACAGCATCCCCGCCTACGACAAAGGCGTCACCCTGCCGATGTGGGCCGCCAAACTGATGGGCGTCGTGATCGAAAAGATCGGACCAAAAGGACTAGAGTACGCCCGCTTCTCCATCGACTCGCACTTCACTCGCAACTATCTATACACTCGGCGCAACCATCCAGAGAAGCTAGAAGCGCATGTCCCCGAATTTGCTAAGCGCATTGTTGATCAGTACAAGCTGCCGGAGAAGTAGGGCTGCGACAGGTCGGTTTACTCTAGAAAGTGTACTTAGAGAAGTCAATGTCTTTCTCAAATTTTTTGGTCATCAGACAGCACAATGATACGACGGTAAAAGCCGACGTGCCCAGCGGGGTAATGGCTTCTTTGACTTTGCTAGAATGACGGGTAGATCCCGAATGGTTACAGGATATGACCGATGAAGAGCTGAGGTCGCTGGTTGCGAGTAACGCTGCGGCAATTGAGAAGAATGCTGTGGCTATCGAGAACAACAATAGAGCGATTGACAGGCTTCAGCAGATAGTAGCTAGTAACGATCAGCAGTTGAGGCTACTGACTCAGCAGGTTCAGACAATGGCGAATAGTCAGGCTAGTAGCGATATCCGCCTGATTTCAGCAGAGCGAAACATTCAGGGAATATACGATATCCTCCAAGCCTACGCCAGAGAACAAGACGCGCGATCGCAGCTAATCAATCAGCAAATTCAATCTTTGATCGACGAAAGACGAAGTTCGTAAAACATACAACCGCAGAAGATATTTGTTTCTCGTTTCATCGTTCCTCACCCGCTTCATCTTCTGGCAAAATCTCCGTTTCAACTTTGCCTGCATCCACCCACTCTTTTAGGGTGACATCCTTCAGGAAAAAGTTTTGATACTGAGTAGCCGCTTCTGATAGGGAAATTCCATACGTTTTGAATCGCATGACTACGGGCGCATAGAAGCAGTCAGCAATAGAGAACTGATTAAATAGCCAGGTACTGGGATTGCGAACCATACACTCGGACCAGATAGCGTCAATTCTGGCGATATCTTGTAGAGCAGCTTCCGACAGCGTTA
>CAVYWR010000018.1:0-75773 GCA_963772185.1 uncultured cyanobacterium | reverse complement strand
TAGCCTTCTCCCATTTCTCCTTACTTGTAGATTCATACAGGTGGCAGCAACTGCCCTCAACCCTCCCGCTATTTTTCCACTGTGACCCATCATGTTAAGCCCAAGAAGAACGAAATTTAGAAAACAGCATCGCGGCAAGATGCGGGGCATGGCCTACCGAGGTAATGAGATCAACTTTGGTCAATTTGCCTTGCAGGCTACCGAATGCTGCTGGATGACTTCACGTCAGATCGAAGCGGCCAGACGAGCAATGACTCGCTATATCAAGCGGGGTGGCAAAATCTGGATTCGCGTATTTCCTGACAAATCGGTCACCATGCGCGCCGCAGAGACCCGGATGGGTTCTGGTAAAGGTAACCCTGAGTTTTGGGTAGCAGTGATCAAGCCTGGTCGAATTGTCTTTGAGATTGCGGGCGTTCCTGAAGAAGTAGCCAGAGAAGCGATGCGACTAGCGGCCTTCAAGCTGCCTTTTAAGACCAAGTTCGTTGTGAAAGAAGGCGAGGAGGGCTAAGAAACAATGGCACTAGTCAAGATTAAAGAACTGCGAGCACTGAGCGATGAAGAGCTCACCTCAGCGATTGCAGATACCAAGCGAGAGCTGTTTGACCTTCGTTTTAAGAAAGCGACTCGTCAGCTAGAAACCGGATTTCATCAGTTCAAGCACAATCGTCGAAAGCTTGCTCAGCTAATGACAATTGAAAGAGAAAGAGAGCTAGCAGCAATCGCGACAGCAGCTCCAGCAGTAGCCCAGTCAACCGCACAATCAACCGCTCAGGCAGTGACAGCCAGTCAGACGGCAGAAGAGGAGTAGGCATTATGGCAACGAAAGAAAGAATTGGCCTAGTGGTCAGCAACAAAATGGACAAGACAGTGGTGGTCGCGGTCGAAAGCCGAGTCCAGCACAAGAAATACGGCAAGATTATGGTGCGAACCCAGCGCTATAAGGCCCACGATGAGGAAAATAACTGTAAAGAAGGCGATCGCGTCAAAATCAGCGAGACCCGTCCCATGAGTCGCCATAAACGGTGGATCGTGGCTGATATCCTCAGTTCTTCTGAGTTGTAGCTCAGAAAAACCATCCAATCCAGCAGCGAGGATAATTCCATGATTCAGCAAGAAACCTATCTCAATGTGGCCGACAACAGCGGCGCTCGTAAGCTCATGTGCATCCGCGTTCTAGGCGGTCGCAAACAGTACGCGGGTGTAGGCGATGTCATCGTCGCGGTTGTCAAAGATGCGCTCCCCAACATGGGCGTCAAGAAATCCGATGTCGTCAAGGCCGTGGTCGTTCGCACTCGTAAAGGGATTCGCCGCGCTAGCGGTATGAGTATCCGATTCGACGATAACGCCGCTGTTTTGATCAACCCAGACGGCAACCCTAGAGGCACTCGCGTATTTGGCCCGGTTGCCCGCGAGCTGCGCGATAAAAGCTTTACCAAAATCGTCTCGCTAGCCCCGGAGGTACTATAAGTGGTCATCAAAAATAAAAACGCCGGAAAGCGTTTCAAGATGCACATTCGTACCGGGGACACCGTTCAGGTGATTGCTGGTAAAGACAAAGGCAAAGTCGGCGAAGTTGTCGCTGTCAACGCCAAGACTTCTCAGGTGATTGTGCAAGGTGTGAATATGCGCACCAAGCACGTAAAACCTCAAGCAGAAGGTGAATCCGGCCAAATTCTTACCAAAGAGTTTCCGGTTCACAGCTCCAACGTCATGCTGTACTCCACCAAGCAAAAGGTGGCCAGCCGCGTCGCTTACACCATCAATGATGACGGTCGTAAGGTCCGTATGCTGAAAAAAACAGGCGAGGTTTTAGAAAACTAGGTAGCTGTTCTCGTTTGAAAGAATGCAGCAGTGCTGCACACCGACAATCGAGCACTACAAAAGTTTTAGAACCACAACTATCGCCACTTCCGGTAATTTCTAGCTCTTAATTAGACCTTAATAAACAGAGCAACAGCATGACACCCTGACCAAGCCCAGGGATACATTTCTAGAGGATACAATGGCCGACTCACTTAAAACACTCTATTTGGAGAAGGCGCTACCCAAGCTGAAAGAACAGTTTGGATACACCAATCCCCATCAAATTCCCAAGCTTGCCAAGGTCACAATCAATCGTGGTCTAGGAGAAGCCTCTCAAAACGCCAAGGCGTTGGAATCGTCTATCAGTGAACTCGCAATGATTACAGGACAGCGTCCTGTCGTCACTAGAGCGAAGAAGGCGATCGCGGGCTTTAAAATTCGCGAAGGTATGCCAGTCGGCGTCAAGGTCACCTTGCGCTCTGATCGGATGTACGCCTTCACCAATCGCCTGATCAACTTGACGCTTCCGCGCATCAGAGACTTTAGAGGCGTGAGTCCTCGTAGCTTTGATGGCAGAGGCAACTACACCTTGGGCCTGCGAGAGCAGCTGATTTTCCCTGAGGTTGACTACGACAGCGTTGACCAGATTCGCGGGATGGACATCACCATCGTCACCACCGCAACCTCCGATGAAGAAGGGCGCGCCCTTCTAAAGGAGCTGGGCATGCCCTTCCGAGACAATTGAGGCAGAAGCAAAAAAGAGGATTATGGCGTCCAACGACACGATTTCAGATATGCTGACGCGCATTCGGAATGCTACCCTTGCGCGGCACCAAACCGTCGATATTCCATCGACTAAGATGACTCGCAGCATTGCGAGTGTACTAAAAGAAGAAGGCTTCATCGCAGAGTCAACCGATGGCGGCGAAGGCATTGATCGCAAGATCACAATCACCTTGAAGTACAAAGGCAAAACTCGCCAGCCCATCATTACTAAACTCTCACGAGTTAGTAAACCCGGACTGCGAGTATACTCCAACCGCAAAGAGCTACCCAGAGTCCTGGGCGGCATCGGCATTGCCATTATCTCGACATCTAGCGGGGTCATGACAGACCGCGATGCTAGACGTCAAGGAATTGGTGGAGAAGTTCTTTGCTACATTTACTAACGCCTTACCTATTCACACATACCTTTAAGTGTCCTTCCACAGAAGCGCCCTCTAAACAGGAGAAATAAAAATGTCTAGAATTGGCAAACAGCCTGTGCCAATCCCCAAAGGAGTCACCATCACAATCGACGGTCAAACGGTGACTGCGAAAGGTTCTAAAGGTGAACTTTCTCGCGAATTTCCACCCGAGATTGCCTTTGTACAAGAAGGCGAAGAAGTGGTGGTCACTCGCGTGAACGAGTCTCGCAATGCTAGACAGCGTCACGGCTTGGTGCGGACTCTAATTGCCAACATGGTAGAAGGCGTCTCGAAGGGCTACGAAAAGAAGCTAGAGATTCAAGGGGTAGGTTATAGAGCCTCTCTTCAAGGACAAAAGCTGGTAATGGCACTTGGCTACAGCCATCCCGTCGAGTTTGACCCACCCAGTGGAATTTCGTTCGCAGTCGAAAAGAACACGAACGTGACTATCACTGGCATCGACAAAGAGGTCGTTGGCAATACAGCCGCTAGAGTTCGCGCTGCTCGTCCGCCAGAGCCCTACAAAGGTAAAGGCGTTCGCTATGCAGGTGAGCAGGTCAGACGCAAAGCTGGTAAAGCTGGCAAGTAGATTTGGTAAAAAGATTCGCTAGAAGATAAAGCACCCATCCCATGAAAACAACTCGTCGAGAATCTACCCGCCGTCGCCACTCGCGCGTTCGCCGTCGGGTCAAAGGAACATCCGAGCGGCCAAGACTCGCTATCTTCCGTTCTAATCAGCATATTTACGCGCAAATTATTGACGATACGCAGCACCAGACGCTGGCATCAGCATCGACCCTGGACAAAGACGCCGGTGCGGACTCTGGATCTAACAAGGACGCTGCAACCGCAGTTGGAAAGTTGATTGCAGAGCGCGCCATTGCCAAAGATATCTCTCAGGTGGTCTTTGATCGAGGCGGTAAGCTCTATCATGGGCGAGTGGCTGCTTTGGCTGATGCGGCCCGTGAAGCAGGGCTAAAATTCTAAAACGAGCTAAAAAACATGGCAGACAATAGAGATAGAGACAATCGTCGCGGCAAGAAGAATAAGAATCGAGAAAAAGATTCAGAGTGGAAAGAGCGCGTCGTCCAGATTAGACGAGTCACTAAAGTCGTCAAAGGCGGTAAGAAGCTAAGCTTTCGGGCCATTGTTGTCGTCGGTAACGAGAAGGGTCAAGTCGGTGTCGGCGTCGGTAAGGCAAGTGATGTTATTGGCGCGGTCAAAAAAGGCGTAGCTGATGGCAAGAAGCATTTAGTTGAAGTGCCTTTGAACAAGGCATATTCGATTCCCCATCCGATGACTGGCAGAGCAGGCGGCGCTCGCGTCTTTATGCGCCCTGCAGCACCTGGTACTGGAGTAATTGCGGGTGGCGCTGTGCGAATTGTGCTAGAGCTTGCGGGCGTTCGCAACATCCTGGCAAAGCAGCTAGGGTCTGACAATCCTTTGAATAACGCTCGGGCTGCGGCCGAAGCAATCGGCTCACTAAGAACGCTATCTAGCGTTGCCGAAGAGCGAGGAATTCCGATTGAAAAGCTCTACGCATAGCCTTTCAATGCATAATTATCCAGGAGACTATTAGAGATGAGACTAGATGATGCGAAGCCCAAAGCGGGCTCTAAGAAGAAGCGTAACCGCAAGGGAAGAGGCATCTCGGCTGGACAAGGCGCTAGCTGTGGATTTGGGATGCGTGGTCAAAAGTCTCGTTCTGGTAGTGGTACTCGGCCTGGATTTGAAGGTGGTCAGATGCCTCTGTATCGCCGCGTGCCCAAGCTGAAGCATTTTCCAATTGTGAATCAGAACGTGTTCACGATTATCAATGTGAAAGGGTTAGCTGATTTACCTGCTGGTGAGGTAACGCTTGATTCTTTGATAGAGTCCGGCGTCATCACTTCTAACGACGGCCCTTTGAAGGTGTTGGGTGATGGCGAAATATCAACCGCGCTAAACGTTAAGGCAGCCGCTTTTACTAAGTCTGCTAAGGCAAAAATTGAAGCCGCAGGCGGTAGCTGCGAAATCGTTTAACTCAATTTAATCTAGCTTCTAGCTATTCTGGCTATTAATCATAGGGAGTAGGAAAGCGCGAGCGTGAATAGTCAGGCATCTTGACCAACTATTTACTGACCGTTGCTCCCTGCTCCCTTTATCATTGAATAGGGACTATTAGATAAGAGATACTTTAATCAAACAGGTATTTATCTATTTGTCACTGGGCTAATGCTTGAATCTTCAGGTCTGTAGTTCAGTCTCTTATGCTTCTTTCCTTTGCTTTATAAATTATGGTTGTCAGTCAAGGCAGATCGCCTAGCGCCCAAGAAACGTTTTTGCAGATGGCTCAGGCCGCAGGGTTACGTAGTCGCCTGCTAGTCACTGTTGGTCTTTTGATTTTGGTTAGGCTGGGCATATACATCCCAGTTCCAGGGATTGATCGAGCCGCATTTTCTGAGTTTGTTCAGAGCGGTGGCGCGGGTGGTGTGCTTGGCTTTCTAGACATCATTGGCGGTGGAGGCTTGTCGCTAGTCGGCATCTTCGCGCTGGGTATTTTGCCATTTATCAACGCGTCAATCATCATGCAGCTGCTGACGGCGGCAATTCCGAAGCTAGAGGATTTGCAGAAAAATGAAGGCGAGGCAGGTCGCAGAAAGATCTCTCAGGTAACTCGCTACGTTGCCTTTGGCTGGACTATTGTGCAGAGCACGATGCTCTCTTGCTTTTTGCTTAGAGACTTTGCCTTTGACTTTGGCGTGCCGTTTGTTGTGGAAACGGTGATAGCCCTGACAGCAGGATCCATGTTTGTGATGTGGGTCGGTGAGCTGATCACTGAGCGCGGCCTGGGCAATGGCGCATCGCTGCTGATCTTTTTGAACATTGTCTCTTCGCTGCCTCGGGTGTTGGGTGAGACAGTCGACTTGGCCCAGACGGGCGATCGCAGCACCATCGGCGGTATCGTCATCCTATTTCTAGTCTTCATCGCAACTATCATCGGTATCGTCTTCGTTCAAGAAGGCACTCGGCGTATTCCTATCGTTTCAGCCAGACGTCAGGTCGGTCGCAAAGCTCTACTTAGAAAAGAGCAACTACTTGCCACTGCGCCTAAACCAGGGCGGCGTGATGCCAATTATCTTTGCATCCTCAATGCTGATCATTCCAATTTCGCTGGTGCAGTACATTCCCTAGTGAGGCGTTCACTAGGTTTATGAACGCCAACTTTAGAGCGACATCGCCGCTGTACATCTTGGTGTATCTGGTGATGATTGTGTTCTTTAGCTACTTCTATGCGTCTCTTGGTCGTGAACCCTGAGGATATGTCTAGAAACCTGAAGAAGATGGGTGCTAGCATCCCTGGTATTCGTCCAGGTCGTGCGACTACTGACTACATCAGCAAGGTGCTGAACCGCCTAACATTCTTGGGTGCAATCTTCCTAGGACTGGTTGCTGTAGTCCCTAGCTTGGTTGAAAGCGCAACGAGAGTTCAGACTTTTCAAGGCTTTGGTGCAACTTCCCTGCTGATTTTAGTCGGTGTGGCTATCGATACCGCGAAGCAGATTCAGACCTATGTAATCTCTCAGCGCTACGAAGGAATGGTGAAGCAGTAATGACACGTTTGATTTTTCTAGGGCCACCGGGTGCTGGTAAAGGCACTCAGGCCCAGATGCTTTGCCAGAGCTACAACGTTCCGCACATTTCAACTGGGGATATCTCTGCGGAGCTGCGGTCAAAGAGAAGACCGAGCTAGGGCTGAAAGCCGAAGAGTATATGGTTGCCGGTGAGCTAGTGCCCGATGATTTGATTCTCGGTCTGATTCGAGAGCGCTCTAAGCAAGGAAGATACGGCTAAAGGCTGGCTATTAGACGGATTTCCGCGCAATGAGGAGCAGGCAGAGTTTTTGAACGCGCTGCTAGAAGAGATTGATCAAAGTTGCGATGCGGTGATCAACTCTAGAGGTGCCAGACGATGTGCTGGTAGAGCGATTGCTGGGTCGAGGACGCGTTGACGATAAAGAAGACGTGATTCGCAATCGATTGGAAGTGTATCGAGAGCAAACTGAGCCTTTGATTGCACTCTATGCAAAAGAGAAGCGACTGAAGTCGGTCGATGGCGACCAAGAGCCTGATTTGGTAACTGATGAGCTAAAGAAGATTGTAGAAAGCTAAGATAGTGCGCCTGAATATTTGGTTTCTTTTGAGGCTAAGCGAGACGTGACAACAGTAGAGTTGTCAGGAAGGCTTCGGGCTGTGCTCGAAGTTTTTCGCTGCGATTTGCTACGCTTATAGAGAAAATGCGATCAGTTTTTACTGATATTGATTTAACTGAGGAACTATTGGTTTGTCTAAACAAGATTTGATTGAAATGGAAGGGACGATTACTGAATCGTTGCCCAAC
This sequence comes from uncultured cyanobacterium, assembly GCA_963772185.1. Taxonomy (GTDB): domain Bacteria; phylum Cyanobacteriota; class Cyanobacteriia; order Phormidesmidales; family Phormidesmidaceae; genus Phormidesmis. Next base: position 68,400 of record CAVYWR010000018.1, on the reverse strand, counting down.
GCGATGTTCCGCGTTGACTTGGACAACGGGTTCAATGTCTTGGCCCATATTTCGGGTAAGATTCGCCGGAACTATATCAAGATTCTGCCGGGCGATCGCGTCAAAGTAGAGCTTACGCCCTACGACCTCACGAAAGGTCGCATCACTTACCGATTAAAGAAGCCGAGATAGGAAAAAGCCAGTGCGAAAGGCGACTAAGCATGAACGAGCAAACTATCTCCGCAAAATCTGAAATGGATTGGGAAAGAATAGACGCTATGGCGGATGAGAACATAGATCTCTCCGATTGCCCAGAAGTTACATCGGATATGTTCGCAGCCGCAATCGTTCAGCATGGTTCAGCGCCGCTCGAAGCGAAAGCTCAAGTGACTTTACAGATTGATAGTGATGTCTTCGAGTGGTTCAGGGCTAGAGAAGAAGCTTATCAACTGAAGATCAACAATCTACTGCGAGCATACATGGAAGCTCATGATTGAGATATCGCGTAGTTTGAGTAAGATTGAGCCTAAGTTACTTGTTATCTAGAACCTGTTCAAGTAAGGGAATTCCGCCGAATCGGACCACATCGCTACAGGGTAGTCCGGTTTCTTCAGTTACTTTTGTGATCGCATCTAAAGCATCTGCTTCGCTAAATCCAAAAGTATTCAGCGCGATTCCAGCCACTGGCGTGTTTGCAAAAGTGCCGCCTGCGCAAGCTGCCGTCTCATAGAGCGCGACAACCTGTAGCAGCGTAGGAATCTCGAAGTCTGGAAAGTGCTGAATATGCGTCATTCCCGCTTTGTGGACCAGGATCAAATGAGTAGGCTGCGAGCCTCTCATCAATGGCAGAGTCGCCGTAGAGCCGGGATTTAGTAGCGACCCTTGACCTTCAACGAAAAGGATATCTTGGTCTGCGGCATTGCGGACGACGGCTTGTTCGACGGCCCCGGAGGCGTAGTCTACGCGAATAGCATCTAGAGCAATTCCGTCTGAGCCCAGCATCAGCCCGGTTTGACCGGTAGCGACCATTTTGGCGCGTAGCCCCTTTGCCTTAGCGGCGCGGGTGAGTTCGATGCTGGTAGACATTTTGCCGATGGACATATCGGTGCCGACCGTGAGAACGCGATCGCACTTCAGCAGTCTCGCCTTGCCGCTACCCACCTCCAACCCTTCTGGCTCCTGGCGAATATCCCATACCCACCGATCGGGCTGAATCTGCGAAGCAATCTCAGGATCTGCGTTCATCTGAGTGTGCAGCCCATTCATTACCGAGAGCCCAGCACTCACAGCTTGCTTAACTTCTGCGTACCAAGGATCAGGAAGTCTGCCACCCGAAGGCGCTAATCCAATCGCTAGCACAGTGGGGTTAAAGGCTAGGGCAGCTTGGACCGAGGCGACTACTGGCACCTGGCGATCTACCCCAGTTAGCTCTTGGACTGACTCGCCAACAGCCGTCTCGTCTATGACCGCGACGATCTCGTTGGGGCTGTAGCGTAACAGAGAGATGCCGGTCTTGCCCTTGCTGCCGACCAGGCCGTTGTGTAGTAAGACAGCGATGCGATCATCAGGGGTGAGCATGGTAAGAAAGTCCTAATCCAGGTCGCGAATTGGGCATTAATACACCGCTATCTAGCTGTGCGCCGGAGAACGGATCGTCTTTGAGATTGAAGTGGCTGTCGAGATCGAGGTGGTCGGCAAGGGGAGAGAGGTGTGAAAGTGCAGTGTTGGCGATCGCACTGTCTGAATAGCAGCCAAACATCACCTGAAGCCCACAGGCTCTAGCGGTATGAATCATTCGCCGTGCCTCGCTTAGACCACCAGACTTCATTAGCTTAATATTGATGCCGTCAATGCAGTGCGCCAGTCGATGAATATCGGCGCTGTTGAAGCAGCTTTCATCAATGAAAATAGGCAGAGGTGACTGATCCCGCAGGGCTGGCAGCAGACTGTCCTGTGAGACGGGTAGCGGCTGTTCTAGATAGGTTACACCCCGATCTGCTAGCCAGTGCGCCATTGCGAGCGCATCGGTTAACTGCCAGCCCCCATTAGCATCAATGCTGACTTTCGAGCCTTTAGGCACTTCAGGTAAAAGCGCCTCGAACATCGCCTGGTCAGCAGCAATACCGGCAGGACTGCCCAGCTTGACTTTGACAGAGGCAACCGTCTGCTGATCGCACCACTGATGCAGGCGCTTGACAGCATCTTCTGGAGAGCTGATACCCACAGTGACAGCGGTAGGCGTGATGAGCTCTGGGTTCAATCCCCATAGCTGCCATAGAGGGAGACCGACCTGTTTTCCTAGCCAGTCGTGCAGGGCGACATCTACTGCCGCTTTTGCCGCCGAACAAACCGCTAGATCATCACAGATAGATTCGATCTTTTGCTGCTGTAGGGGATGAAATCCTGACAATTCGACCGCTAGTTTCTGTAGGTCGTGAGTAATCGATTCAGTCGTCTGTGCCTTTTTGCCCACAGAAAAGGGGGAGGCTTCGCCCCATCCTTCTATCCCCTCAGCGCTGACTTTCACCCAAAGATTGGTCGAGCCTGCGCTTGTTCCTCTACTGATGGTAAGCGGCACCCGCTTGTGTACGGAAAAGGGCTCGATCTGGATTTGCATTGGTGAAAGTAGGTAAGAGGCGCTATTCTATGGCGTTCGCGATCTCAATGAGGTTGTCATCAGGATCGCGAATGTATACAGATAGGATAGGGCCAAGCGTTCCAGTTCGCTGAACAGGTCCTTCGACGATAGGAATTGAACAAGCCTGTAGATGTTCCAGCACCTGGGACACTGGTATCTCTGTCAGGAAGCACAGATCGGCAGAGCCTGGTTTGGGAAAACGCGCAGCAGGCTGAATTGAATTCGCCGCAGCATGTAAATTGATCTTTTGGAAATCACCAATGCTGAGTGCTCGTCGATAGCTGCCATCGGTTGTCTCAAAATGAATGATTTCACAGCCGAGTACCGTTCGATAGAACTGACAGGTAATGTCGATATTAGCGACGGTCAGAACTAGATGGTCTAGGTGCTGTAGCGCAATCATTAGGCAATCACTGAAGCTGAGTTTTGGAAGCGATGCGGGTCTTCTTGCGATCGCGCTCTGACAAATCCTTGCCTTCCTGGAGCTGGGTGGCGTTCCTTTGCAGTACCGTCGCCGCATTTTTGTCCCCCATCTGGATTGCTGTGTTTGCCGCTGATTGCAGCATCGTGACTGCGCCAGTGCGATCGCCCGACTTCAGCTTGTCCTCTGCTATCTGAGTCTGTCTGTATTTTGCCAGCGCCAAAATGTGCTGCTGTACGTCTGGATTAGTAGCAGGGGTATAGGCAGACTGAGCCAGGATACTAATCGTCTGCGGCTCGGTCGCCTGAGCAGTCAGATCAAAGGCCGGATCATCGTAAGTCACTTGGACTTTAGCAATTGGCGTAGAGCCTTCTGCAAGCTGTGGAATGTACATCGTCAGCAGAATCACTCTAGGCTCATCAATCATCAGATCGCCGATTCTGATGACGGCTAGATTCTCTTGAGTATTCGCGCTCAGCTCGACAGTCTCGGGCGCGACTTGGGCAACGGGTTTGAGATCAGCGAGGTAGGTGCCAGCCAATAGCTCTAGGTTCAAAAAGGCATTGGTCAAGCTGACGGACTGCATCCGGGTGAACAGACGGCCAAAGATTGCGATCGCCTCTTCTGCATGCTCGATATAGCTAAGCGAGCCCCCCCCGCATCGGCAATCTGCTCTAACACGTCTTGGTTCCAATGGTCGCCAAAGCCCAAGGTATTCACCGTCAGGTTGTAGCCAACCGCTACGTCAGCTAGTTTGACGGCTCTAGCATTATCGCCGTGTTCGTTTTCGCCATCAGTTAACAGCAGTAGCTGCGATACGTAGCCTTCTTTACCGGCTGCGAGCTGCTCAATCCCCTTTTTGAGTCCGTCGTCGATACAGGTACCACCGCCTGCTCTCAAACTATTAATTCGTTTTTTGATGGCGTCTAGATCGGTAGCGAGTTCATTGGAGATTAGGACTTCGGCTTTGTGGTCGAAGGCGATGATAGAAATGCGATCGCGCTCCGTCAGTCGATCCACAATTCGGCTCGCCGCCTGCTTCACCGTCTGCAAGGGCGTCCCCATCATCGAACCGCTGCGATCCAGCACAAAGCAAACATTCAGCGGCGCAGACGCGCCACCACTTTTAGCCGCTATAGACACCGATAGCTGACGCTGAGCGCTCGCTTGATCAACCGAAAGATGAGCATCACTGAGCGCACACCGCAAATCAACCTTCATCCTGCCACTCTCCTACGACAAACACAGCAATCAACCCTAGAATTGACCAGATAGCCTTGATAGCATCAACTTTTAATATCTTGATTTCGGCACAGGCAGTCATCAGCCACCACTAGCCAACCACGTTCACGCTTCCTTCTTCTTCATTCATCCCTCCAAAGGTGTGGTTATCCGCCACAAACCCAAAACTAGCGCCACCGCACCCTACTCGCTAGCGAGCTACTATAGTATGCAGATATTTCGATTGGTCGAAGACGGTTTTGACACATCGAAAAGTAAAAGTTAGCGCAATCGCAAGTCCTTATGAGTTCTCCTATCAAGGCCGTTCAAGCTCCCTACGGTGGAGGCAGCGCGGCCTATCGGACACCCCCACCAGATCTACAGTCGCTGCTGCTAAAAGAGCGCATCGTGTATCTAGGTACGCCGCTGGTTTCTTCTGATGACTTCAAGCGTCAGATGGGGGTAGACGTCACCAAGCTGATCATCGCTCAGCTCCTGTATCTAGAGTTTGACGATCCCGAAAAACCGATCTATTTCTATATCAACTCAACAGGAACTTCTTGGTACACAGGCGATGCCGTTGGCTTTGAAACAGAAGCATTCGCCATCTGCGACACGCTGAAATACATCAAGCCACCTGTCCATACGATCTGTCTAGGCCAAGCAATGGGCACGGCTGCGATGATTCTTTCCTCTGGGGCAAAGGGCTCTAGAGCGAGTCTGCCTCACGCCACTATCGTATTGAATCAAACCCGTTCTGGGGCGCAAGGACAGGCAACGGATATTCAGATTAGAGCGAAAGAAGTTCTAGCGAACAAATCGGCTCAGCTCGATATTCTAGCTGCGAACACTGGCCAGCCAGTCGAAAAGTTGGATAAAGACACTGACCGGATGTTCTATCTGACGCCAGAAGAAGCCAAGGAATACGGACTCATTGACCGTGTCCTTAGCAGTACGAAGGAGCTACCAACGGCCATTCCGGCGGGGGTTGCTTAGGCTATGTCTGTTGATGGAATTATGCGAGTTCCCTATAACTTGCCGGGTAGTCGCTCTTGGCAGTGGGTGAATATTTTTACGCGGATGAGTCAAGAGCGCATCCTGTTTTTGAATCAGCCGCTGACTGATGGCGTAGCCAATTCTCTAGTATCTGCCCTGCTCTACCTAGATTCGGACGATCAGAGCAAGCCGATCTATCTGTACATCAATTCTATTGGCGATCCGGTGATGTCTGGTCAAGCAGATGCCTCTGCCGGGATGATCTCGATTCGGGCTGGGTTAGCGGTGTATGACACAATTGCCCATATCAAGTCAGAAGTGCTGACTATCTGTATGGGCACGGCATACGGAATGGCGGCAGTGTTGCTAGCGGCCGGTGTAAAAGGCAAGCGAGCGTCTCTACCGCATACCAGCATTGCGCTGACGCATCCGACGACGCTGACTCGCGGGCAGGCGACTGATATCAACTTAGAAGCTACAGAAGTGCTGGCAAAGCGAAAGCTGATTCAGCAGATCCTGGCAAATAGCACGGGCCAGACGGCTGAGAAGATCGCCAAGGACATGGAGCGGATGTTCTATCTTTCTGCAACTGAAGCAAAAGAGTATGGGCTGATTGACCGCGTGATTGAAAATCCAACTCTCGCTCAGTCCGCAGTGCCAGAACTATCTGCCTCTTAACTAGCCGACGTACGTTACGCCAAATCATTTTTCGTCCTTTTATCTCATTTTTTTGCCATGCCTATCGGAACTCCTAGCGTCCCCTATCGCCTACCCGGCGGCACCTACGAACAGTGGATCAGTATCTACGAGCGGCTGTTTCGCGAGCGAATTATCTTTTTGACTGAAGAGGTCGATGATGGTATTGCCAATGCCATTGTTGCCTATATGCTCTATCTCGATTCGGAAGATCCGAGCAAGCCAATCTATCTCTACATCAACTCGCCAGGTGGCTCGGTCACGGCGGGAATGGCAATCTACGACACTATGCAGTACATCAAGTCTGAAGTGGTGACGATCTGCGTAGGGCTGGCGGCGAGTATGGGCGCGTTTCTGCTAAATGCAGGCACTAAAGGTAAGCGGCTAGCGCTGCCTCATTCGCGGATTATGATCCACCAGCCTTCGGGTGGAGTGGGCCGCCGTCAGGCGACCGATATCGAGATTGAAGCGGTGCGGATTGTCCAGGTGCGTAAAGAGCTAAATGAGCTGATGGCACAGCATTCTGGCCGAACGGTTGAAGAAATTGAGCGGGATAGCGATCGCGACAATTTCATGTCAGCAGAACAGGCCAAAGAATACGGCCTGATTGACCGAGTAATCGAAGAGCGTTTGCCAGCATAGTCCCGCCTGTGTAATCGCATTGGCCTGACGAAGCTGCTATTGGTCAACTACGATTAGCCAATGATTAGTCCTAGCGTTGACGCTGCCATGAAACTGACTCATCACTATCGCACTTTGGGACTAAGCGATCACGCATCTTTCGTAGAGGTCAAGGCAGCCTATCGGCAACTAGTGCGGCAGTATCATCCTGATCTAAATCCAGATGAGCAGGCGATCGCCCAGTTCATTGCTATCAATGAAGCCTACACCACGCTTTTAGACGCACTGTCTGAAGACCAAACCAAAGACCCAAAAACGGCATCGTCTGAAAGTCCGGAAACTGGAGACGATGCCGTTTTTCGTCAGAAAGCAGCAGCAGCGGAGCGACTGAACTTAGAAGAACTGAAGCTGACATTAGAAAAGCTAGGGCTCGGCAACTTTCAAGAAACCACTGGCCCCGTCCGCAGCGAAAAGCAGCCGGACGTTGAAGTTCGCCAAGCAACAGTCATTCCTATTTCAATTGTAGATAGTGCGGGAGAGCCGCTCTCGGTAGCTGACCAAACCCTGAAGAGAGAAGCCTATGAGCAGCTAAAGGCGTTGTTGGGTCAGCAGAAATTTCCCAGGGCGATCGCACTGATAGAAGGCTTGTCTAATCGTCTACCCAGCGATCTAGAGATCAGCCAGTGGAGAGCAATTGTGTATCAGCGCTGGGGCCGACAGCTAATCAACGAAGGCCAGCTACAGAAAGCGAGAATCTACTTGAAGAAAGCCACTCAGGTCGATCCGAACAATTCAGCCCTAAACGTAGAGATCAAGCAAGATCTAGCGAGACTGGCAATATTGAAGCGAGCCATTTAGCCTACAGTTGGATCTTCGCTCTGTACCCGAGCATTATCAAAGCTGTGACAAAAGCTTTCTACCCCTGACTTGAAAATGTAGATAGCGACAGGCGCAGCCAACAGGGCGGGGCAGTCCGTCTGCTGAGTCAGGTGGTTGACGAGCGTACCCGGCTGGTGAGCAATTAAAGCATCACGGAACTGAGCCTGACAGGCAATATGGCGGTAGCGCTTGCTGAAGCTCGCTAGCCACTGGTCGTTGGTATCGGGTTCTTGCCCAGCCCGCAGCGCCAGCGAAATCGCCGCGTCTTCTACATCGCCGTCACAGTCTGATATTTCTTGGAGGGCCGTAAGCGCATCGGGATAGTCAGCCAAACAGGCGGTCAGCTGAGCGATTTCTTCAGATGTTAAAACAATCATGACAGACGCTAGAGTGTGACCGTTAGCCCCCAAGACTAAAATCTGCGGAGCCGGAGACTACAGTACCAGAAGATACGGTATTAGAAGGTACATCGCCAGACGAGTCGGGACCGGAAAGGATTTGATCAAACCACTGCTCGAAGCGATCGCTCCAAGCGGGCAAGTCGTATACATGCTCTGCCTGATAACGACAGTCGGCGCGATTAATCTGATCAATTTTGGCGATCGCACTAACCAATTCCCTCATACTATCTGGTAATACTAGCCAGCCCGTCTGACCATCTCGCACGATCTCGGTGAGTCCGCCGCGTGAGTAAGCAATCACAGGCACCCCGCAAGCTAGCGCTTCAATCGCCACGATACCGAAGGCTTCTGTCCATTTTGGTGTGACTAGCAGCGCCCGACAGCGGCCTAACGCTGCCTGCAAAACAGCTGTAGGAAGGAAACCGCGATATTTGATCGGAACGGTTGCCTGTTTAATTTGGGGCTGGAGACTCTGCCAGTAATCAGGGTCTTCTAGCTTGCCGAATATCTGGAGCGGGTGTTGAGTGGTGGTTGCTGCTGTAATCGCATCTTCTAACCCTTTCTCGGGCGAGATGCGTCCCACCCAGGCAAGGGAATTGTCGGGATGATCGCAATAGTCGTACTGACGAATATCAATGGCGCTGCCTAAGATTTGCCAACCGCTTTTAATGATAGGGAAGGTTTTGGTTTGCGATCGCGTGTAGGCTCCGAGCGTACCGGGAAATTGGCTAGCGGTTTGTGCGATCGCCTGATCTAGCGCGTCATTCAAAGATCCCATACTGACAAAATGAGCCACAGGTGTCTTCAAAAAAGGCGTCAGATAAAACGGCAGCCAGTCATAGGCAAAATTCACTATCAGGTCATACTCTACTTCATGCGCCCTGGTATAGGACCAGGTATTAGCTAGTACCGGACCGACAATTATGGGCGCTGAGCGCGCTTGAGTCTGAGCGGTCGGCTGCCAGCTACCCGGTACTTGAATCAGCTTTCCGAGGCGATCTGTGTTGGGCAGGCGCGATCCGGTGGGCGCGGCAACATCGATTTCGTACCTTGTGCCCAGCGTCTGTACCAAATTTTGGATGGTTAGCTCGACACCTCCGCCCAGACCAGAGCCTACAGGGCCCACTGGCGTTGAAAGAAATAGAATTCTTAGCGGCTTCAGCAAATCTCTAATTTCGCAAGTCTCTAACTTCAGGCATCTAGTCTCAATTTATCAACGCATGAGCGCGGTCAGTACCTTTGATTGGCAAAATTAGAGGTTTCAAATTCCACTGTATTCGCAGTCATTGTATTCGCAGCCATCGGCGCTGCGGCGTTTAGCACTGTGCGACCATCAGGCTCTGCGTCAGGCTCACTATCTTGCAGGTGGCGAATGCGACCGAGCTGTTCTATCGCCCACCTAGCCGTTTGCCGTACGTCAGCATCCTCATCTTCGATCGCGCGACCTAGCAGCTGAGAGATCTGAACGACTAGATCGTAGATGCGTGAAAGATCGCGGATGGCGTTCTTACGGACCTCTGGATTGTCGTCTTGAAGACCGTTTGCTAACGCATGGCTCAAAGGCCGTAAAGAACGTATGCCTATCTCCGACAGCGCTGCTAGGATCAGACTTTTTTCTTTGGAATCAACTTCTATCATCAAATCTACGAGTGGTTGAACCGCCGAGGAATGGCCGTGCTGACCCAATTCCCAAATCGCCCCACGACGGCCTTCTGAATCTAGAGCGTGTAGAGTTTTAGCTAGCTCACCGTTCGCTTCGTTTAGTGCCCGCATGTGACTAGTCTGGCTGGGTTGATAGCTGCTGTGGTTGGTTGGATCAGCTATTGGAGCGTTGGAGTCAGATGGAGAGGCCGTGTCCTCATCAATAGCAAGCTCATTCTTCACCGTAGGAGAGTCTAATTCTTTTTTTCTACGGCTAGCGACCAAAGACCATATACCAAAGCTACCTGCCACAGCCGATAAGCCTAGCCCTATCATCAGTAGCTGAGTCAGCCGATTTGTTTCGGGCTCTGCTGTCGTGGGGATAGGCGCGATCGCATCAGCGGTCTCATCAGTGACAGACTCATCTTCCAAAGACTCACCAGTGGCAACGTCCTCAGCATCTGAAGCAGTCAGCACCATTGCTAAAGCCTGTCTACTGGCTTCGTCCCATCGGCCTGTAGCTGCTATACCTGCCTCTGCCTGAAAAGCCAGGACAGCTCTTTGAGTAGAAAGTCCGAAGACACCATCTAAGGGACCGTCGTAGAAGCCCTGTTCTTTGAGCTGTGTTTGCAGCGTTTCGACTGCCGCATCGCGGAGGCCAACGTATAGATCCGAGTCTGCCTGGGCGATCAGCACAGAAGTGGACTGAGCGTGTGCCGTTCCCCCCTTTGGAGCTACAGATAACGCTCCCACCATCGAAAAGGATGCGATCGCAAACAGAAATAGAGTAGAACGTCGAACCATCACTATTTTTCGCCTATCGACGTTATAGGATGCCCGATTAGACGACATTTCTACTGAAATTGATAGATCGTCAATGACAACAGTCGGCTCAGCAAAAGCTACTAGAGCTCTAAAGTTCCGATTCTTTGCCCGGATAGCCAATCGGAAAAGCCAGCCGATCGGACAGATAAGTGGATAGCGCTACCCGCTGATTGATCAAATAAATGCTGACTAGCGTAAGCGAAACGCCTGACCACTGTAATGGGCTCAGGCTCTCGGCCAATAGCCAGGTGCTAAACAGTAGAGCAAACACAGGGGTCAAGAAAGTGAGGGCGCTCAGGCTAGTGAGATTTCCTTTGGCCGCGATGTAGAAAAAGACACCATAGGCGATCGCGCTGCCAAACACCGTCGCATAGCCAATTTCTAGCCAGCCCGACAGCGAAATTCCTTGCCAAGCAGTCGGCTCACGCAGCGCTGAGGATACGGCCAGTGGTATGCCGCCTAGAATCATATGCCAGCCCGTTGCCGCTACCGGATCAGCGACTTTGGCCACAAACCCGATCAGAATCGTCCCGACCGCCATCGACAGCGCCGCCATCAGCATCAGCCACTCTCCCTGCTGAAAGAGCACCGTCCAGATTTCCTGCTCTAGGGCAATGCTGACATTGAACCACTCCCCCTGAAATAGAGAGAAGATCCACTCATCTGGCAATCCAATAAAGCTGATGCCCAGTAAGCCAACGCTTAACCCCAGCCAGCCCAGCGGCCCGATCCATTCCTTGAACAAAAATCTCGCCATCACTGCCACTGCCAGCGGCTGCGAATCAATCATCACAGAGCCCAGTCCAGCTCCAGTGCGTTCGAGCCCCTCTGCCAAAAAGCCCTGAAACAGCGTGCCATCTACCAGCGCAAATAGAGCGATCCAGAGCCAAGCGGCCCACCCCTTTGGCTGCTCTCTACCCAGGGCAAGCGAAACCAAAACCACCAAAACGCCTGCTGGAAATAGCCGCATACTCGCCAAAAACAGCGGACTGGTCTCAGCCATCACGCCCTTCATCGCCACCATTGCCGTCCCCCAGAGGAAAAAAGGAGAGATCAGCACTAGCGGATTAGTGACTAGATCAGCGGCCTTAGTCGGGTGAGCATCCATTCTTTAATAGATAAGAGGAGGGCAAGAAGTATACTTAACTCTAAAGTAATGTTAAGCCCAGCGCACACAGAGATTTCATGATTTGGCCTTTTAAGCGTCGCTATCGTAAACAAATTGCTCGGATTGAGATTTCTGGTGCGATCGCGGGAGGCACCCGCAAGCGAGTTCTCGAAGCGCTCAAAGAAGTCGAAGAAAAGAAGTTTCCGGCCCTGCTACTGCGGATTGACAGCCCCGGCGGCACCGTCGGCGACTCGCAAGAGATCTACAGCGCCCTGATGAAGCTGCGCGAAAAGGTCAAAATTGTTGCTAGCTACGGCAATATTTCCGCGTCAGGTGGAGTTTATATCGGCGTCGGGGCGCATCATATCGTCTCGAATGCGGGCTGCATCACTGGCTCTATTGGCGTCATCTTACGCGGCAACAATATAGAGAAGCTACTCGATAAAGTGGGCGTCTCTTTTAAAGTCGTCAAGTCTGGTCCTTACAAAGACATTTTGGCGTTTGACCGACCGCTCACCTCTGAAGAAGAGACTATCCTTCAAGAGCTGATTGACGTCAGCTATGGGCAGTTTGTGCGGACGGTGGCGGAAGGACGAAACCTGTCCGAAGAGAAAGTGCGCGAGTTTGCCGATGGCCGAGTGTTTACAGGCGAGCAGGCGCTAGCACTTGGCATGGTGGACCGACTAGGCTCAGAAGAAGACGCGCGGCGATGGGCAGCGGAGCTCAGTGGGCTCGACCCGGAGAAAGCCGAGTGCTTCACCTTTGAAGAGAAGAAGCCGCTGCTGAGTCGAGTACTGTCTGGGAACAACGCACTGCTAAGCGTTTTACCCGAATCAATGCCCGCCACGATGGCCAAAATAGAATTCGAGATCGCCACCAGTGGACTGCCGCTGTGGATGTATCAGCCTGCGACAATTCGCGGGCCACTCTCTAGATAGCGACAGAACAGCGACTGAAGCCATTAATGGTTAAATAGTGACGGGAGTAAGTAACCGGTAGCAGAGGAAGGAATCGCTGTGGATTGGCAGATACACGCCATTCGTGGGGCAACCACCGTTTCAGAAAATTCTACAGAAGCGATGGCTGAGGCAGTTGATGAACTGCTCGATGCGTTGGAGTCACGCAATCCGCTTGATACCAGCAAGATTGTCAGTGTGACCTTCTCGGTGACAAAGGATTTGGATGCAGTGTTTCCAGCTGCGATCGCCCGTCGCCGCCCAGCCTGGGACAGCGTTCCCCTCCTAGACGTTCAGCAAATGCACGTCCAAGGCAGTCTGCCCAAGTGCATTCGATTCATGCTCCACATCTATCTGCCCGTTCACCATACAAGCGTCAACCACATCTACTTGCGCGGAGCACAGAAGCTGAGACCCGACTTGTGTCTAGCCGCTGATTGACTTTTGTAGCCTTCTAGAAAGCAGAGTAACAACGGCTACATCGTTCTTTTGAAAGAGAGCCAACGCGTCAAAGTCTCTCTGTAGGGTATTCAGACTAGCTCTATCGGACCTTTACGATCTTCCTTGTTAATCTACAAGTACAACAGGAATATTTAATATGGTTACTAGCTCTACAGCTTCTGGCAGCGGTTCCACAGAAGCACCCAGCGATATTTCCCAGGAACTAGCTGCATTCAAAGCCCTAACCACAGATGAAAAGCTAGGTCTGCTCTGGGTCGTATACGAGAATATGGGTGGCTCTATCACCCCTGCTGCGCCCGCAGCAGCCGGTCCCCAATTCACCCAGAACCTTCTCGATACGGTCAAAGGGATGGAAGAGGCAGACCAGATGGCGTTTATGCGTGACCTAGTCGAAAACAAGGAAACAGAGCACACCAAAACCTACGGCACGTTTGAAGCGGACAACAAACTACTGTTCTGGTATCAGCTATCCGAAGGCATGGCCGCTGGCGATGTGATTCCCGTTCCCGACGATTACGGGATGTCTGGTGCCACCTCGAAAGTGTTTAGCAGTATCACTGATCTCGAATTCAATCAGCAGATCACGCTGCTGCGCTATTGCGTCGTCGACATGGGTGCATAGGGCTGGAACCGTCGTAGGCTTGATGACCTTTACTAGGCTAGTAGGCAGTATAAGCAGAGCGTAGAAAGCACAACCACAAAGCCCCTGCCGTTGTATGTAACAGCAGGGGCTTTACTGAAGATAAGTTTGACGCGTATCTACTCTTCTTTCTTTGGCTTTGGGTGGAAGCGGATACCCAGAAACAGATCGTACATGAATCCTAAGAAGTCTTTTGTCTTCAGCAAACCCAAAGACTGAGGCGAGCCCTTTTCATCCAACAGTGGCTTCATTACTTCGTAAGCGGGCTTGTACTTGTACCAGGGAATCGAAGGCCACAGATGATGAACTAAATGATAGTTTTGACCCATGATCAACAGATTTAAAATCCTGCTGGGATAAACCCGAGCGTTGCGCCAGCGGTGCTGCTCCTTGAAAGGACGATGGGGTAAGTAGTCAAAGAATAGACCCAGCGCTAGACCTACCACCAGAGCAGGTGAAAACCAATAGTTAAGCAGATACCCAATGAAGCCAAAGTGGTAAGCGGTGTAGATGAACAGACCGACCATCAATCGACTGAGCGCCCACTCCACCAGTTCATTATTCTTCCATAGCCTACGCTGAAAGAAGTAGATCTCGTGATAGAAGAAGCGAGCGGCGATCAGCCACAAAGGACCGCCGGTTGAGACAAAATGGTCAGGATCATTCTCCGGGTCGTTCACATGGGCATGGTGCTGTAAGTGAACTCGCATGAATACCGGAAAGGTGAACCCTAGCATTAGCGCGCTGCCGTGGCCAAGCGCCGCATTAATCCTCGGATCTTTGTGGGCTGAATTATGCGAAGCGTCGTGGATGACCGTACCGACTAGGTGCAAAGCCAAAGTATTTAATACAAAGCAGAACCAGTGGGGCCAATTCCAGACAAAGTAACCTGCCGTTGAAAAAGTAACTAGAGAAACAGCCCCACAAAAGATGAGAAGATTAGGGCTCACACCGCCATCGGCATCTAGAAACCGCTTAGGGACACGCCGGGTAACCGCGATCGGTACCGCTAGGGGCTCTACTGCCGCCGACACCATGTAATTGCTCCTTGACACCGTTTTCGAGAATTTCCATTCATCGGTAGTATACGCTACCTCAGATGAACAATAAAGTTTTATGACGTTCTTTTAAGTTTTTCTAAGATGCGTATGATACGTAGGCAAACGTTCACAGACAAATGCGCATAAATAGCTAGCATCTAAAATAGGTAGTATCTAATACAGTCGTGCGTTGACAGTTCCCCTTGCTGTAGCTCAATGAATATTTCATACGGCTACAAAGATTTGCGTATCTAGTGCGCCTGCCAAAGCTAATTCAATGCAAAGTCGGCCTGGGTAAAGCAACCTAAGCAAGTTGCTCTAGAACATAGGCAGAACATCGTAAGTATTGAAGATACACAGCAAAGTTCGCGCGTCAGATGTGACTGTAACGCAAGTCTTATGCATGTGGAAACGCAAGGCAGTCTGATAATTCGCTGCGAGTAGATTTTTCTCTAACTTTCTTTTTGGGAGAGTCCTCTTTATGAAGGCTGTCCCCATATTTTTTATGTTTTGTCTCTAAGTATTTCTATTTTCCGGTGGTTGCTTCACATTGTGGGTGCTTTATGCGATCGCTCCACACCCTCAAAAGTCTGCGTCTGTGTAACGAACTGAACTGAACGCTCGACAACAGAGAGCTGGCGCTGAAGATCGGGGGTTGACAGGGGGTTAGCTGTCTTGCATCCGACCTCGCAATGGTATCGTTTGAGCAGATATCTATATCCTATACTTCCACCGATAAGCGTATGCGATCTCATCTGGGAAAGGCGCTAACAGCACGCCCAGCCTTGCGTCGAACCAAAATCGTAGCGACCATTGGCCCTGCGACCCAAGACCCTGACACACTTCGCTCGATCATTGAGGCGGGTGCGACTACTCTGCGACTGAATTTCTCACACGGTGACAAAGAAAATCACCGCCGCAATATTCAGCTCATTCGCCAAATTTCCTTCGAGCTCCAGCAGCCTGTCGGCATCTTGCAAGACCTTCAAGGGCCCAAGATTCGCCTGGGTAAATTTGAAGCGGGATCGATCCAGCTAGCCAAAGGAGACAGCTTCATCCTCACCAGCCGGGCGATTCCAGGCACCCAGACCGAAAGCTCGGTGACCTACGAGCCGCTGGTTGAAGAAGTGCCCGAAGGCGCAACCATCTTGCTAGACGATGGCAAGGTAGAGATGAAGGTGGTCGGGAAGGACATGGCGCAGCGTAACCTCAAGTGCGAGGTTGTAGTTGGCGGGAAGCTGTCTAATAGCAAGGGCGTCAATTTCCCAGGCGTGTATCTATCGATCAAGGCGCTGACGGAAAAAGATAAAGAAGATCTACAGTTTGGCCTCAATCAAAACGTGGACTGGGTGGCGCTAAGCTTTGTGCGCAATCCTCAAGACGTTTTAGAAATCAAAGAGATCATCCAGAACTCTACGACCCGCCGCGTGCCCGTAATCGTAAAGATAGAAAAGCACGAAGCGATTGAGCAGATGGACGCGATTCTATCGCTTTCAGATGGAGTGATGGTGGCACGAGGCGATTTGGGTGTGGAGCTACCCGCTGAAGATGTACCAATCTTGCAGAAGCGGCTAATTGCGACAGCCAATCGGCTCGGCATTCCGGTGATTACAGCGACTCAAATGCTGGACAGTATGGTGGAAAGTCCAAGACCAACTAGAGCGGAAGTATCTGATGTTGCTAATGCGATCTTCGATGGGACTGACGCGGTCATGCTCTCGAACGAAACAGCAGTAGGAGAGTATCCCGTAGAAGCCGTAGCGACGATGGCGCGAATTGCCATTCGAGCAGAACAGGAACATCAGGCGCAGCCTATAGATGTGTTTAGCAAAAGTCGGACTATTCCCAATGCGATTAGTCAGGCGGTCGGCCAGATTTCGGCTCAGCTAGATGCCTCGGCGATTATGACGCTAACGCGCTCTGGGGCAACTGCTCGCAATGTGTCAAAGTTTCGGCCCAAAGCGCCGATTCTAGCGGTGACGCCGCTAGTCGATGTGTCTAGGCAGCTTCAGGTGGTGTGGGGCGTCAATCCGCTGCTAGTGGTGGATCTGCCATCTTCTGGGCAGACGTTCCAAGCGGCGATGAATGTAGCCCAAGAGGGTGGACTGCTGAACGACGGTGATCTAGTGGTGATGACCGCAGGGACGTTGCAAGGCGTTTCTGGCTCTACTGATTTGATCAAGGTGGAGGTAGTGACGGCGGTAATTGGCTCTGGTCGGGGAGTGGGAGAAGGCTCTGTGAGTGGTCGGGCGCGGGTGGCACACGATACGGCAGCGATCAAAGACTTTAATACGGGTGAGATTTTGGTGGTGCCGCGTACGAGTGCGGACTATGTGGATGCGATTCGTAGAGCTGGCGGGATCATCACAGAGGATGACAGTCTGACTAGTCATGCGGCGGTGCTGGGTCTGCGGCTGGGTATTCCGGTGATTGTGGGTGTGGAGAGGGCGACAGAGATTATCCGCAATGGCACGATTGTGACGCTAGATGTGAGCAGGGGGATAGTTTGCTCTGGAACATTTAATTCGCCACAGGAAGAGGTAGCGCTAGGCTAAGCGTGATTCTCTACGGAAAGGCTTTATGTTCGATATGGCTTTTAGTGATTTGGGCGAGACGGATCTACAGCTTGGTCTAGTGGTTTTGGTGACAGTGGGAGGGTGTGCGATCGCCTTCAAATTCGTCCCTTTAATCTCGCGTTCCATCTTCAGCCGACTACAGCTCTCGGCAGCTATCTACAGAGACGTCATCGAGCCTAACCAGGCGTTGCTAGCAATCGTCCTCAGTCTGGCCACTGTAGATGTGCTAATCGACTACCTACTCTCTGAGGCGAAGCTGTATACCTTTGTCGAGGTGCCGCTGGGCTTAGTCATAGGTGGTCTGACTATCTGGCTAATCTTTCGCCTAGCCAGGTTCTTCTTCGACGTCTATCTACTCAACGAAGCGGTAAAAGAGAGCCGCAAGATCAATAGCGAAGTTCTTATCCTTGGCAAGGTCGCTGTCGTTACAGGCGGCGTTGTGATTGTGGCGCTGATCTTTGGTCAGACTCATCAGATCAACGTTGTTGGTTTAGTCGCTAGCCTGGGGGTGGGCGGATTAGCCGTTGCCTTCGCTGCCCAAAAAACGCTTGAGCAGGTGATTAGCAGCATCATTTTGTATATTGATCGCCCGTTCATTATCGATGACTACATCGGCCTGTCTGATGGCACCTTTGGTCAGGTGGAGTCGATTGGCCTGCGCTCTACTAAGATTCGGACCTCTGGCAAAGGCACGCTGGTTGTGGTGCCTAACAATATGCTCACGCAGGTGGCAATCGAGAACTTTACCGGTGCTAAGAAGGTGATGTCGATTGTGTATCTGAAGTTTTATCGTGCGATCGCCAGCGACGAGAGAGCCCTGATCCGCCAGGTAATTCTAGAGAGCACCCAAGGTATCTTTGGCATCGACTACCGCAGTACCGACATCACCTTCATAGAGCCAGACACGCTCTCAGAAATTGCAGAAACCAGAGCGCAGGTCACCTTCTTTATTCTGGGCTCTGGGGAAGTCTCAATGGAGCTACGCGGACAGCTACTAGACGCAGCCAGCCGAAACGTTGCCCAAAAGCTCAAAGAATTTGGAATCGCCTTTGATATTGAAGAGAAAAGAATCAATGTCGATTCACCCATTACTATCTAAGCGGCATCTTTTATCAGCAAAGACCCAAATGGACACCTTTCTTTCAACGCTAGAAGAGATTTTTCAATTCGACCGTGACGCGCAGCTTCTGCTGATTCGGTTTGGCATTCAGCTAGGATTGTTCCTTATATTTGTTCTAGTATCAACGGTCATTGGTCAGGGAACCCCCGCACTAGTTCGACTCCTACTTCATAGAGTCGCTCCAGATACAGTCTCTAACGTTTACGATGCGCTGATCAAGCCGATTGAGCCATTGTTTCGCATTACTGGGACGCTGATTCTAGTCTCTCTTAGCCTCAGTCTGCTCAAAGAATACGAAGGTCTCTATAGTTTCTTGGGCTTCTTCGTCACGCTAGCGACAGTGATTAGCGTGGCATGGCTCGCGTCGCGCTTGTTTCGCCAGTTTGTGCGTGTCTACGGCATTGAGCTCGTGCGCCGGATGCATCTAGAAGTCGATGAGATGCTGCTGGTAGTAGAAACTCTGATGAATGTTGCAATCGGCGTTGTTGCAGTTGTCGCCTTTGCTCAAAACCAGGGGGTTAGCCTAGTCGGATTGATTGCAGGATTTGGTATTGGTGGCGCTGCGATCGCCTTTGCCGCCCAAAAAACCCTCGAACAACTCCTAGGAACGGTCGTGCTCTATCTCGATCGCCCCTTCGTACCCGGCGACCACATCCGCGTCAGCCTCAATCCACACGCCGACGATGTCTATGGCCGGATTGAATCTATTGGGCTGCGTTCTACCAAGCTGCGCTCAGCCGCTAAGAGCACGCTGGTAATTATCCCTAATTCAACGATGGCTAATCTAGATATTGAGAATATCACTAGAGGCAAAAAAGTCATGGTGCTGCTCTATCTCGACTTTGTTCGAGTGCTAGAAAGAGAGAACAGGCACTGGTGCAGCAGGTCGTCAAAGAAAGCACAGATACGCTGTATGGAATTGATCCAGGCAGCACCAAAATCAGCCTGTTCGAGCTAGATGACCGACCTGGCTCACGCGCTAGAGTCACATTCTTCATCTTAGGATCTAGTGAAAACTCGATTCAGCTACGTAAGCGACTGCTAGAGCTAGCCAATGAGAAAATCTCTATCAAACTGTTGGAATACGATATCAAGTTCACTGTCGAGCAGCCAACCGTCTACGTCGATTCTCCAGTGACTATCTGAAAACCGAATGCAGAATCACCTTGCTAGGTCTCGGTCATAGCAGCCTGTATCGTTCATCAAAGCCGTTCAGCTTTATGAGCAGAGGCTGAGGATTGCCTGTATACGCTCTTCCAAACCCTTTCACCTACTCTCAGACAGCGCTTAATCTACGCTCACAACCCCACCGCTCGTAGCTGGCATTCTTAAGTCAATGAAGCAAACACATTGATTCCTACAGGAGCCAACTCATGAAAAACCTACTTCTCTCTACTCTCGCTTTGACCGTTGCTACACTCACTTTCGCACCCGTTGTCAGCGCCGCTGAAGTCTTTCCTGCTTCCTCTATTCAGCAGCGCCGCCTAGAGTTCCTGGACACACAGACCAAAGCCGTCGATGACGTGCAGGCTACGCGACTAGAGTTCCTAAACAATCAGACAAAGGCAGTTAGCGACATCCAGAAGACGCGTCTAGAGCACCTGAACACCCAAACCAAAGCAGTTGAGGATATCCAAGCTACGCGGCTAGAGTTCTTGAACAATCAGACCAAGGCAGTTAGCGACATCCAGAAGACTCGGCTTGAGTTTCTCAACAACCAAAGCAAAGCGGTGGAGAATGTACAAGCTACTCGGCTTGAGTTCCTCAACAACCAAAGCAAAGCAGTTGAGGATATCCAAGCTACCCGCCTCGAATTCTTGAATAATCAGACCAAATCAGTTGACGATGTTCAAGCAGTACGACTGGCTAGCCTCGATGCTCAGACTAAGTAATTTTTCTTGACTGAGTAGTCGGATTCTTCTTTCCTCACATACCCGTAGAGTTTGACGGCAGGTCTTTGTACCTGTGCTGTCAGACTCTATTTTTTGCATGGGAAATGCGATCGCCCTCCTCAATTGGCAAGCTGACTACCGCACTGAGCGCAGAAGCGATCGCGCATCCCAACCTCAGCGCCACACTGCGAACAAAACCGCTTCTGTCCCACTGCATCCATCTGACCTGCTGACGATGAACCTGCCGCCTGCTCGCTAGGCTGCGTGCCCATCCGCATATCTCCCATCCGCATCTCGCCCATGCTCATGCTCATGTCGCCCATCGTCATGGTCATTGGCTGCATCGGAGTCATCGGTTTCATCGTCGGGGCAGATGGCGGTTCAACTGGCTGCGCGGGAAGCGGTTCCAGTTGGCTAATTTGCTGCGCAATTCCTTCCCCGCTCGCTCCGGCGCTCATCTGCATCTGAGTGCCCTGAATCGATAGATAGAAAGTCTGGTCGGCAAAAACGGTCGCGACATGGCCTCCGCCTAGCTGATAGAGCTGAGGCAAAGACTTCCATACTCCAGTCGCAACCCCCTGACTGCTCTGCTGCTGCTGACCTGCGCTGCCGACGTAGATCGTCACAGTCGTCAACATGCCTTGGTTACTCAAGTAGAGCTTCTGAGAATTGCCCAAATCGTAGCAATAAGATGCAGCATTAGCCATGAGATATCCGCCAGTGAGTAGTTACTTGTAAAAGGTTTTCCTTAGTATTCAGATTGAACAATTATTTTCATTTTACTTAGCACCCAGTTTAGAACCAGGTTCAGTGGTCATCGCCAGCATAGATCCACATGGATGCTGTCTTTCCCGCTCTGGTGAATCCGCATTTCTCATAGAATGCGATCGCCTCATGTTCAGCTACCAGCATCTGCATATGCATCCCCTGATATTGCTCTTTCAACAGCTCCGCTATCTTTCTACCAATTCCCTGCCCTTGGTAGTCTAGGTGAACCAAAAGATGGGGATAGTAAACCACCAGAAACCCGTCAGAGATAGCATTACCGACGCCAACTAGACTCTTTCCGTCCCACGCGGAGATCAGCGAGTGAGAGTTGAGTAGTCCTTGGTACAGTGCCTGTGGCTTCTTGGCAGAGGACCAACCGTTAGACTCATAGATTGGCAGAATCTGCTCAATGTCAATGTCTCTTCGCTCAGAGAAAGTAATCATGTGGTTTTATTGACTACTTCTATTGGTTGTAGAAAGCGGGTGACCCTCGAAAAATGCGATCGCGCTGCCCTTGAGACAGCCGAGAAGATCCGCTCGACTGATACGCTACTGGAATGTGCTGAATATCTTCGTTGGTCGAACTCGACAGCGGCATGAATGAATGATTCGCCCGGTCGTAGGTCAAGACAGTGCCATCGACAATGTTGTAAATCCAGCCGTGGAGCTGGACCTCGCCTCTGTGGAGATGCGATCGCACCGAAGGATAAGTCTTCAAATTATCAATCTGCGTCAGCACGTTTTCGGCCACCAGCGTCGAAAGCTTCTCTGCTTTTGCCAGATGGCCATAGTGCTCTTCTACCAGCTCGCGAGTCGCCTCCGTATGCTTTAACCAGTTGTAAACCAGCGGCATCTTCGTCTCTAGCTCGCCAATTTGCAATAGCCCCTTCATCGCCCCACAGGTCGTATGACCACAGATCACGATGTGCTGAATGTCCAATGACTTGATGGCATACTCAATCGTCGCGCCCTCACCGCCATTGGTCGATCCATAGGGAGGAACAATATTGCCCGCGTTGCGAATCACAAACAGGTCACCAAGATCTGACTGAGTAATCAGCTCCGGCTGCACCCGCGAGTCAGAGCAAGTAATGAATAGAACCCGAGGATGCTGACCGCGAGCCAGCTCTTGCAGCAATTCCTTGTGCTGTGGAACATAGCTACTCTGAAATTCGCGCAAGCCCTTAATTAGATCTTTCATCGCCTTTCTCTATCTCGTCTATTCATATTCTCACGGAGCGCGGTTTTTCGGTCTATGGGGTTGAGCGCAGAACGGGTGTATTGAAATCGACAATAGCTTGAGCGGTACGCGCTTCTTCGGCTGCGATCGCCTCATTAGTCTCATCGAGTAGCTGCCAGATCGCCTGCAACAGCTCATCCGTACCCTGACGGCTAACCGCCGAGATCCGAAATACCTTCTCACCGGTTAATAGAGCAAGCCGAGAGGCGATTTCATCAACTTCCTCGTCTAGCAGTGCATCTACTTTGTTAATTGCTAGCAGCTGTGGACGGCCCGCTAAGCCTCTACCGTAAGCGCTCAGCTCTTGCTGGATTGTTCGATAGTCGGCGACCGGGTCCATCGCGGTTCCGTCCACCAGATGCAGCAGTAGTTTTGTCCGCTCAATGTGGCGCAAAAAGTCGTGTCCTAGCCCCTGTCCTTCGTGGGCACCTTCAATCAGCCCAGGAATATCGGCGAACACAGTCCCGTCACCCGTCGGCTTACGAACAACGCCCAAATTAGGAACTAGCGTTGTAAATGGATAGTCTGCCACCTTCGGTTTTGCGGCTGATAGCGTTGAAATCAGCGTCGATTTGCCCGCATTTGGTAGGCCAATGATGCCGACTTCTGCTAGTAGCTTCAGCTCTAAGCGGACGCGTCGAATCATGCCGCCGATGCCACGTTGGGACATCTCAGGCGCACGGTTGCGGTTACTGAGAAAATGCTTGTTGCCCAGTCCACCTTTACCACCCGGTGCGATCACCAATGACTGGTCAGGTTCAGTTAAATCGCCGATTAGCTCGCCTGTCTCTAAGTCGTAGGCCAAAGTACCACAGGGCACTTCGATTACCAGATCCTCTCCGCTTGCGCCCGTTCTGTTTTTGGGGCCGCCTTTTTCGCCGTCTTCTGCTTTGAATCGATGCGCGTAGCGAAAGTCCAGCAGCGTTTGTAAGTTGGTATCGGTGGTCAAAATCACCGAGCCGCCTTTGCCACCCGTGCCACCGGAGGGTCCGCCCGCAGGGACGTACTTCTCTCTTCTAAAAGCAGTCAGGCCATCGCCGCCTGTACCGCCTTCTACTTCAATTTCAGCTTGGTCGATAAATTGCATGGGAGAGTCGTAAAAAGAGAGAAGAAGGGCAGCTCTCTAGTCTATCGCTACAGCGAAGCGATCGCATCCTGAATCCGATCTGAAAGCTCCGCGTCCTCACGATGAGCCGCTGTCATCTCGTTAAACACTTTTGACGTCAGATCGTTCTCCTCAGCAATCTGGATAGCGTTGTTGCAAAAGGCCACCAGCACAGCTTGCAAGTCAACTCTAGCGGCTCTAGGAACATCTGGCATATCGGCTATACGAGTGCTAGTACAGCTTAGCGGCGTTTCTACGATGCTCAGCTCGCTGTCGGCGCTTGCCAAAATATCGCTGGCTAGCGCGTAGGCTTCGCCCCGTTCGGCTTCTATACTGACAACGCTTCGAGCATAGTTAGCAACTTCTTCTTCCCCGTAAGCCTGAGCGTAGGCAGCAGGGATATGCTTTTGCGCCAGCAAAAATCCAAGCTGAGTGAGCGTAAGAGCACTCAGGGAAAGGGCAAACCACTTCTGGCGAAAACGAGGCTGTGGCACAGTCATGGGCGAGTTCAACTCCAGATCGTAGACAGATTACAAGCTGATATTACAGTGATGTGAGCGGACTGAACCTTAAGGGGCTAGATTCTCAGGTTTAGAGTCTCAGGTTTAGAGGCTCAAATCTTGGACTAGGCACCAAAGCAGGCGGCAATTTCGATCACTTTAGTCTGAAGCGTAATTTCTTCGGGGGCACCGCGCTTTAGACTAAATTCAAGCTCTAATAGCAAGAACAGGGTTCTCTCTAATTGCGCCACAGAACAGCCTCGCACCTGCTTTTGCAAAATATAAACGCGTTTGGGATTGTTGATCTCTGCGGCTTTGGCGATCGCCTTCACATCCCGCTCACCCTGCTGAGCCATTAGGCTCACCCACAGCCACCGCCGAAACTGACTGACTAGCGTTGCCACTACCTTTAGAGCAGGCTCGTTATTGGCCAGCAGATCTGTTACGAGTCCCAAGGACTGATCTGTGCGCCCAGCGATCAAGGATTCTGCTAGCTGAAAGCTGGTCTGCGTACTAACTGCGACCAGACTGGTGATTACCTCTGGCGGCAAAGGGTCCGTTTTGATCTGTCCTTTGGAGCTCCAGTACACGCTGAGTTTTTCTAGTTCGTTGTATAGCCTGCGCGTGTCGGCACCCACAGCTTCTGCCAAAAGCTCTGCGGATGCTGGCGTCAGTCGGAGCTGCATTTCTTGAGCGGTTCGCCGCACTTGAGCGATTAGCTGATCGGTTTGCCAGGGGGCGATCGCAGCAAACTCACGCATCTGCGCATGTTTTTTCAGCAGCTTGGTCGATTTCAGCCGTCCATCTGGCTTACCTGCACTCGTCAACAGCAATACCGTTGTCTCTGGCAGCTCGGGCAG
Source organism: uncultured cyanobacterium (assembly GCA_963772185.1). Taxonomy (GTDB): domain Bacteria; phylum Cyanobacteriota; class Cyanobacteriia; order Phormidesmidales; family Phormidesmidaceae; genus Phormidesmis. Next base: position 43,815 of record CAVYWR010000018.1, on the reverse strand, counting down.
CGTCCGCGTCATTTCTGCCATCGTGGCATCAGAACAGCGCTGGGCAAGGGTCGTATCGACTAGCCAAACAAATCGTTGACCCATCCCAAACGGAGGAGTCATCGCCTGGTTCAATGCCTGGATGGCCGCGTCTGTAGCGTCAGGGGTGATGCGGTCATAGTTGAAAGTTGCCCAGGCGGGGTCTAGGGCGCGATCGCGTAAGTTCTCCACTGCCTGCTTCAGCCGAAATTCGTCCTCACCCCAAAAAAAATAAATCGGCACGGCCTGTCTGACGCCTTCATTCGATCATTGTCAGCTTCATTATCAGCTAAGCGTTCAAGATCCATGTAGCTTCATGAACAGATCATCTGTCAGGAGGCACATACGTTTATTAATCAAGTACGTTACAATTATTTACATAAACACATAGGAGGCATCAACGCGATGACCGCAATCCTCATCACACTTATCGTTGCGAGCTGGGTAGCCGCTGCCATCATCGGCACTCAAGCCAGTCTCTTCGGTAAGCAGGTCAAGCCTAGCTATCAGCCGATTGCAATCCCTGTCAGGAGCCAATCTGCTACCTACGCGGATCGCGCAGGTTATCAGCGATAGCACCAGCGGAACTATCTCAATCTAGACACTGAAATAGCGACGTAGTAAGGAGCACGTACCTGTAAATAAGGACGTGCTCCTTATTTTTTGGCGATTATCATTGAAATTCCAAGCAATACTTTGATTATTTGATAGACTAACTTCTATGCAACCTGGATATTTTCCCAGCCGCACCCAACCTACACGAGATAGGTCAGTAGATATAGATAGAGGCCACTAAGCTGTGATTCATGCAACACTCCATCAGCTCAAAGTATTTGAAGCGACAGCTCGTCACGGTAGCTTTACCCGCGCGGCTGAGGAGCTATATCTGACTCAGCCCACTGTCTCGATTCAGGTGAAGCAGCTCACCAAGGCAGTCGGGCTACCGCTGTTTGAGCAGATTGGCAAGCGGCTCTATCTAACGCAAGCAGGCGAGAAGCTACTCTCTACTTGTCAAAACATTTTTACAGGACTAGAGCAGTTCGAGATGTCTGTAGCCGATCTCAAAGGGATGAAGCAAGGACAGCTCAAACTAGCGGTCATCACCACGGCTAAGTACTTCGTTCCAAGGATATTGGGTCCTTTTTGTAAGCGCTATCCCGGCATTGATATCTCGCTGAAAGTGACCAACCACCAGCGCTTGCAAGAAAGCATGCTGGCTAACGAAGACGATCTGTACATCATTAGTCAGTCGCCAACGCAGCCCGATCTGACCATTCATCCTTTTCTAGAGAATCCGCTGATTGTACTGGCTCCTACCGGTCATCCACTAGCGCAGAAAAAGAACATTCCTATCGAGATGCTCAATAACGAGGCTTTCATTATGAGAGAGCCTGGTTCGGGTACGCGTAAGGCTGTAGAGAAGATTTTTGAAGAGAACGACATCACGGTTAACGTGAGTTTGGAGCTAGGTAGTAATGAGGCGATTAAGCAGGCGATCGCAGGCGGTCTAGGTATCTCTGTACTCTCTCAGCACACTATTATCTCCGAAGGCACCACAGGCGAATTTGCGATTCTAGACGTGCAGGGATTCCCAATCGAGAGAGACTGGTATGTCGCTCATCTAGCCGGAAAACAGCTTTCTATCGTCGCCGAGACTTTCCTAGAGTTTCTTAAAGAAGAAAGCCCTGCAATGGCACGAAAGCTACTGCCTGGGTTAGGAAAAACTAGGCTGAATAGCGATGAGGAAACCCCAGAAGATCTTGACACTGGTAAAGACAGCAAAACTAGAGAACCCTTGACTGTCTAGCACTACCTAATCGCTCAGAGTTTGAAGCGATAAAGCTTCAAGCAAGCAGCCCGCCGCTCAATCGTCGGAGAGCCTTTTGTACCATATCGGCATATTTCAGCTCACCTGCAAAGATTCTAGCCATCGCCCAGGTCGCGGCGGGCTGCTGCATAATGGTGCGATAGCTGAGATGGGGGGCTGTGTAAAATGCTTTAGCCAATCTAGTGGCTAGCTTCATTTCGCTACCGATTTCTTCAGCGATGACGGCTGTGTAGTCGGCCAGGGCTGAGGGATTGCCTGCGATCGCGCTCCCCACCGCCTCAGCCGCCTTGATTCCAGTAAAGATAGACGGCCGAATCCCTTCGGCTGTCAGCGGATCGACCACGCAAGCCGCTTCCCCAGCTAGCACCGCGTTTTGCGTATGCAGTCGCTGATTGCCATTCCAGATATACACCGGATGACCAAACTTCGGCTCCGCATTACCGTCCACCCCAAACGCCTCGGCGTACTCAGCCATCGGCGCAACCAGATCCTTTCCCTTTCGCCGATCGGTGCGAAAGACGCCGCTGCCGATGGAATAGCCATCCTTTTTTGGGAAATTCCAAACGTAGCCGTTTTTTAACAGGCCAAACTCGAAATGTACTACGTGGCTGTTTTCGACTGCGCCCTTGGGTTCGATTTCGATCGCGCCTGCGATGTTTGGAGTGCGATCGCCAAATCCTAACCACTTCGCCATCGGCCCCCGGCCCCCATCCGCCGCAATCAAATACCGCCCCTCAAACGTTTCACCCCCACTCGTCATCACCTTCCAGCGGTCCTGGGCAAACTCAACCCCTGTCGCCTTAGTCTCATCTTTGAGCACGGCCCCTACCCGCTGCGACTGCTGCACCAGATAATGATCAAACTCATTGCGTCGCACCATCCAGATCGGCGCTTTGAGATCAACCTCAATCGCCTCCCCTAGCTTCCACGTATACCGAGCCCGCGTCACCTTTTGCGAAATCACTGGCTCGAAATCAAAATCAAACCATTCCGCCACCTGCGGCGACACGCCACCTCCACAGGGTTTGTAGCGAGGTAGCGCCGCTTTTTCCAGCAGCAGCACCGCATGCCCTTGCTTACTCAAATGGTAGGCAGCACTCGCGCCCGCAGGTCCGGCACCTACAATAATGCAGTCATATAGTGGCATAGGCTCAAAGTTGCGAATCGATTTACTTTCTATCTCGCCATGCTTTCGGATCGCGCTTGGCATGAAAGCAAGCTAGGACAACAACTGTACTGCCTTCAATAACGTAAAAGATACCGTAAGGAAACCTACGAATTAAACCTCTGCGGATCTGCCGATGTACTAATGGATAGGCAGATGGATTGCGAGCAACCTTCGAGAGACAAGCATCAACAGCGCGAACAAATTCAGAGCCGAGACCAGACTCTCTTTCCTCGTAATATTGGTAAGCATCTTGGATATCAAGCTCTGCTTCGGACCTGATGCGCAACGCATAGGTCATCAGGGGTTACCCAGTCGAGCTTTAACCGCTTGCCAGCTCGATAAGTCTTCAGGAGCTGTGTGATGTCGCTCTAGCCGCTCGTCTAGTGTTTGTCTTTGCAATTCAGTAACCGCCAGACTCTCAGGGTTAGACAGGATACTATCCCAAAGATCCTCAGCTAGCTGTATTCTTTCCGAAATACTAATTTGTTCGATATCAACTGTTAGCAGAGGCTGCATACTACCTATCCGATCAGCGACCTTGGTGTCTAATTCTATCGCTATAGTCAAGCGTGCATCATATGAGACAAAAAGCCTTCGCCTATCAGTGGATTGAGAAAGACTTCTTTATCGAGGTGATTGGCCTAAATGCAAAAGCCTCTGCCGAATGAACAGATCAGCAGAGGCTTCATTTGGTTCTAAGAGGCCACTAGCTCAGCAGTGCATTCGCACGAGAGACCACGTTATCGATGGTGTAGCCAAACTTCTCCATCACAACGCCACCTGGTGCCGACGCACCAAAGGTATCGACAGAAATCATGTCGCCCTCGTCGCCAAAGTACTTGGCCCAGCCAAAGCTGCTCATCGCTTCAACAACAAGGCGCTTCTTGACCGCTTTAGGCAGAACGGACTCTTTGTACTCAGCGCTTTGTTCTTCGTAGAGCTTCCAGCAGGGCATGGAGACTACGCGAACTTTTTTACCATCAGCACGTAGCTTTTCAGCCGCATCTTCGCAGAGCTGCACTTCGCTGCCTGTGCCGATCAAGATCAGCTCGGGCGGTGCCGTCAGAATCAGACATGACATACGCGCCCTTGGCAACCGCGTCGATAGAAGAACCAGGTAGGTTGCGCAATCCCTGACGGGAGAAGCACATTAGCGTTGGCGCGTTACGCTTGTTGACGGCGATTTTGTATGCGCCGGAGGTCTCGTTGCCGTCAGCAGGGCGGATGACATAAAGGTTGGGAATAGCGCGCAAAGAGGCGACGGTTTCAACTGGCTGGTGAGTCGGGCCGTCTTCGCCTAGACCGATGGAGTCGTGAGTCATCACGTAGATGACGCCTGCTTCAGAAAGGGCAGACAGGCGGATAGCACCGCGCATGTAGTCGGTAAAGACTAGGAAGGTGGCGCAGTAGGGAATTAGACCGCTGTTGTGCAGGGCGATGCCGTTGCAGATTGCGCCCATGCCGTGCTCACGGACGCCAAAGTGAATGTTGCGATTCTCGTATGCGCCTTTCTGGTAGTCGCCGGAGACCTTTAGCTCGGTAAGGTTGGAGTGAGTCAGGTCAGCAGAACCGCCGATTAGTTCGGGAAGCACAGGCGCTAGGGCGTTTAGAGTGGCTTCTGAATTTTTGCGAGTGGCGAGCGCTTTATCTTCTGGGGTGTAGGTAGGGAGTGAGTCTTCCCAACCCTCGGGCAGTTTGCCAGATAGCAGACGCTCGAATTCTTTAGCTTCCTCAGCGTACTTGGTGCGGTAGGTCGCCAGGGTTTCTTCCCACTCGGCTTCAGCGCTAGCGCCTTTGTCAATTGCCTGACGGTAGCGGCTGAGCGCGTCTTCAGGAATCTCGAAGAAGTCGTACTTCCAGTCGAGGTTTTCGCGAGTGGCGATGGTTTCCTCGTCGCCGAGCATTGCGCCGTGAATGCCGCCAGTGCCTGCCCGGTTGGGTGAGCCATAGCCGATGGTGGTCGTCACCTTGATCATGGTCGGCTTGTCGGTGACTTCTTTTGCCTGTGCGATCGCCTTCTCAATCGAGTCCAAATCAGAGTTGCCGTCCTCTACATGCAGCACATGCCAGCCATACGCTTCAAAGCGCTTGCTCACATCCTCGGTAAAGGCAATATCAGTCGAGCCATCAATCGAAATATGGTTATCGTCGTATAGCGCAATCAGCTTGCCTAGTCCCAGGTGACCGGCCAAAGAGCACGCCTCACCCGAAATGCCCTCCATATTGCAGCCGTCGCCCATGATTGTGTAGGTGTAGTGGTCGACTACTGTGCAATCAGGCTTGTTGAACTTAGCGGCTAGATGCGCTTCAGCCATCGCTAGGCCAACCGCGTTACAGATACCTTGACCCAGCGGACCAGTCGTCACTTCTACACCAGGCGTCTCAAAGTTCTCGGGGTGTCCAGGTGTGGTGGAGCCCCACTGACGAAACTGCTTGATATCGTCTAGGCTGACGCTGTCGTAGCCGGTCAGGTACAGCATGGCGTATTGCAGCATGCAGCCATGACCCGCAGACAGGACAAAGCGATCGCGATTAAACCACTGAGGGTTCTTAGGATTGTGACGAAGGAACTTGTCCCACAGCACAAACGACATAGGAGCTGCGCCCATTGGCAAACCAGGGTGACCCGACTTGGATTTGTTGACGGCGTCAACCGCCAAAAATCTAATAGAGTTTATACACAGTGTTTCAAGCGATTGAGTTGCAACAGCCATAGTCTTTTGAGTGATGAGGTGAACAGTGAGGAAGTGAGATGAGAAGAGAAGATCAGCGAAAGGCAAAAGTCTAAGAAAGTGACAAAGGCTATCAGTCAGCTTAATTAGACCTGCTCGCTTAGACGTTCTGCTAAGTCTGCCTGATATCAGATTTGTCCTGCAAAAGAGACTTAAAAAGACTTAGGAATTTCAAGCATTATACCGAGGAATCTGTAGCATCTGTGACTGTTCGACGAGGAGCTCGTCAACATTTGATCACCAATGTGCTTGGCTATACTATTTTCGCCCGGCTAAACGCGCGCTTTTGATACGCTTAGCTGAACTCAGGAAGGGGCGTCCAAACAATGTATTGCCTGTGCGTCATCAACATGCCGCCGTAGGGGCGTAGCATGCTACGCCCCTACGGCGGCGGTTTCTGCTAGCGGTATTTCTTGAAAGCAAGGGTAACGTTGTGCCCACCGAAGCCAAAAGAATTAGAGAGCGCGACAGTCACGTCTTGATCGCGACTCTTACCAGAGACGTAATCTAGATCACACTCAGGATCGGGATTTTCCAAATTAATCGTCGGGGGCACTTTATCATTGGCGACCGCCATCACTGCTGCAACGCCCTCAATACCGCCAGAGCCGCCCAGCAGGTGTCCGGTCATACTCTTAGTTGAGCTGACGGTGATTTTGTAGGCGTGCTTACCGAGTACCGTTTTGATAGCAGCGGTCTCGTTCGGGTCGTTGACCGGGGTACTCGTACCGTGGGCGTTGATGTAGCTGACATGCTCGGGCGACAGATTGCCGTCTTTGAGCGCGTGGCGAATTGCCCTGACTGCGCCTTCTCCGCCGGGGGCAATGCCAGTCATGTGGTAAGCATCACAGCTCATGCCGTAGCCGACAATTTCTGCATAGATCTGAGCGCCTCGGCTCAGCGCATGCTCTAGCTCTTCTAGGATTAAAATGCCTGAGCCTTCACCCAAGACAAAGCCGTCTCTACCCACATCAAAGGGGCGGCTAGCGTGAGTGGGATCGTCATTGCGAGTCGACATAGCCCGCATAGAAGAGAAGCCAGCAAAAGTTAAAGGCGTAACAGCAGATTCTGTACCGCCGCAGATCATGGCCTGGGCATAGCCGTTTTGGACTAGGCGAAAAGCGTCACCAATGGCGTTAGACCCAGCGGCGCAAGCGGTCACCGAGCAGGAGTTAGGCCCCTTAGCACCCGTCTGAATCGCCGTTAGGCCAGCGGCCATGTTGGCGATCATCATCGGAATCATGAAAGGGCTACAGCGACTTGGTCCCTTGTTGAGGTAGATCTCCTGCTGTTCTTCCATCACCTGGATGCCGCCGATGCCAGTACCGATCATGACGCCGATTTGCTCGGCGTTGAGGTCGGTGATTTCTAGCTTGGCATCGGCGATCGCCTGTTTGCTCGCTGCGATCGCAAAATGAGCAAATCGAGCCGCCCGCTTCGCATCCTTACGATCCATATAGTCGAGCGGATCGAACCCCTTGACCTCGCCAGCAATCTGGCTGGCATGCGCCGACGCATCAAAGGCAGTGACTGGGCCAATGCCATTCTTACTGTCTAATAAGCCTTGCCAGTAATCAGCCAGGGTATTGCCAATTGGCGTGATCGCACCCATGCCCGTGATGACAACGCGCTTTCTTGCTTGCTTTTCTTCTAATTGAGCCATAGTTCTAAGGACAACACCAAGGGAGGCGGTCGATTCCTAGCCGCTGGGCGCTTACAATTTAACGCCTACGACTGAGCGCTTACGACTTCGTCTTTTCAATGAATTCAACTGCCGACTGTACTGTGCTAATACTCTCAGCCGCTTCATCTGGAATCTCGATATCAAATTCTTCTTCTAGCGCCATCACTAGCTCAACGGTATCTAGAGAATCGGCACCCAAATCATTTGCGAAGCTAGCTTCTGGCTTTACTTCCGCTTCGTCTACACCTAGCTGCTCAGAAACAATTTTCTGAACTTTTCCTAAAATTTCTTCACTCATTACTTGTAGTTACCTTCCAACAGCGGCAAAAATCACAAAACCGACCGAAGCTGCCTGTCAAAGCTGTCTGCCTTCTTGCCCTCATAGAGACCTTGAGAAGCATTAAACAGCGCTTTGTCAAGCAAACGAGTCATCTTCAAACCAAAAACTTTCTATGTCTGTGGTAGCGACCGTCTTTCAAGCAGGCTTGCATTTTTAAGCTTCACTATCTTATAGGAAAGCGCGACACCCCGTATTTACTCTGTGATGCGGATGTGAGGGCGAATATTACGTTCCATAAATTTTTACCCATCTAGTTAAGGTATGGCTGATGGCGGCAAGATACACTGCTGATGGGTCATCGAGAACCCTTGCTCACCGTTGTCTGAGCTCGCTTGCTTACAGTCGTCTGGCGACATTGCAACAATAATTTTGGAGTCTCTACTTCATGTCTCATTCAGTCAAGATTTACGATACCTGTATCGGTTGTACGCAGTGCGTCCGTGCCTGTCCTACCGATGTTCTAGAGATGGTGCCCTGGGACGGTTGCCGAGCTGGGCAGATTGCCTCTTCCCCTCGCACAGAAGACTGCGTTGGCTGTAAGCGCTGTGAAACCGCCTGCCCAACTGATTTCCTAAGTATTCGCGTCTATCTAGGGGCAGAGACTAGCCGCAGTATGGGTCTCGCTTATTAAGAGCTTCAGATTCTGGCTCTTCAGACCAGACTCTCAGATTCAAAATTTCAATAGTCTGATCGACCAAAGACTTTGATGCCTATCGTAGATGGCACTAAACCTCTGCTAATCCTTATTAGTAGAGGTTCTTTGTTTGTGAAAGATAGGTGCATTTAGGTCTGCTTTGTCAGTATGCGATCTACACTCATTTTCATTCCTATCTAGTGACTGCGCATGTCTTCTCGGCTAAAGGAATTTCAAACGGCATATGTGAATCTAGATCTGCTGCCGTTGCAGGGGCAAAGGGAGCTGGAGAAGTTTCGGGTGACGTATGGCGAGGATGTGCTGGCAGAGCTGGAGCAGCTGATTGAGGATGATGATAGCCGCGATCGCAAGACAATTTTCGCGGGGCATCGCGGCTGTGGTAAATCCACCCTGCTAGCCGAGTTTGCGCGGCGGTGCGAGGAGGGCGACTATTTTGTGGTGCTGTTCTCGATTGCGAATACGATTGAGATGTCGGATGTGAACCACATCAGCATTTTGTTTGCGATCGCTGTCAACCTAATGGCCAAAGCAGAGCAGGAAGGCGCTGAAATCAAACCCGCACTGCGACAGTCCTTGTTAGACTGGTTTGCCACCAAGACTCAGACTGTGGCGAGTGGGGCGGAGGTGAAGGGGGAAGCGGGCTTTAATCTGTTTTCGCTGATTCAGAACAAGCTGAAGGCGGAGGCGTCGGTGCGCAATGAGCTAAAGCGAGAGTTTGAGCGCAATGTGTCGGAGCTGGTAGGGAAAATCAATCTGATTGCAGCGTCGATCGAGAGCGCGACGGGTAAGCAGGTGCTGGTAATTATTGACGACCTGGATAAGCTGGATTTGGCGACGGTGCGAGAGGTGTATCGGGAGCATATCAAGGCGCTGTTTTTGCCAGGATTCCGGATCATCTACACCACGCCGATTGCTTCGCTGCGCGATGGGCCGCTGCGGGCAACGATGATCAGCGAGACGGATGACCAGATTGTGGAAATGCAGGTGGCGAAGCTGTTCAAGCAGATGGAATCTAGGGAGCAGCCGCCTGAGCCGATTGGAGAGAATCGCCAGAAGCTGTGCGACGTGCTAGATAGGCGGATTGGGCCGGAGCTGATGGAGCCGGAGATTGCTGAGGCGATTGTGCTGAAGAGCGGGGGCGTATTGCGAGAGCTGATTCGGCTGGCGAATAAGTGCTGTCGGATCTGTCTGCGGCAGGTGCGGCGAGCGGAGAATGCAGCGGCGATTATGATCGACCAGGCTGTGTTTGAGCAGGCGGTGCAGGATATGCGTCTAGATTTTGAAGCGCCGCTGGGGAAGGCGGACTATGAGATTTTGCAAGTGACGCATCAAAACTTTGAGCCCGAAGATCCGCAGGCGCAGGATTTTTTGGATTTGCTGCATGGGCTGCATGTGTTGGAGTATCGCAACGGCCAGATTTGGTATGACCTGCATCCGGTGGTGACAGATTTGCTAGTGCTAAAGGAGATGATTCCAAAGGAGAGGATCGATGGCTGAAGGCAGCCTGGTCGCGGCGAATCAAGATGCGCTAGATGATCTGCTAGTGGCGATAGAGGCTAGCGGCGGGCGGCTGGGGATTTTCATTGCGGTGTGTGACGATCCGCAGCTAAAAGAAGAGATGATCGCTCGCTATGAGCAGGCGCTAGCGCCTACGTTTCGGCACTATCGGCTGACGCTAGATGCAGACGAGCCGAGTGTGAAAGCGCTGCTGACGCGGCAGGTGCAGGCGGATGAGTATTTGCAGCAGGGTGGGCAGGCCGTGATCACCATCTTGGGGACAGAGCGGCTGCGGACGCTGCGATTTGAGGCGGCGCAGTCTCAGCAGGAGACGTTCTTCGGCTATTTGCAGTGGACGCGGGAGGGGCTACAAGATTTTCCGTTTGCGATTGTGCTGTGGGTAACGTATCAGCTCCAAGAGCAGCTAAGCCGGAAAGCGCCGGATTTTTGGAGCTGGCGGCGAGATGTGATTCGGTTTGTATCGCCAAAAAAACAGGCGATTCCGGCAGAGAATTTGTCTTTTCTGAGAGAGCAAGCGCAGTTTTCGCAGTTGGAATCGGTGGGAAATACGCTGCCGATTGGTGATTTAGAGGCGTTGATAGAAGAGACTGCGGCGAAGTCGCCAGGAAGTGCTTTGCTGGCAAGTTTGTATCTGCAAACCGGAACAGCCTATGTAGATAGAGTAGAGACTGGTGCAGCACAGGACTACAAAAGGGACCTGGAGCAGGCAAAAGCTTACTTGAGAGATGCGGTTAGGCTACTCAAGTCTGCAAATAGCAAAGAAGATTATGCGGAAGGATTGGACAGATTAGCGCGAACATACCAACTTCAAGGCTGCTACATCGCGATCTGCCGAACCTTTGCCAGTCCGTTACCAGTCGCAAGGGCGCTACAGCGACGCCGAACCTTTGCTTCTAGAAGCCTTAGAGATTAGCAAAGCAGAACTGGGCGATCGCCATTCATCTACCGCCGTCAGTCTGAACAACCTGCGCTACTGTACGAGTCGCAAGGGCGCTACAGCGACGCCGAACCTTTGTTTCTGGAAGCCTTAGAGATTTGCAAAGCGGAACTGGGTGATCACCATCCCGATACCGCCACCAGTCTGAACAACTTAGCTTGGCTTTACTACAACACAAATCGCCTACCCGAAGCCGCCACCGCCATGTCCAAAGCGCTTAGCATCGTGGAAGAACAGCTTGGCCCCAACCATCCAAACACTCTTTCATCGCGAAAAAGTTTAGACACTATCCAAAGAGCAATTAGTCAGTCCGTTCCACCATCAGATTAGTAGCAGAAATTGCGTAAAGCCTTTGGCAGATCTCGCTGATAGAAACGTAGCAAAAGCCCACCTCCGATCAGCGCTATCTGATTGCGGCCACTTTCTTCACGGCCAGCAGACTGCCCAGTAACCCAAGCCCCGTCCCTAGCAGCATCAGAGAAAAAGGCAGCAGCAGCCACTGCCGAGACGAGAGCTGAAGCCCGTTGACTAGAAACTCGATAAAAGCAGGCTGTCCATCACCGATAGCGACTTCAACCCCTGCTGAACAGAGAGTAAGAGTCCCCATGAGCCGCCCGCGCTAACAACGCCGAAGACTGCGCCCTGAATCAGAAAGGGCATGTAGATCCAGCTATGGGTAGCACCGACTAGCTGCATGATCTCAATCTCTTGGTGGCGGGCGATCGCAATCAATCGAATGGTCGTGGTTACCACTGCGATCGCTGCCATACTCAGCAAACTCACAATCACCAGACTGGCCCACTGCAATCCCGCATTCAGATCTCGCAGCTGCTGAATCACCTCACTTACGTACAGCACATCATCTACACCCGGACAAGCCCTCCAGTGTGGCAGCGAGCTGCGGCACTTGCTGCGCGTCTCTAGCCTTAACCTTCAGCTCATCAACCAGGGGATTACCATTTAGCTGAGCCGCCGCATTCGAGATATTAGATAGCCCTAAATCCGCAGTCAGCTGCGACCAGGCTTGCTCTTTGCTCACCGCCTCTACGCTAACCACCCCAGGTAGCTGGCTTACTTCACTAGTCAAGCTGGTCGCACTCGACCCCGCTTTTTAGATAGGTCGAAACCACCAGCTGCGAGCCAAACTGGTTCAGCATACCTTCTACCTGCCAGCTCACCTGCAAACTGGTACCAAACAAGAACAACAAAACCGTCATCGTGCTGATTGCAGCCCAGTTCATCCAGCCGCCGCGCCGTAATCCTCTGGCGGTCTCGCGCAGCAAATAGTCTGTCTTGTTTAAAGATTTCAGCACGGTATAAATCCGATCCTAGCTAGCAAAGACTCTCCGCTAAAGTGCCCCAAACCAACCTAAGTCGATACACGCAATAAGACCGCCCACAAAGTTGATAGATGAAGTCGCGACCGAAATTCATTGTGGCGAAGTCGTTATAGTGAAGTCGATCTGAGTTGTTACAATAGAGAATAAGCAAACCGCCTGAATTGGATTTAGCCTTTAGAACCCATGCCCGCAGTCATTGACGTCGAAAAGAAAAAGCTAAAGAAACCGCCGCTGACTATTCATCAGATGGGCGATCGCGTCCTCCGTCAGCAGGCCAAACGAGTCGCCAAGGTAGACGATAGCCTACGCGATTTAGTCCGCAAGATGCTACAGACGATGTACAGCGAAGACGGCATTGGCCTAGCTGCGCCCCAAGTTGGCGTGAACAAGCAGCTACTTGTGGTAGATGCTGATCCAGAAAATGAATCTGCACCGCCACTGGTGTTAGTAAATCCTAAGATTACTCGCTACAGCGACGAGCTAGCGGCGGGTCAAGAAGGCTGTCTGAGTATTCCTGGTGTCTATCTAGACGTGATTCGCCCCGCCGCCATCGAAGTCAGCTTCAAAGACGAAAATGGTCGTCCTCAAAAGATGAAGGTAGACGATTTAGTGGCTCGGGTGATTCAGCACGAAATGGATCATCTCAATGGCGTTCTGTTTGTAGACCGGGTTGAGAATTCTATTGCGCTCAACCAAGAGCTACAGAAGAACGGCTTTGCCATCAAGTATGTCCAAAGGGTGAAATAGAGCTTGGCCTTGGTTATAGGCTCAGACAGAAGATAAAACAACTTCAAGCGAAAGGAAAAGTTTGTGACTCCAAAAAGCGGTGCGTTGCTGGGTGTAGCTTGTTTGACTGCGATCGCAGCAGTCGGCTCAATGTTTGAACTCTCCTCCGGCGACCCAGACTGGGGCAAAGCTCCCACCGCTGTTGTCCTAGCGCTCAGCATTCCAGTCGGCATCCTATCATTCATAGAAGCCGTCAAAGACGCCCGCGCTAATATGTAAGCGGCTTTCCAGGCAGAGCGTAAGCTACAATTTTCACAAAGTAGTCTGAATTGTCTAGTTGTATGAGTCAGCAACTAACTCTAGAAATTAGTGATGAGGTCTATGCAGACCTACAGCAAAAGTCTGGTGCTATGGGTATCTCTGTGACGGAGTGGACTATCGCGCTCCTCAGCAGGCAGAGTAGAGTTGTCAGTGATATCTTGCTTTCACCAGAGCTTCAAGCACAGGCGCAGAGAAAGTTTAGAAGTCATGCTGGTGCAGTAAGTCTAGGGTATGCCACTGATACAAACAATGATCAGATTGATGCCGATCTCTGCCAAAGCCTATGCAGATGACTACTAGAGATTCTTGCTTGCTGTGCTTCTAGATACGTCCGGCTTATTATGCTATCTCCATCGAGACGAGCTACAGCACGATAGAGCAGTTCAATTATCCCATGACTCTGGTGTCAGACTTCTGACTCATAGTCATGTTCTAGCCGAGCTGGTAGCTCTTGCACTGGTTCGCCGTTTTCCCAGACAGCAGGTGCTAGCGTTTGTAGTAGATTTGGTCGATAACCCGAATATTGAAACGATGTGGGTTGATGAACAACTGCACCGAAAAGCTATGGAGCTTTTGGTAGAGCGAGAGGACAAGACGTATTCTCTGTGTGATGCAGTCAGCTTTGTTTTAATGCGTCAACGTGGTGTCACTGATGCCTTAACCACTGACCGTCACTTCGAACAAGAAGGTTTCATAAGACTGCTACCACCTCTTGTCTAACGCTGCATTACGACGGCAAAACACAAGAGAGTAGTTATAAGAGAGCCGAAGGGGCAAGGGACCGTTAGTAGAGCCCCCTGCCGGTAACACGTTACTCGTATAGCCAGGGCTTCATAGTGGGCTCCCAGCTACAGAGGTCCTCACCAAACCACAGTTTAATCTCGCTTTCGGCGGTTTCGGGTGCGTCGGAGCCGTGAATTAGATTGCGGCCAATGGTGATGCCGTAATCGCCTCGGATAGTCCCTGGTTCAGCGTCTAGAGGATTGGTCGCGCCGATTAGCTTGCGAGCAGAGGCAATCACGCCTTCGCCTTCCCAGACCATTGCCACGACTGGCGCTGAAATGATGTAGTCGACTAGACCGCTGAAGAAGGGGCGCTCTTTGTGTACGGCGTAGTGAGACTCGGCTAGCTCACGCGATACTGACATCTGCTTCATGCCAACGAGGGTGAATCCCTTAGTCTCGAATCGGCTGATAATATCGCCGACCAAACCCCGCTGAACGCCATCGGGCTTGATCATGATGAAACTCTTTTCCACGGACGGTTGCTCCTAACTGCTTTTAACCTTTCCTATGCTCAGTAAATGAGGTCGGTTTGTAAAGCCTTTTTTCTAATCTTTGGCGATCGCTGTCTTTGAACTACTGCAAAAGTTACAGAGAAAGCGTATCGTAAGCAGCCTAAAACTGTACCTGGCTCTCGTGAATTACACCTGCTTGTCCACAGGCATCTGTCTCATACCATCCGGCCGAATAGCTGTAAATATTGATATAGGAACGTCCGCTAATAGAGCACAAAACGCGACCATCGGGTGTAGCTCTAACGTTTGAAGGAGGAGCATAGACAAGGGCAACCTGACTTGGCGAGTCATCTTCGGCGGCTAAGTAGCTACAGACGACGGACAACATGTTTCTAGTAGCTCTAGACTGCGGATAGCGTAAAACACCATCGTCTAGGGTTGTCCAAGCGCCGCTACCAGCGCAGTGAGCTTGACTGGGAATAGGCTCGCCTGCAAAAAAGTAAACAAAGCGAGCGTCGTCACGTCTAACGCTGTAGATAGAGTCTAAGTCAACGACAATTGACTGCCCACCAGCGGCCTGTCCTGCGTGATAGGGATTGTTCTGTGCCAGTACGGGCAGGGCCGAACTAACAGCGAAACCAACAGACAAGGCTAATATTTCAGCGGCTGAGAGCATTGGGATCACTCATTCATAGCAGAGACATCGATAGTGATAGCACCTTCTGCTGGTAGGTGGTCTGCCAGATGGCGATCTGATGATAGACGCCGCAGCTTCCTAGCGTAGTATGCCTTTTCCCAAGCAGCCCGATCTTTTTGGGCTAGTCGCTGCTCGGCGTAGATGCGCTCGGCGTATGCCCGAGCCGCTGCTGCTGGGGTGTAGTTTGGCTGTGGGTAGAGGCCAGCGATATTGAAGATGTAGACGATATCGCCTCGGATGGTGCGCTGAAAGCATGCGCCAAATGCCTGGGCCTGTCGGTGTAGGTAGCGCTGGGCGGAGTGGCCAGTGAGTCCTGTGCTTATGGCTAAATCCAGAGCGCTGACGTAGCCCTGCCGCTGATACAAAAGCTGATAGAACTTGCTGTCTAGTCGCTCTTGGTGGCGCTGGTGCTGCTGAAGCTTTCGCCACTGCTGCCGCCACAGCCAATAGCCGCCCGCGCCAATCGCGCAGAGCAAAATCACTGGCCACAGCAGCCGTAGCAATAAGAAAGCGACTAGACTCATTAGCCCAAGTCCCAGCAGGATACGAGACTGGCTCTCAAATTCAGAACGAGACGGCATGGCACACCCAAGCAGCAGGAATTGTTTGTACTCTAGTGCGAAGGGGGACCGTTGGCTAGGAATATTACGGAGATGAGCTAACTAAATTCACGCATTGCCGTTAGAGTCAACTGGTTCGTTAGCAAAGATCTTGTAGGTTGCGATCGCAATCCTCTCTAAATCCTCATCCAACAAAGGCGGCAGCTCAGCCCCAGCCACACGGGCTGACTCAAACAAATTTCGCCCTTCATAAGCTACTAGAAACAGACTTTGAGCGAGCAGCCGAT
Organism: uncultured cyanobacterium; assembly: GCA_963772185.1. Classification (GTDB taxonomy): domain Bacteria; phylum Cyanobacteriota; class Cyanobacteriia; order Phormidesmidales; family Phormidesmidaceae; genus Phormidesmis. The sequence continues at coordinate 27,767 of CAVYWR010000018.1, read as the reverse complement.
CGATCTGGCTCGCAGAACTGAGCTGGCTACGAATCACCTTGAGCGCAATCAGCAGCGTCGTCACCTGACCCGGTACGGGCGGACGACCTCTGCGCAGTCTGCCTAGAAATGTGTCGGGGGTTTCGTACTGGGGCAGTGTCTGCTGCATCAGCGATTGACAGGCCGTCTGAAAATCCATTTATCCAAGCACTCAAGAAGCGCCTATAAATCGAGCGTTCACACAAAAAAGTTGATGTAGAGCAGTAAAGAGGCTTGGCATAGCGGGCACTCTCTAGCTATCTAATCAAAACCCGTTGAAGTACTTTAGGCAAGTTTGCTAGCCAATCGTTATGACTTCTGACTTTGCACGTCAAACCGTTCCCTTTGTCGATCTGTCCTGGCAGCACGATCCGCTTCAAGCAGATATTGTCGCGGCGATGGCGGCTACGCTCGATCGCGGCGACTACGTTTTAGGACAGGCAGTGTCTGATTTTGAGGCGGCGTTTGCCCAGGCTTGCGGGGTTGGCTACGGCGTTGGTGTGGGCTGCGGGACGGATGCGATCGCCCTGGGTCTACGCGCCTGCGGCATCCAGCCCAGTGATGAGGTGATCTTGCCAGCCAATACCTTCGTCGCCACGCTCATCGGCATTCTTCAAATCGGCGCAAAACCTGTCTTTGTAGACTGCGAGCTGGACACAGCGCTGATAGATCTCACCGCTGCTGAAAAAGCTATCACCGAGCGAACAAAGGCCATCATCGCCGTTCATCTCTACGGTCAGATGGTTTCGCCAACGCACCTACAGGCGCTAGCTCAGCAGCATGATCTCATCATCTTTGAAGACTCAGCTCAAGCACACCTAGCAGAGCGAGAAGGTATCAAGGCGGGGGCGATTGGACTCGGCGCAGCCTTCAGCTTTTATCCCAGTAAGAATCTGGGGGCGCTAGGCGATGGCGGCATGGTGGTCACGCAGCAAGCGGCCGTTGCCCAAAGCGTGCGATCGCTCAGAAATTACGGCTCGACGCGGAAGTACTTTCATACCGAAGCCAATGGCACTAATAGCCGCCTCGACACGCTACAAGCGAGCGTACTGGGTCTGAAGCTACCGCATCTAGAGGATTGGAATCGCGATCGCAATCAGCTCGCCGCCTACTACGACCAGGCATTAGCACCCCTAGCCCAGCAAGGTATTATCCCGCTCAAAAACGTCAGCGGCGCAGGACATGTCTATCACCTGTACGTCGTTCGTATCACCGCTAAGTGCGCTGTAGATCGGACCGTCATGCAGCTAGAGCTCAGCGCTCAAGACATTCAAACCGGCATCCACTACCCAACACCCTGCCACCTACAGCCTGCTTACGCCTCCCTCGGCTACCAGGCAGGCGACTTCCCTACTGCCGAACGCCTCAGCCAAGAAGTTCTGTCGCTGCCGATGTATCCCGGCCTCACCACTGCCCAAATTGATCGGGTAGTCGCCGCCATTCAGTCTGTACTCGTCCCAGAAACTGCCATCGCCTGACTTCTCACCTGAATCTTCTGATGATTACGACTCGCGCTATTCCCAAACTTCCGCTCGAACCAGTTATTCTCGGTCTGCTCGGCATTCTCTACCTACCGCTGCTTTGGCATTGGGTGGACGGTTGGCTGAACAAATCAATCAGCATTCAGCATGAGTACTTTAGTCATGGGCTGCTCGGTATTCCATTCGCAGGCTATTTGGTTTGGGAAGCGCGATCACAGTGGCAATCCCTGCTAAACCGCACCCACTGGCTAGCGGCTCCCCTGCTACTAGTCGCCGCCCTTTTCTACAACAGCGGCCTGCTAGATCTGATGAACCTCTCCCTCCCGCTTTTACTGGCAGGACTACTGCTAGCGCTTAAAGGTGGCGATGGCTTCAGGCTCTATCTCTTTCCCTGGATACTCGTTCTACTCTCTACACCGACCCAGTTTCCCTATCTGATCGAGCCCTACATTTTGCCTCTACAGAGCTTTATCGCTAGCGTTGCAGGCTTCATCTTGCTCCAGTTCGATATCAACGCTGTGGTCGATGGTATCTACATCTACGTCAACAATCAGCTAGTCGAAGTTGCGCCTCACTGCGCTGGGCTCAAAATGCTCTTCACCAGTTTCTATATGGGTCTGATTTTGACCTACTGGACTGGCCTCAATCGCTCTAGGCTCAGAACCAGTCTCTTCTTTATCGGCATCGTCGCGGTCAGCGTCATCGGCAATATCATTCGCAATGCCACACTAACTTTCTTTCACGGCGAGCAGATGACCGATGCTTTTCACTGGCTGCACGACAGTTGGGGCGGCGATCTTTACTCGGCAGCGATGCTCGGCATCTTAGTTGTATTAGTCAATCTACTAGAGCGATATGTGCCTACAACACTCAACGTCGCTGCAGTTAGTCCCGATAGCGGCATCTCGCGCTCACAGCCAGCAGTAACCGATCTACTACCCCCAGAGCAAAAGCCAAAGACTGACTACTTTTAGCACCTCTCGATCTACGACCGTTTTTTAGCATCCGCCACCTTCAAGCACTACCTACCGCCAGCTTCTGCTTACTCTCTTGTCTAGAACATAAGGCTTTTCGCAACTGTGTCTTCTCCTTCTATATCTAACCAGTCAGCTCGAAGTGCGATCGCGCCATTCATCATCTGCGCAGTGCTCGCGCTCTTCGTAGCCGTCAGCGCCTTGCCAAAATACGCCTCTAGTTGGCCTTGGACCACCCCACCAAAAGTAGCCAACCAGGCGGCACTCCAAAGCCTTCGAGACACCGGATTGACTCTGGCCAACTGGTCAGTCGAACAGCAGATCCGCTCCGGCATTAGCGGTGACGACTGGTCTATCCAGCAGCTAGTCCACAAGCAGCCCTTCACCACTGATCTCGACCGCATCTTTCTGCTGCTGCGTCCGCAAGTCTGGGAAGCCGACCAGCCCGAAGTTGAATGGGTTGATATCAAAGGCTCCCAACAGTGGAAGACAGACACTCACCAGCGAATTTCCTTCACCATTTCGCAGGCCCAAGTTCAGGTCCAGCCCAACTTCTTCAGGGCTTGGGATTCAAACCAAACCTACGCGGTGGTGCAGTGGTATGCCTGGCCCAGTGGCGGTAGCGCATCAGTTGCAAAATGGTTCTGGGCCGACCAGAAAATGCAGTGGCAGCAGCATCAGCGCATGCCTTGGGTGGCAGTCAGCCTTTGGCTACCGATCGAGCCACTAGGCGACATCACGCCCTACCAAAATCTCGCCAAGACGCTAGGAGAAGAGATCCATGCCACCCTTTTGCAAACTGTATTCACTAGTAAGAAGTCATGACTTTTGATAGCACTGTCTTACAGCACTTTTTCGTAAAGAGCTTTTTCATAAATAAGCTCAGAAAGCTACCTACGGCCTGCCCGACGGTTCTAGGCGGATTGCTAGCAGTGGCGGTTTCGTCTGCTGTCTTGCCAGCCCGTGGACAGGAAATTCCTAGTCTGCCAGTCGATGCGCCTCGGTATGACCAGCCGCTAACACCGCCTACAGTGGTAGCGCCAGCCTTGGGTCAACCACCAGACTGGCAGCCAGATTTTGATGCCTACCATCTTGGCCCTGACGACTCTATTTTTGTTAGCGTACCGCGCTATCCCGATCTCAATTTTCAAGCGGTGCTTGATCTCAATGGCAATATCATCGTGCCACTTCAAGGCAGCGTTTCTTTTGAAAAACTGACGATTGCACAGGCAGAAGAACGCCTGCGCAGTATCTACAACCAGTATGTAGAAATCCGAGACGATCAGGATGTCACTGTGACTTTGGTGGGTCGTCGTAGCGTCCAAGTCACCATCATAGGCGCGGTGCAGCGGCCCGGATTCTATCCTCTAGCAGACCCCAGCGTTTCGAGCGCCCTGTTAATTGCCGGGGGCGCAAGACGCGACTCGGACCTGCGCGGTATTCAGGTCCAGCGTAATTTTTATCATCAGGGTCAGCTAGTTGAAAGCAGCCAAAATGTCGATCTCTTCACGCCGCTTAGGGAAGGGGCCCCACTGCCCAACGTGCGATTAGAAGACGGTGATGTGCTAGTTGTCCCGGAGCTAGATCCTAGCCAGCTCAGCGGTTATGACAGCTTTTTGGTAGCCCGTTCTACCTTGGCTCAGCCCGTTATCAACGTGCGCTTTTTGAACTATGCCGGTGGTAGAGGCGGCGTTGGTACGCTCGATCTCAACAGCGGCAGCTCGTTTGTCGATGCGGTATCGGTCTTGGGAGTCAACCCTGACAATGCAAATTTAGGCAAGGTGGCGCTTATCCGCTTCGATCCAGAATCTGGGCGAGCGGTAACGGTGACGCTAGATGCCAAATCCGCCATTTTGGGTGACATTACGCAAAATCCACCGCTGCAAGATAACGATGTCATTGTAGTGGGCCGCAACTTGGTGGGTCGCATCTCCTACGCGCTGGGCACAATTGCCCGGCCTTTTCGCGACATTTTGGGATTCACGAATTTCTTTGACAGCTTTATTAACGGCAACAGCTTGTTTGATTAGTCTTTCTAACTGCACCTCTTCATGGCTTCCCCTTTCTTAAAACGATATCTACTTGCGCTAGACCGCTACAGATGGGCAGGTCTGTTCACGTTTCTCTCTATTCTGGGTGCGTCTGTCGTTGTGGCACTCCAGCCAGAGCCTCCTGTGACCTACTCCGCAGAAGGGACACTTGTCAATAGCTCGCCTTTGGTGGCAATCACTGACACTGGCAATCAGGTACAGGCCCAAGGACTCGGCATCATCAATGAAGAGCTGCTGCTCTCGGATATTTTGCTCGTAGGGGTGGTTAATCAGCTAGAGCCTCAGGGGATCGACTACACACCAGAACAGCTAGTGACCAAGACAAAAATCAGCATACAGTCGGCGTCGGCCACCGAGGGAATAGAAGCGACTGGGCAAAAGGTGTCGGTGCGCTTTACGGACAGCGACCCGGAAGTGGCTGAACTGGTGCTGCGGACCATGTTTGAGGCGATGGTGGAGCTAAGTGCTTTTACGAATAAGCAGCGGCTCAATGCGATCGCCACCGAACTCAACGAACGCCTACCCGCAATTGAAACCGAACTGCGCCAGGCAGAACAACGGCTAGAAGCCTATGATCGCAACGAAGGCCCCGCGATCATAGGCTTGATTGACGGCAGCTTGCTAGGGGCAATTTCGGGCTCACAGCAGCAGCTACGCACTAACGAGATCACCCTAGCGGGAATCGAGGCCCAAATGCGTAACATTCAGGCGCAGCTAGGCATGAACCCAGCCCAAGCCTACGCATCTTCTGCCCTGAGCGCAGATCCGCTAATAGCTCAGCTTAGAGCGCAGATCTCTGAGGCGGAAACAGCGATGAGTCTACAGCGATCGCAGGGGCTGCGCGATCAGCATCCCACTATGATTAATCTGCGTGAGAGCCTCAGTGCCTATAGAGACCTGCTCTCAAGGCGATCGGCAGAAGTCCTTGGCGGAGATGGTACCGTTGCGCCAATTCCTAGCGGTACTCAGGCAAATCTAGATCCGGCTAGGGCTGCACTGGCCGCGCAGTTAGTCAGTCTTGACACGCAGCGAGATGCCCTAGCTAGCCAGCAAAGAGTGATTGCCCAGTCCGAGCAGCGGCTGCGACAGGATTACGCTAGCCTGCCGAACAAAGAGCTAGAAAGAAACCGACTGGCTCAAGAGGTCGTTCTGCGCCGAGCCTTCTATGACCGCTTGCAGGCCAGCCGAATCGATGCTGAAGCCGCCGAAGCAGAAACCGTCAGCAGTTTGGTCATCGCCAGTGAGCCCTACACCAGAACAAATGTGACAGAAAGGCCAGCGACGCCAATGATCCTTTTTGCTGGAACGCTGATGGGTCTGATCGTCGGCGGCGGCGTGATCTATTTGCTAGATATGCTTGATGGTACGACTCGTACCGCAGAGGAAATTGAGGGCGTTTTGGAGGCGCAAGAAGTGCCGCTGTTGGGAATTATCCCGGCAATCGAGATGCGATCGCTCTCCATGTCGCTCCGATCGATGCCTATCCTAGTCCAGTCGGAATCCGCCTATCACAGTAGCTACGAAAGACTGCTGAGCAAGCTACAGCTATTGGAAGTAGACGACAGAGAGATAGAAGGCGATAAAGAGCAAGGCTACTCAATCGGTCCAAAGGTGATTGCAATAACAAGTATTCAAGCGCAAGAGGGCAAAAGTATAAGTGCTTACAATATGGCGATCGCATCCGCCAAGGCCGGACGCCGAACGCTACTGATCGAAGCCGACTTTAGAAGTCCGTCCAAAGCAATCATGCTGGGCCTAGGCCACGATCCTCAAGCCGCCAGCGAACCCCTACGCTACTACGGCGCTCAGATTGGCAACAGTATCCGCATGGCCGCAGAAGTTGAAAACCTCTATATTTCTCCTTCCCCTGGACCTCAAAAGCAACCCACCGCCATTATTGAGTCCAGCGAAATGCAGCGATTTCTCCGCAGCGCCAGAGCTCGATTTGACATGGTCATTCTAGATACGCCGCCGCTCTCTAGCTGCGATGACGCCCTGCTGCTAGAGAGTCAAACCGACGGTCTAGTGCTGATTGCTCGTCCTGGCATCACTGAGAAAGCCGAACTCGATAGCACCCTTGAGTCGCTAGAATTCAACGAAGATATTCGCCTGCTTGGGGTTGTAATTAACGCGGCCAATATTCCAGTTGCTACTAAGGCGCTCAACTCGAAGGAGAACTCACAGCAAAGTCCAGCAAAAATCTTAGAGCCAGCAGCATACTCGCCAGAAGCCTGGTCTACGCCAGCCGCTGCCAGCGGTCGAATCAATTTCTGATGCACCATCGTCATAGGCTACTCTAATCAAGAAGCCGCAGATCATCAGACGTAGATCACCAGATATAGAACGGTGCGATCATGACAACTTATTACTACATAGCCGCCAGCCAGCGCTTTCTGCTAGAAGAAGAGCCCTTCGCAGAGGTGTTAGAAGAGCGCTATCGCCAGTACCAATCTCAAGAAAAAGAACCTGATTTTTGGCTGATCAAACAGCCCGCATTCTTAGAAGCGCCCGAACTCGCCGACGTCAAGGCAAAATGCCCACAGCCCGCCGCCGCCGTTGTCTCCACCAATCCAACATTTGTCACCTGGCTAAAGCTCCGCCTAGAATATGTCGCCAAAGGCGAATTTGAAGCCCCCTCTGCCACCATCCCCGACCCGTTAGCCTCCCTAGAATCTGCCTCATAATTCTTTTTGCTTACTCGCAATTGTTCGCTTGCATACTTCTGCATCCTTCCTTCCTATGGCCTCGTTCCTCCGTTCGACATCGGCAGCTTTGCTCTTGGGCACGATTGCATGCTTGTCCCCGCTAACGCTAACCAAACCAGCATCAGCGCAGTCAGACCCACCGGCCTGCCCACCGCCTGCTAGTCAGGAGTTTCTGCTGCTGGTGCGCGGCAGAAACGAAGCCGAGCGGGCGGATATCGCCTCCATATTGCCGATCGAAAGTTCTGTGCTTATCTGTCGCTATCTCGATGAGGTGCTGGTACGAGCGGGCGGATTCACTAGCCTAGAGACTGTCAACGCGTGGGCGAGCTACATGACTTCTGAGGCGAACTATGAAAGCTTCGTCCTTAGACCTACCGATCGACCGGCTACCGCTAGCAGCGAGGCGGTGGCAGCTTCAGAAAGCGACACATCAGCCGATCAGCAGGCGTTGGATATGGCCAGTGCCACCACTGTACCTGCCAACGTCGCCTTTGATCCCATCCGACTAGCTAGTGGCTATGCAGTTTTAGTCGACTACGGCAGCAGCCCAGAGATTGCCGCAACCGTCAGCCAGTTAGTGCCTTCAGTCGGGCTAGCCGTCTATCGGCAACGCCCTTACCTATTGGCGACATACAGTGAGGATGAAGCCAGTGCCTCAGCGGTACTGCAACAGCTCAACGGTGCGCAATTGGCTGCGGTGATAGTAGATGCGCAGGATGTGGTGCGGTTGGCAGAATCTGTCGCTGTTTCTGCCAACTAAGGCAATTGTGAGTCGGTGGGTTTTGGCTTCGGCTGCGCTCAGCCACCGGGGGTTGTTGAGATCTTTAGCTTAGCCAGCCGGGAGTGGAGAGCCAGGCAATCAGTACGCCTAGAATTGAACCGGCGATTACCTGTACAGGCGTATGGCCTAGCAGCTCTTTTAGTCTGTCTTCGTTGAATTCGGAATGTTCTTGAAACAGTTCGTCTAGAATTTGGTTAAGAATTTTGGCTTGCTTGCCTGCGGCTTGTCGTACGCCCGCAGCATCGTACATAACGATTACAGCAAATACTGAGGTCACCGCAAAAGCAGGCGTGCTCCAGCCGATAGTTTGGCCCACGCCGCAGGCTAGCGCGGTGACTAGCGCGGAGTGAGCGCTGGGCATGCCTCCGGTCTCGACCAGGACTCTGGGATTGATGGAGCGGTGCTGGGCGAATTCAAAAACCAGTTTGAGGGTCTGAGCTGCGATACAGGCGACGAGGGCCACCCAGAGCACGTGATTTTCGAAAGATGTCGCTGAAGTCCTGCATGGGTCGGAATATTGGCAGATTAAGGAATGGTGGGCACAGTCGTGAGGATAGACAGTCTTGAGAATAGATAGAGCCTTAGCAAGTAGAGCCTCTATGAGTAGAACCCTAGTGAGTGCGGGTGGTGATGAACTGGGCGATCGCAATCAAAGGCTGAGCCCCTTCGCCAAATTCTGAAAGCTCTGCGATCGCATCGGCCACTAGCTGATCGGCCTTCCGCTGAGATTCTTCCAATCCCCACAGGCTAGGGTAGGTCGCCTTTTGCGCCGCGATGTCTTTGCCAATTGATTTACCTAGGGCTTCGGGGGTAGATGTAATATCTAGTACGTCATCCACAATTTGAAAAGCCAGCCCAATCCGCTGAGCATATCGCCGTAGCCGCTCGACGACTGACTGAGACGCTCCAGCTAAGATCGCCCCGCTGGTTACCGACACTTCTAGCAGCGCCGCCGTCTTGTGCATATGGATAAACGTCAGCGTCTCTTCATCGACGATTGTTCCTTCCGAAGCGAGATCGACGACCTGTCCGCCCACTAACCTTCTGCACCGACCGCTCGGCCTAGCAGCGCTACCACCTTTAGAATTTGCTGCGCCTCAGCGCCGTTCGATCCCTGTGGTGTCTGGGTTGCAATATGTTCAAACGCATAGGTCAGCAGCGCATCCCCGGCGAGTACGGCCACGCCTTCACCATACACTTTGTGATTGGTCAGCTTGCCCCGGCGATAGTCATCATCGTCCATCGCGGGCAGGTCGTCATGAATTAGCGACATGGTGTGGACCATCTCTAGCGCGCAGGCTGTAGGCATCGCAGTTTCAGCGCTAGTGCCTAGCATTTCACAGGTGGCCAGACACAAGATCGGGCGCAGTCGCTTGCCGCCTGCTAATAGCGAATAGCGCATCGCCTCGTAGATCTGTTCGGGGTAGACCACGGGTAGGGACGCGTCAATTGCAGCCTCAACCTGGCGCGAGCGATCGCTAAGATAGCTTTTAAGATCGAAGGTGCTGGGGCTATCGAGATTCGTGGTCGCCATGAGGGGAGGGGGAGGAAGGAATGATGAAGGCGGAAGAGGATCGGGGGGGGAAGAGAATTTTGATGAGCAGTTTGGGCGGTGCGACTGAAGGGGGAGTTTAGGAAAGGTGGTTGCGATCCCAATAGCTCACAATTGTATTTTCTAACAACATGGTCACTGTCATCGGACCAATTCCCCCTGGCACAGGTGTGAGCGCTCTGGCAATGGGCGCTACATCGGCAAAGTCGACATCGCCAACTAGCTTGTATTTACCAGTAGTCGCATCGTCTACGCGGTTGATGCCGACATCGATTACCGTCGCACCTGGCTTGACCATCTCTCTGGTAATTAGTGAGGAACACCGACCGCTGCTACTAGAATATCGGCTGAGCGGGTCAGTTCAGACAATTTTTCTGTTCTGGAATGGGCAAAGGTTGGCGTTGCATTTGCCGCTAGTAGCATCAGTCCAATCGGCTTGCCAACTAGGATGCTGCGGCCCAAAACAACGGCGCTTTTACCTGATAGAGGGATATCGTAAGCAGCCATCAGCCGCATAATTCCAGCCGGGGTGCAGCTGCGCAGCCCTGGCTCTCCTCGAACTAGTCGACCAAGGTTGAGCGGATGCAGACCGTCAGCGTCTTTGTCAGGATCGATTAGCGTTAGCAGGCTCGGCGCGTCTAGATGGTCTGGCAGGGGCAGCTGCAATAGAATTCCGTCTACGTTCGGATTATCGTTGAGTGCCTGAATTTCTTGGGCAATCTCGGTTTGACTACTCTGCTGGGGCAGGTGCTTTCCCAAAGAAGCAATGCCTACTCGCTGACAGGCGCGCTCTTTGTTGCGGACATAGGCCGCGCTAGGCGGATGGTCGCCGACCATTAGCACAGCGAGTCCTGGCGGTCGGCCTACCTGCTGGGTCCATGCTTGAATTTCGGTAATGCGATCCGTTTGAATCTGTTTTGCGAGCGCTTTCCCGTCAAGGAGCTGAGCCATAATGTTAGAGTACGCTACTGACCTTATCAGCCAAGTTGAGTTGCTGGCAACGGAGCCAGTCAAAACCAGATTACCAAAGCAACGTAGCAAAATTAACCAGAGTCGCATCGCCCAGTCCTAGAATTCCAGTCCTAGAATCTAGTTCTCAACGCTCTTTCTGTTAAACGAACTCTATGAAAGCATCTGTGATCAGCGATTGGCATATGAGATTAGTTAGCGCCACCCCAAACGTAAGTAGAGGAACGGTGCTTTTAGGACTGCTTTTGACTGGCTGCGTTTTGACTGGCTGCACGGTAGCCGAAACTGGCCCAGCGCCTCCCCAAAGGCGGAAGAGCCTTTGCCAACTGTGAACATGCCTAGCCTGCGATTGCCAGGTCAGTCAACGGCAATTGATTCGCTTGGCGTCGATCAGGCTGAGAAAAAGGTTTCTATTTCTGGTAACGTTACCGAGCGAGTCGCCACCTTGGACGGTTGGCTATATCGACTGCAAGACAGTACAGGCAGTCTTTGGATAGTGACCAATCAGTCTGATCCAGTGGTGGGTGAGGTAGCCACAGTATCTGGGGTGATCAAGTACGAGGCCATCGTAGTAGACGAAATTGATGCGGGGAAGATCGATCTGCAAGAACAGTCCTATCGCCCGAGACAACTAAACTACCTAAACAGATAACCGACCGAACAACTAACTGAACAAAACTGGCACGTGGATAGTTTAGTCAACAACAAGGAAAGTTAACCAGTGCCAGCGTACAGCGAACACAAGATTACTCTGGCTAGCTTTGAGCAGATCGACCAAGAGATCGGTGAGCATTCTTTCACAGCGGCGGAATATGCGATCGCCCGTCGAATTATCCATACGACTGCTGACTTTGAATTCAAGCAGCTAGTAAAGTTTCACCATCAGCCGATAGACGCTGCGATCGCAGCTCTTAGCTCTAGCGCACCCATCGTTACCGATGTGTCTATGGTCGCCGCTGGTATCAGCACAGTAGTCAAACGCACCTGGCGCTCAACTGTCACCGTCGCAGTTCAACAAGCACCTAGTACCGTTTCGATACCGTTCCCGAGAAGACTGCTCCTTCTGAGCCTACTCGCCAGACTCGTAGCGCATTGGGAATGACTAGCTGCATCGAGAGCCATCCCAACGCAATCGTGGCGATCGGTAACGCGCCTACAGCTTTGATCAGTCTCTGTGAAGCAGTAGAAGCTGGTCACTGGCAACCTGCGCTGGTAATTGGTGCGCCAGTTGGGTTTATCAATGTGGTGGAATCAAAGCAGGCGCTGTTGGCGTTGAGCATTCCCCATATCTTGATTGAGGGTCGAAAAGGAGGCTCAGCAGTGGCCGCAGCTATCTTGAACGCGCTGATGATTTGGGCTTGGGAGCTGTGAGTAACGCTTTAGATCAGCCGAACGATCAGGTAAATACTCGGACAAACATTCAGGTGGTTGGCGTTGGGCTAGAAGGGGCTAGCAGCCTCATACCAGACGTTCTAGAGATCGTTAAGTCAGCGACGGTGCTGGTAGGTGCGCGGCGACATTTAGATAGCTGCCGAATTGCTCAAACAGAAGAGCAGTGGCCGTTAGGAAATTTTTCTGAGACGTTTGATCGGGCGCGATCGCACCTGACTACCCACCCGACTGCTCGCGTTGTCATCCTCGCTTCTGCAGATCCGCTCTTTTTTGGCATCGGACGGCTGCTGCTCGAAGCGTTTCCGGCTGACCAGCTGACTTTCCACCCGCAGGTCAGCGCTATCCAACTCGCCTTCAGCCGTCTAAAGATTCCTTGGCAGTCAGCAACCCTAATCAGCGTCCACGGTCGAGGTGAGGCGCTATTAACCAAAGCACTCAAGCGCGGCGACGACAAGATTGCGGTGCTGACCGATCCTGTGCTCACTCCGAATGCGATCGCCCAGCTAATCACCAGCCTTGAACTGCCAATTCACTACCAGATATGGGTCTGTGAAAATCTAGGCGCAGACACAGAGAAGCTCAGCCTACACGACGCTAACGCTCAGCCGCCACAGATCTATTCTGCGCTAAACGTTGTCGTTCTCCTACGCGCGCCGATGCCTACAAAGCAGGAGATCTGTCCACTCACTGAATTACCGCTCATCGGCCTACCAGATTCGGCCTTCAAAGGCTTTCCCGATCGACCGACGCTGATGACTAAGCGGGAGATTCGGCTGCTGATTCTGGGAGCGATCGCGCCTCTACCTCACCAGGTCATCTGGGATATCGGCGCAGGAACAGGATCGGTCAGCATCGAGCTGAGTCGACTATGCCCATCAGCGCAGATCTACGCGGTCGAAAAGACAGCGATCGGAGCAGAACTGATTAGGCAGAATGCGGATCGGTTGGCGATCGCGCCGATCAAAATCATCCAAGCTAAAGCGCCGGACGGTCTATCCCAGCTACCTATGCCCGATCGAGTTTTCATCGGCGGCAGTAGCGGTCAGCTCACTAGCATCCTAGACTATCTACACCAGCAACTTCAGCGCGATCATACTCTCAACCCCCATGCCGACAAGCTTCAAAGCTCTACGCGAATCGTTCTAGCCCTAGCGACCATAGAAAACATCTCTGAAGTAATCTGCTGGGTAAACAACCAAAACGACACCGTCCCTTCAGTACCTCAAGCCGCTATGAAAGGCACACAGAAACAGCTCTCCCAAACACAGATCTCACAAGTTTGGACATACCAGCTTATGCAAGTGAACATTGCTAGGTCGCTGCCAGTCGGGCCACTGACTAGATTCTCCCCGCTCAATCCCGTCACTATCATCACGCTATCAATGGACGCACAGCTAAAGTAGTGACAGAGGATGTTAGCGAAAATAGCTGACGAGAAGTATTAGCAAAACCTGCTGCTCCAAATAGCTTTCTACTCAGAATCATCGTCACTATTATCGACCATTTGTTCAAGTCTGATGTGCTTATAACCCAGCTTGATCGTAAACTCATCACCAGGCTTTAAGCCCATTGCTTGTGTATACGTAGAACCAATCACAATCTGACCATTTTTATGCACGCTTACCCGATAAGTTGGTTCGCGTCCTCTGCCATCTTTAGTCCCTTCAGGATTCAGCGAAATCCCTTTTGCTTCTAATAGCGCATCATAAAAGTCTGATAGGTTTACCCTAATCTGGCCATCCTTTTCTGTGTAGTAGCCACATGCCTGAGCACTTTCGCGCTTAGATAAATGAGCTAGCTCATTAATTTTCTGGAGGAGAGCCTTTCCCTTCAGCGGTTGATGCTTGTCAGCCATAGCGCTTTCGTATCTAGCTTAGAAATTTAAGATAGCCGTGTGTGCGGTAGATAGTATTTATTAAAGGTACATAGTCTCAAAACAGACATACACAACTATAGATAGCGACAGCAAAAGCCATAGACAAATGTTAATAGATGCGTCTCAATCGTCTAGTTTTTCGACAATGATACATTGAAAACATGCTACCCAAAGACATCAAAAGATGAATCAAAGTTTATCCTGCCATTTGAACTTTATTGACTGTACGTCTTTTGCTCAGCATACTGTCAGTTTTCTGCTCTATCTCAGCCGCTGTAATCAATAGTAAATCTATCTCTTGCAGGAATAAATATCACTTTCTACGGTATTTCAAGTAGAAAATTAATCATCTTAGCTTCAGTATGTCTGATTTACTCAACTGAGCAGTTAACCAATCGTATCTTCTATAAAAGACAGCTACGCGCGCCAACCAGCACTGCCAATAAAGCAAAAAGTCTCCTTGCTATACCTACTAGCCAGTACTATGTAGAAAGTGAGTTTCGACCAGCATTTTTGATGTCAACACCTTCGCGCGAGTCTCAATCTGTCAATGAATCATCGGTGGCTAAACAGCCGCAGCCAGGATTTGGCTGGACCCGATACGCAGAACAAATCAACGGTCGATTCGCCATGATAGGATTTGTTGCGCTACTCCTACTAGAGCTAGTCACGAAGCAGGACTTCTTCACTTGGATGGGCTTGCGATAGTCAGTCAGGAAGCAGCACAGTAATAGTCAGTGGTAAGCGGGCGGCGACTACTTGCAGGAGAAGGGCTGGATGTAGAGCTTTGCTCTTCTCGCAGAGTGGGCTTGCGGCAATCTACATAAGTGGGATGTATCCCTTCTCGCTGCACAAACAAAAAGGGCTACGCCAAGAAGGTGTAGCCCTTTCAAATATCTATTGGTAATACATGCACAGCTAGAGCTTTTCGCGCTTTGATACAGCGTCTACGCCAAACCAGTATTTGCACCTTTTCGGCCAGTGGCCAGCTCTACTTTCACGATAGTGCCGCCCATCTTTTGAATACGCTGCTGCTCTTTGAACCAGTTGTCGTAGGGAACTAGCTTAGTAAAGTAGGTATTCTGTAGCTCGCGCTGAGTTCGAATCCTGGTTTGACTAGGGACGCAGGCAGTGACTCGAAACATTCGCATGATAGTGGCCTCTGGGTTATCTAAAGCTTAGGGATCTAAAACTAAAATCTTGTGGACTAAAAGTCTTCTAGCTGTACTGGTATTCATCACCGCAACAGCAATTGACTAACTCGAAGAAATCGGACTTTACTTGCTCTGAGCCCTTGTAAAACGAATCCTTGAAACGCAAAGCGAGCAATCTCTATCAAAAGTCAGCAGATTTCAAACAGTCAAAGTCTTCCTAGAAGGAGAACACTCTAGAAGTCTGATCAATCAATGCTATCGACTCGAAGCTTCCCAAGCGATAAGCACTTCCTCAAAGGAAACACCGAACCTCTTGCTGAGCCTTCAATCCGCTAACACTCACTCCAGACTTCTAGAGCGGTTAGAACTCATCAAAAGACTAACAAATTAGTCTCTGTGAATTCGAAGTCGAACAAAGAGCAACTGAAACATGTTCAATTGAGCCGTTTTTAATTTGGGAAAAAATGTCTTACCGACGACTAGCTCAAGCCAGAGCAGATGTAGTCGAGGTAAACGCCCATTTCTTTACCAGCGTCAGCGCCCACTAGGCTAGCAGTGACTTCTTTGATCGCTTGGATGGCCTGAACGGTAGCACCGACAGGAACGCCCAAGGAGTTGTAAGTCTCTTTCAAACCGTTGAGCACGCGCTCATCGAGAATGGAAGGATCGCCAGCGAGCATCGCGTAAGTGGAGTAGCGCAAGTAGTAGTCCAAGTCGCGAATGCAAGCAGCATAGCGACGAGTAGTGTACATGTTGCCACCCGGACGAGTGATGTCAGAGTAGAGCAGAGATTTTGCAACTGCTTCTTTGACGATTTCAGCAGCGTTAGCGCTGATAGAGGTGGCCGCACGAACGCGCAGCTCACCAGTTTGGAAATAAGCCTTGAGCTTATCCATCGAAGACGAATCAAGGTATTTACCTTGAACGTCTGAAGCATTAATTACAGCAGTAATTGCATCTTGCATTGGGTTTGCTTCCTAAAAGTGGACTAGAACGAAAATGAAATACGAGCAGATGAGGGCTTACTGCAAGCCGCCGATGACGTAGTCAAAGTAAGACGCAGCTTCTAGCGCATCATCACCAGACATCATGGAGCTAGCAACGCTCTTCATGCAACGGATAGAATCCGCCATTGCAGGAATCGAAGTGCCCAGTGAGTTGTACATCTCACGCGCACCAACTAGGCCAATCTCTTCGATCGGCGCTACATCACCTGCAACCACACCGTAAGTGATGAGGCGTAGGTAGTAGTCCATGTCGCGTAGGCAAGTAGCCGTCATTTCTTCACCGTAAGCGTTTCCACCGGGAGAAACAACGTCAGGGCGCTTTTGGAAAAGCTGATCGCCAGCGGTTTTGACGATGCGCTCACGCGACTCAGTCAGAACCTGAGCAATGCGAACACGGCGCTCACCAGAGGTGACAAACCCCTTAATGCGATCCAATTCGCCGGGGCTGAGGTAGCGGGCCTCAGCATCAGCATTCACGATTGACTTCGTGACTATACTCATTAATGGATTCCTCCGAAAGAATAAACCAGATGAGTTTCACTGGTTTCTGTGTATAACAGACGAAAAATCGAACAGATGAGCTTCAGCATTAGGATTCAAGTTCTATCTGGACTCTAGCCCTAGACTTTGGCGCTGTTCTAAGGCGATCGCACTTCTCCTTTCCTCGAGCGCTCAGCTCGAAGTTGGGATACAGCATACGGTCACCTACAACACCATTATGAGGCTTGACGAGCCGCCAAAGGTATAAACTTTGTTACTTTTCTCGCTTGCAAACTTTTGCTTGCAGATCTGCTCACAGACCCGCTCGCTTATAGACATGCCAGACACTAAAGCAACAGATATATCTTTTCAAACAGCTTGTTTGCCTAGCTCAACCACCGTTTCTGTAAACATTTTCAGGTATTTCGCTGACCTTCTTAGTGGTTTAGAAACATTTCGTAATCAAATTCCTCAGATTTCCTCCAGCTTTAAAGGCCAGAAGGAAAAATACGCAAAAAAGGATGCACTCAAAAGAGCGTGCATCCTTGGGCTATTCGTCAGGAGCGATCGCGCCTGAACTCAGACCTAGTCGTCCAGCGCACCCGCCATCAGCGGCATCTTCTCGGACACCGATGTCGATGGGTTAAGCGCATCAAAGCTAGGAACCACGACATCGTCACTTTGCTTCGTCAGACGGTTGTATAGAATTTCCGTATTCGGGAAGTTCGCGGCTGGCAAAGTGGGGAAGCGACGATAAGGAACGGTGTCCTCGCCAAAGTACTGCGCGTATTCTGGGGTATCAACCAGCGCTCTGATAAAGCCTCGAATACCTTCTGAGGAGAGAATCTTGTTGTACTTGCGAATTTCGCCCTGGTCTTGTGGCGCACGGCCCAGGAAGTGCTTGGTACCTAGCTCAATCACCTTAGTGTTGGGATAGGGCGCGTAGAACTCTTTGATATAGAGCTTCGAGTTACCTAGACCTTCGATAAACTCTTTGACGTTGATTTCGCTGTTGACTAGCTTGCTTTCTAGCTCGGAGAACTCACTGCCTTTGACCACATATGGCTCGATATTACGCTCGAATATCTGACGATAGGCAGCCCGAGCAACCGTCAGCACGGCTGTCTTCTCGTTAGTTGTCAGCTTAAAGCGTTTGGTCTGCTCACGCTGGACGCTAACGCCTTGATTGACCCGGCGCTCTACCTCTGGAATTGGGCGATCTTGTTTGACCGATCCAAGCTCAATGAATCTAGGCGTGGTCTTTTCTTCTGGGCGAGCACCTGTTTCCTGGATGGTACCGACTCTGAGCGATCGCATGGCCTGACCACCCGGCGTCAGATAGCGCTCATAGGGCACCGTATCTTCACCAAAGCACTCAGTGTATTCCTGCGAGTCAATGATTGCGTCGACTAGAGCATAGAAACCTTTTTTCGCACAGACATCGAAGTACTGGTTGATCTCCTGGCGACCATAGGTCGGACGGCCTAGCAGACGACGATGAATGTACTCAACAGCCTTTGTCACATAGAGAGAAGTCCAATAGGTCTTTCTAAATGATTCGGACTTGGCGACGGCTTTGACCAAGTCGCGAACGTTGATCTCATCGTTGTTAAAGCGACTCTCTGCTTTGCTAACTTCCTGTCCCGCGTAGACAGGACGACCAAACACCTGGCGATACACCGCGCTGATGATGGTGGCTTTACTCGCTTCAGAAGACTTGAACACCTTCGCGCCCAGAGAACCAGGAGCCAGGGGCCTAGCCGCAGGATTGCTGAGCTGGTTGTTGATGCCAGCCCCCTGGTGAATCAAGATTCGACGAGTGTCTTTGTTGAACGGCGCAGGGCTAGTACTCGGATCGCGAGTCTCTTTGGGGAAGATCGCGCCGAACTGAATCTCTAGCGGATCGTTACCAGAGCCGTAGACGTGCTGGTCGGGCAGCGGCTGCTCGTAGGAGGCAAACAGTGTAATGAACTGAGGAATCTTGCGGTACGGCGCGCTGTAGTTAAACAGATCCTGCTGTGCGCCCCAGTTCCTGCACTCTTGAGCTTCTTGGCCCAAGCCGCGAATATAAGGAACGGTTTCTTCACCGAAGTAGTCAGCGTATTCCTTTGAATCGACTAGTGCATCAACTAGCTTGGACAGACCACCTTCCGAGACAATGGCGAAGTACTTTTGAACTTCTTCGCGAGAGCTAGGACCACGACCGAGGATATGGCGGAAAGCTAGCTCTAGCGCCCGGCTGTTAATGAACGGCTCGAAGAACTGTTTTCTATATAAAGGAGACTTCGCTAGCGCGCGAATGAATCCCTTCATCGAGATCTCGTTGTTTCTGACTTTGGACTCTAGGTCAGAAATAGACTGAGAATAGGCGCGGGTAATGTCACGCTCGAAGACCTGGCGGTAGGCGGCTTTAATCGCCTCGTTTTTCTCCAAACGAGATAGACCTGGCTTCATCGCATACTTTGGTCGCCGCTCGGCAGCGTTGAAGTAGATCTGAGGTAGCTGCAAACCCTGCTGGTCTTTTGAAGAACGCTGACGCAGCTTCTTCGATGGGGTTGGGCCTTTGAACTCGCGTCAGCATGATGTCAAAGTACTGACGCAGGATATCTTGCGCTTCTTCGTCACCTTTGAAGTAGCCAACAGATGCGCCGCGCATGGTCTGAATCGCCACGATAGTCGCGGGCGTCGAGCAGGCGTTCTCAATAATCTCGCGCAGGCCGCGAACGTTCACCTTTAGGATATTTGGATCGCCAGCAACCACGGCATAGGTCAGATAGCGCAAGAACCAGCTCATGTCTCTAAGAGACTTTTGCATGTTGCTGGGGCCGTAGCGAGCGACGTTGATTGGCCGGAAGTTCGGGGGCGCTACGCCAATCTCAGGATCGTTTACCAGCAGATTGCGAAGTCCGCTAAAGATGCCGCCTTTCTTGGTCTCACCGTCACTATTTGCCGCAACGAAAGTAGCGGTGCCCAGCTTGGAGGCTTCTTTTTGATCGAGAGGAACGCCGCCGCGAGTCATCTCCATCGGCTCATCGTCTGACTTTTCTAGGTAGGCGAGCGCCGAGCCACCGGTAAAGATGCGGTTCGCAGCCTGAGAGACGATCAGCTCAGAGTAGCGAGTGAGCGTTTGGGCGATCGCCACTCGCTTCATTCCAGAATTAAAGAAAGTCTTGAGTTCACCAAGTTCGGTGTTCTCCATATAGCGGTCTTTCTGTTCCGCCTGAGAAATCGTGGAAGCAGGCAAGGTTTGGTAAAGTTGGGGCCGTGCTACAGAGCTTCCGCCGCTAGCTGTCACTGTCATGGGTTCTCAAAGACTCCCTATATAGGTTTAGGACTCGTAAAAGGGGTATATTTCCTGGGTTCTCTCTTCAGATTAAAACGATTTGGAATCGCAATTCTTCAATTGTTAAGAACCGTATTGTTTGCCGGACCAACAAACTTGTTAGAAGCCTTAGAAGGCGACAACGGGCAGATAGCAGGTGTCCTTTGTTACCTGTGCTACCTATCCGCGTAGCCGATCATAGAAGATTTTCGGCGCTCTCTGAGAAGAATGTAAACCTCTGTAAAGTTTGATTTCAGCCTATGCAACCGACTAACCCGAAAACCAACCTACCAGGGCTTTCCCCCGATCAGTCTACGACTGACACCGCCGCCGTTAGCTCGGCTGTCGCTAGCCTGTACAACGCCTACCCCTTTCCGCCCGAGCCTTTATTAGACGAAGCGCCTCCTGGCTACAACTGGCGCTGGAACTGGCAGGCAGCCTATAGCTTTTGTACTGAGCGCAAGCCAGAAACGGATAAGGTGCGAATCTTGGACGCGGGCTGTGGAACGGGGGTGAGTACGGAATATCTGGTGCATCTAAACCCCGAGGCGGAGGTAGTAGGCATTGATATCAGTCCAGGGGCGATCGCAGTAGCCACAGAACGCTGCCAGCGATCCGGCGCAGATAGAGTCAGCTTTCACAACATCAGCATCTACGACGTTGAGCAGATTCCAGGCGAATTCGATCTGATCAACTGTGTGGGCGTGCTGCATCATATGCCCGACCCGATTCGCGGCATCCAGACACTCGCCAAAAAGCTTAAACCCGGCGGCATCTTTCACATCTTTATATATGCGGAGCTAGGTCGGTGGGAAATTCAGCTCACCCAAGAGGCGATCGCACTGCTTCAGGGCACCAACGCGGCGACTACAAGGACGGTGTCACGATAGGTCGTACGCTTTTCTCCTCGCTACCAGAAGAAAATCGGCTGCGTAAACGTGAAGAAACTCGCTGGGCGCTGGAAAATCAGCGGGACGAGTGCTTTGCTGATATGTACGTGCATCCGCAGGAGATTGACTACAACGTCAAAACGCTTTTTGACTTAATAGACGCATCTGGACTTGGACTTCGCTGGCTTTTCAAATCCGCAGTACTGGGATCTGTCTCGCCTGATTGGCGCAGCGCCCGAGCTGATGGAAAGAGCAGCAGGAATGGATGAGCGCGATCGCTACCGACTGATAGAAGTGCTCGACCCAGAGCTCACTCACTTCGAGTTCTTCCTCAGCCGTCCGCCGCTAGAAAAGACCGACTGGAGCGACCAAGAGACACTGCTAGCTGCGATTCCCGAACGGCATCCCTGCATAGAAGGCTGGCCTAGTCGGAGTTTCTTCAACTATGAGTATCAGGTCGTTGCTATCACCGAAGCAGAGTTTGCATTTATGGAAAAATGCAACCCACAGCAGGGGAAATCGGTTGCCGATATCCTCGCGGAGATAGCAGTTGGAGACCGAAGCAGAAGGATTGGAGAGCGTGCGATCGCTGCAAAGCCGAAAGCTGATTATGCTAGCGCCGCAGAAAAAATAAAGCGCCGCCATCCATTAAAACTTTCTGTAATAAGCATTATTGCCATGATATGATTGCCCTTGGTTTCACAGAACTTAACCATGTTTGAAAAGCGGTTGGTTTGATGGAAGTTTTCTATTGGGCGATCGCAAAAAAACAAGTCGACTAGCAGGCAACTGAACACTATCTCTAACGTGACTTCTGCGCAAACAACCGCTAACGTTTCTCTCAATCTCTCGGCACTTGCTGAAGAGAACATTGGTTCAGCGATCGCTGAACTAAAGGAAAATGAAGCCGCCACCGCTCAAGTCAGTCAGGAAGAAAGCGTAGAAGCAGCCTCAGGTGAGCGCCCGCCGCTACCACCTGCCTCCGAAACGTCGATGCAAGAGTACTACCAGCTACAGCAAGACCTGCTCAAGCTCACCCTGGTCTTTACTGTTGTCATCTTTTCAGCCGTTTGGAGCACATATTCACTCAATACTGCGCTCAATTACGTCGTAGGGTCAGTCACCGGAATTGTCTACTTCAGGATGCTAGCCAAGAGTGTGAGTAGCATTGGCCGCGCACAGCAGAAACCTAGCAGTGGTAGGTTAGCCATCTTTATTGGCGTCATGATAGTGGCGACGAAATGGCAACAGCTCTCTGTGCTACCTGTCTTTCTAGGTTTTCTAACCTACAAAGCCGCCCTGATCAGCTTCGTGCTTTGGACAGCCGTAATGCCTAGCAAAGCAGCAAGCTCAGCCGAACTAGCTCAGTAGTCAGCTCGATAGATCATCAAAGCTAGCGTTATTAGAGCTAAACCATCAGAGCTAAACCATCAGAGCTAACCATCAGAGCTGAGTCACCAGATCAGAGATTAAAGGGTTTGATATTTAGGCAAAAGCGCAAAAACATATCAGGTTCCTTACTGGTTTAATAGCTGGTTCAATTCACTGGCGTTGTAGCCCGGACAACAAAGTTTAACTTCAGCTTTTGTCATACAGAAAATAGAGATTTAAACGGCGATGCTAAACACCTTTCACTTCTTAAGCTCTCCGCTTCTAGCTAAATTAGAAGTCGGCGAACACTATTATTGGAAAATTGGCGGTCTGAGCGTTCACGGACAGGTGTTCATCACTTCCTGGGTCGTCTGCGCTTTGCTTATTGGTGTTGCTTTCCTAGCTTCGCGCAATGTAGAGCGCATCCCCTCTGGTCTTCAGAACCTGATGGAATACGCGCTAGACTTTATTCGCAATCTAGCCAAAGACCAAATTGGTGAAAAAGAGTACCGCCCCTGGGTTCCTTTTGTTGGCACGCTATTTCTCTTTATCTTTGTATCCAACTGGGCAGGGGCACTGATTCCCTGGAAGCTAATTCACATCCCTTCAGGTGAATTAACCGCTCCAACCAACGACATCAACACTACCGTTGCCCTAGCCCTGCTTACGTCGCTGGCTTATTTCTACGCAGGCTTTCGTAAGCGCGGCCTTGGCTACTTTAAGCGCTACATCGAACCCACGCCAATCCTGCTACCGATCAATATTCTTGAAGACTTTACTAAGCCGCTCTCGCTTAGCTTCAGACTTTTTGGAAACATCCTGGCAGACGAGCTGGCAGTTGGGGTATTGGTTCTACTAGTTCCGCTTTTCATTCCGCTTCCTCTGATGGTGCTAGGTCTGTTTACTAGCGCGATTCAGGCGTTGATCTTCGCAACGCTTGCCGCTGCCTACATTGGCGAGGCGATGGAAGGCCACTAGAGCCTTTCTAGACGATCTAAAGATTTGTCCCTTGAGAGATGGAGACTCTCGTTAATCTCACTCCGGGCTAGCCGTCCTACGTATGGAGAACATTGCTAGAGAACACCGCTCTAGCGTTTGGTTCGAGATAATGAAAGGCTTTGATACGACACTCTAAAATCAAAAGGAAAAACATCATGAATCCTACTGTTGCTAGCGCATCTGTTATTGCCGCTGCTTTGGCTATTGGTCTAGCGGCTATCGGCCCTGGTATTGGTCAGGGTAATGCAGCGGGTCAGGCGGTAGAAGGTATCGCTCGTCAGCCCGAAGCTGAAGGCAAAATCCGTGGCACCTTGCTACTTAGCTTGGCGTTTATGGAAGCACTGACTATCTACGGTCTAGTAGTTGCGCTTGTTCTATTGTTTGCTAACCCCTTCGCATAAGCATTCACAACGCTGGGTTAAAAGAAAGAAGTCCGTCTTCTAATAAGCGGTTTCTTTCTAGCCCAGCTTTGTTTTGTGCGCGCATTGGCAAGCTGGCTCTAGCTGCCAAAGGTGCTCGTAGCAAAGATTTCTAGTTTAGAAATTGCTAGTTTATTTAGCCTGTTTGTTTAACCGGGAGTTACTCACTGCATGTAATTGCAGCGAGCATAGATAGAAAACATGTGGATGGGACTGACATTATTAGCTGTTGAAAGCGTCGAAGCAGTCGAAGAAGCGGGTGGGTTGTTTGATCTAAACGCGACGCTGCCTTTGATGGCAATCCAGTTTTTGATCTTGATGGCGGTACTCAACGCTATCTTGTACAAGCCTTTGGGCAATGCCATTGACGAGCGCGATGCTTACATTCGTAATGCAAAATCGGGCGCGTCGGAGCGTTTGGCCAAAGCAGAAAAGCTAGCCGACGAGTACGAGAAATCTCTAGCGGATACCCGCCGAGAAGCGCGTAACGTGATTGAAGCGGCTCAGGCCGAGGCTCAGCAAATTGCTGCCGAAAAGCAGGCCACTGCTCAGCAAGAAGCGGCTAGCCAGCGCGAAGCAGTACAAAAAGAATTAGACGAGCAAAAGGCAACGGCCCTAGGCCAGCTAGAGCAGCAGGTTGATTCTTTGAGCGATCAGATTTTGGGTAAGTTGCTAGGCTCAGCGGCCTAACGGCAGATACACAGCAAACGAGAAGAAGCAGTATAGGTATCGAACGTGTTAACGCAAGCGTGGGGGCTGCTAGCCTCTGAAACTAAAGGATTTGGGTTGAATTTCGACATCCTCGAAAGCAACATCATTAACCTAGCCATTGTGATTGGCGTCCTCATCTACTTTGGCAAAGGCTTTCTAGGTAGCAAGCTCGAAGAGCGCCGCGCCGCCATCGAAACAGCAATCAAAGATGCTGAAGCTCGTCAAAAGCAGGCGGCATCTTCTTTAGCTGAGCAGCAGCAAAAGCTACAGCTAGCGAAAAGAGAGGCTGAGCGCATCAGGGCAGAGGCTCAGACGAATGCTGAAGCGGCTCGTGAGGCAGTTTTAGCCCAGTCGGCCAAAGATATTGAAAGGCTCAAGGCTGCGGCTCAGCAGGATATGTCTTCTCAGCAGGACAAAGTTATGCAGGAGTTGCGGCGACGGGTGTCAGCAATGGCAATAGAGAAGGTGCGATCGCGCCTGCCCGAAGTCCTCAACGACAGCACTCAGACAAAGCTAGTCGATCAAAGCATTGCCCAGCTAGGAGAATAAGGAGAAACACACAATGAGTATTGCCACTTCAGAGGTTGCTGCTCCTTATGCGCAGGCGCTGCTTTCGATCGCTAAGTCAAAAGACTCTGTCGATGCTATCAGCCAGGTCGCAGCCGACTTCCTTAGCCTGCTAAAAGAGTCAGACGATCTCTCAGCGTTTTTGGCCAACCCGATTGCTAACAGCGATGCCAAAAGAGGCGTCATCAGACAGGCACTAGGCGACGATGCCAACACCGAAATCAAAAACTTCCTGCTGCTGCTAGTCGATAAAGGTCGCATCTATCTAGCGGAGCCCATCTTGCAGCAGTTTCAGGCTCAGGTGCGAGAGCTCAGGCAGACCGTACTGGCCGAAGTGACCTCAGCAATAGAGCTGACTGATGAACAGAAAGAAACCGTTCGTCAAAAAGTGCTAGGCATCACCAACGCCAATTCTGTTGAGCTAGAGACCAGCGTCGATTCCGATCTATTAGGCGGTGTCATCATCCAGATTGGTTCCCAGGTACTAGATGCTAGCCTGCGCGGCCAGCTTCGTCGTATCAGCTTGCAGCTAGGCGTTTAGCAAGGCATTTAGAAGGGTACCTGGTAGCAAGCGTCTTTCACAGGCGGTTTTCCTAAATCTTTATTTCATTTGTACATATCCGTAGTTAGTAGAGCGACTCCTAATGGTAAGCATCAGACCGGACGAAATTAGCAGCATTATTCAGCAGCAGATAGAACAGTACGACCAGGACGTCAAAGCCGATAGCGTCGGTACGGTCCTGCAAGTAGGTGACGGGATTGCCCGCATCTATGGCCTCGACAACACGATGGCCGGTGAGCTATTGGAATTTGAAGATGGCACTATCGGCATTGCGCTCAACCTCGAAGAAGACAACGTCGGCGCGGTAATGATGGGAACAGGCCGCCAGGTCCTAGAGGGCAGCACCGTCAAATCGACTGGTAAAATTGCCTCTGTCCCTGTAGGCGAAGCCATGCTGGGCCGCGTAATCGACACACTAGGCCGTCCAATTGATGGCAAAGGCGACATCGAAACAAGCGAGAGCCGCCTGATCGAATCGATGGCTCCTGGCATCATCGACCGGAAGTCTGTGTACGAGCCTTTGCAGACAGGGATTACCGCAATCGACGCGATGATTCCGATTGGTCGCGGTCAGCGCGAGCTAATCATTGGCGACAGGCAGACGGGTAAAACTGCGATCGCCATCGACACCATCCTCAACCAGGCCGACCAAGACGTTATCTGTGTCTACGTCGCCATCGGACAAAAAGCTTCCTCTGTCGCTCAAGTGATCGGCGTGCTTGAAGAGCGCGGCGCACTAGACTACACCGTTGTCGTCGCTGCGAACGCAAACGACCCCGCAGCGCTACAGTACCTAGCCCCTTACACAGGCGCTTCGATTGCCGAGTACTTCATGTACAAAGGCAAAGCCACACTGATCATCTACGATGATTTGACCAAGCAGGCTCAGGCATACCGTCAAATGTCACTCTTGCTCCGTCGTCCACCCGGTCGTGAGGCGTATCCTGGCGACGTCTTCTTCCTACACTCGCGTCTGCTAGAGCGTGCCGCCAAGCTCAGCCCTGAACTAGGCGAAGGCAGCATGACTGCGCTACCCATTATCGAGACCCAAGCGGGTGACGTTTCGGCGTACATCCCCACCAACGTAATTTCGATTACCGACGGTCAGGTCTTCCTTTCTTCTGATCTATTCAACTCTGGTTTGCGCCCTGCAATCAACGCAGGTATCTCCGTATCTAGGGTAGGATCTGCGGCTCAGACCAAAGCAATCAAGAAAGTAGCCGGGAAGGTAAAGCTAGAGCTAGCGCAGTTTGATGAACTACAGGCGTTTGCTCAGTTTGCCTCTGACCTAGACCCTGCCACCCAAGCGCAGCTAGCGAAAGGTCAACGTCTACGTGAGATTCTTAAACAGCAGCAGTACTCACCTAGATCTCTAGCTGAGCAGGTTGCGGTTATCTACGCAGGCGTCAACGACAAGCTCAATGACATTCCAGTAGATAAGGTAGCTGACTACGTTAAAGAGCTAATCTCTTATGTCAACACCAGCAAGAAAGCTTACGTCGATGAGATCATGAGTACGAAGAAGCTGACAGATGACGCTGTTAAGCTTTTAGAAGAAGCAATCGACGAGAGTAAGCAAGCATTCTTGGCCGCCTAAGTAGACTAAAGGGAGACGCAACTGTAGGGTTGCTAGCTATCATCTTTATGAGCAGCTAGCGACCTTGCGATGAGATTATGGCTAATTTAAAACTGATTCGCGATCGCATTAAGTCGGTCAAAAACACTCGGAAAATCACCGAAGCAATGCGCCTAGTGGCCGCTGCCAAAGTTCGCCGTGCCCAGGCCCAGGTCAACGCGACTCGCCCGTTTGCCGACCGTCTAGCCCAGGTACTTTATGGTTTGCAGAGTCGTCTGAAGTTTGAAGACACCACTGACCTGCCGCTGATGCAGTCACGCGACGTAGAAAAAGTAGCGCTGCTAGTCATCTCTGGTGATAGAGGTCTATGCGGCGGCTACAACTCCAACGTCATTCGCCGAGCTGAGAACCGCGCCAAGGAACTAAAAGCCGAGGGCGTAGACTTTACCTATGTCTTGGTAGGACGCAAGGCCGTTCAATACTTTGAGCGCCGCAGCCAGCCAATTGACGAGAAGTACATTGGTCTAGAGCAGATTCCTACCGCAGATGAAGCCGCTAACATCGCTGATGAGCTACTCTCCCTATTCTTGTCTGAGAGCGTCGATAGAGTAGAGCTGGTCTACACCAAGTTCATTTCTCTAGTCAGCAATCGTCCGGTTACGCAGACGCTTTTGCCACTAGATCCGCAGGGACTAGAAGCACAGGATGATGAAATCTTCCGCCTAACCAGTCGCGACGGTCGCCTCGCGGTAGAACGCAGCGACGCACCCGGCGTAGAAGTCAGCGAATTTCCAAAGGACATGATCTTCGAGCAAGATCCCTCGCAAATTCTAGATGCTCTGTTGCCTCTGTATCTAAACAACCAGATTCTAAGAGCGCTGCAAGAGTCTGCGGCTAGCGAACTCGCTTC
>CAVYWR010000017.1:0-28978 GCA_963772185.1 uncultured cyanobacterium | reverse complement strand
GATGATTCACTTTGCCCAACAGTTGAACGTGTCCCATCGGATAGTCAAATCCCGGCTCGCCCCAGTAGTAGTCATTGATTGCTAGCGTCTTTTGAAACACACTTGGATTCTCTTTCAGCGACAGCCCCACAATCGCCGCCGCCAGGTGCTTCATAAAGTTTCGACCCACCTGATCAGAGCTATTCGCCAGCCCATTTGGATGCTGATTGTTCGCCGAATTCAGTAGCAGCACAGCAGAATTGACCGCGCCGCAGGCCACCACCACCACATTACCCGAAAAAGTTTGAGACTCTCCAGCAACCTCGGCTTCAACGCCTGTAATCTCTTTTCCAGAAGCGCTAGTCTGTAGCTTATTCACCTTTGCTTCGGTGACTAAATGAACAGTCTCCTTTCCCATTGTCGGACGAATGCAGCTTACATCCGCATCCGCTTTGGCATCAATAAAGCAGGGAAACCCATCGCAAGTATTACAGCGAATACATTCACTTAAAAACGCATCCTTCTCGTTTAGCTTGATCGATAGCGGCAGATAAAAGGGGTTTAATCCTCTAGCTTGAAAAGCTTTGTCTAGACCCGCAATTCGAGGCTCGTGGCTGACCGGCGGAAAAGGGTAATCGCTACTGCGGGGCGGCTCGGTCGGGTCTAAGCCCTGCTTTCCGTGGACCTGGTAGAGCGCTTCAGCCTCTTTGTAGTATGGCTCAAAGTCTTTGTATTTTAGCGGCCAAGCGGGGGAAATTCCTTCGTGTAGCTGCACCTCGTCAAAGTCTTTTTCCCTTAGCCTAAACAGCGCGCCGCCGTAAAACTTGGTATTGCCACCTACCCAGTAGTTCGTACCTGGATTTATGTCATTGCCTTCTCTATCTGCCCAGACTTCATCGGTCTGATATCGACCATCTCGGAACACAGCATTCGTACTCCAGTTAGCCTTTTCCTTTGGCAGAAAAGAGCCTCGCTCTAAAACAAGAATCTTCTTACCACTAGAGGCCAACCGATGCGCTAAAGTCCCACCACCTGCACCTGTGCCGATGATAATCACATCGTAGTGAGCGTCATACTGCTGAGAAGTCGTCATAGAAGAGCGTCCGATGAAAAGTAGCTAGAGATTCCATCATATTCTTCTTTTATAGGCTTGGACTGTCAACGGTCCAAAGACCGATATCAAAAGTAAACTCCAAAGTAAGACAGTGCCGCTTGAGCGCAGTGCTGGCTCACCTGCTGCCAGCGCTCTCATGGCTTCAGAGACAACCGAAACTGGATTATAGGTCACAAATCCCTGTGCCCAGTCTGGGAACCCTTCTTTTGGTACATAGCCGATGCTCATAAATGTCAGTGGCAGTATCCACGGGTTGAGCGCAGCGGAGACAGCTTCGGCTGATTTTGCGCCGATCGCGATGTAGAAGCCTAGCAAAGAAACAGACAGCGTGAATATCACTGGTAACAGCAAGAAGCCCAGTACGCTTAAAAGGCCCCCTTGGAACCGGAAGCCAATGAGATAGCCAGCTAGCACAATACCTATTGTCTGAAACAGTAACCGTCCACCAGAAGCCAGCAGTCGCCCGCCTACAGCTGCAAAGCGCGCAATTGGCATAGTCCTTAAGCGAATGTCCATTCCGTTATCAAGATCTTCGTAGAAGAGACTGCTGAGGTTGATTGTGTTGAACAATAGACCTTGAACAATCGTGAATGGCATCAGAAACTGAGCGTAGCTGCTAAAGCCTCCCTCTGGTGAAACGACTCTAGCAAAGCTAGCAGTAAATACGAACAAAAGAGAGGTTGCAAAGGCAGTAGATACTAAAATAGAAGCAGGATTGCGAATCTCTAAAAGCGTATTTCGCCAAGCGACGATGGCAATGTCATGTATGGTCCTTCCTAGTCCACCTTCTTGTCTAGCCGCGACCATAGCGGCAACTGTGTTGTCATCAAACGACGATGTGCGACTGTTCATATGAGTGGCTTTTGGCGGTAGATTCCTAGCAGTGGTTTTCTAGCAGTGGTTTTCTAGCAGTGGTTTTCTAGCGGTCAGCATTGTTCGAGTTTACGATAGTTTCTTGTAAAGTCGGATCGACCAGGTGCCCAGAAGTACCAGCAGTCCAACCAACCAAATCAGACTGACAATAAACAAAGAGAGACTCGCACTGTCCGCACTAGAGAGCGCCCTGAGCGCGTCGCAGGTGACGCTCACTGGCTGATAGCGCACGAAGGGCTGTAGCCAGCCAGGGAAATTCTCTGTAGGACTAAAGCCGTTACTCAAGAGCAATAAAGGCGTGTACGGGATAATAGAAACCGCATCTACTAGCGTAGGGTTGCGCAGCTTTAGCGCCAGGATGCTATAGCCAGTAATGCAGGTAGCTGTAAAAACGACGATCAAAATGAAATAGCCGATCCAGTCAAACAGCCCACCATAAAAGCGAAATCCAAAGCCATAAGCAACAAAGAACAGAATAATAGTGGCAATAAAGGCCCGCACCATGTATGCCATGACCAGTCCAGCAACGACTGCAACCCTAGAGATAGGCATCACCCGGCAGCGGTTCATCATCCCAGTTTCGATGTCTTTGGCGAGCATAATCGCTGAGCCGAGCCCGGAGAAGAACAGCACCTGCACATTGATAATAGGCACTAGGTACTGGATATAGTCGACGCCTTGCTGGGCCATCAGCTTTTGGCCAATGATCCAAAAGCCGGAAAGAAAAACGGTGGGGAAGATTGCGATCGCAACTATCACAATCGGGTTACGCTTCAGCCGAATCAGATTACGCCCGGTGATCAATAGGCTGTCTGCGATCGCCCGCTGCCAGCCAGTCTCTTGCCGATGAGCAATCATTTGGCGAGCTAGCGATTCTGTATCACTGTCTAGATGCATAGGTCAAAAAGGCTGTACAACCAATAGATTATCAGCATTATCCTCTAGCGGTGACTATCTGTAGCCAGACAGCAGCTGTATAATTTCTATTATCAGTTACGGTATAGAAGCATGCAGGCACTAACTCGTATTACTTGGAATCCTGAAGTAATGGGAGGCAAACCCTGTATAAGAGGAGTGCGAGTCACAGTAGGGACTATTTTGGGTTTGATGGCAACGGGTCGCAGCGAAGCAGAGATTCTAACTGCATATCCCTACTTAGAAGCAGATGACATCAAAGAGTCCTTGGTCTATGCCGCTTGGCGAGTAGACGAAATCGAAGTGCCGCTACAGTCTGCATGGAAATTTTGATTGATATGAACCTTTCGCCGGGTTGGGTTACTTTCTTCTTAAACGCTCTTGAGCAATATAAGCTGGTAATTTCTCTCGAATCAATCTACACGAGCCATGCTTTCTAATAGTGAAGCGCAGCGGTTAAACTAGGACGCAATGGGGAAAACCGCCTTTTTATGAGCAAAAACTGGGCTATCTGCATTGGTATCAATGAGTATTACAACCTGACGCCGCTGCGGTGTACTGGCACCTAATCATTTCTACGCTCTGTCAGTGTTCATCAGTTCTTAGCATCGTTGAGAATAGAAACATCCGGCCGTTCGTATACCTGCCCCTGGTTGGAGTTTGGCGGATCGGCTAAGCCAGTGCGCTTCATGAAAAAGATAACCCCAATCCCTACTAGACAACCCAATGCCAGTCCTGCGACTAGCAGTCCGATAATGAGATTGCGCAGTTTCTGTATGTCCTGCTTTACATGCGGGGAGGGATTACGAGGCGGATCTGCTTGTAAGGGATCTGGTTCTATATCGCTGGCGGCTTCTTGCTCAATGTCGTTTGCATCGGGTAAGGGATTTTGTTGCGGATCGTGGAAGGGAGAATTGTTCACAGCAGATAGCTCTTGTATGGGCACTCATCATTATATGAGCTGCGTGAGGGATGGACGGCTGGTAACAACCGCTTAATCAATCTTTGGTCGTGTGACCTGTGAGCTTGAAGAAGACATCATCTAGGCTGGGACGGCGGAGGGAAATATCGGCGATCGCAATTCCTTTCTCCTCTAATCGCAGCACAATCTCGCTCAGCGTTTTGGCTCCTTTGGGCGCTGCGATCGCCAGCAACCTATTCTCTCTAACGACCAAATCACCGATATCAGCCAGCAGATCTCTCACTTTTGGCACATTAACCGAGTCGACCAGCCGCAATTCACAGAACTGACCGCCGACTCGGTCTTTTAATTCGTCTACCGTTCCTTCGGCAATTACTTTTCCGTGATCGATTACAACAATTTGATCGGCTAGCGCGTCGGCTTCTTCTAGGTACTGCGTTGTTAGGATGATCGTGATTCCCTGAGATTTTAGATCTTTGACGACTGCCCACAGCTGCTGACGACTGCGCGGATCGAGCCCAGTGGTGGGTTCGTCTAGAAACAGGACGAGTGGCAGGACGACGATACTAGCGGCCAAGTCTAGTCGCCGTCGCATTCCACCAGAAAACGTCTTCACCTGTCGGTCAGCCGCTTCAACCAGGTCAAACTGAGTCAACAGCTCAGTAGCACGACGCTTGGCCGCACCAGAAGAAAGCCTAAGCAGGCGGCCAAACAGGATTAAATTCTCGCGAGCGGTGAGAACTTCGTCTACAGCGGCGAACTGTCCGGTCAGACTGATGAGCGATCGCACTGCCGCAGGCTGCTTGACCACATCGTAGCCAGCAATCGTTGCTTGCCCACTGTCTGGCACCAATAGCGTAGTCAAACAGTTGATTGCCGTAGTCTTGCCAGCGCCATTGGGACCTAGCACGCCCAAAACGGTACCCCTTGACGCCGAAAGGTTGATGCCTTGTAAAACCGTCGTTTTCCCAAACCGCTTAGTCAGGTCTCTAACATCTACAATTACATCTGTAATGGGCGCACCAGATATTAGACCCACAACCATCAAGCTCAATAGTGTTCACACAAGTCAGCATAGCGCGGTAGCTACCACCAGGGGTTGCCCACCAGCATAAATCCCGCCCAAAAGAACGGATGCTTAAAGCTGATAGTGTCCTGACTGATTAGGCCATTGGGAATTGCTGATTGACTAGCTTGAGTGATCAATCTGTTGTTCTCGATGCGGGTATCGCCTGACAAAAGCGAGAGCTGAGCGGCTCGCAGCACAAAGAGCCGCAGCGGATTAGCCTGTCGCCGCTCATAGAATTCTGTCATGAGTGCCACAGTTCCAATGTCGGAAACATTCCACCAGATTGGTTGAGTCAGTATTGGGCGGTTCAGTATTGATCAGTTCAGCGTTAGATAGTCTCAGGGTTTCGAGCAGTTTAAACAAACTGATCTGTACGGTGTAGTCTCTGACTTGCTCATTGACGATCGCGCCAGTCGTCACTTGGCCAGCCATGTCAGTTAGTAGATTCGTTTGCAACAGCCTAGCGCTAGCGCCCGTATCGGGCACCGTAAAATTGATCGGCTCGCCAATGATGGGATTGCCAAAGCGATCGCGCACCTGTACCGTCAGATCTTCATCAAATCGAGTTCCTACCACTGCACTTTGATCGTCACCACTAACAATCTCAAGTATTTCTGCTATCGATGCGTTCACAGTAATCTCGGATTGCGTTGTACTCAGCGCCGCAGGCGTAAGTGTATCTGTTACGCTCACTAATTGAGTGCTCGCTGTTCTAAAAGCAAACTGACTCGCCACATCTGCTGTATTTTCCAGATTCGCAGTAGCTGAAAGCTCGCCTAGCTCTGCAAGCACTAAAAAGTCTCCAGCTACCGTATTCGCTGTCATCTCAACCTGGCTTTCTCCTAGCGCACTGGTCACATTAGGCGCTGAAAGCATCCCTCTTTACAGCAACTAGGACAAGGCTATATCCGCTCAAACTAACTCCCCGACGACTCAAAATCTCCTCGTATATCTATACAAGTGTTTCCAAAGAACGATACTTAAGCTGCTCAAACCCATGAAAATACATAAAGGTTACTGTCCGTTTTGTGGCTCAGCGTTCGGTCTTAGCGCCGATCTCTTCTATGAGCAAAGTCGCTAGGGTGAAAACGGTGAACTGACAGTATAAAAAGCGACCGATCTCTAGAGACAGTTGTCGCTCATACAGTCTAGACTTCACTCTCGGCGCTACCATCTTCTAGATATCCAGGGACTTCGCATGACACTACCGCTAAAAGCTGCCTATCAACAGCAGATTGCCAAGCTCATACATCGAAGAGGGATTACTCACCTTCGACACCAGTCTTATGCCAAAGCGGCGGCGGCATTCACCCTAGCAATGGAGAAAGGATTTTCGCCTACATCCCAGGTTCAGGTGATGAGAGGCATCAGCCGACTTCAGCTAGGCGACACTGAAGCGGCGATCGCAGATTTTGAGGCAGTCATCAAGTCCGAGCAGGCTTCAAAAGAAGCACCCCTCACGCAAAGTGTCCACACCGACACACCTCTAAATATTCCGCTAGCTCAGGCATATCACCACAGAGCCCAGCTACGCCAACGCTCAGGTAATGCAGCGGCGGCACTAGCTGACTGGTCAGCAGCAATCGCCCACTGGCCCCGATATTCAGAGCCCTACTATCACAGAGCCCTATCCCATCTTGAACAAGAAAGACACAGACAGGCACTAGCTGATTTTAGCAGTGCGATCGCCGCTGATCCTACTTTTGCCCGAGCCTATCTATGCAGAGGCAATCTACGTGACCAGCTCGGTGATACAGTCGGTGCGATCGCCGATTGGGAACTTGCTGTCTGCAACGACTTCACCCTGGAAACAGCCAAGCAAAAGCTAGCTAATACACAGCAAGCCGCTTACGATGCCGGACTCAGCGATCTTCTCTCAGACGCCCTCGCCGCCAAAGATATCTCTGCCAAAGTGCAGCACAATGGCGCTCAGCTTGCGGTCCACATCTATCGGAGTGTCGGCATAGGTATCAACTACTACACCCTGCCCGATATTATCCGCGAGCACTTAGTGCCCATGCAGCTCTCAGGCGTCAATCAATTTCAGCTAATCGGCCACGTAGAAGGCGTCAGACGCACCGAATGGAATCAGTTCTACGACCTCTACAAAGGTCAGCCCTGCCCGCCTAGCAACTGGCAAGCAGCATTCTCTACCCTGATGCTATTTCCCCCCTTTGGAATTCCCGCCTTTATCCAAGCCGCACAGGTAAAAGACTTCTACAAGCAAGGCAAATATATCGAAGCGCTCAGCGCCTCAAAAGCAGTAAAAGGTCTGTGCGTAGCTGGTAGCATCACGCTTGGGTTCTGTACGCTGCTGCCGCTCGGCTATGCAGCCTACGACTCAATGAAAGAAAAACCTACTTTCCAAATCTCGGAGAGACTCACTGAAAGTAACAAAACTCCCTATCAAGAGATCTTCGAGGACTAGCGTTGCAGTCAGAACAGAATAGATCGCAGCCAGCAGATTCTTCGACCGCTCTGATTAGCAATACGCAGAGTTCTCGTGAGGCTATTTCTGATGGTTATACGAAAGTTGAACAGCTATAGTCTCGGGTCGACTGGCTCACTTTCCAATGCCAAAATACCGAATACACATTCATGAACATCTCTCAAAGGGGCTCTATTGACGAATCGCTCTAGCGATTCAATCCCAAGCGAAAGTTCACGGATAGCTAGGGCTCGCTTTCTGTTCAATCCTCGATTCTTTAATCGATTTAGGTTTTCTGCTAGAGAGTACTCAGGGCCGTAGATAATCCTCAGATACTCTGCGCCACGGCACTTTACGGCGGGCTGTGTAAAGCCTTTCTGCCCGCGATGAATATAGTCCATTGATTTAACCACCATGCCTTCACCCCCCGTAGCCGTTAGGGTTTCCCACCAGCGGGTGCCGTCCGCGCAGCTAGCATCACTGTCTACATCGACTACCTTGCAGCGAGTCGATAGAAGCAAATTTGGATCAGCCTGAACAATCTTGGCGATCTGTTGCATATGCCATTCGTGGGTGCGGTTAGCATACACTTTCCCTTCGGTTGCCAGAATGTGAAAAGGGGCTAGCTTTAGATCAGACAGGCTGTCTACGGGCCAGCAGTAGCGGCGGTAGGCGTCTACATATTGATGAGCCAGCGTTGATCGCTGTCGCTGTCGTTCTAGTAAGTTCGAGACTTCTGTAGAAATTTTAGCAGAGCGTGAGGCGGCTGTTTCTAAAGCGGCAACAGTAGCGGCCAATCCCCAAGTAGCCGCTGCGCCAACAGGTGCGTATTGCTGTCTCAATAAGCCTTGCGCTTTGGCTGACCAAGGCATCAGCTCGCAGTCTAGACAGACCCAATCGGTTGAGAAAGTTTCCCAGAAGTCGGTGGCGCTTAATGCCTTTTGAATCCTGTTGATGAAGGCCGTCTCTATTGCCGGATCGCTGAAGAACCTTCTTCCGGTGCGGGTGTAGCAGATGCCAACATCATCACTCTCTATACCAAAACGCTTTTGGACGGCGGTTTGATCACGACAAACGATGACAACAACTCTAGAACCCATGTGCTTTTCCTCACACATGACTGTACTGACGCCTTGCTGACGATAGTAGTCAAAGGCTTCGGCTGGATGTTCCAACAGTCCTGGCAGTTTGGAAGTCGCGACTGGCGACATGGTAGGCGGCAGGTAGATTAGCCACTTAGGGTTGACGACGAACCGACTGATTACCTCTAATGCTGCGATCGCATTCTCTTCTCGAATCGTAATCTTCTTGTACAGCCTAGTTCCAATCACCCGCTTGCCCAGCACATCGGCAATATCAAGCACATGATCGTGGGTCTGCTGAGCCGTCAGTCCGGCGTTGAGCCCTAGGCCATTGTCCGCTTTGAGCGCTTCTATTGGCCGCTTCGGCTCACGGTATACTCTCGCCGCATCTACGCTCACCAGCTCCTTTTCTGGATAGCGCAAAGCGGTCAGCCGCAGTCCATACACGCAGCCCGTATCGATGTCGATAGTATTGTTCAACCACTCAGCTTTGGCAACGGGCGTATGTCCATGAACGACCATTGCTGCCCCTCGATAGTCGGTCGCCCAATTCTGTCGAATCGGTAGACCAAACTCATCTGTTTCGCCTGTGGTCTGTCCATACAGTGCAAAGCTACGCACATAGCCGGAACCGCGCCCCTGCAATTCTTCCCGCAGGCCCGCGTGGGCAACAACTAGCTTGCCATCGTCTAGGACGTAGTGACTGATCAGAGATTTGAGGAATGCTTGAATTTCTTGGATGTCATGGTCGCGATCGCGTCGTTCCTCTGCCAACGCTTCAATCTGCGCTAGAGTCTCGGCCATGCCGTAGGTGATTTTCACGTTTTTACCGCTTAGCTTACGAATTAGCTTGTGCTCATGATTGCCCATAATGCACATACCCGACCCGGCTGCGATCATGTTGTGGACTAGCCTTAGCGTGTCTAGAATGCGCGGTCCACGGTCGATCAAATCACCTAGAAAAACTGCTTTTCTTCCTTCTGGATGCACGTAGGTTGGAAAGTGCCAGAAGGAATCAGCGCTTGCCATCGAGTTCTGCGTTTGATAACCCAGTTTCTTCAGCAACTGTTCTACTTCGTCACAGCAGCCGTGAACATCGCCAATAATGTCAAAGGGTCCATGCTCGTGCTTGCGATTGTTCCACAGCGGCTGCCTTTCTATCTCCACTGCGTTAATTTCTTCGAGAGAATTTAGCTTGTAAATGTAGCGAAAGCCTTCCTGTCTTAGTCCTTTGAGCGATCGCTTTAGTGCTCTAGTCTGATTGTTTACCACATGTGGACCGAACTGTCTGTCTGGCCGCTGTCGATTGCGTTCGTGGCAGAAGGCGGCAGGGAGATTGAATGCGATCGCCACCGGAAAGAAATGATACTGTTTCGCTAGCTTCAGCAAAGAACGACGTGCCTCTCTCTGTACATTTGTCGCGTCAATCACCGTCAGCCTCCCGGCTTTCAGACGCTTTTCCAAGATGTAGTGCAGCACCTCAAAAGCGTCTTTGGTCGCTGACTGGTCCGTCTCATCGTCAGAGACCACGCCTCGGAAGTGATCGGATGATAGAATCTCCGTTTGAGCAAAGTGTTTACGTGCAAAGGTAGACTTTCCTGCTCCGGAAGAACCGATTAAAACTACCAAAGACAGATCTGGAAATGTAATTTTCATTTGCGGCCCTCTTGCCTCACAAATACGCCCATCTGACTCGGCGTTCCCACCGCCGGATCGTCAAAGCCAATCCCCTGAAATTCCACGCTGTAGCCAAACTGTTGACAAACCTGTTCTGACCAGTCTTGAAACTCTCGCCGCGTCCACTCAAACCGATGGTCCTGATGGCGCAGGTGTCCTTTTTGCAGAGTGGGAAACAGCACGTTGAATTCGGCATTAGGTGTGGTGATCACAACAACCGGAGGCTGCACAGATTGAAATAGTACCTGCTCAAACGCTGGTAGTCGATCTAGATCCAGGTGTT
The DNA here is from genome assembly GCA_963772185.1 of uncultured cyanobacterium. Taxonomy (GTDB): domain Bacteria; phylum Cyanobacteriota; class Cyanobacteriia; order Phormidesmidales; family Phormidesmidaceae; genus Phormidesmis. The sequence goes on along the minus strand of CAVYWR010000017.1, from coordinate 18,636 downwards.
CAATTACTTCAACTACCGTCGCCGCGTCATAGCCAATCAGACGCTGGTCTCGATAAGTCAAAGACCCTTGCATCAGCTGAATTCTCTCTCTTTGATGCACCGGAATCTGTTCTACCCTTAGTCTTTTCTTCGCAGTCTCTAGCGCTCGAAAAGAGACATCGACTCCCATCAGCCGCTCGAAAAAATTATCCTCGAGCAGAACCTGTAGCAGACTGCCCTCGCCGCAGCCTAGATCAATTACTTTCTTTGCGTTGTGCGCTTTTAGCACCTCAGCGACTATCGCCATTCGTTGTTGATTTAAGCTCACAGGTTTTCTCGCCGCCAGCTTCTGCCAGCCTTGCGCAGCAATCTCCGCATCGGCATCAGGATCTTCCCCTTCCATCAGCTGTGAAAGCGCTACAGCTGCCAGTTTGCGCGTCCGATTGAAGTATCGCTGAGTAATTTTTCCTCTGAGCGGATGTTCTTTTAGCCAGCCTTCACCGTGGCGCATCAGCTTATCGACTTCATCATCACCAAACCAGTAGTGCTTGTCTTCATCCATGACCGGAATCAGCACATAGAGATGGCTGAGTAAATCCGACAGGCGAATTGTATGAGTGAGCGTAACCGACAGATAGCGGCTATTTCCCCAGTCAGGGAAGGTCTCGTCTAGCGGGATTGAGCTAGCCGTGACTTTGTAGCCTAAAGGTTCAAAGAGGTCTCTTAGAAAAGGTTCTCCGCTCCGACAGGGAAGGACTGGAAGCGTCACCGTAAGCGGAATAGGCGTGTTGACTAGCTCGGGGCGGTCTTTGCAGCGACCGGAAAGGGCTGTAGCGAATACTTTGGCGATCGCAACGCTCAAAAAAGAAGATGCCACATAGGGGCGATCGCTTACATACTGACCCAGTTGCCCGTGCTGCTGAGCGCTCCGCCGAGAAGACTGTCCTCGGACTAGCCCCACCGGATCAATCTCTAGCAGCAGCGCCACCGTACAGCGCTCTGTGCTCACCTCCGGATAGAAAACGTGCGCCTGCCCAAATCCCAACGCGAAAGTCTGAGTCCGCTCTGGATGCTTGTGCAGTAGATAGCCTAGGTCAGTTGCAGGCTGATGCGTAGTCGAGAGCGTTAGCAGCATTGAAGCGTCAATGAAGATTGATATGTCAATTATGTTAGCGGCGATTACCACGACGACGCTAACGGCAACGCACGATTACGATAAGGCAAGGCTGGAAAAGGTGCTTCGAGCTAGCAAGTACAATTGCACAAGGTCATCTATTTCAATACGCCTCCCCATACGCTTCAAGCCCTCTCGTAATTTTTGTAATGATTCAAATGCGAGAGTATTAACCCATACATATCGAATACTATGACAAGATCTCTTCTACGTGTAGCAGCGACATCTTCAGTAATGTTCTCCTGCTTATTGACGGTTCTTCCATCGATGGCATCAGCGTCTTCTATAGATGACAGTGAGCTAACAGCTAACAAGAATGCTCAGCCAAAAGAAGTTATAGAACCTGAAGCAGAAAGCTTGCCAGCCGAGATGCCAACCTCTGAAATTTCGACAGAGGAAGCCTCGGATGAAATTTCGGCAGAGACTGTCGCAAAGGTTGAAGAGCTGCTAAGCATCACTGATAGCGAAGAGCTCAATATTCAGGTAATAGAATCTATCGTCGATCAATTCAGACAGATCAACATCGACGTTCCAGACGGTTGGTGGGATCGGTTTCTAGAAAAGGTCGACTACGAAGAACTCAACCGATTGGTTATTCCAATCTACGCACAGCACTTCACCATAGAAGAGTTAGATGCCATCATCGCTTTTTATAAAACCCCAGCGGGCCAAAGCGTCCTCGAAAAGATGCCCTTAGTCCTTCAAGACAGCATGCTAATTGGGCAGCACTGGGGCATGGACATTGCTCAGCAGATCCTAGACGACCTAGCAGCAGAAGGCTACGCAGTCCCAGATGAGCCATTCGTGCTGTGAATTGTGGAACTAGAGAAAGCTGAAAAGGCTAGCCAAAAACAGTCAAACGATAATAGCGGCGAGTGCTAGCCTAATAGGGCAAACAATCGCACCATTTCATGAGCAAATTCATGAGCAAAATTGTCGTCGGACTATCCGGCGGAGTCGATAGCTCCGTCGCCGCAGCCACCCTTCACAATCAGGGCCACGAAGTCATTGGCCTCACCCTTTGGCTAATGAAAGGCAAAGGTCAGTGCTGTTCGGAAGGGATGACCGACGCTGCCCAGCTTTGCGACGAACTTGGCATCGATTACAACGTGGTCGATTCACGTGAGGTCTTTGAGAAATATATTGTCAACTACCTGGTAGAAGGCTACTCCCGAGGGGTCACACCCCTCCCCTGCTCGCAATGTAATAGCACTGTAAAGTTCGGTCCGATGCTAGAGTACGCCATCAATGAGATGGGCGCAGACTACATCGCCACGGGCCACTATGCCCGAATTACCTACAATTCCGACACCGAACGATACGAGCTGCGCCGGGCCGTTGATAGAAACAAAGACCAGTCTTATTTTCTGTATGATCTGAGCCAAACGCACCTAGCCGCTAGCCAGTTTCCCCTAGGTGAGAAGACGAAGCCAGAAACTCGTGAAATCGCTGCTAGCCTGGGTTTGCACACCGCCGACAAGCCAGAAAGTCAAGATCTGTGCCTAGTCGAGCAGCACGGCTCGATGAAGGGCTTTTTGGACAAGTTCTTAGTGCCAAAACCCGGTGACATCGTCACTACAACTGGGCAGGTGCTGGGCCAGCACGAAGGCATTCATCACTACACAATTGGCCAGCGAAAGGGATTGGGCATTGCTGCGCCCAATCCTTTGTATGTAGTGAGTTTGGACGTAGGGCGCAATCAGGTTGTCGTCGGTGAAAGGGACAGCGTGACTTCGCCTGAGTGTATGGTTCACCGGGTGAATTGGGTTTCGATTGCTTCGCCGACAAGTCCTATCTCCGTAGAGGTTCAAATCCGTTATCGATCGCAAGGCGTGAAGGCAACCGTAATTCCAACGAAAAGTGCGGATGAAACCACTCGCGTCAGAATAATTTTTGATGAACCTCAGTTTGGAGTAACCCCAGGTCAGGCCGCTGTCTGGTACGACAGTGAGGGACGGGTGCTTGGAGGGGGTATTATTGAGCCGTCACGCTCTGATATCACATAGCTTCGCTACCAAAACGGCAATACAGTTGCAAAGTAGCTATGAAGCAATAGCTATTCTAAACCTGTATACATCCGCATAAACCCGTAGAGAAAAGACGCAGACTTAGAGAGGAAAGATCCCTTGACTGAAATAAAAGATGGCATTGCGCCACATGGCGGTACTTTGATCAATCGCTTGGCCAGCGCTGAGCAAAAAGAAGAATTTTTGAGCAAAGCGGACCACCTACCTCGGGTAACGCTAGACAAGCGAGCGGCCTCCGATCTAGTCATGATTGCGATTGGTGGATTTAGTCCCATCACTGGCTTTATGACTCAAGCTGACTACGAGCCAGTTGTCACCGATATGCGCTTGGCTAGCGGCGTACCCTGGTCTGTACCCGTGACGCTTTCTGTGACCGAAGCCGTTGCAGAACCGCTACAGATTGGCTCGCTTGTTCGCCTAGATGATGAGAGCGGTCGCTATATCGGCGTGCTAGAGCTGAGCGAAAAGTACACCTACGATAAGAAAAAAGAAGCGATCAACGTCTATCGCACCGAAGAAGATGCCCACCCTGGTGTTAAGGTCGTTTACGAACAAGGGCCTATCAACCTAGCTGGCGACGTCTGGCTGCTAGAGCGCGATGCTCATCCTCTATTTCCTGACTATCAAATTGATCCTGCCGAGTCTCGCAAGCAGTTTCGCGATCGCGGCTGGAAAACAGTCGTCGGCTTCCAAACTCGCAACCCCATCCACCGCGCTCACGAGTACATCCAAAAGTGCGCCCTAGAGACAGTAGATGGCCTATTCTTGCATCCGCTAGTCGGCGCAACCAAGAGCGATGACATTCCAGCTGACGTGCGGATGCGCTGCTACGAGATCATGATGGAAAACTACTTTCCTCAAGATCGCGTCATCCTAGCGATCAATCCATCGGCGATGCGCTACGCGGGTCCTCGCGAAGCCATCTTCCATGCGCTGATTCGTAAAAACTACGGCTGTACGCACTTCATTGTGGGCCGCGATCACGCAGGCGTAGGCGACTACTACGGTACCTATGACGCTCAGGCCATCTTCGATGAGTTCGAGCCGGGTGAGCTAGGGATTTTGCCAATGAAGTTCGAGCACGCTTTCTACTGCACTCGCACTAGCACGATGGCGACGACTAAAACTAGCCCAGCGACACCAGAAGAGCGTATCCACCTTTCCGGAACCAAAGTGCGAGCGATGCTGCGCGAAGGCAAGCAGCCACCGCCGGAGTTCTCTCGCCCTGAAGTTGCTGCCGAGCTAATTAAGGCAATGAAGGCTTAGATACTGTCTTCAAGTGTCTTTAACGCTTAGAGTAGGTTAGAGCAAAGACAGTGGGTGAGGTCATATGGGTGCGCATACAGAATCCAAAGGCGGCTATTGGTCAGGGTTTGAGCCGTCGTTCGTTTTTTAAGCAAGCGGGCGTCATAGTCGCCGCTCTTGGCCTCACCGATCTCTCAGTTGAATTAGCCAGCAAGCTAGCAGTTCCTAAAAAGGCAAAGGCATACAGTGAAGCCCTTGCTCAGTCTCAAGGACGCAAGCTAGCTTTACTGATCGGCATCAATGACTATCCAGCCGCAGCGCTACCCTCGAACCAGCCGGTCAACGGCAAGCTAGCAGGCTGTCTAACCGATGTCGCTTTGCAAAAAGAGCTGCTGATTCATCGGTTTGGCTTTCTACCAGCGGATATTGTCTGTTTGACCAACGCGGAGGCGACGAGAGAAGGCTTTTACCAAGCTTTTGTAGACCATCTCTACAGTCAGGCAAAAGCTAACGATGTGGTGGTTGTCCATTTCAGTGGGTTTGGCTCCCAGGTACGGGTAGATGATGGCAATAGTCAGTCGTTGCAAAGAACGCTGGTGCCCGTAGACGGAGTGCTACCCACATCAAGGCACCCGGCCATCAATGATATTTCCGAAGTAGAGCTCAAAACGCTGCTGCGCCTGCTGAAGACTAAGAATGTGACTACGGTACTAGATACCGGGTCAGTCGATATTAATGTGCCGCTCTCGGGTGGATTGCGATCGCGTAGCCGTTCAGAAATTGCCAGCGGTCAGTCTCCCCTACCATTTCCGCTTCTATCAGACCAGCGGCTGATGAAAGAGAGCGATGACTTTCCAGGCGTACTGCTTAGAGGTGGACCCGTTGATGAGGTCGTCTTAGAGCGTCAGTGGCATGACTTTAACGCAGGCGCATTCACTTACGTTATGACTCAGTATCTGTGGTCAGCGCCTGCGCCGGTGATGACAGAAAGAGTGATGGCTAGATCCCAGGAGGCGCTGGTACGCTGGGGCAGCAGCAGTCAGCAGCCAGACGCCAGCGGCCCAATCCAAAAAACGCCTATCTACAACACGCCGCTGCTTGATCAGACTCGGGGCGGCGCTGTAATCAAAGAAGTCAGCGCCGATGGGAAGACCGCGACGCTATGGATGGGTGGGCTCCCGCCTAGAGTGCTGGAGTATTTTAGCGCCGACTCGGTAATGATCTGTCAAGGCAGGCGGTTGAAGATGCGATCGCACAATGCCCTCACCGGTAAAGCCAGACTGATAGAAGAGGCTGTTAACAACGGTGCTTCCCTACAGCCAGGACAGCCCGTTTTTGAAGCAGTGCGAACCCTACCGCAAGATATTGATCTCGTTGTCGCACTCGACAGTCGCCTAGAGCGAATCGAACGAGTCGATGCCACCAGCGCGCTCTCCGCGCTGACATTTGTTAGCTCTACCTCTGATACAGAGCTGCCCGCAGATTGTCTATTCGCCAAACCCATAGTCGGAACCGATGAGACACTCACGGCCAGTCTGTATCCGACCAAGATGAATAGAAAGCTTGCTCAGAGTAAAATTGCTAGCGCCGATCTAGCCAACGAGCTCGATAGTCCTGTACTCGAACAGCCTGCCGAGGTGAGCGTCATGCAGGGCTATGGATTGTTTTCGGTAACGCGATCGCCCATTCCCGGCACCATCGCCCAAAAAGAAGAAGCAATCAAACCCGCCATCAATCGTCTAACCGACAAGTTAGAAGCCCTCACCGCGCTCAAGCTGCTGCGCCTCACAGAAAACAGATCCGCCTCTAAGCTGCTTGTACGCGTCACCCTAGAACGGGTTGGGCCAAAGCAAAACAAACTGCTGATCAGCCGTCAAACCTTCAAAGCGTCCCAAAACAGCGACGCTTCAATCGAAGGATTCATTCCTACTGTCGAAATCGGTAGTCGCGTTCGCTATCAAATATTCAATGAGGGCTCGGTACCGCTCTATTACACCCTAATCAACGTCGATCCAAAAGAAAGACTCTCTGCCTTCTATCCAGCGTTAGGAGACATGCCCGCTGTTGAAGCTGCCGAAGAAATCGCCGAACAAGATATTCTCTCTTCTATCTCGGCAAGTATTGCCCCTAGTAGCTCAGTTTTTATCCCCGAAGCTAACCTCGACTGGGACGTCGAAAGCCCAGCTGGTCCGGTTGAGACCTACGTCGTCTGTAGCACTCGTCCGCTGACTAAGACAGTTGGCATTCTCAAGAGCGCCCTTAACAATCGCGGCCAGCGCGTCAGCCCGCTGCCCAATCCTCTAGAAACGGTCAAGGCGCTATTAGCCGACCTTAGCTCAGCTAACGAAACCAGCGACTACAAGCTAGATGTAGCTCAGTGGGCAACGCTCAACTTTGCCTATAAATCTGTCTAGCTAGAAGCGTGGCGTTTTGGCAGAGCCGATCACTCTGCCGATTCACTCCACAGATCGCTGTTCTGGCGAATGCTAGACCAGTCACCATTCCCCAATATTAAATGATCTAGCAAGGGGATACCCAAAAGCTGTGAGCCCTTTAAGAGCTGCCGAGTCAGAGAAATGTCCTCTTGGCTAGGCTCTAGAGCGCCGGAAGGATGATTGTGCGCCACGATCACTCTAGTGGCTCCTCGCTTGATTACCTCTCGAAAGATATCTCTAGGATGTGCAATTGTTTCTGTTGCAGTGCCCACACTGACGACTTTACTGCCAATAATTCGATGTTTGACATCTAGTAGCAGCACGGCAAACTTCTCTTGCGACTGCCACATCAGTTCATGCCCTAGCGCCGCCGCCGCGACCGCAGGATCGTCAACCACCGTCATACTTGGCGGCTGACTTTGCAAGACTCTTTTCCCCAGTTCTATTGCTGCCAAAATTGTTGCCGCTTTGGCAGGTCCTACACCAGAGACTTTCATCAGCTCTTCAGCGGTGACATCTCTAAGGGCCGGTAGTCCATCGCTATCCGGGCGTTCTTTGCCTAATTCTTGCAAGATAAATTGCCCTAGCCCCACTGCTGATAGCTTTCCAGCGCCCTGCCCGGTGCCCAACATCAATGCAATCAGCTCGGCTGCGGATAGGCGCTTAGCACCATAGGTCAACAGACGTTCGCGGGGCCGCTCTGTAGTAGGCATATCGGCAACGCGCAGAGAGTAAGGCATGGTGAGTGGGGTAGGTGGTTGGGTTTAGTGAGCCCGAAACTAAAGCCTGAAACTAAAGTAGAACGATAGATGATGGCGTAAGCTGGAGAGATTGATTTGAGGCGAGCTGGTGTCTATAGAAGCGCTGTACGGAATGGATGAGGCGGCTATTGCGGCCAAACTCAAAACAGTTCGCCAAACTTTGATCAAAGCGACACTAGGTTCTGAGCTAGTGTCACTCTCCGCTGACCAGCGTCAGGCTATTTGTGCAGACTTGCTCTGGCTCAACGAGATGAGCGAGTATCAGACGTTGGGAATCTGCGCAGACTCTGTGGCCGCAGCGAAAGCTGCCTTGAAAGGGTACGTAGCTGCGCTTAGTCAGCCTATCAACCTAGATTTGCCAGAGCAAACAGGCGCTGTCTATCTGAAGTTCAATACGTTGAAAAATGACTGGTATCTAGACGGCTATAGCGGCAAGTCTAGAGGCGTACTGGTGACTTATCACACGTCTGAACCAGAGCTAGATAGCGTTAACGGCACCTATGGACCGTTTCCTTTAGACCTATTTTCGTAAGCTTATCTATGCCTTCTATTGCCGCGATCGCCACAACATCTCTAGGACTACGTTCCCTAGCTCCACTCTGCCAAATCTCGGGTGAAACTCCATATGAATCATCGCTCGAAGAAATCGCCCAATTATGGATCGGGGCTAGCCTACAGGCCGAAGCGACGGCCTTAAATCTCAACTGCCGTATCTACGAGACTTCTCTTGCTGCTTTCTTGCAGGAAAAGTGGCATACCTACGAGGGGTTTGTCTTCTGTCTAGCCAGCGGCGCAGTCGTTCGTCTGATTGCACCCCTGCTGAGTGACAAGGCGATTGATCCTGCTGTTGTAGTAATCGATCAGCCTGGGAAATTTGCCATCAGCCTATGTGGTGGGCATCAGGGAGGCGGCGATCGCCTCACCCAGCGCATCAGTCAACTCCTTGATGCGCAGCCCGTTCTTACTGGTGCAGCCAATGCCCTAGCGCTACCTGCAATTGACACACTAGGCGAGCCGTTTGGCTGGAAAAAAGGAACTGGAGACTGGCTAGGCGTCAGCAGTGCGATCGCTAGTCAAGCCCCTGTGCAAATTATCCAAGAAGCAGGCAGTGACCTCTGGCAAAAGCATCTCCCAGATCGCCACACTTTTCAGTTTGGCTTTCCCGAATTTGCAGATCGAGACAGTCAGCCGCGCCCTCAAGCTAGAGTCTGGATCGGTCCTACCCTGCGAAGCTTCAAACCAGAATCGGACCTCCCAAAGGTGCAGTGGCATCCTCGCGTTCTATGGCTAGGCATTGGCTGCGAACGCGGCACAGAGAAGGCGCTAATTGCCCACGCCATCGAGAAAGTGTGCGCTCAAAATCATTTGGCCGTAGAGGCGATCGCCGGAGTCGCCACTCTGTCGCTCAAGGCGGACGAAGCTGGACTGCTCGAATTTCTCAAAGAAAAAAACTGGCCGCTAGAGTGCTTCGAGGCAGAAGTTCTCAAGGCACTGCCCGTACCTAATCCATCCGCAGTCGTCGAACAGGTGGTCGGTACCCCCAGCGTCGCTGAAGCAGCCGCGATCGCCATCACTCAAGCTAGTCAGCTGCGAGTCCAAAAGCAGATCGTCAAGCAAGCAGGCTTAAAAGGTGCAGTGACTATTGCGATCGCCCAATCCCAAGCCGAATACATCGGACGCACTGGCAAACTTCACCTCGTCGGCACTGGTCCTGGCAGCCTCAACCAAATCACCCCTGCTGCCAAAGCGGCAATCAGCAGCGCTGACGTTGTCATTGGCTACAAGCTGTATGTCGATCTCATCCGTCCGCTCCTATGCACAGGCCAGATTGTTGAAGCCTTGCCCATCACCCAGGAGCGCGCCCGCGCCGAAAGAGCGATTGAGCTAGCGAACTGGGGTCTCACCGTCGCCGTTATCTCATCCGGTGACTGTGGCATCTATGGCATGGCCGGACTAGTCCTAGAACAGCTGCGGGCAACAGGCTGGAATGGTAAAGCCCCCGCAGTCCAGGTCTTTCCTGGCGTCAGCGCCCTACAGTCCGCCGCCGCCAAAGTCGGAGCCCCGCTCATGCACGACTTCTGTGCCATTAGCCTCAGCGATCTACTTACCCCCTGGAATGTCATTCAAAAAAGGCTCCAGGCCGCTGCTGCTGCTGATTTTATCGTTGCGCTTTATAACCCCAAATCCAAAACTCGAACAGAGCAGATTGTCTTTGCGCAGGAATGCCTCCTACAGCATCGAGAGCCCGGTACGCCTGTTGCGTTGGCGCGATCGCTCTACCGCCCAGAAGAACAGATCACTCTGACTACCCTCGGCGATATGTTCAATCACTCCATTGATATGCTCACTACCGTCATCATCGGCAACCGCAGCAGTCGTCACTACGAGGGTTGGTTCATCACGCCTAGAGGTTACCTACAGTAAGCTGGCAAATTGTCTGAGTGTTTGGGGCTACTCATTTGCCCCTAGCAGTACTTCTCTATTATCCAGCCGCTGAGTCACCGTTGGGCAGAACTTCCTCACCCGATCAAACTCAGCATCCTGCCAGGAAAAGGCAAAATGACTGACTGTCTTAATCTGAGGAAACGCCTGCTGTATCGCGTCCATCTGTGCCTCTAGAGACGGACGATTCTCTTGGGTAACGCCCCAGATACCGGCTAGCGCTGGCTTTACAGTCGCCAGGTTGCGCCGTACGTTCGCCACCCGCCTGACCTCATCAACAATGCAGTTCGTATTGCCACAGACAGCGTAGGCCATCGGATGAAAGTCCATCCACGCCGGGAAGCGATTCCAGTGCTGGAGCCTAGAGTCATAGCCGTTGCCAATAGCACGATTGCCATTGGGGAAGAAGACAGCACCAGTCGGAAGTCCCTCCTGTCTTGCAGTCATTGCACCCGCCTGCAAAAAATCAACTACGCCTTGAATCGCATGGGCCACACTCAGCCGCCACAGTTCACTTTGTAAACCAGGTCGTCTTTCTGCTGCCGGAGCCAGTTTATCTGGCGCTACGGGAACAGGCGTCCGGCTCTGCCATAGGGGCTCACCTTCGTCTGGATACATGCTATCCGTCTGGGCAATGACAGACTCTGTCAGATACCCTCGTTGCAAGAAGCTCTGAATTAAACTTCGACCTTTGCCATTAGTGCCCCGCTGGACGAATGCCTGACTCGCCGCTGGGCCATATATCCACAAATCTCTTACCTGGCTGACGACGGACCCACCACCGACTAGACGCGGATAGCGAACGTAGTCGTAGAGCGCGCCATCCGGCTTTCTCGCCAGCACTGCTCGTAGCATCTGCTGATAGTCCTGTTGAGCTACTTGGTTGTAAGGGTCGATGAATGCCTCCTCTGAGACGCCGCTCTTCCCGTTGTCCGCAAAGTCTACCGTATCGAAACCGGTGCCATTGCGAGCCAATACCTGCCTGCGATCAGAGCGCTGACCGTAGGAATAGCCAAAGTTCAGCGTAAACATCCAGGCATAGGCATCTAGACTATGCTCGTGCGCCGAGGCGATCGCTTCTGCCAACAGGTCGCGATCAGCAAACTCATCAAACTGAACAACACTCGGCCAAACCGTAGGATTGTCGTTTTTGGGCAGCAGCACCTGGCCGTTAGAAAATGCCTCGATATAAACCTGGTTGTAGCCCAGGTTTACGATTCGATCCATCAGCGCATCCAACCCACCAGGCCGCAGATCACAAGGGTACAGCCGTAGCCAAACAGCTTGATTCTGTGGCCATTGACTACGCCGACAGCTGTGCATAGCTTCTGCCTGCTGACGTGCGAGCTGCTTGTACTCTCTTTGAGAGGCCTCATCTCCCTGTAGTCCAGCCACGCGCAGCGACTCTTTAGTCTGCGCATCAGCCTCAGAGATCTGACAGAATCGGTTCATGCTCGCCTTTACGGGCTGAGCCATCATTGCCTGTAGCGAGATCAGCACAAAGCAGCTAAGCACGGCACTTCTAAGCAGGTTGCTGCGTAGCCAGCTATGTCGCCGCAGTCCGTGTAATCGCCTGTGCAGCCATATCCGGCAGCTCTTTACGACCATTCGACTTACTCTCAAAACCATATGCTCTCAAAACCGTAGCTGTCTGCTTCTATCGACTGCATGCTCAACCAATTTTCTACGCACCCCGGATATCCTACTGATTTCCACCCGTGGTGTGGTCACTCAGGTGTGCCACCTCTATCAGTCGTGACACAATTGCAGATGGGGTAGGTATCCAACAATCTAGAGCGAAAAAGAGAACAGAAAACTAGCTACAGAGAAGAAACGATGAACAATCAAATGCGAACCGTGAAGAACGCATAAAAGGAACACAAAAGCTATTCGTTTAACACTTCTTCGGTAGATTCAGAAGAGCCTTCTTCTAATTTATCGACTAGCGACAATAGCTGCATCCTCTGAATATAAGGCCATCCACCTTCCTGCTCAATATCTTTAAGCAGCCGATACAGCCGCTGACGATTTTCGGGAAGTGCGTCGCAGAACAGCGTGTCTCGAATGTCGTGGTGCAAGCGCTCCAAACGTCTCAACAGATCTAACAGAGCAAGACAGTCTCCCTGACGACGCTGCGCAGCGGACCACACGGTTTGGACCAGGTCATTTAGCTCATCAGAATCCGGAGAGTCTTGTGGGGAAGCGTCTGATTTTCTCACTGTTTTAACTTTTGTAACCTGATTGTTTGGACAATTTAGGCCCGTAGAGCAGCGGGTGCCAGCGCTAGCCTGACTGAGCCTACGCGATCGCCCCGCTCTGGTGCAAGCTATTTGCTTGGCGGAGTCAACCTCACAACTGGGCTCGAAACTGGGCGGTAGCAGTGTAAAATTATGTACTAAATACCCTTTAATCATTGAATAGTCTTGAGGTTACCCATGAGGTATCGCGCTCTGCTCGCTGCGTTTTTTGCCCTTTGCTTAGGTGTTTTAACAGCCTGTAGCGAAGGCCCGTCTGCTACCAGCGAAATTCCACTTACCTACGACGAAATTCGCAACACTGGACTTGCCAATAGCTGTCCTCAAGTAGACGAAACCCGTCGGGGCCAAATTCCCATAGAGGACGGTACTACCTATCAGCTAGTTGATCTGTGTCTGGAGCCTACTAGCTTCTTCGTCAAGCAGGAATCTCCTAACAAGCGAAAAGAAGCTGAGTTTATTGCTGGAAAATCTCTCACCCGCTACACCACTTCTATTGAACAAGTCAGCGGCGACATCAACTTGCAAGAGGACGGCAGTCTTGTCTTTGATGAAAAGCTAGGCATGGACTTTCAGCCAATCACCGTACTCTTACCAGGCGGCGATCAGATTCCTTTCCTATTTACTATCAAAGGTCTTAAAGCTCGCTCTCAAACTGGCTTGAACGCTATCACAACCTCGACCGACTTTGAGGGCTCTTTTAGAGTGCCTTCTTACCGCACTTCTAACTTCCTAGATCCCAAGGCGCGTGGTCTTACTACTGGCTACGACAACGCAGTTGCTCTACCCGCTCGCGCCGATGCTAATGACCTCGCTAGAGAGAACGTCAAAGCCTTTGATGTTGGCAGTGGAACTATCTCTCTCCAAGTTTCCAAAGTCGATAGCAATACTGGTGAAATTGGCGGTACGTTCATCTCTGAGCAGCCTTCTGATACTGACATGGGAACTGCTGCTGCGGACGACGTTCGCTTGCAGGGTGTGTTCTACGGTCGGATCGAAACCGACTTCGACGCTTAGTATCTCGTCTGTTGCTAGCGCGATTCGAATAGCTTAGTTTCGATTTGGGAACCCATATCGAAGACTTTTTCAAAGAAGGATGCCTTGACTGGTGTCCTTTTTTTTTCCATATCAATTAGACCGTCGATAGGTTCCGGATTCCGTGTAAACCCGATTGCGACAGAAAAACAGCTTAATTAGGCTGATCTCGTTAGCTAATTTTCTTCGCTGGCTCAGGGATCACGATAGATCCGATAGGTTTTCTTCTATGCACGGTTCGTCTCATCAAGCTCTAAAGACTGAGTCTTTGGAACTGCTTAGTCTCTATCAAACAGATCGCTCGCTTCAGTTGCGCAACCGTCTCGTTCAGCTCAATATCGGACTCGTTCGCCAGGAAGCTCATCGCCGACTGCGTCAGTCTGGAGAAACCTTCGACGATTTGATGCAGGTCGGCAGTCTAGGCCTAATCAACGCGATTGAACGATTTGATATAGAAAAAGGATACGCGTTTAGCTCTTTTGCCATTCCCTATATTCGAGGTGAGATTCAGCACTACCTAAGAGACAAAGGCACAGTCGTACGGATTCCCAGAAAGTGGCAAGTCTTGCAGAACCAGTCGGCGCAGGCTATTCGTCATTTGCAAAGTGAGCTAGATCGTAAACCTAGCGACCATGAAATTGCCGATCGGCTCGGCATTAGCGTAGAAGAATGGCAGCAAGTCCGATTGGCGAGTAGCAACCGCTGTCTGCTTAGCCTAGATGCACCTGTCAAAGGAAACGACGATGGCACATCATCCCTAGGCGATCTCTTACCTGATACGGGTTACCGCAGCTTTCAGCTCGCACAAGAAGATAAGATCAGGCTACAGCAGGCGCTCGCCCAGCTAGAAAGACGAACTCGCGAAGTTGTAGAGTTTGTTTTCCTGTATGACCTAACCCAGAAAGAAACCGCCGAAAAATTAGGCATCAGCTCCGTGACTGTCTCTCGTCGAATTAGAAGGGGATTACAGCACCTACAGCTAATTATGCGTCCAGCCAAAGGCGAATAGCGCAGCAAAGCACAGACCAAGACCGTTAGTTTTATTCCTTTCTGTCTATTCTATGAGGGCGCAGGTTCTCGTGGCTTCGGCCACTTTTGTCGAGCAGAAAATGCTCTGAACAAGACAAAGATTCAGTCAACCGCGCCGGATTCCAAACTTTTGACTCTTCTGTCCTATGCGAAACCAAAATGTGCGCCAGTTGCTACTAGTCTTGGTCGTAACAGTTCCATTAGCTGGCTGTCAATATCTGAGCGCTGGGGAAGATATTGAAATTATTGATCCGATAGCAGTGACTACCGAGTCAAGAGAACGCGCCGCTGAAGTCGGCCAAGATATTGCCACCGCAATCGATAGCGAAGCTGACGAGGCATTTGAGGAACCCACTATAGCAGCGCCCTCAACTGTAACAGCAGATTTGATCCAGTCGACCGATCCTTCGGCTAGAGCTCAGGCAGTAGCCAGATCGCGCAACGATCCTTTTGCAAGTCTGCCGATTCCGCTAGCGCCTGAGCTAGTCGAAATACCGGAGGTAGCAGCGACTGGCAACAGCACAGGCACATCGACTAACTCATCTGGTTCTGGCTCGTCTGGTTCTAGCTCATCTGGCTCTAACGCGGCTGCGCCTGCTAGGCCGACACCACCAGCGGTTCGAGTTCGATCACAACCCTTACCAACACCGTCGCCGATTGCGCAGCTGCCTTCTATCCCACAGCCTATTATTGCGCCAGGGGTAGCAGTTTCTGGCATTGTTCAGCTAGGCAGCATACCCTATGCTATCGTCCGTTCGGGGAGTGAGCCGGAGCGGTATGTCAAGGTGGGCGATCGCATTGGCAATGGCAGTGTCCGAGTCAAGCGCATCGAGACCCTAGCCTACGAACCTCGCGTCATCTTTGAAGAAAATGGTATCGAGGTATCTAAGCCAGTCAGCAGTGACACGGCAGCTGATGCAGCAGCGCCTACAGAAGACGCCGAGGCGGAGCCAGTCGCAGCATTACCAGCAGCAATCGGCAGACCGATTTCATCTTTACTGTCACCGCTACCAACCCCTTCAGCATCCGTACCCACTAGGGCCACGGGTCGAGCCGCATCTTTCTTACCAGGCTTACCGCTGCCACCTGCGCCTAGCAACAGTCTGTTACAGCCTACCCGTGGTTATGTACCTAACAGCCTAATTTTGACGGCACCGGAAGGAGACTTTCAGACCAGGCTACCTGAAGCGCTGATCTCTGGCTTTGCTGCGGTTTAGCTGTAAGTAGATAGAATCTAAGCAGACAGAAACTATTCAACTATCTTTGCAAAAGTTATCGCTTCGTAGCAACAAAACTTAAAAAGCGAAGGATAGCACCAGCAGAGTAGTAATCTTGAGAGACAAGTAGCGTCTGTCGAAAACCTACTGGTATATCTAGCATTTTTGAGAGGGTTAGTATTCATGGTTCAGCGTGGTTCTAAGGTAAGAATTCTCCGCCCAGAGTCTTACTGGTTCAGAGAAGTTGGCTCTGTTGCCTCAGTCGATCAAAGCGGTATCAAGTATCCGGTTGTAGTGCGCTTCACGAAGGTAAACTATGCAGGGGTGAATACCAACAACTTTGCTGAGGCAGAGCTCGTAGAAGTAGAAGCACCGCCGAAGAAAGCCGCTAAAAAGTAACCGCGATGGTCAGAGGCAGTGATGAAGGAGTGCAGTGCCTGAGCTTCCTGAAGTAGAAACCGTCCGTCGGGGGCTCAACCGAGTCTCACTTAATCAGCCAGTTCGAGGAGGCGAGATCCGTTTAGCACGGACGATTGCCTATCCTGAGCAGGCTGATTCTTTTTTGGCGGCGATGACAAGCGTACAGATAACTAGCTGGCATCGGCGCGGCAAGTATCTAATGGCCGCGCTGGCGAAGGCGAATTCGCAGTCTTGTTCCTCTGGCTCGAAATTTATACTGGAACCCTCCGGCTGGCTAGGAGTACACCTCCGTATGACTGGGCAAATGCTGTGGGTTTCTCAGCAGGAGCCGCTGCAAACGCACTGCCGGGTCAGACTATTTTTTGACGACGACAGAGAGCTTCGCTACGTCGATCAAAGAACGTTTGGCCGTCTGTGGTGGGTGCCGCCGGATCGACCCATAGAATCGGTGATGACTGGGTTACAGAAGTTGGGCCCAGAGCCGTTCTCCGATGAGTTTTCGGTAGAGTATCTAGTCGGTTCGCTTAAGGCGAGCAAGCGCCCGATTAAAAACGCACTGCTAGACCAGCGGCTAGTCGCTGGAATTGGCAATATCTATGCGGATGAGGCGCTATTTTTGAGTGGGATTCGGCCTACGGTTGTGTGCGATCGCCTCACCCGCAAAAAAATCACCCAGCTACACCAGGCCATTCGAGACGTACTCACCACAAGCATCGAATCTGGCGGCACCACCTTTAGCGATTTTAGAGACGTGCATGGCACTAACGGCAACTATGGTGGCGTAGCCTGGGTCTACGATCGAGAAAGCGAGCCCTGTCGAAAATGCGGCACAGAGATTACCCGCATCAAGTTAGCTGGTCGCTCAGCCCACTACTGCCCTAACTGTCAGCGATGATGTCAACGATAGTCTTAGGTAGAACAGTCCTCATGCAAGTGACCAAAGCTATAGTCCTTGAGAGGAATAGTCTTAAGAACGATACAATAGCTGCATAGAATGACCGATCGCTCACATTGCCTCGATATTGCCCCTTTTAGTACGCGCCTTTGAAGTACGCGAGAGAACTATGCCCGCAGAGAAGCCAGTAAAGAAAGGAGACTTCGTTCGCTTAGTTCGAGAGAAGTTTGAAAACAGCATAGAAGCCAAGGCTAGCGATACCCGCCTTTCTAGCTACCTGTTTGATACTAGAGGCGAGATTCTAGACGTACGCGACGAATACGGCCTCGTTAAGTTTGGCCGGGTGCCGACTCCTAACGTTTGGCTCAAGCTAGAGCAGCTAGAAAAGTTTGAATAGAGAAAGGAAAAAAGAACAGTAAGCCGTGCTGCTGCGCTAGCTTTGGCTGAGCGCTTTCTCCATCAAAAGCTCATGAGTACTGATTTCAGCTTCATCAGGTCCAGGCTGACGCTGCACGTAGGTGCCGTCTGAGCGCATTTCCCAAGCCTGACGATTGTCTTTTAAGCAAACTTCTAGCAGTGCTGCTAGTTCCGAACGCAGCGGCGGATCTTCGACAGGAACCAGCGCTTCTACTCGGCGATCTAGATTGCGGGGCATCCAGTCAGCAGAGCCAATGTAGAACAGCTCGTCATCATCATTATGAAAGTAGAAGATGCGAGAATGTTCTAAGAATCGTCCAATTACGCTGACAACGTTGATATTCTCACTGAGTCCTTCGATTCCAGGTCGCAGACAGCAAATCCCTCGAATAATCAGCTCGATTTGAACGCCTGCCTGTGATGCTTTATACAGTTCAGTGATTAAATCAGCATCAACCAGGGCGTTCATTTTGGCGATGATGTGGCTCTTCTTTCCAGCTCTAGCATTCTCAGCTTCCTGCTGGATAAATTGAGTCATGCGCGATCGCAAATCAACCGGCGCAATCAGCAGCTTCTTGTATGTCTGCTGGCGCGAATATCCCGTCAAATAGTTGAACAAGTCAGTAAGATCTACGCCTAGATCTTCTCGGCAGCTCATCAGACCCAGATCGGTATAAAGTTTAGCGGTTTTAGGATTGTAGTTGCCAGTGCCAATATGCACATATCGGCGAATAGTGTTTGTCTCTCTTCGCACTACCAAAGCGACTTTGGTATGCGTTTTTAGTCCTAGCAGACCGTAGACGACGTGTACACCAGCTCGCTCTAGGGCTCTTGCCCAGTTAATATTATTCTCTTCATCGAACCTGGCTTTTAGCTCGACTAGTGCTACTACTTGCTTCTCGTTTTCAGCAGCCTTGATCAGCGCGTTGACAATCGGAGAATCACCAGAGGTTCGATACAGTGTCATCTTGATCGCTAGAACATTGGGATCGACCGCAGCCTGGGTGATGAAGGTCTGCACTGTGCCAGAAAAAGCTTGATATGGATGATGGACGAGGCGATCGCGCCGACGAATTAGAGAAAAGACGCTCTCTCCTTCTGGCTGAGCCGCCGCTCGCCAGGATGCAGGGGTGACTGGCTTCCAGCGGCTGTCTTTTAAATCGCTAAGCGGCAGACTCATAAAGCTCATCAGATCGGTTAGACCTAGCAAGCCTTCTATGTCATAGACATCATTTTCACTTAGAGCAAGCTGGTCTAGCAGCGTTGTTCTCATTGTGCCGCTCATGCCCTTCTCAATCTCGATTC
>CAVYWR010000016.1:0-138816 GCA_963772185.1 uncultured cyanobacterium | reverse complement strand
CTTTGCCAGGAACCGCTAAACATAGGATTAAGCCAACTTCATGCATAGTTTTAGAGAATTACAGCGCCATTGGATAGGGCACCTGGTAGTTGATTAAGAATCGTTCGATGGTTTGAACGGCCTGATCGCTGCCTCGCAGCGCGGTAGAAGAGAGCTGTTTGCCAAAGTCAAAGCTTTCTGTCGGTACTTGCAGTAGCCAAGCTTGAGGCGTGTGGCCATAGAGCTTTTGGGTCAGTGCTAGCAGTCCTTGAGCGCTATGAGCACGAGTGAGTGCTGTAGCAGTGCGATTGCTTTGAGTAGCAGAGATAGGAGAGAGCTGTATGGTACGAGCGCAGCTTTCTTCTCCACAGGCATCTACAAAAATAACGTAGTCTACTGCGGCGAGCTTTGTGGCCAGCTCCGGCAGTAGCTGATGGACGACGATTGAGCTTACCTGAGGCAAATTCCAGCTAGCGACTGTGTTGGCTACTTGAGCGCCGACCGCATCATCACCGCGCAGCTCGTTCCCATAGCCAACGATCAAGAAGGAGTATTGAGTCGAACGTCGAAGCGTGGCCTGACGCGGTAGTTCTGGTAATTGCTGATGCGATGTTTGCTCAGATCGCTGGCGTGATAGTTGGCGTGACAGTGTAGTTGCCGTCATAGTCGCGGTCCTCCTTGTTTTCACTCTCAACCATAGATAAAGGAATTGAGGATTTTGTGAAGAGCCGGTGGCCAATTGATCTTAATCTATAGATAGCGCTGGCAGAGTATTGTTCCTGTCGTACCGAAAGGCTGTGGGCGCGGAGACTGTACGCGCGGAGACTGTACGCGCGGAGACTGTACGCGGTTGGACGCTAGATGTGGGCAACTGCGTTCGGCTTCATTTCCTCATAGGCCTGCCAGGCAAGATCGCACTCTTGCTGAATCTGGGCTTCCTGATTGTCAATGATGCGCGCCTGCTGCAAGGCCGCTTTGATATTGAGCGATAGCTGGTCTTCTGCTGGGGTATTCAGCGTGCCTTTAATCAAAATATCGGTGACAGAAAGCATGCCTAGCAATTTGTTGTTTTCTATCACAGGAGCGCGATGAATGCCCGCCTCAGAAAGCCGCTGAGCGGCGGCTTCAATAGAGATATCGCTACGAATCTTGATACAGGGCCGACGCATTAAGCTACCGACAAATACCATGCTGGGGTCTTTGCCTAGAGCAGTGACGCCATAGACGATGTCCTTTTCGGTGATGATGCCATAGGGGGCGTCTTCAAATGCCTTTTCGACGATGAGCGATCGCACCTGCTTGGCCCGCATTAGCCAGATAGCATCTTCAATGGTGGCTGCGCAGCGCACCACTACAACAGAGCGAGTCATAATATCTCGAACGGTGAGCATAGTCATCCTCCTTACCCAGTCGCTAAGCCTTGAGCATCTGAGCTTACGCCAAGGTCTGCCCTACTAGAACACTAATAATTTGTTGTAAGTCAAGACTTTGAGAAACCTGTGAGGATACCTTAGACTTGCCTTCATGTTTTTAGCAGAAATGGAAGAGACTGAAAAAGAGATTCACCTAAAGCTAGAAGTCCCTGGAATGCGGACTGACAATCTTGATATCGAAGCGACGGATGATTCGGTCTTTGCAATCTAGGAAGTATTGCTTCTTAGATAGCCTTCTAAACAGGCTGACGTAAATGGTGGGTATAGATGGCCCTATAATCAGAGCACAGCCCCGTTTGCTAGATACCTATGAAATTATTACTAGTAGAAGACGATCAGGCGTTTGCTTCGAGTATTCAGCAGTTGCTGGAAACGCATTACTATTCAGTCGATCTAGCTGATGATGGATATATGGCTGAGGAAATGACAGAGGTCTTTTCCTATGATTTGATCTTACTAGACTGGATGCTGCCTAAGAAGACGGGGATAGAGGTGTGCCGGGCGCTGCGTGAGGCGGGCGATCGCACTCCAATTATCCTGATGACGGCTAGAGATAGCGGCACTGACGAAGTTGCTGGCCTCGATGCTGGCGCGGATGACTATCTAGTCAAGCCGTTCGGATTTGAAGAGCTGCTAGCTCACATTCGAGCGGTGTTGCGCCGCGCCGAAGGCATTGCCTCGCCAGTTTTGGCATGGGGCGATCTGCGGCTAGATCCTAGCAGCGCTGAGGTGAGCTGCTGCCTGCCGAACGGTGAGAACAGGCCTATTCCGGTCACGCCCAAAGAATATGGCCTATTGGAAGTCTTTTTGCGTAATCCCAATCGGATTTTTAGCATGGACGCGCTGATAGACAAGGTATGGCCCTTTGACGACGCGCCCACGACAGGCGCTATTCGCACCCACATCAAAGGGCTGCGCCAAAAGACCAGGGCGGTAGGGCTCGCTGAGGTAGTTGATACCGTCTATGGGCTGGGCTATCGCCTCTGTCCGGCGATCGCAGTTGTCGCCGACGATAGCAAGTCCAAAAAACCGCCTGCTAAGAAAGCGCCTACCGCTAGCAAGGCTGCGTCCCCGGTGGATCTCTTGGCGCTCTGGCAGCCGGTAAAGTCTACCTATCTACAGCGGGTAGAGACCCTATCAAAAGCGCTAAACGATCTGCTAGTAGGCACACCCAACCAGTATGAACGTGAAAGTATTACTACCGAAGCGCACGCCCTAGCAGGCTCATTGGGTAGCTTTGGATTTGCAACGGTCACGCCACAGTGCCGACAAATAGAGCAAATTTTTAGAGAGCATGAGACCCTCAGCAGCAAGCAGTTACAGGCGCTGCGGGTTGCCATTGACAAGGTTCAACAGACGCTAGATACGAGTGAACCAACCCTAACCCCGTCACCAGCGTTTGTTGATCAGCTGTCGGTTGGCCCCGCAGACAATTTTATAGAGAGCGCTAAGGACAAAGCCAAAGCAGCAAAGGTTCTGATTGTAGACGATGATCCTGCCATTCTGACGCTGCTAGAAGGGCTATTGCAAGGCTGGGGGTTTCGCCTACAGCTACTGAGTGATTCTCAGCAGTTCTGGGAAACTATGGAACAGTTTGATCCTGACATCGTGCTGCTAGATGTAGAGATGCCGCAAATCAGCGGGTTTGATCTGTGTCAGCAGCTACGCGATCAGCCCCGTTGGAGCGAGCTACCGATTCTCTTTCTATCAGCGCATACAGAAGCTGAAATCATTCAGCGAGTCTTTTCTATTGGCGCAGATGACTACATTCGTAAGCCGATTATCGCCGCAGAGCTGATTGCCCGTGTCGTGAGCTGGCTAGAGCGTGCTCGTAATCGCAAGCTCAAAGCAGAAGTCGATCCGCTCACCGGGGTTAGTAATCGCCAAAAGTCCACGCAAGAAATGACGCGCCTGCTGGGTTTAGCCAAGCGCTACGAGCAGCCATTTTGCCTAGCGGTGATTGATATTGACCAGTTCAAGCGCATCAACGATCAGTTTGATCATGCGGTGGGCGATCGCATTCTTCGTCAGTTGGGGGCATGTCTACGCTCAGCCTTTCGCGCCGAAGACGTGATTGGTCGCTGGGGCGGAGAAGAGTTTGTAGTCGGGCTATATGGCGTAGCCGCCGCCGAAGGCAAGCAGTAT
This sequence comes from uncultured cyanobacterium, assembly GCA_963772185.1. Classification (GTDB taxonomy): domain Bacteria; phylum Cyanobacteriota; class Cyanobacteriia; order Phormidesmidales; family Phormidesmidaceae; genus Phormidesmis. Next base: position 135,259 of record CAVYWR010000016.1, on the reverse strand, counting down.
CTAACCCGTCTCTTGGCAGACTGGCAGCGGACACAGACAGCCAATGGTACTACCGAGCCGACAGTCACATTCACCACAGGGCTAGCGACTTATCCAACAGATATTGACCCAGATGGCGATCTACAGAGCCTGCATCAGGCCGCAGATAGAGCCCTGCAAGCGGCAAAAGCACACAGCCGTCAGCGCGTCCTAGCAGAGGTGGGATGACCCACACAGCTTTTTCATATTGTGCGGCTAGGCTGTGACTAGCAGGTAGTTATACAAACTTCCATACGGCTTTCATAAAGCGGTTAGGTCGAAGCTTACACGGTCAAAGGAGGGCATGAAATGTGTCTATATCTATTCCATTCAAACAGCGCGAAAGGATAATTAGTCCAAAATGATAGGTGACTTTACAGATGTGCAGAATGCCCTATTCGAGCGGGTTGTAGTCACATCTCCGTTAACGGTATCACCTACGACTTCTGTAAGTGAGACTATCGCGAAGATGCATCAGTCAAGATCTAGCTACGCGGTCATTGTCGAACAGCAGCCAGCGTCCCAGCCCCCAGAGCAGCCCCCAGAGCAGCGCCTGATCGGAGTGTTTACCGAGCGCGATCTGGTCCGGGCAGTGGCCTTAGAACAGTCCTTTGCAGAGCAGTCCTTTGACGAATTGCCAATCACCAGCGTCATGGCAAGGCAGATGCCAACCGTCCTCAAAAGAAATGTCACATCTGCGATCAACCTTTTTGTCCAGATGCGCCAGCAGAACCTGCGCTATCTACCTGTTGTCGATGACAGTGGTTATATCGCTGGGATGATTACGCAAGACAGCATCATACAGGCATTGGACTCAGAAAATAGCCAGAAGGTGGTAGCACTATTGCAGCATGAGGCAATGCAGCTACGCGCTGAGAATCGGATACTGTTAGAAGCTCGCAACCCAGAGCTAGAGCAGGCGCAGCTTGACTTAAATAGTCAGTTGGAGAACAGACGAAGAGAGCAGCAAAGCACTAGAAAAGACCTTGAAGCAGCCTACGACGCACTAGAGAGAAGTCACAACGCACTGAGTGTGACCAACCAAGAGCTCCAAAGTACGAAACGGAGACTCCAGCAAATTAATGCGGAACTAGAAGGCCAGGTAGAACGGCGTACGTCCGATCTGCGCCAAGCTGAGAGCCGCTGGCGCAGCTTTCTAGAAGAGGTTCATCTAGTCGTCATCGGCCTCGATCTAGATGGAAAGGTAAACTACGCAAATCCGTTTTTCCTTTGGCTGACTGGCTACAGCGCCGAGGAAGTTCTAGAGAAATACTGGTTTGACGACTTTATCCCCGAGGCAGAGTACGAGCAAACCTATGAATACTTTCAGACGTTTGTAAACAACAGAGAACTTCCCCTACGCTACCAGAATGCGATTTTGACCCGCTCTGGCTCAGAGCGGATAATTGCTTGGCACAATGTGGCTATGCGCGATCGCACCAACCGCATTATCGGCACCATGAGCATCGGTGAAGACATTACCGACAGGCTAGTGGTCGATCGGATGAAAGGAGAATTTGTATCAGTGGTCAGCCACGAGCTGCGTACGCCGCTAACGGCCATTCACGGCGGCCTGAACCTGATTACCAGCGGCTTAGTCGCCAGCGATTCTCAAACAGGAAAAGATCTGCTTCAAGTCGCTGCCGACAGCTCCGAAAGGCTGGTAAGACTGGTGAACGATATCCTAGAGCTAGAGCGCCTAGAATCGGGAAAAGCTCAGATAAACCAAGCAGAAGTCAACTCACAAACGCTGACTGTTCAAGCGGCCCTTGCCTTTCAGGTCGTCGCCAGCAGCAAGGAAATTGCTATAGAGACTCACGATCCTGGTCTGATGCTGATGGCTGATTGCGATCACCTCATGCAGGTGCTGGCAAACCTGTTAGACAATGCCATCAAGTTCTCACCGAACAATACAACAATAGAGCTAAACGTAGAGCGTCATCATCTCTCTCGTCAGAAGCCCGAAGCCCTCTTCAAGGTAAAAGATGAAGGCAGAGGCATCCCTTCAGAAGATCTGCTAGAAATATTTGAACGCTTCACCCAGGTTAACTACGCCGACTCGCGAGAGATGGGTGGAACGGGTCTAGGACTCGCAATTTGTCACAATATTATCCGTCAGCACGGCGGCGAAATTTGGGTTGAAAGCAGGCTGGGCACTGGTAGCTGTTTCTTCTTTACAGTGCCACTTTCTACGCAGTAGTCTGTAGCCTGACTTGGAGAATTGTCCTGGAGAAACCGTCATGGTTCGAAAAGTGCTGATAGTAGATGATGAAGAAGCAATTATTATCGTCCTCAAAGCGTCAATAGAAGCCACCACCGACTGGCAGGTCATCTCCTCCTCCTCCGCTACCAAAGGCATCAGCCTAGCAACTGCCGAGCACCCAGATGCAGTCTTGCTAGATGTCAGCATGCCGAAAGTTGATGGCACCCAAGTTTTCAAAGCATTGCAAGCTGAAGCCTCTACTCAAGACATTCCCGTTGTCTTCTTGACGGCAAAGGCTAGAAGCTCCGAACAGCAGGCACTCAGATCGCTAGGCGTGGCGGGTGTAATTACAAAGCCATTTAGCCCATTGACCATTGCCGCGCAGATCAAACAAGTCTTAGGTTGGGAGAACTAGGCGAATTTCTCATCGCACATGTCTCACCGCACATATCTCACCGCACATGTCTCACCGCACATATCTCATTGCACATAGTAGTCACGAGTACCTCGATCATTTAGCGCTTCACCGATGCGACTAAGGGCATGAACATAGGCGGCTGTTCTAAAAGAGACTGCTTTGGCTTGAGCGATTTGCCAGATGGTTTCGGCCTCTTCAGTGATGCGCGATCGCAGTTCCTTGTTCACTTTATCTAGCTTCCAATACAGCCCACTACGATTTTGCACCCACTCAAAGTGGCTCACCATCACACCGCCAGCGTTTACCAAAATATCTGGAAAAAGAGAGATTCCTCTGGCGTCTAAAATGTCATCGGCATCGGCAGTCACTGGGCCATTAGCGACTTCAAAGATGTATTTAGCCTTCACCTGATCGGCATTGTCAGCGGTGATTTGATTCTCTAGCGCGGCAGGAATGAGAATATCCACATCTAAAGTCAGTAGCTCTTCATTGGTGAGCGTGTCGTGACTGGCAACGCTACAAACGCTGTCTTTGCAGTAAACATCTCTCATAGCGCGATGCGTTTGCTTGAAGTCCTGCACATCTGGAATGTGCAAACCCTGACTGTTGTAAATGCCGCCTTTAGAATCGCTGACGGCGACAACTTTGTACCCAGCGTCATAGAGCTGCCGAGCGATCGCACTTCCCGCATTCCCAAATCCCTGCACGGCGACGGTTAGCTCTTTGGGCGATTTCCCGTACTTTTTGATCGCGTGCTCAAGGACGAAAAAAGCGCCCATGCCAGTAGCAGTATTTCGTCCTAAGCTACCGCCCATGCTAACTGGCTTGCCTGTGATCACCGCAGGCGATCGCACCCCTTTAATAATGCTGTACTGATCCATCATCCAGCCCATGATCATCGCGTTGGTGTACACATCGGGGGCAGGGATGTCTAGATCGGGGCCGATGAAGGGAGCAATTGCATCGATATAGCCTCGGCTCAATCGCTCTAGCTCTAGCTTAGAAAGCGTCTTTGGATTCAGCGTAATGCCACCTTTAGCACCGCCGAACGGCAGATTGACGGCCGCGCACTTGAATGTCATCCAAAAGGCCAGCGACTGCACTTCATCCAGCGAAACTTGAGGATGAAAGCGAATGCCGCCTTTGGTCGGGCCGCGTGTATCGTCATAGCGCACGCGATAGCCCTCAAACACCCGTAGTGAACCGTCATCCATTCGCACGGGAATCGCTACTTTAAGGCTAGCTTTAGGCGATCTTAGGCGTTCGGTGGCATCTGCTGAAATCGGCGCGTACTGAGCCGCTTTTTCCAGGCGACGGCTGGCATCACTGAGCAGAGCAGTAGACATAAGTATTCTCTCAACATTCTCTATAGCTGCTTCAAGATTGTGTTCCTATAAGGGAAACAGCGGTAGAACAGGTAAACAATCTATACGAACCTATACAAACCTCTGACGTTTTCCCTTTTCGTAACTGGGCTGAGAGAAAGTAGAGATATCAAGATTTTTACGCTCTGTAGAACAACATGCAGAACAACAGGAAAGGAGAAAATCATGGCGAGCGTTCAGACCCATCACACCGTCGCCAATCATATCGCGGCCAGTCCTATCGCGGCCAGTCCTATCGCGGCCAGTCATATCGCGGTGGATCACACCATTGCCAGCGTCAATCCAACTACGGGAAAAACCATTAGAGCTTATGCGGCGTTTACCCCTGAGCAAATAGAACTGGCCTTGTTCAAGGCTCACTCTACATTTCTAAGCTATCCTAAAATCTCGTTTGGCCAGCGACGGCACTGGATGCATCGGGCGGCTGAGGTGCTGCTAGAAAACAGCCAGGACTTTGGCCGACTGATGACCTTAGAGATGGGCAAGCCGCTACAGAGTGCGATCGCAGAAGTTGAAAAATGCGCCTGGGTTTGCCGCTACTATGCCGATGAGACAGAAGCTTTTCTGCAAGATGAATCGGTTAAAACAGACGCGAGCAGTAGCTACGTAAGATTTTTTCCGCTGGGCACTTTGCTAGCCGTGATGCCCTGGAACTATCCGTTCTGGCAGGTGTTTCGAGCAGCGGCTCCCGCGCTGATGACCGGTAATCCGGTGCTGTTGAAGCACGCTTCTAACGTGCCGCAGTCAGCTTTAGCGATCGCCTCTGTGTTTGAGCAAGCAGGTTTCCCAGCAGGCATGTTTCAAACGCTGCTCATTGGCGCAGATGCGGTAGAAGATATTATTGCAGATAGGCGAGTGAAAGCGGTGACGCTAACGGGCAGTGGCCCAGCCGGATCTGCGGTGGCAGCGGCGGCGGCTCGCCACATTAAGAAGGCGGTATTAGAACTGGGGGGAAGCGATCCTTTTATCGTGCTACCTAGTGCGAATTTAGAAGAGGCGATCGCGACTGCGGCCCAGGCCCGTTTGCTCAACAATGGTCAGTCCTGCATCGCGGCCAAGCGCTTTATCGTCGTAGGCGATATTGCCGAGGCTTTTGAGAAAGGGCTAGCAGAAAAATTCGCTCAGCAGACGGTGGGCGATCCGCTAAAGCCAGAAACGGATATTGGTCCCCTGGCCACATCAGGCATCTTGACAGAGCTAAACAAGCAGGTCCAGGCATGTCTAAAGGCAGGCGCGGTAGCACTAGCAGGGGGTGATGTCGCGGCACTAAAGCAGCATTTACCTGATGAGTTACAGGCAGGTAATTTCTATCCGCCGACCGTTTTAGCGGCTATTCCACCGGGGACACCAGCCGATAAAGAAGAGTTTTTTGGGCCGGTAGCGCTGGTGTTTCGGGTGACGGATATTGAAAGTGCGATCGCGCTAGCTAACTCCACTGACTTTGGCTTAGGCGCTAGCGCTTGGACAAACGATAAGCACGAACAGCAACAGCTCATCAACGGGCTAGACGCAGGCGCTGTTTTCATCAACGGTCTAGTCAAGTCCGACCCGCGCCTACCATTTGGCGGAATCAAGCAGTCTGGCTACGGACGTGAGTTAGGCCGCTATGGGCTTTTAGAATTCGTCAACGCTAAGACGGTGTGGGTGAAATAATTTAGGTGAAACAACAATATGAATACTGCTGAACTGCTGGTGCGCTGCCTTGAGAACGAAGGCGTTGATTATATTTTTGGACTGCCTGGAGAAGAGAATTTGGAGCTGCTTCAGGCGCTAAAACGCTCTTCTATTCAATTTATTACCACTCGCCACGAGCAGGGCGCAGCCTTTATGGCCGATGTGTACGGTCGCCTAACTGGTAAAGCCGGTGTGTGCCTTTCGACCTTGGGGCCGGGGGCGACTAACCTGATGACCGGCGTTGCCGATGCCAATCTAGACCGCGCCCCTCTAATTGCCATTACGGGGCAGGTTGGCACCGATCGAATGCATATAGAATCGCATCAGTACCTAGATTTGGTGGCGATGTTTGCACCCGTGACAAAGTGGAACAAACAGATTGTTCGGCCTAGCAACACGCCCGAAATTATGCGCAAGGCTTTTAAGCTGGCCCAAAGCGAGCCACCGGGCGCGGTACATATCGATCTGCCCGAAAATATTGCGAGCATGGTAGCCGAAGGAACACCTTTGCGAGTAGCGCCTTCTGCTAGACCTGTCGCCTCGGCAGAGAGTTTGCAGCGAGCAGCGATCGCCATTTCTCAAGCTAGCAATCCGATTGTTCTAGTGGGTAACGGTGCGATTCGCAGTCAGGCCAGCGATGCCATCACCCGCTTTGCTAGGCAGCTCAATATTCCAGTGACCAATACCTTTATGTCCAAAGGCGTATTGGACTATCAGGATGTGCGATCGCTGTGGACACTGGGACTTCAGCAGCGAGACTACATCGGCTGCGCCCTAGATGAGAGTGATTTAGTGATTGCCATTGGCTACGACCTGATCGAATACGGCCCTAAAAAGTGGAACCCTGACGGCAACGTACCGATCGTGCATATCTCCCTTACCCCGGCTGAAATCGACAGCAGCTACATTCCTACTGTAGAAGTCGTCGGAGATATTTCTGATGCGCTGTACGAAATTGGCAAGCGCATTCATCGCCCCCACAACGACAATCAGGGCGATCAGATCGATCAAGGGTTAGCCAGCTTGCGCGCAGAAATGCAGAAAGACTACGAGCGGTACGCAAGCGATACTGGCTTTCCCATCAAGCCGCAAAAGCTCCTCTACGACCTGCGTCAGGTACTTGCGCCTGAAGACATCGTGATCTCCGACGTAGGCGCACACAAGATGTGGATAGCTCGCCACTATCACTGCACCCGGCCCAACACCTGCTTAATCTCTAACGGATTTGCTTCTATGGGCATTGCAATTCCAGGCGGCGTTGCCGCTAAGCTAGTGCACCCTGAGCACAAGGTAGTAGCGGTAACCGGTGACGGTGGCTTTATGATGAATATGCAAGAGCTAGAGACAGCCAGACGAATTGGGACTGCCTTTGTCACAATTATCTTCAACGATGGTGGCTACGGCCTAATCGAATGGAAACAGGCTTCTCACTACCATGAGTCTTCCTACATTAAATTCAACAACCCAGATTTTGTAAAACTAGCCGAAAGTATGGATCTCAAGGGCTATCGCATTGAGTCAGCAGCGGACTTTATGCCAACACTCAAAGAAGCTTTAGCACAGGACATCCCAACTGTAATTGACTGCCCGATTGACTACAGAGAAAACTTACTCTTTAGCGAACAGGCAAAGGCATTAAGTTGTCCTCTACCTGCTCATTCCCCCTAACCAAAAGCCCAAGACAATTCCTGTGGCATCGGCGCTATAAACCGTGTCTCTTCCTGCATCAACTTTTGCACCGGAGTTAATTTGCTGTTGAAAGTTTAGAAGCATTTTGTGAAACAAAATCACATCTAATCAGGGAACCGCAAGTGAATAGCGTACCGCTCTGCCCTCACCCTAAATTCCTTTCCCGAAAGGAGAAGGACTTCAGATCTGGCTCCTTTCTCCTCTGGGAGAAGGGCTAGGGATGAGGGCGGCGTGCAGATTAATCGCTGAGGCTACGACTTACTGACGGCCTTTTCACGGACTGATCTTCTCTTTTACCTTTTAAGAAAAGCTTGAAGTAGAGAGCCTGTGCGATCTCCTTGATCGGAAAAAGAAGATAGGTCAGTGGGTTGATCGTAACGATGATGTTGCGAGTATCACGCTTAGCGAGAAAGAGAATGGCGCGGGCGATCGCGTTTGCGCTCATCACGCCATAGGGGTTCAGGTTGCTCTTGAACGGGCCTAGCACCAGCTTGCGAATCACACAGGGCGCGTCGCTGCGGCGGAGGTTAATTAAATCTCCAATCAGCCGCTTAGAAATCTCATACAGCGGACTAAACGCAGGATTGACTTCCGCTTCTGAAGTATTTACCCAAATCTCTTTAGTCGCTCTACCAGTTCGACTATCGACCGTCTCTAAAAAAGTCTCCATCAGTCGCCACGCAGAAAGGGCATTGACTTCTAGCGACTGTTGGATCGCACCAGGAGATTTTTCGCCCATGACGTTAATGCCATGATTGATGATGAGAATATCTACTTTTTGAAAGACTTCCTTTAAGATCGCTCTCCTGTCCGGTCTGCCAAGCTAGCGTCTTAAGCGCGCCCGGAATCTCTGTGCGATCTGAAGTGGTTAGCGCGACTGGTTTGGCTCCTTCTCTAGCAAGCGATTTGACCAAGGCGCTGCCTAGCGTGCCAGAAGCGCCAGTGACCGCAACCGTTTTTCCTTTGAGAGAAAGGGCAGTGCCTAGAAGCTTGTCGCTAATCGGAAAAAGACCTGCGTAGTAGGCGCTGGTGTCATCAAAATGGTGCCGCCAGTGATAGCTGCGGTTGACGCGCCAGTAGCCAGGAATATCAGTCAGTGGACCGGGCTCGTGGGTGAGATCGGTGGCGCTAAACAGGCCACGCGATCGCATCACCGCAGAGACCAAAAAGCCCGCCGCGTAGATTGCGCCTGCCCACAGCCCGGGAGTGCGAGTGACTAGCGCTGCGATCGCCATCACCGCAATCATAAAGATAGACTCTGGCGCATCGTTGTAGAGCTGCGCTTTGCGATACACCTCAGTGCTAATCGGTGAAAAGTCTTTTTTGTAGGCGCGGTGATGCCAGCTGTGTAAGCGCTGAAGCGGAGCCCACTGATGGCTGAGAAAGTGGTAGAAGTCTCGAACCATCTCGACAATAAAGATGGCAGCGACAGCCCATAGAAGCTGAACACTCCAGGCTGCAATAGGCCACTTTGCAAACGCCACAAGCAAAATTGAGGATGACTGCGGGAAACTAGAACCGAAGGCGCTGAATAAACTTGCCACCATAGAAAAGCGATGCCCTGAAGCTGGCGTACGTAAAGTTAGCTTAAGAAGTATGGTAAACCGCTATCTCAAAAAAGTCCGTCACATCCTCAATGTACGAGCGTCAAAAATCCAGGTATTCTTTTGATCAAGTATTGTTGCCTAATCTAGTCCCAAGCTAGGTAGCGATTTCAGCCAGCAACAGCCGCTATTTCGGGGAGATCTAAACAACTCATGACAGTCACACTGCACGAACAGGAAAAGATCAATCGCGCCAAGGCCATCAACTATGGCGAAGTCAATGCGATTCCCGAAGTTTGGCCGATTGTCGCAGCCAAGTATGCCAATCATTTGGCCCTGTACGATCCGCATACTCAGCCAGAGACTAAATACACCTACGGCGAACTAGCCGCCGCGATCGCCCAGTTCGCCGCCGGACTACAGCAGCTAGGCGTAGTGCCCGGTGAGGCGATCGCCCTGTTCTCAGAAAATCGCCCCCGCTGGATGGTGGCAGACCAGGGCATCATGAGCGCGGGTGCAATTGACGCGGTTCGAGGAGCCAGCGCCGACGAAGCCGAGCTGCAGTTTATTTTGAACAATAGCGACAGTATCGGCCTCGTCGTTCAAGACATCAGCGTACTAGACAAGATCAAAGCAGGCTTGAGCGAGCTGGGCTTGCGCTTTGTCATTTTGCTGAGCGATGAAGTAGCAGAGATAGAGGCCGATTTGGGCGGGGCCAAGCTGCTGAACTTTGCTGAACTGATGGCGCTAGGCGCAGAGAAAGGGGCACCGACACCTGTTCCGTTCGAGCGCGATCGCACTGCCACGCTGATGTACACGTCTGGCACCTCCGGTATGCCCAAAGGCGTCATGCTCAGCCAGAGCAACCTACTTTCCCAAATTGCGGGCGCTAGCAGCGTCGTCAACGTCGGCCCCGAGCAAAAAGTGCTCAGCATTCTACCGATTTGGCACTGCTACGAACGCTCCTTTGAGTACTTTGTTCTGTCTCAAGGCTGCACGCAAATCTACACCAACATTCGCACCGTCAAAAAAGACTTCAAAGAGCACAGCCCGCAGTACATGGTCGCCGTGCCCAGACTGTGGGAGTCCATCTACGAAGGCGTACAAAAGCAGTTCCAAAGTCAGCCAGAAAGCAAGCAGAAGCTAATTCGATTCTTTTTAGAAAAAGGACAGGAATACATTACAGCTAGGCGGACGCTGTCTGGATTGAGACTAGATAACCTGAATAGCTCGGCTGGGCAAAAGCTAGCGGCGACGCTGAAGCTCGCCTACCTATGGCCGATCTACCAGGTGGGCGATCGCATTGTCTTCTCAAAAATACGCGAAGCCATGGGCAGTAAAGTCGACTACCTCGTCAGCGGCGGCGGATCGATTGCCGACTACCTAGAAGACTTCTATGAAATAGTCGGCATTCCCATCCTCGGCGGCTACGGCCTGACCGAAACTTCCCCAATCACGCACGTGCGCAGGCCCTGGCGCAACCTACGCGGCGCAGACGGCCAAGCGCTTCCTGGGACCGAAACTGCGATTGTCGATCTAGAGACCCGTCAGCCCGTTCCTATTGGCAAACCTGGACTGGTGCTAATTCGCGGTCCGCAGCTTATGCAGGGCTATTACAAAAATGCAGAGGCCACGGCCAAAGCCATCGACTCAGAAGGCTGGTTTGATACGGGCGATATCGGTCAGATGACCCAGTGGGGCGATTTGATCATTACCGGACGTGCCAAAGATACCATCGTCCTGACGAACGGCGAAAATATTGAGCCGACCCCGGTCGAAAATGCCTGTCTGCGTAGCCCCTATATCGATCAGATTATGCTGGTCGGACAGGACCAAAAAGCAGTCGGTGCGCTGATTGTGCCAAACCGAGAAGTTTTAGAAAAGTGGGCCGCTCAAAAAGGCGTCTCGCTAGAAGATCTCAACAGCAAGCCGATTCAAACGCTATTCAAGCAAGAGCTAACGCGGGAAATTTCATCTCGGCCTGGCTATCGACCAGATGAGCGAGTCGGTCCGTTTGTCTTATTAGAAGAACCCTTTACGATAGAGAATGGACTGCTGACGCAGACGCTAAAGGTGAAACGGCCCAAGGTGCGCGATCGCTATCAGCAGACCATTGATGCACTCTATGCGTAGCTTTCATATGTATTGCCTATAGTTGCCTAAGCGCACCAAGATACGATAACTAATGTTGATGGGTGGGCAAGTTTTCTAAGCAGGCTCACATCTCAGCTCGGCTTAAGTCAACATTGGTCTGATTGAGCTGATTCTGATTGAATGGTTTGAAGTCCCTCTATATTAATAAACGGCTCGTCATGGATGTTTCTCAATCTCAGCTACGGCTAAAGCGTGTAGTCAATATCAAGGCAGTGGTCACACCGCTGTGGAAAGAAGAAGCTCAAAAGCAATTGCAAAACCAGCTCAACCAGATCGACGGACGCTTGCAGCAGCTAGAGATGCAAAGTCAGCGGATCTTGGGCGAAATGCAAAAGCAAGGCGCTAATCCTACTGATGCTGCGGCCTCTCAGCAAATCAGCAGCGTTCAGGGCAAGCTCAATCAAGACAAAAGTCAGCTACTCCAGCAAAAGAACCAGCTCCTTCAGCAGCTTCAGCAGGTACAGACCCTAGAGCTAGATAAAGAAGTCAGCCAGGGACAGATTGACAGCTTCTTTGAGGTCGCGGTGGGTGATCACATGATCAAGAAGATGCAGGTCGAGATTCTATTGAAAGATGGCATCGTTCAAGATATTCGCGGCGAACTGTAAGGGCGCGCTTGTAAGAGATGCCCCGCAACGGGATACAATTAGGCGCTAGCAATTGCTAGTCTGCTTTTTGTTGTCCATTGAAGCCTCATCCATGATTCGCGAAGTTTTCATGCCTGCTCTTAGCTCCACTATGACCGAGGGGAAAATCGTCTCTTGGGCTAAGTCTGCGGGCGATAAGGTTGAAAAGGGCGAGACGGTCGTCGTCGTCGAATCTGACAAGGCCGATATGGATGTGGAGTCTTTTTATGAAGGCTACCTGGCAGTAATCATCACAGAAGCGGGGGAGATGGCTCAGGTCAATGACGCGATCGCCTTTCTAGCCGAAACCCCAGAAGAGATCGAAGCCGCCAAGCAAAAAGCCGCCGATCTATCTAGTAATTCTGCACCTGCTCCTACTTCTACAGCTAGTCCCGTCTCGCCCGAAACGCTACCGGCTACCGCAACGCTTACCAGTACGCCCTCTCCTGTGGTCGCCGCTCAAAACGGTAGCCCAGTACAGACATCCTCAGCCCCGCTATCCTCTTCTTCTGGTCGGGTCATCGTTTCGCCCCGAGCCCGCAAGCTAGCCAAGCAGTTAAGCGTCGATCTTGCTACCGTTCAAGGCTCTGGCCCGCACGGACGGGTTGTTGCCCAAGACATCGAACTAGCAGCAGGAAAAGCACCAGCCGCCGCTCCACCTACCGCCCCGTCACCAGTTCCTCAAGCCGCTCCAGCTACACCGCCTGTCGTCCCAGGTGCTGCCAAAGCCTCGGCTCCAGCGGTTTCCTCAGCAGTGTCTGCCTCGCCTGGAGAACTCGTTGCTTTCAATACGCTCCAGCAGGCAGTCGTGCGCAACATGGACGCCAGCCTGAGCGTGCCAGTCTTCCGCGTCGGCTACACCATCACCACCAACGAGCTAGACAAGCTGTACAAGCAGATCAAGCCCAAAGGCGTAACCATGACTGCGCTACTAGCCAAAGCCGTCGCCGTCACCTTGCAAAAGCATCCTGTCGTGAACGCCAGCTTTGCGCCTACTGGCATTCAGTACAGCAGCAGCATTAATATCGCCGTTGCCGTCGCGATGCCAGATGGAGGGCTGATTACTCCTGTGCTGCGCGGCGCAGACCAGATGGATATCTACTCACTGTCTCGCGTTTGGAAAGATTTGGTCGCCAGATCGCGCAGCAAGCAGCTTGCCCCAGAAGAGTACAACTCCGGCACCTTTACACTCTCTAATTTAGGTATGTTTGGCGTTGATAGCTTTGATGCGATTTTGCCGCCTGGTCAAGGGTCTATCCTAGCCATTGGCGGTGCGCAAGCCAAAGTGGTGGCAACGCCTGACGGGATGATGGGTATCCGCAATCAGATGCGCGTCAATATGACTAGCGACCATCGGATTATCTACGGCGCGGACGGAGCAGCCTTCCTCAAAGACCTGTGTGACTTGATTGAAAACAACGCACAATCTCTGACGCTGTAGTCTTTGATACCGTAGCTCTGGGCTCTGTCCTGTGTTTTAGTTCGAGACTCCCGAGGCTCCAAAGAGTAACAACTATTTGGTCGGCTTCTGATAAGTGGAAAAAGCGAACTTAAGGGAATTGTAATAGTAAAACTTGCTACTACAGTTCTGCCTGCATGAGCTTTCTACCTTCTCTGCCCTCTCAGAATCTAGGTTCTGAGGGAAATCAATTTGCTGGTGGAGGATCATCTTCTACCTTGCCGCGTACGCTGACGCTGACCGAAACACTCGGGTTTGGGTTAACTGGACTGCTGCTATGGATCAGCGTCGCTCCTGGCGTCCATGCAGAACTAGGCGCACAGTCAATGTGGGTCTGGATTCCTGGTGCGTTTCTAGGTGCGATCGTCAACTTCCAGGTGCGTCAGCTAGGGCGACAGTTCCCCGATGTGTCGGGGGGAACGCCTAGCTATCTTGGCTATCTTCTCCCAGAGTTTCCTTGGATCACTCGGTATGCAGCTATTGGCTATTGCCTAAGCTGGATAGCGGTAATTCCGATCAATGCCATCATCTTGACAGAGCTAATCCAGGCAAATCTTGTGCCGCTGGGAATTGGTTTGCCTGATATCAGCTTGAAGATTGGGTTTACGGTGCTCCCCTTTCTAGTTGCCTTTAGCGGTAGTCGGGCGTTAAGCACGCTGCATCTGGTTTTTTTGTTGCCTGCTGTGGGTCTACTGCTAATCTTTTGTATTCAAGGAAGCTTTTGGCTCTTGACCTCTAGTTCTTCTCAGACTCAAATAGTCTCATTACCAACAGCAGCGACTTTCTCTGTAATGAGCTGGGCGAAATGGTACCTAAGCGGTACGTACGCATTTTATGCCTGTGAGACCGCTGCGGCTTTTGTCGCTGACAGTAAGCAACCTCGAAAAACGCTACAAATTTTGGTTGTCGTTGCTGGGCTGATTCCAATAGCCTATATTGTTGGACCTTGGCTGCTGTTACATCTCACTGACGGTGCTGTTACTGACGATACTTTTCTGACGCTACTGGCTGCGGCTCAGCCATACTGGGGGGCGACGGCGTCACTACTGGTGACCTTCTTAGTCGTGTCTAGCTCGCTGCTGGCTTTCGCAACGGCTGTATCGATCACGCCACGTGTGCTCTATCAGCTAGCTAAAGACCGACAGCTACCGCCGCTGTTTGCCAGAGTGTCTGAGCAAGGTGTGTTTGGCCCAGGATTGGGGCTGGTGCTGCTACTGGGATTGGCAGGTCTAGTCTGGGGCGATGTGCATCAAATCGTGATGGTCACTGGGGTCGGCTGGCTAATCTCCTTTATCGTGCTGCACTTAGGGCTATGGTTTCGAGGGGCACAGGTAGGCGAGCAGGCGGAACAGCAGACTACTGGTATTAGGCGGATCATGCCGTGGCTAGCGCTAGCGATGGCAGGGCTAGAGATATTTGTTCTCTGTGTAGGGGGATGGGCCTGGGGGATTCAAAACTTAGCGATTGGATTGCTGCTTCCAGGACTGGCGATCGCAGGAATGTCGCGAGGTGACGCTCTACTTCGATGGGCCACCGCTGCGGATAGCCTGCCCATTGATAGGGCAGGCAAATGGTCACAGCGGATCTATCACCGACTCGCCTCAGGGCATGCGTTCGAAAGTACGTTTGAGAGTTTGATCACAGCGCAGATCGCTTTGCTGGTGGGATTTACTAGCGTAGTGTCTGCTGTTAGCTGGTGGGCTAGTGAGCAGACAGCTAACAATACTGCCGATACTTCTGTGAACCTTTTGGTGGTCTTGGTGCTGGTAATGTCTTTTATCGGCGTGGCGATCGCCTGCTGGACCGTCTTCCCTCAAATCAACGCTATCAACACCGCTCGCTACAAAGCAGAAGCCCTGTCTGAAGAACTAGACGCTACTCTAAAGCGGCTGCAACAAACTCAGATGCAGATGGTACAGCAAGAGAAACTCTCTAGCCTAGGCCAGCTAGTTGCTGGGGTTGCGCATGAGATCAACAATCCGGTGAGCTTTATCCACGGCAATCTTAGCCACTCGCAAGACTATGTGCGAAGTTTGCTCGCCTTGGTCCGACTGTATCGGCGGGTCTATCCCAATCCGCCAAGCGAGATAGAGACCGAGATAGAAGACATGGACTTAGAGTTTCTATCTACAGATCTGCCAAAGATGCTGAATTCGATGACAATAGGAACCGATCGAATTCGCGAGATTGTGCTGTCTTTACGTAATTTTTCTCGTAAAGATGAAGCGGCTTGTAAATCTGTAGACGTACATGAGGGGATAGACAGTACGCTGCTGATCTTGCAGCATCGGCTAAAAGCTACGCATAAGCGCCCAGCGATAGAGGTGATTCGAGACTACGACGAGCTGCCTATGATCGAATGCTATCCTAGCCAGCTCAATCAGGTGTTTATGAATATCTTTGCCAACGCTATCGATGCGGTGGAAGAGACTAACGCAGGTCGCGACTATGAGGAGATCGAAGCTGAGCCTAATCGAATAACGGTTCGCACTAGCGTGGTAGGAGAAGAGTGGGTGAAGGTGGCGATCGCAGATAACGGTCCTGGCATTCCCAAGCGGGTACGCGATCGCATTTTCGATCCGTTTTTCACCACCAAACCTGCTGGCAAAGGCACCGGACTAGGCATGTCGATCAGCTATCAAATCATTGCCCAGCATCACCAGGGCAAGCTGCTCTGCTTCTCCGAGCCGAATCAAGGCACTGAGTTCACCATCCAAATTCCACTACAGCAGCAGCCGACGGACAAAGAGGCGCTATAGTAAGCGCATCTGTAAATGATTTGAATTTGCGCGAGTGATGGTTGCTTCACCCGATGGACGAGCCAGGACTCTAAAAGAGGCGTTTCAGCTTTGCGATGTAGGGCCGCTAGGCAGTGAAGAAGATATTCGGCGCTACTACGTTGATCTATCGGCAGTGCGTAGCAGCGTGGCGATTCGCAGCGTCAGCACTCGGCTGAGCTTTCTAGCAGATCGCCAGTTCGATAGTCTGCTATTTACTGGGCACCGGGGCTGTGGAAAGAGCACAGAGTTGCAGCGACTGAAGCGGGATCTAAGTCGGTCGTACCGAGTGATCTATGTAGAGACAGATACTGAAATTGACAGTATGGACGCGGACTATACCGATCTGTATCTGGTGATTATCAAGCAGGTGAGTGACGATCTAGCCCAGTTGGGGCTGAGCTTTGATAAGAAACTGCTGGCGGCTTTCGAGAGCTGGTTCAAGGAGATTACTCATGAGACAGAGGAGTCGGTAGAAAAGTCGGTCAGCCTAGCGACAGCGGCTGAAGCCGGGGTAGAGATTCCGTTTTTATCGAAGCTGATGACGAAGCTGCTGGCTCAGATCAGGGGATCGAATGTGCAAAAGCAGAAGATTCGCAGCACGTTACAGCGGGATATTGGTCGGCTAAAAGACGATATGAATCGGCTGCTGCTAGATGCGTATGAAAAGGTGAAGGCGGATGGCTACGAGAAGGGCTATCTGATCATTTTTGATAACTTGGACCGAGTGCCGCTGGTGGTGGGCGATCGCCTCTACTTTGACTATGCCAATCAGCTCCAGGGACTGAACTGCACGCTGATCTACACCGCGCCGATCTCTGTGGTGTATTCTGACAAGAATTTGAACAATGCCTTTGGCCGTCCGAACGTGATGCCAATGGTGAATATATACGACTTCAGCGCGGCTAGCGGTCTGCACCTGAAGCACAATCTAGAGTCTGTGAAGCAACTGGCGCAGCTAGTAGTGAAGCGAATTGATCACAAGGCGCTGTTCGCGGCCGATCGGCTAGTGGTCGAGCTAGCTAGGGCCAGCGGCGGACACGTGCGGCAGCTCATGCAGATGACGGCGGCGTCTTGTCTAACAGCAGCGACGCGCGGACATGCCAAGGTAGAAGCAGACGATGTGAAGTATGCGATTCAGCAAGAGCAGATCAACTTTCAGCGAGTGATTCCGGCGCGGCACTATTCTTTGCTAGTGGATGTGTGCAAAACCAAGCAGATCGATCAGAATGAAGATGGACAGAAAATGCTTTTCAATACGTCGGTACTGGAGTACGAAACGGATGAGAAAAGCTGGCACTACATTAATCCGGTAGTGAAAGGAAGTCCGTACTTTCTAGAAGCAGTGGCAGCGGCTGAAGGCGATGGCGACTAACTCAGCGACAAACAAAGTGGGTCAGGCTAGCGCTGGTAATGACGCTGGTGTCAGTTCCTTGGCGACAGCAAACTATTCAAGCAAAGCAAACGCTTTGGTACAAGCAAACAAAGAAGCGTTTCAACAGCTAGTGACCTTTGTTGATTTTGCGCCTGAGAAGTTTACGATTGGGCTAGTCTCTATCAATTTTCCAGAAGATAGAGAGACTATTATCAGAGAATTAAAACAACATCCTGACTGCCAGAATATTCAGTTTGTTCAATACGAACTGAATGACAAGAATCTTCGCTTTTTGCAAGATGAGCTGATGCAGAAGCTGCCTGACGTAGAGCGAGAACCTGATAAGAAGCTAGTGCTGTTGCTAACAGGGCTAGAATCTTCTATTCGGATGGTAGGAGAGTTAGGAGAGTATCCGCCCGTTTTGGTGGATTTGAACTATGTAAGAGATGGGTTTGTCACCAACGTTCCTTATCCAATTGTGTTCTTTTTACCGGACAAGTCGCTGAGCAGACTAGCAGAGTTTGCGCCGGACTTTTGGGCATGGCGAAGAGTGGTGATTCGCTTTGAAAGCTCTTCGGATGTAGTGAAGTCTACGGTGCATCATGTTTTGCGACGAGACGAGCTATCTAAACTAAGCGCAGAGGAAGAAACTGGCCATAGTCTTTTAGATGCTCGTACAAGACGAGATATGATGCCTCGGCTGCTGATGGAATATGAGACTGGCAGCTTAGCGCAAGATGAAGACTTTAAAGTCCTTAAAGCGGAGCTGATGACAGAGCTAGGAATTAGCTTCTATGACGACGAGGATAACCTTGATGTTGCAAAGAATCTTTTGGAGCGATCTCTTGAGACAGAGGAATCTAAGGAATCAACAATTGTTAGGACAAAAGCGCTTTGCTATTTAGGAATTATCGAGAGGCGACAGAACAATTACGAGAAAGCGTTGGAGCTGTTGAATAGATCAATTCTTGACTTTGAGAGCCTTGAGGAGAATCGATCCTCTGATTTCAGAAAGAGTTCAGCTAAAGCTATTGCAAACCGTGGAGTAGCCTATCGATTGATGGAGCGCTACTCAGAAGCCATCAAAGACCTCAGTCGAGCCATTGAGCTAGACCCAAAGTACAGATGGGTAATCACACAGCGTGGCAGAGCCTATGCACTGATGGGAGACTACTCAGAAGCGATTTTGGACTTCAATCAAGCCATTGAACTAGACAGAGAAAATAAACAAGTGGTCTTGCTGCGGGGCGTAACCTATCAATTAATGAGGAAATACTTAGAAGCGATTTCGGACTTCAATCGAGCCATTGAGTTAGACAAAGAAGATAAAGATAAAGAAGCAATCGCATGGCGTGGCTACACCTATCGATTGATGGAACGCTATCTAGAAGCGATTACAGACTTTAACCGAGCCATCGAACTGGACTCAGAGTACGACTGGGCGATCGCACAGCGTGGCTATACCTATCGATTTATGGAGCGCTACTCAGAAGCGATCGTAGACTTCAACCGAGCCATCGAACTGGACCCGGACGACAAAGGGGTGATCGCACAGCGGGGCTACACCTATCGATTGATGGACCACTACCCAGAAGCGATTGCAGACTTTAACAGGGCTATCGAACTAGACCTAGAGTACAAATGGGCGATCACAGAGCGTGGCTACACCTATCGATTGATGGAACGCTATTCAGAAGCGATTACAGACTTTAACAGGGCTATCGAACTAGACCTAGAGTACAAATGGGCGATCACAGAGCGTGGCTACACCTATCGATTGATGGAACGCTATTCAGAAGCGATTACAGACTTTAACCGAGCCATCGAACTAGACCTAGAGTACGACTGGGCGATCGCAGAGCGTGGTTACACCTATCGATTGATGGAACGCTATTCAGAAGCGATCACAGACTTCAATCGAGCCATCGAACTAGACCCAGAGTACAAGTGGGCGATCGCACAGCGCGGCATAACCTACGTATTAACGAAATGCTACTCAGAAGCAGTTGCAGACTATAGTCGAGCTATCGAGCTGGACCCAGAGTACAAAGGGGCAATTGCACAACGTGGCGGAACTTATCAACTGATGGAACGCTACTCAAAAGCAGTTGCAGACTATAGTCGAGCTATCGAACTAGACTCAGAGTACAAGTGGGTGATCGCACAACGCGGCCACATTTATCGATTTATGGAGCGCTACTCAGAAGCGATCGCAGACTTCAACCGAGCCATCGAACTGGACCCAGACTACAAATGGGCGATCGCAGAGCGTGGCTATACCTATCAATTGATGGAGCGCTACTCAGAGGCAATTGAAAACTTCAACCGAACCATCGAACTGGACCCGGAGTATAAATGGGCGATCACACAGCGTGGCATAACCTATCGATTGATGGAGCACTACTCAGAGGCAATTGAAAACTTCAACCAGGCTATCGAACTAGACCCAGAGTACGGCTGGGCGATCGCACAGCGTGGCTACACCTATCGATTGATGGAACGCTACTCAGAAGCGATCGCAGACTTCAACCGAGCCATCGAACTGGACCCAGAGTACGACTGGGCGATCGCACAGCGTGGCGAAACCTATCGATTGATGGAGCGCTACTCAGAAGCGATCTCAGACTTCGACCGAGCCATCGAACTGGACTCAGAGTACAAATGGGCAATCACATGCCGTGGCGAAGCATGGTCTCTCACAGAGAACTACGCCGAAGCACTAAAGGATTTCAACCGTTCTATCGAACTAGATAGCGAAAACGACTGGCCGCTCTATCTTCGCTCACTAGTATGTAGAGCATTGAATCAAGAAGCAGAAGCTGATGTAGAACAAGCCATCAAACTGGCAACCCTAAAGTATGAAGCTGATCCAACAAATTATCGAAATACTTTTAATCTAGCAATCTATCACTTCACTGCTGGCAACACCGCCCGTGCGAACCAGCTATACCAAGACACGCTAGCCAAATCTCCTTCGATCAGCCGCATCAAAGACGCTGTTCGCGATCTCAAAGATTTACTCACCATACTGCCTGACTTCCTCGGCACCGAGGAAATGCTCAGCTACGTACAAGCCGCCTTAGCCTCAAGAATTGAAGAAAAGCCCAACCCATAAGTCTCAAACTCGCTCACGCTTCTCCACAACTCAATTCCCCTCTTCCATACTTCGCTCCCACTCCTCTACGACGCGATTGCGCAACTGTCGATCTCAATCACACACTTGTAGACCTCAGTTACATTCCTCTTCAGCGCGCTTGCACTTCCCACAATCTCACCTACGCTTCTCTCAAACTCACTTACACTCCCCTCAAACTCACTCGCATTCCTATCAGACTCGCTCACACTTCTGTCCAACGCAGTCGCACTCCTCTCAAACTCGATTCGGCTATCCTCAAAGCTCGCCACAACGCGCCGCTACTCCGAAACCATACGAGCAAACTCAGCGATACTTTAGGGCGATCGCCTAAAACTCCGCAGACATACCGAAACAACCCGGTATCATTTCGCTCTGCATACTGGGAACCTTTACATCAGTGAGGCAACCACCCTCACCGACATCAACCACAAAAAACTCAAAAGGATTAATCGGTGCATTATGGCACGACGCAAAAAGGCATCCGCAGTACTCAGCAAAGCAGAAAAGCGACTATCCGGCCTAAAATCTATCAACCCCAAACTCGATCTTGGCAACGGCATCACACTAGCCTTATTTGAAAAAGAGATCGTCGCCCTGCGCCAAACCGTCGAAACCTACAACACCCTACTCTCCAAAGTAGACGATGCCTCCAACGCCGTCAAAGAAGCAGAAAAAGGACTCTCAGTCGTCTCAGAAAATGTCCTACTAAGCGTAAAGGTAAAATACGGCAAGGATAGCAGCGAGTATGAAATGGCAGGCGGCACCCGAGCTAGCGAACGCCGTCGCCGTCGAACCGCTCAATCGACAGAAAAAGACGAGAGCCAACCGCTTCAAACAGCTAACGCCAGCTAGCGACACCTGCTGACCAACCGCCGACCAAACAAATACGCACAAAAAGGGAGATGCGCATTGCCATCTCTCTTTTTGTTTATAAACATTCACTATTCTTTATCTCTAGAAGCCTTTCTCAGCGCCGCAAATCAGGGCTAGCGCCCCCAGATACAACAATTTATAACGTTAACTTTACCCAACGTCAAACAATGTGATAGATAACCATTAATGCAACCACATTCCCAGAAGATCTAACAGATAGACTTTCTGGAAAAATACAAGTAAATAAATCCGAGGCCAGTTTCAGCAATGAAAAAGTCACCTTTCTCAAGACCGACTGCTCTCTTTTGCCTAACGGCTGCATTGTTGATACTCAGCAGTACTCAACAGTCAAGCAAAGGCAGTCCCATTCACCCCTCTAGCTCGCTAGCCGTTGATACAGAAGCACCGTCGCGTAGCCATTCCCATCCGCCTATAGCAGATCATCACGCTGATAGCGGCGATCGCATTAGCGAAGACGGGACACTCACTCAGTCATTCACCGATATCCGCTACCAGGAACTCACCGAATCCACCCAAAGCTTCCTTGATACCCTGACAGAAGAACAGCGCGCTACCGTCCTTCGGCCATTCGACGATCCCTTTCGGACCCGCGCTTTTTGCTATGTGCTTGCTCGCTGCAACGATGAGTATGTCGGCTTGCAGATGCAAGATCTCAATTCGGCTCAAAAAATAGCGCTGAACAATCTGCTGATGAAAAGCTTTAGCGGCGCAGGCTATTCAAGAGCGATTCAAACCATGAACCGTGAGTGGCTAGTCGAAGAAACCGAGAACGCTCACCGCGCTGACCCCGAAAACTATCCAACCGTCGGCAGTCCGCTAGTGGCCCAGTGGACGCCGCCCGCCAAGCGCAGCGCCCCTAACTACTACATCGCATTCTTTGGCGAGCCCGCTTCTATGAGCCCGTGGGGAATTCGCTTTGAGGGGCACCACCTCAGCTACAACCTTACCTTTGGGGGTGAAGGCGAGGAGGCTATGGTGGCGATCGCGCCCATGTTTTTTGGCTCTAGTCCGATGATTATCTCCGAAGTTCCCGCGACAGCAGAGGGCGAAGCAACCCTTTACCCACGCTGGCAGCAGGAAGAAGGTCAGCAGCTACTCCATCGTGAAGCTTGGCTAGCCCGCTCATTTTTGCGCTCATTGGATGAACCAACGCTGCTGCCGGGTACCTGGTCAGAGCTGCCTGATGTCGTGCTTGCTGGCGGTGCGGACGTGCCGCTAGATGCCGTCTCGTATCTAGAAGGTGAGCTGCCAGGGATTGCCGTTGCCGAACTCAGCCCGGTACAACAACAGCTGGTATCAGAGTTTGCTCTAGAGTTTTTGGAACTGCAGTCTAGTGCGCATATTGATGTAGACGCTTTTGTCGAAGACATTACGGGCGCGCGCGTGTGGTGGTTTGGCGATAGGGAAAATGAACAGGGCGATCTGTATTTTCGAGTGCAGAGCGATCGCTATCTTGTGGAGGTTCTACAGTCCAACACTTTTGGCGTTGTCAGTGAGGTTGCCTCTAACCACGTTCATGCCTCTTTTCGAGATTTGACCCATGATTGGGACCACAATTCACTAGGGGCACACCTTCGAGAGCATCATCAGCACGATGCAGCGGTTGCTCATTAGCAGCATAATTTCTCGCGCTATTGTTTTGCGAGTGGCTTGGCGAATGACTTAGCCGCGCTCCCAATCTGGATCAGTGATCTCTGATTAAAACCAACGTCCTGTAGGAGGTGTAATGCTCCTGCGGGACACCGGTTTGTCGCTATCTCTTTTCTAGGGTGCCTCTAGTGACACCTAGCTGATTAGAGAGATTGAGCGATCGCCACAATTCGTCACCTTTCATCTCTCCTTCTATCAGCTGCTGATAAGCCGATAGAATCTCTTCTACCTGCTCTGAAGTTTCATCTAGAAACTCAATGCGAAAGTGACGTGCGCCTTTCTCGATTAGCCTAGTGGCAAACTCCGCGCCAGTTTGAGCCTTACTGTTGAAAAGCGTGTTGCGACAGCCCGCATCGGCTGAGAGGATATGCTCTGCGCCTGTGCGATCGCGCAATTTCACCTCATGTTTCTCACAGGGACGACCGCAGTTGGTGAAATCTGTTCCTTCTGACAAAAATGCGCAAAACACACAATGCTCCATATGGAACATCGGCATGTGTTGATGCAAGGTAATGTCAAACCACTGGGCAGGCGCGGTTTCTAACAAGTCTTCTAGCTGCTGTACGTTTAGATCATAGGAAGCGCAGAGCCTTTCTAGATTGAATTCGCTTTTGAAGTAGGCGGCGGTAATAGGATTGGCCACGTTTAGAGAAAAGTCGCCCACTATCCGCTCAGTAGCGAAATAGGCTAGCTGGTCATAGTTGCGAATCAGATAGCCGTCTGCGCCTGCTTTGCGAACCTGCTCTAGGATGTAAATCTCGCTCGGCTTGGTGATGCGAGGTGGGGCGATGAACAGTTCTGCGTTTCCGGCTGTTCTAACGATTGCTACAGCTTCTTGATATCGCACAGGATTCTCAAATTCGCAGTAGATAGTAGGCGAACCTGCTGCTAGCGCGGCTTCTAGCTGCGATAGATTGCGCACTAATGGTATTAGCTGAACTGCTGTTGCTGTTGCAGTTTCTGAATCGCTCGGTAGCAGATCGCGGTGGGAAGCGTGTGGGTTAAGCGTCCACTGCTTTGGCTGCTGCCTTTGTTCTATTAGCTGGGTAACGAGATCTCTTCGTAGCTGATTCAGGGCGCTGACCGGAATCATCACGTTGCCTTCGAGATTGTTGTGTAGATCCGCTAGCTCGAAGGGAGTATTGCCCAGTCTAGAGAACTGCTGAGTTAGTCGTTCGGTGGTCAGCGGATTGCTGTGAGCGGCGACGAGTGCGATATCTGTTGTTGTTTGGGACAATATGGCCAATTTGGTCATGGGCGATCGCCCTCAAACACTCTCCTTCTTTCCCCCAGACTTCAATCGAGATAGGCCGCTTGAACTGAGGGCGATCGCCGCTGTAGGTTTGGCGGATAGCTTTATCTAGCTCGGGGTCGCTGGTCTTCCAAATGCGATCGCCCACCTGCACTTGCTCAAACGCGATTGAATCACGGCCAAAGCTCAAAAATGTCTCTTTCCCTTTTTCAACGACGCCGTATAGTCTGCCGCCCTGATCGCTGTCGGGATTACCGCTATCAATTACAACGCCATCTCCAGGCTTGATCGCAATCTGCGCCTCAACGACTATCTGACTTTCTCTCTTCTTTGTGACCACTCGCTTGACCTTGCCAATCAACGCCCCTCGCTTCTTTCCAAACCGCGCGTGAACCAGCTTTTGATTGTCAATTCCTTGAAACCACCCGGTAGAAAGCCCTCTAGAAAAAGCCATTTCCAAAGAATAGCGCTCGTCTGCTGTGGGCTGATACGTGGCTTCTAGCTGCCCAAACTTAAGATCTGATCTAGCATCACTCGGCATCTGTTGAGCTGCCTGTTCACTCACTTGATCGAGCGCTCGTCGATAGACGCTGGTGACGTTCGCCACATATTCAGGAGTTTTCAAACGGCCTTCTATCTTCAGGCTAGTGATACCAGATTTAATCAAATCAGGAATGACCGGGAGACCGGAGAGATCTTGAGGACTCAGCAAATACGCTCTGTCTCCCAAATCTACTGGCTTGCCATCCGCAATCAGCTCGTAGGTCATTCGGCAAGCCTGCGCACACTCTCCTCTATTAGCCGAGCGCCCACCTAGAGACTCACTGGTCAAGCACTGTCCGGAATAGGCCACGCACAGCGCTCCATGTACAAACGCCTCTAGCGGCATCGAAATCTGCTCTGCGCTTAGCTGCCGCTGAATTCGATTGATCTCTTTAATAGAACACTCACGCGCTAGCACCACTAGCTGAGCGCCTGCCTGCTGCGCGAACTTCACGCCCGCCGCTGAGGTCACCGTCATCTGCGTAGACGCGTGAATCGGAAAGTCTGGCGAGAGGTGGCGAATTAGCTGGCAAATGCCGATGTCTTGAACAATCGCTGCATCCACGCCCGCCGTAATGATAGTGCGCAGATAGTGCGCCGCTGCCTTTAGCTCTTTGGGGAAGATCAGCGTGTTAAAGGTGACGTAGCCCTTGACGCCGCGCTCGTGTAGGAATGCCATTAGCACGGGCAGATCGGCTGTTTTGAAGTTGTGCGATCGCATTCGAGCATTGAATCGATCGAGCCCAAAGTAGATCGCGTCAGCTCCGTTTTCTACCGCTGCCTTAGCACAGTCCCAGCTACCCGCAGGCGCTAGCAGCTCTAGTTTGTGCCCCTGGACAGTAGTAGGCTGAGTAGTAGGCTCCGACGAAGCAGGGTGCAAAGAGCTAGGCACAGGCATAGAAAAAGGAAGTCAAAGGTGCGAAAAAAGCCAGTCAGACATCCTCAAAGTGTATCTCAAACGCTTGAGTCAATGACCGTTGCTCTTTAGAATTGGGTTTGTATTAAGTAATGCAAAATCTTTTACAAGCGAAAAGGAAATAGGAGAAAACATGGCTGAACGTCCAATCATTGTTGGCATAGTGGGCGATAGCGCCGCAGGTAAAACCACCCTGACCCGTGGCATCGCGCAGGTGCTAGGTGAGGAAAACGTTGTAGCCATTTGCACCGACGACTACCACCGCTACGACCGCAAGCAGAGGGCAGAGATGGGCATTTCTGCCCTGCATCCAGACTGCAACTACCTCGATATCATCGAGCAGCACTTGCAGATGCTGCGCAATGGCAGAGCAATCCTCAAGCCCATCTACAATCACACCACCGGTGAGTTCGACGCACCCGAGTACATCGAGCCCAAGAAATTTGTCATTGTAGAAGGCTTGCTGGGCTATTCCACAAAGGCTGCTCGAGACGCCTACGACGTGAAGGTATACCTAGCCCCCCCAGAAGATCTGCGAGCCAAGTGGAAGATCAAGCGCGATACGCGCAAACGGGGCTACACAGACGAGCAGGTACTAGAAGCGCTGCGTAAGCGTGAACCTGATTCTGAAGCGTTCATCCGTCCGCAGCGGCAGTGGTCCGACGTGATTGTTTCCTTCATACCGCCTGATGCTGAAGACGAAAAAGGCAACGACCTGCTGCTAAATGTCAAGCTGGTCCTGCGTCCCACCCTGCCACACCCAGACTTTACCCACATCCTAGATGATCGCGGTAATGATCTAGGCGATGCGATTCGCCTGCTGCTAGACCGTGATATGGGCAAGCCAGTCGATGTGCTTTCTGTCGATGGTCATGCCACCGAGGCGCAGGTGCAGCAGCTAGAGCGCATCCTTTGTAACGAAGTCCCCTATCTAGGCCAGTTCTGTAGCCTAGAAGGCAATCAGGACATTGGTAAGGTTGTAGGCACCACTGGCGAAGCGCTACAAAGCTACCCGCTAGCGCTCACTCAGCTACTGATTACCTATCACATGCTCAAAGCTTTGCAGCGGACCCAGGGGATAAAGTAGAGGCACTGCATACAATGTCCCTACGCAGAAAAGGGATAGGGACCGTCGTACTGGTCAATGTACTGCATGTGTGAAATCAGTCCGCTGGCTTCGTTCCACATATGCAGCTGATAAGCAGGCGGTTCCATCACGAAAGTACTCGATTCGACATCGCTGACGAGATCTAAAGAGACTTGATGAACTGGGCTAGGGACGGTGTAGACCAGCGTACCAGCCCAGAGCTGTTGAACCGGACGATGAAGATGACCGCAGCCAACGCGCCAGATGCAGTCGTATTTTTTGACGATAGCTTCTAGATCTTGTGGATTAGTCAGCTTGCAGCTATCCATCAAATTGATACCCGTAGCAAAAGGCGGATGGTGCATGAATAGAAGGGTGGGCCGACTGGGCTGTTGACTGAGCTGCTGGTCCAGCCAAGCTAGCCTTTTGGCGTTTAGTTCGCCGTGCGCTTTTCCCGGCACGTTCGTATCTAGCATGACTAGCCGGATTGGATAGTCTTCTACGGTGTATTGCAGAGAATCTGCGGCTGGCAAGTAGGCGTGGTCTGCAAAGACTTGGCGAATGAGCGCTGAGTTGTCGTGGTTACCGGGAATCAAATAGACGGGCATTTGCAAGGACCGGAGCATCGCGTGCAGTCTTTGATACTCGGCGAGCTGGGCGTTGTGAACCAGATCGCCAGTGATGACGACTAGATCCGGGGAGAGGGTGGCTAGGTGGGCGATCGCCTTCTCCACCATCGGCCCTGTATCCACCACTCCGTAGGCCAGATCACCCGGCACCATCACATGCAAATCAGAAATATGAGCTAGCAGCATAACCTCACTGTATGACTAAAACTTCTTTCTTTTGACAACCACTAGACTAATCACAATCGCCAAAGCCGCAAAGCTTGCCCCGGTTAGTAGCGCGGCCTGATAGCCTGCCGTCAGCGCTGCGGCTGATGCCTCAGCGGCCCCACCGCTGACCGCTCTAGTGCGAATTGCTGCAACCGCGATTAAAATAGCGAGTCCCAGCGCCGACCCGATTTGCTGCGATGTAGTCAGCAGCCCCGAGACCAGTCCTTCTTCGCTGTTGCTGACGCCGCTAGTCGCAGTAATGCTAATAGAAACTTGAGTAATCACAATGCCTAAGCCAATGGCAATGCCACCGGGCAGCAAGTCGGTGAGGAATTGCCCCTCTACGGGCACTCGGCTGAGGGCTAATAAACCGACTGCGACCATCGAAATGCTGCCTGCCAAAGTGTATTTCGTTCCGAAGCGAGCGGCGAGCTTGGGCGCAAACGGAGCGCTCCCTACCGCGACGACGGCCACTGGCAGAAAGGACAGTCCAGCCTGGAGCGGCGAATACTGCAAGACCTTTTGCATATATAGCGTCAGGATAATTACGCCTGCGCCGAGAGCGGCGTTCATCAGCGCGCCAATCAACATGCCCGCGACGATAGAGCGCCGCCGAAAGATGCTTAGCGGGAGAAGGGGGGCGGGCGATCGCGCCTCAATCACCAGCGCAGCCAGCAGCGAAGCGGTCGCAATACTAGACGCAATAATCAGCTGCACAGACCGCCAGCCCGCGCTACCAGCTCTCTCTAGCGAATAGACCACGAACACTAGCCCAATCGTAATTGCCAGCGCCCCTGGCCAGTCGATATAGGGCGGCGCTGGGCGCTTGTACCTTGGTTTTAGCAGCAGCGGCGTCACGGCTAGCGTCAGCACTCCGATTGGCACGTTGACCATTAGCACCCAGCGCCAGCTCAGCACGCTGGTTAGCACCCCGCCGAGTAAGACGCCGACCGCAATTCCGCCTGCTGCCATCGCGCCCCAGATGGTCAATGCTTTGTTGCGATCGTTACCCTCCGGAAAAGTCACCAGCAAGATTGATAGCGCAGCGGGCGACACGATTGCAGCGCCTATCCCCTGAAAAGAGCGAGCAATCAACAGCATGATCCGATCTACCGCCAGACCGCCTACTAACGACGCGATCGTAAATAGCGTCACGCCGATGATGAACATGCGCCGCCTGCCAAATAAGTCTGCGGCCCGTCCGCCTAGCAGCAGGAATCCGCCGAAGGTGAGCGCATAGGCACTGACCACCCACTGCAAAATCTGCTGCGAGAAGTTGAGCGCTACCTCAATATCAGGCAAGGCGACTGTGATAATCGAGAAATCGAGCACCATCATAAACGAGCCGGTGCAGACCAGAGCCAGTATCAGCCAGCGGTTGGCGTTAGAGTCAGACATAAAGCTAAGTTTCTGTCTATATTACAGCCCGTACCGGATGCATACTCTGCGAGAAGGCAGAACCTACGGTACGGGCGCGTCACTTGACCTGTTGCAACATAAGGCTTTCAGCCTAAAGCTGTACGTCAGTCAAGTGACCAAAGCTACAGTGCGCTGCCGACCTGGTTTTATTTCTCTAGCTGTGCGAGTAGACCAGCCGATTCTTTGAGCGTGACCAAGCTATTGGCGCAGAGGATACCCGAGGCCGCGACCGCTGGCACGCCGATTCCTGGTAGGGTGCTATCGCCCACTAGATGCAGTCCCTTAATCGGCGTTTTCCCACTAGGGAATCGGCCTGTCTTGGCAGAAATAGCCGGACCGTAGGTGCCTTTATATCGACGGAGGAAGCGGCTATGGGTTAGCGGTGTGCCAATCAGTTCTAGTTCGATGCGACTGCGCACATCGGGAATAATTTTCTCAACGGCGCGAAGTAGAGTCTCTGCTTTTTCTCGCTTTTTCTGCTCGTAAGCGCCACCCTTTTGCCAGCCTTCAAATGGCTCTAGCGTGTAGGCATGTACCGTGTGATAGCCGCTCGGAGCCTGCTGCGGGTCCAAGACGGTCGGGATAGACACCATGCAGGTGTTTCCGGGTGTAGTGATGTCTTGTTCACTATTGTGAACAACAACGTGGTGAATAGGCACAGCGTCTAGACCGTCTGCTCGGATGCCTAGATGCAGGTGCATAAAGCTATCGATCGCAGGCGTTGAAAGTGTTTTTTGCCGGTAGCTAGCGGGCAAATCGGTTGAATCTAGCAACTGTCCGTAAGTATCCCATCGGGTTGCATTAGAGATGACAGCTGTAGCCTCGATTTGCTCTCCGCTTTTGAGAATCACTCCTTTGGCCTGCCCATTTTGAACAACGATTCTTTCCACATGAGCGCCTAGCCGCAGTGTGCCACCCCATTTTTCCAGTCCTCGCACCAGCGCATCCACAATCGCGCCGCTCCCCCCAATCGGATAGTCAATCACGCTATTGGCGCGCTCTCCGAACATAAAGGCCATTTCTGGAGCGACGGTATCCTCGCTTTTCATACCAGATAAGAGGAAGCACTCTAGGTCTAATAGGCGCTTGAGCCAGGGATCGGTGACGTAGTCGGACATGATTTCTCCCATTGATCGCCCTAGGTCTGGGAGCGTTGGTAACAGTTTGGCTGCCGTATTCCAGTACCGCTTTGCTAACAGAGGCAGCGTTCCTAAATCGGCCCGCAGTGCCAACGTAGGAATGTCCTTTAGCGGGGCATAGATTTTGAGCAGTCTGGCTTCTAGTGCTGCCATCTGAGCGGCTGCGCCTGGGCTGAACTGATCTATTGCCTGCTGATACTTTTCTGAGTTGCCGTAGACGGGCAGCGTCCCTTCTGGCAGATGGTAGTAGCCAAACGGCTCATAGGGCACGGCTTCTAGCTTTTCGCCGAGGACTGAGAGCACCTGGGTTAACGGATTGGCTGAACCGGCTTCACCGAGTCCGCAATAAAAAGAGGGGCCAGAGTCGAAGGTGAATGTTTGCCCTTGATGCACTCGGGTAAAGGCGTGCGCCGCACCACCGGGCAGCGTGTGACTTTCACAGACGATGACTCGCCGCCCGTACCTGGCTAGCAGCGCCCCTGTGACGAGTCCGCCCAGGCCACTGCCGATGACGATGGCATCTACGCGCTTGTGTTCTACATGCATGGGGGCTGGACACCAACTTATATGTCCGGTGTCTGGATGAGGGTTTGTTCGATATCGGAGAGATGGCGTTTGACGATGGCTTCTTCTTCAGGGGTGATATTAGTTAGCCTGCTTAGCCGCCAGCTGTTGGATTGATTCAGCTCTTCAAATTCTTGTTCAATCTTGGCGCGTTCTTCTCGCTTTGCATCTTCTGAGAGGTCTGCCGCAGTTTCTATCTCGCTGAGGCGCTGATTCAGCAGGGCGGATTCGCGTTCGACAAACGCTTTCACGGCCTCGGCTCTAGTCTGAACGCCGCCTGATTTGACTACGGAATATATTTCCATCAGACGATGGTATGCCTGTAGGTAGGTTTCTTCGCTTTTGGGCAGCGTTGCCCTTAGATGATTGCGAAGGTTAGCAACGCGCTTGCGCTGCGGCCACCATTCGAGTAAGAGCGACAGACTAGCGCTACTAATAATAGTGGGACTAAGCAGGGCAGCAGTGGCAAGATCAGGAGCAGGCGCGGAGGGTGTGTGCATTGCCAATCTTCTGTATTTACTATTCTTATTTTAGAGTGCCGCTGAGGGTTGGCGAGACCCTAGGCGTCAAAAGATCCTACAATTTCTTTAATCATTTGTTTCGCCGATACGCTCGTTCAATTCATGACTCTAAAGGCGGCTCTTTTTAGCTTCAATGGCATCATCATCAATGATGAGGAGATTCGTCAGGAGTTGAGCGCTCAGCTATTGCTAGACGAAAATTTGCGTCCGGATGCGGATGACTACAAGCAGGTGTGCTTTGGTAGGAGCGATCGCGCCTGTATAAAGGCGCTGCTGGCCCAGCGGGGTCGCACGACTAGCGATGAGGCGCTAGACAAAATGCTCGCTAAAAAGTCAGCGGGCTATCACGATTGGCTAGACAGTTTAGAAAAATTGCCGCTCTACGCGGGGCTAGACGATCTGATCTTTCGCTGTAGGGCTGCTGATATTAAGATGGCGATTGTTACTGGCAGCCAGCGTCAGCAGGTGATTGACGTGCTGGCCCGGACAGAGTGGGCTGAGTACTTTCCGGTGGTGGTGGCTGGAGATGATGTGCCCGCTACGGGTAGTAAGCCTGCGCCGGATGCTTATCTGCTAATGATTGAACGGTTAAATCAGGCGAATCCTGAGCTGAACTTGCAGCCTAGCGAGTGTATTGCGATCGAAGATTCTTTTGCGGGGATTGAGTCGGCTAAGCGGGCAGATATTCCGGTGGTGGGGGTGGCTCATACTTATCCTAATCACATGCTACAGCGGCGTAGTACTTGGGTTGTGGACTATTTACGAGAGATCAATTTGGACTGGATTGGTGAAAAATTTGACTAAGCACAGGCTGCGTAAACGTGTTCAACGGAACTTGGTGTGGATTAGCTTGCTGGTCTTTGTCTGGTTGACCTGCAGTGGGGCTGCGATCGCCCAGACGCTAACTGAGCGCCAGCAGTCTTTTCCAGACTGGACGAGTAAGCCGACTGTGCAGGCTTCGGATGGCGATCTGGTCTATCCGGACTGGATGGCGGGCACGTGGCGAATGACTTCTACGCTGATTAGCATGGTGGCACCGCTAGCGCCTGAGATTGTGACGCCTGGGTTTGAGGGGAATCGGCAGTTTTTGCATAAGGCGGTTCCGGCGGTGATTCGGTTTGTGCCGCATGCGACTTCTCGGGGGCGATTTTTGGGTCGGGCGCTTTCTGGGATCTTAAGAGATGACGATGAGGATGCTGAGATTGTCTCTGATCGCGCTTTTAATGGGCTGAGTTTGGCGCGGGCTTATCTGGGGGATGACTGGGTGAAGGCGGTGAAGGTTGATCCGGACGACCCGAATCGGCAGATTACTTTTCTAAAGGATGATCAGCAGCTGATTTCTACTGTGACGGGGCGGAAGGTGGAGTCGCCGAATTTGGGGACGTTTGCGACGACTGAGATCTTTCAGCAGTTTTTTCGTAATCCGGATCGCGCTTTTGGGGCTGGTGATTCGCCGACGGTGTATTTGAATGAGGTGGAGAATACTACGGTGTATCGGAAGCGGGGGGATGCGAATTTTCCGATTGCGGCGGATCAGATTACGGCGATTTATCTTTCGCCGCAGGATCCTGATTATTTTAAGGCGAAGGGGCGGCCGGTTGCGCTTTATCGATATCAGCTCTCTTTTAGTCCGGTGCGGGCGAGTGAGGCGTTTGATGTAGATGATTAGGTTAGTTGGACGGCTGGTTGTTAGCGATAAGGCGGCAAGAGGCAAGACGACAAGAATAGGGGAAACACATTACGATCCCTGGCCCGGTGCTTCTAGTGCGTTTTCCCCTAGACCCCTCTTTTGCTTGGAGCCTTGATATCCTGCTTGGGGGCCGCACGGCCTCCCCCAAACCCCCCGAAAGGGTTTCTCGGTGGGGGTTTGGAGATGCCGTAGGGGGTTATTTTTCTAGGGGCTGGATGGTCCAGCTGTGATCTTCTGCTAGATGTAAGAGTGAGTGATGGTATGTTTTCAGGGATGGGTTGTGGCCGACGCTTAGGTAGGTGACTTGGGCTTGGGCTAGCTGGCTGTAAAGCTTTTCTTCGTTGGCTTGGTCGAGGGCGCTGGTGGCTTCGTCGAGAATGGCGTATTTGGGCTGGTGAATTAGGACGCGGGCGAAGCTGAGTCGCTGCTGTTCGCCGAGGGAGAGTACGTCGCTCCACTCGGTTTCGGCGTCTAGGCCGAAGCGTGCTTCTAGGTTGGGTAGGTTTACTTGCTGAAGGGCTCGGGTGAGCTGGCTATCTTCGATGTCTGTGTCTGGGTAGGGATAGCATAGCTGCTGACGCAGGTTGCCTAGAATCATGTAGGGCTTTTGAGGGAGGAAGAGCAGGTCGCTTAGGTCGGGTCGGGCGATGGTGCCTTCGCCGGAGTTCCAGAGTCCTGCGATCGCCCGCATCAAAGAGCTTTTTCCGCATCCGCTCGGTCCCATGACTAGCAGCGAGTCTTGCCCTTTTACGGTCAGCGAAAGATCTTCGATCAAGGTGCGCTGATAGTTGGGTGTTTGCAAAGTCAGCGACTGCAAAACTAGCTCGGAAGAAGATTCAAAGCTGATGACTGGCTGCTTTGTTTCTGCTTCTTTCTCTGTTTCACCTTCTGTTTCTTCTTGCTCTGCTTGGCTGTCTATCTTAATCTCAGCGTCATTGGATTCTGTTGTTTCTGCTTCGACCTCTTCGGCTTCAGATTCTTCAACGGTTTGATAGCCGATTGCTTCGGAAAAGTCGTACAGGCGATCGATGCCAGCGCCAAAGGCGGTCAGTGACTGAAGCCTAGCGACAATCACGTTCAGTGAAAAGAAAACGCGGATGAATGCGCCTTGCGCTTCGCTAACTTTGCCGACTTCTACTTCACCGCTAAACACGCCGGGCGCAACGACAATTGCGGGCAGCACGAAGGGAATGAATTCGTAGAAGTTGGTCAGTCCGTTTAGGCTTAGCTCCCAGAGCAGCAGCTTTTTGTAGTTGTCAAAGGCGGCTAGGAAGCGTTCTTTGATCTGATTAGATTCTTGCGCTTCGCCTTGATAGAAGGCGATCGCCTCTGCGTTCTCTCTGACTCTAACCAGGCCAAATCGAAAGTTTGCCTCTTTCTTTAGCTGCTCAAAGTTAAGCTTTACTAGCGGCTGACCAAACACGCCGACAGTCAGCACGCTGCCCACTACCGCGTAGGCAATTAGGAACAGAACCAGCTCCCTGGAGATTCCCCACAGCACGCCGCTAAAGGCGATTATTTCTAGAACAGAGCTGATAACAACTAGTGCTAGCGTCAAAGATTCTTGGGTGAAGCTTTTGACGTCTTCGGCAATTCGCTGGTCGGGGTTGTCGATCTCTGGGCTGAACTGGTTGATTTGGTAGAAGGCTCGGTTTTGAAAGTAGCGTTCGACAAAGCTATTGGTGAGCCATCGCCGCCACTCTAGACCGAGGCGATCGCGCAGGTACGTATAGCCTGCTAGCAATGGCGCATAGGCGACGAGGATGCCAATAAATATCCACACCGTCGTCCAAAAACGGCTCTCGCTCTTGGCCGACAGCGCCGAAATCAGCTCGCCTCTTTGGGTATTTAGCAGCACGCTGAGTCCGGTATAGCCCAGTAGCAGCACTACGATTAGCAGCAGCAGCCCTCTGGCTTTCCACTGTTCATCACCGACCCAATAGGACCGGGCGATCGCCCAAAACCGCCTAAAAACCTTGAAGTTAAATCGCTCCATCCAAAAACTCTAGCTGCGTGGATACATCTCACACTAATGTAGTTTTGATATAGCGTGCCTTGAGAGCAACCATGACATTAGACCATGCTGACCTTACCCTAGTTTGGATTGCCCTACCCCTGTTCGTAGGATTTAGCATCTATCTGCTGCCCAAACTAGATCGCATTCTGGCTATCACAGTTTCACTGCTTTCCTTAGTCTACGGACTATGGCACGTGCTCAACCCGGCACCGCTCAGCTTCCAGCTATTAGATAGCTTTGGCGTCAGCTTGCTGATTGACGATGTGAGCGGCTTTTTTATTCTGACCAATGCCGTCGTCACCCTAGCCGTTGTTCTCTACTGCTGGCAGAGCGAGAAGTGCGCTTTCTTCTATACCCAGGTTGTCATTCTGCATGGCAGCGTCAACGCCGTTTTTGTCAGCGCCGATTTAATCAGTGTCTACGTTGCCCTAGAAGTCATTGGTGTGGCCGCGTTTCTGCTGGTTGCCTATCCCCGCAGCGATCGCTCCGTCTGGGTAGGGCTGCGCTATCTGTTTGTTAGTAATACGGCCATGCTGTTTTATCTACTTGGTGCGGTGATGGTGTACCAGTCGAGTAATTCGTTTGCCTTTGAAGGAATAGCCAACGCGTCAAATCAGGCGATCGCCTTTCTGTTTGTGGGTCTTTTGACCAAGGGCGGTATTTTCGTTTCAGGGCTGTGGCTACCGCTCACCCATTCCGAATCGGATACGCCTATATCCGCGCTGCTGTCGGGCGTTGTGGTCAAAACGGGCGTTTATCCCCTGGTTCGGTTTGCCCTGATCGTGCCTGAGATTGATCCGATTGTGCGTTTCTTTGGCGTGTCAACAGCGCTGCTAGGGGTGAGCTACGCCGTATTTTCCAAAGATAGCAAGCGTATCCTCGCCTTTCATACGGTTTCTCAGCTTGGATTTGTGTTGGCAGCGCCCGCTGTAGGGGGATTCTATGCCCTTACCCACGGTCTGGTGAAGTCAGCCTTGTTTTTAATTGCTGGCAACTTGCCAAGCCGCAATATCAAAGTTCTAAAAGAAAATCCCATCCCTACGCCCGTTTGGATCGCGCTGCTGATTGCCAGTTTTTCTATCTCAGGCTTTCCGCTGCTAGCGGGGTTTGGCGCTAAGATCTTGACCTCGAAGAATCTGGTTCCCTGGCAGGTGATTGGAATGAATATTGCTGCATTCGGCACTGCTGTTTCATTTGCTAAGTTTATTTTTCTGCCTCATACCTCAGCGCCGTCGGAAAGTAAGGTAAAGCCTGGGTTCTGGCCTGCGCTGGTCGTGCTGCTCAGCGGATTAGTTTTTGCCAATGCGCTTTACTACGACGCCTACAGCTTTAGCAATATTGTCAAACCCCTGCTCACGATTGCGGCTGGCTGGCTGGCCTATCTTTTAGTCTTTCAAAAGCTGTCAATTAAGCTGCCCCGTGCCCCTGAGAAATTCGAGAACCTAATTGGGGTGATGAGTCTGGTGCTGATTTTCCTATTTTGGATAGTTGGGCAGGATTGGCTGGTCTACTGAGAAAGGCTGCTGGCATTTGAATATCTCTGACGAGAGATGCTAGCACCAGCACTTTTGCTTACGCTCAAATACGCATGGCAAAGATAAGGCAATAAGGTTACTCATGAGCGCTCAGCGGATATCGGTTTGTCAGGTCGGTGATCTTGAAACAGGAGAAATGCGACAGTTTTCTGTGGCTGGCAAAGAGATTTTGCTGGCAAAGACTGAGAGTGGGGTGAGTGCGATCGCGGCTCACTGCTCTCACTACGGCGCACCCCTAGCCAAAGGCGTCCTGCACAATGGCCGCATCGTCTGCCCCTGGCACAACGCCTGCTTTAGCGCCGATACAGGCACCCACCTCAGCGCCCCCGGTCGCGATAATCTAGCGAAGTTCCCAGTCCAAATCGAATCCGATACCGTCTACGTCGAGCTACCAGACGAAATCACCGAGCACGTCACGCCACAGATGGCCGCAGCAAACTCCGATGCAGATCAGCGTACCTTCGTGATCGTGGGCGGCGGCGCAGCTAGCGATATGGCCGCTCAAACGCTCCGACAGAACGGCTATCAGGGCAAAGTCATTATTCTCACCGCCGAAAGCGAGATTCCCTACGACCGCACCAAGCTCAGCAAAGCCTACCTGCAAGCGGATGAAGTCAGCGAAGTCTCCAAGCTTCGCTCCGCTGACTTCTACAAACAGCACGATATCGAGATCAAGACCTCTGCCGAAGTAACAGGTTTAGACGCAGACGCCAAACAGCTTACCTATGGCGAAGGTGAAACGCTCAGCTACGATGCGCTTTTGCTAGCCACAGGCGGCACTGTCAAACAGATCCCAGTCGACGGTAGCGACTTAGACAATGTCTTCACCCTGCGGAAGGCAGAGGACGCTAAAGCCATTCTCAAAGCGGCGAAGCAATCGAAGCAAGCAGTGGTTATCGGCTCCGGTTTTATCGGGATGGAGGCCGCTGCCAGCCTCAAGCAGCAAGGGCTAGCGGTCACTGTTGTCTCTCCGGATAAAGTCCCCTTTGAGAAAGTGCTTGGAGAATCTGTTGGCAAACTCTTCCGACAGGTTCACGAGGCCAATGGTGTGAAGTTTAAGCTAGAAGAGAAGGTCAAAGCAGTCAAAGGGAACGGCAAAGTAGAAGCCGTTGAGCTAGAAAGTGGAGAAGTCTTACCGGCTGACTTAGTGATTGTGGGCATCGGCGTGAAGCCTGCAACAGACTTTGTAGAAGGGCTATTGATGAACGAAAAAGACGGCAGTGTCCTAGTCAATCAGTATTTGCAAGCCAAGCCTGATGTCTATGCCGCTGGCGACATTGCCCGGTTCCCTCACTTCATTACCGGACAGCCGACCCGCATAGAACACTGGCAGCTAGCCATGCAGCAAGGCCGAATTGCGGCCTGTAATATGACCGGACAGCAGGTGATGTTCGACGCGGTCCCCTTCTTTTGGACTGGGCAGTTTGATCTAAAGCTGCGCTACATTGGCCACTCAGAAAACTACGACGATATTGTGATTCAAGGTAGTTTAGAAGACCAATCTTTTCTCGCTTTCTACATCGAAGATGAGCAGGTAATGGCGGTTTCTGGCATCGGACGCGATCAAGATATCGCCGCTATCTCAGAGCTGCTGCGCCTACGCAAGATGCCTGAAGCTAAAGAGATAGCGGCTAATGATATTAAATGGCTAGAGAAACTAGATGCTGCATGAGAACGTCGCTGCTGCTAGGCAATATGATAGTGAACCCTAAGGAGAAGGGCCGAGACGAATATCGCTGAGTCTACGTCGAGATTAAAGGTGCCAAAGTCAGAAAGCCACACAAGTGAGAGCATCATGGTCCAGGCTCAACCAGCCAAGGAGGTCAGTCTAGAAGATCTCAAGGAGCGCTTCGGGTTACAGGTTATCCTTCAGCCCGATCTTTTTGCTGAGTGGGGTGACTTGCCTACACTGACAGAAACTGAGCGACAGCGGCTTTCGGGAGTTCAGCAAAACTACACAAACCTGTCAGATCGTCGAAACTTCTCTGAAGAAGCTGTCAAGATGGTCGTTCTATCACCACTCTTGGACTTGGCAGCCTTCTACAGGGCACCCTTTAAAATTCAAACGGAGGAATCGGTCGAGTTATCTTCTGAGGATGAAGGATCTATTATCAGAGGAAAGATTGATGTCTTAGTTGTACGTCAGCAGCTATGGGTATTAGTTATTGAATCTAAAAGCACTCAATTCGACGTATTAATTGCCCTACCTCAAGCACTCCTCTACATGCTTGGCGCGCCTAAACAAGAACAGCCTATTTACGGTCTTCTAGTCAACGGACGTGAGTTTGTTTTTATCAAACTAGCTCTAAAACCAAAGCTTATCTGTTTTCGATCTTTCGCGCTGTCTATCGAGAAAGACCACGAGCTAGCTCAGGTACTAGGTACTCTTAAGATAATTCGGCACAAAATTTTAGACGGCTAAAAGCTTGGCAGTGGGTTAAACACACACTACTACGGAAGTAATCTTAAACCCATCAGTCTTTACTTTAGCAGCAGCCCCCACCGTCGTAGTACCAGGTAGAATTAGTAACGACGATATCCTCAAACTTCTCCAAGTTTCTAGCGGTTTTGTCACAGACTGCTAGCGGCACGCCTGGCTGAAGGATATGTCCGGCGTTGTCATCAAAATAATCTTGCTCGCCTGCATAGACGGCCATTTTTCCAGTGAAAACGCAGGCACCATCGTCAGCGATAGGTACTTTGAAAGAAACACAGTCTAGACTTTCTAGCATTAGGTGCTGATCTAGCTGGTAGTTCTTGGCATTTAATAGGCGGTAGGGGCGTCGCGCTCTGACTTCTACCTGACCAAAGCCCGCATCGATAATTTGTTGAACATAATCTTCGTAGGTGAGTGCGCCAGATAGACACATTGCTCTGAGGCGATCGTCATTGCGTAGGTGTTCTGGAATTTCTCTAGTGGTGATTGGATCGCTCATTACTAGGCGACCGTTGGGTTTGAGGACTCGGTAGGCTTCTGACAATGCTTTCTTGAGATCTTCAGGCTCAAAGATGTTGAAAAGACAGTTTTGGGCTACGACATCGACGGAGTCATCCGGCATTGGCAGCTTGAACGCATCACCCTCGCGGATGCTGACAAAGCTAACGTCGAACCAGTCATTTTTTTCGGCGGCGGCTAGCAAATTCTGTTGAGCGGCGCTGCGCATCGACGCGACCGGGTCTACGGCAATCACTGCCTCGGGTCGGCGCGAGAAGTAGGCAAACTGTAGGGCTTCTAAGCCGCCACCAACGCCAATGTAGAGAACGGTCGGTTCGCCCGTGAGCTCGGCTGGGTGAACGGTGGTACCGCAGCCGTAGTTCATGTTCTGCATCTGGCAGGGAACGTGAAGGCCAGGCATCTGCATAGGGGTGCTCTGTACGCAGCAAAGGCCGACATCTGGAGTCTCGGCAACTTCTGTGTAGAAATCAGCAACGGCTTCTAAATAGCTCAAAATAGTCTCGCAGCTAGTGGACTATTTTATTTTAATTACGCTTGCTGATTTTTAGATGAGAAAGAAAAATAATAGGTAACCAAATCCAGTTCCAAAGCTGTCATCAAGGGCTAAAACAAGCAATTGAGGGAATTGATAGCATAGTGATATAGCTAATTCAAACGTGATTAGGTATCGGCAGAGTTTGATACAGAAGAATTCGATACAAAGTGAAAGTCATGCGATCGCAAACACCTACTACCAGCAATCAGACTTCTCTGGGCGCTTGTCTGGGTGCTGGGGGCCTGTGCTAGTCCATCAGGGATCATCGCAGCCGAACGCACTGCTAGGCGATCGCACATCAGACACCGCTGCTACCACCGAAGCCTGCGACCTCAGCAGCACTTCACTAAAGCCGATGACCGCTCCTGAGAACATGCCAGCGTTCGAGCAGTTCAACTTCCGGCCTGAAGCGATCGCCATCACAGCCGATACGGTCACCTTCGAAACGCCCTACTACAATTTCACGTTCTGCAAAGGCGATCGCACCTGGTCTGTCACTTCAGTCAGCGAAAGTCAGGCGAATGAAGCAGAATTTGACTATGAGCAAATGCTGGCAAATATCGCCAACCCGGACTATAGCGCTATCGAGATTGACAAAGAGACGTATGAGTATCGCATTCGCTTGCAGGCAGAATGGCTAAACGAGCAGATAGTGTCTTTTGGCGAGCCGCCGTTTGACCCTGATGCTGGCAACGAAGAGGCCGCTGAAGAGGCTGTTTATTTTGAGCTGAAGCTGCCGGACGGTGAGCTATTGAGCCAGCAGCTATATACCCTAGATGATTTGCAGCAGGCTCAGCTAGGCGCTTCGTTAGGCCCTCCGGAGATTGCTGGCGCGGTAGCAGTAGACGATCAGCTTTGGTTCGCTGCGACAGCAGAGCAGGGGGAAGGCAACAGCGGCTTTGCTAGCCTAATTCGCTACAACCTGGAAACCAACGAGCTGAGTGTGGATCAGCCTGCTGAGATGCAGGGTAACCAGATTAGCGCGATCGCAGCTACCAACCGAAACAACCCGCTCATCCTATGGCTAGGTACCAAACGCAGCGGTGAAGGCAACCCCCACCTGCCCGGAGACGGCCTTGTGTCCTATCAGCCCGATAATCAGAAGATCACGACTTACAGCGTGGCGAACAGCGCCTTAGTCGGTGCTATCCCCTTTGAAGTTGCGGTTGAAGAAGACTCTCTTTGGGTGGCAACCGGGGAGGGCGTCTGTGAAGTAGAGTGGCAGGCAGTTGATAGCAACGAGAGCTGGAACTGCTGGGAATATGTGTCTATAGCCGATCTGCCTGTAGCAGGCGTCGATCTCTACGATAGCTTTCTAGCAACAGAGCCAGCTGGCACGCTCAATCAGGATTCTGTAGAAGTTCTATGGGTTAGCCAAACCTTTGAAGAAACTGATCAGCCAGCCGCCTTACGTTATGAGGTCGCTTATGAACCGGGCTTTGAAGTACAAATCCCTCAGGGCGGCTACTGGCTGAGCAATGAAGTCGCGCAAAGAACAACCAAAGGAGATGATATCTTTTGGCCAGGTCACGCTTGGCACTGGCAGGGCGATCGCTTTACCCGTAGTCTTGATGAAGTCGCTTTGAATATGGTTGGTGGCGGTCCCTACGGCTTGACAGATTCTAGCGCTCGCAACGACAGGTTTTACTTTGACAGCAACGCTATCAGAGGAGACTTTGATCTATTAGACATTACTTCAGCCTCTACTAAAGTCCGTCACTATTCCGGCTGGATAGATGGCAGCGACTTATCGGTGTACCCAACTGTTGTACCCGCTGAGTTCTCAACAAGATCGCAGCCTAACCCTCTTATTGAGATGTCCGCTAGCCTACCAGAATCTCCTGGTCCATAATCAAAGGTTACGACAGGTAATTACGACAGGTGATCAGTGTCCTCTCTACAGCTAAAGTTTCAGTCCGAGCTAGATAAATCTGCACTGACTCGCCCGATGTGGATGCTTTGGATTCTATCAGCCGGACTAATTGCGCTAGACGGATTTGACTTTTTTATCATTGGCGTGGCGATGCCTTTCATTCAGCGGGACTTTGGCCTGAATGCTGGATGGGTGGGCGCGATCGCAACGGCTGCCCTAGTCGGCGCTCTAATCGGCTCGCTTACCCTCGGTCCGATTACCGATCAGGTGGGCCGTCAGCGCATGTTGGTAATTGACATTGGGCTATTCATCGTGGCGTCTTTGGGGACTGCCTTTGCTTGGAATGCCGAATCTCTGTTGTTCTTTCGCTTTTTGGTTGGTGTGGGTATCGGCGCAGACTATCCGATTAGCGTCTCATACATCACTGAAAATATACCTGCTCGTTTGCGCGGACGGATGGTGATTGGCGCGTTTAGTTTTCAATCGGTTGGCGCTTTGCTCGGGGCGCTGGTCGGCTGGCTGACGATTTGGATCTTTCAACAGAGTGCGCCGGAGCTGGCAATCACCTACGCATGGCGGTGGATGCTGGGTGTAGGCGTGGCCCTATCGGTGCTAGTCGGTGGGTTAAGACTGTTGTTTCTATTAGAGAGTCCTAGCTACTACCTGGCAAAGGGAGACTATGAGGCAGCATCTAAGGCGGCGTCTGAACTATTAGAGAAAGATATTCTGCTCAAACCAAAGGCTGTTGCAGAAGGCGTTGAAATAACTAGTGACAAGCTAGAGAAGTCGCTAGGCTATCGCGATCTCTTTTCAAGCACGTACATTCGTCAAACGGCGCTAGCGTCCGTTCCTTGGTTTTTGCAAGATATTGCAACCTACGGCATCGGAATCTTTACGCCGACTATCATTGCGACGCTCGCTTTTGCAGAAGAAGGCAACTTGCTGACTCAGGAAATGGCTTCAGCTAGAGGGGCCGCTGTGGTGAATGTCTTCTTGGTCGTCGGGTTTGCGATCGCCATTCTCGCAATCAATCGCATCGGTCGTATTTCCCTACAGATTATCGGCTTCATCGGTATGGCCACAGGTCTTTGCTTGCTTTCGGCTTCTGGCTCTAACACTCAAATTGGACTGCTGTTCGCTGGCTTCATTCTGTTCAATATCACCATGAACCTCGGCCCGAACTCGACTACTTTTCTGCTTTCTGGAGAAGTGTTTCCACCTGCGATTAGGGCGAGTGGCGCGGGGTTGGCAGGTGCGATCGCCAAATCAGGCGCTGTACTGGGTGCGCTCGGTCTGCCTATTCTTCAAGAGACCATCGGCATTAGCCATCTGCTCAGACTACTGGCTGGCATTTGTTTGCTTGCAGCGGCAGCTACCTTCGCTTTGCGTACAGCCATTCCTCAAGCAGATTAATACCAGTAGATCAACAACAAGTGAACAGTTTTTGAATGCGCTTTTTCCGCTGTCGACTAGCCGTAGACGAAATACCATTAATCCAACATAAACCTCTAAGCAGACGATCTAAACTATGGTTCAGCATTTTAACGCGATTGTAGTAGGGGCGGGTGGAGTTGGCAGTGCGGCGGCTTACTATTTATCGAAACTAGGACAGCGCGTTCTACTCATAGAGCAGTTTGAAATCAACCATCAAAAGGGCAGCTCCTACGGCTACTCCCGCGTGATTCGCTACACCTACGACAATCCTGTTTATATTGAGCTGATGCGCTCAGCCTATCCGCTTTGGTTCGAGCTACAGGCAGAAGCCAAAGAGCAGCTATACGTAAAAACGGGCGGACTGGACTTTGGCTTCCCGGATGTGGACACGTTTCAAGCGCTCAAAGTCAGCATGGACAAGGCCGCACTGGACTATGAGACGCTGAGTCAAGCAGAGATCGCTAAGCGCTATCCTCAGTTCACGCTTAAAGAAGGAATGGCTGGGTTGTTTCATGCCGACTCTGGATTGCTGCGAGCCTCCAAGTGTGTGCTGGCTCATCTGCGGCTAGCGCAGGCGCGGGGAGCCACAGTAATAGATCGCACGCCAGTGGTGAAGGTGACGCCCAGTGAAAATGGCGTGGTAGTAAAGACAGAAAAAGAGACGTTTAGCTGCGATCGCATCGTCCTTACCGCCGGTAGCTGGGCCAAAGGGATGCTAGCCGAGCAGGGCATCGACTTACCGCTAAAGATCATGCCTTGTCAGTTAGGTTTCTATCAGCCAAAGCAGCCTGCTGACTTTGCGCCCGGTACCTTCCCGGTCTTCTTTGCTCATATGAACGGCAGCTACGGCGAAATGCCCTATGGCATCCCCCACGGA
The DNA here is from genome assembly GCA_963772185.1 of uncultured cyanobacterium. GTDB lineage: Bacteria > Cyanobacteriota > Cyanobacteriia > Phormidesmidales > Phormidesmidaceae > Phormidesmis. Next base: position 91,063 of record CAVYWR010000016.1, on the reverse strand, counting down.
GACACCAGCATCGGCGTAAAGATTACCACTTTCTATGGCTGGGACACAGTAGAGACGCCCGCAGCAGTTGACTACACTCCTAGCCAAACTTGGACAGAGAATATTCGCGAATTTGCCCGAGAGTATATTCCCGGCGCGGCGGGGCCTTTGCTAAGCACTCGCCGCTGCCTGTACACCCTCACGCCGGATAAAGACTTTGTTCTAGATCGCCATCCGACCTATCCTCACGTTGTGATTGGCGCAGGCTTCTCAGGTCATGGCTTCAAGTTCACCACATTGATCGGCAAGATGCTGGCGGATTTAGCAGTCGACGGTAGCACAGCGCACAACACAAGCCTGTTCAAGATAGATCGGTTTTAGCCTGCCTATGCCAGTCCTAATCTCTGACGCTGTTCAATCCCTGTTCAATCACTAAGGGCCGCTGCGCTTTGAATATCACCGATGTCATTAGCAAAACTCAAAATCCAATAAGTTGAGACTAAACCACGGAAAATCATCAAATTCAGTAGATACTATAAGACTGGAACTTACGAAGAAGCGAATAGGGAATGGATTTTATAGCGTCAGGGAACTCTTGCTTGGAATGGCAAGGCGATTGTTTGGTAGTCGGGCTCTTAGAAGAGTCGCTGCCGTTAGCAGGTATCCTGTCAGACCTAAACGATCAGGTAGACGGCTTGCTACAAACGCTGATTGACGAAGAGTCTTTTGAGGGCAAAGCAGGCACAAGTGCAGTGACCCGACTCGGTTCCCAATCAAAGATCAAAAAGATCGGCATCGTCGGTCTAGGCAGCTCTGATTCTATGGGCCTAGAGAGCCTAAGAAGGGGTGCCGCCGCCGCTGCGCGCCTGTCTCAAAAGGCGAAATGTCCTGTGCTGGGCATCAGCTTTCCCGTCTGGAACAACAGTCCGGAACTGTCCGTTCAGGCGATCGCAGAAGGCGCAATCTTAGCGCTCAACCAGGACAGCCGCTTCAAGTCTGAACAAGACCTTCAGAAAACCGAACTCTCCACTATTCATTTACTGTCCTTTGAGAGTCAAGAAGCGGCGCTAGAAGCGGCAAAAAGCGTCTGTGATGGCGTGATTCTAGCTAGAGAGCTCGTCTCTGCACCGCCTAATGTCGTCACGCCTGAAAAGCTAGCCGACACAGCCGCCGAGATCGCCAGCGACTATGGCCTCAAGCTAGAGATTCTAGAGCGGGCGGACTGTGAGGCACTAGGCATGGGCGCATACCTAGGCGTAGCCCAAGCCTCAGACCTGCCGCCTAAGTTTATTCACCTTACCTATGCGCCTGAAAACCCTAAGCGCAAGCTAGCCATCATCGGCAAAGGACTGACCTTTGATTCGGGTGGACTAAATCTTAAGCCGAGCGGGTCGGGCATTGAGATGATGAAAATCGATATGGGCGGGGCGGCGGCTGTACTGGGAGCGGCGAAGGCGATCGCGCAGATCAAACCCGACGTAGAAGTACACTTCATCAGCGCCGCTGCCGAGAATATGGTCAGCGGTCACGCCATGCGCCCCGGTGATATTCTCACCGCAGGCAACGGCAAGACCATCGAGGTCAACAATACCGACGCGGAAGGTCGCCTGACCCTAGCCGATGCGCTGATCTTCGCAGACAAGCTTGGCGTAGATGCGATGATCGATCTTGCGACGCTCACCGGAGCCTGCGTTGTCGCGCTAGGCGATGACATTGCTGCGCTTTTCAGCCCAGACGAACAGTTAGCTCAATCGCTCTCTGCTGCCGCTGAGCTTTCTGGCGAGAAGGTATGGCGCATGCCGATGGAAGAGAAGTACTTCGAGGGGTTGAAATCTGTAGTGGCAGATATGAAAAACACCGGACCTAGAGCAGGCGGCTCGATCACAGCGGCCCTTTTCCTAAAGCAGTTTGTGAAAGAGACACCCTGGGCGCATATTGATATCGCTGGCCCCGTTTGGACCGATAAGGAAAGCGGATACAACAGCGCAGGTGCAACTGGGTACGGCGTACGGATGCTAGTCGAATGGGTAAAAGGAAGCTAGATTAGACGACGATTAGCTCTGAGTTGAGATTGGAAAGCTAGCCTTTAGGTCAGTAGGCTTGGAGGCTAGTTTTCCAGGAGCCGATTGTTTGAGAACTGGTTGTTTGAGAACTGGTTGCTTGAGAGCTGATTTTCCAACGTTTGTCTTCTTTAGAACAGGAACATCCTGCCGACAGGAAGGGCAGAACCAGCTAAGCTGACTCTCTCGAAAATGTCTGAGTAGCCTGTCGCTACAGAGCGGACATCGATACGGTGCGCGCGAACTGTTTTGGTAGTAGGCCATGTGAGTATACCGATAGTGTCTTGAACTGACTTCCTCAAACTGTAGGCGGGCGGACTAAGCTGTGTCCTCTGATACCAGAGGTGATTTATCAGACTCGGTATAGGTCTTTAGAGCTAGATTTATAGCCTGTCCCGGATGCGTTCGGTACGGGCACGTCACTTGACCTGTTGCAACACAAAGCTTTCAGCCTGCAAGCTGTACTTCAGTCAAGCGACAAAAGCTATATAGCCTGTACCGGATGCATTCGGTACAGGCGCGTCGCTTGACCCGTTGTGACATAGAGCTTTCAGCCTGTAAGCTGTACTTCAGTCAAGCGACAAAAGCTATAGATCTACCTTAGCTTCGACTTTTGTAGTTATTGCTCTTTGCCTGCACGTACTTGATAGCAGCAGCTTGCTTCGTTTGAAGAGAGGTCTCTACAGTTCAGCATTAAGTCTCTGCGCGTCCTTGCCTGTAGAAGTTAGTTATCTAGAGCTAAATACCTCTCCTCTCGGGAGAAGGTTGGGGTAAGGGCAACAGGAAATATGCTCTTCCTTTGCGCCTAAGCGAGCTTGCCACTCGCGAGTACTAAGCTAACCCAGCCGATAATAAAGGCTAAGCCTCCTAGCGGGGTCACCGGGCCCAAAGCTTTGATGCCGAACAGGCTCAACCCATAAAGGCTGCCTGAAAACAAAACGACGCCAGCGACAAAGCACCAGCCAGCAGTGACGAGTTCTTTGCTGTCCGGGTTTTGACCTACTAGCAAGGCGATAATCAGCAGCGCGATCGCGTGATACATCTGGTAGCGCACCCCCGTTTCAAAGCTACCGAGCGCCGTATCGGTCAACTTCCCTTTGAGCGCATGGGCACCGAAGGCTCCGCCCGCGACCGAAAGGGCTCCTAAAATAGAGGCGATCGCAACAAACAAACCAGCCATAGAATTCAGCCGCATCAGCAACCAGTACAGCTTAGTAGAAATCTGAGGCGCTTTGCCATTCCCTACGAGGGCGGCAGCCGAAAACAGTAAATGACCAGTCCGCTCTCGTCGACATCAAACTGTGCGGCCATTGCCCCGGCCCAGCTATCCAAAAAGGCTTTGGCTTCGCCTAGTGAAATTTGGGATAGCATCGCGAACTGAGCGGCGCTGATGCGGCCATTGTTAGCTCTGATAGCTTTGTAGAATAGAGATTGAAGCTTTTGGGAGTGGATTAGAGTGCGATCGCGTTCCAAATCTTGCAGCATCCACAGCGCTCCCGCCCCCGCTGGCAAGCCGATTAGCAGCCCCGCTAGCACCGTTTCTCGCTTTCCCTGCCGGTTGGGATTGCGATCTAGCGCTGTCTCCACAGCTCGGCCCAAGCATAGAAAGCTCAGCAGCAGACCTACCGCAGAAAGACCAATGCCTGTAATTCGTCTAGCTTTGTTCATCCGGGCGAGTATCTTTCGTACGAGTTGCCTCTAACAGTCTAGAGAAATAGAACGGCGCTTTGTTGAGCGATCGCCGTCCCACTTTCCAGCCATTTGCCTCTAGCGCCTTGACCACATCCGACTCGCGGTGCAGATAGGCCCGCGTCGCCTTACTCGGCCCCGGAAAGAAATCGCCCACCTTCTTGAGCGTGGCATAGAAGCAGGTCTTGGGTGCGAAGCTGATCAAAATGCGCTCAGTCGCCAGCGAGCTCAGATGCTGGATCATGGCGTCCGCTTTCTCTTGCGGATAGTGGATTAATACGTCTAGGCAGACGACAGTGTGATACGTGCCTGCGATCGCCTCTAAATCCTGCGCCTCAAACTCAGGCATCTTCTCCGCGCTCAGCTCATCTTTAAGTGCCGCCTTTGCTCTGACCTTAGCCTCAGTCACCATCTTTTCTGAAATATCGCTAGCAAACACTTTCGCCCCCAGCTTCGCCAGCGGAATGCTTAAGCTACCAACCCCACAGCCCGCATCGCACACAGTAATCTGCGATAGATCCTCATCTTCAGAAAACCACTCAAGCACGTTATCAATCGTCTTCTGATGACCCGTGCGGATATTAGCCTGTACCTTATTGACTTCACCATCCCCATAGATTCGCTGCCAGCGGTCGAAGCCTGTCGCGTTGAAATACTCACGGACGACAGCCTTGTCATCTATTGCCTTGTCATCAACTGCCTTACTATCAATTGTGGAATTGGTCATAGCCGCTGGGAATCACATGCAGTGTTGGTGTCGGTATCTATGCTACCGCTACTATGGTCAAAGCAGCGAGTAAGCTGTAGCAAGTGCCGCATGGAGTGCTCGGGCATGACCCCTTCTCAGTCATCGAATCTACAGCTATCAGAGCCGCAGCAGCAGTCGCCACTGCCAAAGCCTCCTAGTGAAACGCTGCCGACCATGTACGATCTCCCTAGCGAGTATCCCGAGGAATTGGGTTTGCCAGACGAGTTTCACGAGTTTCAGCCGCAGCTACTAAGAGAGACCTGTCAGCCAACGACAGTGCCGACAGAGCAAGTCTTTATTGGCACTGATTTGAACATTTACTACGATATTCGCCATCCAATCTGGCACAAGCGCCCAGACTGGTTTGTCGTTTTGGGTGTAGAACGAGCCAGCCAGCAGAATGATCTGCGATGGAGCTACGTGATCTGGCAAGAGGGCAAAACTCCTTTGCTGACTGTAGAGCTGCTATCGCCAGGAACAGCAGCAGAAGATTTAGGGCAGACACTGCGAGAGGTGAATCAGCCGCCAACAAAATGGCAGGTTTACGAGCAGATACTGCGGGTTCCGTACTATGCCGTGTTTGATCGCTATGAAAACGATTTCCGGCTATATCAGCTAGTGGGCACTCGGTACGAGCTGATAACGCCAGGAGCGCAGGCGCACTGGTTCGAGGAACTGGGCCTAAGTTTAGGCGTATGGCAAGGTGAGTATGAAGGCGTAGAAGGAAAATGGCTGCGCTGGCAGGACGCAGAAGGAAATTGGATTTTGACCGCGAAGCAGCAAGCTGCCCAGGCACAGACAGCAGGCTGAGCAAGCGAGTCAAAAAGCAGAGCGCAAAAAGCAGAGCGGCTAGCCGCGAAATTGCGAGAGCTAGGAATAGACCCAGACGAAGTTTAGAAGCGCTAGAAGTTTAGAGGCATTGTCGTGGCTAGCTTCTGCTACGGAGTCATTTCTGTGCGATTGTCTTCTTAGTCGAACTGTGAAAGACTGAAGCCTATTTGGAATAATTGATGGTCCGTTCAATCTGGCGTCAGGCCGTTTTATGGCTATGCCACAGCAGCGTTTGGCGATCTGACGTTTGGCGATTTGTTCGGGACTATGGGGTTTGTTTCTTACCAATTATTCTCCTGGGCTACATCACGCTTGAAAGCTACCAGATTGACTTTCGTTCTATGTATCTAGCGGGGAAGTCTGTTGTATTCGGACTAGATCCGTATGTTAACTATGTAGGTGTACGGGCTGACTTCTACGGTCCGATTAACTCAGAAAGCCATGCCTATTCTGGGTTTCGCTATCCGCCTCTAGCGGCGCTTGCGTTTATGCCTTTGGGAATGTTGCCTTACGAGAGCGCAAAGCTTTGGTTTACGGTGGCGATGCTGCTGGCGGTTGTGCTGCTAATCTTTCACTTTGTGCAAGCTAGCGGGTGCTTGCGGTGTCAGAGAGTGCGGTTCTGTTTGTAATGTTCAGCTTTCCGGTCATTGCTGCGGTGGAGCGGGGGCAGGTGGATGCTCTGATCGTTTGTTTGAGCGTTTTCTCCTACAGCCTTACAGTACGCCAACCCTCTTTTAGATATTCTTCTGGGGCAGCATTTCTTCTAGCCATAGCTGGAATGCTGAAGCTGTTTCCCTTTTTTCTGTTGATCTTCTATGGTGTTCGCAGACAGTGGCGATTTGTCGGCGCTACGCTGGCCTACGCGGTCGTGCTGTTCGCGCTGCCCTATCCTTTCTTGGTAAGGTCTAGCTATGGAAATTTCTTTAGGCGATCGCTACCCGAGCACTTCGGTCAGATAGCAACGGACCTGTCTACGGATTTGCAGGGACAGGGCGTCGTCGATCGCATGGTTCATTCTGTTGATTCGACGAATCTCTTAGCGACTCACAGCCTCAGCAGCGGCGGAATGAATCCGTGGATGATGGAAAACACGCTAGGCGCTGTCATCTGTGGACTGGTACTCAGCGGACTGTTGTTTATCGCTATGCACCGAACTCCACCTAACTTTCAGTTTTACGCCTTTCTAAATGTGATTAATCTGTTCAATCCGGTTTCTTGGATTATGGGTTTAATCTGGTATATTCCACTTTTTCTCTATCTGTCTCGGTTTGTCTCTAGATTAGGTCTTTTCTTATTACTAGCGCCTCTATTTTCGCCGCCGCTATTGGGAGCCAATGCGGTACTGGCTTATGTTCTGGCCATTGTTTTTGCGCTTTCATTTCGACTACGAAGTTGGGGAAGTCTGTTCTATCTTCCAGAATGCTTAAGTTCGTCAATCTCTGATCAGTCCGCGCTAGCTACTCCCATTCGTTAATGTCTTGCGAATAGGGATTTTCAGCGTAGGGAGCACGGTACGGGCGCTCTGCGGTGGTAGAGGGGTCAACGTAGGGTGTCTGAGTCCGGCGCTGTCTGACTTTGGTGTCTTTCCACGCAGCGCCCATGCCCTGGAAGATACCGCGTCCGACTAGGCCCAGGCCGCGTCCGAGAACTTCGGTGAGAACGTAGACGACGCCGTTACCGATTAGGGAAATGGCGGTGCGCAGGCGAGGGGCGATCGCATCTCTAGTCTCCATTGCCAGGGTCACCACCAGCGGAATTCCTTTTAACCTATCTAGCTCTGCTCTACGGGGCGAGTAAATCGACGTAGTATCAATGCCCCTAGCAGTCAGTACAAACAGGTTGTAGCGACTTTCAAAGATTGCTTTGGGCTCATTGACTAGTCGATCAAGGCGATACCGCCAGGACAGGTCATTACGAAACCGCTCAATCTCTCTAGAAGACATCATCCGAGTAGAATATAGGCTCTTTTTGATTGGTTCTGTATCAGCTAGGCGATTGAGCAGAGGTTGAACCACGGCGTTGGCGACTTGAATCACCAAGTTTTCTAGTAGACGCTCACTGTAGGCGATCGCCTGCGGTGTAGTCGCCGCATATAGCTCACTTTCGATCATCATCGACTCTTGAAACAGCCAGTGACCAAACAGCTCAGGCACTAGCGGAATATTGTCTAAGATTTGCGCTTCTACAACAGGTTTTTCCTGTCGCAACAGGGTGACGACCTCTTCTTCTACATTGCGCACGCGTACGGTGTAGTATTTCCCAAAAAATTCGGTATTCACCGCATCCCACAAATCTTGCAGCACCTGCGCGGACCTTGCCGGTAGCTGACCGGGCTTCACCTGCGAAGCTCGCAGATCTTCTAGCAGTTCTTCTAACTGTCTCAGCACTAGATACAGCAGCTCTAGCTTTTTATCAGGCCGCAAGATATCAATCTCTAAAGGCTGCGGTCCCATATTCTTCAGCGGCCGCTGCAATTTGGCAAACACGCCTTCAAACACCGCATTTTGCAATTCACCCGGTCGCCCCCGCAGCGCTCCCCCTAACCTAGATTCGATATCGGCTAGCGCCGACGCCGCTCCGGGCACCAAAGCTTCTCTGTCCAAATACCGCGCTGCCGTTCTATCCGCATAGCTGCTGGTCAAGCCCGATTGAGACAGCCGAATCCAATCCGTATCCATCCCCCGGCTTTGCCCAGGACTCCGTTCACCAGTCGACGAAGGCTGAGCGGAGTCGAAGCCCGGCGTTCGCCACAGCGCCGACATCAGCCACCGCGCGGCGGCTAGCTCACGCTGCTTGCCATCTAAAATGGCCTGATTCAGCCAGGAGGCTGTCTGCTGGCGGGCAATGTTTACATCAAACAGATTTTGGTCAATTTGCCTAAGGCCAGAGAGTCGCATGCTGATGCGCATGGCGGTGAGAGGGCCGGGGATTCTTGGGGGGCTTAGGATGTTTGTTCTAACAGTTTTAGCGCTACGGCTTTGCTCAGTTGCTGAGGGAGATGGGGAAAGGGTTGGATCTTGTGGAAGGGAAGTGTTAGGACTGGCGGTTTGGCGGATAAGCTGGGCAAGGCGGCGAACGGACATGCTGCGGGTGCCGTAGGCGTTTGCGCCCATGCGTTCGGCGGCAGATTGGAGGACGGGTTCGGCCTGCGCGCCTAGAACGAGAATTGGCAGGCCCGGAAAGTCGGTTTTGAGCTGCTGGCAGAGGGTGAGCCCTGAGGTAGTGCTAGGGTCTGATGCGCCGATGCCTAGATCGAGGAGGACGAGATCGATGGGGGGAATGGGGGGCTGTTTTTGTTTGCGCAGGGCGGGATTGTCTAAGGACTGCTGATAGGTGGTGAAGCGCGATCGCACGCTTGCCAAGGCGGCATCCGAGCTATCTGCTTCGGCGACGACGGTAAAATCACTCTGCTGGTCTAGCCACACCTTTAGGCCCAAGCGAAAGACTGGGTCGGCATCGACCAGCATGATCTGAATTGGGTTCTGGGACGACTCTAGATCGGATTTCGGACCAGAACGCGGGGCAGGATTGGGGGCAGGCGTATCACTCATCTAAAAATCGTCGCTGTAGCTGTCCTCACTGTAGTCGCTATCTTCACTGTAGCCGTCATCGTAGCTGTCGTCATAGCTGTCGTCATAGCTGTTCTCAGATGAGGCAGGCTGGTCTAGAGACCAGATGTAGGCGCGCTCCTTTTCCCAAATGGCGATGCTGGTGCGGGCTTCGCCGTAGAGGGCACGGCCTGGTCCGATCTGGTAGGCAACGTCGATAGCAGCGGAGTAATGACCAATCGCAGCTAAGTTCTGGGCTCGAATCAGGATTGGCCGATCTTCGATAGTCTCGGCCTCTGTAGTCCAGGCCAAAATGGACTCTTGAGCAGTTTTGTAGAGGGCGCGGCCTGCTTGAACTTTTTCGGCCTGGGCGATCGCCTCTCTTAGCTTTCCTCTAGTGGCTAGCTTTTCAGCCTGAGTCATGATCGGCTGATCTTCGATGATCTCGATTCGATCTTCCCACTCAGCAATGTAGGTTTGACCTTCAATTCGCAGTGCTCGGCCCTGTTCTACTTTCCTAGCCTGGGCGATCGCCTGTCGTAGATTGGCTTTGCCGCCTTTGGTTGCTATCTGCACCGCTTCGTCTAATATCGGCCTGTCTTCGATGCGCTGAATTTCTTTCTTCCAGTGAGAGACCAGCGTTTGAGCCTGGACTCTTTGCGGACGCTCCTGGGTAATTTCTTCGGCCTTGGCGATCGCCATTCGATAGGTTGCTTTTTGCCCAATCTCGGCTAGGGCGTTAGCGGACTGGAGCTGGACCATATCGTCTAGCTTTTGCTGCCAGCTAGCGGCGCTCTCTTGCGCTTCTAGATAAAAAGGACTGTCCGGCGAGATTCGCTGTACCGCCTGGATCGCTTCTAGCAGTTTGTAGATCTGGCCGTAGGACGGGGCCCACTGATCGTATTTGTGGTTCGCCAGGCGCTGCGCATGGCCAAAGTGCAGCAGATCTTTGGCTTCTTTGGTGACGGCCAGATCGGGCGGCACTAGCTGTACGATCTCGATAGCCGCTTCGATATCTTCTTCTTCCCACTTCTGAAAGCTGTACTGCAATACTCGCTCGGCCCACTGGTCGATATCGGCCTTAGAATCTCTCCAGGCAGCAGTTTCTAGGTTGATGCCTTCAATAATTGAGAGCGCTTCGCCCAGCTTGTCTAAATCACCCGTCCGGTTGCTAGTAGCCACTAGCAACCGGGCTTCTTCTAGCAGGCGGCGTCCCTCTTCTTCTCTCTTGATTTTCTCTTCTAGCTGAGCGTGGCGAGTCAGCACCCAGTAGTTGCTGTTGAGCACCTTTAGCTGCTGTAGGCTGCGCCGAGCGCCGGACCAGTTCTGCGCCACAATCCTTTGCTGAACCAGCGATTCGATTTCTTTACCGGCGCTCCATTCTTTTTCCCAAGTGGCGATCGCGCCTTTAAACCGAGGGTAGACGGCAACTCGCTCAGGAATTCGTTTGGCTAGTGCGATCGCCCGCGTCACCTGACCAGCTTGTACCATCTGCTCTAGCTCAGGCAGCAGCGCTAGCGCCCACTGATTCATCAGTCGATTTGCCTCTCCATACTCAGGATTCGACGGCTGCCAGGGCTCTACCATCTCAATCGCCGCAATCAGCGCCTGCGCCGAGCCTGACTGCACGCTTGCCTGCGCACACAGCAGTCGCTCACCGTCCGTCCCACCACTTAGGATCTGGCTACAGTCCGGCAGAGGCGGGTTGCGCGTCATCACCGATACCGCCCGAAAGCTGACCGTTCCGGCTACTGCTAGAATCGCTGTCCAGACCAGCGGCCAGACCCAACCTCTAGGCAGTCCGTATCGCCTTGCTCTAGAGCGTGAAATTGCAGAAGCTGTGTCAGCGTTAGATACAGCGTTAGTCACAGTAGAGGCAGGCGGAGTAGAGGTCATGACAGCAAAACCCAGCGGCGATCGCAGTTAATATAGAGGTAGGTGCAAACAAAGGATAAGTCATCCGAAGGCATCAAGAACACTTGATATACCACAGCCGTTCTACAGTTCCCACCCGAGCGATCACTGAACTACGGTTTCTTAGAGTGGTCATTGTAAAATCTGCTGGCCTAGTTAGACCAAGCTATCGTCCAAACCGCGCCTGAATCAGTTCAAATAGCGCCCGCATGCCCATCGCTTCGCCCCCTTCTGGACGCCCCGGCTGAGCGCGGAGATTAAACGCCATAAAATCGACATGTATCCACGGCACCTGCCCCTGAGTAAACTCACGCAGGAACAGCGCCGCTGTAATCGAGCCCCCATAGGGCGTACTGGCAATGTTGTTGAGATCGGCCACTTTACTCTCTAGCATGGCTCGATAAGGATCGTACAGCGGCAGTCTCCACAGCGGATCGTCTACAGCTAGGCCCGCTTCTAGCAGAGCATCCGCCGTTTCGTCATCGTTACAAAATAGCGCTGCAATCTCCGCACCAACCGCAATCCGCGCTGCGCCAGTTAGCGTGGCACAGTCTATGAGTAGATCGGGCGCTTCACTACTAGCCTCAGTCAGCGCGTCTGCTAGCACTAACCTGCCCTCTGCATCGGTGTTGCCAATTTCTACGGTCTTTCCCAGACGAGATATCAGCACGTCTGAAGGCCGATTAGACGTGCTAGAAATGCTATTTTCAACTGCTGGAATCAGCACCCGCAGCTTTACTGGTACTTTTAGCTGCATGATCATCTTGGCCAGACCCAGCACCTGCGCCGCGCCGCCCATATCTTTTTTCATCAGCTTCATGCTGGTAGCTGCCTTAATATTGAGACCACCCGTATCAAAGCAAACGCCTTTGCCCACCAGCGTCAGCGCCGGGTTGCCCGTTTCGCCCCAGCGCAGATCAATCAGACGCGGCGTCTGCGCAGTAGGCACACTACCAGGGGCACCGTTGGCCTGACCCACTGCGTAGATCATGGGATAGTTTTTGGCTAGCAGATCGTCACCAACTAGAATCTCGCAATTCGCTTCAAACTGGTCGGCGAGTTTCTGCGCTGCTTCGGCCAGGTGCTGCGGACCCATATCCGAAGTCGGGGTATTGACTAGATCGCGGACTAGGTAAGTTGCTTCGGCAGCGGCTGTGATGTATCTATCGTCTACGCTATCAGGAAACTCAAGCTCGGGCAGCGCATCTGCTAGCTGCTTATAGCGGGTAAAGCGATACTGCCCGAGCACCCAGCCGAGACAGAGCTTGTCAGCAATATCAGCAGAAAACTCGTCTGCGAGCACATACTTTTGAGCAGGCAGCGCCTGAGCCAAAGCACCTAGCGTCCAAGTATCAAAGGTTGTAGGCTTGCCAACTAGAACCCGGTCTAGCTCGCCATCCGCCGAAGGAATTAGACAGTGAGTACCCGGCCTAGCCGTAAACCCAGACATTTCTAGCCACACTGACTGATTGACGTAGTCGCGTTTGACCTGTTCTTCATCAACGAAATGTATTGGGATAGTGCGTGTCAAAAGTGAGGCTCCAAATGATTGTTTCAACTTTATACCTTTGCGTCATTCCATATGCAAAAAACAGACCAAAAAAGCGGCCCTGCTGACTAGCAAGGACCGCTGTCTAAGATTGGAGAGTTTCGATGCCTAAATCTTCATAGGTTGCAGACTGCTGTTACAGATTACTGTGCAGTAACTTCAGACTTCTGAATGCTATCAGCTTGGAACGCTTTCTCTAGACGCATGACTCGCTTGGCTCTAGCCGACAGCGCATTAGTGTCAATGCGGTTGGCGATGAGCGCGTCAAAGGAGAACAGACCAGGACCGTTGACAGTGAAGTACAAGAAGCAAGCAGCGTAGATTGCAGAAAGCTCTAGGTAAGGAAGGCTAAGACCGGCCACCTTGACGTGGTGATACATCGCTACACACATAGTGCTGAACAAACCGAAGGCTGCTGGGCGAGTGAAAAGACCCACCATTACCAAAGGCGCGGCAATTAGCTCAGTGTAAGCGGCAACGTAGCTGAGAAAGATGGGAAAGGGCAGGCCGAGGTAAGCGACGTATGCCTGAGCGAAGCTTTCGATGTCTGCCAGCTTATCTTGACCGTTGTGAATCATCATTAGGCCCAAGACGAGGCGGGCGATCGCAAGCGTTGCCTGAGAAGCAGTATTGGCGCTGACGTTGGGCTTAAAAACTAGGTTGGCCAGGGAGGAGATGTTCATATATGAGCGGAGAGCGTTAAGTTTTATGAAACGTTATGTAAACAAGTATAACAAACACAAACCGCTTTGGATCTCTCAAAAGGCCGAATTACAAAGGTTTTTCCTATGCTTAGAGAATTATGATAGATTCGGCATCTTCCTGAGAAAAGGCTACGGGTGAACAACTAGAAATTCATAGCCGAAAAACGGCCCTATAGATATAGCTTTCCGCACTTTGCTTGCTACACCACGAAAGGCTACACCCCTTATTCCATAACGCAAAGTGCTATAGCAAAGTGCGAATGCATCCGCGCTTTGCTATACGCTGAAGTTATTGCCATCTAGTGCGCTCTTGAGTCCTGCTCTACTGGCATCGCCATCTAGCCCAGCGGCGATCGCAACTACCGCTTAGTTAGCAAGAGAAGCTAGCGACTGCTGGTGCTGGCTAACCGGAATCAGTGAATGGGCGGCAATCATACCGCTGGCCGCGACTGCGGGTAGACCAATGCCTGGAAAAGTGGAGTCTCCACAGCACAGCAGTCCTTTGAGCGGCGTTAATGGTCCTGGGAAAAGCGCTTTTCCAGCCTGGATTGCTGGACCGTAAGACCCTTGGTGACGGCGCAGATAGCGCTCGTGGGTAAGCGGTGTTCCGGTCAGGTTTAGCCTCGTCCGCTGCCGAATATCAGGAATCACTCGCTCTAGCGCCTGCCACATGACTTCAGAGCGCTTTTGCTTTTGGGCGGCGTAGGCGGCGCTGCCTCTAGTCATGCCTGCCCAGGGCTCGTAGGGTTCGCTACCGGGGGTGTAGATGTGTAGCGTGTGTTTGCCCGGTGGCGCGAGTGAAGGGTCAAGTACGGAGGGAATCGAAATGAGGACTAGATTCTGAGGCGCGTCTACGCCTTTGTCCCAGTCGTTGACCACGATGTAGTGACAGGCTAGATCTGCGGGTAGGTCCTGCGCGTCGATGCCTAGATGCAGGTGCATGAAGCTAGCGCACGGGGGGATGTGCGATCGCTTCTCCGCAAACTTCTGCGACAGCACGCCTGCGGGTACCAGCTTCAGCGTGTCCCAAACAGAGGCATTCGAAACCACAGTTTGCGCTGCTATTTGCTCTCCATTGCGTAGCATCACACCCGTTACGCCACCCGATTCTGTTGTAATCGAATCAACATGCGCACCTATTCTAATTTCACCCCCGTGCTTGGTTACGCCTCTAGCCAGGGCATCTACTAGCGCTGCCGAACCGCCCATCGGATAGTCAAGCTGTACGTTAGGCCGATACCAGTCGGCAAACATGAAAGCGACTTCGGCGGTACTAGTGCCGCTAGCAGGCAGACCAGAGAGCAAAAAGCACAGCATGTCTAGCCAGTTACGCGCGAATGGATCGGTGATTACCTCGTCCATTACGTGGCTAAACGGTCCGGTCAGCTTGAGGGTAGTAAAGCTGTGCTTTAGCAATTGGGGAACAAACGGGCCAGCGGTCTTGAGCGCACCCCAGTCGAATCGAACGGCAGCAGTCGGTAGCGCTACGGCCGCGCTCGCCAGTGGCTGCATCACCCGCTGAAGCGATCGCCATTCGGCGACTGCCTGGGGTCCACGCAGCTGTTGCAGCACCTCGCAGAACTGATCAGCCCCAACCGACGTATCAAAGTCCCCTTCGGGTAGGCGCACCCCCCACGTGTCGTAGTTCGCCCAGGTCACGTCTTCATCGATGATGTCGAGCACCTGGCGCAGCGGATTAGGAGAAGGACTCTCAGAAAGTCCTGAATACAAGGAGGGACCGGAGTCGAAACGGTGACCGTCACGCTCGAATCCATGAGCCGCACCGCCAAGCAAGGTGTGACTTTCGCAAACGGCGACTTTCTTGCCGTAGTGGGCTAGTAGCGCAGCGCAGCACAGGCCGCCGATACCGCTACCAATGACAACAACATCTGTTGCTTCTGAGGCCATAGATTTGATTGGAATAGAAGATAACGCCGTGAGGCATTGCATGAACGGTACTGACATTTTGAGATAGGGAAATAGCTTCAAGCAGATAGCTTGGCTATTTTCTCTTCTTCTTTTGCTCTAAAGCCGACCATTACTGCCGATCGTCTTTCTCGAATAGGGGTCGCTTCAGCAGCATGGCATCTTCTGCAAAGGCATTTATCCACTGCTGATCGCTCCATTCTTTCTTCTCTTCTCCGAGCGCTCGGTACGACAGACCAGACGTGTTGCGCATCGGTCTAGCGCTAAGCGATTCAACCCATTTTTCGAGCATGGGCTTTGTCGGGGGCTGCGTCTTTGGTATCGATAAATTCGTAGGCGATGCCTTGGTCTTCTAGCCAGGCGATCGCCTTCTTGCAAGTGCCACAGTTGGGAATTCCGTAAACTTTCAAAGCCATCAGTGAGTAGGCGCAGGCAGCAAGCCTACGAATAAGCATTGCTATCACTTTAGACCACCAGAGCTAGCAGGGTAAGAAATTACAACAGCGGACTAAAAGGGCGATGTAGAGGTAGGCACAGGCTGCACCGTTGACGCTGCGGGTCTTGCAGGCGATCGCAGCTGGCCCGCATTGAGACTATTGACTAGATAGAGCGGAATGGGCTGGCTGCCAATTTGAACAATCGTGGCATCGTCAAGGGCATCACGATAGATAGAATTCTGTTCAATTTCGGACTGGAAGAAGCCAAGCGTCAGCGCTTCTAGATAGCTGTCGACCAGCGGTATATCGCTGTTGATCAGGCCGCTGGAAAGGGCTGGATCTGCGCCTTCTACGTCAGGAAGTTCGTAGAGGTGTGAGCCGCCTTGAATCACCGCTAGCAGATGCGTAGGTGCGTTAGATGATTGGTCCAGCCAGGTGAAAGGCCGAATCTGTTCTAGTAGGGCTGGCGCTACCGGATCGTTCGTGCCGGAGATAATCAGGCTAGGAATGTCAATTGCGGAGAAACCTGAGCGGCCAAACAGGCTGCTGGTAATCGGATTGAGTGCGATTACAGCATCGATCCTGTCATCTTTTAGATCGGCGGTGAATTGAGTGGGGTCTAATAGAGCGGTGCACTGTAGCAGCATGGACGGATTAGCCGCGTTGAAGATGAAGTCATCCGAGGCGCAGTTGGCCTCTAAGGTGCTGAGATTGAGCTGTGCACCTGCTAGCGCGAGCGCAGTATAGCCGCCGAAGGAATGGCCAATAATGCCGACTTGGTCTAGATCTAGCTGTCCAGTCAGGTTCAAGATTGTATTGCTAATGCCTACACTGTCGGTGCCTGTGTCGCTGATATCCGCATCACCAATGTCTGTGTTGCTACCATCTGCGTCAATGACATTTGCATCGTCGGTGTCTGTATCGCTAATGTCTGCGTTGCTGGCATCTGTAATGTTGATGCTGGTGGTGCGGCTACCGGCATTAAAACGGGTGAGTTCGTCGAGCAAAAAGGAAACATCTAGGGGGCGATCGCGAAATTCACCTGGCGTAGCAATTTCGCTGGCATTGCCGCTGAGCACTGCGTTTAGCTGTTCTCGATTGCTGCCGGGATGATCGAGCGCGGCGATCGCATAGCCATGACTGGCCAAATGACGAGAGACATTCATAAAACCTTTGCGATCACCTGCTAGCCCATGAGAGAAGACAATCACAGGCGCAGGGGGAGCGTCAACCGGCAGGTAGAGATCGGTGGGTAGGGTGCGATCGCGCTCAGAGTCAACCAGCGTCAGCACCTGCTGCGTCACCTGATACGGCCCTGGCTCTGAGAGCACCTCTACCGTAGGAACAGCCGTCTGAAAAATAGAGCGAGGGGCGCTGCGACTTGCGATCGCGGCGATCGCATTTTGCGTATCTCTAATCAGCCCGGTAAAAGAGTTCAGACCGCGAAAAGCCTGCCTAGAGTCAATTCGCACTGCCCGTGTCGGAAAATGATCTAGCACGCCCAATAGAGACAGCCCATCTGGGTCAGCCGCCGCGAGGACAAGCGCCCCACGTAGCCCTTTGGCACCATTTTGCCGACCTTTAGTCTGAATAATGTTGCCAACCGAGCGCAGGATATTCTCACCAATTCCAGAGTACAAAAACTGAGAGATATTGACTGGGTTGGCATCCTGTGTAGCCTGCAATGCCTGACGAAACTGGACCCGCTGGCTAGGGCTGAGCAGTCGAATGTACGAGGCAATCTCTTTACTAGCTTGTCCCGTCTCGGCGTAGGTTCTTAGCGTATCAACCGAGGTAGAAATCTCGATATAGCCGTACGCCAAGATGACTTCTTCGGCGGCTGTAGCCGGACGAGCCATTGCCAAAGGGAGCAGCCCGCCAAGGCACAATCCGCTGACAAAACCTAGAGAACGGGCTTTGAGCTTAGGAGCAGTCAGGGTGCGCATCAGAGCAGAGCGGCAGCGGCATAGTAAAGAAGAAATCATAAGCAGGCATAATTATATATCATCAACTAAACTGACTGGTTTAGTTATGCCGCCAATCTTAGCCCATTAGCTCGGCTGCGTAGATCTAGCTAAAGAACTATTGAGGGGTTAGCGTGACTGGCACAGTCCCTTCTCGTAGTCCCTGCTGGTCGTGCAGCCATAGATTCTGGGCAAACGGGAAGCGACCGAATGTGGAGGCGATCGCCTTAAACCCCTGATAGGGTAGCCCTGGCCGTGAGATAAATGCGACCTTTCGCCACTCGGCTAGCTGCATCTTCTGTACGGCCTCTACTTCTGGCTGTCTTTCCGCTTGAATCGACTGAAAGACTTCGTCAGGCACCTTGCCGTTACGGTTGTCTCCTTTGGCGAGATGGTTTGCCACTACAATCGCATCCCGCAATCCCATGTTGATCCCCTGCGCCCGGTTTGGGGCCATCGGATGAGCTGCATCCCCAATTAGCAGCAGCCCTGGAATGCTCCACTGTGGCGCGCAGCCAACCTGTACATCTAAAAAGATAGGGCCTTCTAGCTCGTCTCTATAGTCGCGAAAATGCTCGGCTAGTTTGGATGGCAATGCGGCTGCAAACGTCTCAATCCAGTCACGATTCTTTAGCTGAGCTAGAGACTGGCCGAAGGCTGAGCGGAGTCAAAGCCCTTCTCCACAATCCAGCCAATCTGCAATCGATTGTCCCAGGAAGGATAGAAAGCAAATTGACTATCCGGCTGTAGGCAGGCAACAAAGGGCGTTTCTCTTTTCAAAAATGACGGGGCTGGCAGCTTGAACCAGAGCACGTCAAACTTTGTCGGGCGATTCGTTTAAGGTCAGTCCTGCTAGCTTTCGTCACCCGAGAGTAGCGACCGTCTGCGCCAATCACGCCGTCGGCAAAGATATCGCGGCTTTGGCCCGTTTTCTTTGCCCGAACGCCAATTACCGTGTCTTTGACGCGATCGCGCAAAAACTCCACCACCTGCCACCCCGGACAAAACTCAAAATTCGGCAGCGCCTTCGCCTTTTCCACCATCGCCTTTAGCAGCGCCGTCTGATTGATGATGTAGGTCGAAATGCCTTCTTTGACGGCTCTTTTACCCGCATTCGCCGCCGACCGCCGACATAGAAATCCCACGCATCTAGTCGCCGCGACGGAATCTGGGCAAAGGTCTCTTTTAGTCCCATCTGATACAGCGCTTCTAGGCCAGAAGGCATCAGCCCCTCTCCTCTAAAGGCTCGATCAAACGTCAGTTCCTGCTCGATTAAAGTAACTTTTAATCCCTGTTGTGCGAGCAGTAGAGCAGTCGCCACGCCAGCGGGTCCGGCTCCTGCGATCGCAATATGTTTCATAAGTTTTGGGTAGGGCAGCAAACTTAAAAATAAGCTAACTGATGATACTCTTTACTGGACTCTTGATGTCGCAACCCCTGGCGTTATCCTCTGGGCTCATCGAGAATCAGACGTTTAGATAGGCCGCTGTCCTAATAGAGGCTATGTAATGTCCGCATCTTCCCTGGCCCCCTCTCCTAAAGTTATCCTGTCCGAACTGCTGCCCGCTCTCAAGGCGGCAGGTGCCTACGCGCAGCAGATTCAAAAGCGGATTGCTATCCATCCTGACAAGTATGAGGGCGATCATGTCTTTGCCAATGCCCTAACTGATGCCGATCTTTCGGTGCAGACGTTTATAGAAGTGACGCTGCTAGCGAAGTTTCCCGACGTGCGCTTCTACGGCGAAGAATATGAATCTAGCTACAACACCAAATACTTTAGAGCGATTGATCTAGGTCCACAGGATGACTACCTGGTGACGCTCGATCCCATTGACGGGACGCGCTACTACATGGATGGTCATCCGAATTATTTGGTCATCTTGACGGTGATCAATGCGGATGGATTTGAGGCGGCGATCGCGCTTAGCCCCGCGAACAATCGCTACTATTACAGCCTGCGCGGTCAGGGCACTTTTGTCGGTACGATGGACGACGATCTAGACCAGTGTAAGCCGCTGAAGATCGAGAATCCTGGAGAGAAGGTTGTGCTGGGGACGGCGCTGAGTCCGATTGCGGATGCGGTGCGATCGCACTATCCCGTCATCGATCTTAAAAATGACTACTCCGCAGAGGTCGCCGTTCCGCCCATTAACGGACTGCTGACCGGAGAAGTGGCGGGTGTGATTCTAGCGAGTGCTCAGTTTATCGACACTGCCGCGCTCGCCTGGATGGCACAGGAGATGGGCTATTGCCTAACCACGTACGAGGGTAAGCCGCTGCCTCACCCTTCAGAATGCGAGAACTATCGTATGTCAGAGATTATCGTTTCAGCCACAGAAACAATGCAGAATAAGCTAATTGAGATCATGTCTTCAGTGCGCGATCGGCTGTAGGGGGCATAGCATGCTATGCCCCTACGGGCTACCTCTCATCTCATCAATTTCCAAGAGATTGATGATAGTGCTAGCGATTGGAATCGATAGAAAAATCCCCAACACGCCCGCAATCCTTGCGCCTACAATCAACGCAAAAAACATTACCACCGGATTGATGTTCAAAGAGTCTTTCATAATGCGCGGCAGCAGCAAATTTTCTTCTACTTGCTGAAGCGTCACGCAAATCACCACCGACTGCATGGCTAGTCCAATGCTTTGCGACAGTAAAAACAGGGAAATTAATACGACTCCTACGGTTGCCCCAATACCGGGAACTAAATCGAATAGTCCGGCAATCACAGCTAGCGTCAGCGCATACGGCACCTTTAGCAATAAAAAAACGACAAATGTAGATGCGCCGAAAAATATAGAAAGCAGCAGCCGACCCCAGAAGAAACCCAATAGGCTATCCTGAATCACCTGCGTGATGCGCGCCTGTCGATCCAACGGCAGGCGCTTGATCAAAAACTTCCATAGCCGCGTCCCATCAAGCAGCATAAACAAAGTTACAACAGCTACTAGAACAGAGTGCAAAAAGTTGTTGACTAGTCCCTGTAGCAAACCGAAGCCTACACCCAACAGTCCAACTACCTGATCGCGCAGCTGAGCGCCCAAAGACTGTAGGTCAATCTGTAGATCCCACTGCTGAAGAGATCGTTCTAGCGCCTCGATTCGAGGAGACAGCGACAGTAAAAATTCTGAGAGGTTGTCAATTAATGACTGACTTTGGGAAAGAACGGCGATCGCAATCGTGGTCACTAGTGCGCCAATCACGGTCAGTGCGATAGAAAAAACAACCAAAACGGCAATGCCATGCGGCAAGAATCGCTCTAGCCATCGCACTGGATGATTGAGTAAAAAAGCGAGAATAGTCGACAGCGTGAAAATTACAACAACAATCTCGAAATATTCCAACAGCTCTATAGTCGCCCAGGCGCAGACAAACAGCAGCAGATACCGTACCAGTGAGGCTGTCGTCAGGTATTGCCAGAGCGAGCGATCTTCCATAGAGGGCGAATAGTTAGAATGCTATCAATCAAAAGGTGAATCAGCGTTGATCGGTTGATTTTGAATTAGAACGTAGGGCTGTACTATCAAAGAGATGAAGCTGTTGTTCTCGTCATTCCAGAAGGCAAGCTGTTCGGCAGTAGGTTTGCGGATGAGCTGCTCGTTGATCCAACGCTCTACGGTTTGAGTATTGTTAGATGCGATCGCCACGCCCACTTCAACTAGATCTAGCTGATCGTGGACCACTACAACAGCATCACGCTGCACATGAGGCTTTAGCAATTCCCACGGAACTAGTCCCATCATACTGGTGAGTTCTGCGCGCAGGTCTGCCGCTTCGTCTCCTAATACCTGATCTTTTGACATCTGATCTTTTGACACAGAATCTTCTGACATAGAGGCCCTTCAACGTCTGAACAATGTGCTATCTGCTACAGTTTACCGCGATCGCGGGCCTATCCCTTTGGTCTATCCATTCTATCTGGCGCTACCGACCCAGCGCATGCAGCGCGTGAATCTCATCGGTACAGCGCTGAGTGACTGCAAGCAGTTCGGCCTTGTCTTTTGTCGCTGGGGGTGCGATCGCCTCACCAATCCGCACTGTCACCGCTGCTGGTCTAGGCAGCGCCGACCCTTTCTGCAAGATCTTCTCCGTTCCCCATAGACTCACCGGCAGCAGTGGTACCTGCGCCTTGGCTGCAATCAGCGCTGCTCCTAGCTTCGGCTCAGAGATTTGCCCATCAGGCGTACGCACCCCCTGCAAGAAAATTCCTACCGCCCAGCCATTTTCTAGCTGCTTTAGCGCTTCTCGAATTGCACTGCGATCGGCTGAGCCTCGCTTCACCGGATACGCCCCATACGCTCTAATCGCCGGAGCCAGCACCGGCACCTGAAACAGCGACTCCTTTGCCATAAAAGACACAGGCCGCTGCACACAGTTTGACAGTAGCGGCGGGTCAAAGTTACTAGCGTGATTCGCTGCGATAATCAGCGGTCCCTGCGATGGCACCTTTTTTGCACCATAGATGCGTCCGCGCAAGTAGCCATGCAGCACCGGGCTCACCACCGTCCACTTGAACAAGTGATACAGCGCCAGACTGATAAAAGGTTCGCGATCTTGGGCCATAGAAATGCTGAGCAGGACTGCTTAGATCTTTGCACATTTTTGTATTCCTTCAGCAACATCTAAACGTTCGCACTCTATGTCTCTTTGACGATGCATTGCGAATGATCACAACATCTCTGCGGCGCGTGGAACATCAGTACCGGTAGGAACCTTCGAAGTTTCTACTAAGGGCATGATGGTCTAGCTCAAAGCGTTTGGTTCGGTCAAGGTATTCTGTCAGCCGTTCAAAAACGAACCGCGATATTATATTTTCTACCAGCCAGACTTAGACAGGTTAAAACAGCTCTCGCAAGCAGACTTAAGGCAGGTGGATATCTGTCAATCTGCAACTTCTAGGTTTATTCATGATGGTTCCGCAATTCCTTCTTTAGCTACAGTCAGATAGTCCGTCTCTCTAATACCCTTTAAAGGAAGTCGCTGGCAGCAGTCTACCGATGCTCAAAATCCCTTACGTCGATCAAAAGAGCGCGATGACTAGACTAGGGCAGATGGTCTACTACATTCCTGCTCTTCCTGAATATCCAGGCAGCCGCCCATTTGATGAAAGAGAAACGCTGCTTTTCTTACACGGATTTGGTGGCGGCTCTTCTGCCTATGAGTGGTCAAAAGTGTTTCCTGCCTTTGCGAGCGACTACAGAGTGATAGCGCCAGATCTGATCGGCTGGGGAGATTCTACCCACCTAGAGCGCAACTATACTATCGACGACTATCTCGACAGCATCACTGACTTTGTTCGGGCAGTCTGCGATGAACCTGTGACGGTAGTGGCCTCAGCGCTGACGGCTGCGCTGGTAATTCGGATTGCGATCGCCCAGCCCACCCTGTTCAAATCCCTAGTCCTGATGACGCCAGCCGGGCTCTCGGATTTTGGCAATGACTACACCCGCAGTCCTTTTGCGCAGATCGTCAGTACGCCGATTATCGACAAGCTGCTGTATTCGGGTGCGATCGCCACCCCCTTCGGTATCCGCAACTTCCTAGAAAACCGCCAGTTTGCCGATCCTAGCCGCATCTCCAACGACATCGCCGACGCCTACCTCTACTCCGCCCAAAAGCCCAACGCCGAATACACCGCCCTCTCCTTCGTTCGCGGCGATCTTTGCTTTGATCTAGCCGACTACATTGGCCAGCTCACCACGCCCAACCGCCCTGCTGTGGGGAGAAACCGCCTCCTTCACTGGCCCAGAGCTAGGTCGCAAGCTCGCGCAGAAAAACCCCACCGCGATCAAGCTATTTGAAGTGATCAAATCCACTGGCCTAACGCCACAGCTAGAGCTGCCCGCCGTGACGATTGGCATGATTCAGACCTGCCTAAAGGTACTAGCGAAAGAGGACTAAAGCAGCGTCACCGAGCTAGTCTTCGTCAGCTTTTGGCGTCGTCATCGCCATCGCCTCAGGGTTGGCAGGTGCCGCTGTTGCCCCACCGTCTCCAGGTAAACTATTCACTTCTTCAACCACTTCCGCTTCAGCGCCCTCAGCCGCCTTATTCGATTCTTCCGGCTTGGCAACTTCGCCCTGTTCTGTATCAGTTTCAGGAGCCATTGCCGCCTCAGTCAGCTTTGAATCTCTTGGATCTACCATCGTTATTCTCAAATCGTCAGGTCAAACAATATCATCTGCTCTAGTCGCAGAAAATCTTCTGCAAGTGTGATTGTTCAAGACTGGGCACTATCTATCCGCATTTTTAGATAGATTCTGACTAAAATCTGTGGAAGGTGCATTCGCTGGATCCTGTCTAACTTTTTCGGTAATCTCACGCTCGGATGAGTCGGCAGCTTGCTCTAGCTCCTCAGAACTAGTTTCTTTGGCGTCTGTAGTGCTGCCATCTGCTGAGTTCGTATCGTCTGGAGACAACGCATCTGCATTGGTAGCGGGCTCTCCAGCGGCTGCAACAGGCGCTACTACTGCTTCAGAAACGTCTTCTGGTCTTTGAGTGGACATTGCACTGTTCTCTCTAAATGTTTATTGGATTATTGCTATTTCGCCTCATGCTTACATCACCCTCTGGTATATTTTTGAGTGTGTATGCAGGACTGTTCTGTTGCTTTTGTATTCTTCAACACATCCAAGAAGCAGAGCCGATACTTGGGTTGTGATTTCGACTCTGCCCAGCTAGCGTAGGGGGTGGCTATTGTTGTCAACGCACTAGCAAACTCATCGCTGCCCCCTGCTGAGGCGTAATCACTACATCGCTATTCACGGCTACAATCGGCGTCCATAGCAAAGACTCCACATAGTTCAAAACATGGAGCTGATGAATTGTCTGTCGAATCGCCTCCGGGCTACCCAGCAGGATATGTCTTAGTGCCTCTTTCTCTTTTGCCTGCCCTGCACCCATAGGCTGTTTGCAGTGCTGTAGCTGGTCCCTGCGAGACAGCAGGCAACTCTTTCGTAATACAAATGTTCATTTTCACGATTTCTCCAATGAGGTGTTACAGCCAATAACGGATGCATTCGTTATTGGCCAGTCGAGTTAGCTGCTGTAGCGGTTCGCTGGTTGCGATCGCTGACGTTCTGACTCACTCGACAGAAGTTATGGAAAGAAAGCGCGAAAATTTAGCCGCCCCAACTTGCTAAAAGTCAGGGCGGCTATGGCATCATGGTCCACAACCTCCATAACTGTGCTTGCAGTTTTGGGGGCGAGCGGGCGGTGATTGGGCTCAATCAATCATCGTCTGCGTCTGCTAAATTTTCGTGCGGTCGAGCTGAAGCCACCTTGCGGGCAGACAACAGCCGTAGCAGTAAGCGTATCAGTGTTTTTAAAATGGTGTCAACTCTTTTTGACAGAGCTTACTGACTTTGTCTTTTTCGACTCACTACACAGACAATCACTATCTGATCTACTGCTATTCCCTTACCGCTCTATTACCGCTCTATTACCGCTCTATGGATTCCCCCAAAATCCCAATGTCCTTTGATGAGTGCGATACAATAGATTGTTGTCAGCTAGCTTATGATTGAACCATACTGAATTCATAGCTTTTGAGTTTCGCTTGACCGCTTATGGAACTAACAATTGACCTACCTGATCCAGTGTTTCAGCAACTGAGGGCGATCGCAGATCTGACTAAACAGCCGCTAAACGAACTGATCTTGCAAAGCATAGCTGGGAACCTACCGCCGAGCATCAACAACGTATCAGTAAAAATGCAAACCGAACTGCTTCAAATGCAGACTTTTAGCATTGAAGCTTTGCGCGAAGTTGCTTGAGCTCATGTATCCAGCGAGCAGCAAGAAGAACACTTGATACTACTTGATAAAAACAAAAGTGAATCACTGACCGAAAGCGAGCGATCGCGGCTACAAGAGCTTAGAACCTCAGCCGATCGACTTATGCTAAAAAAAGCTTACGCCTGTAGCGTTCTGCGATGGCGCGGGCAACCCATCCGCAGCCTAGAACAATTATCGCCTGCCTAGTTTCATATGCTCTAGAGCGCTAATAGCTTTCACCACTACAAGTACAAATATACGCCAGCAAAATATCTCTACGAAAGCGCGTTCACCTTCTCGTAGAGGAATTCAATCGGGCAACGATAGCCTATGCTTGCAAATTCGATTTGATCGCTCGCGCGATAGGTCTGCGTAGACCATAGATTCTCTGCTTTCTTCAAGAATCGCTCTACCAGCATCTGCTTCTGATGAATCAGCACATACTCTTCCAGAGAGGAAAGCGTTTTGTAGTCAGCAAACTTGTCACCCCTGTCAAATGCCTCGGTAGAATCTGACAACACCTCAATAATCAACTTAGGATATTCGATGTAGCTATTGTCTAATCCATTGTCTTTCTCATCGCAAGTGACTGTCATATCAGGATAGTAGTAGCCATCGCCTTCTAGAAGTCTCACCTTTACATCGTTCGCATAGAAGTAGCAGTCTTCTACACCACGAAAGTGATTGAAAAATAATCCAGAGAGATTACCCACAATAGTAACGTGAGACTTCTTAGCCCCGGCCATTGCAAAAACCAGGCCCTGCCGATACTCATGCTTGATTGTGCTCTCACGCTCTAGCGCCAGATACTCCTCCGGGGTGAAATAGGGCCCTCTGCTTCTACTGGCAATCATGAGATAAAAGCTCCAAACTGCTGAGTAAGACGCTCCTCATGATACAGTGACTCGCCAGCCTAGACAGCTATGCATTGGCTGAACTGGTATACCGCGATGGGATTCAACCGCATGCTCAACCGCACTGGCCACTTTTGGGAAAAGCGGTATTACAGCAGCGGCTTTCCCAACACAGACAAACAAAGAGCGCTGAACACACTGCGATATATCCACGCCAATCCTAAAGCGGCGAACATGCAGCGAGGCTGGTTCTATGATTTCAGCAACTACGGCACCTATGATCGCCTGAGCTCGGATGGTCTTACCAATGGCATCCAGCATTTTTTCTACTGGGTACCACTCTAGAAATGTGTGCAGCCGTCTATCGAAAATTCTGCCAAACCTATCAGCCGAAACCAAAATCAGAAAGAAAAAATTACTGGGGCAGCAAGCTGCTAGCAAAGCTGAAGCTAAAAAGCAGACCTACAAAGAAGAAGAGAGTCAGTCTAGGTCAGATAAAGCTGTGGGATGACTGGCTACCTGCAATAGATGAGGTTCACGAAGTCGCTAAAAGTTCGTACTCGCCAACTGCTTCAATCCTGACATCGCTGCTGGGCAATTTTCACAAGATACTAGCTAACGCGCGGTACCAGGTATCGGATCTCTAGAATGCCTGCTATCTCGTGCAAACCCTAGTCAAAGTAAATATTCACACAGGGCTGAACCGCTTATAGGTTACAGTTTACAAGCCTGGATGCGAGAGAAGAGAAAGCCAAATACGCGTAACGTCTGCCACACTTACACTTTCCTTCAGATCTCGACACGGTAGGTGTCCCTCGGGAACCCCTCCTTCATATTTCAAATCTTGATACCTTCCACTCTTCATCCAGCCGTTTGTCTCACAGAATTTTCGCCAAGCTTCTTTATGATACTGGCCATCGGCAATGCCGCCGCACTTTAGATACAGATCTTTTTGCACACTGAACCCGAACCGACCTTTGCTATGCTTCACCCATAGCTCATCGATCGCCCGCAGCGGCTCACAGGGAAAGTTCAGCAAATCTTCTGGATCAAACCACTGCCCCTCTTCCTTGCCTACTTCCGTAATCATCAATCGATACGTCTCATTATCCGCCTCTTCCCACTGTCCATTTTGTAGATAGCGCTCTAAATCGACATATTTAGCATCTAGGACAGAGTTCGCTACATCCAGAAACTGCTCAGCGGCTTGAACCGAAACCGTCTCAGCAGTATTCAGC
The DNA here is from genome assembly GCA_963772185.1 of uncultured cyanobacterium. GTDB lineage: Bacteria > Cyanobacteriota > Cyanobacteriia > Phormidesmidales > Phormidesmidaceae > Phormidesmis. The sequence continues at coordinate 63,843 of CAVYWR010000016.1, read as the reverse complement.
GATTCTTCAACAGGTCTTTCTCCTGTGATACCCCAAATCAACTGAGACAACGGATTAGGCTTCTGCAAGCGAAAGTCTACCCAGTGACGATTCCTTAAAAAAATCGGTAGCCGAGGCTGCGTTTGAGTTTCAGGCAGCATCACCGGAATCACTGGACACTTGCGACGAATAAACTCCTGTAAAAAAGCATAGACTTCCTCGCTCTGCCAAGGCCCCATTCCCTTCTGACCCGCAAAGACCGCAACCGCGCCAATACTCTCTATCTGCTGCTCTAGCGCAAACTGCCAAATCGCCCCCGGCTGCAATTCCCACACGTCTAGCCAAGGCTTCAGCCCTCTACGCCGAAGCTGCTCAGCAATCTCAATGACAGCAGACTTATCCTCGCTGTTGTGACACAAGAAAACATCAAACTTCTGCTCCGCCATCAACTACTCCGTTCAAACTGTCCGCTGAGAAACATACTCACGTAGGGCACGATTAATACTGGTTTGATAGCCCTCATCTTTAGAATGATTTGCCTTAAACCATTCAATCAGATCAGCGTCAAGCCGAAGCGTTATCTGCTGCTTCACAGGACGATAAAACACACCACGTTTAGCATTACTCCAATCTTGCACTTCTGGAATGTCATCAGTCTGAATCTGCTCATCTGGCAAATCTGCCAGCGTTTCGATCTCCGCTTGTAGCTCAGAGGGTATGGGGTTAGAACGTTCCTTCTTCATAAGCTCTCCTTTCATAAGCAGTCGCCTTGCGAGCGCTGATAATTCGTCCAGTTTCTTCGTTTGTCTTGCGAACTGTTTCAGGCCACGTATGCACCACAAGTACGATCTGCCGACCGACAAGACCGACTGTTTGATAGCGCTCCTCTTCGGCAAAAGGGTCTAGCTGCGTCAGCGCTAACGGATCAGAAAAAACATACTGAGCGGCTTCAAAACTCAAACCGTGCTTACGTTTATTTCTTCTGTTCTTCTCATCGTCCCATTCCCAACGCAAAATGACTCTTCACCCATAACTGTAGCTACAAATGTGTAACTACGCACATCACTTGTCAAGTCACTACTCCATCTGGACCTTTTACAGGCAGTCCCAGCTTTCTCTTCATCTGCAATAAACCTTTTGCCCGTGCAATATCGCACGCAGCCTTGACGATAAAACCTGTGTCCCCGTCTGCTTCTTCGATGCTGGCTTCTAAATAGGCAGCCATCTCCCTTTTCGTACGGAGGTGTTCGGCAACATCATAGAGTGTAGTCACTGTTTTCCCTTCTGCCATAGTGCTCTGCACTCCTCTATCACGCTGACACGCCAGCAATCTCAGCCAGCGCATTGGCATACTGCTCCAAGTCCTTTCGCAGCGAATCCAGCTCACCTCTGGCGATTATCTCCTTGTCCCAAGCCTTCTCGTGCGCCTGCGGACTCGTGCCGTCTGGCTTTCGGCCTTCCCACTCCTGCAATAGCGGATGCCACTTCGACAGGAAAGGCCGCAAGCCGTTGTTGAGTACGGCAATAGCTATCCCCCCAACCGAATTCTGAGAAGCCCCTACCTTCGGTCCCGCCTTTCGCAAAATCTCTCGCGTCGAGCCAAACAAGCTATACAGCGAATTCACCGCCTCGCGCACTAGCCCTTCCTGTGGATGCAAACTCTGCACCGCCACCCGCGTCACTAGTTCTACATACAGCTCCCAGGCCGCATTTCGCTCGGTCGGGTCTGGCTCTATCTCCACACCGCCAATCCCAAACGGCAGGCTAAAAGTGACTTTCTTCAGCACAACTGGCGTAGGGTTTGGCATGGTAGCTAGCTAATCTGATTGGTTGCCTTGATTATAGGGCGATTTCCGCAGGGGAAGACTTCGTCAATGCGCTACCAGACATCGTACTCGTGTAGAGAGTAAACGGCTTACCCCTTACCCATGACGACGACTTATCGCTAGAGTACTAATGTGCGCATTACATCTAATACAACGAGCTGCCCTGAATGCCTACGCTTCTCAATATTGGGCCTTATCGATTCTTTTGCTATGCGGGCGATCGCGACGAGCCACCTCACGTTCACGTTGAGCGCGATAATGATGAGGCGAAGTACTGGCTCACACCTATTCGCTTACAGAAGAACAAAGGGTTTGGCCGAACTGAGCTAAATCGCATTCAAAAGCTTGTAGAAGATAATCAAGAAGAACTGATAGAGGGATGGAATGAATTCTTTAACGATTGAACTTCTCGACGTTCCAACGATTCGGAAGCTGGATATTGATGACGAAACCTTGAGCGTTGACCTATCCGATGGCAGAACTATTTCTATACCTCTATCCTGGTATCCAAGATTGACCCACGGTTCAGACGAAGAACGACGCAACTACAGATTTATCGGCAACGGTAGTGGCATTCATTGGAACGACCTAGATGAGGATATCAGCACTCAAAATTTGATAGTCGGACAGCCTTCCGGCGAAAGTCAAAAATCTCTTCAGCGATGGTTAGATTTAAGAAATCAAAAGAGCTAGCTGAGGACTAACTGTGAATCTCCATCAATCAGCATCAGTCGTAATTAACATCTGCTCACATTCTCCGAAGAAAGTTCGTACAATACCTAGCAAACCAGACATCTCCGCAATTCCATAGAGCAGCGTTTCGTGAACCTCACCCTTTCTATCTAAACGGTAGAATTTCCAGCCCTCTCCATTTGTAACTACGCCATATACGTCTATCGTTCTTTCTATAGCATGGTTCATGTACTGACAAGCCTGCATCTCTACTAAGCATTGCGCAGTTCCTTGTTCAAAATCATCTTTCTTCGCTTCCAAAACACAGACGAAGGGCGCTTCTAAATAAGCCTGTCGCTCAGCGATTAAATAGTCTGCGTTACCACAAGTATTTTCTCCTTCCAAGTAAGCACCCTTCCAAACCTTAAGGTGATCGCATCCCTCCAAACCTTCTTCGCAAATAGCATCTATCAGCAACGTCTTGGATACTTCGAAGCTCTCCAGATCAAAACGCTGAAGTCGATCTAGTCGCTGTCTGAAGAAATCGCTAATAGGTACAGGTTCCGCTTCGATGGTCCAGCGGTGTAGCTGGGTAATCCCCAACTGTTTAAACGCTGCTTTGTAGTTAAAGCTAGAAAAACTCTTTTTGCGCTGCTGAGTTGTCAGAACCATAGCGAGCATCTACCAGGAAGTTGTTTTCATTCTACAGCACGTAAAAAGCTCAAAACGAAGCCCCCCAGCAGTGCTGAGAGGCTTCATCTTATTTATCTAATCTGCGGTTTATAACGACTAGCCGAATCGACTAGAGGTTGACGCGATCAGGAAGGCTGCGTAGGTCAGTACATACCCCACCGTAAAGTGAGCTAGACCGATCAAACGACCTTGAACGATGGACATTGCAACGGGCTTGTCCTTCCAGCGAACCAGGTTAGCCAATGGCGTGCGCTCATGAGCCCAAACAATGGTCTCAATGAGTTCTTGCCAATAACCACGCCAGGAGATCAGGAACATGAATCCAGTCGCCCAGACCAGGTGTCCGAATAGGAACATCCAAGCCCAAACAGCCAAGTTGTTCATCCCGTAGGGGTTGTAGCCGTTGATTAGCTGAGAAGAGTTCAGCCAGAGATAGTCGCGTAGCCAGCCCATGAGGTAGTTTGAACTCTCATTAAACTGGGCGACGTTACCACTCCAGATTGCCAGATGCTTCCAGTGCCAGTAGAAGGTGACCCAACCAATGGTATTGAGCATCCAGAACATCGCCAGGTAGAACGAATCCCAACCAGAGATGTCGCAAGTGCCGCCACGACCAGGGCCGTCGCAAGGGAAGCTGTAGCCGAAGTCCTTCTTGTCTGGCATGAGCTTCGAGCCACGGCCATCTAGCGCACCTTTGACCAAAATCAAAGTGGTGGTGTGAAGACCGAGCGCGATCGCATGGTGAACCAAGAAGTCACCAGGCCCAATCGCCAAGAACAAAGAGTTAGTACCGCTGTTGATTGCATCCAACCAGCCAGGTAGCCAGATGCCGCTTGCTGCCGCATTCGCCACACTATCAGGATTGGATAGCAGAGTGTCAAAGCCATACAGCGCCTTACCAGAAGACGCCTGCACCCACTGAGCAAACACAGGCTCAACTAGGATCTGCTTCTCGGGCGTACCAAACGCGACAACTACATCGTTATGAACGTAGAGGCCCAGCGTGTGGAAGCCAAGAAACAGAGAAACCCAGCTTAGGTGAGAGATGATTGCTTCTTTGTGGTCTAAAACCCGTGCAAGCACGTTGTTCTCATTCGCTGCGGGATCGTAATCCCGAATTAGGAAGATCGCACCGTGAGCAAACGCTCCCACCATGATGAAGCCAGCAATGTACTGGTGGTGAGTGTATAGCGCCGCCTGGGTTGTGAAGTCCTGCGCCATGAAGGCATAGGGCGGCAGCGCATACATGTGCTGAGCGACTAGAGACGTAATTACGCCTAGAGAAGCTAGCGCCAAAGCGAGCTGGAAGTGCAGCGAGTTGTTCAGCGTGTCGTAGAGACCTTTGTGACCTGCGCCCAAGTCGCCGCCGAAGGGAGTGCCTTCAGGGGGACGGTGCGTGTTGAGGATCTCTTTGATGCTGTGACCAATACCGAAGTTAGTCCGGTACATGTGGCCAGCGATGATGAAGATGACTGCGATCGCCAGGTGGTGATGCGCCATATCCGTCAGCCACAGAGACTGCGTCTGCGGATGGAAGCCACCCAAGAAGGTCAAGATTGCATCGCCAGAACCCGTAGAGGTGCCGAACAAATGCTCAGCCGTATCAGGGTTTTGAGCGTATGCGCCCCAGTTACCAGTGAAGAACGGCTGCAAACCAGCAGGGTGAGGCTTCATCGTTAGGAAGTTATCCCAACCGACGTGCACACCGCGAGATTCTGGAATCGCTACGTGAACTAGGTGACCAGTCCAAGCCAGGGAGCTGACGCCAAACAGACCAGCCAAGTGGTGGTTGAGGCGAGATTCAGCGTTCTTGAACCAGGAAAGGCTAGGACGGAACTTGGGCTGAAGGTGTAGCCAGCCTGCAAATAGCATGACTGCTGCAAGGCCAAGTAGACCGACTGCACCGATGTACAGATCGCCGTTTGTGCGCATCCCGATGGTGTACCACCAGTGATACACACCTGAGTAGGCGATGTTGACCGGGCTGCTAGAGCCTGCCTGACTAAACGCATCTACTGCGGGCTGACCAAAGTGAGGATCCCAAATCGCGTGAGCGATCGGTTTTACGTTGAGCGGGTCTTGAATCCACTGTGGAAAGTTGCCTTGCCAAGCGACGTGGAACAGGTTGCCGGAAGTCCAGAGGAAAATGATCGCCAGGTGACCGAAGTGAGAAGCGAAGATCTTTTGGTAAAGATTCTCCTCTGTCATCCCGTCATGGGTTTCAAAGTCGTGGGCTGTGGCAATTCCGTACCAGATCCGACGAGTCGTCGGGTCTTGTGCTAGCGCCTGGCTAAATTTTGGAAATTTAGTTGCCATATCGTTTTATGTTTCCTCCGCGCTCCTTAACCTACCGATAACATTCGAGCCAAGAAGAACGCCCACGTCGTGGCGATCCCTCCTAGGAGATAGTGAGCAACGCCCACTGCTCGGCCCTGTGTAATACTTAGTGCGCGAGGCTGAATAGCCGGAGCTACTTTCAGCTTGTTATGAGCCCAAACAATTGACTCAATTAGCTCTTGCCAGTAGCCGCGACCGCTGAACAAGAACATCAGGCTGAACGCCCAAACAAAGTGGGCACCCAAGAACATCAAACCGTAAGCCGACAGCGCCGAACCGTAGGTGTTGATGACCTGAGACGCTTGCGCCCACAGGAAGTCGCGCAGCCAACCGTTGATGGTGGTTGCACTTGCGGCAAAGTTACCGCCAGTGATGTGAGAAACAGTGCCGTTATCGGACACGGTGCCCCAGACATCTGACTGCATCTTCCAACTGAAGTGGAAAATCACAATCGAAATCGAGTTGTACATCCAGAACAAGCCTAGGAACACGTGGTCCCAAGCCGATACTTGGCAGGTGCCGCCACGACCGGGGCCGTCGCAAGGGAAGCGGAAGCCCAGCTCACTCTTATCGGGGATAAGGCGAGAGTTACGGGAGTACAGTACGCCCTTAAGCAAGATGAGTACGGTCACGTGAATGGTGAACGCGTGAATGTGGTGAACCATGAAGTCAGCGGTGCCAAGCGTAATTGGCATCATCGCGACTTTGCCGCCCACAGCAACGACGTCGCCGCCGAATGCGTAGCTAGCCGGAGCTAGTGCGTTGGGCGCGGTGCCAGAGATTGAGGTTGCAGCGGTGTGCAAGCCTTGAATCCACTGAGCAAACACGGGCTGAAGCTGAATCGCCGTATCCGAGAACATGTCTTGGGGACGACCCAACGCCTGCATGGTGTCGTTATGAATGTAGAGACCAAAGCTGTGGAAGCCAAGGAAAATACAGACCCAGTTAAGGTGGGAAATGATGGCGTCACGAACGCGCAGCGTCCGGTCGAGCACGTTGTTGACATGCTTGGCAGGATCGTAGTCACGAATGAGCGCGATCGCACCGTGCGCACCTGCACCCACTACCAAGAAGCCACCAATCCACATGTGGTGAGTAAACAGCGAAAGCTGCGTACCGTAGTCGGTTGCCAGGTAAGGATAAGGCGGCATCGCATACATATGCTGAGCCACAATGATTGTCAAAGACCCTAGCAGAGCTAGGTTTAGAGCGAGCTGTGCATGCCAAGAACTCACGAGGAATTCAAACATACCCACGTGGCCCTCGCCGCCAAACAGTAGCGGATCGCCTTTGTGGCCATCCAAGATCTGCTTGATGTTGTGACCGATGCCCCAGTTCGTGCGGTACATGTGACCTGCAACGAGGAACAAAACGGCGATCGCCAGGTGGTGGTGCGCCGAGTCAGTCAGCCACAGTCCGCCAGTGACCGGGTTCAAGCCACCTTTAAAGGTCAGGAAGTCTGAGTAAACTCCCCAGTTCAGCGTAAAGAAGGGTCTTAGACCTTCCGCGAAGCCAGGATACAGCTCAGCCATGAATGCCTTGTCGAACAAGAACTCATGCGGCAATGGAATATCGCCAGGAGCAACACCTGCATCCAACAGCTTGTTGATCGGTGCAGCAACGTGAATCTGGTGACCAGCCCAAGAAAGAGAACCGAGACCTAGCAGACCTGCCAAGTGGTGGTTCAGCATGGATTCCACGTTCTGGAACCACTCCAGTTTGGGAGCAGCCTTGTGATAGTGGAACCAACCAGCAAACAGCATCAGGCCAGCCATCACCAGGCCGCCAATAGCGGTTGCGTAGAGCTGAACTTCGTTGGTGATTCCAGAAGCACGCCACAGCTGGAACAAGCCAGAAGTGATCTGAATTCCGTGGAAGCCACCACCGACATCGGCATTCAAGATTTCTTGACCAAAGATCGGCCAAACAACCTGAGCACTCGGCTTGATGCCAATTGGGTTGTTCATCCAAGCTTCGTAGTTGGAAAAACGAGCGCCATGGAAGTACATGCCACTCAGCCAAATGAACACAACGGCAAGGTGGCCGAAGTGAGCACTGAAGATTTTACGAGATATATCTTCGAGATCACTCGTGTGAGTATCGAAGTCGTGAGCGTCAGCGTGAAGGTTCCAAATCCAAGTAGTAGTTTTAGGCCCTCTTGCCAAAGTCCGGTCAAAGTGACCTGGCTTGGCCCACTTTTCAAAGGAAGTGGGGGTGGGGTTTCTATCGACTACAACCTTGGCCTTTGGGGTGGCCTCCCGCTCGCGCGGGGTAGTTGTCATGGAGACTCTCCTCTCTAGACAGAGAAAGAACGGCATTCCTTCTATCGTTTCCGGGTATAGAAGGATGAATGTTCTCACGTATTATAGTCACGGGTTTGGCGCTGTATGACGAAGAGTTAACAATAGTTCAACAGCGAAAATCCTCACCCCAAAAGGATTCTGCGTTTAGAAGATGCATGCGAAACGAGAGAGATGTATCTCGACTTAACAAAAAGCAACACTTTGACGCATCAGGCGTTTTTGGTGAGTATTTCTGCTGTTTTATGGGGGTTTGCTGGGTATTTCTGGCATTACCCATAGATAATCCTCTAAATACAGAAAAGATTCTTGGACTTTCTATAACTTTTATTGCTATACGTGCAAATTCATAGATTTACCTGCTGCAACTTCTGATCTCAATAGCGCTCAAATCAGACGGAGGCGATCGCACAAATCTATTTGAAGACGACCATATGAAGGCCGCTCATCCCATATGATCGAATGATAGTGAGTAACTGGTTTGTAGCTGATGGTGGTGAGGTTGATAAAAAGCGTATGTCGTCTAGTTGTGTGCGTGGTGTTGAGCTGGTCGCTGCTGGGCTGTGCTAACCCGCCTCGGCAGATCCGCCTAGTCGATTTACCCGATATTCCTGCTGGCAATGAAGTACGTAGGCTCAGCGGTCCGATAAGTGAAGTTGCACCGCCTGCTATCTTCTCGGATCTCGCCAAGCTCGTGCCCGATCAGCAGCCACAGGTGGCGATCGCATTTCCCCAGCCCAATCAAGTCATCCAAGACACTCAGCTAGACGTTAAACTCAGCCTTCAAAACTTCTCTATATATAAGGACGAAAATTTAGAGCTAGGTCCTCACGTTCAGCTAATTCTAGATAACCAGCCTGCCCGCTCTGTCTACAGCCTAGAAGAGCCCATCACCTTTGAAGATCTCGCGCCGGGTAGTCATACGCTGCGCGCAATCGCCGTTCAGCCCTGGGGAGAAAGCTTCAAAAACGAAGCCGCTTACGCCCAGACCAGCTTTCATGTGTTCGCTCAAACTGACGAAAACACGCCCGATCCAGATCTGCCGCTACTTACCTTCATCGAACCGCAGGGTAGCTTTAGCGCCGAACCTCTGTTGCTCGACTTTTATCTGACGAACGCACCACTTCACTTTCTTGCTCAAGAGAGTGAAGACGACGAGCTGGCAGACTGGAAAATCCGCGCCACAGTTAACGGCAAAAGCTTCGTTTTCGATCAGTGGCAGCCGATCTATCTCAAAGGATTTGAACCAGGCAGAAGTTGGATCCAGCTAACGCTAATAGACGAGCAAGGCCAGCCGATTGAGAACGCATATAACAGCACGGTCAGAGTCATCGACTACGACCCGAAGCAGCAGAACTCGCTAGCTGAACTGGTGCGAGGAGAACTGCCGCTACAGCAAGCTGGAAAAATTGTCGATCCAAACTATCAGCCGCCGGTAGAAGTTCTAGAGGAAGTCGTTTTGCCTGAGGAATCTGACAAGATAGAAGGAAAGGAGCCGGAGACCGAAGAGTTTGAGACTGAAGAGCCAGGGACTGAAGCAACAGAAGCAGAAGTCAAACAGTCGGAAGTGGAAGAACTTGAAACAGAAGACTCTGAAATAGAAGAACCTGAAACAGAAGAACTGGAAAGCGAACCTTCTGAAACTGAAGCTACAGAATCGGGAGCTTTAGAGACTCGCACAAAGCCAGAGCCGATAGTTCCTACAGCTAGAGACTTCGAGGCAGCAGAGCTTGAAGCGGACAGAACTAGCGAACCTGTAGCAGGAGAGACTGAAGCTGCGCCAAAGAAAAAGTCTCTATTTGGCAGATTCTTTGGTAAGAAACCGCCTGCTCAACAAAGTCCTACTCAGGTAACTGAACCTCTTCTCGAACCAGGTAGCGAAGAAGTGGTAGAGCCAGCACTGTCTGAGCCCGTTCTCTCAGAACCGACTCTTTCAGAACCAGAAGTTTCAGAGCCAAAAGTTTCAGAGCCAAAAGTTTCAGAGCCAGAAGTTTCAAAGCCACTGCCTTCAGAACTGGAGGCTCCTGTAGACAGTGGACTCGTAGAGACAGACAACGACTTCGTATTATCGCCGCTCGAAAAGGCTCAGCCTGAACCAGCAGACATTGACTTATCTTTGGAGGAGATAATTGAAGAGTCGAAGGAGAGTGTTGAAGAGTTCAAGAATGCAGAGACTGAAGCAGACTAGATATCTTATAGGTCATACCTTATAGGTCGCAGGACTCTGGCTTTAGCTCACGATCCATTAGCGCTTCGACGGCTTCTTTTGGGGTGATGCGCCCGGTGATTAACCGATAGACCTGCCGCGAAATGGGTACGGGAATACTTTCACGATTGGCGATCGCAATCAAAACCTGAGCCGTATTCACCCCTTCAGCCGTGCCGCCCAGCTCTTCTAAAATCTGTTCTAAAGTCTTGCCCTGTGCCAGTCCGTAGCCAACCCGGTAGTTCCGACTTAGGCTGCTGCTACAGGTAGCGAGCATATCGCCAAGACCGCTCAGGCCGTAGAAAGTTTCGATCTCTGTTGCGCCTAGATGCATACCGATGCGAATCACTTCTGGGAGCGCGCGAGTGATCAAAGCAGATTTGGCATTGGTGCCTAAGTTGAGACCGTCGCAGACACCGACTGCGATCGCCATCACGTTTTTGAGCGTCCCACCGAGCTCTGCCCCTAGCGGATCGGCGCTGGTGTAGACTCGAAAGCTCTCTGAAGACAAAAGCTGCTGCACAGTTGTAGCTGCTTCTAGATCGGTACTGGCCAAAACGGTCGCTGCCGGAAGCCCTTTGTCGATTTCTTTGGATAGATTGGGACCAGAAAGAACAGCCACTGCGTGATCGGGAAAAGCAGACTGAAAAATTTGCGATGGCGTCAGCGTAGTTTCTGGGTCTAGTCCTTTAGTCGCTGTGACTAGAATAGCGGCGGGCGGAATAGACATTTGGCGCAATCGCTCAGCGAGAGAAGCCACCCCTTTCATCGAAATAGCAGACAAAATGATATCGGCATCGGCGATCGCATCTTCTAGCGCTAGCTCACCCCGCCGCGACCACATCTCTACCCGATGGCCGTTATTTTCAGCCAGTTTGGCCAGGGCTGTGCCCCATGCGCCTCGTCCTAAAACCGCTAGCTTGAGCATGGTGACACCCCTTTTATGAATCGCAATCGCCTTTTAGCCTACCGCAACGACCTCACTTGCTGGCTTAGATGAGTTGGTTTCTGGCTGTGAACCCAGGACTTTTTCGACGGCATAGTCAGGAATACAGTTCTCAGCCATCAGCGCCTTGTAGTTGGCGATCGCCCGCTCGCAGTCTGCTTCGGTCCAGTCACAGTAGGCTTTCAGCGTCTGAGAAATTGCCTCCAACGCGTCCATGCCATAGTTCGCCTGCAAAGACAGCATTGTGCGGCGGCGGCAGATATCGCCATAGGTCAGCGCCATTTCAGAACGAATAGCGTAGACAATCTGCGCCTTGATATCCGGCAAGCCAGAGACAATTGGTTCGGCTAGCCCTGGCGATTCGTCTACCAGGCTCAATAGCTCTAGCGCCCGTGTTCCGTAGCGCTGGAACAGATGGTCGACCGTTGTAGTGGCTAGGAGGGGAGCATATTTTGCGATCGCACTCACAATCCGCTCATCCGTCGGCAAAATGGCACCCGGCAGCGGATTTACTCTGGTTTTACAAGGCGGCGCACTCTGCTGACGATGCTTGTAGACCCAGCTCACCATCTCTTCGCCGACGCGTCGATGGGTTGTCAGCTTGCCGCCGATCAAAGAAACCATATTGACCACACCGTCTTTAGCATGGTCATACAGCAGGTGATTCCGCGAGACCGCACCGGGCTTTCTTGCTTTCGGTATAGGGCAGCGGACGCACGCCTGAGTAGGTGAACTTCACAGACCCTCGGTTCAGCCGCGCCGCTGGAAAGACTTTATTGGTCTCTGTGATCAGGTAGTCAATCTCATCGTCGTCTGCCTTCACCCGGTCAAGATCGCCGCTGAATCGCAGATCGGTTGTGCCGATCAGGTACTGACCCAAAAACGGCAGAATAAAGAACGGTCTGTTATCAGTCAAAGCTTCTACATAGAAGGCTGCACCCGGCGCACCTGGAAAATCATCCACGATGATATGGCTACCTTTGGTACCGCCAATCTTGCGAGTGGTGCCGATAGGGGCGGCTTGCTCGTCTTTGGTGCCTTTGTCGCACACCTGGTCTACCCAAGGGCCAGACGTGTTGACGATGACAGTTTTGTCGTGAGTTTGGATAGAGAAGATGGAGTCGGAAAATTCGTCTTTGCAGGTGAGGCTGGTGATGCGATCGCCCACCCGCTCTAGCTCAGTCACCTTCACATAGTTAAAGGCATCCGCGCCTGCTGCCTGCGCGCTCAGTATATTCTCTAGGCACAGACGCTCTGCATACTCCGCCTGCGCATCGTAATACTGCCCTGCGCCCTGAATGCCGTCTGGGTTTACCTCACGAAATAGCTGCTTTAGCTTTGCTTTTGGCAGCATCCGATGGTTTAGCAGGCTCTTGTCAAAGCTCAAAATGTCATACAGAATCATCCCCGCCCAGATTTCCCAGTAGCTGCGCGATCCCTGGGCATAAATTGGAATGGTTAGCTGCAAGGGATGCACCAGGTGCGGCGCAGCCTTTAGCAGAATCTCGCGTTCAGCTAGCGACTCACGCACCAGATTAAATTCAAAATATTCCAGGTAGCGCAGACCGCCGTGAACCAAGCGAGACGACCAGCTAGTCGTCCCGCTGGCGAAATCGCCCTTGTCGATGATGATAGTCTTTAGCCCTCGCAGAGCCGCATCTCTAGCTGTCGCCGCCCCATTGATGCCTCCACCAATCACGACGACATCATAGGCAGTGGAGTCAGTAACGGAAAAATCGCGAGTTTTAGAAAACTTCTGTGAAGGCATCAGCAAGGAAAAAGCTACGGTGACATCCTACCGAACCTCACCTTGTCCTGTCTGTATTTAAAGGACATCTTTGGATATAAAGACACTAGGACAGCAGCGACGCGCTAGTCTGCACCGAGGTCGCTTTCGCCTCTCTAAATAGGTGATTCGCCCACTGCTGCACGTCGTATCGGCAGATTGCCTTGTACAGCTTCGTCATCCGCTGCTCTTGCTCTTCGGTCGACATTACTAGCGCCGCGTCGATACACTCGTCCATACGGGTAGACGAATACGGATTGGTCAACAGCGCGTCGGGCAGCTCTACCGCCGAACCTGTAAATTCAGACAGGATTAGTACGCCGTCTTCACCGCCGTGAGCAGCGACATATTCTTTGGCAACTAGATTCAACCCGTCTCGCAATGGGCAGATCCAGCAAATATCAGCCGTTTTGTAAAACGCCATCAAATCCTCTTGCGGCAGTGGTTCGGTGAATAGCACAATCGGTGTCCAGCCCAGGCTAGAGAATCGTCCGTTGATCTGACCGACTAGCTGCTCAATGGTCTGCTGCGCCTGTACATACACTCGCATTCCGGCGTTGGCTTTGACCGCTGTCATCACCAAATTCACTTTGCCGACCAGCTCGGGCTTGCGCTCTAGCAGCCGCTCAAAGCATTGCAGCATCTCTTTAGCCCCTTTGACATAGTCCACCCGGCCTGCTGAGACGATTAGCTTGTTATCACCGATTTGCTCGCGGATTTCTTTGACGCGATCGCTAATCTCATCTGTCAGCACCGTTTCGCGAATGTTCTTGGGATTGGTCCCTACGGGAAAAGCGTCAATATTGACGATCCTGCCTTTGTAGCGAAGCTTGGTCGTCATCTCTGGCTCAGCCAAAGCGGTTCCTACCCTGGTAAATGCTTTAGGTACGGGCATTGTTTCCAAGACTTCTACCTCGCGGCAGCTACGGGCGGCGCTGACAAAATTTTGCACGTAGCGAGGAATGTGAAAGCCGCACAGGTCGCAGCAGAGTAGGCTATCGATAATCGCATTGCGCCAGTGCAGAATATTGAAAACGTCCGCAGCCGGAAAGGGCGTGTGGTGGAAAAAGGCAATTTTTACATTCGGCATCTTCTCGCGAATGTAGAAGGGCGCTAGCCACAGGTTGTAGTCATGAATCCAGATCAGCGCGTCGTCTGCGGCATCTTCACAGGCGGCTTCGGCAAACAGGCGGTTGATATTTTGAAAGTTCTCCCAGTCAGAGCTGTCGTAGGTGAAGTGCTCTGGAAAGGAGTGCAAAATCGGCCAGAAGGCTTCTTTTGAGGTGATGTAGTAAAAGTTCTTGACCTGCTCGGCGTTGAGCGGAATCCGCCGGACCACACAGCTATCGCTGCCGCCTTCCATTGTCACCCGCTCTTCAAAGCCTTCTGACTGTTCAGGCTTGATCTGCTTCCAGGCCACCCAGGTGCTTTGGTCCGCGTTGGCAAAAAAGCTCTTGAGCGTTGGGACAATACCGTTTGGGCTTTTCTTCTCTCGGTAGTAGATCTTGCCGTTTTCTTCTACTTCATCGTAGGGTTCGCGATGGTACAAAATCACTAGTGAAGACTTCATAGATAATTCCCCTTTGGTTGACCCTTTGTCAGCGCCTTGTGGCTAGTAGCAAGTATAGGGAATAATCTGCCGCTTACTTTAAATTCGCTTGCTGTCAGTTGCGTTAGGAAGACGCTAGCAAAATCTGTTGTACGTTTTTGTCACAACCGTAGGCAAACAGATTAAGGTGGTTTTTGAGATGTAGACATAGCAGTTCAAAAGCACTTTTAAGGATAAATTTGCGGTGGTAGTTGCAGTAGCAAAACGGATTCGATTCATTGAAGATGAAACGCTTAGCCTGGTGGAATGGGCAGATAGCATTCATCGAGATCTGACGACGACTTACTTTGAGAAGGCGCAGCAGATCGCCCATCGACTCGGTGCAAACTATCGCAGCGATCGCCTCACCGAGATTGGCTTTTGGACGCCTGAGCTAGCCGGTGACATCATCCAGTCAGAGCACAAGCTGGAGCTAGAAATTTTCACGCCTATCGGCAAGATTGACTTTCGTGCGGCTGAGCAGCAGGTCCGGTTTGGGCGATCGCGTATCCCTGTGATCAAGCAAGGCGAATATGTCTGGGCTGTGGTCTACGGTCTTCAGGCAGGTACGCGCGATCAGGCCGGATGCTTCTACTGGCTGCGCTACGAAGACGCCGATGGCAAAGTTCAAATCATCCGCGATCCCCTGGCCTATTCTCTGCCCTACGGTGTGTTTGCGCCTGCCGAGCTTTACGACGTTCGCAGACTCCAAAAGAAACGCCCTGATCTAGCCTACTTTCGTCGTACAGGCAGTTCTACCAATCTCACCGACACCACCATTCCCCGCCTGCCTGCGCCTACCAGCATCCTGCAAATCCACGTCAACACTGCCTCTGCCGCTGGCACCCTAGAAGGACTCACCGAAATCTATCAGCGTATCTCGGACAAGCTCGCCAGCGGTCAAGCGCTCGCTCCTGAAGAAGCTGTCTATGCTGGATATGACGCCATCCAGCTCCTCCCAGTCGAACCTACCATCGAATATCGCCGCGAAGACACCAGCGGCGACCATCAGTTTTTCGTCATCCACTCCACCCCTCCCAAGGCCGCTCAGCTATTACCCGAAGCTGCCGACGAAGACGTTTCCGTTTCCCATTCTTTACACTCAGACTTTAACCGTAAGCCCACCATCACCCTACGTAGACCAAACACTCAGAACTGGGGCTACGACGTTCCCATCCTGGGATCCTCAGCGACCAACCCCGCCGTCCTTGGCAGCCTTCGGCCCGATGAAGTCGTCGACTTTATCGCCACGCTGCACAACTTCTCCCAGGGACCTATCCAATTGATCTACGACCTGGTCTATGGCCATGCCGACAATCAGGCCCTCGATCTGCTCAACCACCAGTTCCTCAAAGGCCCAAATATGTATGGCCAAGACCTGAATCACCAATCGCCGCAGGTCCGTGCCATCTTGCTAGAGATGCAGCGGCGCAAAATCAACACAGGCGCAGACGGTATCCGCGTCGATGGCGGACAGGATTTTCGGTTCTTTAATCCGCTCACCGACCGAGTCGAACAAGACGACACCTACCTGCTGGCCATGAGCGATTTACCTCAAAACATTCAGGGCTACAGGCGATTGATGTTCACCATCTTTGAAGATGGTCGCCCCTGGCCGCAAGAGGGCTGGGAAGAGATATCGCGCTATCGAGAGCTGATCGAAAAAAAGCCAGAGTCTTTTCAGTGGGGGCCGCTGATCTTTGCGCACAACACCCCAACCTTAGAAGGCTATTGGGATAAAAAGTGGCGGCGTGCCTGTGAAGTAATTTTTCAGGGCAACCGCTGGATTACAGGCTGCGGAAATCACGATACCGTCCGCCGAGGCAACCAAATAGAGCTAGACAAGCCGATCAACTGGAATCTGGGCGGGTCTTTAGTAGAGGTACTCAATACTGCCTATAACAACCCAGCTACTCAGATCTGGGTACAGGGTTTTTGCCCTGGGCTACCGATGGACTTTCTAAACGCTACGGTGGGTGCGGCCTGGGGATTCTTTCGCAATACCGATGACCGCTATGGGGTTAAGGTCGCGTCAGAAGAGATCGGCTTTTTAGACTGGCAAGTTTCGCCTGAAATGTATGACAAAGACACGAGCTTTCCTCAAATAAAAGCGCTTGGATTCAAGACCCTAGGGCAACTTAGAGACTTTGGCAAGGCGCTACAAACGGCCATGATAGAAACTGACTATGATCTAGAGCAGGTCGCTAGATTCTGTAGCCACTGCTTAGGCGAGGACCATGAATTCTGTGAGATTCCGGCGCTAGAGAATCTAAACGAGCCAAATTTGCCTAATTTTTTAGCCACGCTTGATGTCATTAAGCTCAAAAGATTCGCGATGGCCTTCATGGAAGATAGCCACGACCTCTGTAAAGTTAGCCACTTCTATGATCAAATTGATCCTACTACGGCGGCTTTTAATTTGGCGCTGCGCTACTACCGGCAGCAGCATCCGTGGCTACAGGACAATATTCTGGGGTGCGATCGCTTCAACCGGATCAGCGACGGTCAGCACACGATTTTCTATGGCCTGCGCTGCCATCCCAAAACTCACAAGCAGTCAATTGCGATGGCCACTCACATGGGCGGCGACCCCTACACCGTTGATTTGGGCGAATGGCTACAGATAGATATGAATCAGTGGAAAATTGCTCTAGCGACTCCCGGTATTCCTGAAGAAGCGCTGAAGGATTTGAATGCGTTTGAGCTGTGTGACGGACAGGGCGTCTTGTTAGAACCTGTTTGAGCTGATTCAGAACACGGCCTTAGAGCGTGATCCTAGATCGCGGTGCTCAGATTGCAGTGCTTAGCTGTGTCAGGAAATCAATACAAAACAAATTGATACAAAAGTCAGCATTTAGAAAAGTGTTTCCTCACCGAGATCTTGATTTGAGTAGAGCCAACTGCAAGGCAATAATTGTTCGCTGAACGAAAAGCGAAACCCATATGTAGCAACACTTTTCTTCAGGAAAAGTACGGAACCCAATATTTTTGTCTTAATCTTTGCTACGTATTTACGTCATAAAACTTCTCAGAATGCTAATATTCTGTAATGATTGCAGATAGCAAACAGGAAGAATACGCAACTACCGGCGTTCGGCTCTTTCGGTTAGCCATTTTGCGCTCAGTCGTTTTTGGTTGGGACGCTATAGAAAATGGAAGGAAAACTTAGGGAACTTATTGGTAAGCCGGGTGTTTGGCTATATATCCAAAGCAGCAACGGCTGGTTCAAAAACGTTGAGATTTTAGAAGTCGGCGACAACGTATTGACCTTTCGCTACGAATCCGAATCTGACACCGAGCGCAAAATCTGGGAGAAGACAACGCGGGTTGACAACGTCTCAGAGATAGAGGTTCGCCTGGTCGTATTGCCCAAGTGTAATAATCCTCAGATGGCAGACATTCGCGGTCAGCTCTCTAAGCTGCTACAAAAAGAAAGCAGCCCAGAGTTTGACGATCGCATGAACTAGAGAAGGCAGCGGTAGAGAATAGCTAGAGAGAATTCTTGAATGGGTAAGCGCAGTGGGATCTTCATAGCGATCGCAGCGATCACTATGGTCCTACTCGTATGGGGCAATCCAGTTGCTAAGATTAAATCCGCTTTCTTTCCAGAGATAAAAGCGATCGCCCCCAAAGCCCCAAGCGATATTAGCCTAAGCGTTGACCAAGCGCTGCTCCTAGATCACGTTAGCAAAGTGTCTTCGCCTAGAGCGACTCCGGCTCAAAAGCCGCCGATTCGCAGCTACATTACTCAGCAGCTCACCAGCTACGGCCTGACTCCTCTGATCCAAAGCTACAACAATCCCTTGACTGGGCAGTCGGAGACAGGCGGAGTCAATATCGTGGCTGAGCTACCGGGTTCTGACCCATCCGCAGGTGCGATTGTGCTTGGTGCGCACTACGATACTCACGCTGGTTCGCCGGGTGCAGACGATAATGGCAGTGCGATCGCCACGCTCCTAGAAGCCGCTCGCCTATTCTCTACCGCCAGCAACAGTAGCTCATCCCCTTTCCCAGCTACTCTCAAAATAGTCTTCTTCGACCAAGAAGAACAACAGCCAGACGGCAGCGGACTGCTGGGCAGTCTAGCCTTCACACAGCTAAGCCGCAACATTGCTAACCTCAAAGGTGCAGTCATTCTAGATATGGTCGGCTACGCCTGCCGCACTCAGGGGTGCCAACAATATCCAGACAGACTTCCCGTGCAGACTTTACCCGAAACAGGAGAGTTCCTCGCTGTGTTGGGTCTATCCACACACACAGAACTCATTGGTGCCTTCACAGGTTCTGCCCAAACTAGCCTACCGCTAGTTCTCAGCCTACCAATTCCCGAAGCAACCCTACGATTCTTTCCTGATCTACTTCGCAGCGACCATGCGCCTTTTTGGGAGAGAGATATTCCTGCTGTCTTCGTTACAGATACCGCTAACTTTCGCAATCCGAACTATCACACTGCTACCGACACCCCAGAGACCCTAGATCCTACCTTCTTTCAGGGCAGCGCCCAGCATATAGTCAACGCGGTAGCCACGCTAATTAGCCAACCATCATAAGCTGTAATCGCCAGACAATTTTCACTGCGGAATTCTCGTTACGATGCTTTAGGAGTAACCAGCGCAGACCTACGCACTAGCGATAATTCAGGCATTGAATCAGCGTCGGAACAAAATGTTCTAAATCGTACGTACTCTGAGCGGGGTCTTTGGCCAGGTCGTCCCAGATACGCAGCTTGACAGCGTCTTTGGCGTAGGGCTGGTTGATGAATGCGATCGCTGCTGCTTCATCGAACACGCCGCCTTGTAGTTCCAGACTGAGCTTGGAAGCAGGGGAAAGAGAGTCCCAGTAGTCAGATTGCGTGGCACACAGATAGCGCTTGGCGTTGACGTGGAGACGGATGGATTCTGTGACAGCAGCGGGAAAGCACTGCCTTAAGAAAGGAAGGGCGCGGTATTCGTGTCGGTCATCGATGCCCCTTTCAGCAGCGTCCTCACCCAAATCATGAAGTAAGTGGCCGATGTCGTGGAGAAGACAGGCAGCAATAAGCGTATGAGATTCGCGGGCGTCTTCAGCCCAGGTCGCGCACTGGAGGGCGTGCTGAAGCTGTGTAACAGCCTCACATCCGTATTGTTCGCTGCCGCGAGAGGTGAAGCAATCAATGATGGCGGTGAGACCAGGTTCTGCCGTGAAGGCTTTGGTGTAGAACATATGACCCATTTGATACAGCAGGATAGGGGAAAGCAGAGAAAGATGCGCTTACGCGACACGATGACCGCTTTTGATGACTTGGGTAAGACGAGGGACAGTCGTTTTGTTCTCTGGCCTACTCTCCTGCCTGTCTTTTGGGCTATAGCGAACGCAGAGCAGATCGGCGCGTTTGTTGGTTTCTAGACTACCGCGATCGCCTTCTAGCTGAATAGCGATCGCACCGTTGATCGTCACTGGCCTCATTGTCTCGTAGATCGGCTTACCCGTTACCTCAGCCATTACAAAAATGGACTGCAACAAACTATGCGGCACATAGTCCGATGAGATTAAATCGACTAGATCTAGCTTTACTAGCTCCATCGCAGAAACGTTCCCAGAGTGAGAACCGCCTAAAACAAGATTCGGTGCACCCATCAGCACCTGAAGATCGTGAGATCTCGCTGCTTTGGCGGCGGTGAGCGTAGTGGGAAACTCAGAGATATTTGCGCCTTCGCTAACCGCCTGCTCGACGTGCTCTACGGTAGCATCATCGTGGCTAGCGATAGAAAGCTGATGTTTGCTCGCTAGAGAAACCAGATCTTTTCGGCTTTTGTCTGCATATATCTTTTGCGCTTCGACTCTCTCTTTGATAAATTTATCAACCTGGTCGGCGCGTAGGCCATGCTTACCCATATAGTATTCTCGAAATTTATCAAGCTTGGCAAACTGGCGCTGTCCCGGCGTGTGATCCATTAGTGAGATTAGCGAAAGCGCTGGATAGTCTACATAGTCGCTGACGATATCAGCAACTGTCTCGTAGGCCAGTTCGCAGCGCAAATGCAGACGATGATCGATTAGCAACTCGCCTGCCGCCTGCCGATCGCGCACTGCTTGAATCATGTTGTCGTAGTCTGTTTTGCGAACGGACTCACCAGGGGTGACATCACCAATGGCGATCGCATCACAAACCGTTGTAATCCCTGCTGCTGCCAAATCTCTATCGTGGTAGGTCACCGCTGCTTCTAGCGGCCAGCGAATGCCAGGACGCGGAGAGATGCATCGCTCTAGATTGTCGGTATGCAGCTCGATTAGACCCGGTAAGAGATAATCGCCTTCTCCGTCTATAACGTTGTCGCGAGAATTAGATAGATCGGGCTGGATGTCGGCGATTAGTCCATCTCGAACGACCAGCGTTCCTAAAACTTCTTCAGTAGGAAGCTGAAGGCGATAGTTCGTGTAGATACTTTCTTTCATAGGTTTTATAGCTGGTACGGTTCTATCTGGATTTAGATATGCGACTGGCGAAATGAAGAAGAATCAATCATGCAGTGCGAAGGTTAAGGATTGGTTACAAACCTGCTTTCTGACTGACTCATCGTGAAAGATGCCAATTAGCGCACAGCCCTGCTGCTTCTTTTCTTTGATGAGCTGGACAACGACGCTGCGGTTATCAGCATCTAGGGCCGAGGTGGGTTCATCTAAAAGTAGAACGGGATAGTCCACGGCAAAGGCTCTAGCGATATTGACGCGCTGTTTTTCGCCACCTGAAAATGTTGTTGGCGAAACGCTCCATAGTCTTTCGGGTAGATTCAACCGAGAGAAAAGCGATCGCACCTTCTCTTTTGCTACGGTAGGTTAAACGCCTGTATCCACTAGCGGCTCAGCCGCGACATCTATAGCCGATACGCGAGGAATCACTCTTAGAAACTGACTCACATAGCCGAGAGAATAGCATCGAATATCAATCAGTTCGTGCGCCTGAGCGGTTGCGATGTCTTTCCACTGGCCTCTGTGCCTGATCCAGATTTCACCGCTATCTACTCGGTAGTTGGCGTATAGCGATCGCATAAAAGTCGATTTTCCCGAGCCCGACGCCCCTTCTAGCGCAACACAGTCACCCGGATTCACGCTCAGCGAAACCCCTTCTAAAACCGGAAAGTGAATACCGCCCTTGATTGTGTAGCGTGAATCCTTTGTACAGATTACGGGCGCAAAGTAGCGCTTCGTCAGGTAGCGGTTTGTGAGAAGTGAAGACACAGGTAGACGTTCGAGTAGATAAGTTTGATCGGACATGCTGCAAAGACCTACGGGACGAGCGTAGCGCTGATCAGCGATTGAGTATAGGGATGGTGCGGATCGTCTAGAACCTGATCGGTCAGCCCTTGTTCGACAACTTCGCCGCGATTCATCACCAGTAGACGATGCGCCAGCAGACGAATAACGCCAATATCGTGGGTGACTAGAATGACGCTGAGACTGAGACTGCGTACGAGTTGACGCATCAGATCCAACAGTCTGGCCTGCACCGATACGTCTAATCCGCCTGTAGGTTCATCCATCAGCACCAGCCGTGGCTGAGTCACCAGAACGCGAGCAAGCTGAAGGCGCTGTTGCATTCCACCAGAAAAAGTACTGGGCAGATCGTCCATTCGATCAGTGGGAATTTCAACTTGTTCGAGCCAGCGTCTCGCTTCGGTGCGAATGTTGCCATAGTGCCGATGCCCCACGTCCATCAGGCGTTCGCCGATGTTCGCGCCTGCTGTCACTTTCATCCGCAAACCGTCGCGAGCGTGCTGGCGCACAAAGCCCCATTCGTTGCGCATTAGCTGGCGGCGTTCGGATTCAGAAATGCTGAAGATATCGAGCGGTTCGCCTGTAGCGTTTTTAGGGCTGTGGTAGGTGACTTGGCCGCTATCTGCGGGGATTTGACGGGCGATCGCGCTTAGCAAAGTAGACTTGCCCGAACCAGACTCGCCGATGATACCCAGTATTTGTCCTGGATAGAGCGAAAAGGAAATGCGATCGCACGCCCTCACCGCGCCATATGTCTTACTAAGGTTACTGACATCCAAAAGCGGCTTCATTTCTCACCTACCTGTTTCATCTGTCTGTTTCATTTGTCTGTTTCATTTGGGCCTGCCTACGGTTGCAATAGTCCGTATCAGAACAAATCCACAAACGCCCGCCCTCGTTGTCAATGACAACCTCATCTAGATAGCTTTCTGTAGAACCGCAGAACTCACAGGGCTTGTCCCATTGCTCCACGCTAAAAGGATGATCCTCAAAGTCCAAGCTTTTTACAGTAGTGTAAGGCGGCACCGCATAAAGTCTTTTCTCCCTGCCCGCGCCAAAAAGCTGTAGCGCCGGACTCATATCCAGCTTAGGATTGTCAAAGCGCGGAATTGGGCTAGGCCGCATCATGTAGCGGTCGTTCACCATCACTGGATAGTCGTAGGCAGTGGCAATATGGCCAAAGCGCGTAATATCTTCGTAGAGCTTCACATGCATCGCGCCGTATTCACTTAGAGAATGCATCTTGCGCGTCTCTACTTCCGAGGGCTCAATCCACCTTAGCGGCTCTGGAATCGGCACCTGATACACCATTATCTGACCTTCTTTTAGCGGCGTTTCAGGAACGCGATGGCGGGTCTGAATGACCGTGGCTTCTGTTGTTTTTTCAGTTGTTTCTATACCGCACACCTTCTTGAAAAAGCGCCTGATATTCACCGCATTCGTCGTATCGTCCGCGCCTTGGTCAATCACCTTGAGCGTGTCATCCGCGCCAATCACAGAAGCCGTCAGCTGAATGCCACCAGTCCCCCACCCATACGACATCGGCATCTCACGCGAGCTAAACGGAATCTGATGACCGGGAATCGCAACCGCTTTTAGCAAACTACGGCGAATAGAGCGCTTGGTCTGCTCATCCAAGTAGGCAAAGTTAAAGCCTGGTTCTACGCTAGTGGTTGCGTTAGGCAACTTTGTTGTCATGGCTAATGCCTCCATCCGATACGCCGATCTGCTGAGGCTCTATCTTCTGAGAGGACGACTCATTCGCTTCATACTCTGCTCGCATCTTGCGAACCAAGTTCAGCTCCGCCTGAAAGTCAATATAGTGCGGCAGCTTCAGGTGCTGAACAAATCCTTGCGCTTCGACGCTATCGCTATGAGAAAGAACAAACTCCTCTTGCTGCGCGGGGCCTTTAATCTCTTCTCCAAATTCCTTTGCTCTAAGCGATCGATCAACAATTGCCATTGCCATCGCCTTTCGCTCGTTGTAGCCAAAGGTCAGCCCGTATCCCCTTGTAAACTGTGGCGCTAGCTGTTTTGATCCTTTGAACTGATTCACCATCTGCACCTCCGTCACAGCTATCTCACCAATGCAAACCTCAAACCCCAGCTCTTCTGGACAAATCACCACCTCGACTTCGCCCACCCGAATCTCACCCGCAAACGGATGGCTGCTGCCATAGCCACGCTGTGAGGAGTAGGCCAGACTGAGCAGAAACCCTTCATCAGCGCGAGTAAGATTTTGCAGACGAGCATCGCGAGAAGCTGGAACGTGCAGCGGCTGACGGGTTAGATCAAAGGGCTCTTGCGCCAAGTTCACGTTCGATAGCGGTAGCCCTGATGGCCGTTGACTGGGCGAAGGTGTCTCTGGCTGAATGAGTCCTTCTTGCCCGAGCGTGTCTAAGGCTCTAGGTGTCTCTGTAGAGGATGACTCTTCTGTAGGGAAAGTCGGCGCGTTGTCTTCGGCTGCCAGCTTGAAGTCTAGCAATCGGTGAATGTAGTCGAAGGTAGGGCCGAGCATCTGACCGCCTGGAATGTCTTTGAAGATAGAAGAGATGCGGCGCTGGATAGACATTGCGTTAGTGTCTATTGGCTGGCTGTAGTAGAAGCGGGGAAGCGTGGTGCGGTAGGCGCGCAGCAAGAAGATCGCCTCAACTAGATCGCCCCAAGACTGTTTGATAGCCAGAGCAGCTAGGTCTAGATCGTAGAGACTGCCTTCGCACATCACCCGATCTACAGCTAGGCTCATCTGTTGCTTTATTTGTGCAAGGCTGAGTTCAGGGAGGGTGCGATCGCCCCTTCGACGAGCTTTTAGTAAAGCTTCCGCATTCTGAATCGCCTTTTCGCCACCTTTTACCGATACGTAGGACATAGGCTTAACCGTGAACGTGAGTAGTACGAGGCAGACCAACCACAGAATCTTGAGCGAACAAAAAGCAGTCTATGCCGCGAGGATAGGCAGCATTGTTCTGACGCCACTGCATCCAAAAGCCGACAGGTAGACGAGGCGCAAAAGCGAGACTTCCCAAGATACCAGGACCGCTAAGCTGTCTGGGTTCACCGCCTGTGAGTCCTTCGATTTGAACCAGCAGCGTCGTAGATTTTTCAGGATATTCAGCACTTCCCCAGCTAAAAGTATCCAAATCAGCTTCTGAAGCAAGATCTGAAACAACCGCGAAGTCGGCATCGCTTGGGTCTGTTGTAAATCGGCACCCCGTATGAAAGCGCAGCCAGTCTCGTACCGAAATTGGTAGCCTAGGCGGCAACCAGACAACAGTTTCGATATCGACAAGGGCAAGGCAGGCCGCCGCGCAAAGCGGGGTAAGACCAGCAGGCGCAGTGATTTCTACTCGAAAGCTGTAGGGCCGTCCAGGATGGGATAGCGCTTCTAGCAGACTTCTAAAAGTGCGCTGAGCGTCGTGGACTGCGTTTTGAAATCCAGGGAGTATGGCTACGCTCATAACTATTCTCCTCTTAGCATGGTGAAGAATTCGACCTGCGTGGCGGCTGTCTGCTGCTGCGTTTCCTGAGCGCGACGCTGATACTCTACCTGTAGCGGTGCTATCACAGCAGCCTTTATCCGATCACGCCACCGATGCTGCTGTAGTAGCGCATCACAGACAGCAGCAAGCTCAGCATGAACATGAGAACGGCCCGCTACGTATCCAAACCCAGTTGACTCTGCGTCTGTAGAAGCCGTGAGCTGAACAACACATCGGGTAAGCGTCATTTCTCCTAGGTTGAACGCATCACCGCTGCCGCCTGCCCTACCGCGCACCATCGTTAAACCCACCTCGGGCGATCGCAAAAAACGATACTCAGGCAAATCGCCCAAATTCTTTACGCACTGCTCCAACAGGTTCAAAGGCGCTTTTGCTAGCACCGCCATCCATTCCTGTCTGTCCGTTTTGTCTTCAGTCATAGACGCTCTGGTCGCAAACCTAAACTAATTAGCCTAGATGTCTAGACAACTTTGATTAAGATAAGAGTATGTCGTATGCTTTCAAATTCTGCAAGTCTTCCCCGGCACTAAGTGTTGTCAAATACATTTCGATTGAATAAACGATGACTCACTCTGCCGCACCGCTATACATGCAAATTGCCCAGCAGCTCCGCAACAACATTCAGGCGAGCGTGTACAAAGTGGGCGATCGCCTCCCCTCAGAGTCACAGCTATCGCAGCGGTTCAGCGTCAATCGCAACACTATCCGACAGGCTATATTACTCCTCAAGCAAGAAGGTCTGATTCGCTCCGAACGCGGCAGCGGCACGTTTGTGACTGCGCCTATCCGCTACGCCATCGGTCAAAGAGTACGGTACAACGAAGCGCTTAAGGCGCAAGGACACAGCGCCGCTTTTACTCTTATTAGAGCGGTTGAAGTTTCAGCAGATGTCTCCGTAGCAAAGCAGTTAGACATCAAGCAGGGCGCAGCCGTTGCCCATGTAGAGCGCTTAGGAACGGCAGACGGTGAACCGATCAGCATCGGCAGTGGCTACTTTCCACTAGCGCTATTCCCCGATCTATTGAGTGAAGAAAGCATTTCCTATCTGATAGAAGTGGGATCGATTTCTCGATGGCTGCGCGATCGCTACGCACTAGACCACATCCGCCTGAGTACGTCGGTATCCGCAAGGCTCGTACAGCCACGCGATGCCAAAATGCTAGAGCTACCGATCAATCAACCTATCCTGCTAGCAGAGTCGGTGAATGCAGATCAGCATGGGCGGCTAATTGAGTACGGCGTCGCTAGGCTGAGGGGCGATCGCATGGAAATGGTGTTTGACAATTCAAAGGACAGCTAGGTTTATTAGGTCAGCGACCAGCTCAATGAAACAAGAGATGAGATAGGTTTGAAGAGATAGTGCTTTAGAAGACATGGGCGATCGCCTAAGGTTCAAACTGACAAGCCAACGTGATTTGAGCAGTGCCTATCCTACTGTTTACCAAGTTTCCCAATCGATTCACTCAAAATTTGATCATAGTCCAAGTCACTGACTGCTAGATATAAACGTCGAGCTAAATCAATTTAGCTTCGTTTCCCCAAGAATCACTAAATAAACTGTCGTCGTAGCCACGCAGACGCCGCATCGATTAGACCGACTGCAACGATAAGAATAAGCAAGATCGCACATACTTTCGTGTAGTCAAAAGAGCGAAAGCTTTGATAGAGGGAGACGCCGATGCCGCCTGCACCCACGATGCCAAGCACGGTCGCCGAACGCACGTTAGATTCAAATCGATAGAGCACAAAGGAAATCCAAAGCGGAATTACCTGAGGAACCACGCCAAACAGAATCTCTTGCAGTTTGCTTGCTCCGGTAGCGCGTACCCCTTCAATTTGCCCCGCGTCAATGTTCTCAATTGCTTCAGAAAACAGCTTGCCCAAGATGCCAGCGGTATGAACAAAGATAGCCAGCACCCCGGCAAAGGGGCCAAGGCCAACAGCCACAACAAACACCAGAGCAAACACAATCTCATTGATTGCTCTCATCGCGTCCAATAGTCTTCTAGTTGGCTGCACAATCCAAAAGGGACAAAGGTTCCCAGACGCTAGGATAGAGAGCGGCGCAGCTACGAACACAGCCAGCAGCGTTCCCCATACGCCCATGCCGATTGTCTCAATGATGTCGGCTAGATAAGAAGACCAGTCAGAGAAATCTGGCGGAAAGTAGCGGCTGACGTACTCGCCCATTGTGCTGCCGCCCTCGATTAGTTCTACGAGGTCAATCTCACTAACAACCCCGGCGTACCAAAGAATAGCGACGGCGGCAGCAACGCCAGCTAGCCATTTAGAAACTTGGGCCGAGGTAAGGCGATCGCGCTTCTGCATTTCCACGACAGCAAGCGATACTGGCAGCTCATACTTCTCAGGCACTTCTTCATTAGGGCCGCTCAGGGAAGACTTCTCATCAGTAGAAAGAGACATACGATACAACGTTCTCTAGATTGCATAAACCGACTTAGATTTCTTGACTGAAAAACCAAGTCGGCTTGTTCATCGTTCGCTAGAGCCTATTTGACTGCTTCTAGATCCGCATTTAGCTCTTCTAGACGCGCTTCCTTGGCCGCCGCGTCCAAACTAGTGTCGTTTTGAACTTCTAGAATGGTCTTGCCAATTTCTAGCTCTCGAACGGTGTTCCAGATAGTGTCGTCAGCTTCGTCAAAGCCGCTCCACTCTAAGGGACCAAGAACCGCCTCATCGTCGTAGCTATAGAAGAAGTCTTGAATTTCTGCTTTCAAGCAGTCCGGTAGATCGTTACGGTAGGCGATCGGGTCGCTAGGAATCTCTGGAGAAGTCCAAATAACTTGAATGTTCTCATACGCGTCAGGATCGTTCTTTTCAACTTCCACGAGCGATTCACTATTGTTCGTCGCAACATCTACTTGATTGTTCGCAACCGCTAGCGCCGTCGCTTCATGGCTACCTGCAAATACAAGTTCGCTGAAAGCTTCTTCAGGGTTAACGCCGTTTTCTGCAAAGACGTAGTAGCTAGGCACTAGAAAACCAGAGGTAGAGTTAGGATCGTTGAAAGCAAAGGTCAAGTTCTCCGAGTTTTCAACGACATACTCATCGCCGTCACCAGCTTCTACGTCGATATCAGCCAGAATAGGATTCTCTTTGTTGGTGATTAGGTAGGCGTAGTAGCCTTTGCTGCCATCAGAAGCAACAGTCTGGGCAAACGCTTCTGCGTCAGAGCGCTCAGCCGCTTCGATGTAGGACTTACCGCCAAACCAGGCCATTTGAACTTTGCCTGCACCCATCGCTTCGATGACGCCTGCATAGTCTGTTGCATAAGACGCATTCACGTCGCGACCGAGCGCATCAGAAAGCGCAGCCACAAACGGCTCCCACTTGGGCTTTTGGTTTGCTTGAGACTCAGTAGAGATGATGCCAAATTCGAGTTCGGTCAGCTCAGGCGCGCAGGTGCCACCAGCAGCGACCGGATCAGCAGCAGTGTCTCCCTCTGCGGTGGTGGGGGCACCGCTACAGCTAGCCAGTACGGTAGTGCCAAAGAGCGCTGCCGAGAAGAACGTCGCACACTTTTTGAACGGGGTGTTTTTGATATTTTGCATAGGGGTTATGGAGATTCCTGTAGATTCAGACAAAAGGGTAAAAGATGAAAGGGAAAAGCTAGTAAAACGCTAGGCGGCAGGTTGTCCGGCTAGAATTTCGGCATGACCACGGTGAATAAGTTCCTCAGCGGCAGCACCGTATATGGTGCTAAGGCGCTCGTCCCCAAGCTCAGCAATGGGGCCATCGTATTGAACGGTGCCGTCTCTAAGAGCAACAGCGCGATCGCAATAAAACCGCACCATCTGCACCTGATGCAGCGAGGTAATCACCGTTAGCCCGCCCGTCCGGTTTAGATCGACTAGCAGCTCCATTACTCGCCTGGCTGATTCTGGATCGAGTGAGGCGATAGGTTCGTCAGCGAGGATGATTTTTGCGCCCTGCATCAGGCAGCGTGCGATCGCCACCCGCTGCTGCTGTCCGCCCGAAAGCAGCGCTGCTCTTTTGTACGCCTGGTTCAAAATTCCAACTCTATCGAGCGCCGCTAGCGCCCTAGTCTTTTCCGCTTTGCTAAAAAGTCGGAAAGCCGAGCGTAAAGGTGAGACCTGAGACAGGTTCCCGATCAACACATTCTCCAAAACGCTTAAACGATTAACGAGGTTGAACTGCTGAAAGATAAAGCCAACCTGACTACGCAGCTGCCGTGCTTTCGAATGCAGTTTTCCATCTACTTGCAACGGCGTGTCAAATATCTTCACCTCACCGCTGTCCGCAAGCTGCAAACCGTTCATAGTTCTCAGCAGCGTAGATTTTCCAGAGCCAGATGCGCCTACTAGCGCGACCATCTCACCAGTTCTAACGGTTAGATCAACAGAGCATAGAGCAGGAACGTTACGGAAGCTTTTCCCAAGATGTGAGATTGTCACTGCTGGTAGAATCAGTGGCATAGAGCCGGGTCTAGAAGCAGCTGTTGAAGCCTTCGTCCTTTCTTCGTCGACAGAAACCAAAACATTCGCATTGCAACGTCTTCAACACTGAACCACATGGGCTTGCAGAGAAATTTAAGCTTGCGTAGTCTGGGGGTTAACGAAAAGTAAAGTTGCGGTTAAGAGATACAGCAAAGCGCGGACGCGTTCGCACTTTGCTATGACACTTTGCGCTATATAGCGTGTCCCGGATGCATTCGGTACACGCTAGTCGCTTGGCTTGTTGTTACTGACAGCTTATCGCCTGTGAACTGTACCTCAGCCAAGTGACCAACGCTATAGAACAAGAGGTGTAGCCTTTCTAGATGTAGCAAGCAAAGTGCGGAAGTCTATAAGAGCGAGCACTATAAAAGACAATCTCCGCCCTGCCGCTTCTAACAAGCTGCGACAAGACGGAGGTTTCAAGAATTAAGCGGAGCGTTCTGTTGTTGCTAGCATGTAGCTTGGACGATCTCTTGAGTCGCCGAGTTAATCAGCTTCTTCTCCAGTCATGTCAAGATTCGCCCATCTTGTGACTATTCCTACGCTCTTTCTCTAAATATTCAAAAACGCTTTTGTCGCCAATATCTGGTGGAATGGGCTGAATCACTTTTCTAACTGCAAAAACAACAAACAGAACAGAGATAGCTGCTAGCATTCCCTGCTCTGTGGCAGCAGATAAAACGCCTGTCATATGTCCTAGCAACAGACCCGGTACTAGAAAAACAAGAAACTTGGTTTCCAAACGGTTGAAGCAGAAAGCTTCTTTGAAATAGATACCCGTGAGGGCAGCGAAGGTGAAGCCAATACCGAAGATAGTCAGCGGATGCTGATACGCACTGAGAGCGAGCGGCGTGGGATAGAAAATTGCGATCGCCACACTCGCCAGTCCGCCAATCGCCCAGAACGCCTGAAGCACTCGGTGCAGCAGCCGTAGATAAATATGAATTTTGAATAGACTAAGACCTAAAGCCGCCCATAGCAAACCGTAGCAAACCGTTGCCACTACTGGCGCAGCCGTTGGGGCCACAAAACAGCATATAGATGCGATCGCCACACTCCCCGCCGCAACCGTCAACCCTGCCCGGTAGAGAATCACCTCTTGGCGGTCATCTTCCTCAATCGTAAAAGGCCCAAACTGGCCTTCATACACCTCATCTAGCGTTTGTACAGACATAGCCTTTGCACTTCCTACTCAAAACAACTAGTCAATCACAACCGATAATCATCCGGGTCTTTCGAGAAAAGTCCCAGCAGCGGCCCTAGAACTGCACCAAATACAAATCCTCCAGCGTGCGCCCAATAGGCTACGCCACCGCTAGCGCCCACATCAGCCGTTGCATTCAAACTCATCAAACTATAGAAAGTCTGCTGAATAAACCACCAGCCCAAAAAGAAAATAGCCGGAATCCGAAACGTTGTGATGAAGATGAACAGCGGCACCAAAGTCAAAATTTTAGCCTTCGGAAACCGTAGGATATATGCGCCCATCACGCCAGCAACCGCACCGCTTGCCCCCAGCGTTGGAATCGGAGAAGCCGGATCAAAGAACCACTGTGCCAGTCCAGCTAGCACACCGCATAGGATGTAAAAGAGTAAAAACTTCGCATGTCCTAGCTGGTCTTCAACATTGTTACCAAATACCCATAAATACAGCATATTGCCCCCAAGATGGAGCAAGCCGCCGTGCAGAAATTGAGAAGAGATCAGCGTAAACCACTCTTGATCTATTCCTGTGGCAAAAGAATTGGTTAGCTGAGCTGGGACAATTGCCCACTCATCAAAAAACTGCTGCAAACCAGGCTCGCCAGCACTACCCTGTAGCATCAGCTGATGAATAAAGACAGCAACGTTTACTGCCAGCAGCGCATAGACAACAACAGGAGTAATCGAAATTGGGTTGTCATCTCTTAAGGGAACCACGGCGCTGATAGGTTAGGGCTCTTTGATTCTACAGGGTTTGCATAGCAATGATCATGAGCGCTAAAGTCCGTCACTAGGCCATCTCGGTTTGCGCTAATTCCTAGCTGACCAAGAGCGCTAATCTATAGCTTTCCGCACTTTGCTTGCTACACCACGAAAGGCTACACCCCTTATTCCATAACGCAAAGTGCCATAGCAAAGTGCGAATGCATCCGCGCTTTGCTATACAATCCAGGATAAAGTGCCTGCATCAGCATCTAGCTGTACTGGCAGCCCTACGGGCAGCGCTGCGTTCTCGCCATCATGGCCAAAAGGCAGGTTTGACACAATGGGTATGCCTAGATCCGATAGGCGATCGCGCATCACTTCCTCTACCGTCAGCGTTGGCTCTGTGGTCACCTGGCTCCCATCCACTAAATCGACCCAGCGCAATTCCCTTCACGCCACGAAACTTGCCCATGGGAGATTGATCCATAGAGCGCCATTGAGTCAACATCCTATCTAGTCGATAGGGCGCTTCGCCCACGTCCTCAAACGCTAGAATCACGTCCTTTAGTTCTGGCTCAGCCGATGTCCCTAGCAGATGCGTTGCCACGCACAAATTTCCTGGCAGCAGCAGGCCGCTTGCCGTTCCCCCACAGCCCCATTCCGCCCAGCCATCCCCTTTCAAAGGCGAGACCTGGTGCCGTTCTACCAACGCGAATAGCCGCTCCACTGAGTCAGTGGGTTCAGCCGATAGCGTTGTCAGCACTGGCCCATGTACGCCGACAACGCCCTGCTGACTCAGACTCCATAGCAGGCTGGTAATATCCGAGAATCCGATTAGCCATTTGTTTGTGTCCTCGGGCCACTGCCAATTTTCTAACAGACGAGTCCCGCCATAGCCGCCTCTAGAACACAGAATCGCTTTACAGTCGGCGTCATTTAGAGCTGCTAGCAGCTGTGCTCTTCGGCGCTCGTCCGATCCGGCCAGATAGCCCCAGCGATCGCCATATCCCTCGCTCAGCCGAATCTCATAGCCTCGCTGCTGCCAGATCGCTAGCCCTTGTTCAAACTGCTCCGATGAGCGCAGTGCGCCGCTAGGTGAGATAACACAAACTAGATCGCCAGGAACTAGCGCTGGCGGCAATCGGCAGCTATTCGCTGTAGAATTCATAGCTTTGGGTCTCTTGCACTAGACTATTTCTGTTGCCGTGCTGCTCATCTGGTCAAGATTACGCTGCATCGTAGTGCGAAGATTTTTTGATATCTGATCGATGGTGGCCGTGCGATCGCGCTGATAATCTGCCAGGTAGTCCTTGAGGTTGATCGGCTCATCGACATAAAAGCAAGCTCTTCGAGGTGCTTTTGGAGGCGCGTGCTCTAGATGAAAGACCTCTCGCTCTAGCCGAGTCAGCGTGTCTAGAAATCGCTCTGGCGTAGGCAATTCTGCAACATAGCCGTCGTAGATCGCATCAAAGTTCAGCAGCCGCGCTGTGTCCCAGAATATCTCTTCGCGAGTGAGCCGATCTGGGCCTAGTAAATCTGTTCTTTGGGCCTTTTCATTCTCAGTAGGTTCGGTATCGTCTAGCAGCGCCTGCACCTTGTAAACCCGCTCACGCATCGGTATATTCGCGTTGGGCTCAATCTCTAACGCGGTCTCACACTTTTGAATGAAGATTTGCCTGAGCCGGTCAATCCGCTGATTCCAGTTCAGCTCATCTTCGCTAGCGAGCCCGGCCTCCTGCTCGAGTTTTAGAATCACCTGATTCGCAACCCGGCGCAGTCTCTGATAGTTCTGCGCTTTAGTCTGTTCTTTACTGTTGGCTTCTACAGCAGAGTCAGACGTAATATTCAGCCGTTCTTCTAGCCGTGATAGTGTCGTTTCGATCACTTGTCGCATCGGCTGCCGGTAGCGATACTTCAAGCTGACGGGCACCACAAACATATCAGGTACCTGATCAGGAGACTTCGCCTTCTTAGCTATCTGAGCTAGCGCTGACATCGGCAGCTGAATTGCCCCTGAGCGAAAAGGCATGATCGTGTCATTTTGATAAGAGCAGCCGCCTTCAGGAAAGATCACTAGCCGACAGCTAGGCTGTTTAATCAGGCTCAGGGTTTGACTGATGCTGGTGCGATCGCCCACGCCTCGCCGGATAGAATAGCAGCCCAGCCGCTGAATAAACCAGCCCATCAGACCGTCGAACGCTTCGTACGCCACGATGTAGTGAAATAGCTGCCCAATCCGCGCTGATAGCACAAATAGCGTCATGCCATCTTCCATCGTAGGATGATTGCAGACCAGCACCACTCTAGCGTCAGGATCGAGCGATCGCACGTTCGCCACCGACTCCTCCGAGACCGACAGCTTTGCCTTATACAGCACCCTTGCCAGCAGATAGCTGATGCTCTGGACTAGGCGAGCCATCAGCGGAATCTGCTTGGGGGGATAAAATGCCTTGGCCTCCGCCGAACGACCCGCCGAACGACCAGATTGTTGAGAACCAGCAGTCAGTTGAGAATCAGCAGTCATAAGAAATGCGCAAAACCTGTGACCTCAATATATAGGTAGCCGTGCCGTAGCAGTCCATTCCTTTGGCCAACGCTAAAACCGTCCCTAAAAACTAATGAATCCCATTAAATGCCTAAGATATCCGCGATCCCTACAAACAGTCACTAATCTACTTTGAAATGACCAGGATGACG
The DNA here is from genome assembly GCA_963772185.1 of uncultured cyanobacterium. Taxonomy (GTDB): domain Bacteria; phylum Cyanobacteriota; class Cyanobacteriia; order Phormidesmidales; family Phormidesmidaceae; genus Phormidesmis. Next base: position 29,673 of record CAVYWR010000016.1, on the reverse strand, counting down.
CCGCAGGTAATTAAAACTAGCCCTAGCATTCTTAGCAGTGATACAGGCTCTCTAAAGAAAAAGACTCCGATCAGCACAGACAAAACGTAGACAGACGCAGATCCGGGCGCTGCGACGCTAAGCTTGACACGAGAAAGTAAGAGGATATAGGCGATCGCACTCACTGCATAGATAGCCAGTCCAGCCACTAGCTCAGGAATCAGAACAGCACTAACGATTCGCCCTGCCACCGTTGACGCCTCAATTAGATTAATCTTCACAGCACCTGTTTTCAGCATTAGCTGACCGCAGGCCGCCATCACTACCGAGAACAACAGTAAAAGGAATTCGTTAAAAGCCACAGAAGTAAGACAAAGATGTTGCGACAGCATCATAGCAGTGTCTGACTGAGCTATCCCGCTATATATTCGCGCATGTCGTTCTGGCGTTTGCGCAGCTTTGTCAAAGCCTCGCGCTCAATCTGACGAACCCGCTCACGACTGATATCTAGCATCGCGCCGATTTTAGCAAGTGTCATATTCTTGCCATCTTCTAGACCAAAGCGCAGCTCGATCACTCGCTGCTGCTGTGGGGTCAGATCTGCCATCAGCCGATCTAAGTCGCTTTTGAGCGAAGACGCGGTTGCGTAGTCATCTGGCGTTTGGCCGTCATCCTCTAACAGATCGCCTAGCTGAGTATCCTGGTTATCGCCAATGCGCAGATCTAGCGAAAGCGGCTGACGAGACTTGTCTAGGTACTCACGTACCTGCTTGATAGTAAAGCCAGTTTCTTCGGCAATCTCGTTCACAGTAGGCGTACGGCCGTTCTGCTGCGCAAACTGGCGCTGGGCCTTTTTAATTTTGTTTAGCTTTTCGGTGATGTGAATAGGCAAGCGGATAGTTCGGCTTTTTTCTGCGATCGCCCGAGTAATCGCCTGACGAATCCACCAGTATGCGTAGGTACTAAACCGGTAGCCTTTCGATGGATCAAACTTCTCTACGCCTCGCTGCATACCGATTGTACCCTCTTGAATCAAATCCAACAGGTCCACATTGCGCTTGATATACTTCTTGGCGACAGAAACGACCAGCCGCAGGTTTGCCTCTACCATCTTGTGCTTAGCGTGCTCACCTGCTGCTACAACCGCTGTCAGCTCCTCTATTGGAATTCCGGCGGCGGCAGCCCACTCAGCGTTAGTCGGCTCTCGATCTAGGTCGTCAGCTAGCTTGCTTTGCACCGCCGTCAGTGACATCAACCGCTGAACCTGTTTACCCAAGACAATCTCTTCTTCGTGCGTCAGTAGCGGCACACGACCAATTTCCTTGAGGTATGTACGGACGGGATCCCTAGATGGATTAGCTTTCATTATAAGAATTGGGCGACAGTAGGTCGAGCAGCAGTAGAGTATGCGCCAGCGAGTGAGCCAGCAGTGCTAGAAAAACGTAGAAGGGTATGCAGGCACAGCTGGAAAATGTCAGCCTGAAGCCTTCAGTCTTTTTATTCTCCTACCAATGGTAACAAAATGTAACGGAAATGAGAAAAGACGTCGCTCTCTCTAACGACATAGGTTTGTGTCCTTTTGTTCGCACTGATTGTTCGCGTTGACAAAGGTTGTGTCAAATAGTCGCTTCCCTTTGGCTACAGACCTGTATACGCCATCACCAAACTCGAATTGACTGCCTAAGCTAAAGCATTTTTTGGGTATTCGATGCGCTTGTGGTTGTGCTGCTGCCAAACTTGGATAAAGACGCTAGCAATCACGTCCATATCACTACGACTAAGGCCGCTGTCGATTAGCTGACGAGACCGCCACCTAGCCCGCAAAATTCGGTTTACCAGTGTGTAGGCTTCGTCCATAGAGGCTTCTGGTTTGAGCGATCGCAGCGCCGCCTCACAAGAGTCCGCTAGCATGGTAATCCCCGTTTCAGGTGTCTGTGGGATTGGGCCGTCATAGCTGAAGTCCGCCTCATTCACAACTAGAGAGGGCTCTTTTTCCTGCCGCTGCTTGGCCTGCTGATAGAAATAGCTGATCTTCATATCGCCCTGATGCTCAGGAATAAATGCCTGCACCGCCTGCGGCAGTCGATACTTCCTAGCCATCACCAGCCCCTGGGTCACATGTTTTCTGATAATGCCTGCACTAATCCAGGGATCGTCAATCTCATCGTGCTTGTTGGGACCGCCCATCTGATTCTCGATGAAGCTTTGCGGGTCGTGCATCTTACCAATGTCGTGGTAGAGCGTTCCTGCTCTGACTAGCTCTACGTTGCGCCCTAGCGCGCGAGCGGCTGCTTCCGCCAGATTGGCTACAAACATGGTGTGCTGGAATGTGCCTGGGGCTTCGGCTGCGAGCCGCTTTAGCAGAGGTCGATTGGGATTAGCTAGCTCTGCCAAACGAATTGGTGTCACCACATCAAAGAAGTGCTCTAGATATGGGCTGACTCCTAATGCGAGTACGCTCCAGGCAATGCCGTACACGCCGTGCATAGCAGAGCCAACAAAAATGGATTTCCACAGTGGCGCAGCGACTGTAGAGCGAATCAGGGTCAAGATCAAGTGCACGCTAGCCTGACTGAGCCCAACGAAACCGCCTAGCAAAGCAAATTCTTCGCGCGATCGCAGCTGCGGGGCGATCCAAGTTCCCAACAGCGCCGCCGCCGTTCCTGCCATCAGCGGAATCGGACTCACCACAGCGCCAACGGGCAAAATCAGCGCCAGCAGTCCTATTACTGTCACCCCTAGCGCATTTCCATAGAAGCTGCCTACTAGCAGTCCCACCGCAGGCAGTCCAATTGTGGGTACCCGCAAGGCGGCTAACACTGAGACACACAAACACAGCAGCACCACCAGTAGATGATCGCGCTGATTGAGCTGATTTACTTGCAGATGGTCTATCCATAGATAAAAAGCCACCGCGCAGGCAATTAATACGCTAAATCCGCACAGACCGATCCAGTTGAAATATCGGTTCGTCAGACCAAAGTGATCTAGCAGGACAAAATCAGACGCATCGATTGGATCGCCAGCTCGAACGATCAAATCACCCTCATTCACAGAGAGCATGACCGGATCAATTTGACCGACCGCCTGCTCTGCCTGCAAACGAGTGCGCTCTTCGTCAGTGACCAGATTGGGCCCGAGTGAAGCTGCCAGCAGGTCGGCTGTCAGCTCTTTAACCGCAGGATCAGGTTCTACAGCAACCCGCGACTCTATCGCTCTACGCAGCAGATCGTCTGGGGTGCCTACGCTAATGCCTTGGAGCATCATGTCGTCAAAGATCTGATGCGAAAGCGTTTCTAGTCGAGCCCACTGCTCTTCTGAGAGTTCAAATAACCGATAGTTGTAGAGCGGCTGGCCCTCTGTACTAGCTGCTGCCGCTAACGCCTGCACATCTTCGCGGTACTGCCGTCTACGATCCTCCATCCGAATTTGCAGCTGCACTAGCCGTGGCAAACTAGCAAGCTCGCGATAGGCAAGCAACTCTTGTAGGGCAAATACCTGCGCCGGGACAAAAGCATCGAGCGTACCGGCAGGCAGCGGGGTAATCTGGTCTTCTCTAGTGCCAGTGACAGCATCGGCTGCGGCGCTGTCTGAAGTCCCATTCGGTTCAGCTTCGGTTTCTAGCGTAGTTACTGCTTCGGCCCCTTCATCTAAGACAGCCGCCTCTTGGACCTGAGCAGCAGAAAGGTCGGGGTCTTTGGCCAATCGCCATACTGCCTGCCACTGTGACTCAGTCGACTGGAATAAAAAATCCTGGGTTGTTTGAGAAAGCGTTTCTAGATTGAGAAAAGGTGGTGTTCCAGCCTGATCTCGCAGTGCTCGGCCTTGGTCCAGCAGGGTGTCGAGTGATTGCTCCGCTGCTGCTGTTTGCTCTGGGTCTATTTTCAATACCTGGACTAAGCCACTACGAACCGCTTCGCGTCGGCCTTCTGTGGCTTTTTTGTCTTCTACATTGGTAGTCGCAGGGGCATAAAAGGTTTGTGGCGCAATCGAACGAACATCTAGCGTCGGCTGCCGATAAAATCGCTGACCAAAGCAAGTCGCTAGGACTAAAACCGCAACCAACGTTACTGTCCAGGTCCGCTTAGACCCAATCGGTGAACGAATCAGCGTGTGCCCCGTAGAACGTCGAGTTCGCGATCGCCTAATTTGCGATTGCCGAGCTTGTGAGCCAACAGTTTGCTGAACAGCCGCAGGGCCTGTCTGCTGCTTAGAGAGACTGCCGGGATTAGAACCAGTGGGGCTAGAGGACGATTCCGTCACAGTCTGCTTGCCTTCTACTAGCAACAAATTTTGAGCATCATCTACTAGAGAAATATCTACCGAAGTACTGTCGGCCAGAGCCCTGTCGGCCAGAGCCCTGTCAGCTAAAACGCCATTCTCCAACGGTAAGTAACGATAAGTAATTCTGCTTTTTAGCGTCTGACTAGGGGGCTTTAACCCACCGACCAGCTTTCCGATAGCGGCAGAAGAGGCACGCAAAAAGAGCTGATAGATCCGGTTAATCGCGTGACGGAGAATGCCCATGATTCCCACCGGGTAGCTTGCCTAATCAACCGATGTAGCAGCGCTACAAACGGCAATATCATCCGAAAATTGTAAGGTCGAATAGTCCATCTAGGTATTATAGTGCGAGGCTCTTGGAGTGATACCCGCCTACTGGCCCCTCCACTGGCCCCTCCACTGGGCAAACAGGCGATCGGCTAGTTCGACGGCTGACTGTAGCGGCCATTTCTGTGGCTTGGAGCCGATGCGCCCAGAAGCATTTTCATAGCGGCTATTAGCCTGAGCCTGATCGGCATACGGCTGTAGCTGCCAAAGCACAGGTAGAGACTGTCTGCCACCTAGTGCGCCACAAATTACGCTAGTCACTATCACAGACTCTACGAGAGCGCTAACAAAATCTCCTCTGCCGATGTAGGTGCTTTGGATATAGCTGCGAGCGTTTTGCAAGGCGGTGGGATAATGATTGGGCCAGCTCAGTGCGATCGCAATTCCCTCGATTACAGAATTGCTAGCGGCTGTCCCCTGTAGCATATGCTCTTCTAAAGACTGCCAAAGGTCTCGGTAGCAGCGATACTGCAAAGATGATAGCCCATAGTTTGATGCGTCAAGCTCTGACATAGCCGCCGCAGTAAGTGACAGTCTAGGCTGCCCCAGATTGGACACTTTTGTAGAAGTCAAAGAAAGAGCAGTCGAAGCATGCGGATCTGTAACGCCAAACGCCATCGATAAGACATCGCCGAGTATTAGCTGCTGCGCCAAACGCTGCGTAGCCTGCTTCGGCTCTTGCCTGACGGTCAATTCCAACAGGGCGTGACTACGCCTTCGAGCATCACTGTGATAGCGCAAGAGCAGGGGCAAACTGCTGAGCGCGCAGTGTGGACCTGTCAGTGGCGATCTAGCTCGGTGCGGGCTACATAGAAAAGCATTCAGCTCATCTAATCGATGCGTGATCGCCAGTGCTAGTGTTTCTTGATTATCTATACTTGCGAACCAGTCACGACCAGGTTTCTCTCTATAGCTGCGGTCAAAGTCATTAGTGCATGAGATAGCGCGTGGAGTGCTAAATAGAGCCGTGGGCACCATCCAAAGTCCAACCACAACTCCTCGGAATCTATCTTTGATCAAGCCGTCTTTGATCAAACCCTCACCGTAAGTAACCTTTGCACCGTCAATTGTATCTGTATATATTGATATGGCCTGATGGACACTACGCGCAAGGTTGAGGAAACTCACATGATCAGTAAACCCTTCTTTCAGCAGCTCAAAATCAAAACAGCACTGATATCCGTTGTGCTGACGAGTACCCCGGTCAGCGCGATCGCAGCACAAACGGTCCAGTCAGATCCTTCCATACCGCTAGCGCCTGTACTGGCTCAAAGCGCCGTTGTCTATCCCACCTTGCGAATCGGCAGCACAGGAGAAACTGTCAGCAGACTCCAGGCCACGCTAAAGCTCTTGGGCTTTTATCAAGGCAGCGTCGACGGCAACTATAGTCAGCTCACAGAGCAAGCAGTCATCTCGTTTCAGACCGCTGCTAATCTAACTGCTGATGGCATTACAGGACCGGCAACCTGGAGCGCGCTACTACCTACCACAGATGATGTAGAGGCTACTATCGCCAGCGGCGAAGGCAGTCCCGACCCAGAGCCGACCGAATCAGTATCGCCAGAACCAGCTCAGCCAGAACCAACTCAATCAGAAACGACAGCCGAAACGCCTAGCCAAGCTCCGCCAGTTCTTCGTCCCAGCGCGGAAGGAACAGCAGTGTCACAGCTACAAAGAGAGCTTCAGACCCTGGGCTATTACGACAGCGTAATCGACGGGAAATACGGAGATCTGACAGAGGCAGCTGTGCGACAGTTTCAGAGTGATCAACAGCTAGTAGTCGATGCTGTGGTCGGTCCTTCTACTTGGGAGGCACTTTCTAGAGCCCTAGAAGACTAGCGCGGGAAAAAATTAGAACTAGAGAAAAACTGCACGAGAGGGTCACTACTCAACCGAGTCTAGCCACAGGGAAAACTCACTCCCGCCCATCAGAGCTGTGTCGTAGCTGTCAAGGACGGAGCCAGCGTGAGTAATAAAGGTCATATAGTCGCTCATCAAAAAGTAGACGCCAACGATAGCAGCGGCAGAGGAAGCCACTAAGAAGCCCGCTAACATCAGCGAGAACTCCTGGTTTTCGACAGCTCTATCCATTAGGCGAAGTGCCCAAAAAACTAGACTAGTAACAATGACGAGAATCAATAAGATCATCTAGAAAAATGGAACCTACGCGAGAGCGCTGTTATACAGAACGACTTAGAAAAGCTGGTGAGTCTAGAAAAGAGAGCAAGAAACCTTGAAAAGCTCGTAAAGAAATCTAGAAGGAAAGAAGTCCGAAACCATTCATCCTTTACCAGAACCTTTACATAGCTTAACAAGACTGTTAATAATCAACCAGCAATGAATGTACGGGACGGGCAATCTAAAGGTTCTCAATAGAATTCAGTCTCCAAGAGCGTTCTAGAGGCCGAACGATGATTTTTTACCTACAGATCTGACCGTCAGATCATTACTAAGTCATGGCTTAAAGATATAAGCTGTTTCAGAAAAGTCACACTTTTATAAGGTTTTGCAAACATTTTATTGACGGATGACTAGATCGTGGCGAGCCAGATAGTCTTTGATTTCGCTGACGCTGAGCTGCCCGTAGTGAAGTAATGAGGCTAATAGAGCCGCTTCAGCTCCGCCGGTTGTCAGCGCCTGATAGATATGTTCACAGGTACCGGCTCCGCCCGAAGCGATCACGGGTACATCGACGCGACGGGCGATCGCCTCAGTCAAGCTCAAGTCATAGCCAGCTTTGGTTCCGTCTGCGTCCATGCTGGTGATCAGCAGCTCGCCAGCGCCTCGGCGGACGACTTCTTGGGCCCATGCCACCGCGTCTAGGCCGGTGTTCTCTCGGCCCCCTCGCACAAACACGTCCCAGCCTGGCTGTTCGGCGTCCGATCGCCGCCGCGCATCAATTGCGACAACAATGCACTGATTGCCAAAGCGATCGCTCGCTCTGTCAATCAATTCTGGATCTCGCACCGCTGCCGAATTAATGCTGACTTTGTCTGCGCCTGCTCGCAGCAGCTTCTTGATCGTGTCTAGAGAGCTGATGCCACCGCCTACTGTCAAAGGAATAAACACCTGCTCTGCCGTGCGATACACCACGTCATAGATTACGTCTCTGTCTTCATGTGTGGCAGTGATGTCTAAAAACACCAGCTCATCCGCGCCCGCTTCGTTGTAAATTTTGGCTAGCTCTACCGGATCGCCCGCATCCTTTAGATCGACAAAGTTGACCCCTTTGACTACGCGACCCGCTTTCACATCGAGGCAAGGCAGAATTCGTTTGGCGAGCATAGGGCTTCTTTCTCAGTCGCTGATAGACTGGTTACTGGCGTTGAGTTAGACATTAGCAAGGATAGAGCCTTTAAACATGGATTTAGAAATCGGACAGCGAGTTCAAGTTCGTCGGATGCGCGATCGCGTCGCTAAAAATTTCGCTAGTCGTCTAGGAGAAGTCGGCGTTATTCAAGACTTCAAGGTACTAGACGGGCAGAACATCGGGGCTTTAGTTAGCTTTGAGTCGGACGACTTTACAACTTGGTTCTTCGAAGACGAGCTCCGTCCTGTAGTTGACTAGACAAACCTGACTAAATATGACGCTGATTCTCACATTTTTAGGCAAAGGCGGCACCGGACGCACAACCGTTGCGATCGCCGCCGCTCAGAAACTGACCAACGAAGGCAAACGGGTGTTGCTAGTTTCGCAAGAAGCTGGACCTGCGCTCTCTTTACTGACCGGAACTGATGTAGGCACAAACCCGGCACCCGTTAGCGTGGGCGAGACTCCATTCCAGGTGGTGCAGCTCCAAACGACTCAGATGGTCGATCAGAACTGGGAAAAGCTCAAGCGCTTCGAGGCGCAGTATCTAAGAGATCCCTTCTTTAAGGCAGTGTTTGGCCAGGAGCTGAGCGTTGTGCCTGGAATGGATGACTTTTTGACCTTGAACGCTATTCGCGAGTATGTCGCGAGCAATCAGTATGACGTGATTGTGCACGACGGTCCTGGCAACCAGGCTAGTTTGAGAATGTGGGGAGCGATTGGTGGAATTGACTGGTACTTCCGCCGATTCAAGAAAGTCTTTCAAGATTCTCAGTTCTATCGTTCGATTTCGCCGTTTATTGCGCCAGTGACCGGAGCGGTCTTTAGCAGCGGCTCGGGTGATATCTGGAATCAGCCCGAGACGCAGAGCGTAGAAGAGATGGTGGCTAGAGGCAAAGCAATGGTCAAAGACCCCATGCAGCTTCGAGCCTATGTGGTGACGACAGGTGATGAGATTGCGATCGCCACTGGCAAATATCTCTGGAGCGCCGCGCAGCAGATCGGCCTGACCGTTGCGGGTGCTATTGTCAATGCGCCCTACAGCGGTCAGACGGAAACCACAGCCGCAGATGCAGCCTTCGATCCGATTCCGGTTAAGGCAATAAGCCACAGCGATCTGGGCTCAAGTGGCTGGCAGTCGCTAATGGATGCGCTCCCAGCGCTAACAGCGCCAGTGACTGTCCCTAGTCCGATGAGCGTAGATGTAGCTAGCAGCACAGTCAAGCTGTTCTTGCCAGGCTTTGATAAAACTCAGGTCAAGCTCACCCAATACGGACCAGAGGTGACGGTAGAAGCGGGCGACCAGCGGCACAACCTGTCCTTACCGCCAGCGCTCAACGGTCGATCCGTCACGGGTGCAAAATTCCAGTCTGGCTATTTGATCATTTCTTTTGGCTAGCTAGTCTCACTCGCTACTGCCTTACTCGCTACTATAGCTTCAGCGCTGTAGCTTTAATGCTGTAGCGCCAGCACCACAGCTTCAACACTACTTCAATCAGTAGAGATTACAGGAGTCCGAAATGTCTGACGATACGCAATTCTCTGCCGCCCCACCGCCTGACCCTGTGCAGACAAAACCAGTAGGCGCTCCGGGCAGTAGCCCTAAAAGCGGCAAAGCTCGTCAGCTGCTCGGCATGAAAGGCGCAGAGGCAGGCGAAACTTCTATCTGGAAAATTCGTCTCCAGCTAATGAAGGCAATCACCTGGATTCCGCTGATTTGGGGTGTGGTGTGCGGTGCGGCTTCCTCCGGGAAGTTTACTTGGACGGTTGAAAATGTCCTAATTTCAGCGGCCTGTATGCTGATGTCCGGTCCTCTTCTAACTGGCTATACGCAAACGATTAACGACTACTATGATCGCGATCTAGATGCGATCAATGAGCCAAATCGTCCGATTCCGTCCGGTGCGATTTCGCTCAAAGAAGTGCAGGTGCAGATTTGGGTGCTGCTGATAGGTGGACTAGCGGTTGCCTATGGATTGGACCAGTGGGCTGGTCATGACTTTCCGACGCTGTTTGCGCTAGCGCTAGGCGGCTCTTTTCTCTCCTATATATACTCAGCCCCACCGCTAAAGCTCAAGCAAAACGGCTGGCTAGGTAACTATGCTTTGGGTGCTAGCTATATTGCGCTGCCCTGGTGGGCGGGTCACGCTCTTTTTGGTGAGCTGAATGCCACTGTGATTGTGCTGACTTTGATCTACTCGATGGCGGGATTGGGGATTGCTATTGTTAATGATTTTAAGGCGGTGGAGGGCGATCGCGAACTCGGTCTAAAATCTTTGCCGGTTATGTTTGGGGTGCAGACAGCCGCTTGGATTTGCGTGCTGATGATCGATGTATTTCAGGGCGGCATGGCAGCCTACCTGATTGCCATTCACAAAAATCTCTACGCGGTGCTGCTAATTTTGCTGATTATTCCGCAGATTACCTTCCAGGATATGTATTTCCTACGTGACCCGCTAGAAAACGATGTGAAATATCAGGCCAGCGCTCAGCCGTTTTTGGTGCTGGGGATGCTGGTGATGGCGATCGCGCTCGGACACAGCGCTTTAGTCAGCTAGTCCTAAACCCAGTCGCAATGCTGCCAGCAGAGCTACTTTGGCTCTCGTGGTAGCATTTAATGGTTTTCTAAGGCACCTCAATTTTGTTACGGCGGCGATACCGTCTGGAGAGTTCACTAACGTGGCCAACCTTTTTTCACAGCTAAAACAGTGGTCTACTCGGCTGAAGGCGTCAGTCAGCCACCAGTCACCGAAAAAAGGGTCCAGGCGTCTGTCTTCTCAGGCCACTCGAGAGCAGACCACGTCAGATCAGACTGCTCAAAGACAGACGAGTAGAGCAGCTAAGCGTAGACCAACCACGCGATCAACCGCTTTTGCCAGCATTAGTTCAGGTAATTCCCTCGCACTTTCAACCGGGCCAAGACTAGCGCACAAGCGAATCAGGTTTTGGCTGCTGCTGCTGCTAGCAGCGGGCGTTACTGGCACGGGTACGCGCCTGTATCAGCTTTGGGAGGATGTCTACGAAACGGTCCCCGACGTTAGCAAGGCGCTCACTTTCGAGCGTAGCGGTACCATCACATTGAAAGCGGGCGATGGCCAAATCTTGCAGAAGGTTGGGCCGTCAGCACAGGAAAATCTCACCTTTGACGAAATTCCTAACGTTGTTTCCCAGGCTTTTATCGCTGCCGAAGATCGCCGGTTCTATGAGCACAACGGGATAGACTACCGTTCTATAGGCCGAGCTATCCTAGCTAACCTCAGCAGCGGCAGCGTGGTCGAAGGCGCAAGCACGATTAGTCAGCAGCTGGCTCGCATCACCTTCTTGAACTTGGACCAGAGCTTTCAGCGCAAGTTTAAAGAAGCCATTTTAGCTAGACGACTAGAAGCGGAGCTGGGTAAAGAAAAAGTCCTAGAACGATATCTAAACTTGGTTTACCTGGGTGCAGGGGCCTATGGCGTCGCGGATGCAGCCTGGATCTACTTTGGCAAGACGGTCGATGAGCTCAGCGTCGCTGAAGTTGCCCTGATTGCGGGGATGGCTCCTGCGCCTAGTGTCTATTCTCCGCTAGTCGACCCGGTCGCCGCCGAACAGCAGCGCAACAAAGTCATCAGCCGGATGGAAGCCAACAGCGTTATTACCACCGCGCAAGCTCAAACAGCGCGTCAGGCCGACGTTGCGATAGAAGCTCAAGAACCAAAGTATCTGTACAGCGAATTTCCGTACTTCACTATCTATATCAAGAAGCAGCTAGCAGAGCTTTTGACCCCAGAGCAGATCGAAGCAGGCGGGCTGGTTGTTGAAACTTCTTTGAATACTGAGTGGCAAAAGGCCGCTGAAAAGACTATCGAAGAAGTCATTGAAGAATATGGTACCTGGCAGGGGTTCGAGCAGGCGTCTTTGGTCGCGATCGACCCGAAGACAGGGGAAATCAAAGCGATGGTGGGCGGTACCGATTTTGATGACAGTCAGTTTAACCGAGTGACCCAGGCTCAAAGGCAGCCAGGTTCTACGTTTAAGGCGTTTGTGTATGCAGGGGCGATCGCCACTGGCATGTCCCCTTACAAATCGTACGACGATGCTCGCTATGTCATCGATGGCTACGAGCCCAAGAACTACGGTGGTGGCTATAGTGGCAGCATCGAACTGCGTAGAGCGCTGACTAGCTCTGTCAATATTGTGGCAGTCAAACTACTGGTCGACGTCGGCTTCGATCCGGTAATCGCCCTCGCCCGGCGCATGGGCATAGACTCCGATTTGCTACCAGCCTATTCTCTAGCGTTGGGTGCATCCGAAGTCAACCTGTTAGAGCTGACCAGCGCTTATGGCACCTTTGCAGCAGAGGGAAAGCACGCAAAGGCTCACGGCATCACCCGTATTACCAACAGCCAAGGCGAGGTGATCTACGACTTTGACGAAAAACCCAAGCAGGCCATCGATCCAGATACCGCCGCAATTATGACCTGGATGCTAGAAGGCGTCGTCAATGGTGGTACAGGTGGCAACGCGGCCATCAGCGGCAGACAAGTCGCTGGTAAAACTGGAACATCTGAAAAAAACAGAGACCTCTGGTTCATTGGCTACATGCCTCAGCTTGTGACAGGCGTGTGGATGGGGAATGACGATAGCAGTCCAACCGGCGGCGCGAGTAGAACTGCCGCACTCGCCTGGTACAAATTTGTCGATCAGTTCGTCGATGATCTGCCGGTCGAAGAATTTCCTGAGCTGCCGCGCCTTGGTGGTCGAGACGGCTCTATCAAGGCCAAACCCGTCTCTCCAAGTCGGGTCATTGCTGACAAGCCAGGTGGTAGCAGCGATTCTGATTCCGATCGCCCAGAGCGTCGCCGCCGCTTTGAACCGGTAACCACGAGCAGCGATGATAGCGCTGATAGCGCCGAAGATTTTGCCCCTGCGCCCACGCCAGTCACTCGCTCATCCGACCCGGCCCCAGAGCAAGACCCAGCCCCTGTACGCAGACGATCGCCCGCCCCCGCTCCGGCTCCAGCCCCTGCTCCTGTCTTTAGCGGCTCACCGCCAGCTATTCCTCCACCGCCTGCTCCCGCGCCAGCGCCGCCACCACCGCCACCTGCGGCTCCGATTCCGCTACCACCATCACCTGCGCCCGCACCTGCACCCGCACCCGCCCCCGCACCGAGTTCCCCTCAACCTAGAGCCTTAGACAACTAAGCGCCATAGCTTCCACGCCACAGCTCACAACGGCTAGGCTATAGAATAGCTCTCAGTTTATCGATCTCAATCGCTATGGCTTTCTCGCAGCGCACATCTCGCAGCTTCGGCGACAAAAAGGGTGGCCGCACCGTCGGTCGGCAATATCAGTCAGTGGTGATTATGCTGCTACTTAGCCTGATGATGGTGGGTGGCATTGGCAGTCGTTTGGCCTATTTGCAGCTAGTCCAAGGCGAGCGCAATCGCGAACTCGCAGAAGAAAACCGCGTTTTGCTGCTGCCCAGGCGTCCGGCTAGGGGCACTATTTTTGATCGCAACGGCAAGATTCTGGTGGGCTCTCGGCTGTCACATTCTGTTTCGATCTGGCCGATCGCGCTGCCAAAAGAAGACGTAGACAAAAAAAGAGTGATTGATCGCCTAGCGCAGATATTAGATGTGCCCGCAGAGGAAATCAGCGCTCGGCTGGCACAGAGTACCTACAACTTGAACAAGTCCGTACCCGTCTCGCGAGGAATTAGCTCTGCCCAAACCACCGCGCTTGCAGAGTACGCCGATCAGCTACCGGGCGTTCGCGTAGAGGCAGAAGCCGTCCGAAACTATCCTCGAGGAGATCTAGGTGCGCATGTCTTGGGCTATACGGGCGAACTGAATGACGCTGAGCTAGAAGAGTTTAAAGAACAGGACTATCGGCTAGGCGATGTGATTGGCAAAATGGGCCTAGAAATGGCCTTAGAACCACAGCTGCGTGGACAGTGGGGCGGGCAGCAGGTAGAAGTAGACAGTAGTGGCCGCGTGCTGAGCGTGATCGGTGAAAAGCCATCGGTTTCGGGGCAAGATGTCCAGATTACGTTGGACTTGGAGTTACAAAGGGCTGCCGAAGAAGCGCTAGGCAACACGATAGGGGCCATAGTGGCTATCGATCCGCGTGACGGCGCGGTTCGAGCGATGGTCAGTAGACCCACCTTCGATCCGAATATTTTTTCTACTCGTATCACTCAGGCTCAGTGGGAACAGATCACAAAGAATGGCTATCCTCTAGTGAACCGGGCCATGCGCGCCTACCCACCCGCAAGCACATTCAAGATAGTCACTGCTACTGCTGGGATGGAATCAGGTAAGTACTCGCCTGATACTGTGCTGGCAACCTATCCGTTTTTGACCATCGGCGGTATTCAGTTCTGGGACTGGAACAATGCAGGCTTTGGGCCTTTGGGGTTTCGAGGCGCAATGGCGATGAGTAGTGATACTTTCTTCTATCAGATTGGGAGAGGCGTCGGCGAGGAAAGCTTGCAAGAATGGATGCGTAAGTATGGTTTGGGAGAGCTAACCGGAATCGAGCTGGGCTCTGAAGAAGATAAAGGACTGATACCCGATGCACAGTGGAAGCGCGAAGTTCTAGATGAGCCCTGGTATCTAGGCGATACGATCAACTCTTCGATCGGACAGGGGAATGTGCTGGCTACGCCTTTGCAGGTCGCAGTGATGTTTGCGGTAGCGGCTAATGGGGGCGATCGCGTCACCCCACACTTTGTCGTCGACGAGCAAGACCCACCCGAAAAGTGGCGTACCTCCATCGGCATGAAGCCCAGCACGGTGAAAGTATTACAAGAAAGCCTGCGTCAGGTCGTCACCGCTGGCACGGGAGGCGTGATGAACGATCCGGCTTTGCCACCCCTGGCAGGCAAAAGTGGAACCGCAGAAGCTCCTCCCTTTGAAAGTCACACCTGGTTTGGGGCTTACGGTCCCTATGAAAATCCTGAGATTGTTGTCGTTGCTTTTGGAGAGCACTCCGGCGGCGGTGGCGGCTCGTTTGCAGCGCCGATGGTAAAAAAGGTTATAGAGCAGTATTTTGGCGTAGAAAAAAAAGAGGCGGCACAGTCGCCTTGAGTGTACGGCTGCCTCTGCTCTGTGTCTAAGGAAGACGTTTAGAAGAGACGCTATCTAGCTGACACTGCTAGGAAGATGCTAGCCAAAGGTAGTGCCATTCCATCCCCACATCGCGCCTGGAGAATCGGCAAAGTCGATGTAGGTGCGGTTTGGGGGCACGCCGAGGGCCGCTTGGATCTTTGCGCAAAAATCCTGACTCATCGTCTGGGTTTTGTCACTGCCCATAGTCCCGACACTTTTGATTTCGATGTAGCAAGCCGGGTCGCTAGTGCCGCCAAAGGTCATGGCCGCGCCTGGTTCAAACGCTGTCATTACGTATGACTCAGGCTTCCCGAGGTGTTTGGCCAAGCTGGCCGATAGCTGTTTTAACAAGTCTTCTACAGTTGTTTTAGCAGGGGTTTCTACAGAAGTTTGAACTTTAATCAGGGGCATGGAAGTGCTCTACTTGTAATACTTATAAGACCGCTTCCCTATCCTCTCAAATTTCTACCAGCCTGTCTTCTAAGAGGGTGTTCACCAAGCTGTTCTCGCAGCTCTCCCAATAGAAGGACTTTAGAAAGACTTTTGAGAACAAACTGGAGAAGGCCGCTATGATAGACAGGAGAGTTTACACTTCTTCACATGACAGCGTCCTCGACCTCCAATTCTTCAGTAGGCCAATCAGTGAAGGGCTTTATTGAAAAGCGGATTCTATTGGGTCAGCCGCTGACGCTGGAGCTGAGCGCGATCCTAGTTGTGTACTTCGTACAGGGGATTTTAGGGCTCGCTCGTCTGGCGGTGAGCTTCTTTTTGAAAGATGATATTGCGCTATCGCCAGCGGAAGTGTCGGCCCTGATGGGAATTGCGGCGCTGCCGTGGACAATCAAGCCGGTGTTTGGCTTTTTGTCAGATGGACTGCCGATCTTTCGATATCGGCGGCGGCCCTATCTGATTTTGTCTGGAATTATGGGTGCGATCGCCTGGTTAGCGATGGGCACTATCGTCCACACTGGCTTTGCGGCTGCCATAGCGATTCTAGTGACTTCACTTTCAGTTGCGATCTCCGATGTGATTGTCGATTCACTCGTCGTGGAGCGCGCTAGAGAAGAGAGCCAAGGAAATGTCGGCACGCTCCAGTCTTTGGCCTGGGGAGCCTCAGCGGTTGGTGGAATCATCACGGCCTATCTCGGTGGACTGCTGCTAGAGCACACCAGTACTCAGGTTATCTTTGGCATCACAGCGACTTTTCCGCTAGTGGTCTGCGGTGTCGCCTGGCTGATTGCTGAAGACCCAGTTACAAACAGCTCAAACCTAAAGGTTGTCGCCAATCAGATCAAGCTGCTGAAGCAGGCCGTTTCTCAAAAAGTTATCTGGATGCCAGCGCTGTTCTTGTTTCTCTGGCAGGCTACCCCAACCGCAGACTCCGCTTTCTTTTTCTTTTCTACTAATGAGCTAGGCTTTGCGCCTGAGTTCCTAGGCAGAGTTAGGCTAGTCACCAGTTTGGCCTCCCTAATTGGCATCTGGATCTTTCAGCGTTTTCTCAAGGACGTTTCCTTCCGCAAAATTTTTGGCTGGTCGATTGTAATTTCGTCGGCCCTTGGCATGACCACTCTGCTGCTAGTGACTCATGTTAACCGTACGCTTGGCATAGACGATCACTGGTTTAGTCTAGGCGATAGCCTGGTACTCAGCGTGGCTGGACAGATTGCCTTTATGCCGGTTTTGGTGCTATCGGCTAGGCTCTGTCCACTTGGCGTTGAGGCAACGCTATTTGCCTTGCTAATGTCTGTTGTCAATCTAGCTGGCCTGCTCTCTCACGAGCTTGGGGCGCTACTCACCCATCAGCTAGGCATCACCGAAACCAACTTCGAGAATCTCTGGCTGCTGGTTCTATTGACAAACCTAAGCACTCTTTTACCCTTGCCTCTACTAGGGCTGCTACCAGCAGCGTCTGCTCTACAAGCGGTAGAAGATGCCCCTCAAGAGAACACAGCAGTCGGTGACGAATCTAGGCCAGCAGCGAATAAAAAATTAGCGGATTCTGTTCTTGTTCTTGCTACTCCAGAAATCACCGAAGATGCTAATGTCCGCTTAGATATCTCTTTGTAGCGCGCTATTTTCTTCTATCCTCGTTCACCTACCCTCATTCTCCTATCTTATGCAAACGCTCGAAGCTTCTAACCAAACTCTTTCTTACACCCGCGAGGACTGGACAAACGGCTATCGCTCTCAGCTAGAAGAGTTCGCCTACCCAATAGATGAGATAGAAGGAGAGATTCCTCCGGATCTAGAAGGCACTATCTTTCGCAACGGACCAGGACTCACAGACATCAATGGATACAGGCTGAAGCATCCTTTTGATGGCGACGGTATGATTAGCTCAATTGCGATTAAAGACGGAAAGGCTTTCTACCGCAACAAGTTTGTCCGCACAGAAGGATATCTAGCTGAAAAGCAGAGCGGCAAGCCCGAATATAGAGGTGTTTTTGGAACTCAAAAACCTGGCGGCTGGCTGGCGAATGCTTTTGATCTAAGGCTGAAAAATATCGCAAATACTCATGTTGTTTACTGGGGCGGCAAGCTCCTAGCGCTATGGGAAGCAGCGGAGCCGCATCGTTTAGACCCGCAAACGCTAGAGACAATCGGCATTGACTATCTCGACGGACTGTTGCAAAAAGGAGACGCTTTTGCCGCTCATCCAAAGTTTGATCCAGACTGCGAAGGAACACAGCGAATGGTCAACTTCGGTGTAAAAACGGGACTCTCTAGCACGATTAGTCTGTACGAATTCACGCCAGATGGAGAACTTGCGCATCAGCACAAGCACAGCGTTCCAGGGTTTGCCTTCTTACATGACTTTGCGATCACGCCAAACTACTGCATTTTTGTTCAAAATCCAGTTAGCTTCAATCCGCTGCCTTTTGTAGCGGGCTTAAAGGGCGCAGCAGAATGTATCCAGTTCAATCCAAAGCAGCCAACAAAGATTGTTTTAATTCCACGTAACGGCTCTGACGAAGTTCGCTTCTTTGATACAGATCCTTGCTTCGTTTTTCACCATGCCAATGCCTTTGAGCAAGCAGGTCAGATAGTTCTAGATTCCGTTTGCTACGACAATTTTCCGACTTTAGATGACGCAGAAGACTATAGCACTGTTGATTTTGATCATGTTCCTGCTAGTCAGCTGTGGCGATTTACAATAGATCTAGCAACAGAGAAAGTAGATGTAGAAAAGCGGATAGAGCGGCCCTGTGAATTTCCGACTATGCATCCTCAGAAAGTAGGCAGAGACTATCGCTACCTATACATGGGCGCAACGGATGGCTCCGTTAAGAATGCGCCGCTGCAAGCGCTGATTAAGAAAGACATGGAGACTGGGGAAGAGCAGCTATGGAGCGCCGCGCCGCGTGGGTTTGGCGGAGAGCCGCTATTCGTAGCGCGCCCTGATGGTGAAGCGGAAGATGATGGCTGGGTGCTGCTGTGGTTTTATGATTCGGCGGGCGATCGCACCGAACTCGCCATCTTCGACGCGCAGGACATCACCCCCGGCCCGATTGCGAAGCTGAAGCTAAAGCATCACATTCCCTACGGTCTACACGGCAGCTTCGTCTCTGAATATTTTGGCCCAGACGCCGGGTAAGCCAGTCATTGAAATACGATGGTATACCGTAGGGGCATAGCATGCTATGCCCCTACGTTTTTTTCGTGGCTTTCTCGTGCTGTAGCAGCCACTGTTTTCGCTCTACACCACCCGCATAGCCTGTAAGCTTGCCGTTCGAGGCAACTACTCTGTGGCAAGGCAAGATGATAGAGATTGGATTGCGACCGTTGGCAGCGCCCACTGCTCTAGATGCGTTCGGCTGACCAATTGATCTGGCTATGGATCCGTAAGAGATAGTTTCACCGAACGGAATGGCATGAAGCTGGTGCCAAACTTGCTTTTGGAATTCTGTTCCTTTTGGCGAAAGCGGCAGGTCGAAGTGCTCTCTCTGGCTATTGAAATACTCTGAAAGCTGCTGTGCTACCCGAGCAAAAGGAACAGCGTCGGATGATCCTTGCCAGTCTGTTGCGATAGCAGGAAAATGCTTTTGTCCTTTTAGATAGAGACCTGTAAGCGATCGCCCATCAGCGGTTAATAGTAGCTTGCCAACCGGACTTTGCATCCATTTGTAATACGTCACTCTGTCGCACGTCACCGGCTTTCCTCCGAGAGTATAGCGATCGCATCTGTCTCCATCGGTTTACTCAATGACTGGGCTTTGGTTGCTAGCAAAGACTCTAAGTGGGTGCGCAGTCTTTCGCCTTGTTCAGAATCGGCGATGTAAATCTGACCGCCTTGCTTTCTAAACAAGGGTAGTTCTGCTAGCAGTCGATAGTTTTCGATATCTGAAGACTGAGCGCTGATCAGCGGGCGATCACCTTCGGTTGGTACCAGTCCAGGTGGCAAGTGGCCTTCGATCAGAGCTAGCAAGTGTGTCTGGCAAGCCTGCACATCTATGCCACGCTGATCGAGTAAGTGCATAATCCCTCCGGCGGGCAGTGGCTGTTCTGGCAGAGTCCGCAGCAGTTCTAGCAGCAAGAAATAGTCGTTGTAACGATGGCGATTGTCATCTAAAACATCGGGATAGTGACATAGATTTGCTAGACCATAGGCTACGCGGCTACAGCTGTTGGAATATTCGCCGCTGTAGGTGTCTTGGATGATGGTGGCATTAGGAAACTTTTGTCTGAGCCAGTCAGAAATAGCGCTTAGCGACGCCGCACCGCCTGTACAGATGACCTGCTTGATCGACTGAGCTGAAAGCGACTGTTGGTTTAGTAGCGCACTCGTCAATCGGTTGAGCCGCTGGATATAGGGACCGAAAACTTTGGCTTCTAAGTCTTTGCGAGTGATTACCCAGGTGCGATCGCCTAGCTGCACATCCACTTCTTCGTCTTCTTGAAGCATCATTTTTAAGTCTTGAGCGGCGGCTAATGCCTGCCGACCCAAAGCAGAATCGTTCAGCCGCTGCCGCAACCGATGGCGGATGATTCGATCTGCCTCGCCCGGTCGGGGTAGCTTTAGCTGATCTAGTCCCAACCTCTCCCACTCGGTACCAGTGGACGGAGAATTGGAGGAGGAAGAGTCCCGGACCTGATCGCTTTCTGAACTGTTTTCTCTACTACTTTCTTCGCTTTGAACGGGCAGATGCAGCAGTTGACAAACGATATCTTGATCAATGCTATCGCCTGCATAGGTGTAGCTACGTGAAGCAAAGTCTGCATAGCTAAGCTGGCTCAGATCTCTCGGCAGGTCTACAACGGCTACTTCGGTGACGGTTGCACCTGCACTTACCACTACGGTCCCACTGCTCCAGTTGCAGTTGTACAGACCCGGCTGCTGATTGTCACTAGAGACATCCACACCCGGTGCTGGCAGCGCAGAGAGCAGCGCCGCGATCACATCTTCTACAAAGAAAACCTGATCGGGCAGAGTCACCAGCTCAGCCGCCAGCACTGCCTCGCGAATATTGAAGCTATACGTATCCGGCCAGTTGGTTGGATAGCCTATAACTACGCCTTGCAGGTCGCTTAGCGCTTGGCGGAGCACGGTATCTTTTAGACCTACTGCATGACAGCTCATATGGATACCGCTCAAAGTCCGTAGCAGGTCAGAGATTGCCGTTTGTAGCGTGATCAAAGGCAGCGATATGTTGTCAGACCACTGCATCCAGGGCTCACCTGAAAAATCATCAGGAATACCTGCTTTGACCATTGGCTTTAGCGATCGCAGCAGGGGCGCATCCTCTTGCTGTAGTGCCGCTGGGCCAACTACCTCAATTCCTAGCTGGCTTGCTGTTCCTTGCGAATTGATAGAGGCTACAGCCGGTAGTCGAAACCGGTTAGCTTCACTATCGCCTGCCACGCTCCAGCACAGCTCATACATTCGATGGCTGCGCCGCTCCATCAACACTGCTGACAGGCCCGTTGTCCCTAGGTCTATACCCAAAAACCAATCTGTAGGTTTGTCGATGTAGTCAGCGGCTATTCCACCATCTACTGACTGGATGACAGAATCCTCTACTTCTGGTGAATCTTCTACCTCTACAGATTCTTCTACCACGAGTTCAGAAGTTGCTTCCTCATTAGGGCGCTCTACTAGAAGCTGACTGAACGAAGAAGCCTCTGAACTGTCTAATTCGGAATCATCTAATTCGGAATCGTCTAATTCAGGGCTATCCAGCTCGGGACTATCCAGCTCGGAACTATCCAGCTCGGAACTATCTAATTCAGTGCTGTCTAATTCAGTGCTATCTAATTGCTCGGCCGAATCGGTCAGCAGTGAAGCCGCCGATATCGTCGAGGCAGCAGACAAACCGGCTCCTAACAGTGAAACATCACCTAACGGATCCTCTATCAGCTCTTCTGCTAGCTCGTCTTCTGCTGACTCATCTTCTACTATTAGATCTTCTACTATTAGGTCTTCTACCAGCAGGTCTTCTTCTGTGGGACTCATCTCAAAGAGATCGAATTCATCCCCGGAAAGTGAAGGCTCGCTAACGCCAGGCTGACCTAAGCTAGAGAGCAATTCTGCATCATCGGATAGCAGGTCTTCTACGCCAGTTGCAGGTAAGTTTCCTATCGAGTCCTCTAGCGTAGCAAAGTCTCTTACCAGAAGGTCTTCTGTGAGGCTTTCTTGAACAGGATAGTCTGTGATGTCAGAGTCATCTATAGAAACAGTATCAGTGGGTTCAATGATTTCACCGACGGGGATCCTGCCAGATGGGATTTCACTAATTAGAGTTTCACTGGCTAGATCTTCACTAGCTAGATCTTCACCGGCTAGATCTTCACTGGCTGGATCATCTGGAATGATGGCCGATTCCACACGCTCCGCAATGTCGGAAGTGCCGGAGCGAGACTCGAAGGTATCGGGCCCGAGAATATCAGAGTCTGAGTCGTCAAACTCGAAAGCATCGTCAGATAGATCAGAGACAATCGATTCTTCTAAGTCAGAGACTAGCTCGTCTGTCTTTTCTGAAGGTTCGACAGCATTACGGACCGACGCCTGATTATCTGCCTCCAAAGCAGCTATCAGCTCGTCTGATGGAGGAGCTTCTTCTAACAAAATTTCTTCTGACACCCCAGACTGCGCTTCTTCATCAAGTTCTTCGCCGGGTAGGTCTGGTGTCAATGCCGACTCTATAACGGTATCTGGCTGATCGTCAGATTCAGCGTCCAGCAGCACCCAATCATTGTCTGCGCCTTCTAGATCTGCATTTTCTAGATCTGCATTTTCTAGATCTGTGCTTTCTAAGGCTGTGCTTTCTAAGGCTGTGCTTTCTAAGGCTGTGCTTTCTAAGGCTGTGCTTTCTAAACTTTGTAATTCAAAATAGCTGTTTACTTCATCGTCTGCGTCTGCTTGTACGATCGCGTCTGTAGGTTCTATTGAATCATCAGCGTCTAACGAATCTACTGATAGCGTTGAGTCTATCTCTTCTACTGCTGTTTCTTCTTCTATGCTCGCGCTGTCAGCATACTCTGTATCAATACCACCTATGTCGACGTAACTACTATCTTCGGTCGTTTCTGTGACAGTCGGTAAGGTCACAAAAGGGCCTAGATCGGGCAATACAGCCGCTAGCTCTATGTCATTTTCAGATTCTTCTTCAAATCTATCATCGCTTCCTATTCCTGTTTCTTCTACAGCTTCTGTTTCTTCTACGTCAGTCTCAGCCTGGGTATCTGCGCTGAAAGTCTCAGGCTCTACAGACGCCACGTCGGTTGAAATTTCACCTACCTCTCCGCTCAGATTGTCTACAGTAAGATCCTCAATGGTAAGACCAGCCAAAAATTCAGCATCGACGGTAGGCGTTACTTTTGCTTCAATATCAGCATCTTCTGATTCAGTCGCTGCTACCAGTGCGTCTGCGGTCGCCGCATCCACCATAATGTCGTCTGGTGTCAGATCATCCTCTTGACTTCGGTCGATATCTAGCTTCAGTAGATCGACATCGATTGTGCCATCCTCATGGATGAAAGTCTCTGAATCGGTGTCAGCATTGGTCGCTGTTTCTAGATCGCTATTCTCTTCTGCTCTGTTCTCTCTTGCAGCGTGCTGCACCTCCGCAGCCAAGACATCCTCCGTCAAGACATCCTCTGTATAGATTTCCTCGCCGCTAGAAGGCTCAGCTACTGCTACTGGCAGAGTCTCGTCTGGTAGAATCTCGTTTAGAGAAGACACTGTATCTTCAGTTGGAATAGGTGCTTCGAGTTCGGGTGGCAGCGCAGAAGCTTCGCGAGGTGAGAAGAAAGTAGGTTCTGGGGGTGTGGTCTGTCCGAGCTGCGCAGTGAGGTGATCTACGAGCGATCGCACAATCACCTCACCCTGGCGGCCCAGGCTGTGCATATTCTCAATCCCTTCGTTTAAAGAGATTTGATAGGTATCGATATTGTTTTGCAGCGTCTCAAACATACGCTGTAAGGTCGAATCAATATTGACTAGCAGCTGATCAGAATGAGATTGTAGCTGGCGCATCTCTTCTATTTGCTGTTCGCGGCTAGGCCGTAGAGCTAACTGCTCAGTCTCAGCAGCGGCCGAGATTGCCGCGACTGCTGCTGAGTGATCCGATTCCAGCTGCTCTAGCGTCTGCGTCACCTGTACCGATAGATTTTCCTGTATGCGCTCCATCAGCACAGCTAGAAACTGGTTTAGCTGCGATTCACCGATTTCTAAGTAGCCATCGCTCGCTGGCTCAACATCGGAGGAAGCGTCAGAGCCATCAGGCTCAGACTGCTCTTCACTAGCGAGGTCCGCTAGCGCTTGGCTTAGATGCGATCGCTCTTCTTCTAGAGTCTCAACTTCTCGCTGTAGAGATTCCCTCACCGACTGCAAACTATCTATTTCCAAACGTAGTGGCTGCAGCGCACTCGACTTTAAAAACTGCATCTCAGTCCGCAACGCTTGCAGCAATTCCTCATCAGACTTCGCCTCAGCGCTTTTTCCTTCTGTAGCAGCACTTGTGCCGACAGAGCTATCTGCAAGGCTGTCAGTGCTACGCGCTGGCGTCTCTAGTGAAGACGGAACCACGACTTGAACCTCTGCGGCCTGAGTGTCTAGCTGTCCAGTTGTCGGATCAACAGGCCCCCACCCGCCCGGCGCTTCAAACAACTGCTGGAGTGATACCAGATAAGCCTGCGCCTGGGCTAGCATTTGGCGCTGTGGCTCAGTCTCGCTGGCCTTTATCCACGGCGTCCTTGGCTTCGCTGCGCCCAAAACCCGTTCTATATCAGCGATCAGCGATTGAATTTGTTCCTTCTGAGAAGTCACCATGGATGCCTTACGTATAGTCAAATAATTCTGTACCCAGAAGCTGCTCGGTACTAACACTAAAAGCCCAACGCCACGCTGAGCGTCCGGGGGCTGTGCTAGCTGACCAATAGAGCCAGCGACTGGACTCACTCTAAGCGGTTAGCTGGCATGCGCCAACCGACAGAGACTAGAGGTCAATCGGCTGGCCGTGAGTTGAGCCAACTGGTAGGCCAGTTGGCAAACAGGTGCCCAAAGTTTAAGCTAGGCCCTGCCAAAAAAACCAGCCTTACTCTTGTTACAACCCGCACTTCTACAAAACAGGAATCGCTACAGCATAGGCCGCAGCGTAGCTATGTAGATGAATATCCCGGAAAGTATACTATTCCTGCCTTTTTCGCAATGATCCTAAACAATAAGTGAGGATGGTATAAATTATTAAACTTCAGCTAGGCTCTAATAGTGTCAAAAGCAGAGACCGTTCAGACCGATTTGGCATTAATAAATAGACCCTTACACGCATCCAATTAGCTGCTCATGGACGGACACTCACTCGATATTAGCGAACTCATCAGCGTTACCCCCTTCTTTCGTGAGCTAGATTCAGCCTCTGTGGAACAAGCGGCAGCTCAGCTAGTGACGCGCACTCATCCTGCCAATCAGGTCATTTTGCTAGAGAACGATTGGGGCAACTCTGTCTATTTTATTTTGGAAGGATGGGTGAAGATTCGAACTTACAATATAGATGGGAAAGAAGTCACACTCAATGTTTTGGGCAAAGGTGAAGTATTCGGCGAAATGGCCGCGCTAGAAGAAATTCCGCGCTCAACCGATGTCATCACTCTAGTCCCAACCATTATTGGCAGTATGCCTGCCCCTCATTTCGTTAAACTAGTTCATACAGAACCTATGGCGGGTCTTTGCTTAGCAAAGCTAACGGCAAAACGCCTCAGGCAGGTCAACCGTCGCCTGCGCCTGCGCGAATCAGACAGCCAGTCTCGCGTTGCTGATATTCTTTTGTTCTTGGCAGAAGGTCAAGGCAAATCGACTGGAAAAGGGATGGAAATACCTAACCTGCCTCATAGAGAACTCAGCGGCCTTAGCGGTCTTGCTAGAGAAACGGTTACCCGAGTACTCAGCAAGCTAGAGAAGAAAGGCTTAATTCAGCGCGATCGCGATACCCTCAAGATCATTGACGTTGCCGCTCTCGAAGAACTTCTGGTATAGCCTTAGCCTATGACCGCGCCCAACCAATCCCCTACGCCAGAGCCACCAGGAGACGACGAACCCTGGATATCAGACGATCTACCGGCTTCTCCTGATCAGTCAAGCTATTCGAGAAAGACCGAGCCCTACAATTCCGTTCAGTCCTCTAGCTTCTCTTCTGATCCCTCTTTTCGCCCGCTGCCTCCCTCCAGTTCTGGGCGGCTGAGCGAAGCCGAAGCCCCTCTCCCTCTAGTCGAGACCGCGTTTCTTGCCAGCGCTGCTAGCCTTATGTGGCTAGTTAACATCTATTTTCCCCCCGGTCCGCTGCTGCGTATTCTCTTTCCCTTACCTATCGCTTTGATCTATCTGCGGTGGAATGCCCGCGCTGCTTGGATGGGAACTGTCGTATCTGGTCTACTGCTGACGATTTTGCTAGGTCCCACCCGCAGTATTCTATTTGTCATACCCTATGGCTTTCTAGGTGTGCAGCTAGGCTACCTATGGCGCAGAAAAGCTGGCTGGGGCATCTCTATTTTGACTGGAGGGCTGCTAGTCGCCTTTGGCACATTCTTTCGCATCTGGCTAGTTTCTATACTCGCAGGCGAAGACCTGTGGGGGTATCTGATTGCGCAGATCACTCAGTTTATTGACTGGAGCGTGCGCATACTGACTAACTGGGGCTGGATTGGGCTAGGCACGTTTGGAGAGCCAGGTATGGAGGTGATTGCGATCGCCGCTGTGTTTATGACTGTCTTCGCCAGTATTGTCTACCTGTTTACCGTACACCTAGCTGCCTGGCTGATCTTAGAGCGTCTCGGTATCGCTATGTCAGAGCCGCCCAGATGGGTACAAGTGCTGATGGACGACTAGCGTGATCAGACTCTGCGCTGAAGCAACGCCTACGCTCGGCTATCAGTGGCTCAATCACTATCGAGGTAAAAAGCCGCTGTTTGTCTGCGTTCTTAGCTTCACGCGAACTGCGCTTCACCCTAATATTTCTGCTGCCGGGAAGACGCCGCAGGCGCGTCTAAACACTGCCGCCGCCGATGGCGAATATCTGCTGACAGGGACTCATTTGCCTGACTTGCCAGCAGGTGTCTCTCCAGCACTGATCGCTCGGGCTATTCTTGTAAAGCAATCGATTGACTGCCAGCTAGTCAGCACTGGGTTACCGACGCCGCTGACTGTTCCGCACTTATCGGTAGCTCATGTGATTGCTGAGCCTGTTCAGTCAGGACAGGCAATGTCAATAGCTGAGGTTGACCTACTTTTTCAAGTGGGGAAAGAATTAGGCCACCGGCTAGCTAGTCGGTGCTTAGATAGCTATTTGATCATTGGCGAATGCGTAGTGGGGGGAACAACGACTGCCCAAGCTGTTCTGACCGGCTTAGGCTATAGCGTTGCTCACAAGATGGGTAGCAGTCTGCCGCTAGGCAATCATTCACAAAAGCGACTGCTTGTCGATCAAGGTCTGACTCAGTGGCAGCAGCGACAGCCGCAGGCATCGGTGCTAGAACTCGTTGCGGCAGTGGGTGACCCGATGCAAGTCATTGTAGCCGCAGCGATGCTAACAGCAAGTCAGGTATGCGGAGTCCTGTTAGCAGGCGGTTCGCAGATGCTAGCCGTTTATGCTTTGGGCAAAGCGCTAGCACAAGAGCAGCAGATAGACTGGCGAACCGATCAAATTGCCGTCGGCACCACGCGTTGGGTAATAGAAGATCCCAGCGCAGATACGGCCGCGATCGCACGGCAAACTGGTGCTACTTATCTAGCGAGCGAAATCGACTTCAGCCAATCTCCCTATGCAAAACTGCGGGCGTATGAACAGGGATTTGTCAAAGAAGGCGTAGGTGCAGGGGGGATTGCGATCGCAGCTCATCTGTATGGGAACTGGACGCGATCGCAGCTTCGCCACGCTGTCGAAGCCCAGCTACGCTCAGATAGCTGATGATTAGACTTCTTTGACGAAAGCCTTAGTAAGAGCGATACGCCATAATCTGCTCTTCTAGAGCCGCAATCCGATTGTATGCAGCCGTCAGCTGAGCTGTCAGGCGCTGAATCTGAATCTCCGGTGACAGCGTCCGCGTAGTACTCAGCAGCTCCCCCTCTAGATAGGCATCGTCACTGAGCACATCTTTGTGTATCATTGCCGGGTTGGGCGCGCGGCGCATTGCACTAGGCGGCAAATTAACCGCACCAGCATCCGGCAAGATATCTTTATTGGAAGAACGACCGTTTCTGTGAGTGATGCTTGCATCTACCTTTTCAGTTAGCTGCGCCATCAGGCCATGAAGCGAGTCGACCTTATCGCTCAGCTCAATCACCTGCTTTTCTAAAACATTCATAGCAAAAAGACAGTTGTGTTATTGATTTTTTCAATCCTATTAATAAGGACAACAGTTGATCGCGGAACCCACCAAATCATTTAACCTTTCGCTGAAAAAAATTAATCCAAAGCATCAGCTACAATACCAGACCCTACTTCTTCCGATAGAAACCACCCCGTCAAACTGGGCAGCTTCCTACGCAGCTTTGCTATCAATTAGCTCGAAATCATCAGCGTTTTAGAACTGTGTACCCCCCCATACTGATTGAGTCTTAGAGTTTGCCCGCCGGATAAAACTACCCGTACAGCACAGGTCGTCAAATCCGAACCTCTACAAAGCGTCAAAACGTTCATAAGGCGATCTATAATTCTCATGAAGTGCAAAGAAAGTACACACGTTTTTAGTCCCAGAGGTCTTATGAATTTCTTAGCGAAAGCATTCCGCAGTCTAGGTAGCTTCCTAATGATGGCTACCCTTGTAATTAGCAGCTGCGCAGTGCTCGCCACGCCGGCTCTTGCCGCTGACCAAACCGTCAAGATGGGTTCAGATGGTGGCCTGCTTGTCTTTGAACCGGCTACTATCACAGTTGCTCAGGGCGATACCGTAACCTGGGAAAACAATAAGATGGCCCCCCACAATGTTATCTTCGACGCAAACAACGTTCCTGGTGGTAAAGAAGTCGCAGACAAGCTGACCAACAAGCAGCTCACCTTTGCACCTGGTGAGTCCTACTCCAGTACTTTTGATGTAGAGCCAGGTGAGTACACTTACTACTGTGCGCCTCACCGTGGCGCTGGCATGGTCGGCAAGGTCATCGTTGAGTAAGCAGTGAGCCGCCTTTGACGTTTTTGAGAAGCTAGTAAGCTAGCAGTCGCGTAGCGTAGCTATTAGAAAGCGTCCTTAGATATTTCTAGGGGCGCTTTCTTGTGGTTAGTTGTCTTCGTAGCCACTGCGATTGCCGTCGAGTTAACTACAGGACTTTGCGGACTTCTCTACCGGTATAAAATAGATACTCCGCCTTGTCATAATTAGCGGTTAGCTACCGATCTAGCCGTTGGTTTTGTGTGATAGTCTTTAGCTGTCAAAGCCGTTGCAAAAGCGATATTGAGAAGAAAAAGTGTGTCAGACCGTTTGTTCGCTAGGGTGATAAACCGATGAGCGATACAACCGCATACTTAGCAGGCTGCGCTACAACTGGTGTCGCAGCTTTAGTGCTGCTGGTAGCTAGGGTTGGCATGGTGTCTACCGGGAGCGAGCTTGACCAGGTAAAACAGCAGAGCGATCGCATTGCTCAGATAGAATCCACCGTTTCCGACCAGCCGCAATCTCAGCAGGCGCTAGAAACCGAAATTCGTAGAGAGCTAGACAAGCAGCGCACGCTCACTCAAGCGTTAGAAGAGCAGCTCAGCGAACAAGAAACGCTCTCTACCAACTTAGAAACCCAGCTACAAGAACAGTCCGAAAAGACAAAAGATCTGCTTGATCGCATTCAAGCCTACCAGCGCTCTGTCGAAGATATAGAGCTAGAAGATAAAATTGCTGCTGCCGTTCGCCCAACCACCGACGCGGCAGCTCGTTCATCTGGCCCCTCCACATCGGTCATTTGGCTAGGAGCAGGCGTTGTGATTATCCTTGGTCTTGGCGGTGGCGGTCTGATTCTCTGCTCTGTACTGCTGATCTTACAAAGCCAAAGGCGCTCCGTTCGGCCCATGCCGATGGCTCCCATGCCGATGCCGCCCGCTTCAGACTACCGCTACTACGACCCCGCCCTATTGCCCCCCGCACAAGTACCGCCTCGCCGCTCTTCTTACTACGACTATCCGCCTTCCCCCTATGACTACACACCATAGGCGTTTTCTCTAGAGAGCCATGGAAAGGTAAATGAAGCTAATCATCGGTAACAA